>NZ_RJUU01000003.1 GCF_003751445.1 Streptomyces sp. 840.1 | reverse complement strand
CAACCCGCACCACGCGTATCTGGTCGGTGACCGCTTCGTACTGCTCAAGCGTGGCGCCATGGCCGGCAGCCACACCAAGGGCGGCATCACGCTGGACGAGCTCACCCAGATGGCGGGCGGCAGCGAGCTGGAGGAGCTCAGCCACGAGCTGGAGCGGACCCCCGGCCCGGACCTGCGGGGCGGCCCCGCCGCGAAGCACGACACCCCGTAGTCAGCGGGGCCGCCGACCCCGTCCGGCAGCCCCGCCGCCCCGGCAGTGGCAGAATCGGGGCCGACGGGCGCCGCCCGCCGCCGGGATCAGACCGACCCCGGCCCACCCCCGACCCCCCAGGGACGATGAGCACGTACCGCGGACTTCACGCACCGCGCTCCGCCCGCGCCACCGTCCCTGCGGACCCGTCGGCACCCGGGAGCGGCGCCTTCGCACCTCACCGCGCCGCGGGTCCCCACCGTCGGCATCGACATCGGGGGGACGAAGGTGATGGCCGGCGTCGTCGACGCCGACGGCAAACATCCTGGAGACCCTGCGCACCGAGACGCCCCGAGCAAGTCCAAGAGCCCCAAGGTCGTCGAGGACACCATCGTCGAGCTGGTCCCTCGACCTCTCCGACCGCCACGACGTGCAACGCGGTGGGCATCGGCGCGGCCGCTGGGTCGACGCGGACCGGTCCAAGGTGCTGTTCGCCCCCACCTCGCCTGGCGCGACGAACCCCTGCGCGACGCCATCGCCTCCCGGCTGGTCGTCCCGGTCATGGTCGACAACGACGCCAACACCGCCGCCTGGGCCGAATGGCGCTTCGGCGCCGGCCGGGGCGAGGACCACCTCGTCATGATCACACTGGGTACCGGCATCGGCGGCGCCATCCTGGAGGACGGTCAGGTCAAGCGGGGCAAGTACGGCGTCGCCCGGTTGAGTTCGGCCACAATGCAGGTGGTGCCCGGCGGCCACCGCTGCCCCTGCGGCAACCGGGGCTGCTGGGAGCAGTACAGCTCCGGGAACGCCCTCGTCCGCGAGGCCAGGGAACTGGCCGCCGCGGACTCCCCGGTGGCCCACGGAATCATCGAGCGGGTCAAGGGCAACATCCCCAGACATCACCGGACCGCTCATCACCGAACTGGCCCGCGAGGGCGATGCGATGTGCATCGAACTCCTCCAGGACATCGGCCAGTGGCTCGGCGTCGGCATCGCCAATCTGGCCGCCGCGCTCGACCCCTCCTGCTTCGTCATCGGAGGCGGTGTCAGCGCCGCCGACGACCTGCTGATCGGACCGGCCAGGGACGCCTTCAAACGCCACCTCACCGGCCGCGGCTACCGGCCCGAGGCGCGGATCGCGAAAGCGCAGCTCGGCCCCGAGGCGGGTATGGTCGGCGCCGCCGACCTCGCCAGACTGGTGGCCCGCAGGTTCCGCCGTACCAACCGCCGCCGCGTCGAGCGGTACGAGGCGGTACGCGCAGATCTACGACCAGGCAGCGAGCACCATCCGTAACACTCGCAACACCCGCACTTCCTAGGGACCCCCAGAGCCATGACCGCAGCCGAGCACCCCGTCGTGCCGCGTCAGTCCCCGCCGCCCGAGCAGGGCGACGGGCGGGCTGCCCGAGGACCGGCGCAGAACGATCCGCCGGCGCCTGATCACGGCGACCATCATCGTGCTGCTCATCGGGATCCCGGCCGGATACCTGCTGATCTCCGCGAGCCAGAGCCGCCGCTCCGGCGAGGACAAGGCCGCCGAGGCCGCGGCGCAGGGGCTCCGCGAGGGCTGGCCGTCCCGGATGCTGCGCCGGATCTTCGAGGTGCCGATCCCGTGGGACGCGCAGGACGTCGAGTACTACGAGACCAACAACTGGAAGGCCAGCCGGATGTACGTGCAGTTCCGCACGTCCTCCAACGGTCTCGACCGCTTCCTGACCAACGTCGGCACCGGCCGCGCGGCCCTGACCGAGGGCAGGATCACCGTCGGCGCCCGCGACACGAAGGTCGCGGGCTGGTACTTCGGCGAAGGCGTCGCGTGGTCGGGCACCACGCACACCAACAAGGACCCGCGCCCCACCCAGGACATCACCGTCGACATGACCGACCCGATGGCCCCGGTCGTGTACGTCGTGTCCGCAGCCACCCCCTGACGCTCCCGGGCCGGGCTGGTCCGGCTCGGCGCGAGACGCGGGAGAACCCCGTCGGCCGGAGCCGACGGGGGTCCCGCGGACGGCTGCGCGAGGTCAGACGCGGTCTGCCGCGATCAGGAGGTACTGGAAGGACCCGTCCTTGTACGAGTTGATGAACGCGTCCTCGATCCCCGTCACCAGCGAGGACGTGGCCCGCAGCTCCCAGTAGGGCAGGGTGTCGGGGGTGAGGTCGATGATGGTCTGGGGCACCAGCCGGTTGTCGGCCATGGCGCGGAGGTACTCCCGGCGCGAGTGGATGTTGCACTCGAAGTGCGCGTTGATCTGCGAGACCCACTTCGAGGGCTGGCCGTACCGCGGGTTCCAGCAGCCGGTGATGGTCACGTAGCGGCCACCGATCTCCAGGACGCGGGAGTGCTCCGCGAACAGGTCGTGGAGGTCGACGTACATGCTCGACTCGTTGTTCCAGGAGGCCGCCGCCGACCCGGTCTCGAACGGGGTGGCCAGCATGTTGCAGACGCGCGCCCGGACATGGTCCTGGAGGCCGAGCTCGCCGGCCCGGCCGTTGGCGAAGTCGGCCTGCTTGGCGGAGAGCGTGACGCCCTCGACCTTGCACCCGAAGCGCTGGTGGGCCATCACCATCGAGCCGCCGCGGCCGCAGCCGGCGTCCAGCAGGGTGTCCTCGCGCCCGATGTCCCCGAGGTGGCCCAGGAGGAACTCGGCCTGGGCCGACTCCAGTCGGTGGAGTTCGGAGATCAGCTTCTTCTCGCTCGCGCCGTCCCCGGCGTCACCGAGCGCCGAGGTGTCCACCGCACCGATGCCGTAGTGGTGGTGGTAGAGCCCGTCGACATCGCCCAGGCGCAGGTTCACCGGCCTGGCCTCGCCGTCCCAGTAGCGCGCGATGTCGCCCTGGTACGGGGTCGCGGGGCTGGGGATGCGCACCGAGGCGGAGACGGATGCGGGGGTGGAACCGGCGGCGGTGGCGGCGGTGGCGGTGAGTTCGGCGTTGGTCACGGATGAGTCCATTCTCTTACCAGAAGTCGGGCAGGCTGTAGCGGTAGGTGTTCGACTGGTGCCAGTGGTGGTTGCCGTCGACCCAAGCGGCCACGCCGCGCAGGAAGCGCTGCACACTCGGGACGGGGGTCTCCGCGGCCAGCGAAGCGGCCGCGGTTTCGAAGTCGTGCATGAGCTCGTTGTGGATCTCGACCGACTTCAGATAGGCCTCGCGGTCGGAGACCCCCTCACGTTCGGAGATCACGACAGGCAGGTTCAGGTGCTTGCCCGGCGCGTTGAGTTCCTTGGTGTACGAGTACAGGTCGTTCACGATCGTCGTCGCGTTTCCCGCCAGCGCGATGACCTCCTGCATGGCCGGCAGGGCGTGCAGGTCCGCCGGGAGTTCGTAACCGCCGACGGTGTCGGTGATGGTCGGGCAGGGGCGGAAGTTGTTGAACTGGCGCATCGCCAGGTACTCCCACACCTCCGGGACGTGGTCCATCTGCGCCCATGCGGCCTCGGCCAGGTAGCCCATGTGCAGCCGGGCCATGTCGTGCCGGAGCCGGTCCGCCTGGGAGGGGCCGGCAGCCCGGACGAAGTACTCCATTGCGGAGCGGTAGGCGCGCCGGGGCGCGTCCGCCTGGAGCGACTTCGCCCATTGCGGCCGGTACTCCGCGGTGGTGTGCAGGGCGTCGAGGGCGGTGTGCGCCAGCAGCAGGCGCTCGCCCAGACCGTCGGGCGATCCGCCGTGGTCCTCGCAGTAGCAGTCGTCCACGGCGTTCTCGGCCACCATCAGCCGGGTGGCGAGCATCAGATGGTCGATGCCGGGCGCGTCCGGATGGCAGCCGACCATGTAGCGGCCCACGGAGAAGCCGTCGAACTGCTCCTCCCAGTCCTCCGGATAAAGGGCGACCTCGTCCAGGGCCCAGGTCTTGATCCTCCGGCTGACCTCCTCCACCCGCACCGGGTCCGGCTCGGGGACCGGGTGGTGGTAGAGGCCCGGGATCACCTTGCCCTGTCCACCGCCCTCCCCGCAGGCATCCGGGGCGGCTCCTGCGGGCGCCGGCGGCCCGTCGCGCCGCAGGAGCGTGCGCAGGCTCGCGGTGCCCAGGCCGGTGGGCCCTCCCAGGACCCGCCCCGCCGAGGGCGCCGGGATCGCGGCCGGCGGTGCCGGGGCGGTGACCGGCGGTGAATCCGGGGCGGGCGCGGCAGCGCCGGAAGGCACCGGCAGGCCGGGCGGGCCACCGGTGGTGGCTCTGATGTCGCGGGCGCGGGCCGAGGCTTCGGCGAGCACGTGGGCCCCGAAGCGGGAAGCCGCCTCCGGCAGGCTCGACTGCGGAGGTGGCAGCTCGGGTGCGGGCATCCATGACTCCTTGAGGGGTGGGCGGTTGTCCGGAGTTCTCCGGGCGCGGGGCACCGGGCGGGCGCGGTCAGTCCGTCGAGTCCGGGCGTCGAGCCACGCGGTACGGGCCGGGCCGGCTACTTGGGCCAGCGGGCGATCTGCACGTTCTCCAGCACGCCGACCGCGTCCGGCACGAGGATGGCCGCGGAGTAGTAGGTCGTGACGAGGTAGGACGTGATCGCCTTCTCGTCGAGCCCCATGAAGCGGACCGAGAGCCCCGGCTCGTACTCGTCCGGCAGGCCCGTCTGGTGCAGACCGACGACGCCCTGGTTCTCCTCGCCGGTACGCATGACGAGGATCGAGCTGGTCCGCTCCGGCGTGACGGGGATCTTGTTGCAGGGGAGGATCGGAACTCCGCGCCAGGCCGGGACCTGCTGGCCGCCGAGGTCCACGTGGTCCGGGTAGAGGCCGCGTGAGTTGAACTCCCGCCCGATCGCCGCGATCGTCTTGGGGTGCGCGAGGAAGAACTTGGAACCCCGGCGGCGGCAGAGCAGTTCGTCCAGGTCGTCCGGGGTCGGCGGGCCGGAGTGCGGCTGGATGCGCTGCTTGAAGTCGGCGTTGTGGAGCAGCCCGAACTCCCGGTTGTTGATCAGCTCGTGCTCCTGCCGCTCGCGCAGCGCCTCGATGGTGAGCCTGAGCTGTTCCTCCGTCTGGTTCATCGGCCCGTTGTAGAGGTCCGCGACCCTCGTGTGGATCCGCAGGATGGTCTGGGCGACGGAGAGTTCGTACTCGCGCGGATTCAGCTCGTAGTCGGCGAAGGCGCCGGGCAGCGCGTGCTCTCCGGTGTGGCCGGCCGACATCGCGATCTCGGCCTCGCCGCGGTGGTTCTGCCGCTGCTGGGAGCGCGAGGTGAACTGTTCGACGTGGGCCCGGAGGGCAGGCGCGTTGGCGACGACGGCCGCGAAGTCGGCGCGGGACAGGGTGAGCAGCGTGCCCGAGGTCTCGGCGACAGCGGTCTGCTCCCACCGGGCGTCCTCGTCCAGCAGCGCGTTGTCCCCGAACCGGTCGCCGTCGGCGAGTACGTCCAGGGCGACCTCGTCGCCGTAATTGCCCACGGAGGTCTGCCCGATGCGGCCGTGCGCGATGAGGTGGATCCGGTCCGCCGCCGCTCCCCGCTCGACCAGGGTCTCGCCCGCCCGGAAGTCGCGCTGGATGCAGCGGCCGGCGATGGCGGTGAGCACGTCGAGGTCGTCGAAGCCGCGCAGCAGGGCCAGTTCGCCCAGTTCCTGCGGGATCACCCGGACGTCGGCGCCGTCCTGGACGAACTCCACCTTGCCGTCCCCGACGGTGTAGGCGAGCCGGCGGTTCACCCGGTAGGCACCGCCCTTGGTCTCCACCCACGGGAGCATCCGCAGCAGCCAGCGGGAGGTGATCTCCTGCATCTGCGGGGCGGACTTCGTCGTGGTGGCGAGGTTGCGGGCGGCCGCCGTCCCCAGGCTGGACTGCTTGGGCAGTTCCAGCCGCGTTTCCGCGTTCGAGTCAACAGTCATCGAGCAGGCTCTCCTTGGTCAGGGCGGTCGAGGGCATATGCGAACACACCGAACAACCGGACGAAAACAGGGGATACGAAGGTGAATCCGTCCAGATCCAGGGGAACAGTAATGGCCGCTCGGCCGTCCGGACCAAGCAAATCCGCTGACATTAACTCGATACGATGATCGCGACCGCGCGATGTTTGCCCTGGTCCCGGCGGGATTCAGCCACGATTTGGCGCGGAGCGCACCCAGGGTGTGCCGGGGCCGGCAACGGGCTGGCCCCGGGCCGGGACCGGACGGGGACCGGACCGGGACCGGGGGTCCCGGATCGGCCCCGGGCCGGGACCGGAACCGCCTCTGGGTGCGCGGCTGCCGCGTGGGTCGTACTGCTTGGCAAGGCCGTGAGCCACCTCCCCGGTTGTTGAGGTAGCACAAATTCTCACTATCGAATCGGTCGGCTCCTCCCCTGATTCTCCTTCTGAACGCTGGAATGATGCCCATGAGGGCAAGTCAGGCCCTCTGTGACGTTCGGACAATTCAAGGAGGCTCGTGTGACCCGTGACAGTCGTGTGCTGGTGACAGGCGTCGGCGCGATGACGCCCCTGGGAGCGGACGCGTCGTCGTCGTGGTCGGGGCTGCTGGACGGCAAGTCGGGGGTGCGTCTCCTGGCGGAGGAGTGGGCTGCGGACCTGCCCGTGCACCTTGCGGCCGGGCTGACGGTGGACCCTGCCTCCCTGCTTCCGAGGACCGAGGCCAGGAAGCTGGACCGAGGCGAGCAGGTCGCTGTCCTGACCGCGCGTGAGGCCTGGCAGGACGCGGGTGCTCCGCAGGTCGAGCCGGAACGGATCGCCGTCGTCATCGGGACGGGAACCGGTGGCATCCTCAGCACGCTCGGGCAGGACGACATCTTCGAACGCGCCGGGATGCGCCGGCTGTCGCCGTTCGCGGTCCCCATGCTGATGCCCAACGGGCCGGCGGCCTGGGTGAGCATGGACCTGGGTGCGAAGGGCGGCGCCAGGACTCCGGTCAGTGCCTGTGCGTCCGGGGCGGAGGCCCTCGCCCTGGGTCAGGACCTGATCGCCGGCGGACGGGTCGACGTGGTCGTCGCGGGAGGGGTGGAGGCATGCCTGCACCCCTTCGTCATCGCGGCATTCGCGCAGATGAAGGCCCTGTCGACGCAGTCGTCGGACCCGGAGGCCGTGTCCCGCCCCTTCGACGTCCAGCGGTCCGGGTTCGTCATGGGAGAGGGCGCGGGGATGATGGTGCTCGAACGCGCCGAGTTCGCCCGGGGCCGAGGAGCACGCGCCTACGGCACGCTGGCCGGCAGCGCCGTGAGTTCGAGCGCGGACCACATCACCGCGTCCGACGCGCAGGGCCAGGCCTTCGCCATCGACCTGGCGCTGCGCGACGCCGGCCTGGCCCCGGCGGACATCGGAGTCGTGCACGCCCACGCCACCTCGACGGAGTCCGGCGACCTCGCGGAGGCCCAGGCGATCAGCCGGGCCATCGGCGGGCACGCCGCGGTGACCGCGACGAAGTCGATGACCGGTCACATGATCGGCGCGTCCGGAGCGGTGGGCGCCATGGCCGCCCTGTTCGCGCTCAGGGACGGCACACTGCCGGCCACGCGCAACCTCGACGAACTCGACCCGCGCGTCGAACTGGACGTGGTCCGCGGCGAGCCGCGCACCGGTGAGTGGTCCGCCGCGCTGGCCAACTCGTTCGGCTTCGGCGGACACAACGTCAGTCTCGTCTTCACCAAGTGACGAGCGGCCGGGGTCGTGTGACCTGTTGAGACGTCTCATGGGCGCGGTGTCCTACGGCAGATCACGACCCGCCGTGGGCCGGTGCGGATCAGGCCGCCGGCATGCGCGGCGTTCCGGCGGTTCTCCGCGCAGAGCCAGGTCGTCTTCCACCGGGGCGCGCAAGGCGGGCCGCTGGGCGAGCCTGGGCTGCTTGGGGCGGCGCCCGCGCTCGTAGGCAGCCGCATCGGCCGAGGCCGCTCGGCAACGGCCCAGCCGCCATTGACGGTTGAGGTCCGCACGGCCGCAGCTCCGCAGGCCCCTTCAGAACCCGGTGCCGGCGTACGAATTCCGGCCTCGGATCAGGCTGGTCGATCGGAGGTGTAGCGGGCGAGCATGGTCTCTACGGCCTGCTCGACGGCGTAGCGGGTGTCAGGGGCTGCGGGGTTCCAGTCGGTCAGCAGCATGCGGGGCCACAGGACGTAGTTGGCGATCATCCCGAGGAACTGGTTGGTGGCGCTCTCGGCGTCCGGGACGTCGGCGTTGCCGGCCTCGTGCTCCGACTCCAGGTAGTGCTGGACCGAGGTGAAGTAGGGCAGCTTGCCGAGCTGGAACTGCATCCCTCCCAGTTCGGGGAAGCGGGGCAGCTCCGCGATGACGATGCGGAACAGGGCTGTCATGCCGGGCCGGCCGATCAGCTCGGCGTAACGGTGGCCGATGGACGTCAGGCCGGAACGCAGGTCTCCGGCCCGAGGCCGTGCGACAGTGCCGCCGGCGTCGCGCTGCCAGGACTCGGTGACGATGGCCTCGAAGAGGGCTGCCTTGGTGGGGAACTGCTTGAACAGGGTGGACTTCGAGACTGCCGCCGCTTCGGCGATGCGGGCGAGGGAAGTGCCGTCGTAGCCGCGGTTCAGGAAGAGGTCCGTGGCTGCGGAGATGATCGCCCCACGCTTTTGCTGGGCGAGGCGGCGGTGATGTGTGGAGAGCTCTGCTGCCATGCGTGCAGTATGCCCCAGGACAGGCCCTAGCTCCGAGGCGAGTCACTTGACTCGCCTCTGTTGCATGCCTACGGTGCGACGGAAGGCGAGTCGAGCGACTCGCCTCTGACTGCGGCGCCCGCCGTCTCCGGGGTGCCGTGCCATGAGGGAGCAAGTGATGACAGTCGACAGGATCGCTTTGGTGACCGGCGCGAACCGCGGTCTGGGCCGGAGTACGGCTCTTGCCCTGGCGGCGCGCGGGGTGCGGGTCGTGGTCACCCATCGCGGCGATGCGGCCGGGGCTGATGAGACGGCGCGGCACGTGCAAGCTGCGGGCGGGACTGCCGCTGTCGTGCGTCTCGACATCAGCGACGTCTCCTCTTTCGGAGCCTTCACTTCCGAGCTGAGCGGACTGCTCGAGCGCTGGGGGGCTTCGCGGCTCGATATTCTGGTCAACAACGCGGGGGTGGGTGTCTTCGGCCCGCTGGAGGCTGTCACCGCCGACGACTTCGACACGGTGTTCGGCACGAACGTGCGGGGCACGTTCTTCCTCATCCAGTCGCTTGTGCCGCTGCTGGCGCAGGGCGCCCGTGTCATCAACGTCTCGTCGTCGTTGACTCGCCACACCAGTCCCGCGACCTCGGTCTACTCCGCCTCGAAGGCCGCGGTCGAGGCCCTGAGCCGCACTCTGGCCGCAGAACTCGGCCCCCGGGGCATCCGGGTCAACTCCATTGCCCCGGGGCCGACCGCCACCGACTTCAACGGCGGTGCCATGCGGGATGACGCGGAGATGCGCCAGGCACTCGCCGGGCAGAGCGCACTCGGCCGCGTCGGCGAACCGGAGGAGATCGGCGACGCCATCGCCACGCTGGCCTCCGAGGGTCTGCGCTGGATGACCGCTCAGCGCATCGAAGTCTCCGGCGGCGTCCTCCTGTGACCAGCCGGGCGAGCCTTGACCGGGCCGCAGGCGACGACGGGCCGGGTTCATTCCGCGCCGGTCTCGTCTTCGTCCAGTTCCGACGCGGCCGGGTCGTGCAGCGGGCACAGGGTGGCGTGGGACCACCGTGGCGCGGTGGTGAACTGCAGATTCGGGAACAGTGAACACGTTGCAGGACGGTGTTCCAGCTGGTGTTCTGCGTCGCGCACAGTGCCGGAATCGCGGCGCGGGGCCGCAACCGGTCCGCTCCCGGGTGTGGCCCCGCGTGCGGGGGTGTCGAGGTTGGCTATGAGCTGCAGCAGCCGCCCACTGGCGCTTCATCCCCGGCGGTCTCCGGTGCGCCGGTGCCGAGCTGGATCAGGGCGGGTTGCGGCGTCGCACAGCATCCTCCCGTGTCGCCCTGTGCGGCGGCCGGGTCGTCGAAGAGTCCGGAGCCTCCGCAGACGCCGGTCTCGGGGAGGGTGAGTTCGACGCGGTCGGCGGCTTCGCGGTCTCCGGCGAGGGCGGCGGCAACGGAGCGGACCTGCTCGTAGCCTGTCATCGCGAGGAAGGTCGGGGCGCGGCCGTAGGACTTCATGCCGACCAGGTAGATCCCGGCTTCCGGGTGGGAGAGCTCGCGGTGGCCGTGGGGGTAGACGGTGCCGCAGGAGTGCTGGTTGGGATCGATCAGCGGGGCCAGTGCGGTCGGGGCCTGGAGGCGCTCGTCGAGGCCGAGGCGGAGTTCGTCGAGGAAGCCGAGGTCAGGGCGGAAGCCGGTCAGCACGATCACTTCGTCGACCGGGTCCAGGCGGCGCCCGTCCTCGCCGACCAGGAGGAGCCGCCCGTCCGCGTCGCGCTCGATCGCCTCCGTGCGGAAGCCGGTGACCGCGTGGGCGTGTCCTTCGTCGACGGAGGCCTTCGCGGCCAGGCCGAGGGCGCCCCGGGCGGGGAGCTGGTCGGCGGTGCCGCCGCCGAAGGTGGAGCCGGACATGCCCCGTCGCAGGATCCACACGCTCTTCGTGCCCGCGCCGGTGTCCGACGTGGCGACATCGGCGAGGTCGGCGAGGGCGGTGAAGGCGGAGGCACCGGAGCCGATGACGGCGGTGCGCTTGCTCGCGTACCGGGCGCGGACGGCCGGGTCCTTGAGGTCGGGGACACGGTAGGTGATGCGGTCGGCGGCCGCCTTCTCGCCGAGAGCGGGCAGTCCGCTGCCCCCGGCGGGGGACGGGGTGGCCCAGGTGCCGGAGGCGTCGATGACGGCGCGGGCGAAGATCCGTTCTTCGCCGCCATCGGCGCGGGTGAGGTGCACCACGAAGGGCTGCTGGTCGCGGTCGGCGTCCACGATCCGGTCGCGGCCGGTGCGCGAGACGCCGGTGACCCGGGCGCCGAGGCGTACGCGGTCTCCGAGGACGTCGGCGAGCGGCTGGAGGTACTGCTTCGCCCACTCGCCGCCGGAGGGGCAGGAGTCCGGGGCGGGGCGGGCCCATCCCGTGGGCGCGAGGAGCTTCTCGGCTGCCGGGTCGACGACTTCGCCCCAGGTCGAGAAGAGGCGCACGTGTGCCCACTGCGCTACGGCGGTGGCGGCTGTCGGCCCGGCTTCCAGGACGAGGGGTTCCAGGCCGTGCTCGATGAGGTGGGCGGCGGCGGCGAGGCCGGTGGGGCCGGCTCCGATCACGGCGACCGGCAGGTCCGCGGTGGTGGTCATGGCGGTGATGCCCTCCGTGGAAAGGCGGCAGGTCCGGCCGCTGTATCGATCACTGTCTATATTTGGAGCTTGCCACTGGAATCGATGAGCGTCAATATAGAAGCATGTCGAATTCTGAGGTCGCCGAGCCGCCGGTCCCGGATTCCGAGGCCGTCGTGCCGTGCTGCCCGCCCCTCACCGCCGGAGAGCTGTCTCCGCGGGACGCGGAGAAGATGGCCGTGATGTTCAAGGCGCTCTCCGACCCGGTGCGCCTGCGCCTGTTCTCCAAGGTGGCCTCGCACCCGGGCGGCGAGGCGTGCGTGTGTGACATCCAGGACGTCGGCGTCTCCCAGCCGACCGTCTCCCACCACCTGAAGAAGCTCCGCGAGGCGGGCCTGCTGACCTCGGAGCGGCGCGGGACCTGGGTCTACTACCGAGTCGCACCGTCCGTCGTGGCCGGCATGTCCGCCCTGCTCGACCTCCGCGCCGCCGGCAGCTGAGCGCCGGCCGAGCCGCCGGAGACCGGCAGGGCCGCCCGGCGGACTCGGCACCTACGTCCGAGGCACGGCAGACCGTCCGTACGGGGCGGTGGACCGAGGAGACCGGCGTTGCTGCCCGGCCGGGACGGGCGTCAGTGCAGCAGGTCGGTGATCTGCCCGGCGGCGTCGCGGGCCGGGCGGCCGGCGCCGATCAGGGTGGCGGAGGCGGGGCCGGTCCAGTCGCCGTAGCCGAGCAGGTGCAGCCGTGGTTCGCCGAGTGCGCGGGTGCCGTCGGTGGGGATGTGCCCGCGCGGGCCGCGCAAATTCAACGGGGCGAGGTGGGCGAGTGCGGGGCGGAAGCCGGTGGCCCAGATGATCGCGTCGGCGCCGCTGTGGCTGCCGTCGGCCCACCGCACGCCGTCGGCGGTGAGCCGCGTGAACATCGGCGTGGTGTGCAGGAGTC
Source organism: Streptomyces sp. 840.1 (assembly GCF_003751445.1). NCBI lineage: Bacteria > Bacillati > Actinomycetota > Actinomycetes > Kitasatosporales > Streptomycetaceae > Streptomyces > Streptomyces sp. 840.1. Next base: position 1,398,112 of record NZ_RJUU01000003.1, on the reverse strand, counting down.
CCGCGTCGCGGGCGGCGCGGACGGGGGGCACGGCCACGATGTCGCCGAGGGAGGCCACCCCGCCCGTGTCGGGCCGGCCGGTGTCGAGGGCGCGGCGGCGGGCGGTGGCGATGCCGAACAGGGCGCGGCCGTCGATGTCGTCGGGCAGGAACCGCGGGGGACGCCGGGTCGCCCAGGTCACCTGCGCGCGGCCGTGGAGGGTGAGGTCGGCGGCGATCTGTGCGCCGGAGTTCCCGCCGCCCACCACGATCACGCGCTGATCGGTGAAGTCTGCCGGAGCGCGGTAGTTCACCGTGTGGAGCTGGCGGCCGGTGAAGGTGGTGCGTCCGGGAACGGCGGGGAAGAAGGGTCGTGACCAGGTGCCCGTCGCAGAGATGACCGCCCGCGTCCGCCAGGCGCCGGCGTCGGATTCGGTCAGCAGCCGGTCGCCTTCGCGGTGGACGGAATGCACGCGGGCGCCGTGCTGGACGGGCAGGTCGTAGCGCTTCTCGTAGTCGGTCAGGTAGTCCACCACGTGCCGGGCGTCCGGGTAGGTCTGGCCGGGCCGGGTGGGCATGAGCCGTCCGGGCAGCGAGGAATGATCGGCCGGGGAGAACAGGTGGAGCGAGTCCCACATGTGCTGCCACGAGCCGCCCGGTGCCGGGCCTGCGTCCAGGACGACGAAGCCGAGGCCGCGCCGGCGCAGGTGGTAACCGGCGGCGAGCCCGGCCTGGCCGCCGCCGATCACCACCACATCCACCCGGTCGGTCACGGGGCTGTGGTCACCGCGTCGGCGGCGAACCTGCGGCGCCAGGCGAGCGCGACGTACACGAGCCCGATCAGGACCGGTACTTCGATCAGCGGGCCGACGACGCCGGACAGTGCCTGGCCGGAGGTGACGCCGAAGGTGGCGATGGCGACGGCGATGGCCAGCTCGAAGTTGTTGCCCGCCGCGGTGAACGCGAGCGTGGCGGTGCGGTCGTAGGCGAGGCCGAGGCCCTTGCCGAGGAGGAACGCCCCGAAGAACATGATCGCGAAGTACACCAGCAGGGGCAGCGCGATCCGTACGACGTCCCAAGGCTGAGAGGTGATCGTCTTCCCCTGCAGGGCGAACAGGACGACGATGGTGAACAGAAGCCCGTACAGCGCCCACGGCCCGATCCTGGGGAGGAACTCGGCCTCGTAGGTGTCGCGGCCCAGCTTCTGCTCGCCGATCCGGCGCGTGAGGAACCCGGCCAGCAGCGGGATGCCGAGGAAGACGACGACGTTCAGCGCGATGTGCCAGACCGGCACGTCCAGGCCCTGGCCGTCGCCCAGACCGAGCCACTGGGGCAGCAGATCGAGGTAGAACCAGCCCAGCAGGCCGAACGCGATGACCTGGAACACGCTGTTGAGGGCGACGAGGACGGCGGCGGCCTCCCGGTCGCCGCAGGCGAGGTCGTTCCAGATGATGACCATGGCGATGCACCGTGCGAGACCGACGATGATCAGGCCGGTCCGGTACTCGGGCAGGTCCGGCAGGAAGAGCCATGCCAGGGCGAACATGACCGCCGGGCCGACGATCCAGTTGATGACCAGCGAGGACACCATCAGCTTCTTGTCACCGGTGACCCGGTCGAGCCGGTCGTAGCGGACCTTCGCGAGCACCGGGTACATCATGACGAGCAGCCCGAGCGCGATCGGCAGGGAGATCCCGCCGACCTCGATCTTCGCGAGCGCGTCGTTCATCCCGGGGACGAGACGGCCCAGGCCCAGGCCGGCGGCCATGGCGAGCAGGATCCACACCGCGAGGTAGCGGTCCAGGGTGGAGAGCTTCCGGACGAGCGACTCGTCCCCGGCTCCGCCCTGCGGCGCGGAGGTGGTGGACTCGGTGGCAGTCACGGGCAGGACCTCTTGTTCTGGCCTGCGGCGAGCGCGGACTCGGCGAGCGCGGCGAACTGCTCGGACAGTCCGGCCAGGACCTCGGGGCGCAGCTTGTAGTAGGTGTAGCGGCCGCACGGCTCGGTCTCCACGATCCCGGCCTCGCGCAGGATCTTCATGTGGTTGGAGAGGTTGGTCTGCTTGGCTCCGGTCTCTTCCACGAGGTGAGTGGTGCACAGCGTCTCGCGGGCCAGCAGAGTCACGATTTTCAGGCGGAGCGGATCGCCCAGAACCCGCATCACATCAGGATCGACTGAAGTCAGCATGCGCTGATACTGTCACATCATTGCTCGCTGATACCAGCGGTGACTGAAGTCATCGGCGGCCGGGGCCGTCGCGCGACGAGAGAGAACGATCACCATGGCCGACAAGCCGTCTGTCCTGTTCGTCTGTGTCCACAACGCCGGCCGCTCCCAGATGGCCGCCGCCTGGCTGACCCACCTGGCCGGAGACCGGATCGAGGTCCGCTCCGCCGGCTCGGATCCGGGCGGGGCCGTGAACCCCGCCGCCGTGGAGGCCATGGCCGAGGCCGGCATCGACATCTCCGCCGAGACCCCCAAGATCCTCACCGTCGACGCGGTTCTCGAGTCCGACGTCTGCATCACGATGGGCTGCGGCGACACCTGCCCCGTTTTCCCCGGCAAGCGCTACCTGGACTGGAAGATCGAGGACCCTGCCGGCCAGGGCGTGGCCGCCGTCCGCCCGATCCGCGACGAGATCAAGACCCTGATCGAGGGCCTGATCAAGGAGATCGCTCCGTTGCCGGCCGCGTGAGCGAGATACGCGCGGTCGCCATCACCGGCTCCGGCCCCGCCGGATGTGCCGCCGCCCTCCACGCCGCCCGCGCCCAGCTCGACCCCCCGCTGTGCGCCAGCAGTTGTCTTCGTCGGCCGTGCCCTGCGCTCCCGTCACGCAGCCGACCAGCGCGGGGTACGCACCACCTACGCCCACCACATCCAGGCCCTCACGCCGCGCGTCGCCGAACTGGCAGTGGGGAACACCGCCCTGCGCCGGCAGGGCCTTTCCGGTGTCGCCGCAGCAGGCGGATCAGGCTTCCCTGTCGAGCTGTTTCTGTCGGGTGGCTGCCCAGGACGCGAGCAGCATGAGGGCGTCGTGGTCGGGGGTGCCGGCTTCGGCGGTGTAGGCGGTGAGGGTCAGTCCGGCGTGGCCCGGCAGCTGCATGGCGTCGAAGTCGAGGGTGATCTCGCCGACGGCCGGATGGCGGAAGTGCTTGCGTCCGGTGTTGTGCAGGCGCACGTTGTGTTTGGCCCAGGCCACGCGGAACTCGGCGCTGCGGGTGACGAGTTCGCCGATCAGGCCGGTCAGTTCGCTGTCTCCCGGCGCGCGGCCGGCTTCGGTGCGCAGCAGGGAGACGGTGGTGTTGACCGAGGCGTTCCAGTCGGGGAAGAAGCCGCGGCTGGTGGGGTCGAGGAACTGGAAACGGGCGATGTTCACCGTGGCGGGGGCCGCAGCGGTGAACAGGGGGGCGTACAGGGCGCGGCCGAGGTCATTGATGGCGAGGATGTCGAGGCGGCCGTTGCGGATGAAGGCCGGTGAGCCGGTCATGGAGTCCAGGACGCGCTTGAGGCTGGCGGGGACGGCGGCCCTGGCCCGGCGTGTGGTGCGGCGGGCCGGGCGCCGGCGCTGGGCGGCGGCGAGGTCGTGCAGGTGGGAGCTTTCGGCGTCGTCGAGCTGGAGGGCCCGGCAGAGGGCGTCGAGGACTTCTTCGGAGGCGCCGGCGAGCTGGCCGCGTTCCAGGCGGGCGTAGTAGTCGATGCTGACCCCGGCCAGGAGGGCGACTTCCTCGCGGCGGAGTCCGGGCACCCTGCGGTTCCCGCCGCCGAAGGCGGGCAACCCGGCCTGCTGCGGTGTGATCTTCGCGCGGCGGGTGGCGAGGAACTCGCGGATGTCCTGGGCGGTGTCCATGCCATCCAGGCTAAGCGCGGTGGAGCAGGGCTGGGGTGCCCTGTCGGTGCCTGTAACAGCAGTGCCTTCCCCGCGCCTGTGAGCTGGGGTTTTCTCGTTGGTGGCAGCGACTGCGGTCCCTTTGCCGTCGGTGGGGGCGCGGCTGGGGATGCCACCCGGCCGCCTGTGGCCGACAGTGAGCAGAGCTGCATCCTCGCGTACGAATCGTCACAAGGAGTCACCGCATGGTCAAGCAGTCCGCGCCCCAGGAGTTGGCCGGCATCGCGCCGAAGCTGGTCGAGGTCACCAATGAGGTGCTGTTCGCAGATGTGTGGGAGCGGTCCGAGCTGTCCCCGCGCGACCGGAGTCTGGTCACGGTCAGCGTGCTGGCTGCCCTGTACCGCAACGAGCAGCTCCCGTACCACCTGGGCAAGGCGCTGGAAAACGGGCTGAGCGTGCAGGAGCTGTCGGAGGCCATCACGCACCTGGCCTTCTACGCCGGATGGCCCAACGCCATGACCGCGATCACGCAGCTGAAGAAGATCGCCGACGAGCGCTCCGCCTGACCACCGGCGCGAGCGGGGCAGCGACACCCTGCACGGACGGTGGAGCGTCCCGAACGACACGAAAGAACGAGATGACCATCAACGGATTTGATCAGATCTTCCCGCTCGGGGAGAAGAACGACGCCTACGCGCAGTACTTCGTCGGTCAGAGCTACCTGGCTCCGCTCGCCTCGGGGAGCGTTCCCGTCAGCAATGTCTCCTTCGAGCCGGGCTGCCGCAACAACTGGCACATCCATCACGGCACCGGCGGTGGCGGGGACCAGATCCTGCTGTGCACGGCGGGCAGCGGCTGGTACCGGGCCGAGGGTGCCGATCCCGTCGGCATGAACCCGGGAACGGTGATCCGCGTCCCGGCGGGCACGAAGCACTGGCACGGCGCGAAGGCCGACTCGTGGTTCTCCCACGTCGCCTTCATCACCCCGGGCGAAGACGTCAGCAACGAATGGCTCGAGCCCGTCACGGACGAGGAGTACGGGCAGCTGCCGAAGAACGGAGCGAACGCATGACCATCCTGGACGAGACCTACACCCTGTCCAATGGCGTCGCCATCCCCAAGCTGGGGCTCGGCACCTGGTTCATCGACGACGGCATGGCGGCCGACGCGGTCCGCGCGGCCGTGCAGATCGGCTACCGCAACATCGACACCGCCCAGGCATACGGCAACGAGCACGGCGTCGGCGAGGGCGTCCGCACCTGCGGCGTGGACCGCGAGGAACTGTTCGTCTCAACGAAGCTCGCTGCCGAGATCAAGGACTACGACCAGGCGCTCGTCGCGATCGACGGCTCCCTGGAGAAGCTGGGCCTGGACCACATCGACCTGATGCTGATCCACAGCCCGCAGCCGTGGAACGACTTCCGGGGCGGCGACTACGCCGAGGGCAACCGCGAGGCCTGGCGTGCCCTGGAGGAAGCCCATCAGGCCGGAAAGATCCGATCCATCGGCGTCTCGAACTTCCAGCAGCACGACCTGGAGAACATCCTGGGGGGCGCACGCGTCGTCCCGCAGGTCAACCAGTTGCTCGTGCACGCCGGCAACACCCCTTCCGAGCTGCTGGCCTACTGCGCGAGCCGGCAGATCCTCGTTGAGGCGTACTCGCCGATCGCCCACGGCGCGATCCTGCAGAACGCCGAGGTCCAGGCGATGGCGGACAGGTACGGCGTGTCCGTCCCCCAGCTGTGCATCCGCTACACCCTTCAGCTGGACACCGTGTCGCTTCCCAAGACAGCGAACCCCGACCACATGCGCGCCAACGCCGGGGTCGACTTCGAGATCTCCGGTGACGACATGGACGTCCTGCGAGACCTTCGCGACGTGGACTACGGCGAGCACAGCGCCTTCCCCGTCTACGCCAAGTGACGTGGGACGAGCCGCACCTGGTGACTGCCCGACGCCAGGTGTGGCGGTTCGAAGGCGATACCCGGACCGATGACCGCCACGGCCTCGTACGGCGACCGCAGCCGCACGCCCTGGGCGCCGACAATGCTGGCGTGACCGGGAAGCTCATCGAGTAAGCCGTCCTGGCCCTGTGCGCGCAGCCCCACCAGCGAGCGGCGATGCGAACCGCATGCCGGAAGCGCCCCCTCCAGTTCCCGAGGCATGTTCGGCTTCGGCGGCGGCGGCCGGTCCGGCTGTGCGATCCGATCGTCGGTGGCTGGAGCTGTTCCAGGACGGCCGTGGCGCGGGCGACGGGAGCGGTGACGGCCCAGGTCGCCGGCGCGCCTTCGGCAGCCTCGCCCTTGAAGGCCAAGCTGTGCAGGTGGTGGCGGTAGATGCGCCCGGTCGGGGCGCGCTGGACGGCCCGGCATACGTGATCCGTGACGCGATCAGCGGGAAGGTGCTCGGTAACCCCGCCGCCGCGGACTGCGGCGTCCGCCAGTGGGACGCCGCCGCCGCCGCCGGCGGGGCTCGGTGACCGGTTTCTGGCCGATGCCACGGGCGCTGCGCGCGGACATCCTCGCACTCAAGCCCCCGCGTGGGGACGGGTTATGCGGTCGCGTCACTCCGGTCGCCGTGACGGCGGGTGAGCAGGGGCAGCAGGGTGTGGTCCACGAGTCTCTCCTGCGCGGCGGCGTCCGGGACGGCGCCGTGGAAGAGGGTGTCGAAGAGAAGCTGCGCCATGACGAGCCTGAGGCAGGCCGGCACGTCGGCGTTCTGCCCGAGTTCTCCGCGCTCGGCCGCATGGCGCGAGATGGCCTGGCCGACGGTGGCTGCGGCCAGGTCGATCTGGGAGTGGGCCGCGTCGCGCAGGCCGGGATGGTCGCGGATGGCTTCGACCAGGCTGACGAGCGAGACGCCGTTCTTGCCTCGCAGCGCCGCGGCGATGACCGAGACGGTGGCGAGCAGGTCACCCCGGAGGCTGCCGGTGTCGGCGGCGACGGGCGGCGTAGTGGTTTCGGACTGCCGGCGCAGCGCCTCGGCCACCAGTTCGTCCTTGGTCTTCCACTTGCCGTAGATCGTGGCCTTGGACGCGTGGGCACGCGCGGCGACGGCGTCGATCGTCAGCCGCTCGAAGCCGTTCTCCGCGACGAGTTCCAACGTGGCGGCCAGGATCGTGTTCTCCCGGGCGCGGCCCCGCTTGGGAGACCCCTCGGCCGTTCTGCGGCGCGGCCCGGGTGCGGGCTGTTCGGAGGCAGGCGTGTTCGTCGGCACCCGGCCACTGTACGGGCGGCGATGAGGAAGAGGGACTCCCGGACGGGAATACCGAACGCTGTCGTACGGTTTTCCTGAGCAGAAACTGTACGATCGCGTACAGAAATCGGTGTCGCGTCTCGCTCCCGCAGACGCGACCATCCGCTGCCGCGTACCCCTTTGTGAAAGGCGTGACGATGACCACCGCTTTCGACCCCATCAAGCTCGGCGACGCAGAACTGAAGAACCGCATCGCGATGGCCCCCATGACCCGCAGCCGCGCCTACGGCCCCGAGCAGAGCCCCACCCCCTTGATGGCCGAGTACTACGCCCAGCGCGCCGGCGCCGGGCTGATCATCACCGAGGGCACCCAGCCCAGCGTGATCGGCCAGGGCTACCCAGCCACCCCCGGCCTGCACAACCGGACCCAGACAGCTGCCTGGCGTCAGGTGACCGATACGGTCCACGAGCGCGGCGGTGTGATCTTCGCCCAGCTCATGCACACCGGCCGCGTCGCCCACCCCGCCAACTACGCCGAGCCCCTCACCCCGGTCGCCCCCTCCGCCGTGCGGGCCCAGGGGCAGGTCTTCACCCCCGGGGGACTACGGGACCTGGTGCAGCCGCGCGAGCTGACCCCCACCGAGATCACCCGGACCATCGACGACTTCGCCGCCGCCGCGCACAACGCGATCGAGGCGGGCTTCGACGGTGTGGAGATCCACGGCGCCAACGGATACCTGCTCCAGCAGTTCCTCTCCAGCAACGCCAACGCCCGCACCGACGAGTGGGGCGGCAGCGCCGCCAACCGGATCCGCTTCACGGTCGAGGTCACCAAGGCGGTCACCGCCGCGATCGGCGCCTCGCGCACCGGCCTGCGCATCTCGCCGGCCAACCCGTTCAACGACATCGCCGAGGACGACCCGGCCACGCTCTACCCGCTCCTTGTCGACGCCCTGAACCCGCTCGGACTGGCCTACCTGCACGTCATGGAGACCATGGCGCCCGAGCTGACCCACGTCCTGCGCAGCGCGTGGAAAGGCGTCTTCCTGCTCAACCCGGCCACCCCCGGCTCGGCGACCGGCCCCGGGCAACTGCAGCTGATCGAGGACGGAGCCGCCGACGTCCTGACCTTCGGCAGCCGCTTCATCGCCAACCCCGACCTGCCGCACCGCCTTGCCACCGGCGCGCCGCTCGCCGACACCGACATGACCAAGGCGTACGGCGGCGACGCCGCGGGCTACACCGACTACCCCGCCCTCTGACCCCGATCAGCGCCACCCCGCCCGGGTCCGCCTCCAGCAGGACCGGGACCGGGCGGTAGTGCGGCGCAGGTGCCACCGCGTCCGTGCTCACTCGCGGCTGACCCGTGCACCCGTGTGAGGGGCAGCCGCTCCCTTTTCCCTGCCCACCCTGCTGTCCGGGCAGGAATCTCCACTCGCGTCGCCCGCCTCGTTCCAGCGGGGCGGGCGACGCCGACCGCAACCGAATGAGGACACCCATGCCGAACCGGCCCATGCCTGCCACGCCTCCCGCAGAAGGCGCCCCCGCCGAGGGCCTTGCGGGCTTCGCCCACCACTACGCCAAGGTGAACGGCATCCGTCTGCACTATGTGAGCGGCGGCAGCGGAGAGCCAGTCGTCCTGCTGCACGGCTGGCCGTTCACCTGGTCCGAGTACCGGGCCACCATGCGGCTGCTCGCGGCCGCCGGATACCAGGTGATCGCACCCGACCTGCGGGGTTTCGGTCACTCCGACAAGCCCGAGGCCGGCTATCTGAAGACCGACGTCGCCCAGGACATATACGAGCTCGCCGGGCAGCTCGGCCTGCGCAGGATCTACCTGGTCGGCCAGGACATCGGCATGATGGTCGCCTTCGCCCTCGCCGCCTCCCATCCCGAACTGGTCACGAAGGTCGCCCTGAACGAGGCGCTCATCCCCGGCTTCGGGCTGGAGGATCACATGGACCCGGCCAACGGCGGCTACGTCCACTTCGCCCTCCACATGCAGGTCGACCTGGCCACCATGCTGACCGAGGGCAAGGAGGCCGCCTATCTCACGCCGATCTGGAACATGATGTCGGTCCGCGACGACGCGGCGTGGACCGAGGAACTCCTCACCGCCTACACCTCACCCGGCGCCATGAGGGGCGGTTTCCAGCATTACGGGACGCTCCTCGACGACGTACGGGAATCCCGCACCCTGCTGGGTGAGGGAAAGCTGGCCATGCCGGTGCTCACGGTGAACGGAGAGCACGGCATACCGGCCCACCAGACCGTCGAGAGCGTGCGGCGCGTCGCCGAGCCGCACCAGTTCGAGCAGGACATCGCGCCGCGCAGCGGACACACCCTCGCCGAGGACAACCCGGCCTGGTACGCGGCCCGCCTGGAGCGCTTCTTCCGCGACTGACCACCTCAGACACCCTCTGTTCGGCGGCACGCGGCGCGGCCTCCGCAGCCATCGCCCCCGCACGCACCCGTCCTGGGCCGGCGTCGTTCATCGTCAACCCCGATGCCCGGCACCACCACGTTCTGCGGCGACGCACGCGGCCGCACCGGGCTCCCCGGCCCTCGACGCGCGCGACGAGGTGTCACTCCCGTACCGGGTCCGCCGGGCAGGCGCGCTGAGGAATGAGGGCGTCCGTGACGGCGGTGAGCGCATCCGTGAGCCCCGGGAGCGAACTCTCGGGGACATGGTCGAGGAAGTGCCGGCGCGCACTGCCGAAGTGGTGCGGGCGGGCCTGATCCAGCTCGGCCAGACCCTGCCGGGTCAGGACGGCGACCGTGCCGCGACCGTCCGCACCGTCACGCTCCTTGGCCACCAGGGACCTGGCACCGAGGGCCGCGACGAGCCGGGTGATCCGGCTCGCGGTCAGCCCTGCCCGTGCCGCGATCTCCGCCATACGCAGACGGTGGCCCTCCGCTTCTCCGAGGATGCTCAGGACGCTGAACTCCGTCGGAGTGACCAACCCCACCCGCTGCATGTCCTCCTCGAGGAGCCTCGGCAGGCAGTGCACCAGACGGCCCAACTCCCGCCACGCCCGCTCCTCCTGCGCACTCAGCGCACTGCCTTCCACCACTGCCCCGCCTTCCGTCGCGACTCCACCTTGCCATTTCATTGCCCAAGCAAGTTATGGTGACAAAGTCGATCCTTGCCTGAGCAAGGATATCTTTCTTCGGTCCACCATCTCAGCAAGGAGCCTCATGAAGGTCCTGGTCCTCGGCGCCACCGGATACGCCGGCTTCCACATCGCCCAGGCGCTGCGCCGTGACGGACACACCGTCCTGGGCCTCACCCGCGACGCCACCAGCGCCCGCGCCCGGGAACTCGTCGCCGAGGAGATCCGGCCGGTCGAAGGGCAGATGTCCGATCCCGACAGCTACCGGGCCGCTCTGGAACAGGCCGACGCCGTGGTCACGGCCGCACTCGACATGGCCGACCCGCTCGGCAGCGACCGCAAGCTCTTCCGCGCCCTGCGCGAGGCCCAGGAGCGAACCGGCCGCAGCAGGCACCTCGTCTTCACCACTGGCATCACCTTTCTTGCGTCGACCGGCGAGGTGTGGGACGAGCGCACCCCTGCCGACCCGGGCAGCCCCCTGTACATCAGGGCCCAGGCGGAGGAGGAACTGGCCGCGAGCGGCATGCCGTACACCATCGTGCGCCCCTCGTTCATCTACGGCGCCGACGCCCGCAGTTCGAAGACCTCCCAGTGGTTTCTCGCCGCGCGCGACGGCAACCCCGTCTTCTACGGCAACACGGCCAAGCGGTACACCTGGGTCCATGTCGATGACCTCGCAGCCGGCTACACCGAGATCCTCGACCGGCCCGAGGCAGCCGACGGAGAGACCTTCATGTTCGGCGACGAGCACCGGCCGACCCTGCTGAGCGTCCAGGAAGCCTGCCTGCGTGCCGCCGGGTGCGACAAGGAGATCACCTTCGCCGACGCGGAGTCCGGCGGCATGCTGGAGACCTGTGCCGACCGCGACGAACTGGTCGACAGCGCCAAGGCCCGAAAGCTTCTCGGCTGGGCGCCCCGTCACCCAGGCGTGCTGGAGGACACTCTCACGTACTACGCGGCCTGGGACCGTTCGCAGCGGCAGGCCTGACCGGCAGTCACCGTCACCGCAGTCCAGCGACCGTTCCCGGCCTCCCGGGACAGAAAACAGCCGGGCGGAGACGTAAGCCATCCCGTGCGTCCGTCGAGGGCCGGGCATGGAGGCGCCCTCCTGGCGGCCGCGCGGTCTCAGGCCGGAGCCGCGCCACAGCTTTCCGCCTTCGGGCCCGCGCGAAGGCTTCGCGCGGGCCTCGACCCCTGGGCGCGGCCAGGGGCGCGACACCGGACCTCAACGCGGTCAGCGGTATTCGTTGCAAGGCACGTCACTTCCAACGAATATCGTCAGATCGATGGCTCGAGAACGCCAACATCGATAGCGTCTGCCGGCATGACTGAGGAGAAACGAGGCGCCCTCCTGCCCGTCACGGAGCGCACCCGCCATCGACGCCTGCGGGAGCAGGGCAGCCGGGCCCGCGCTGATCTCGACGCCGTCCTGGACGCGGGGTTCGTGTGCCATCTCGGCGTGGTCGTCGACGGCGCCCCGATGGTGGTCCCGACTGTGTACGGCAGGGATGAGACCACCGTCTACTTCCACGGCTCGGCGGCAAGCCGGAGCCTGCTCGCCGCGCCGGACGCGTCGGTGTGCCTGACCGTCACGCACGTCGACGGCCTCGTCCTGGCGCGCTCGGTCTTCGAGCACGGGATCAACTACCGCAGCGCGATGATCTACGGCGTGCCGCGAGTCGTGGCCGGCCCCGATGAGAAGCTCCACGGCTTGCGCTGTCTCACCGAGCATGTCGCCGCGGGCCAGTGGGGCTACGCACGCCTCCCCAGCCGGAAGGAACTCGCGGCGACCACGCTGCTGGCACTCCCTCTCGACGAGGCCTCGGTCAAGGTGCGGACCGGCCCGCCGGACGACGGTGACGGCCCCGATGCCGAACTGGGCCTATGGGCGGGTGTTCTCCCCATGCGTACGGAGTGGGGAGAACCGGAACCGGACCCGACGCTCTCCGAACATGCCCCCGTACCGCCCCACATCGTCCGTCTGTCCGGTCTCCGCTCGTTTCCGTAGCCGGCCCGGAGCGGCCCCGGTGGCCTGCACCGAACCCCGGCGGCGAAGTGGATCACTGTGCTGAACGGCCGTGACCGTTCTCACCGATGGCCGCTGTTCCGGTGTTCCCCGGGGCCGGGGAGGCCCGTGGGCCCGACGGGAATGTGTGTGGTGCGGCGTGGCTGTGCAGGCCTATCCCTGGGCGGTGGGGCGGACGACGATGTCACCTACATCGACGCCGTCCGGCTGTTCGATGGCGAAGGCGATGGCGCGGGCCACCGCGTCCGGCGAAAGAGCGGTCTCCATCATCGTGTCGATCTGGGTCTTCACAGCCGGATCCATGCGCTCCGCGAAGTCCGTGCGGACGGCGCCGGGCGAGACGACGGTCACGCGCAGGCTGTCGCCGGCCTCCTGACGCAGGCCCTCGGAGATCGTGCGCACGGCGTTCTTCGTGCCGGCGTACACCGACTGGAGCGGCACGATGCGCAGTCCGGCGGTGGACACGGTGTTGACGAAGTGTCCGAAGCCCTGCTCCCGGAAGACGGGAAGGGCGGCGGCGATCCCGTACAGGACCCCTTTGAGGTTGACGTCGATCATCTCCTCCCAGTCCTCGACGCGCAGGTCGTCCAGGCGGGAGATCAGACCGACCCCGGCATTGCTGACGAGGACGTCGAGCTTGCCGTATCGATCACGTGCCAGCTCGACGAGGCCGGAAAGGTCGCCCCGTCGCGTCACATCCGTGCGCGCCCAGGCGGCTTCGCCGCCGGCCTTTTCGATGCGGGCCGCCAGGGCCTCAAGACGCTCCGGACGGCGTGCCCCGAGGACGATCTTCGCACCGCGCTCGGCGAGCAGGAGCGCGGTCGCCTCGCCGATGCCGCTGCTGGCGCCCGTGATCGCTACGACTTTGCCATCGATTCCCGACATGATGGACGGTCCTTCCAGTAGGGGAGTGGGGGCGGCCATGCCCTAAAGTGAAAGTGGAGGCCCCGCCACTTCTGCCACATTAAGTGGCGGCTCCTCCACTTAGCAAATGGAGACAGGAGAGAGTCATCGATGGCCCGAGAGGCAGGACGCCCGCTGAGGGCTGACGCACAGCGGAACCGCGACAAGATCCTGGCCGCCGCGGTGCACGTGTTCACCGAGGAGGGACTTGACGCGCACTTCGAGCGCATCGCCAGGGAAGCGGGTGTGGGAACCGGCACCCTCTACCGCAACTTCCCTACCAGGGAAGCCCTGATCGAGGCGGCGTACCGCAACGAGGTGGCTCGGCTTTGCGACGCCGTCCCCGGCCTCCTTGCGGCGATGCCGCCGCCTGAGGCGCTGCGGGCCTGGACCCGCCGTTTCATCGACTACGCCACCGCCAAACTCGGCATGGCCGACGCCCTGCGGGCGGTCGTCAGCTCGGGAACCAATCCCTACGCCGACAGTCACGAGATGATTCAGGCCGCTCTCTCCGCCCTCATGGACGCCAATACCGCCGCCGGAACGATCCGGTCCGACATCAGTCCGACCGACATGTTCGCCGCCCTCGCCGGTATCGCCCTCACCTCGGCCAAGCCCGAGCAGCGAGACCAGGCCGAACGCCTCCTCGACCTCACCCTGGACGGACTGAAGCCCGCGCCGCCGCGGCTCCCCGAAGACTGACGGCAGAAGCCCGGACGTCATCGAAGGTGCTGTTCAGCGGCCCGTTCCCGTAGCGCTCGCGCGGGCCCTGCACGCGGCGGGCCGGGACCGGGAGGCCCTCGTGCGGTACGGCAGGTACTGGGACGCCCTGTCCGGCCCGCTCATGATGCGGCGTCCCTCCCCGCCGGGAGACGCGGCCACCGTCGCTCACGTACGGCGGTACGCCTTGAACGCCGACGGTGCGCGCGCCGCGGAATGACCCGCTACGCCGGCGCCATGAGCGCGGAACGGCTCCGCCCGGGGAGGGCGGAGCCGTTCCGTGGTGAGCTGCGTACGGGTCAGGCGTGGCGGCGGTTGCCCGTGAAGACGCGGTACAGCACGAGGAGGATGAGCGAGCCGACGATGGCGGCGATCCAGGTGGAGAGGTCGAAGAAGCCGTCGATCGAATCGACGCCGAAGATGACCTTGCCGAGCCAGCCGCCGAGCAGACCGCCCGCGATGCCGATGAGCATCGTGATTATGAGGCCGCCCGGGTCCTTGCCCGGCATCAGCGCCTTGGCGATGAGGCCCGCGAGCAACCCGATGATGATCCAAGCAATGATGCCCATAATGCCTCTCCTGCCTGTCCGTATAAAGTTTCTGTCAAGGACCGTCTTTACCGAGTCGGCACTTTCAAACGTTGATCACGCAGAAGTTCGACGCCGCCGGACGGGCTCCGGTGTCCGAGCGGCTCGCTGCCGGCGTGACCACGGGCGGACAGCCCCCGCCGTCCTCGTCCTCCTTCTCGCCGCGCGTCGTGCCGGCCGGTCCGCGGGGATGCGTCGGAGGCTGATCGGCGGCGTCGGGAACAGACGGTCCGGCCGGTGCGGTTGCATCGACCGGGGGACCGGCACCGCACGGACGGGGAACCATGGCGACCGAGGTGTCGTCCGCTCCGTGAGGTGTACGCCCGCCGCGCACCGTACCGAGAAGTATTTCTGCAGGAGGACCTTTTCATGACCGACCGGCCGTTGACGCTCATGGCAGTGCACGCCCACCCCGATGACGAGGCCACCGGAACGGGCGGTATCCTCGCGCGTTACGCGGCGGAGGGAATCCGCACGGTTCTTGTGACGTGTACCGACGGCGGTTGCGGTGACGGACCGGGGGGCGCCAAGCCGAACGATCCCGGACACGATCCCGCGACCGTCGCCGCGATGCGCCGTCAGGAGCTCGAGGCAAGCTGCGAGGTCCTGAAGATCAGCGATCTGGAGATGCTGGACTACGCCGACTCCGGGATGATGGGCTGGCCGAGCAACGAGGCCCCCGGGGCCTTCTGGCAGACCCCCGTCGAGGAGGGTGCCGCCCGGCTCGCGGAGCTCATGCGGCACTACCGGCCCGATGTGGTCGTCACCTACGACGAGAACGGCTTCTACGGCCACCCCGACCACATCCAGGCCCACCGCATCACGATGGCGGCGCTGGAGATGACCTCGCTGACCCCGAAGGTGTACTGGACGACGATGCCGCGCTCGATGATGCAGCGCTTCGGCGAGACCATGCGCGAGTTCCACGAGGACATGCCCGAGCCCGACCCTGCCGAGGCCGCCGCGATGGCAGAGATCGGCCTCCCCGACGACGAGATCACCACGTGGGTGGACACCACCGCGTTCAGCGGTCAGAAGTTCGACGCGCTTGCCGCGCACGCCAGCCAGGGCGAGAACATCTTCTTCCTCAAGATGGGCAAGGAGCGGTTCGGCGAGTTCATGGGCCTGGAGACCTTCGTACGGGTCAAGGACACCACGGGCGCTGCCGTACCCGAGAACGACCTCTTCGCCGGACTGCGCTGACCCGCCCGTCCGTCCGCTCGGTGGCCCGCCCGCCCGGCCGATGACCGGGAGACCTCATCGGCCGTACATCCCCGAGCGAGCGGGCGCCGTGAACCGCCTCTCCGCGAACCGCTCCTGTGAACCGCCCGCTCAGAGGCGTCTCGCCACGTCCGCCGCCGCCTGACGGACCGCGTCGGCGAAGGAGGGCAGCTGTTCGCGGGTGACGAGGAAGGTGAGCGCCGACACGGAGACCGCGCCCACCGGGTAGCCGCCGCTGTCCAGAACCGGGGCGGCAAGGGAGCAGATCGACTGTTCGTGCTCCTCGTAGTCGATGGCGAAGCCGTCGGCCCGTGCGGCCTTCAACTGCCGTTCCAGCTCAGCCGGATCCGTGACCGTCTGAGCGGTCCTGGGCGTCAGCGGCGCTTCGTCGAGCAGCGCCGAGGCCTCCTCGGCGGGGAGGTGGGCGAGCAGCGCCTTGCCTGCGGCTGTCGCGTGGAGCGGCAGCCGCATGCCGACCTCCGTGGCGATGCGGTAGGCGCGGTCGGGGTCCACCTTGTGCGTATAGGTGGCGTGGTCGCCGTTCAGGACGGCCAGGTGCACCGTCTGACCCAGTCGCTGCTGGAGCGCGCGCAGCACCGCGCCGATCCCGACCGTGTCCTCCGAGAGCACCCGCGCAGCCATCGCCTGCAGCCGGTCGCCGATGCCGTAGCGTCCCTCGCCGTCCGGCGCCGCGTACCCCTCCGCGATCAGCGTGCCGAGGATGCGGTGGGCGCTCGCCTTCGCCACGCCGGAGCGTTCCGCGATCTCGCCGAGCCGGTGCGGTGCGTCCGGCTGCGCCAGCGCGTCCAGCACCCGGAGCGCCTTCGCCACCGAGTTGGCCGGAACCCCCGCATCTTCCGTTCCGGCAACTGCCCTGTCGGAATCCATTGTTTTCCCGGTTACCTCTCAGCTAACGTGACCCTGGTCCGCTCCACGGAACGGCAATCTACCCTACGGAACGCTGGTCAAGGTCTCCCGGTCGCGGCCCGAGCCCCGGACCACCCCCCACCCAAGGCGGTTGTTCATGTCTGCTTCCCATGGTGAATCGGCAGCACGCCGCGAGGCCGAGGCCCGGCCCTACGATCTGGTGATCGGCGGCGGACTGCTGGTCCACCCGGAGAAGGGCACCTCCGCGGCCGGCGACATCGCCGTCCGTGACGGACGAATCGTGGCCGTGGTGGAACCGGGCGGTGCGCAGGGCAAGTACGCCGAGTACCTGGACGCGCACGGACTCCTGGTCACGCCGGGCCTCATCGACCTGCACACCCATGTCTACGACGGCGCCACGGGGTTGGGCATCGCGGCCGACCTGGCCGGAGTCCGGTCGGGTGTCACCACCGTGGTCGACGCGGGCAGTTCGGGATCCGACAACTTCGACGATTTCCGGCGGACGGTCGTGTCGCCCAGCGCCACGCGCGTCCTGAGCTGGCTCAACATCTCGCGGCACGGCCTGACCCGGGGCTCCACCGAACTGGCCGGGCACGACGACATCCGGTCGGCGGACACGATAGGAACGATCCTCGCGGGACGCGACGTCATCCGAGGCGTCAAGATCCGGATGAGCCGCTCGGTAGTGGGGGAGAACGGCCTGGAGCCGCTGCGCGCCGCGAAGCGCGTCACCGCGCAGGTGGCCGCGGAGACCGGCCGGCCCTTTCCGGTCATGGTGCATGTCGGCAACGCTCCCCCCGAGTTCGGTGACGTACTGGACCTCCTCGGCCCCGGCGACGTCGTCACCCATGCCTTCCACGGCAAGGCCGGAGGACTCTTTCCCGAGGCAGGCTCAGGGCCCCTCCCGCAGGCCCGCGACGCCGTGGAGCGCGGAGTCCGCCTCGATGTCGGACACGGTAGCGCCAGCTTCGCCTTCGACACCATGGAACGCGCGCTGGAACACGGCATCCGCCCGCACACCATCAGCACCGACATACACAGGAAGAGCCTCTCCGGCCCGGTCCACGGCCTCACCACGACCATGACCAAACTCCTCGCCGCCGGACTGACGCTCAACGAGACCGTTCGCGCCGTGACTTGCGAAGCCGCCGAGTCCATCGGCCTCGCCGGAGAAATCGGCAGCCTCGCCGAGGGCCGCGTCGCCGACATCGCTCTCCTGGACCGGGTGGAGGACCCCACCCCCCTCGTAGACGCCGAAGGCCGCACACGTACCACCGGGCACAGGCTCACCGCCGTGGCCGCCGTGCGGGCAGGCGTCACGCACCGCATCCGAAAGGCCGACGCATGACCGGCACCCCGCCGAGCACCACCCAGCCCCGGCAGATACTCGACCGGCTGGCGGACGACACCCGACTCACGGACGAGGACCTGGCCGACGCCGAGGAACTGCTGACCGCCGCGGACGTCTACGCCGCCGACCGCGCCATCCCCATGAACGACGTCCGCCGGCTGGCACTCGCCGCCCACAGCGTCGCCTTCGTACGGCGCGTACGCGAGCACGAATACCCGCCCGAACTCGACCGGCACCTCTACGACGAGGTAGGCACCGCGCAGTTCGCCTCGGTGCGCGCACTGCTCCACGCCTACTGCGCGGGCCGCGACCACGACGTGACCGACCCCGAGGTACTGCTGCTCACCCTCCACTTCGAGGCAGCGCTGCACGAGAGCGCACCCGGCGGCGGGAACAGCGCCTGACCCCGCACGTCCCCCGCGTACCTCCCGCACGAAATCCACCACGACCGCGCCTACCAGACAGGAACAAACACCATGTCGGACACAGTGAAAATCGTCATCGGCAACCGGCTCGGCAAGGGCCAGGCGGTCGCGGAGGGAGTCCGCAAGGCCGGCCTCGAACCGGTGCTGATACCGGGCCCCGGCGCCGACATGAAGGTCGGTGACGTGATGGCCGCCGAGGGCGCGGCCCTCGGACTGAGCTTCTGCGGCAGCGGCGGTGCCGGCGCCGTGACGGCCAAGGCGAAGTACGGCCACGAGATCGAGTTCGGCATGCGCAGCCCGGAGGCGGGCGTCACCGCCCTCCAGCAGGGCAAGCGCGTCCTCGGCTTCGGCTTCCTCGACACCGAGGAACTCGGCTTCAAGATCGCCCAGGCTCTGCAGAAGGAGCTGGACGCGCAGGCAGGGCAAGCCTGATGAACCATTCCGAGCAGACCCTGCGGCTGACCGGCACGGGCCCCACCAAGGAACGCGCCTTCGGCGCCGTCATGCGCCAGGTCCAGTCGGCGGCGGCCGGCAAGGACGGCGGGGTCACCTTCCGGGTGGAACCCCTGGCGCTGGAGGTCCTGTCGGCCGAGGAGCACCACAGGACCGAGCGATTCCTCGGCGTCCTCTTCCCCCGGAAGCGTGTGCACTACGAGATCAGCATGAACGTGCGGGTGCGCATCACCTCCCTCGACCTGGACGCGGTGGACTTCGCCGTACGGGAAGAGAAGCTGAGCACCACGCAGCACCTGCTCCAGATGAGGTGATCCGTCGAAGCGGCACCCGGCCCACGGCCCCCTGCCCCACCGCGGACAGGGGAACGTGCCCCTCCCGGGACGCGGCGACGTGCCCCGGGTCCACACCGCACAGCCAGTCCGGCGGCCCGCCCGCAGCGCAGCCCGCCGGACCGGGAAACCCCCTAGAGGCCCCCCGTCGGCTCTGAAGTGGAAACCCTTCCATGAACGAAACACTCACCATCCTGCTGGAGTCCGCCGTCATCGGGGCGCTCGTAGGCTTCGGCGCGGGCGCGGGCGTCGCCCGCATGTTCCACGCCCCGAAAGCCCAGGGAATGGGCGCCTTCCGTACCCTGGGCGAGCTCAACGCCTGTGAGAACGACCCGATCGCGCACTTCTCCTTCGGCTTCGGCTTCTTCTTCAACGCCTGGGCGAGCACCGTCGGTGCCGGTGCGCTCTCCGGAGACGTCGACCACCGGATCGTGCCGCACTGGGCGGCGTCGATCGCCATGATCAAGAACCGGAACCTCGCCGAGACCCTGCACAATCCCCGGCGCATGGCCTTCACCGGCGCCGCCGTCGGTGTCGTGCTGATCTCCCTCCTCAACACCACGGCCGCCTCCATCCCGCACTCGCTCCAGAGCGTCGCCTCCCAAGTGCTCGGGCCCGCTTCGGAGTGGCTGCTCAATCCGGTCATGCCGATCATCTTCTGGATGGCCGCGGTGGACGCGGGCCGGCGCACCGGCGGCTGGGGAACCGTCCTGGGCGGCCTCGCCCACATCGTCATGGGCAACGCCGTCCCCGGCATCGTGCTCGGCATCGTCGTCGGCAAGGGCATCGACGACATGGGATGGAACCGCATCACCAAGAGCCTCACCGCGGCGGTCATCGCCCTCTTCGTAGCCAGCTCCTTCCTGCGCGGCGTCGACATGGAGCTGCTGGAGCAGATGAAGATCGGCGTGCCCGGCTGGCTGCACCAGTTGCACGAGAGCACCGGCACGGCCGGTCAGTGAAGGAGCCAGTGACGTGAGTACCACCGACATCGGCGTGAGCGACGAGATCGGAGAGGGCAAGGACGGCGGACGGCCCCGCCCCTGGGAAGGCGGCTTCTGGCTCTCCGAATGGGCCTTCCCGCTCTTCGTGGCCTCACTCGCCGCAGGCATCTTCGCCGGAACGCACCTCTACTACACCTACCAGACCGGCGTCTTCAACGAGGTCGCCGTGGTCGCGCTGCTCAAGGGCGGGATGGAGAACGGCAGTTACGGTGCCGCCGCCGCGTTCGGCGCCGGCTTCCTGTTCGCCCGGATCATCGAGGCCCCGATGGTGGGCATCCTCGACATCGGCGGCTCGCTGCAGACCGGTGTGGGCATCGGCATCCCCGCCATGCTGCTGGCGGCCGGGGTCACCGCGCCCCTCCAGCACTTCTGGCTCGCGCTTCCCACCGGAGCGGTCATCGGACTCGCCATCGGATGGCTGGTGCTGGTGATCCGCAGGGCCACCGTCAACTCGCCCAACGCGGGCTCGACCTTCGGCGCCGACGTGATGATGGGCGCGGGGAACTCGGCGGGACGCTATCTGGGGCCGCTCGTCATCCTCGCCGCCGCCACCGCCTCGGTCCCCGTCGGCCTCGGCTCGACGCTCGGGGCGATTCTCTTCTACTGGTGGAAAAAGCCCCTGACGGGCGGGGCCATCCTCGGCGCCATGGCCGCGGGCCTGTTCTTCCCCATCGTCACCAAGTGATCCCGCCCGGGACGCGTCCGCGCGCCCGGGAACCGTACAGAACCGACAACAGAGGAGCCGCCCCGCATGGGTGTGTACGAGGAACTGGGGCTTTCGCCCGCCATCAACGCCAGCGGAAAGATGACCGCGCTCGGAGGAAGCGTGCTCGACGACACGGTGGTTGCCGCCATGGCGGAGGCGGCCAGGAGCCACGTGGTCATGGACGACCTCATGAAGGTCGCCGGTGACGTCATCGCCAAGGCCACCGGAGCCGAGGACGGCTGCCCCACCACCGGCGCGGCCTCCGGCATCGCCATAGCCGTCGCCGCCCTCATCGCCGGTACGGAGCCGGACCGGATCGAGCGGCTGCCCGACCCGGGCGACAGGCCGGACGAGGTCCTCCTGCTCAAGGGACACTCCGTCAACTTCGGCGCCCCCGTGCGGCAGATGGTCGCGCTCGGCGGCGGACGGGTGGTGGAGGTCGGCTCCGTCAACAAGGTGAGCGCCGCCCACGTGGAGGGCGCCGTCACCGGGCGGACCGCCGCACTGCTCTACATCCAGTCGCACCACACCGTGCACAAGGGGACCGTCCCGCTCGCCGACATGATCGCCATCGGGCGCCGGCACGGCATCCCCGTGATCGTCGACGCCGCGGCCGAGGACGACCTGCGCCACTGGCCTGCGACGGGGGCCGACCTGGTGGTCTTCAGCGGCGGCAAGGCGATCGGCGGCCCCACCTCCGGCTTCGTCTGCGGCAGCCGCGCCCTCGTCGAGGCCTGCCGCGCCCAGTACACGGGCATCGCCAGGCCCATGAAGGTCGGCAAGGAGACCGTGCTCGGCCTCCTGCAGGCCCTGCGCCGGTACGGCGTCGACGAGGCCGGCGACGGGGGCCGGGAGCGCATGACGGAGCTCGCCGCACGGCTGGACGCGCTGCCGGGCCTGACGGCCGCCGTGGAACGCGACGAGGCCGGACGGAGCATCTACCGGGCCGTGCTGACCGTCGACCCCGCCGTTGCCGGACGCGACGCGCAGGACATCGCGCGGGAACTCGCGGCGGGCAGCCCGCCCGTCTTCCTCCGCGACCACCAGGCGAACACCGGGCGCCTCTCCATCGACCCGCGCCCCATCACGGCGGACGAGGAGGCCGAACTGGCCCGCAGGCTCACCGCGTTGCTCGGCGCCGCCTGACCGCGACCACGTATCACCCCGGCCGGCCACGGTGCCGCCCGGCGCCCTGCGGACCGTGATCGAGCCCGGTTCCGTGCAGCCGGGGCAGCCTTCCGCGCGCGGGCCTCGCCGGGCCCAGGCCCGGACCCGTGCGACCGGGCCGTCAGCCCTGCGGTCCGTACGGCCCAAGGCCCACCGCACGACGCGGCACAACTCCGCAATCCCCCATGACGCCGTAAGACGCCTTTCGCGCGACCGGCGTCCGGGCGGCCACACCCCACCACCCGTACAGCGGCGCGCCCTCCCACGGCGCCGCCCGCGGATGCCCCGGTCGTACGGCCACTCGCCGCAGCAGCCATCCATCCGCACAACCACAAGGAGCAGACCATCCACACCGTTGAACGCCGCCTCGTCGTGACGGAGAAGGCCGGACTCCACGCCCGCCCCGCAGCCCTCTTCGCGCAGACCGCCGCACGCTACGAAGCGGAGATCACCGTGGCCCGCCCCCGGGTCTCCGAGGGATCGACCGCGGCGAGCCCCGAGGTCTCGGCCCGCAGCGTGCTGTCCCTGATGACCCTCAACGTCAGGTGCGGCGACGAGATCGTCCTGAAGGCCCGGGGGGCGGACGGCGCCGAGGCCCTCGACGCCCTCGCCGTCATCGCAGCACCCGCCCCCTCCTGATCCCGCTCCTCCTGATCCCGGCCCCACCTGATCCCGACTCCTTCTGATTGCGAGACGGACCCCACCCATGACGCAGACCCTGACCCCAGCGGTACTCGATGTCGTCGACCGGTTGCGCGAGGCACGTGTCGTGCCGACCGTCCGGGCACCGGACGCGGACGCCGCGGACGGCCTCGCCCGCGAACTCGTCGCGGCCGGCATCACCACCTTCGAGTTCACCGCCACCACCCCCGGCTGGCAGGCCCTGCTCGCCCACTGGTCCCGCGACCACCCCGAGGCGGCGGTCGGCCTCGGCACCGTCACATCGGTGGACACGGCGGAACAGGCCCTGGACGCCGGGGCCCGGTTCCTGGTCAGCCCCTTCCAGGTACCCGAGGTCCGGCCGGTGGCCGACGCCGCCGACCGGCTCTTCGTCGAGGGCGGCCACACCCCGACGGAGCTGCGCGCATCGGCCGAGCGCGGCGTGGCCAAGCTCTTCCCGGCCCATGTGGGCGGCATCGCCTACCTCACCTCGCTGCTCGCCGTCCTGCCCGGCGCCAGGATCATGGCCACCGGCGGAGTGACCGTCGCCGACGCCGGCGACTGGCTCGCGGCGGGAGCGTTCACCGCCAGCATCGGAAGCGACCTCTTCCGGGGCGGGGACATCCGGGCCAATGTCGCCCGGCTGAAGCGCTCCCTCGACTCCGGTACGCGGGGCGGGCCTTCGGGCGCTTGACCCGGCCGGCCTTCGCCGTCGTCGCCGCCCTCGTGGTGACTATTCTGGGAGTGCCCAGCAACCGTTGAGGCGAATCGGTCCGGAGCATGGGGGTCGGATGCGGGACCTGCTCTATTTCTCACCCCTCAAACTCCAGCACTTCCAGGGCGCATCGGAGAGTCCGCTCAACGGCCGCTCCATCGAGGTCGAGACCACGGCGTTCGGCGTCGGGGCCCGCCTGGCGCTCGGCGAGCCCGGACCGGCCGGTGCCGGTGCCGGTGAGGGCGGGGGGCCGGATCTGGAAGAGGTCATCGCGCACCTCGAACGGACCTGCAGGGCGCACACGGCGGTCCCGGACTCGTGCCGTTCCGTCGGAGCGTACGAATGGGTGGAGTTCTCGGGCCAGTTCCACCGGGGGCCCCGCGTCCGCGACTGGGGCCTGCACGACAAGGGCGTGTACACCTTCACGTCGCACGAGAACCCACTGCTGTGCCCCCGGTTCAGCGAAGGATCCCCGTGCTCGGGCGTCGAGGTGCTGCTGTGCGGCTCCGCGCGGCACGTCATAGGGGAGGAGGACCAGCCCAGGACCCGGATGGGGTCCGGATCGGACTGGCTGCACGACATGGCCGCCGAGTTGGTGGCCATGGAGGAGCGCGGTGAGACCGCCCTTCCGGAGTCCCTCTCACGTACGGCGCCAGGGATGCAGGAGTACGCGGCCAGAGCGGCCTACGACATGATGGTCTCCTGGCGGCAGGGGCCCGTTCACGTGCACGGCCACGCACGGGTCCTGTGCAATTTCGAACCCGTGGACGGGCAGCACCGGCTGCTGGTGGCGACCCCGTTGTACGTCGAGACCGCCCCGCCTCCGAGGGAGGGCGCCCTGGCACCGCAGCCCGCCCGGCGCCGGTGGCCCTGGAATTTCAGGGTCTACCCGCCGGCGCGCTGACTCGCCCGATCGCCGTCCCTGTCACATCCGGGGCCTTGGCCGCCCCGGCCTCCGGCGTCTCAAACGCAGACAGTTGCTCCGGACAGCCTGTGCACGGCCTCGGCCGGTGTACCGTCCATCGGCACGGCACGCACAGCACGGCGCTGTGCAAAGGGGAGTCGGGGGTCTGCCGATGATCGGACTGAAGGTTCCGGAGATCTACTGGGACGACGAGAACGCCGTCCGCCTGCTGGTCGAGTACTTCACCCGGTCCCTCCCGACGGGTGAACTGTTCTACTCCGGCGCGCACTTCGAGCGCCTGGGCGGGGGCGGGGACGCCGAGCACGTCATGAACCGCTTCGACGGCAACGACCTGGTGGCCGTCACCACCCTCGGCGTCTCCCTGAAGCCGCACGGGGCGGTGGACCTGCTGACCGACCCGGGGGAGCACTGGGGGCGCCTGCTGTCGCTCATCCCGTGTGACGCGCGCCTGGAGGACCCGCAGAGCGACGCGCTCATGGAGGAGAGCGGGCCCGTCCGGGAGTTGTGGACCCGCCTGGCCGACAAGCAGCGGTATCCCGGCAAGCCCGCCGGGAGCGGCCCGGTTGTCGCGGGCAAACTGCTGGCCCGCAAGCGCCCCCGCCTCGTCCCCGTCTACGACAGCCGCGTCAAGCAGCTGTTCGAGCGCCCGAAGACGGACCACTCGTTCTGGGCCGCGCTGGCCGCCGCGCTGCGGGCGGACGACGGCGCCTTCCGCGAGCGGTTGATCCGTCTTCGTGACGAGGCCGGTATCGGCGAGGACATCGGAGTCCTGCGGGTGTTCGACGCCATCGCATGGATGCACCAGGGCGAGCGGGAGCGCATGTCGACGGGCTGAGCCCAGGGCGGACGGCGGAAATGTGTGGCAGGCCGTGGGCCGGGGAGCGCCCCCGGACCGCGAAGCGGAGGCAGCCGGGCTGATTGTCACAGGTGGCGCCTAGAGTCTCTCCCACTCGTCACGGTGCGTTGCCGCTGACGTGTTTCATCAGCGTGCCGCCCGGTCGGCGGCCGTCCGGAACAAGGGGAGAACAGCGCATGGGGTGGGTTCCGGCGGGCGACTACGAAGTCGCTCTGGAGGCGGGCAAGGTGGTCTGCCGCAACGGGAAGGGCCGCCGGCTGAAGTCCGTTCCGGCCAAGGTGAAGGACGACCCGGCGGTCGTCGGACTCCGGCAGTTGACCGAGTGGCTGGAGCAGCACGAGCACCAGTGCCTGGCCGACGTCGAGCAGTGGATGGTGCGTTCGCTGCCGGTCCCCACCGCCGTGCTCGCCCAGGTCTGGCCCGACCCGGCGTGGCAGACGGCCCTGCGGGACGTGGTGGTCACCGGTGCCGACGGCGGGGTCGCCGGGTTCCTGCGCGATGTCGACCCCCAGCGCGGTCTCGGACTCGTCGACCTGGACGGTGACACGGTCCGCATCACCCCGGACGTCGTCAGCGTGCCCCACCCCGTCCTTCTCGACGACCTCGACGAGCTGCGGGAGTTCGCGGTCGAACTGGGCGTACGGCAGAGCGTGGACCAGCTGTTCCGCGAGGTGTGGCGCCGTCCGCCCGGCCTCGCCCCGGACACCACGTCCGTGGATACCTACGCCGGTGGCGCGTTCAAGGAACTGCGCTTCCTGCACGGCCGCGTCACCCAGCTCGGGTACCGGTCGCGCGGTGGGTACGCGGTCTGCCCGGTCGTCGAGGACGGGGCGAGCGTCGAGGCGCGCATCTGGATCGGCGAGCACGACGGATACGACGAGTACGGCACCGAGACGGGCCCCCTGGGCTGGACCGACCCTGCGGGGCGCACGCTGACGGCCGCCGAGGTCGGCCCCGTCGCATGGTCCGAGGGCATGCGCATGGCGGCGGCGCTCTACGCCGGCCGGGACGTGGCGGACGAGGAGCGGGCGGCATGAGCACCACGACGACGAATACAGACGCGAACACGACGGCGACGGGCGCGGCGTTCATCCCCGCCCAGGCCCGCAGCGGGAGCAACGCCGCCCCCGCCGACGAGGCCCGCACGGCGGCCCTGCTGGAGGCGGGCGCGATCCTTCGGGCCGGCGCCACCGACCGGGACGACGCCGACGCGCTGACCGCCCGCACCTACACGCACACCGCCCTCGGCGACCGGCCCGTGGTCCGGCTCGTGCCCGGCACTCTCGGCGAGGCCGAGGACCTGGCCCTGGAGTTCCTCGGGCTGGCCCGGACCGCCGAGGCCCCGGTCGTGGGGCAGGTGCGCCGCGAGACGCTGGGCTTCCCGGCGTGGGCGCTGGTCAACGACCCGGCCAACGGGCACCACGCCCTGGCCCTCGTCAAGGACATCGAACGGCTGGGCCGGCAGGCCAGGACCCGAGCCGGAGCGGCCAAGGACGGCTTCGACGCACTCGGCAGCCGGCTCGGCCGGGCCGTACCCCACTTCCTGCCCACCTACTACGAGCAGGTCGCCCGCCTCTTCCTCCAGGCCGAGAACACCACCTACGCCGCCTCCTTCTTCGGCAAGGCGCGCGAGGCCGAGCGGGTGCACGGACTCGTCGTGGACGAGGACCGGCAGCGGGCCGTCTTCCTGGAGTTCGCCTTCGCCGGGGCGCTGACCGTCAAGGCGTTGCGGCAGTACGTGCGGGACCTGGCGGCCCGGCTCGCGCCGGCGGACGCCTGGGCGCAGTTCCGTCGTCTGCTGGTCGAGCGCTGCGCGGCCGGCATGCCGCCTTACGCGGCGCTGCCGCAGGACGTGCGCACGCTGGTCAAGGTCGCCGGGCTGGACCGCGAGGCCGCCGAGCTCGACCTGGTGGCCGATCTGATCGGCTCGCCGGGAGTCGTCCGCGCCCCCGCCTCGTTCTGGGCGACCTACCGCCCCGCGCTCGTGGACCTCGCCCGACGGGACGAGGCCGTGCGGGTCCGGCTCCTCGGCTTCTTCCCGGAGACCTTCAGCGAGAGCGGCCAGGACACGGAAGGCGACAGCGGCTGGCTCGCGTTGCTGGCCGAGTCCGGCGCCGAGGGCCTGCTGACGGCCCTTCCCGGCACGTCCGGCCCCGCACCCTCCGATTCCGTCTCTCCCGCCGCCCCCGCCGCCGTCTCTCCGGCGGACTGGCTGGCCCGCTGGGAGGCACACCGAAGGCGCAACCGGGCCACCACGGGCCGCAGTCCGCAGACCCTCGGCCTGGCCGCCCGGATGGCGGACCGGCTGCGCGCCGACGGACGCCCCGTCGAGCTGTTCCAGGGCCGCTGGCGGCGCACCGCCGACCTGGACCTCCTCGACCTCTGCCTGGCCTCCGGCGTCCTCGTGACCGAGCCGGACGACCAGGTCACGGGTTACGCACAGCCCCCCGGCGTCTCGTTCGAGCAGTGGCTCACCGACACCGCGCCCGGCGCCCGGGATCTCACCGCCGTGGCCGAACAGCCGTTCTTCCGCGCCCTCCTGCGCCGGAACGTCGGCGCCCTCGGCAACGGACACGGCCAGCGGCTGGACGACACCGTCATGGCGAAGCTGGCGGCGCACCCGGCGCTCTCCGGAATCGTGCGGGAGTGGCTGAACACCTGCGCCGAGGAGTACACGGCCGCGCGGGGGCTCCCCGGGCTGCACACCGCTCTCGACAGTCTCTCGGCCTTCCGCACCGTGGTCGCGGACGTCGCCCCGGAAGCCGTGCGGCTCCTCAAGGGCCACGACGTCGTGCCGCTGCTCGCTGCCACCCTGCGTACCGGCGTCCTCGACGAACTCGGCTGGCCCGCGCTCGACGAGGCGTACGCCGAACTGGATGCCGAAGCCGTCGCCGTCGTACGTCAGCGGCACCACCGGTCGCTGAACGTCGGGGTCACCGGTGCCTGGCCGGCGCTGATCCTGCACACCCTCGAACGGGCCGTCGTCGTTGGCCCGGAGGGCGTCCTGCTGCGGCACACCCTGCGGCTGCCCGCCAACGTCGACCACTGGCGGACACTCGCCTTCCGTTACGTCGACGGCGAGTTGCTGGTCATCTGGTGGGAGGACGGCAAGCCGCACGGCTACTGGTCGCACCGTCCCGCCGAGGTCTTCGCCCTGGGCGGCGAGCAGATCCCCCGCTGGGGCGGCTCCGGCGCCTCGGACGACGTGTGCCTGCCGCTGCCCGGCGGCGGCCGCGCCACCGGCGGCAAGGCTCTGCACGCGGGCGACACCTCCCTGCCGCCCCAGCGCGCGGTCATCTCCGACGGCACCGGTCACTGGCGGGAAGGCCATCAGGGCACGCAGCAGGTGTGGCTGGAATACGACCCGGTCAGCGGCGCCCACGGCCGCTCCTCCCTGCCCGCCTTCCTGCGTTCCGGAGTGCGGGACGGCACCCGGCTGCTCGCCGAGCACTGCCAGGTGCTGCCCGTCCAGCCCGGTCTGGAGACCACCCCGTTCGGCACGGACGGCACGGTCCTCGGCCGCTGGGTCCGCCGCACGGTCACCGAGCCCGGCACGGCCGCCCCCGCCGACGGGCACCGGATCACCGCGGGCACCCCCGACGGCCGCACGGTCAGCCTGCCGGACCCGATGCCCGGCGGCCGCTCCCCGGTGCCGCTAGGGACCCTCGCCCTGCCCGGCGGCTCACGGCCGGTCGCCGTGCTCAACCACCGCTCCGTCGAGGCGTACCCGGCGGATCCGGACGGCACCGGTGGCAGCCTGTGGTCCGTCACCACCGACTCCTCCGGCGGGAACGACGCGGCGGGCACCCCCTACGTGCCTCCCGTCGCCTACTGGCACGCCCTGCGCCCGAGGGACGAGCGGGGTTCCGCCGCCCTGCGGAACCTGACGGGCTCCCGGACACAGGAGCTGTTCGAGGTCGTCGCCACCGCGGTCGCCCGGCACCTGGAGGCGTTCCGGGCCGCCAAGGAGTACACCGGCCCCACGTCGCAGGAGCTGAGCCGGGAGGCTGTCGCCCGGGTGCTGCCCGAGGTGTCCGACGCGCGGCTCCGCGCAGGCGTCACCGCACTCGTCCGGAACGCGGTGGACCGCGCCGCCGCAGTCGCCCGGTACCTGGAACCGCCCAAGCCCGCACAGCCGGACACGCCCCGGAACACCGCACGCACCCAGGGCATGTTCTTCGACCACGCGCCCGAGCACGGCGACGACACGACCCTCCAGACCGCCTCCGCCTGGCACTCCGAGCGGATGCGCGGAGGCTGGTGGGGGGCCGGGAGCCGGTGGACCGTGATCCGGCAGATCCTCGCCGTCAACCACGTCCTCGGCGGCGAGCCGGCGTTCGGCCCGCCGATATCGTCCAAGGTCCCGTTCACCCCCGTGGACGGCTGGCAGCGGGACGAGTACACCGTGCCCGACGGCTCCCTGACCTGGACCTCGCTCCTGGACAACCTGCCCGAACTGGCCTACCGGGCCGCCTCGGAGACCACCTCACCCGAACACCGCACCGCGCTCCTCGTGTTCCTCGACGCCCTGGCCGCAGGCCCGTTGGCCGACCCGGCGGGCACGGTCCGGCAGGTGGAGCTCGTCGAGCCGTTCCGAGGAGGGGCGACCGGGCCGGGACGCCCCGAGGCAGTGCACCGCCTCGGCCAGGTGCTGCGCAAGGGCACCCGCACCGTCGTGGTCATCGCCAACCGCGGCCGGCACTCCCGCAGCGACGCGGCACGCTGGCTCGCCCTGGACCACGACCCGACCGGCGCCTTCGGCCCCGTCCCCGGCTTCACCCTGGACCACGAGCACGTACACCGGCACGGCATCGCCGGCGACCGGCTCACCCGGCTCACCTCCCTGGTCCGGGAGAACGGCCCGGCGCCCTGGCGTCCGGAGGCCGCCGAGGCATTCCACGCGGCCACCGGAATCGGCCGCCTCCAGTCCGTCGCCCTGCTGTCGGCGGCCATCGAGGAGCCGGGCGCCGGGGCGCTCGCGCTGCTCGGGGTGAAGACCCGCGCCTTCGAAGTGGCCCAGGCCCGGCTGGGCGCCCTGCCCGGCGACGACCGGCACGCCCTGCTCCGGGCGTTGCTGCCCGCAGACCCGGCCGAGCTGTGGTCCACGGGCCCCGGCGTCCGGGCCGCCGCCGAGGTCTGGCAGGAGCGCCTGGCCTCCCTCGTCCGCGTCCCCGAGGAACTGGACCTGGACCTGTCGGGCGCCACCCCGGACGCCGTCGACCTGATCCTCAACGCGCCCACCCGGACCTGGCTCACCCACGGCACCGACGCCGAGGACGGAACCGGCCGTTCGGGCCCGCACCGGGTGGGCGGACGCGGAGCGGTCTCCTCGGCCCTCACCGCCCTGCGCACCCTCGCCTACGCCCTGCCGCACGGGCACCCTCTGCGGGCACACCTGCCCGTGGGGCTCGCGGCCCTGCGCGACCGCCTCGCCGACCCGGACCTGGTGCTGGACCTCGGTCTGGACTGGGCCGAGTCGGGAGGCTCGATCGGCCCCGTGA
Source organism: Streptomyces sp. 840.1 (assembly GCF_003751445.1). Lineage (NCBI taxonomy): Bacteria > Bacillati > Actinomycetota > Actinomycetes > Kitasatosporales > Streptomycetaceae > Streptomyces > Streptomyces sp. 840.1. Next base: position 1,367,560 of record NZ_RJUU01000003.1, on the reverse strand, counting down.
TCCGCGCCGCCCACGGCCTCCCCGAGTCCGGCGGCGCCGACGCCGACGGCCTGGTCCGGGCCGGCACGGCGCTGCTCCTCGCCCCCGGCCACGGCAACAGCGAGAAGGTGCTGATCCGTCCCGCCGGTCTGATGGGCCCCGACGACCCGGCGTTCGGCCTGGTCGAGGGCACCGTCGGCGGTTACAGCACCCGCGATCTGCGCGCCCTGCGCGACGTGCTGGGCGAGCAGACCGCAGCGCTGGCCTCGGCGGGTGCCCCCGACGGCTCCCCGCCCCGCCCGGCCCAGGATCCGACGCGTGCGGTGCCGGAGCTGGTGGCCGAGGCCGCCGAGGCCCTCGGCCTGAGCCCGGACGCCGCCGCGCTCTACCTGATGCTGCTCGCCCTGCCCGACCCGACCGACCGCAACTGCGTGCGCTGGACGGAGTGGAAGCCGGCCCGGGTCAAGAAGGCCCGGACGGAACTCGCCGCCACCGGCCTCGTCGTGGAGGCGAAGCGCGCCCGCGCGGGCCGCACCCTGTTCCTCCCCTGCGGCTGGCTCGAACGAGGCGCACCCGGACTGCCGCTGGAGACCTGGAAGGAAAGCCTGTACCCCGTGACCGGATCCGCCCGGACCCTGCCGCACATCCCCGTGCCCGCACTGTTCGCTGCCGCCTGGGCGCGGGTGCGCGACGGCGAGGCCCCCGCCTTCGAAGAACTGGAAACCCGCGCAACCCGGAAGGGCCGCCGCCGATGACGAACGACACCACGACCACGAGCACGACCACGGACAACGCCGCCGTGGACAACACCACCGCGGACAACGCCGTCACGGGCGGCGTCCCGGACCGAGCGAAGACGCCCGGCCGGGAACACCGTCAGGTCACGCTGCCCGAGGACCGGTACGCCGCCGAGCTGGCCTTCCTCGCCGCCCACGACTCCGGGCCCCGCCCACCCGGCTGGCTCCTCACCCCGCGTGCCGTCGTCACCTTCGTGACGGGCAGCGCGGGCGAGGCACTGAGCCTGCCGAAGGGTGCCCGGCCCGGAGCGGGGGTGCCACTGCGCATGGTGATCGAGCAGAAGTTCGTGGGCGAGCGAGCCCTGGTCGAACGATGCGTGGTCACCCTTGCCGGAGAGCGCGGCCTCCTCCTGGTGGGCGAACCCGGCACCGCCAAGTCCATGCTCTCCGAGCTGCTCTCGGCGGCCGTGTGCGGCACCAGCGCGCTCACCGTGCAGGGCACCGCGGGCACCACAGAGGACCAGCTCAAGTACGGCTGGAACTACGCGTTGCTGCTCGCCCAGGGCCCCACCGAGCAGGCCCTGGTGCCCTCCCCGGTACTCGCCGCCATGACGCGGGGTGCCGTCGCCCGCGTCGAGGAGGTCACCCGCTGTCTGCCGGAGGTCCAGGACGCCCTTGTGTCGCTGCTCTCCGAGCGACGCATCGCGGTCCCCGAACTCGCGGGCGGCGAGGGCTCCCAGATACACGCGGCCCCCGGGTTCACCCTCATCGCCACCGCCAACCTGCGGGACAAGGGGGTCTCGGAGATGTCCGCCGCGCTGAAGAGGCGCTTCAACTTCGAGACCGTGGGCCCCATCGGCGACGTGGACGCCGAGACCGCGCTCGTCCGGCGCCAGTCGCGGGCGGCCGTCGAACGGGTGGGCGCCGCCTACCAGGTGGACGACGCCGTCCTCGAAGCCCTTGTCACCGCCTTCCGGGACCTGCGCGAGGGCCGCTCCGTGGAGGGCTGGGAGGTCGAGCGCCCGTCCACGGTGATGAGCACGGCGGAGGCGGTCTCCGTCGCGGGCTCCCTGGGCCTGGCCGCCGCCTACTTCCCCGGCGACCGGGACGTGCTCTCCCTCCTGCCCGGCCATCTGCTCGGGGTCGTCCGCAAGGACGACCCCGCCGACGCGGCACGGCTGCTGGGGTATTGGGACGGCCCGGTGCGCAGGCGCGCGGAGCAGGGGGCGGCCACCTGGCGTGCCCTGTGGGACCTGCGCGCGGTGCTGGAGAACTGACGGATGAGCGAGCCGATCACCTCCGGGACGCGGGCCACGGCCCAGCAACCGTCCACCCCGCAGGAGCCGTCCACCGGCCGGGCGGCCGGGCCCGCCACCCCGGAGGCCGCGGTGGCAGCCCTCGCGGCGACCGGACCGGGGCTGCCGTTCCTGATCGGGGTGCGCCATCACGCGCCCTCGCTGGCCGCCGCCCTTCCGGCGCTGCTGGACGCGGCGGCCCCGGACGTCCTCCTCGTCGAACTGCCCGCCGAGTTCCAGCCCTGGCTGGGCTGGCTCGCCCATGAGGAGACCGAGGCCCCGGTGGCGCTGGCCGCCGTACTCGCCGAGGGCTCGGGGTCCGGTCCGGCCGGCGAACGGGGGCCTGCTTTCTACCCGTTCGCGGACTTCTCGCCCGAACTGGCCGCTCTGCGCTGGGCGGCGAGAAACGGGGTCCCGGCGGTGGCCTGTGACCTTCCGCTGGCCGACCGTGCGTGGGCCGGGGGCGGCCCGGACACTGCTGCCCCCGTCCCGGGCGCCGACTCCACGCCCGTGCCGGGGGAGGGGCTCGGGCTGTCGGACGCGCTCAGGTCCCGGCTCACCGGCCGGGACGGCGACGACCTGTGGGACCGGCTGGTGGAGGCGCTCGCGCCCGGGTCGTCGCCCGAGGCGCTCCGTCGTGCCGCCCTGCTCACGGGCTGGGCGCTGCGCCACGAGGCCGAGGCGCGGGACGGGGTGCACGGCACGGACCTGGCGCGTGAGGCGTGGATGCGTGGACACGTCGCCGAGGCGCTGGCGAGCGGGCGGCGGCCGGCCGTGGTGGTGGGAGCGTTCCACACCCCGGCGCTCCTGACCCCCGCCGGATCCGCAGAGGGCCCGGCGGGGGAGGCATCCCCCGCCGCGCCCGAGCCGGGTGCGGACGTCGCCCCCGGGGCGGCGGCGTGCACGGTCTCCCTGGTCCCGTACACCTACCCGCTGCTCGACTCACGGTCCGGCTACCCGGCCGGCATCCGGGACCCGGAGTGGCAGCACACCGTCCTGGACGCCGCCGGGGACCCGGCCGCACTGCACGAGGCGCTGATCCGCACCGCGGTCCGCGTCTGCGCCGCCCTGCGCGAACAGGGCCACCCCTACGGCCCGGCGGACGGCCGGGAGATCGTCCGGGTGGCCGGGGACCTGGCCCGGCTGCGAGACCTGCCCGCACCCGGCCGGGGCGAACTCCTGGAAGCCGTGCAGACGGTGCTGGGGCGGGGCGAGACCTACGGCACCGGCCGCGCCGTCGCCGGCGCCCTGGAGCGCGTACTCGTCGGAGCCCGCACCGGACGGCCCGCGCCCGCCGCTCCACGCGGCGGACTGGGCCCCGCAGTCGAGGCCGAGACCGAGGCGCTCACCCTCCCCGGCCCGCAGCACGCGCACGAGAAGACACCGCGCGACCTCCGGCTCGACCCGGCCCGCTCCATCCTGGACCGGCGCCGCGAACTGCTGCTGCGCAGGCTGACGGTGTGCGGCATCCCTTACGCGCAGGAGCAGGGGGTGACCGGTGCGGCGGGCACGGAAGGGCTCACGACGCGCTGGCAGGTGCGGTGGACCCCGGCGACGGCCGCGATGCTCACCGCGGCCGGGGCCCGCGGGGTCACCCCGGTCCAGGCGGCCGAGGGCGTGCTGCGGCAGCGGCACGCGGCGGAGCGCGCGGAGGGCGGCCCGACACCCGCCCAGGTCGTCCGTGGTCTCACGGAGGCCGCCGGGTGCGGGCTGCCCGCTCTGGTCGACGAACGACTGACGGAGCTGGCCGCCGTACTCCCCGCGAGCGGCACCCTTCCCGAACTCCTGGGCGGGCTCGACCTGCTGGACCGCATCGACGCCGGCCACCTGCCGGGCCCGGCCACCCCCGACGACCGCCCGGCCCCGACCTCTACCGCGGCTTCGGACACCCCGGACACAGACACGGCCACAGCTGCAGGTACTGGCTCCGCCCGTGCCGCCCGCACCGCGCACGTGGCCGAACTCCTCACCTCGGCCGCGGTTCGCCAGGTCGACGGTCTGACCGGCTCCGAGGAGCCCGAGGACGCCCGTGCGCTGCTCGAACTCTCGCAGCGGGCCGACCGGGTGGGCGGCATCCGGCTCACCGGCGCCCTCGCCCGGCTGACCGCCGAAGGGACGCCGTTGATCGCCGCGGCCGCCGGTGCGGTCAGGGTGCTCACGGGCCACGAAGAGGCCGAGGCCTTCGGAGGCCGCGTCGCCTCATGGGTGGACGGGGCCGTCGACACCGCGTCCCGGGCCGCGCTCACCGCCCGCCTCACCGGCGTCCTGACGGTGGCGGGCCCGCTCCTGGCCGTCGGCGTCGGCACCCTGGACCCCTTGCTGCACCGGGTCGTCGAGCTGGACGACACCGCGTTCCTGGCCCGGCTGCCTGCCCTGCGCGGTGGCTTCGACACCCTGAGCCCGGCAGCCCGGGACCGGCTGCTGGACACCATCGAGGAGCGGCTGGGCGAACGGGTGGACAGCCTCGACGGGGACGATCCGGCCGAGCTGGCCCGCCGAACGGCCGCCGACCTCGCGGCCCGCGAGCTCCTGACCGGCCTGGGCCTGCCCGTCCCGCCCCCGGTGCACGACGACCGGTTCGCACCGCTGTCCGGCCACCGCGCGGCACCGGGCCCCGCTGTCGCGCCCACCACGGAGCCGGCCGCGCGGCCCCCCGAACCCGCCACCGAGCCCGCTCCCGCGCGCACCCTCGCACCAGCGGACCGGTGGAGGCTCGTGCTCGGCCGGCGTCCCGAACAACTGCCTGCAGGCTCCGCCCGTCTGGCAACCGCTCTGGACGAGCTCTACGGTGCGGGACACGGCGAGGGGTCCCGCGGCAACCTGCCCGGACCCGGCAGGCGTGGCGGCCGGGAGCCGTCGTTCCCCGGCGTCCGCGAGTGGTCCGAGGAACTGGCCGCGCTGTTCGGCGGCGGCATCCGCGAGGAGGTACTCGCCGCCGCAGCCGCGACAGGCCGCCGGGACGTCCTCGCAGAGCTCGACCCGGCTGCCGCCACCCCTTCCGTGGAACTGCTCCGGACGATCCTGCGGTACGCGGGCGGCCTCCCCGAAGCGCGTCTCGCGGCCCTCCGGCCCCTGGTCAGCCGCCTGGTCGAAGAACTGACCCGGCAGCTCACCACCCGGCTGCGGCCCGCGCTCACCGGCACGATGGCGGCCCGGCCCACCCGCCGCCCCGGCGGCCGGCTGGACCTGCCGCGCACACTGCGCGCCAACCTGGCCACCGCCCGCCGGACCGCCGACGGCACGGTCCAGGTGATCCCGGAGCACCCGGTGTTCCGCAGTCGCGTCCGCCGGTCGGCCGACTGGCGCCTGATCCTGGTCACCGATGTCTCCGGATCCATGGAGGCGTCCACGATCTGGTCGGCGCTGACCGCCTCGGTGCTCGCCGGGGTGCCGACGCTGAGCACCCACTTCCTCGCCTTCTCCACGGAGGTCGTCGACCTCACCGGTCACGTGCACGATCCTCTCTCGCTCCTGCTGGAGGTGAGTGTGGGCGGGGGCACGCACATCGCCGCCGGACTGCGGCACGCCCGCAGCCTGATCGCGGTGCCCAGCCGCACCCTCGTCGTCGTCATCAGCGACTTCGAGGAGGGCGCGCCGCTCGGCGGACTGCTGGCCGAGGTACGGGCCCTGGTGAACACCGGCTGCCACGTCCTCGGGTGCGCGAGTCTCGACGACGCCGGCCGGCCGCGCTACTCGACGGGCGTCGCCGGACAGGTCGTGGCCGCAGGCATGCCCGTGGCCGCCCTCAGCCCACTCGAACTGGCCCGCTGGATAGGGGAGAAGACCGCATGACCGCCGCCCAACTGCCACCCGTCGCGCCGGAGGTCACGGCGACACTGGTGGAGAACCTCTCGCCCCGGCTGCGCAAGCGGCTGGACGCGGCGGTCGCCAAGCTCGGCGCCCGCCCGACGCACCGCGACGGGGACACGGTGGTGATCGCCGTCGACGACGAGACGGAGCTGCGCCTCCACGCACCTGGCGGTGTGGTGGCGTCGGCCGATGCCATCAACTGCGCCTGCCTCCTCGCCCCGGCGTGCGTCCACCGCGCGGCCGCCGCCTGTGCCGCCCCCACGGCGGACCCCGCGCCGGAGCCGGACGACCGGGCCACCCATGCGGGCCCCGACCCCGCCGCCACAACGGGCTCAGCCCCCGCTCCCGATCCCGCTTCCGTTCCCACCTCCAACTCCACCCCCGAATCCGCCTCTTCGCCCGAGGTGGCGAGCCCGGCCCAGCGTGTCGCGGCCGACGCACTGTGGGCGGCGGGCGCCGCCGTGCTGGAGGCCGGCGTCGACGGGGCGGGCGCCGTCACCCAGGCGGCCCTCCTCCGGGCCGCCCACACCGCCCGGCTCCGTCAACTGCCGCGCGCCGCGGGCGCCGCGCTGTCCGTCGTCACCCTGCTGCGGGCGGCCCGCGCCGGAGATCCGTCCTACCGCACCGCCGGCCTCGTCACGGCCCTGGCCGAACTCCTGGGCACCGCGCACCGGCTCGGGATCGCGTCCGGGGCGGAGCTCGCCGCAGCCAGAGGCCGCGCGCGCCGCCCGTACACTCCGGATGGCTCGCTGCGCCTGTACGGCCTGTTCACCGAACCGGTGGTCACCGACTCGGGGCACGGCGGCGTCCGCACCTGGGTCGCCGGATCCGACGGCCGCCTCTGCACCGTCGGCGACGTGGCGCCCGGCGGCGCGGCGCGTGCGCTGGGCGTGGCGGACCGGGCCGTGCGCCTGGGGGACAGCGCGCTCACCCACCGCGAGCTGGGCCGGGCCGGCCTGGCGGTCTCGGGGGCGACGGTCTCCCCGGACGGCAGGCTGGGGGCCGGGAAGGGCGTCAAGGCAGTCACCGCCCGGGGCGCGGCGTGGACGGAGCCGCCGCTCGCGGCTCTGTGGGAGACACCGCCGTCCGAACAGGCCGCCCGCGCCCTGCGGTCCACCTCCCGCTACGCCGACCCGGACGGCGGCGGCAGCGACCTGATCTTCCTGGACGTCGAACTCCTCGGCGCCGTGCGGGAGCCGGGCGGCGCCTGCCTGCTCGCGCTGTGCGAGGGCAACATTCCCGTCCGGCTCACCGTCGCCGACGACGACCCCGCCCTGGCCCATCGCGACAACCTGATGCTGCTGGCCACAGCGCCGGGGGCACGGCTGAGGATCATCGGCCGCCTCGTGCCCGCCCCGCACCCCCGGCTCACCCTCCTCGCCTGCGCCCACCCCACCGGCGAAGGCACGATCGACCTCGGCCTCGACCGCCTGCGCCGCGCCGACCTCCCGGGCCCGGCCGCCCCCGGACACCCCGCGCCTCCACCGTCACCGCCCGGAGAGCCCGGCGCGCACTCGCCCCTGTACCTCCTGGAGCGCCGGGTCGAACAGACGGTCCCGGCGGGCCGCGCCGCCCTCGGCATGCTCGGCGACGTCACGGCCGAGACCCGCCGCATCAGCCGCGCGGGCCTGCCCACGGCCGCCGGACTCCTGGCCGCGCTGTGCGCCTCGGCGGCCCAGCGCGACCGCGACCACTTCGGCCGCCTCCTCCCCGCCGACACCGACGGCTTCGCCCTGCACTGGCTCACCGCGGCCCGTTACACGGCCGCCGTGGCCGAGTCGCTGTGTGCGGCCGCCTGGAATCCGATACGGGACAGCCCTTAGTGAGCGTTTCGTTCTCCGATGTCTGTTTCATTTGGTCTAGGTGTCGCGCCAGTTGAGGGTGGTCTCGTGGGTGAGGCGGCGGGTCATGAGGTTGATGGCGGCCAGCTGGATCATGGCTGCTGATCGGTGGGGGTGGGTTTCGTAGTCGCGGGCGAGGCGGCGGTGGTGCATGAGCCAGCCGAGGGTGCGTTCGATGACCCATCGGCGTGGCTGGACGTGGAAGCCTCTGGTGGTGGGGTCGCGTTGGACGATCTCGAGGTCGATGCCGAGGTGGGCGGCGTGTTCGACGGCTTTGGTCTTGTAGCCGTTGTCGGCCCAGGCTTTGCTGATCGTTGGGTGGAGTGCGGCGACCTTGGTCATGAGCTGGGTGCCGGCCGCGGAGTCGTGGACGCTCGCGGCGGTGACGGCGACGGCCAGGAGGAGGCCGAGGGTGTCGGTGACGATGTGCCGTTTGCGTCCGATGATCTTCTTGGCCGGGTCGATACCTTGGCTGGTCAGGGGGACGGTGGCGGAAGTCTTGATGCTCTGGCTGTCGATCAGGCAGGCGCTGGGCTGGCTCGCGCGGCCTTCGGCCTTGCGGACCTTGCCGCGGAGGATGTTGGTGAGCTGGTCGAAGATGCCGTCGGCTTCCCAGCGGGCGAAGTAGCCGTAGACGGTCTGGTGGGGTGGGAAGTCGTGGGGGAGGTAGCGCCAGGGAATGCCGGTGCGGTCGACGTAGAGGATGGCGTTCATCAGGGTGCGTAGGTCGTGGGTGGGCTTGCGGATGCCGGCGCGGGCCTGGCGCCAGGCTTCCAGCGTGGGGCGGATGAGTTCCCAGCGGGCGTCGGACAGGTCGCTGGGGTAGGACTGTGAGGGCTGCATGATGCCTGGGTACGCGGCGGCAGCCGACCTGGGCAGGGCGTGCGGCGAGGCATCCGGGGCACCAGGGCGCGAGTGCGCAGACCCGCATGAACCAGGTTGCTTCTGAATGAGACGGGATCTCTCATCAGAAACCCGGTGCATTACTGGTCCACGGATTGCCGTATAAGCCACTTCCCCGGCGAATCACCGCTCAGGGGACTTCGCTTGACCGCTCAGAATCGCAGCCAAACACCTGATATGCGAACCAAACGCTCACTTAGTGAGCGTTTCGTTCTCCGATGTCTGTTTCATTTGGTCTAGGTGTCGCGCCAGTTGAGGGTGGTCTCGTGGGTGAGGCGGCGGGTCATGAGGTTGATGGCGGCCAGCTGGATCATGGCTGCTGATCGGTGGGGGTGGGTTTCGTAGTCGCGGGCGAGGCGGCGGTGGTGCATGAGCCAGCCGAGGGTGCGTTCGATGACCCATCGGCGTGGCTGGACGTGGAAGCCTCTGGTGGTGGGGTCGCGTTGGACGATCTCGAGGTCGATGCCGAGGTGGGCGGCGTGTTCGACGGCTTTGGTCTTGTAGCCGTTGTCGGCCCAGGCTTTGCTGATCGTTGGGTGGAGTGCGGCGACCTTGGTCATGAGCTGGGTGCCGGCCGCGGAGTCGTGGACGCTCGCGGCGGTGACGGCGACGGCCAGGAGGAGGCCGAGGGTGTCGGTGACGATGTGCCGTTTGCGTCCGATGATCTTCTTGGCCGGGTCGATACCTTGGCTGGTCAGGGGGACGGTGGCGGAAGTCTTGATGCTCTGGCTGTCGATCAGGCAGGCGCTGGGCTGGCTCGCGCGGCCTTCGGCCTTGCGGACCTTGCCGCGGAGGATGTTGGTGAGCTGGTCGAAGATGCCGTCGGCTTCCCAGCGGGCGAAGTAGCCGTAGACGGTCTGGTGGGGTGGGAAGTCGTGGGGGAGGTAGCGCCAGGGAATGCCGGTGCGGTCGACGTAGAGGATGGCGTTCATCAGGGTGCGTAGGTCGTGGGTGGGCTTGCGGATGCCGGCGCGGGCCTGGCGCCAGGCTTCCAGCGTGGGGCGGATGAGTTCCCAGCGGGCGTCGGACAGGTCGCTGGGGTAGGACTGTGAGGGCTGCATGATGCCTGGGTACGCGGCGGCAGCCGACCTGGGCAGGGCGTGCGGCGAGGCATCCGGGGCACCAGGGCGCGAGTGCGCAGACCCGCATGAACCAGGTTGCTTCTGAATGAGACGGGATCTCTCATCAGAAACCCGGTGCATTACTGGTCCACGGATTGCCGTATAAGCCACTTCCCCGGCGAATCACCGCTCAGGGGACTTCGCTTGACCGCTCAGAATCGCAGCCAAACACCTGATATGCGAACCAAACGCTCACTTAGACCGTGTCCTGCATGGTCAGTTCGTGGAATCGTTTGTAGCAGCAGAGTGCGGCCGCGAGTCCGAGAAAGGCCAGGTAGTTGCCTGGTTTCCGCTCCGTAGCGGTGGTTGAGCCGGCGGTAGCCGGTCAGCCACGACATCGTCCGTTCGATCACCCGTCTGCGGCGGCCGAGCCGCTCGCTGGAGTCAATGCCTTTGCGGGCGATGCGGACTCCGATGTGCTTGCCCCAGAGCCACCGCCGCAGGCGAGGGACGTCATACGCCGTGTCGGCAGTGAAGGCGACGGGGCTTCGATTCCCGCGCGTGGGATTCGTGTCCCATGTGGAAATGGGACAGCATCGGCTTCGATGACGAACCGGCGGTGCACGGTGGGGCTTCGACGCACCGAAGCACGGCGGTAAGGCCCGCCAGGCGCACCCGCTGACCAGCACGTAGATGATCGCCGCGAAGACTGCCTCGTCATCGATGTTCGCGAGCCCACCGCCCTGCGGACGAACTCGGGCCGGCGGCAGCAACGGCCGTGCTGTCTCCCACAGCCCGTCCGCAACGATCCATCCCCACCGTCCACTTCCCATGACCAGCCCAACCGCCAACTGGCCATGTAGGGCGCGGTCTCACTGTTCGGTCTCGATCGCGTTCTGGATCAGGCATCTCGCCAGCGCCTTGCCGTGGCCGAGCGGCTCCGGTGTCCGTCCGCGTTGGAGGTTGGCCATGGCTCCGTCGTACACGAGCAGCACGTTGCCTGCCAGGGCGGCGGGGTTCTCGGGGGTGACAGTTTCCGCCAGCCGGTTCAGCCGCGTGAGAAGGAGCGTGGACTCCGCCTCGATCACGGCGCGGGCGGGGTGATCGAGGTCAGGCAGCTCAATGCTGGTCGCGAGGAAGGCGCACCCGCGGCCCGGGGTGTACCGGTCCCGGTAGGCGGAGACAGCGTCGAACAGGGCCAGGAGCTTGTCGGCGGGTGCGGCTGCGGCGTCTACCGCTTCCTTCCATACCTGTTCCCAGCGGTCCAGGCGCCGTTGCAGCGCGGCTGCGACCAGGCCGTCCTTTCCCCCGAAGTGCGCGTAGAGCGTGGCGGGGGCGACGTGGGCCTGGTGCAGCACCTGATCGACGCTGGTGCGGGCGATGCCGTTCCGGGAGAAGAGCTCGTCGGCTGCGTCCAGCAATCGGTCCCTGGCGGACGGTCTGGCCGTGGCCTCAGCGGTGTCAGCGGTGTCCTGGTCCATGCGCCCAGCATAACGAGCGTTACAGTGAAACGATCGTTTCAATGAGGCAAGGGAAGACTGAGCGCCTCCTGCCTTCTACCGGAGGTGCGCACGTGAGCGAACCGACCACCATGGGGCCTGCCCGTATCCGAGCATTCATCGGCGCGGGCCTGGTCCTCGTCAGTTGTCTGAGTGTGCAAGCCTCAGCAGCACTCGCCTCGACACTCTTCGACCGGCTGGGTGCTCCCGCCGTCGCCGGGCTGCGGCAGCTCTGCGCTGCCCTCTTCCTGATGGTGCTGGTGCGGCCGAGGGTCCGTGGCCACACGCGGCAGGACTGGGCCGGCATGGTCATCTACGGCGCGGCGATGGCCGTCATGAACGTGGCCTACTACTGCACGGTGGGCCGCCTCCCACTCGGCGTGGCGGCGACGCTGCTGTTCCTCGGTCCGTTCGTCGTGGCGGTCGCCTCGGCGCGCGCTTGGCGCGAAGCGCTCCTCCCGGCAGTCGGCCTGGCGGGCGTAGTCCTGGTAACGGAACCCGGCGGGACGGACGAGTGGGCGGGAATCGCCTCCGGACTGCTCTCCGCGCTGGCCCTTGCCTGCTACACCGTCTTCGCTCAGCGCGTGGGCAGGGCGTCCTCCGGATTGGAGGGACTGGCCGTATCGGTCTGCATATCGGCGATCCTGCTCCTCCCCTTCTCCCTTCCCGCCGCCCCAAGCGTCAACGGATCCGACCGGGTCCTGGTCGTTGTCTCCGGCGTCGTCGGGGTGGCTCTCGCTTTCACCCTGGATTTCCAGGCCGTGAAGATGGCCGGGGCCAAAGTGGTCGCGACGTTGTTCTCCCTCGACCCAGTGATGGGCGCACTCATCGGCGCCCTCGCACTCGCCGAGAGTCTCTCCGCACCGGTACTCGTCGGCATGGGACTGATCGTGTCAGCCGGTGCCGCAGCGACCTGGCGTGCTGAAAGCCGCCCAGCTCCGCCGATGCCAACCAGCACCGACCGCCCGTAACTCGGAAACGAAAAGCGTCATCGGCCGCACCCCACCAGCAGTCACTCCTTTTGCTGGTAGGACCAACGAACTGCCATGTAGGACACGACCTCAGGCCAGACCCCCAACCCGAATCACGCAGCGTTGCATGACGGGGCGCTGTGTCGGTGGTGCCGCTTGGGGTGCACCTGAACGATGCCGATGGCCCCCGACACGCACCACGTGTACGCCGGCGGGACGAACAACGCGATCGGCCTGATCGCGTCGTTCGTCCCGCCGACGAGTGTGACGTCAGCCGTTGCTGAGCGATCCAGGAGGACGTGAAGGCGGCACCAGGGCAGGCTTCGTCGTGCTTCGTCGTGCAGTGGGGCACGGCGGTGCCGTTGCCAGGTGCTTCGGCCAACTGGTCATAGCCGGTGCACTGCGATGCCTGCCGGCATCAGGCCGTGAGCCGTACGTCCGAGGAGGCGACCTCCGCGTCGGCCGGCGAGGCGAGCTGTTGCTCCGCTGCCACGAGCGCGTCCTCCACCGTGCGCGTGCCGGTGGTCACGCACAGCGTGTAGGACACGTCCTGCAGTTCCTGATCCGTCGGCGGCGTGCGCTCCTGAGAGTTCAGAAGCTGGAGCTTCTCGTACCGACCGACGAGACTCCGCAGGATCATGGGGTGCGCAATCAACACAGAAGTGCCTCTCGGTGTATGGGCTGCCAACGTCCTCGTGCCCCAGAAGGCGTAGACCAATCAGCCGACGTTCCAGTCCGCTTCCGCCCACGGGCGCTCCTCCCGCGTTCCGTACCGGAAGCTGCCCGCAGGAGGCGATAGGTCCTTCACGGGAACAGAAGCGGGGCCGGCGCAGAACGAGTCTGGCCGGCCCCGCCTCATGACGTGGTGCGGTGCGCTCAGGAGCGGCGGTGGCTCTGGTAGTAGCCGCCGACCTGCTCGTGGTATCCCGCGTCTCCCACATGCTTGTCCTTGTCGAACTCGGGCGAGTGCTTGATCTGGTCCTTGGTGAGGTCGACGAGGATCTTCCGCTCGGCCGTGTCGATGGTGCGTACCGTGCCGGCGGGCAGCAGTACGTGCTTGCCGAAGATCCAGACACCGGTATCGACCACGAGGTACGCGGAGTTGACGTCGTCCGAGTGCTTGTCGACCTTGCCGACGCTTCCGTCGGTCGCCTCGACCTTGTAACCGATCAGGTCGGTGCCCGCGGTGTGGCCGGTGGTCGGCTGGTAGCCCCAGATGTTGTCACTCATATAACGGCTCCCTCATTGAGACTCGGGTTCACTCAAGGGCATTGGCCGTTGAGCCGGTACGGCGTCACCCGAATTGCAGTGACGGCGTTCCGTGTAAATCGCGTGCCCCGTGCTGCTCCCCTCACACATGGTTTTTCTCCAGGAACGGGAGAAGCTCCAGGAACGGGAGAAGAGTGAGACGGTGCAGTACGCACTGCGCCGTAGTCACGTCGGGGCGCGTCCGGAACAATCTGCTGTGCGGTCTACCAGCGGTGAACGAGAATAATAGAAACCATTTGTTTGTGTGCGGCGGTATTGGCGCGCAATCACCATTCCCGGTTCGCGCTGTCCGGGCAGGAGCAGCCGGGGTTCAGCCCTCGGCCTTCGTGTCGGCGGCTGCGCAGAGAGCCGTGTGCAAGGCCGTCAGTCCTTTGGTCAGTGCCCGGCGTTCCGTGCTCCGCAGGGCCCCGATGACGTGGAGCAGCGCGGTTTCGCGTTGGGTGCGGACCGCTTCGAGGTGGGACTTTCCCGCTCCGGTCAGGCGCAGGACCACTTCGCGGCGGCTGTGCGGGCATGGGCGTCGTTCGAGGAGTCCCATGGTCTGCAGGCGGTCGCACATGCGGCTGACCGAGGAGGGCGCCGTGTCGAGGAGCTGACCGAGGGCGCGCATGCGGATTCCGTCGTCGCGGTCGACGAGACAGAGCAGGTGAAGTTGTGAGGTCGACAGGGGAGCCGGATGTGTCGTTCCGCGAACGCGTTCCAGCGGGATGTCGAGGAGTTCGATGACACGGGAGACGGCGCGGGCGGCGTCCCGGGTGAGTGCTTGCGCGGCGGGTTCTTGCGGCACGTGATTCCCATCGGCTCAGCTGGTGACCTGTCCATGCCCCGGGGCGCGGGCATCAGGCGCTGTGGTCCGGCCCCGCGTCGCCCGGTCCGCGTCTGAGGTGCTGTTCTTCGGCGCCGGCGGAGTCGTCGGCACCGCCGGTGGGCAGGGCCGTGAGGTGGGCGAGCGTGCCGGTGATCCTCAGCATGCGGTCCAGGGCCGAAGGGCGCTCGTCCAGGTGGAGGCGGACGCCGGCCTCGGTGGCGCGGCGGCGGATCATCAACAGGATCGAGAGGCCCATGGAATCGGTGGTGCCGAGTCCCGCGAAGTGGAGGTGGAGGTCGAGCAGGTGGGGGTTGTCGGCGAGCTTGCCGTTGGCCGTGGCCAGGAGCTGGTCGGCGTTGTCGAAGTCGAGGTCGCCCTGGATTTCGATGCGGACAGTGGTCTCGGAGTCCACGGTCGTCAGGCGCAGGTGGCTGGGGGGCGTCGTAGTCATGCGGTGTTCCCGGCAGGGACGAGGGCGGCGGAGGTGAGGCGTTCGATGCCGAGCCGGAGGATCCGGGTGGCGCGGGGGAAGTCCCTCAACTCGTCGGCGAGGATCTGCAGGGCCGGCGGCAGGCTGTGCGGCGGAACGTTGCGAGCGGCGAGGATGCCGCTGGTCCAGGCGAGGAAGTCCGCGAAGAGGTCGTCGTCGCCGGTGTAGAGGGCGATACCGAGGAACTCCACGATGTGGACGAGGTCCGCCGCGGTGTGTTCACGCTGCTGGTCGCTGTAGGCGCGCATCGCGGGGAAGCGGGACTCCAGTCCGGTGAAGGCCGCACGGACCAGGGTCGTGCTGTTGCGGGCGACCAGGGTGAATTCCTGGTCGGCCAGGTGGGGCAGGTCGTCGATCGGCTGGTGGTGCGGCTGTGGACGGGGCAGCGGGCCGAGGGCGAGACGTTCGGCGGCGGCGCGGGCATCGGGTGCCCAGTCATCGGCGCCCAGCAGGCGGGCGTAGCGGCCGTCGGCCCCGAAGGCGGCACCGCCGACGAGCACGGGTACGCCGACGGCCTGGCAGGCGGTGATCGCGGCGTGAGCGGTGGGCAGCCGGGTGGCGATCGAGCTGGAGAGCGCGACCGCGTCGCAGTTGGTGCGGTGCAGATGCGCGATCAGGTGCGGAGTGGGCACCTGTGCTCCGAGGTAGTCCACGTGCCAGCCCCTCAGTTTCAGTACCTCGGCCAGAATGCGGGCCGGCAGGGCGTGCCACTCGCCGTCGACGCAGGCCACCGTGATCCTTCCCCGATCGGCGGTGGTGCGGGAGGCGGGGTGCAGGGCCAGTGCGGCCACGGCGCGGTCGTTGATCGCGGTGGCGGTGTGTTCAGAGGCGACGCTGAGGCGGTTCGCGGCCCATTCCTCGCCCACCCTGCCCTGCACCCGGGCGATGACGTCGAGCAGTACGCTCTCCGCGTCGAGGCCCTCTTCCAGGGCGCTCGTCACCACCTCGGTCGCGGCGTGCTCGTCCCCGTCCGTGACGGCCTTCCACAACTCATCCACCCACCGTCGGGGTGTTCGGCCGTTCTGTGCGGAGTGGAAGGCGTTAGGGCTCATGCGGTGTACCTGCCCCGAGTGTGACCGTTCACCGCACTCAGGTGGTGGGAGCGGGGAGCGGAGATCACCACGATGGCCATGTCGTCGTGGCGGCCCTTGCCGACCCACTCCGAGGCGAGCATCTGGATCCGCTCCACGATCCCCTCCGCCGGCATGCCCGTGCACTCGGACAGCGAGCGGCGCAGACGCTCCTCACCGAACAGTGTCTCGCCGAGGGGCCCGCCGCGGGCCTCGGTGATCCCGTCCGTGTAGAGGACGCAGGTCTCCCCGGGCGCCAGCGTGAGCGCCGTGCTGCTGGAGCGGGCGTCGGGGATCGCCCCGACCAGAGTGCCCAGCGTCTCCGCTTCCTCCACCTCGCCGTCGGTCCGCAGGATCAGCGGTGCGAGGTGCCCGGCACTGGTCAGCGTCAGCCGCACCTCGTGCCCCTCACGGATCGCCGAGGCCAGGACCAGCGTCGCGAAGCGGGTGTGGTGGGAGTTCAGGAGCGATGTGTTGAGCAGACTGAGCATCCGCTGGTGGTCACCGGCCATGGGCAGCAGGGCGTGCAGGGTGTTGCGGATCTTGCCCGTCAGCACCGCGGCTTCCAGCCCCTTGCCGCACACGTCCCCCAGCACCACCAGCGAAGCCTCACCCTCGGTCACCGAAGGGTGTACGTCGTAGAAGTCGCCGCCGATCCGCTCGTGGTCCTCGGAAGGCCGGTACCCACCGGCGTAATCGACCCCGGCCACTTGTTGGAGGGCGGGCGGGAGCAGTTCACGCATCAGGACTTCCGTGATCGCCGACTGCTCCGCGTACAGGCGGGCGGCCGACATGGCGGCCCCCGCCCGCGCGGCGAACAGCCGGGCGAACACCTCCTCGCGTTCGGTGAACGCCGGGTTCTCCGAATGCCGCAGCAGCACGAGCGCTCCCGCCGGCACCCCGTGCCCCGGCAGCGGCGTGATCACGATCGAACCGACCTGCCCGAACCCCTCGGGCACCAGCCACGCAGGGGCGACGGCAGGGTCGAGCCAGCGGGACGGCACCGGCGGGAACCCCTGCAACGCCTCTGCCAGGCCCGGCACTTCAGCCGGATCGACCCGAGGGTGCGACATCGAGGAGTTACCACCGCGCAGACAGGTCACCATCGGCAGGTGGTGGACCCGGGAGGGGACGATGACCAGGGCCGCGTCGGCGAGGTGTTCGGCAGCCATCTGCGCGGTGACGTCCATGCACCGGTCCAGGTTGAGGGACGAGAGCAACAGGTTCGACGAATGCGTCAGAAACGCGGTGCGCTCGCGCTCCATCGCCAGCGCTTCACGCGCCAGGCGGCAGTCCGTGTCATCGATCAGCCACCACGCCACGGTGTCATCAGCGTGAACGGTCGGATGCGCCTCGAAGGTCCGCCCGCTCACGGCGCCCGAGAACACCTCGCGTTCGGTGGACTCCTGGGACCGTGCACTGACTCTCTCGTGCGCACGCCACAACCAGGCGGGAACGGCATCCGCCATTACGGCACCCGGCCGGGCCCGGGGCAGGAGGGCCCCCGCTGTGTCGTTCACGAGCACCAGGGCGCCCCCGGCGTCCACGATCAACACCGGCCAGGGGACGGCACTCCACGGGGAGCTCGCCCGACCGCCCACGCCGACTGCACCTTGGGTCGAAATACCCATACACAGAGGACCCGCTGCGCGAATCCCTCACCTCATCAACTCGGAGAAAGTTTGCTGTACGGAAACACTCCCGCACGATCTACGAAGTTTGCAACCGCCCTGGGACGGGGTAGCCGGGGGGCTGCGAAACGGGGGGCAGGCCGGCGGTCGGCCCCGCGACGGGGCCCGCTTCCCGGCACCGTGATTCACCCCGACTCGGCTTTGGATCGGAAAGGGATGTGTGAGCCCGCAGGCGCAGGGCAGACGGAGGGCGAGACAGTAATCCAGTTACTTTCGATGCGAAGACAGCCAGAATGAACCGGCCGATTGCGCTGAGCCCGCTGCACAGCGGATTCTCGTACGCGGCACAAGAAACTGATGATGGGAAATGACATGATTCTTCTCGGTGCGATTCTGCTCATAGTCGGCCTGCTCGTCGGCGTTTCGCTGCTGACTACCGTCGGTGGAATTCTCGTCGTCGTGGGCGCCGTACTGTGGATCCTCGGCTCCACCGGACGCAAGGTCGGCGGGCGCAAGCATTACTTCTAGACCCGGCCTTCCATGAGTTCTCGTCGATTCGGTGACAGGAACCAAGTTATTTGCGCGGTGCGGAATCCTGGCGCCCGGCAGGGACGCTGCCGGGCTCGGCCCCGGAGACCCCCGGTGGGGGTGCGATCCGGGGCCGCCAGGAACGTACCGGGCCGGTGAGACGCTGAGTCGTACTCGCCTGGGCGGTGAACCACGCCCCGTGCCTCGAGCGTCTCGCGCTCGGACCACTGCGAGCAGACCTGCCGGTGCCGGAGCGCAGCAAGCTCGGCCGGTCCACCTCGGCCGGGTCCACCCCGGCGGTGTGACATCTCGTGACAGATGAGAGGGTCGGGCGGGTGAGCGAGACACTACCGAACACCCTCCAATACCGCTTTGACGGGCCAGAAGACGCTCCGGTCCTGGTGATCGGCCCTTCCCTGGGCACCACCTGGCACATGTGGGACCGGCAGATAGCCGAGCTCACCCAGCACTGGAGAGTCTTCCGCTTCGACCTCCCGGGCCACGGCGGCGCACCCGCCCGCCCGGCCACCGCCGTGGGCGAACTCGCCGACCGGCTGCTCGCGACCCTCGACGGCGTGGGCGTCCAGCGCTTCGGATACGCGGGCTGCTCCATCGGCGGCGCGATCGGTGCCGAACTGGCGCTGCGGCACCCGAACCGGGTCGCTTCGCTGGCCCTGGTTGCCTCATCGGCCAGATTCGGCAGCGCCGACGAGTTCCGGCAGCGCGGGGTCATCGTCCGCACCAACGGGCTGGAGCCGATGGCCCGCGCCGCCCCCGAGCGCTGGTTCACCTCAGGGTTCGCCGCCGCGCAGCCCGCCATCGTGGAGTGGGCCGTCCAGATGGTCCGGACCACCGACCCCGGCTGCTACATAGCGGCCTGCGAGGCCCTCGCCGCCTTCGACATCCGTGGGGCACTGGGCCGGATCGGCGTCCCCACACTCGTCCTGGTCGGGGCCGAGGACAAGGTCACCGGCCCCGGCGACGCCCGCACCCTGGTCGCCGGCATACCCGACGCCCGGCTGGCCCTGGTCCCCGGCGCCTCGCACCTGGCCCCGGTCGAGCAGCCCGGAGCCGTCACCGACCTGCTGCTCACCCACTTCTCCGCCGCCTGGCAGGACACCCAGGCGGCCATTCCGGCGCTCACCCACGCCCCGCGGCTCTCCGCCCCCGTACTGCCCGTCGCGGAGATCACCGCGGCCACCGCGCGGCCCGCGGACCCCTCGCAGGGGCGCACCGATCCGTACCCGCAGGGCATGCGGATCCGCCGCGAGGTGCTGGGGGACGCCCACGTGGACGGCGTCACGGCCGCCTCCGACGGCTTCACCGACGACTTCCAGGAGCTCGTCACCCGCTACGCCTGGGGCGAGGTGTGGAGCAGGGAGGGGCTGGACCGGCGCATGCGCAGTACCGTCACGCTCACCGCGCTGGTCGCCTCCGGTCACCTGGAGAGCCTGGCCGCACACGTCAGCGCGGCCCTGCGCAACGGCCTCACCCCGGCCGAGATCCGGGAGGTCCTGCTGCAGACGGCCGTCTACTGCGGCATTCCGGCGGCGAGCGCGGCCTTCACGATCGCGCAGTCGGTGATTCAGGCCGAAACGACACCGCCCGCATAGCAGGATGGGGCACATGAACGCTGTGAACCCCGAGCCGTTCGCGCTCACGCTGACCAAGAAATCCCACTCCTGCATCCGGCTGGAGAAGGGCGGGCGCACACTCGTCATCGACCCGGGCGGTTTCTCGGAGCAGGACGCCGCGGTCGGCGCCGAGGCGATCCTGGTCACGCACGAGCACCCCGACCACTTCAACGAGGAGCGGCTGCGGGCCGGCCTGGAGGCCAGTCCGGGTGCCGAGATCTGGACCCTGCGCAGCGTGGCCGATCAGCTGGGCGCGGCGTTCCCGGGGCGCGTCCACACCGTCGGCCACGGCGACACGTTCACGGCTGCCGGGTTCGACGTGCAGGTGCACGGCGAACTCCACGCCGTGATCCACCCGGACATCCCGCGGATCACCAACATCGGTTTCCTGGTGGACGGCTCGCTCTTCCACCCCGGTGACGCGCTCACGGTGCCCGACCGGCCGGTCGACACGCTGATGCTCCCCGTGATGGCACCGTGGAACAAGATCTCCGAGGTCATCGACTACGTACGCGAGGTCGCGCCGCGCCGCGCCATCGACATCCACGACGCGCTGCTCACCGATCTCGCCCGCCCGATCTACGACAGCCAGATCGGCGGCCTCGGCGGAACCGACCACGGACGGCTGGCGCCGGGGGACTCCACGGGCGTGTGAGGGGCGGTGCTCCGGCGGCTGTCAGTGGGAGCCGCTAGGTTTA
Source organism: Streptomyces sp. 840.1 (assembly GCF_003751445.1). Lineage (NCBI taxonomy): Bacteria > Bacillati > Actinomycetota > Actinomycetes > Kitasatosporales > Streptomycetaceae > Streptomyces > Streptomyces sp. 840.1. Next base: position 1,347,336 of record NZ_RJUU01000003.1, on the reverse strand, counting down.
CGTACATGCGCATCGCCACCTGGAACGTCAACTCGATCACCGCCCGCCTGCCCCGGCTGCTCGCCTGGCTGGAGAGCACCGGCACCGACGTGCTGTGCATCCAGGAGACCAAGTGCACCGCCGAGCAGTTCCCCGCCGAGGCGCTCCGCGAGCTCGGCTATGAGTCCGCGGTCAACGCCACCGGCCGGTGGAACGGGGTGGCGATCGTCTCCCGGGCCGGCCTGTCCGACGTCGTGACGGGGCTGCCGGACGGCCCCGAGTACGACGGCGTTCAGGAGCCCCGCGCGATCAGCGCGACCTGCGGCCCGCTGCGCCTGTGGTCGGTGTACGTCCCCAACGGCCGCGAGGTTGAGCACGAGCACTACGCGTACAAGCTGCGCTGGTTCGAGGCGCTGCGCAAGGCGGTCGCGGCGGACGCGGCGGGGGCGCTGCCGTTCGCGGTCATCGGTGACTACAACGTCGCCCCGACCGACGAGGACGTCTGGGACCCGGCCCTCTTCGAGGGCGCCACCCACGTCACGCCCGCCGAGCGGGCCGCCCTCGCGGCGCTGCGCGAGGAGGGCCTCTCCGACGTCGTGCCGCGCCCCCTGAAGTACGACCGCCCGTACACCTTCTGGGACTACCGCGAGCTGCGCTTCCCGAAGAACAAGGGCATGCGGATCGACCTCGTCTACGGTAACGCCCCCTTCACCGCCGCCGTTACGGACAGCTATGTGGACCGCGAGGAGCGCAAGGGCAAGGGCGCGTCCGACCACGCCCCGGTCGTCGTCGACCTCGACCTCTGAGCACGGCCCGTGCTCAGGCGCCCGACCCGGGCGCCCGAGCCGCAGCCGCCATCACCTGGCGCTTCGACGGGTTGACCATGGCCTTCCCGCCCACGGTCACCGTCGGCACGGTCTCGTTCCCGTCCGCCACCGAGCGGACGAACGCGGCGGCGTCGGGGTCGCGCCAGATGTTGACCTCGGTGTACTCCAGCTTCGTGAACCGCAGCCGCAGGCGAAGCTTCATGCAGTACGGGCAGCCGGGGCGCCAGTAGACGACAACCCCGGCACGGTCCTCAGCCACTCGAACTCCCCTGCTCGTGCGTCTGTGCGTGTGCGTCGGATCCTAGTGCCGGTGACGAGGACGGTGCCGGGCGGCAGGCATGCGCGGCCACGGCGGCACCGAGCGCCAGGAGCATCAGCAGCGCACTCACCCACAGCGGTGCCCGGAACCCGTACCCCGCACCGATCGCGAGCCCGCCGAGCCAGGGCCCGAGCGCGCCGCCCACGTTGAAGGCCGCGGTGGCGAACGAGCCCGCCAGACTCGGCGCCCCGTCCGCCAGCCGGAACACGTGCGAGATCAGCGCGGTGCCGGTGCCGAACGCCAGCATCCCCTGGACCGTAACGAGCGCGGTCACCGCGACAGGGCTCCCCGCCGTGCACGCGAGCAGGACCCAGCCCAGGGTGAGCGACACCAGCCCGGCGGCGGTCAGCGCGGCCGGCCGGGAGTCGATGACCCGGCCGCAGACGGTGACCCCGATGAACGAGCCGGTCCCGAACAGGGCGAGCAGTACCGGCACCCATGCGGAGCCGAACCCGGTGACGTGGGTGGCGAGCGGTTCCAGATACGAGAACGCGCAGAAGGTCGCACCCTGGACCAGGGCGCTCGTCAGCAGCGTGAGCCGCAGCCCGCGCCCCGCCAGGCTGCGCAGTTCGGAGCGGGCGCTCGGCAGGGCGGACGGCGGCCGCCCCGCCGGAATCGCCGCCGCGATCACGGCGATGGCCGGCAGCGACACGAGGGCCACGGCCCAGAACGCCGCCCGCCACCCCCACTGCCCGCCCAGCAACGCCCCGGCGGGTACCCCCGCCACGCAGGCGACGGTGACGCCCCCGACCACCACGGAGGTGGCGCGGGCCCGCGCCCCGGGCCCGGCCAGGGCGACCGCGGTCACCAGGGCGACCGCCCAGAAGCCGGCGTTCGCCAGCGCGCCGACGACGCGCGTCGCGAGCAGCAGGCCGTAGCTGGAGGTGACCGCGCCGATGACATGGACGGCCGCGAAGACGCAGAGGAAGAACAACAGGGCACGCCGCCGGGGCCAGTTGCGTCCCAGCAGCGCCATCAGCGGCGAGCCGATAACGAGTCCGAGGGCGAACGCCGAGGTCAGCAGCCCTGCGGCGGGGATGGAGACGTGCAGGTCGGCGGAGATGCCCGAGAGCAGGCCGGACAGCATGAACTCGGAGGTGCCCTGGGCGAAGACGGCGAGCCCGAGCGCGTATACGGAAAATGGCATGAAGGAACCCCATGGACGGCTGATGGACAGAACCGGTCGGGGAAGCGGGCCGCACCCGCTCGCATCGGCGAGCGGCAACGCGGCGGAACGGCCGGCGCCAAGGTGGCCGCGAGAGACGGCGCACCGGTGGAGCCGGGACCGCCGGGGGATCCTCACCCCGGCGCGTATACCGAGAAGGCAACCCGCAACCGCATGGGTCCGGGGCGGCAGCCGTGGGCGACCGGGCGGACGGGGTCCGGCCGGTCCGGAAGCCACCGGGGACCGGTGGCTAGGTTCTGTCGGACTCGGGGCTGCGCATGACGGCGAAGGTATCAGCGGGTGCCGGGCGGCCACCACCGCATTACCGGTTCAATGGGCGGACGGGCAGCGGCAGCCACCCGCGTCCGCTGGAGTGACGGGGTGTGCCGGGCGAATTCGCGGCGTACTTCAGGTGTTCAGCGCTCGAACGGCAGGCCGCGCGTCCTGTAGTGCGGATGAGTGCCGGGATGCGACCCTGAGCGGTATGAACATCCCTTTCTTGGACAACTGGCGGAAGCGTCACGACGGTAGGCCGGAGGCGGGGCTCGCCGCCGCCGTCGACGCCGATCCGGAAGGCGTGGCCCAGATGCTCGCCGAATGTGACCTCCTCCGTGTCCGGGCGGGGGAGCGCGGGCTCGAACTGGACGACAGCCCTGCCTCGTTGGCAGCGCTGGACCAGCTTCCGCCGCGCTGGCGCGACGATCCGGAGGAGCTGCCCTGGCTGGGCAACGACGCGGGCCTCTACCTGGGCACCGTGCTGGTCCGCAACGTTCCCGGCGCGCACTGGCACATCTGGCCGAGCGGTCAGCCCGTGGTGCGGCTCGCGTCCGGCCGTGAGATCGATGTGGTCGAGGCCGGTCTCGGCTGGGCGATGTCCGGCAGTCCCGAGCTGTCCCAGCTCTACTCGGAGTCGGCCGAGGGCTGAGGCGGCGGCCGCCCGGACCGGGGGGTCGCCGGGCCACTTCGCGGTCCGGCGCGATAAAAAGCCTTATGCCCCATTTACGCGTGTCGGGTGTGAAGTCCCTTGCCGGGATGGATAGTTTGCGCTGACCTGGACCAAGCGACAAGTGGGTAGGGCAGCGTATGGCCGTCGATCCGTTGATCGAGCTGCGTGACGTCAATAAGTTCTACGGAAAGTTGCACGTACTGCAGGACATCAATCTCACCGTCGGCCGCGGAGAGGTGGTGGTGGTCATCGGCCCCTCGGGCTCCGGCAAGTCAACGCTCTGCCGGACGATCAACCGGCTCGAAACGATCGAGTCGGGCCACATCACGCTCGACGGCAGACCGCTTCCCGAGGAGGGCAGGGGTCTCGCGGAGCTGAGGGCCGAAGTCGGCATGGTCTTCCAGTCGTTCAACCTGTTCGCGCACAAGACCGTACTGGCGAACGTCTCGCTCGCCCAGCTCAAGGTCCGCAAGCGGAAGAAGGACGAGGCCGACCGGCGCTCCCGGGAGCTCCTGGAGCGGGTGGGACTCGCCTCGCAGGCCGACAAGTTCCCGGCCCAGCTCTCCGGCGGCCAGCAGCAGCGCGTGGCCATCGCCCGCGCCCTCGCCATGGACCCCAAGGCGCTCCTCTTCGACGAGCCCACCTCGGCGCTCGACCCGGAGATGATCAACGAGGTGCTGGAGGTCATGCAGCAGCTCGCCCGGGAGGGCATGACGATGGTCGTCGTCACGCACGAGATGGGCTTCGCCCGCTCCGCCGCCAACCGGGTCGTCTTCATGGCCGACGGCCGCATCGTCGAGGACCGCGTCCCGGAGGAGTTCTTCACCGCACCGCAGAGCGACCGCGCCAAGGACTTCCTGTCCAAGATCCTCAAGCACTGACGGGAGGTCCCGCGTTGCGTACGAGAAAAGTACTGGCCGCCTGTGCCGCCCTCCTGCTGGCCGTCCTCGCCGCCGGCTGCGGCAAGGACGGCAGCCCCCCGGTGAAGGGGCCGAAGGCCGAGGCGCTGCCCGTGTACCGCGTCGACACCGGCTTCCGGCTGCCGGACTCCAGCACCTGGACCAAGGCGAAGAAGCGCGGATACCTGCGGGTGGGCGCCAAGGAGGACCAGCCCTACCTGGGCGAGAAGGACCCCGCCACCGGGGTCTACTCCGGCTTCGACATCGAGATCGCCCGGATGATGTCGGCCTCGCTCGGCTTCGACCCGAAGACGATCCGGTTCAAGACGATCGCCTCCGCCAACCGCGAGACGGCGCTGCAGAACGGCCAGATCGACTACTACGTCGGCACCTACACGATCAACGACATGCGCAAGAAGCTCGTCGGGTTCGCCGGGCCCTACTACATGGCCGGGCAGGGGCTGCTGGTCCGCACCGACGAGAACGACATCCACGGCCCGCAGGACCTGGCCGGCAAGACGGTCTGCTCGGCTGCGGGCTCGACCCCGTACCAGCGGATCGCCGCCGACTACCCCAAGGCCGATCTCGTCTCCTACGACACCTACTCCATCTGCGTCGACAACCTGCTGACCTACCAGGTCGACGTCGTCACCACCGACGACGCGATCCTGCTGGGCTTCGCCGCCAAGGCGCCCGACGAGATGAAGGTCGTCGGCAAACCGTTCTCCGAGGAGCCGTACGGCATCGGCGTCCCGCGCGGCGACAACGCCCTGCGGGCCGCACTCAACGACGCGCTGGAGACCAACGAGAAGAACGGCAACTGGAAGAAGGCCTACGAGGCCACGCTCGGTCTCTCCGGGGCGCCCGCGCCGAAGCCGCCGCCCATCGACCGCTACCCGGCGACCTGAGAGGACGACCAGAACCATGGACGTACTCACCGAGAACTTCTCGCTCTACGGCAAGGGCTTCCTCGGAACCCTCGAACTCACCGTCTACGCCTCGGTCCTGGCGATGGTCCTCGGCTTCGTGATGGCCTCCTGCCGGGTGGCGCCCGTCGGCTCGTTCCGGGTACTGGGCACGGTCTGGGTCACCGTGCTGCGAAACACCCCGCTGACCCTGCTCTTCTTCGCCGTACTGCTCGGCCTGCCGCGCTTCGGCCTCGTACTGCCGTTCAAGGTCTTCGCGGTCATCGCACTCGGCTGCTACACCTCCGCCTTCATCTGCGAGGTACTGCGCTCCGGCATCAACACCGTGCCCACCGGCCAGGGCGAGGCCGCCCGCAGCCTCGGGATGACGTTCGGGCAGACGCTCGGCAACGTGGTGCTCCCGCAGGCCTTCCGGTCGGTGATCCCTCCGATCGGCTCGACGCTCATCGCACTGGCCAAGAACTCCGCGATCGCCGGGGCGTTCAGCGTCACCGAACTGCTCGGCACCTACAAGACCCTCAACGAGCTGGGATACAGCATCATCTGGACCTTCGTCTGGATCGCCGTCGGCTACCTGATCATCACGCTGTCCATCAGCGCGGTCTTCAACGTGATGGAGAAGCGCTGGGGGGTCGACCGATGACCACCCACTCCGCACCCTCCGCCACCGCCCTCTACGACATCCCCGGACCACTGACCCGAAAACGGCACCTCGTCTACGGAGTCGTCTCGACCGTCCTGATCCTCGCCCTCGTCGGCTGGGTCATCTACCTGCTCTTCGACACCGACCAGTTCACCAGCGCCAAATGGACACCCTTCGAGTACAAGGGCATCCAGGAACTGCTGCTGCGCGGCCTCGGCAACACCCTCAAGGCGTTCGCGTACGCCGCGGTGCTCTCCCTGGCCCTCGGGGCCGTCCTGGCCGTCGGGCGGCTCTCCGACCACCGGCCGGTGCGGTGGGTGGCCACGGTCCTCGTCGAGTTCTTCCGCGCCATGCCCGTGCTGGTGATGATCTTCTTCGTCTTCGTCGCCCTGAAGGTACAGCCGCTGCCTGCGCTCGTCGCCGGACTGACCCTCTACAACGGCTCGGTGCTCGCCGAGGTGTTCCGCACCGGCATCAACTCGGTGGAACGCGGCCAGCACGAGGCGGCGTTCGCCCTGGGCATGCGCAAGACGCAGGTCACCACCTTCGTCCTGGGCCCACAGGCGATCCGCGCGATGCTGCCCACCATCATCAGCCAGCTGGTGGTGGCACTGAAGGACACCTCGCTGGGCTATCTGATCACTTACGAGGAATTCCTCCACGCCGGGAAGCTCATCGCCTCCAACCTCGACTACGATCTTCCCTTCATCCCCGTGGTGATGGTGATCTCGCCGATCTACATCGGGATGTGCATGCTGCTCTCCTGGTTCGCGACCTGGGTGGCCAAGCGACAGCGGCGCAATCCGAAGACGGAGGCGGTGGACGTCGCACCGGCCGGCCCAGGAACGCTCCCGCCGGGAGCGCAGTAGCCGGGTACCACCTCGCGGTGGTACCCGGGAGCGGTGCCCGCCCGGCAGCAGCCGGTGATCACTTCTCGCGCCACGGCACGGACCGCACGACGGTCCGCGCCTGCGAGGGGAAGGTCAGCTGTGAGCCGGCCGGGCTGTGCTCGGTGCGCAACGGGCCGACGGTGTCGGCCATCGGGGCGCGTCGGTGACCGGCCGGGTCGCCGTGGGAGCCGGAGAACCACTCCGGGCCCACGGGGAACGGCCGGCCCGGCGTCCGCCCGTGGCACCCCGCCGGGACCGCGGACCGATCGAGCCCGAGCGAGCGCACCGGAGCCGATCCGGGCTCCCCGCGTCCGGTAGTCTCCCCCCTTCGGTCCCGACGACCACCCTCCTCGCCCCGCAGGCGGCCACCGAGGAGAGGTCGTGGAGAGCCTCGGAGAGTGGGAGACATCGGTGCGCGCAGCATTCGGCAACACCCGGCCCCGGACGTCCCGGGCCCGCCCGGCGCGCCGGTGACGGCCTCGGACGCGACCACCCGTGCCGCCACCCAGGAGCACGAGCAGCCGGCCTCCCGTTCGGTGCTGCGCAGCGGCGCCGTCATGGCCGCCGGGTCCGTCGTCTCGCGGGCCACGGGGTTCATACGCTCGGCGGTCGTCGTCGCCGCGCTCGGCACCGGACTGCGGGCCGACGGCTACACGGTCGCCAACACCCTGCCCAACATCCTGTACATGCTGCTGATCGGCGGCGCCCTCAACGCCGTGTTCGTCCCCGAACTCGTCCGAGTCGCCAAGGAACACACCGACGGCGGGGCCGCCTACACCGACCGGCTCCTCACCCTCTGCACGGCCGGGCTCCTCGCCCTCACCGCACTCGCCGTCGTCGCCGCGCCGCTGATCATCTCCCTGTACGCGCCCACCTACGACGGTGACCAGGCCGAACTCACCATCGCCCTGGCCCGCTACTGCCTGCCCCAGATCCTCTTCTACGGACTCTTCACCCTCCTGGGTCAAGTCCTCAACGCCCGCAACAGGTTCGGGGCGATGATGTGGACCCCGGTCCTCAACAACGTCGTGATCATCGCCGTGTTCGGGCTCTACCTCTGGACCGCGGCGGACTCGGACGGCAGCCTCACCTCCACGCAGGCCCGGTTGCTCGGCTGGGGGACCACGGCCGGGATCGCCGCGCAGACCCTGGCGCTCGTACCCGCCCTGCGCGCCGCGAAGTTCCGCTGGCGGCCGAGGTTCGACTGGCGCGGCAGCGGTCTCACCCGGCCGCTGCGCGCGGCCGGCTGGCTCGTCATGCTCGTGCTGACCAACCAGGCCGCCTACTGGGTGGTGACCCGGCTCTCCACCGCGAGCGGCCAGCACGCCGTGGACCAGCACGTGGCGGGCGGCGCGGGCTACACCGCGTACAGCTACGCCTTCCAGCTGTGGGTGGTGCCGCAGGGCATCGTGACCGTCAGTCTCGTCACGGCCCTGATGCCCCGGATGAGCCGGGCGGCGGCCGGGGGCGACCTGGCCGGGGTGCGGCGGGACGTCTCGTACGCGCTGCGGACCTCGGCCGCGGTGGTGGTCCCGGCCGCCGCCGCGCTGCTCGCGCTCGCGCCGTGGGTGATGGGGGCGGTGTTCGGCTACGGACAGACGGGCCCGGCCGACATCACCGTGATGGCGGGCATGATGGCGGCCTTCGCGCCGGGGCTCATCGCCTACTCCGGGCAGTACGTGCTCTCCCGCGGGTTCTACGCGATGAGCGACACCCGTACCCCGTTCCTCCTGAACCTGGTCATCGCGGCGCTCAACGCCGGCCTCGCGGTCGCCGCCTATCTGCTGCTGCCCGCGCGCTGGGCGGTCACCGGGATGGCCGGGGCGTACTCCGTCGCGCTGTTCGCCGGATTCGCCGTCACCGCGTACGTGCTGCACCGCAGGCTCTCCGGAAGCGGCGCGCGGCGGCCGTCGCTGCCGCGCTCACCCGGAGTGCGGGCGCACGCGAGGCTGGTGGCGGCCTGCGTGCCGGCGGGGCTGCTGGCGTACGCGGCGGCCCGTGCCGTGGACACGGCGGGGTCCGGGCTCGCGGACTTCGGCGCGGCGGGCACCGGGACGGCGGTCCTCCTCCTGGTCGTCGCGCTGCTGGCCCGGCCGCTGCGGCTGACCGAGGTCAGCACCGCGCTGGCGGCCGTACGGAGCCGGCTGCGGCGGGGCTGAGCCCCCTCAGCGGCTCAGCCCGCGCGGTGCGAGGTGCGCGGCGCGGGTGCCGGCGCCTGGACAGCCCTGGTCACATCGCCCACCAGCTCCACTACATCGGGGCCGTACGCCTGCGAGTTGACGACCAGGAACCAGTCGGCGAGGTGCGCGGGGATGTTCGCGGTGGCGGCGGCCACGAAGCCGTGGTCGGGATGGGCGCCGGAGCGGAAGTGGTCTGACAGAGGCGAATCCTTTCTGTGAGCGGTCAGCGGTGCGCTGCCGCGGAGCGTAGGGCAGCCAGCGGCGCGGGGCGGGCGGTAAGAAGTCGCGGGGAGGGCGCGGACAGTGCGGCCGGCCCACCCGGTACGGCGGCTCGTGCCAGCCGCAACACGGCCCTGCTGGACCTTGCGGCTCAGATCCCGGCGTCGGTGTTGAGCGACGTCCTGGGCATCTCCGTCACCTGCGTGGTGGCCTGGTCCCATGACGCTGGCAACACACGGCTCGGCTATGCGGCGGACTTCGCACGTCGCGAATTCCTGTAGGTGCGCTTGTGATGTCCTCCTCCTGCGGCACGTGGACTTTGGCCGGCCCAGAGGACGACAGAGTTGGTCGAAGCCCTCACCGTGCTTCTCAGGCATCAGCGGTGAGGTGCGATCGGGCTTGTTACCTTCTCCCGTCGGCACTCGTCATGAGAGCGGCGACCGCATACGAACGGTCGCATCAACGAGTGAATCGAGAGCTGGATGTTGAACCAGATCATGTACGTGACGATCTACGTCACCGATCAGGACCGCGCACTGGAGTTCTACAGCGAGGGATTGGGCCTGGAGAAGCGGCTCGACTTCCCGGGTCCCGACCGGCGGTTCCTCACAGTCGGTGTTCCCGACAGCCCGGTGCAGATCATCCTGTGGTCGCATGCGGCGGCTGCGGGGCAGCCGGGGGAAGCGGGCGCGCCCGGTCCGTTGATCCTCGAGTCCGACGATCTGCGAAGGGATTTTGAGATCATGCGTCAGCGCGGCGTCGTCTTCGAAGAGTCCGAGCCCGAGGACTATCCGTTCGGGGTCCGCATCGAGGCGGTGGACCCGGACGGCAACCGGGTCTCGCTCCGGCAGCAGCCGAAGCCGTGACCGCCCACCCGTCCGGCCTTGTGACCGAGGCGTTCGAAGCCCAGCGTGATCGGCTGCGCGCCGTCGCGTACCGCGTGCTGGGGTCGCACGCCGACGCGGAGGACGTGGTCCAGGAAGCCTGGATGCGCCTCGTCCGTCAGGACGCGGCGACCATCGGCAACCTGGCGGGCTGGCTGACCACGGTGGTCGGCCGTATCAGTCTGGACCTCCTGAGATCCCGCCGATCCCACCCCGAAGTTGCCTACGAGCAGGAGTTCGCGAACCTCGTGGTGCTACCCGACGATGACCCCGCGCCGGACGAGCAGGCGGCGCTGGCCGACTCGGTCGGCTTCGCTCTGCTCGTCGTGCTCGACTCGCTCACCCCGAGCGAGCGCCTGGCGTTCGTTCTGCACGACATGTTCGCCGTCCCGTTCCAGGAGATCGGCCGGATCCTGGGCAAGTCCACCGCTGCCACCAAGATGGTCGCAAGCCGTGCCCGCCGCAAGGTCCACTCCACGGACCGGCCGGCGGGCTCCGGCCGCGAGCACCGAGAGGTCGTCCAGGCATTCGGTGCCGCCGCCAGCAGTGGCGACTTCGAAGCGCTTTTGCGCGTACTCGACCCGAACGTGGAGCTGACCGTCGACACTTCCGACGGGGTGGTCGTCACCCTCGGCGCCACCAAGGTTGCCTCTGGGGCCCGCATGTTCTCTGGCGAGGTTGCCCGAAATCGGCCTGTGCTGGTCAATGGCGTCCCCGGCCACATGTCCTGGCGCCCTGACGGAACCCCTCTCTCCCTCATCGCCTTCACCGTCACCGAAGGCCGGATCACCGGCATCCACATCGTCGTCGACCCGGCCAAACTCGCCTCGATCCATCTGCCGGCCGAGACGTGAGCCGGTGTCGAGCACCTCACACCCCGACAGGACGGTGCCCGGTGCGACGGCGGAACCACCCTGCTCCGACATCGCTCGGCTGCGCCCCGCTCCGAGGAGTAGGCGGTCGAGTAGGAACCACGCAGGGAGTTCAGTTTGGTGCTGCATAGGTTGACCTCCAAGGGTGAACTGGTCTTCTCCTCGCCGCCTGACCGGCGTGAACTGACTCCACCGCGGAAAGGGCGCGACGGGGAGGCGAAACCGCGGAGTGGACTGATCGGATCGGCAAGCCGACATGCCCCGGTTGCGCCATCTCTGCCCGTTGGCCCGGCGGGGGTAAACGACCGTTTCCGCCCCCGTGCTGGCATGGGTCAGAGCGAGCGGGATCGGTCTATCCGGACGGTTTGGTCGAGGGCGTGAGTGACGCCTGGTGATGAGGGTCGTTGATCAGTCCATGATCACAAATATCCTGGCACCGGTGCTTCTTGCCGCAGCTGCTGCGCTGGTCGTAACGCCCTCTGCTGAAGCGGCAGACGGCGGCACACTGAACTTCACCGGAGCACTCGCCAACGCCTCCTGTGATGTGGCATCGGGAGGCGGTTCAGCCGACAACATCCCGGTCGACCTGGGAAGGGTCTCTTTCGCCGACATCGGCAGCCGGACGGAAGCCCGCTTGGGTGCGGGCAAGAACATCGACCTCGTCGTCACCTGCCCGGAGCCCGCCAGGTTCTGACCGTTATAGGTCGAACAGAGCGCCTTCGCGAAGCCGCCTCGGTTGGCGATCGGATCGCTGCGTCGGCGTGAGCGCGAGGGCGGAGTGTGTCAGCCGGTTCGTGGGGCGGTAACCACGGCCGTGCACTCCGGTGTGGACCGGGGGACCACCTGGTGGTCCCAATGTTCTCGCCCTTGGGCGTCACGACGATGACACCGAATTCAGTGGCGATGTACAGCTGGCCGTCCCGATCCAAGGCCGGATTGGGCGGGCAGCCGGCCGAACCCGGACGACGCGCACACGCCAGAGTCGAGAGCGGATTTCGCAGCGGCAGCCGCTGCTGGGCCCGGCCGGGCGGGCCCCGGCCTGCGTTCGGTCCCGTGACGACCGGTGTCGGCGAATGCCGCTGGTCCAAAGTCGGCGGGGCCGGCGGGCTGTCGGAACTCGAAGCTGCGCGACTCGGACTGGAATCGTTGAGCGAACGCACGCTGAAGCGGATGGCCGCCCGGCATCGGGATTACGGGCTGGTCGGGTTGGCCGATGGGCGGTGGACTGGCCGGGCCGGTGGTGCTCCCTCGGTGACAGCCGAGGTGGAGGAGGCGATCCGGGCGCTGCACAAGCAATGTCTGCGCCGGTCGCGGATCAGCATGGCGTCGCGGGAGCGGTTGGTCCATCAGTATGTGCGGGAGGTGTTCCCGGGCCGTGTGGTGCGGGTGCCGCACCGGACGAAGTTGGCGCGGGTACGGCGGCAGTGGTTCGGGCCGGGTGAGGCCCGCCAGCGGTACGTCCGCTCGGCCGCCGCCGTACCGGCGCCTGCCGGGGGCTGTGGTCGCTTCCCGGCCGGGACGGGTGGTGGTGCTGGACTCGACTCCGTTGCCGGTGAAGGTTCTCGACGACGTCTTCGGCACCCCCATCACGGTGCACCGAGGCCGGCGCGAGGGCGACGGTGCGGCGGGCCGCAGGAACGCTCGGCGACTCCGGCCTCGGGACTGGTGGGCTCGCATGGTGAGGTGTCGCCTATTCCTCGCGGGGGCTGTGCCTGGGGTCACCGTGTGTGGTCGCCGGACACGTATCGGCCCCAGGCTCCTCCCGCTTCAGTGACTAGGCGGGTGACTGTCCTGTCGTGATAACCGAGCACCTTCGCGATGACGGGAGCCGGGGCTGGAGGACGAGTTGGCGGACCGTGGAGGTCCTGCCGCGCTGTGGCGGGACGCCCCCCGCAGGTGGGCTTGGAGGCGGTCGCCCGGCGCGACCCCGCCCGACGGAAGCGCTGACGCCTCAAGATCGTCACCTTGCCGGGCATGTCTGTACCCGTCACAGCGCCATCCACCGGACGGGTGCGGGGCGACGCGCCGCGAGTCGCACTGACACAGATCGTCAACTGATTGATTCTCACTGCTCTGGTGGCTGTCCCGGTCCTGCGTAGGGTTCCAAGAAGGCGGCAGAACGGCATTTGCACACTCGATCTGTTGCCGCGCCGAGTGTGCAGGCCCATCCACGAGAGAAGGAAACACACCCCCTATGCGCGCCCTTGTGGTCGATCACAGTGACGCCGGACCCATCCGGTTCGCCGATGTCGAGGAGCCCGTACCGTCCACCGGCGAGGCGGTGGTGGAGATACGGCACATCGGTCTCAACTTCGGAGAGCTGAATTACGTGCACCAGTGGCCGGCAGGCGCTGTGCACGGTCACGACGCGTCCGGCGTCGTGGTGCGCGCCGCATCCGACGGCTCGGGGCCGCCCGAAGGCACGCGCGTCGCACTGGGAATGGCTCCCCACGCGTGGGCGGAGCGGGCGGCGGTCAGCCCCGCCTCGCTCGGCACCGTCCCCGAGGGCGTGGACCTGGCCGACGCCGCGGCGCTGGGGATCGCCGGAGTCACCGCACTCCGGGTGCTGCGCAAGCGTTCCCTACTGGCGCGCAACGTTCTGGTCACCGGCGCCAGCGGGGGCGTGGGGCACTTCGCCGTCCAGTTGGCCGCGCTGGCGGGCGCCCGGGTGACGGCACTCGTCGGTTCGCCGGAGCGGGCCGCCGGACTCCGTGAACTCGGCGCCGACAAGGTCCTGACCGACCTGGCCGAGACCGGGGACCGGTTCGACCTCGTCCTGGACACGGTCGGCGGGCCGCTGGTGGCCCAGGCGTGGAGTTCCCTCGCCGAAGGCGGCACCATCCACCTGGTCGGTTACTCCTCGGGGCAGGAAACCGCCTTCCCGTCAGCGGGCCGCTCCGGCGAACCGACGAGTGATGCGTTGTTCGGCTTCGGCGAACCCCGCAGCATCGCCACCTACGGCGACATGACGCCGACCGGCGGAGAGCTGACAGACCTGCTGGGCCTCATGGCCGCCGGGAGGCTCTCGGCACCGGTGGGACTGCGAGGCGACTGGCAGGACGTGCACGACGCCGTCCAGGCGCTGTTCGCGCGGAAGGTGCTCGGAAAGGCCGTGCTTGACGTGGCCTGAAGGTGTGACGAGGACACACGCGCCGTCGGCCGTCGGTGGGCGGTGGGCGGTGGGCGGTGCGCGGCGGTGGACGAGAATGGGCCCATGGATGTGCTGGCGGAGGTCTTGCGTGTTTCGGGTGCCCGGGGGGCGCTCGGGGTCATGCTGAAGGCCGGAGGAACCTGGGGCCTGTGGCTGGACTCCTTTCCGGGAGCGGCACTGCACGTGGTGTCCCGCGGCACCATGTGGCTCCACGTTCCAGGCGACAAACCTCTTCAGGTGCAGGCCGGAGACGCCGTACTGGTGTCACCGGGCACCGAGCACGGGATAGCCGGCAGCGCCGGCGTGACGATGGGTTCCTGCGACCGTGACGCAGCGGCCCGGTCTATTGGCGACGGCCGAGCCCTGCGGCTGGGCTCGGCACCGGCGCAGACGGAAGTGATCGTCCTGCACTACGGGCAGGACCCGGAGGTACGCACACCGGTCCTTACCTCCCTCGCCCGGCCGATGCACGTCACAGCCCGTCAGAACGCGCAGTTCGGAAGGGCCGTGGAACTTCTCGCTGCGGAGCTCGCACAGCCGCAGATCGGCACCACCGCCGCCATCAACAGCATCGTCGACCTTCTCCTCGTCCAGTTCGTACGCGCCTGGCTGGCCCGCCACCCGCAGGAGCAGTCCGGCTCATGGCTGGGAGCGATGCGTGATCCGGTCGTGCGCGACGCCCTGGCATGTGTCCACGCCCAACCGGGGCACCCCTGGACCACTCAGACCCTGGCCGCCGCGACGAGCGTCTCCCGGGCGACGCTGTCCAGGCATTTTCGGTCCGCCCTCGGACAGACACCGGGCGCGTACGTGACGCAGTGGCGTATCGACCTGGCGTCCGTCCGGCTCCGCGATACCGATGAGCCGGTCGAGTCGATCTCCGGCGCGGTCGGCTACGGCTCTCCGCACGCTTTCAGCCGTGCCTTCAGACGTGCCCGAGGCACGGCCCCGGGCGAGTACCGCTCACGGCTTCGCAAGTGATCGGTCTCGGGACTGATGGCTCACATGTTTGAGGTGCCGCGTATTCCTGAGGTGGTCCGGGCGTCACCGTGTGTGGTTGCCGGAGGCGTAGCGGGCCCAGGTTCCCCCGCTTCAAGAGGCACCGCGCGGTCGCGTCCCGGTACGACGAGCTCGCCGTCCGCCACGAGGCGACCGTGCTGGTTGCAGTCCTCAACGAGTGGTGTGAGCCTGCCCGTCGCGGTGGTCGGCAGCGGTGATGAGCTGGTCGAGTCGGCTCAGTGCGTGGGTCATTTCCTCGACTCTGGCCGCGAGGTGGCCGCGTTCGGTGTGCAGCATGCGGCGCTGTTCGACGGTGATGCGGCCATGGTTCATGCAGGGCAGCAGTGCCGCGATGGAACGGCTGCTGAGGCCGGCCGCGTAGAACTGCTGGAACAGGCGCACCACCTCGATGGTCTCCTCGGTGTAGCGGCGCTGTCCCGACGGTGTACGTTCCGGGCTGAGCAAGCCTTGTTCCTCGTAGTAGCGCAACGCGCGCACGCTCACACCGGCCCGCCGAGCGAGCTCTCCGATCTTCATCGTCCCATTCCCCTCCCTGCACTTGACTCTCACGTTGGCGTGAGGTTTTAGCGTAGCGGGCATGGACATTCGAAACGAGATTGCGCTGGTCACAGGCGCGAACCGGGGTATCGGGCATGACTTCGTCACCGAGTTGCGCAGCAGGGGAGTCAGAAAGATCTATGCGGCCGCTCGTCGGCCCGAGACGGTCCCGGCGATCCCCGGCGTCGTCCCGCTGATGCTGGACGTCACCGATGACGCGTCCGTTGCCCGAGCCGTGGCCAAGGCAGGCGACACGACACTGCTCGTCAACAACGCAGGGGTGTCGACCTTCGCCCGGCTCACTGACGGCGCGGAGGAGGACATCCGGCTGGAGATGGAGACCAACTTCTTCGGAACCCTGCGCATGGTGCGTGCCTTCGCGCCGGTCCTGGGCGCCAATGGCGGCGGTGCCGTGCTGAACGTGTTGTCGGTCATGGCGTGGATGGCGTACGAACACTCCAACAGCTACGGGGCGTCCAAGGCCGCAACCTGGGCGCTGACCAACGGCATCCGGTACGAACTCGCTGGTCAGGGAACCCAGGTCACGGCACTGGCCATGGCCAGCGTCGACACCGACATGATGGCCGGAATCGAGGATGAGAAATCGGCCCCCGACGCGATCGTCAAGGCGGCGTTGGACGGCCTCGAGGCCGGTTCTCTCGAAGTGCTGGCCGACGTGCGGACGGCCCAGTGGAAGTCCCGGCTCGGCGAGGACCCGGCCCTTTTGTACCCGCAACTGTCCGTACGGGACGCCGGTATGCCGTAAGCCCAAACCGCCCGGGACGGGTGCGAACACCTGCGGCCACCGTCCCTAGCGCGGCACCGCTCCTCAAGTGCACTGATACAACGGGCCCTAGGGTCTTTCGTTTGGATCAGGCCGGATCAGGGAGCGGTGTCCGGTGCGTGCGGCTGCAAGGCGGAGGAGGGAGTCAATGCGGAGCATTGGCGACCGACGACAACGCCGCAGATGTGCGTGCCGGACACCGCGAGCCCGGCATGATCCAAACGAGAGGCCCTAGTAGGGCTTTGTTAGGTGGTGTCGTAGGGCTGCCATGGGGTGGGTTGGCGACAGGTGGGGCAGGTGCCGGCCCAGGTGGCCAGCAGGTGTTGAAGGAGTGCCAGGGCTTGGTAGAGAGTCAGGCCCTGGCAGGGACTTTTGGGCAGGACCGCTGCTCGGTCAGGAAGAGGTAGGCGGCGGTCACGAGGGTGACGTGGCGATGCCAGCCGGTGAACGAGCGGCCCTCGAAATGGTCGAGGCCGAGCGTCGTCTTCAGCTCGCGGTAGTCGTGTTCGATGCGCCACCGTAGCTTCGCGAGCCGGACAAGGTCCCGGGCCGGGATGTCGCCCGGCAGGTTGGAGATCCAGTACTTGACCGGCTCGTTCTCCCCTTCTGGCCACTGGGCGATCAGCCACCGCAGTGCGATGGCACCGTCCGGGGCGGGTTGGGGGCGGCGGCCGGCGATGCGGACGCGCAGGAACACGAAGCGGGCGGACATGGCTGCTTTGGAGCCCTTGCGCCAGGTGACCGTGACCGCTCGGGCACGTCCGGCGGCCAGGACATGTTCGCGCAGGCTGACCGGTCGGGTCCGGTAGCGGGGCAGCGGACGCGGTCCGAGCCCACTGTAGGGCGGCTGGTGCGGCGGGGCCGACTCGGCATGGGCAGTCATTTCGCCCTTGACCTGCAGTGCATAGGCCAGGCCCCGGTCTTCCAGACCGCGGCGGAAGTCGGCGTTCGCTCCGTAGCCGGTGTCCGCGACCAGCACCGCGGGCCGCAGCCCGACCGTAGCCAGTTCGTCGAGCATGTCCAGCGCGAGCTGCCACTTCGGCCGGTGATGTTCTTCCTCGGGGATCCGGCAGCGGGCACGACGGTCAGCGGCCTCCTTCCCGTCCCAGCTGCCGGGCAGGAACAGCCGCCAGGACAGCGGGCACGACGCGGTGTCGGACGCGGCGTGGACACTGACCCCTATTTGGCAGTTCCCGACCTTGCCCAGGGTGCCGGAGTACTGCCTGGCCACCCCGGGCGAGGACGTGCCGTCCTTCGGGAACCCGGTGTCGTCCACGACCCATACCTGCGGCCGAACCACCGCCACCGCCCGGCGGGCCAACCTGTTGCGCACGGTGTCCACCGGCCAGGTCGACGACGTCATGAACTGCTGTAACTGCTGATGGTCCACCCCCAGACGCCCCGCCATCGGCTGCATCGACTTCCGACGCCCGTCCAGCAACAGACCCCGCAGATACAACCCACCCTTCACCCGCTGGTCAGCACGCGCCAAAGGCGCGAACACCTCCCCAGCGAACTCCTCCAACCGCCCCCTACACGAAGCGAGTTCATTCGCTCTCATACCATCAGGAAACCACCAAGGCGACCACCTGCCCAGAGACGTAACAAAGCCCTACTAGCTCCCGCCACACCGCTTTCATGGCGTGGAAGAGCGGCAATAGTTGGCGCGGCGCCCGCGGAGGTCGAAGTGCGAGTGCTGCAGCAATCGAACAGTGCTGGACAGCTGTGCCTCCCGGAGTGGTGAACATGTGCTGTCCGTTCTCGGGTTCTGGCACGAGTTGTGTGAAGGATCTACGCAGCGTGACTGAAACTACGAGGGCGTCAGATTTGCTTTCCCGGGTACCGGGCGTTCCAAGAGCTGATTATCGCTGCTCGCTGGTCGTCGAGAGTTACGACGTCTCCGGTGGCTGCTGGGGCGAAGATGTCAACTGTCGCAGTGACCTCGCTCCGGGGTTCCGAATGGCGGACATACGCTTCCCGCCCGTTGGTGAATTGTCGGAGCTGTCCGGACGGGTGAACGTTGGGGCGGGCTCCCTGGCAGCACAAGAGGCGGCCATCAAGTTCGAGCTGTCGGCGGGCCTGGGAAAGGCAGTCAAGATAGTCGGTCCCGCTGAACTCGGTGCGTGAGTGAGCGTCGATGAGCGCGATGAGAGCGGTGGAGGGGCCGCTGACGCAGATGGTGACGTGATGCACCAGGCCGGCAGCGTCAACGGTCTGAAGGTCGATCTCCTCGGTCCACTTGGTCTGAGGAACGCTGCTGTCGTCGCTTGCGTTCTGCCCGGACCGGTTCTTCATACCAACCATGATCTCTGCCGATGGCCGGTCAGGGAAGCTCTCAGCCTGCCGGCAGGACGCGCTTGCGGAGGAGGGCGAAGCCTGCGCGCCCGAACATCTGGCGCTTGAGCATTTTGATCCGGTTGACATGTCCTTCAACGACA
This sequence comes from Streptomyces sp. 840.1, assembly GCF_003751445.1. Taxonomy (NCBI): domain Bacteria; kingdom Bacillati; phylum Actinomycetota; class Actinomycetes; order Kitasatosporales; family Streptomycetaceae; genus Streptomyces; species Streptomyces sp. 840.1. The sequence continues at coordinate 1,328,657 of NZ_RJUU01000003.1, read as the reverse complement.
CCCGAACTCCAGGGGAGGGTGAGCCGGCGATGACGGGCTTCACGGTCGCGGTCGATGCCTGCGGCGAGCGTGTGGAGGCTGGGGAGGTCGTCCTGTCTGACGGCGTCGAGCCAGTCCAGCAGGCGCTCCCCCTGGCGTTCGGTGAGCATGGTCGCGAAGGACCGGACGTGCCTGGTAAGTGCGTCGATTTCGAGGCAGTTGGCCCGGACGCTCTTCAGGTTGAGTTGCTCGGTCGCGGAAAGGGTTTCCGGACTTCGGAGGGCCCAACCGGCAACACTCCGGGGCGAAGGCGGCCGGGCTGTCACGGGCCGTGGCGACGTGCGCTTCTGACGTATGTAGGCGCGAACTCGCTGGTAGCTGCCCTTGTAGCCTAGCGGAACGATCTCTTCCCACAGCTTCCAGGCGTTGGTGCCGCCCCCCGTTCCAGCGGTCGTCGAGGTAGAGCTTGTACTCGTCAAGGACCGAGGTCCGGGTCTGCCACTGACCAGTGAAGAGGTCTTCCGGCCTGGCGGCGTCCGCGTACCGTTTGACGGTTCGGCTCGTCACTGCCGTTGGATCGCGCGACGGCTATGCCCTGCCTTCACCAGAGCATGGACGGTGGCGTGCACGGTCCGGGTTCGGTCGGCGAATCGGTGGCCGGTCGGCCATGGCGAGCCGGACGGCTTCTCCGCGGGGCCAGGCTCAGTCTTGGGTGGTTCAGGCATCTCGGGGACCAGGACGCGCAGACATTGGCGGTGCTGAGCGATGCTCCGCTCGGCGGCCTCGCTGGGGTTGTGCCAGAGGTGCCACCGGTCCGCGACCTGCACGGCTTGCGGGGCACCGACGGTGGCTCCCTCGGCGAAGAACGGTGCTCGGTCCCGGCACACGACCTCGATTCCCGGGCGCTGGGCCAGCCACGCGGCCAGACTAGATGATTCCCGGTCGGGCCGATCGGCCGGCGGGTTTCGACGTTCACGAGGACGGTGCCGTAGTGGCGGGCCTTGCGCGTGGCGTATTCGTCGACACCGACCACCCGTGGAACGGGTGCCTCCGGCTCGGGAAGTGCGTCGACCAGCCGCAGGACCGTGCTGCGGCTGACCGGAACGCCGACGATGTCGGCCAGGCGGGCGCCTGCCCGACCGGCGAGGGCGAGCCCGATCGCGGCCAGGGTCGAGCGCTGCCGCTCGGTCCGCTGACTGTGCCTTCGGGTCAGGCCGGGTATCTGCTCGACGAACGTGCGGCGCGGGCACTCGGCGTTCCGGCAGGTGAACCGGCGGACTCGCAAACGGAGTACCACGCATCGTCCCGCGCTCGGAACATCAGCGGGAAACCGCAGGTAGGAGCCGTGAATCTGGTCGGACCAAGTTCCGCACCCCGGACGTCAGGCGCCCGCAGCAGTGCAGCGCGCATTAACCCGCACTACCGCGATGTCCACGTTCACCGACAGCACCGCGACGTCCGCGATCGAGGGGAACAGCAACTCCTCCAGCCGGAGTAAGATCTCTTTCACAGCCCCGAACTGTCGGCCCAGTCACTCCTGCCACTGCTCGTTTTGAGGCAACTTCCCAAGCCACTCAACGAGTTCCGCTGTCACTCAGAGTGCACGGATCACACAACCTGAGCCAGAACCCGTTCTCGTGGCTGCGTCCGCCGCATGCTCCACTCGGAAGAGGCCGAACCGTACGACGCCCCGTGGGTCCGTGGGCCTGAACGACGAGTGGCTGACCGTCGACCATGACATGCGCGCACCTGCCGGCGTTCCGTGCATCGCCGGTGTCTGTCGGGGCCAACTATCGCGCTCAGTCGCAGCAGTTGTGACTGAGCGCTGTAGTTGGCCCCTGAGCGCGATAGTTGGCCCGGCTGAGCAATTTGGATGGCCCGCGGGCAGGACAGCGAGGCAAGTCCGGTGGCACCCCCGGTCCAGTCGGGAAACACCGGCACCGCGTCGGGGCGGCTCCTCGCGTTACTCCGCGGGTGTGATCACGTTCTCCACGGCACGTCCGCTGATGGAGGGCCGGCGTGTGTTCGCCGTGGCGTCCTGGGGCACCCTGTGGGCCGACGAGCCGGCCTTTCGCCGTATCTGGCGCGCCTCCAAGTCCGATCTGGGGCGGGGCGCTCCTCGCCGACGCCGTGACCCGCGGGGTCATGGCCTACGCGCTTCCGGTCGATCAGGTGCTGTGGCTCGGGGGCCTGTTGTGGCCGGTTGCCCTCGTTCTGATCAACCTGGTCACCAACCTCTACTACCTGCGGGCCGGGCTCTTCAGGCTGCTCGGTGCCCGCTGCACGGGTAGTCGTGAGGCGACGGAATCGCGGCCGACGGTTGGCTGCCGAGTGGGCGTCGAACGCCCTCGGCGACCGTGCCGAAGGACGGAGAGCCAGGCAGAAGACTGAACCGTCAGTCGTCTGGATGTGGCGAAGCGGGCTTCTACTGCCCGGGGCGGCCGGCTCGGCTGCGCGGGCCGGAAGCGCCTGAGCTAGACGCGGACGGAGCGGGTTGGAGCGGCTCTGGCTGCATCGTCGGCGGCCGTCAGGGTGACATGCAGCCGGAAGATGGCTGATCTTCCGTATCTGTATCAACAGGTTCGTCGGACGGCGATGATGTTGTCGGTGACGAATGCGGTCTGGCCTTCGGGGCCGGTGGCGGTGCGCGAGGGGGCGGCGTTTCGTTCGACCGTCCAGGTGTTGTCGAGCTGGAGTGAGGCGATGACCTCATCGGGGGTGGGGTAGTGGATGGCCTGGCCGGCCTGCCAGGACCAGGGGGCGGTGGAGGCGTGTTCGATCACGATCAGCAGTCCACCCGGTGCTACGGCTCGTGCCGCTCGGCGCAGGACCTCTTCGCGGGGGATGGTGACGGGGGTGTGGAAGTAGGTGGCGGTGACCAGGTCCCACGCGCCGTCGGGGAACGTCTCGGAGAGGTCGTGCTGCTGGGGGTGGATCCGGCTGGTGACGCCGGTGGCCTCGGCGCCTGCGGCGACGCGGTCGAGGGCGGTCTGTGAGACATCGGCGGGTGTGACGTCCCAGCCCTGGGTGGCGAGCCAGAGAGCGTCGCCGCCGTGGCCGCAGCCCAGATCCAGGGCGGTGCCCGGGGTGGGGGCCAGGTCGGCCAGCAGGGTGGTGAGGACGGTGTTGGGCCTGGTGCCCCACTGCGCGTCCATGCCGGTGTAGTGCTTCTCCCAGAAGGCGGCGGATTCGGTGGTGTTCATGTGAGGGCCTTTCGGTGCGGGTGGTCAGGAGGTGGCGGTACGGGACGGGCGGCTCCGGATGAGGAGGCCGGAGGCAAGGAGGGCGAGCACGAACAGGGCGGCGCCGGCGAGGAAGGCGGCCCGTAGCCGTGCACGCATCCGTTCAGCCGGACTGCCTGCGCCACGGCTCCGGTGTGGCCGGCAAAGGCGATGTTGATGAGGGGGCGTCGCGTACCAACATCAGCGTCGTCACCGAGATCATCGTCGGCGCCAGCCGGCGCCGGGGGCCGTGAACGTCCGTGCCGCCGTGCACGGCATCGGTTCGCATCGTCATCAGAGTCCAGTTCTCAGCAGGTTCCCCGGAAAGCAGCACGTCACAGGCGGTCCGCCGGATACAGCTGCAGGCTGCTGGTCCGACCCTGCGCCCCGCGCTGCCGGCGTTGCAAAACTTCATGCTGTTTCAGCATGCTGGTGGGTGTGAGCACCGCGAAGAAGGACCTGCTGGCCGCCGTCGGCCCCCGCCTGCGGCAGCTGCGACTGCAACGCGGTCTGACGCTGGCCGAGCTCGCCGCACGGACCGGGATCAACGAGAGCACGCTGTCCCGTCTCGAAGGCGGAACCCGCAAACCGACCTTGGAAATGCTGCTTCCCCTGGCCGAGGTCCACGCCGTGCCCCTGGACGAGCTCGTCGGCGCACCCCGCACCGGGGACCCGCGTATCCACCTGAAGCCGGTCACCCGCGACGGCATGACCTTTGTGCCGCTGAGCCGGCCTGGCGGCGTCCAGGCACACAAGCTCCTCATCCCGCCCCGGCCTGACGTCGCGCCGCACCTGAGCACCCATGAGGGTTTCGAATGGGTCTATGTCCTCGCCGGCCGGCTGCGCCTGCTGCTCGGCGACGAGAGGGTGATCCTCAAGCCCGGGGAGGCCGCCGAGTTCGACACCCACGTGCCGCACTGGCTCGGCCCTGACGACGACCGAACCGTGGAACTTCTGATCCTCTTCGGCACGCAGGGAGAACGGGCCCACCTCAAGGCCCGCACCACCTGACCGCGTCGAGACCGACGGGGTGTACCGCGGCCGTCGAGACTCCGCGTCGACGGCCCAGCAGCGGCCGGGACACCTCGGTCTCCACCGTTCGGTCTCCACCGCCTCGTCGAACACGTTGCTGCCTGCGGCCGTGGCATGGACTCAGCCGCGCGGCCCGCGTGGGTCATCAGCAGGTTCATGTTGATCGCCGCACCCGTGCGGATCCCGGCCGCCATGGCCTGGGGGACACCTGCCAGCACTTCGTTGACATTGTCTGCCCCCCCCATACCCCCGCGGCCCCGGTGAACCCGGAGCCGTGCACCACTACCTGCTCACCGAACCCATGGGGTGTTCCCGCACCGTCAGCCCGAGCCCGTCGAGGGAAACCAGCCCGTGCCACAATCCGGGGCGCCACCACCAGCTCATCAACCGGCATGGCCGCCCCGACGCCGGCCGAGCCCCGTCAGCCGGTCCCGCTCCTCGTCGACGAAGGTGCTTGGGTGTGCTCGTCGGCGGGCCGGGGTGGTGTCGGAAGAATGTCAGCCTTCGGGCGCGGTACACCCGTAGACCGGCCCGCCAGGACCTCGGCGGCGCCCGGCTACCGTGCTCACGGCTCCACCGCGTAGACCTGCGGGGGCTGACGGCCGGTGCCGACGTGAGTGACCTCCGGCGTCGCTGCGGTCGCCTCAGGCATCTCCCATGACCAGACCCTCGATGGTGTGCTTCTGCGTCAAGGGCGTCAGCTCGTCCACGACGGGGCAGTCGAGGTGACGGCGTACCCGCTCGGGCAGAGCGTCCCAGTAGGCGCGGGTGACAGCGGTGTCGTGCCGGTTCCCATTGTTCGCCTCTGGCCCGTCGATGCCCAGAATCAGGACGGGGCGGGGCTTGGCGGAGCGATTGGTGGTCCCGCGGTGGATCGTCAGCGCGGTCCGGGCGGAGATGTCGCCGCGCTGAGGGAACTTGCGGACCGCTCGCCCCTGGTAACGGCCGTAGTGCGACCTGGGCGGGAACATGCCGTGCTCGAACTCCGGGCTCTCGTCCCACTGGGTTCCCGGAGCGATCTCGAACGGCCCCATGTCCTCCGCTGTGTCGACGACGGTCACGTTGAACGCGAGGGAGGTGAGCCGCCGTTCGCGACGCGTTTCGTCGGGGATGGGGAAGTCGCGGTGCCACGGCTGGTTGACGGCCCCCTCCAGCGGGACATCGAATCCGAGCTCCACGATGCGGTAGTCCGGGCCCAGCGTCGCGGTGCACAGTGACCGTACCCAGGGGTGCTCCACCAGGTCCACGAAGCCCCTGATCTGCTCGGGGTGAATCTCGACGTAGAACCGGTTGGGGCCACGGCCGACGGCGCCACCGGGGCGGCTCAGTGCGTCTTCGAACGCCGCGTGCACGTCTTCACCGAGCCGATCCGCCCACGCCTTCGTGAAGGCACCTTTACGTGCGGTGATCCCGTCCCTGTAGAGGGCCTCCACATCCGGCAAGACGTCGACGTCCAGTTCGCTGACGGCGATTCCCGAGAAGACCTGCGCGCTCATGTTGCGCCTCCTTGCGCTGCGATGACTGCGTTCATGCTGCAACGTGGAATGCGACGTTGCAATAGTTGGCTCGAAGTTCTGGTGTCCGTGATCGTCACGTGCGAAGATGCCAACCGTGAGTAGTCGTCTGAAAGATGTCGCCGCCCTCGCCGGGGTCTCGACGCGTACTGTTTCAAACGTGGTCAGCGGTTCGGGGGCCGTGGCCAACGAGACGCGGGCGCGGGTGCAGGCCGCCCTGGACGAACTGGGCTATCGGCCGAACGTCGCTGCCCGCAACCTGCGTGCCGGCCGTACCGGGCTGATCGGTCTGGTCATCCCGGAGCTCCACTCGCCCTACTTCGGCGAGCTCGCCGGTCTGATCGTCGAAGCTGCTCAGCAACGGTCGTGGACCGTTGTCATCGATCAGACCTTCGGTGACCGCGAGGCGGAAAGGCGCTTGCTGGAAGGGGCCGGCGACCGCCTGGTCGATGGCCTCATCATCAGTCCATGGTCACTCGGCCCGGAGGAACTGACCGGCCGCTCCCGGGAGGTGCCGGTCGTGCTGCTCGGTGAGCAGGAGGCTCATGGAGTCGCCGACCGTGTCGCCGTCGACAGCGTTCTCGCCGCTGATGAGGCCACGACGCACCTGCTCCGGAGCGGGCGCAGGCGCATCGCGGCAATCGGCGTGCAGCCCCATCTGCGTAACGAGACCGCCCGGCAGCGGCTGGCGGGCTACCGACAGGCACTGCATCGCGCCGGACTGAAGCCGGACCCCACTCTGGAACGGCCGGTGACAACCCTGCACCGCAAGGACGGAGCGGAGGCGATGACCGCGCTTCTAAAGGCGGGCCAGCGGCCTGACGGCGTCTTCGCGTTCAGTGACGAACTCGCCCTGGGGGCGCTGCATGCCGCCGTCACACGAGGCGTACGCGTTCCGCAGGACATCGCCGTGGTGGGATTCGACGGGATCGAGGATGGACGGTACGCCAATCCACCCCTGACCACGGTGGTCCCGGACAAGCGTCAGATCGCCGAACGGGCCCTGCAATGCCTCGCTGACCGGATATACAGCCCCGCCTCGACGGTGCCGCCCCTCGATATCGTGATCTCCCACCAACTGGACAGACGTGCCAGCAGCGGTTCGACAGGTTGAGCGGATGTGATGACGCCAGGGCCAAACTCGCCGTCAGCCACCACCGGCCGTGGTCATCACGGAAGGGGACCTCCACGCGTGCCTTCTGCGGCGTCTCGTGAACGGGCTCGCGATACTCGTTGAGGGGCCATACCGGCACGGTCTTATGCCCCCCTGAGGGCAGCGGGGGCTAGGAAGGGCGGAGAGCTGACGCGCCGAAGCGACTGGGCCGGCGGGTGCAGGCCGCTGCAAGCCGGTCGTTATCTCCCCCTCCAGTTCGGGCGCCATGTCGGCCGGCAGGAACTGCCTGATGGACCGGCTGACGGGTGAGGAGGGCAGGCAACGCCGATCGCGGGGCGCACGGCTCCTTCGGCGAGGAGTTGTGTCCGTATGACCCCAGCGGTGGGCTTCCCGGCGCCCCGCCCTCGCCGCCGCCGTGCGCAGGTGGCGTTTCGGCTCTCACGGCGCTGGGAGCGCGGGTCCGCTAGGGCGTGTCTGACAAATGATCACGGCTGGCGGAGCCAGAGGATGAGCGAGGCGAGTCGGAGACCGGCGAGGTAGCGGGCAGCCAACTTGTCGAAGCGGGTGGCAATGGCCCGGAACTGCTTGAGCCTGCTGAAGCAGCGTTCGACCACATTGCGGGCCTTGTACTGCTCTGGATCGAAGGCTGGCGGCCGCCCGCCGGCCGATCCTCGGCGCTTTCGGTTAGCGATCTGATCGGACCGTTCAGGGATGACCGCTCGGATGCCGCGTCGTCGTAAGCCGGTCCGGATGGCTCGTGACGAATACGCCTTGTCGGCGATGACAGTCTCGGGCCTGCGACGTGGTCGGCCTGCGGACAGGCGAGGCACACGCACCGCATCCAGCACCGTGTCGAAGACCGTTGAGTCGTTGACGTTGCCTGGGGTGACGACGATGGCCAGAGGCAGGCCGCGGCCGTCGGCTGCGAGGTGGACCTTGGTGGTCAGCCCGCCGCGGGACCGGCCAAGTGCTTGGCCAAGCGTCGGATGTGGCGGATCTTCCAGGTCGTCCTGTGCCAGTGCCCCTTTTTGCGAGCTCCAGCGGCGTGCTGGTGGGCACGGTTGATGGTGGAGTCCACCGATACGGTCCACTCCACCGTGCCCAACGCATCGTCTTCGACCTGCACGTACTCCAGCAGTCTTGCCCAGGTTCGGTCTTTCTCCCAGCGGGCGAAGCGTTCGTAGACGGTCTGCCAGGGACCATAACGCTCGGGCAGGTCACGCCAGGGTGCCCCGGTCCGCAACCGCTAGAGCAGGCCGTTCATCACCTGGCGGTGATCCCGCCACGGTCGCCCACGGCCATCAATGCGCGGCAGCAGTGGGCCAATTTGCTTCCACGCCGCATCCGTCAATTCACTCCGGCCAACCACAAGATCAATGATCAGGTATGGCTAGTCACCCATGAACCACAAGTAGCTGCCCGGCGTCGCCGCACACGCTTCAAGAAGCTCGGCAAGGTCGACCAGGGCCGCTTTCTGGTGGTCGTCACCACACCCCCGTGTGAGGGTGGCGACTTCTTGGCGGGCGACTTGAGCTTCCTGTTCGTTAAACAGTGTGTCGCCGTACGGATCCACCCAGCCGAGCTTGCCCGAACCATGCCGGTCGAGGGTGCTCAGCACCCTCGCCAACGCCTCACCGTGCTCGTAAGAGCCCCGCAGCAGTGTGTCCCGGGACGCACCCTTTCGCGTCGGTCGCCCCGAGTGCAGTTCCAGCTCAATCCCCATGCCCCCCCTTCGGACAACGAAGCTTCTCAGAGGTCATTTGTCAGACACGACCTAGTGGCGTTGAGGCCCGACGCCGGGCCTCCGCACCTCGACCGGGCAGCTCGGGCCGTCCCTGACGAGCTTTTGGCTCACATGGCAACTAGCATGAATATGTGCTGGAGAGCTGAATGGAGGGCGTCATGATCGTTCTAGGCGTCATTTTGCTCATCATAGGATTGATCGCCGGGATTTCAATCCTCTGGACTATCGGGATCATTCTGCTGGCCATCGGGGCCGTTCTCTGGGTGCTCGGAGCTGTAGGCCATGCCGTGGGCGGTCGTCGGCATTACTGGTAGCTCTCATTCAGGCAGGTCGTCGCCCCGGGGGAGTGCCACCGGTATTCACCTCTGCGGGTTTTCCGTTCGAGCATGAGAACGGTCGCGTCGTCACGAAGACCGGTGTTTTTCCGAGGGGGAATGATGGGCTGCCGCAGCGTCACCGGTTAGCTCTCCTGCGGCTGCGGCATGCACCCCGCTTTAGGCATGTGAGGGGCGACCGAGTTCGCACTGTGCACTGAGGATCGTGCGTTCCCGCTTCCGTAGGCGCCGGAGCGTCGGCTTCACCGCCTCGCGGTCGACGGCAGCGTCGCAGCGGCACCGGCCAGACACAGAAGGAGGAGGGCTCTCGCACCGTCAGGCCCCTCGAGCTCCGGAGTAGGGCTGCACCGGTGCCCGCCGACGCCTTCGACGTCTCACCGCTATCCCTGCACGGACTCGTTAGACGTGCAGATTGCAGAGACTGACGATCCGATCGACGTCACTGCCTCCGCAGTAGCCCAAAGAGCGCTCCGTCGAGGCCTGTCTCGGGAGGAGGCTCAACAAGCCGTTACCCGGGCGACACAGCCTCACGAAGAGGCACGCGTGGGCTCGGTGAGACGGCGCCTGGAGGCGGAAGCCCGGCAGAGAGAGGGCCGCCGAGGCGGGCCGGCGTCTGCAGGAGCTGGAGCGCCTTGCGAAGGCGGCGCGGCAGAAACTGCAGAACATCAAGCTCGCAGAGAAGGCAGAGCCGCTGCACATGATGGGCCTTCGCGCCAGAGTTGTCAGGTGCTCCGCGCGACGCACGGGCGTCGCCTGCGCGATTCGAGAATGGTTCGTCAAGGAGGGCCAGGACTTTCCTGTTCTGACCCGACGAGGCGTGGCTGCGAGTAAAGCCCCTCATGGGCGGCTCCCGGTTCACCGTGGACCGCCGCACGATGGTCGAGGCGCTGCTGGAGAAAGCAGTCTCGGGCGACCGCTTTGAGGACCTGGCACTGCGGTACGACGTTGGCTCGAACACCCCGCAGACGCAAGCCCACCGCTGGCTGAAGTCAGGTGTCTGGGCCAAGGCCATGACGAAGCTGCAGACCGTGAATGCGATGCCTGCCTGGCAGCCGGAGCCGGTGGAGATCCAGGTAAGTCTGAAGCCGCTGGTCGGTGAGTTGATTGTGGGGGATGAGGAACGCGAGGGTTCGAGACCGGCCCGCCGGCACAGAACTCGGTCCGTTCGCCGAACCCCTGCTGGGCGACGTCGTGCGACAGGATCTGGGCGTGCGCCGAGCAGTCCTTGATCAGCGCGGCCAGTTCCAGCAGGGCGAATTCATCGTGCCGGTGGACGGCACCGTCGCCGCCCGCGTCGCGGTTGACGACGAGCAGGCACTCCGAGTTCCCGGGCAGTCCGAAGAACGCCTGCCTGCGGCGGAGTCTGCGGCGCCAGAGGTAGGTGCGTGCGAGCCGGCCGAGGGCGGCACTGATGCCGGCGGCTATCACGCCCAGCGCGATGTTGCGTACGTCGTCAGTCAGGGGCGGGCATGTCAGCGGGCATTCGGCCTCAAGTTCGAGGCGGTCCTGACGGGGTGGCCGGGGCGGCGCTACCCTGCGCGGACGATCCTTCACTGGAGGTGCGCATGCGACGTTCCGTCGCGCGGAATGTGTCGTTCTTAGGTGTTCTCGCCGCTGTGGTGTCGGTCGGGGCGGCGGCCCCGTCCTCGTCCGCGCCACCGGCAGCGCCGACAGCCAAGTCCCCGGTGGCGGTGGGATACGGGGGAGCGGTCTCCAGCGTCGACGCCGACGCGACCGCCGCCGGTATCGAGGTGCTCCGCAAGGGCGGCAATGCGGCGGACGCGGCGGTGGCGACAGCGGCGGCGCTCGGGGTGACCGAGCCGTACTCGGCGGGTCTCGGCGGTGGTGGCTACTTCGTCCACTACGACGCGCGGACCCGCACCGTGCAGACCATCGACGGGCGTGAGACCGCGCCGCACAGCGCGGACTCCTCGCTCTTCATGGAGAACGGCAAGCCGCTCGCCTTCGCCGATGCCGTCACCAGCGGACTCGGCGTCGGCACGCCCGGCACCCCGGCCACCTGGGAGACCGCGCTCGACACCTGGGGCAGCAGATCGCTCCGGCAGGTGCTGAAGCCGGCCGAGCGGCTCGCCCGGGACGGGTTCGTCGTGGACAGCACGTTCCGGTCCCAGACCGAGGGCAATCAGGCCAGGTTCGCGGACTTCCCGGCGACCCGGAAGCTCTTCCTGCCGGGCGGCCAACTGCCGGTCGTCGGATCGGTGTTCAAGAACCCCGACCTGGCACGCACCTACGACGAGGTCGGCCGCAAGGGTCTCGACGAGATCTACCGGGGCGAGCTGGCCGAGGACGTCGTGCGGACGGTACGCAACCCGCCCGTCGACCCCAAGTCCTCCCGGGTGGTGCGGCCGGGCGACCTGACCACCAAGGACCTGCGCTCCTACCGGGCGCTGCGGCAGGCGCCGACGAAGACCGGTTACCGGGGACTCGACGTGTACGGCATGGCGCCGTCCTCCTCCGGTGGTACGACGGTGGGCGAGGCCCTGAACATCCTGGAGTCGACCGACCTGTCGAGGGCGAGCGAGACGCGGTACCTGCACCGGTTCATCGAGGCGAGCCGGATCGCGTTCGCCGACCGAGGGCGCTGGGTCGGTGACCCGAAGTTCGAGGACGTGCCGACGAAGGAGCTGCTCAGCCAGCGCTTCGCCGACTCGCGGGAGTGCCTGATCAAGGACGACGCGGTGCTGACCAGCCCGCTCGCGCCGGGCGACCCGCGCCGTCCGGCCGACTGCGCGACCGGTGGGAAGGCCGCGCCGACCACGTACGAGGGGGAGAACACCACCCACCTGACGACCGCCGACAAGTGGGGCAACGTCGTCGCGTACACGCTGACGATCGAGCAGACCGGCGGCAGCGGGATCACGGTCCCTGGGCGCGGGTTCCTGCTCAACAACGAGCTGACGGACTTCTCGTTCGCACCCGCCGACCCGGCCGTCCACGACCCGAACCTGCCGGGTCCGGGCAAGCGGCCGAGGTCGTCGATCTCCCCGACCATCGTGCTCAAGCACGGACAGCCGGTGCTGGCACTGGGTTCGCCGGGCGGCGCCACGATCATCACGACCGTGCTGCAGTCGCTGATCGGCAAGGTCGACCGGGGGCTGCCGCTGGTGGACGCCATCGCGGCGCCCCGCGCCAGCCAGCGCAACGCGGCGAAGACGGAGCTGGAACCGGGACTGTGGAACAGCCCGGTGCGGGCCCGCCTCGAAGCGCTGGGGCACGTCTTCACGCCGAATCCGGAGATCGGAGCGGCGACGGGTGTGCAGCGGCTGCCGGACGGGCGCTGGCTCGCGGCCGCCGAGACGGTGCGCCGGGGCGGCGGTTCGGCAATGGTGGTGAGGCCCGCCGGGCGGTCCTGACGACCCGTCAATAACTGTCGCGCAGGGGGCCGGTCGCCGCGGGGGGAGCCGCGGTGGCCGGCCTCGGGGGTCTTGACGAGGACATGACCGGGGGAGCATCTTGGCATCTCGGTAAGGAAACTTTCCTAATAGAAGGGCACCCCCACCATGCGTATGCAAGCGCTTGCCCTCGCCGCAGCCTCCGGCGCCGCTCTCCTCGCGGCCGGATCGCTCACACCGGCCGCCCCCGGCGGCTCCCCCACTCCCGCCGCCGCAGCCGCGGCGGCGCGGAGCACCCCCCGGACGACGGTGCACCTGGCGCCCGTGGCCCACACCACCCGGCTGTCCCACGACGGCCCCTCCGGCACCGCCTCGTCCGAGGGAGCCGCGTCCGGCGAAAAGCCGTCCTCCGGAATCAAGGAGGGCTCCGTCAGCGCGGCCGACCTGCTGGCCAAGGTCTCGTCCTGTTCGCAGATCTCGAACGGCAAGTACCGTACGGACGAGGAGACCTCGGCCACGGTGCCGGTCTGCGGCGCGAACGGCGCCGTGTTCTGGAAGGCCGACATGGACGTCGACTGCGACGGACAGGTCACCACGGCCTGCAACGAGGACACCGACCCGTGGTTCCAGGACGACACCGCGTTCCACACCTCCGGCGACCAGCCGCTCAACGCCGAGAAGCTGCCGTACGTCGTCGTGCCGAGCAGCAGCTCCATCTGGAACTACGGCAGCGCCGGCATCAAGGGCGGTGGCGTCGTCGCCGTCATCTACAACGGCAAGGTGGAGTACGCCGTCGTCGGTGACACCGGCCCCGCCAAGATCATCGGCGAGGCCTCGTACGCCACGGCGAAGGCCCTCGGGATCGACCCCGATCCGGAGACCGGCGGCGCCGAGTCCGGCGTCACGTACATCCTGTTCAAGAACTCGCAGGCGTCACCGATCGAGAGCCACGACGCCGCCGTGAGTGCCGGGGACGCGCTGGCGAAGAAGTTCCTGCAGAACAACTGAGCCTGTCACAGTGCGGTCAGGATTCTGGGGCCGTCGTCCGTGATCGCCACCGTGTGCTCGGCGTGGGCGGCCCTGCTGCCGTCGGACGTGCGCAGCGTCCAGCCGTCCCGGTCGGTGTGGAACGTGTCGAGGCCGCCGCCGAGCAGCATCGGTTCGATGGCGAGCACCATGCCGTGCCGCAACGGCATCCCGCGGCCCGGTCGTCCCTCGTTGGGGACGCCCGGGTCCTCGTGCATGGACCGGCCCACGCCGTGGCCGCCGAAGCCCTCCAGGATGCCGTAGCCGGCCGTGCGGCACACCCGGCCGATCGCGTGCGCGATGTCACCGATCCGGTTGCCGACGACGGCCGCCGCGATGCCCGCGTCCAGCGCCGCGAACGCCGTCTCGATCAGCCGGGTGTCCGCGGGCCGGGCGCGGCCGACGGTGAAGCTGATCGCCGAGTCACCGACCCAGCCGTCGAGCGTCGCGCCCGCGTCGACGCTCACCAGGTCGCCGTCGCGCAGCCGCAGGTCCGTGGGGATTCCGTGCACGACCGCGTCGTTGACGGACGTGCAGATCACGCCGGGGAACGGGACCGGGGCGAAGTCCGGCCGGTAGTTGAGGAAGGGGGATCCGGCGCCCGCCTCGCGCAGGACGCCCCGGGCCACCTCGTCGAGCTCGCGCAGCGTGACGCCGGGCGCCGCCGCCTCCCGGGCGGCCGTCAGTACCTGCGCCACGACCCGGCCGGCCTCGCGCATGGCTTCGATGGATGTGTCTGTCTTGAGTTGCACCATGCCAATTACTATACCGGTTCAAGCGGTATTAGAATGACGGCATGGTACGAACGCCCCTGACCCCCGAAGAGCACCTGCGCGGCGAGCGGCTCGGCCGCCTGATCCGCGAGGCGCGCGGCCGTCGCAGCATGGTCGACATCGCCGGCAGCGCCGGGATCTCGGCCGAGACGCTGCGCAAGATCGAGACCGGTCGCGCCCCCACCCCCGCCTTCTTCACCGTCGCGGCGCTGGCCGGGGCGCTAGGCATCTCGATGGATGAACTGCTCCTGCGCTGCGCCGAGGAGCCGCTCGCCGTCCCGCTGGCCGGTTAGACCGTGTCCGGAAAGTCCCGCCTGGTCCGACGGGACTTCGCGGACATGGCCCAGGGCCTGTCCGGCGGATCTTCGCGGGCCCGCGGCGTCTGGCATGCACTCTCGCCGCACGCCCGAATCGCCCAAGTACATCCAGTACGAGGGCGACTCGGGTGCACGCCGAGAGCGCGCACCAGACGCCGCGGGCTGCTCCACGTAGATCCGCCGGGCAGGCCCTGGGGCCTGTCTTCAAGCTGCCTTCTGCCGTGCGGCGCCATGCACGCTCTCTCGCCGCACCGGCCCCAGACCCCGGTACGTCCAGTACAGGGGCCTGGGGCCGGCACGCCGAGAGTACGCACCTGACGCCGCCCGGCCGCCCTTCGGGCGACGACGGCAGTTTGAAGACAGGCCTAGCGGCGTACGGCGCAGAACGTTCGGCGTGGCGCGACGCCGGGCGGGCTGCGGCTCAGACGATCAGGACCCGGCGGCCCCGGGTGTGGCCGGCCCGGCTGTCGGCGTGCGCCGCCGCTGCCCCGGTGAGCGGGTACGACTTCTCGACCGGGATGTGGAGCCTGCCCCCGGAGATGAGGTCGACGGCCTCGGCGAGCGCGTCCGGCACGCTCCCGGCCACGCCGGAGAACCGGACGCCCAGTTGCGGGGCGTCGAGGTCGGCGATGGAGACGACCTTGTGCGGGTCCCCGGTGAGCCCGACGAGCTCGCGGATCACTCCCGAGCCGGCCAGATCGAGGGCCGCGTCGACCCGGCCCAGGTGCCGCACCCGTTCGACCCAGCCCTCGTCGTACGTCGTGGCGAGGGCGCCCATGCTCCGCAGGTAGTCCTGGTTCGCGGCCCCGGCCGTGCCGATCACCTTGATGCCGCGCGCACGGGCGATCTGCAGCACCGCCGACCCGACGCCACCGGACGCCCCGCTGACCAGCAGCGTCTGGCCGGGGCGCACGCCGGCTTCGCGGATGATGCGCAGCGCGGTCTCCACCACCGACGGGTACCCGGCCGCCTCCTCGAAGGTCAGTCGCTCCGGCATCCGGGCCCAGGCCGACAGCACGGCGAAATCGGCGTACGTGTCGGCGCCCTCGCCGAACACGCGGTCGCCGACGGTGACCCCTTCAACGCCCTCGCCGATCTCGTCCACCACCCCGGCGGCATCGAGCCCGACCCCCGAGGGCAGTTCGACCGGGTGGGCTCCCAGGACCTGGCCCTCCCGGATCCGCCAGTCGACGGGGTTGACGCCCGCCGCCCGTACGGCGATGCGTATCCGGCCGGGGCCCGCGTGCGGCTCCTCGGCTTCCACCAGTTGCAGGACCTCGGGACCGCCGAACTCGGCGAAGCTGATTTTTCTCATGCCGTCGAAGATAACCCTAACCGTTAGGATTTCATAGTGGTGAGGAATTCGTACCTGGTAGTGTCCTGGTATGACCGAGCCGCCCGGACGCCGTGAACGCAAGAAGGCCGCGACCCGCCGGAAGATCGCCGACACCGCGCTGAGCCTCTTCCTGGAGCGCGGATACGACGCCGTGGGCATCCGGGACGTCGCGGCCGAGGCCGATGTGGCCGTCACCACCGTCTTCGCTCACTTCGCCTCGAAGGAGGCGCTCGTGTTCGAGCGCGACCAGGACTTCGAGGAGCGCCTCACGCGGGCGGTGACCGGCCGGCCGCCGCGCGGGCCGCTCGTCCCGGCCCTGCGCCGCGAGGTCGAGGCCCTGGTGCGGCACTGCACGGCGCAGGGCAGTGCGCCCGTCCGGCGCCTGATCGAGGAGTCACCCGCCCTGCGGGAGTACGAGGACGCGATGAGCCTGCGTCACGCGGGCGCGCTGGCCGCGGCGCTGGCCGCCGACCCCCACCTGTCCCGGAGCGCGACGGCCTGCCGGGCGACCGCGCGGTTCACCATCGACGCGTACGCGCTGGCCTGCCGGGCGGACGATCCCGCGGCCACGGTCGACGAGGTCTTCCGGATGATCGAGGCCGCATGGGAAGCCACCGCGCCCTGAGCCGGCGCCGGTCGGGCCGTCCGGCTGCGGAGGCCCCGCGGCGGCGCGCGTCATGCGGCTGTACGCGTGACCGGCCGGACGGCTTCTGGCCGAACCGGCGGCGGGCGGGGGCTGATTGGGGATGCCCCGGCCGTGCGCGGAACTGGGGCGTGAGGTGCGTAAGGTTGCGCCATGAGCCTCCAGGAGTTCGCCCGAAGTGAGTACGTCAGCCTCACCACGTACCGGAAGGACGGCACCCCCGTCGCCACGCCGGTGTGGGCCGCCGCCGCCGGGGACGAGCTGCTGGTGTGGACCAAAGCCGATTCGTGGAAGGTCAAGCGGCTGCGCAACGACACCCGCGTCCTCGTCACCGTCTGTGACGTGCGCGGGCGCATCGCGGAAGGCGCCCCGAGCGCCGAGGGCACCGGCCGGCTGCTCGACGTCAAGGACATGGCCGCTGTGCGCAAGGCCATCGGCCGCAAGTACACCTGGAAGTACTGGCTGCTCGACTACCCGGCGCTGGTCTTCCGCCTCGGCAAGCGGCCGCACACCGGGATCGCCATCACCTTCTGAACCCCGCCCGCGCGCGCTCGCTCGACAGGCACTCCCTCCATGCGTACTCGCTCCATGCGTACTTGCTCGACGGGTACGCGTGGGGCGCTCACCGGCGGGGTCGTGCGGCGCTCGCACCGGTACCGAAAAGAGCGCGTAGCCGTCCCGTAACACGCCTGCGGTCGAATGCCTGCGGACTGGAAGGCTCCAGCCGACGGCGGCCCGAGGGCGGAAATGACAGTGCATCAGCATGCGGTGTCCCTGAGCGAGTTCGCGCGCTACCTGCGGTATCTGACCCGGCTGCTCGATCCCGCCCAGGGCTGGTACGGCGTCTTCTGCGAACGCGATCCGGAGGGGATGCGGGCCTGCCTGGAGGGTGTTGAGATCCCGCCCTGGGACGTGGTGGACTCGCTTTTGCGGGATCTCGTGCCGGCGCGCGGCGCCGCGTTCGCCGAACGGGAGTCGGTACGCGCTGCCGGGCTCCACGCCGCCTCGGCCGCCGGTCACGACCGCCGCCCCGGCGGGCGGCAGCAGCTCGTGGAGCGGCTGGAACTGATGCTGCGGGAGCAGGCGCACGCCGCCCAGCGGCTGCTCGCGGCCCATGAGCGCGATGCGGCGGACGCGGTCGACGCCCAGACGGCCGCCTGGGCCCGGGACGACCACGAACGCGCCTCGGCCCGCTGCGCGGAGCTGCGCCGGCGGCTCGCGGCGGTGCGCGACGCCGCCCCGGAATCCCCGCCGCCACCGCACGCCCCGCCGCCACCGGAGACCTCAGCGGCACCCGCCCCCGCTCCCGCCGCATCCGCTTCCGCCCCCGCACCGCCCGTGCGCAGGAGGCCGCGCGGTGCCCGGTTCGCCGGGCTGGACGTGGACGACGAGAGCCCCGCGTCCGTGGCGCCCGTCCTGCCCGTGCCGCCGGTCGCGGTCGCCGTGCCGCGCGGCGCCCGGTTCGGCGGCGCGTCGCCGGGCGCGGACCGGGGCCCCGCCGAGGTCCCGGTGGATGCCGAGGCGCTGGAGGCCGCCCGGGACACCGTCGCGGCGCTGCTCCGGCTGCGGGCGGAGGGCCGCAGCGGCGAGGCGCACGGGGTGCTCTGCGAGGCGGCGGCGCGGCCTGCGGACCGGTTGCCGGTGCTCGCGGCGCAGCTGCGGCTGGCGGGGCTCGACGCGGACTGGGCGACCCTGCTGTGGGAGATCTCCTCGCTGCCGCCGGCCGCACTCGCCGCGGCGGCCGCCGCACTGTCCGGGGCGGGACGGCCGGAGGACTGCGACCGGCTGCTGCGCCAAGGCGTGGCCCGGCCCGCCGCCGAGATCGCCGACGCCGTGGCCGCACTGGAGCGGGCCGGCCGTGGCCCGCAGGCACGGGCGCTGCTCGGCGCCTTCGTCCGGGTCCGGACACCGCAGGACGCGGCCAGGGTCGCCGAGAGCGATCCGGGCCGCCTCGTACCGCAACTGCTCGCGGCCGCCCGGGAGGTGTCCGGGGCGAGGGAGCGGGACGTGGTGCACGCACTGAGGGTCGCGGGCATCGGCTGAGGGGCGCGGGGACCGGCGGAGAGGAGCGGGGATCGGATGAGGTCCGTCCGGCGTGTCCTGGCGTCCCGGTGCGCGCCGGGCTCGTACGCACGGCCGGGAACGGTCCGTCCCGCGCTCCCGGGCTGGACCGCACGGGTGCGAAACAAGATCGACTCCGCTGGTTCACGGCGATGGTCTTGCCCCGCTGTGTGACGGGGCTTACGTTCTCCTCTACGCACGTGTCTACGGGCGTAGAAACTGCCAAGAGGCTCTCTGACGCCGCGTCGAAGGAGCAGCTCATGTCCCAAGTCGTACGCGCCGCACTCGTCCAGGCGACCTGGACCGGCGACACCGAATCCATGATCGCCAAGCACGAGGAACACGCCCGCGAGGCCGCCCGGCAGGGGGCGAAGATCATCGGATTCCAGGAGGTGTTCAACGCCCCCTACTTCTGCCAGGTACAGGAACCCGAGCACTACCGCTGGGCAGAGGCTGTGCCCGAGGGCCCGACCGTGCAACGGATGCGGGAGCTGGCCCGGGAGACCGGCATGGTGATCGTCGTCCCGGTCTTCGAGATCGAGCAGTCCGGCTTCTACTACAACACCGCAGCGGTGATCGACGCCGACGGCTCGTATCTCGGCAAGTACCGCAAGCACCACATCCCGCAGGTCAAGGGGTTCTGGGAGAAGTACTACTTCAAGCCCGGCAACGTCGGCTGGCCGGTCTTCGACACGGCGGTGGGCAAGGTCGGCGTATACATCTGCTATGACCGGCACTTCCCCGAGGGCTGGCGCCAACTCGGGCTCAACGGGGCCCAGCTGGTGTACAACCCGTCCGCGACCTCGCGCGGTCTCTCCGCCCACCTCTGGCAGCTGGAGCAGCCGGCGTCCGCCGTCGCCAACGAATACTTCATCGCCGCGATCAACCGCGTCGGCGAGGAGGAGTACGGCGACAACGACTTCTACGGCACCAGCTACTTCGTCGACCCGCGCGGTCAGTTCGTCGGTGACGTGGCCGGCGACAAGGAGGAGGAACTCCTCGTCCGCGACCTCGACTTCGGGCTGATCGAGGAGGTCCGTCAGCAGTGGGCCTTCTACCGGGACCGCCGTCCCGACGCGTACGAGGGACTGGTGGAGCCGTGAGCAGTCTGCACAACCGCCATCTCGCCGTCAGCCCGGACTGGCTGGCCCTCTACTACCGGCATCCGCTGGAGATCACCCATGGCGAGGGCCGCCACGTCTGGGACGCGGACGGCAACCGCTACCTCGACTTCTTCGGCGGCATCCTCACCACCATGACCGCCCACGCGCTGCCCGAGGTCACCAAGGCGGTCACCGAGCAGGCGGAGCGGATCATCCACTCCTCCACGCTCTACCTGAACCGGCCCATGGTCGAACTCGCCGAGCGTGTGGTCAGCCTCTCCGGCATCCCGGACGCCCGGGTCTTCTTCACCACTTCGGGCACCGAGGCCAATGACACGGCGCTGCTGCTGGCCACCGCGTACCGCAGGTCGAACCAGATCCTCGCGATGCGCAACAGCTACCACGGCCGGTCCTTCTCCGCCGTCTCCATCACCGGCAACCACGCCTGGTCGCCCACCGCGCTGTCCCCGCTCCAGACGCTGTACGTGCACGGCGGCGTCCGCGGCCGTGGACCGTACGCGCACCTGAGCGACGGGGAGTTCATCGCGGCCTGCGTGGCGGACCTGGAGGACCTGCTCGGGCACACCCGGGACGCGGCCGCGCTGATCGCCGAACCCATCCAGGGCGTGGGCGGGTTCACCTCGCCGCCCGACGGTCTGTACGCCGCCTTCCGTGAAGTCCTCGACCGGCACGGCATCCTGTGGATCTCCGACGAGGTACAGACCGGCTGGGGCCGCACCGGTGAACACTTCTGGGGCTGGCAGGCGCACGCGGAGAACGGGCCGCCGGACATCGTCACCTTCGCCAAGGGCATCGGCAACGGCATGTCGATCGGCGGTGTCATCGCCCGCGCCGAGGTCATGAACTGCCTGGACGCCAACTCCATCTCGACGTTCGGCGGTTCGCCGGTCACCATGGCCGCCGGTCTCGCCAACCTCGGGTACCTGCTCGAACACGACCTCCAGGGCAACGCCCGCCGGGTCGGCGGCCTGCTCATCGAGCGGCTGCGGGCGATCACGGCCGGTTCCGACCGCGTCCGGGAGGTGCGTGGCCGGGGGCTGATGATCGGCATCGAGCTGGTGAAGCCCGGCACGGACGAGGCGGACCCCGAAGCGGCCTCGGCCGTGCTGGAGGCGGCCCGCGAGGGCGGCCTGCTCATCGGCAAGGGCGGCGGCCACAACACCAGCGTGCTGCGTATCGCCCCGCCCCTCTCGCTCTCCATCCCGGAGGCGGAGGAGGGCGCGGTGATCCTCGCCGACGCGCTGCGAGCGGCGGGTTGAGCACCGGGCGGCGCGGCGCTCCCGGTACCGGCGGGGGAGCGCCGCCGGGGCGGCGCGCCCGTTGCCGCCGGACGGCGCCGGCTCCGGCCGCCGGACTACCCGCCGAGGCGCTCGAACCGCAGGGAGCCGCCGTCGCTCCCGTCGTCGGTGCCCCAGACCGCGCGTCCTCCGGGCAGGACGGCGATGGCCTCGACCCTCCGGTTGTCCCGCTCGGTGAACAGGCTCAGCGGCGTCAGTTCGCGTCGCGGCCTCAGGCGCAGCACGGCGTCATGGGCCGCGTTGACGGTGAGCCGGCCGGCTTCGTAGACGGCGGAGGTGGGCGGCCCGTCGTCCTCCTCCGGGCCGGAGGAGGACGAGACCATGACGGTGCCGTCCGTCAGGACCTTCAGATCGCTGATGTGCCGGACCCCGGGCCGGTCCGGGTACGGGACGGTGAACTCCTGCCGGGCGCTGACAGTGCCGAACTCCGGGCCGTCCGCCCCGACGCGCACCGAGGAGGCGCGCGCGACGGCCGGGAGCTCGCCGCTGCCGCGTGTCGCCCAGACGGCGAAGGTGCGGCCCGAGCTGTCTCGGTGCAGCGCGAAGCTCTCGTAGCTGTCGCCGTCGAGCCGGCCGGGCAGCGCGACGGGGGCGCCCTCGGCCGTCGCCCGGCCGTGCGCCACGATCAGGTGGAAGGCGTCGCCCCCGCCCGTGACGGCGACGTAGTGGCCGGGGCGGCCGGGGACCGCGTCGATCGCCTGCAGGCCGGCGGGGAGCGCGCCGAACCAGGGGAGTTCCCGGACGGCCGGGGCGCGGCCGGGCCGCAGAAGGACCGTTGCCGCCCTGGACTCGCGGTCCCCGCTGTTGTCCCGTACGACGACCAGGTCGGCCAGGCCGTTTCTCTCGGGCGCCCACGCGGCCGGTGCCATGCCGCTCACCCCGCCCACGGTGCCCGAGCCGACCCGCTGCCAGCCGTCGGACGGGCCGGCGGGCGGGGGAGCGGCGAGGGAGGCGCAGAGGGCGACCGAGGCGATGACTGCGATTCTGATCATGGAGCGAAGCTAGGGTGTGGCCGGGCGGGTCCGGGGCCGAGCGCCGCCCGCCGTCCGGCGGGTTCCCCCGCACGGACTCGCCCCACTCGTCCGTCCGGAGCCCGGCGCGGACCGTCGCGGCGCCGCGCGCTGGGCCGGTGGAGTGCCGGACGGATGAAACGGAAACGTCTTCAGCGGTTGACCGCAGCGGTATTGCCACAGTGGGCAGCCCACTTCTACGTTCTTCACCACGCACCGGTCTACGTGCGTAGACCCGTTCCGCCACAGTCCACAGTGAGGAGGGGTACATGAGCCGCACCGTCATCCACGGCGGCCTCGTCGTCACCGCATCCGACGAGATCCACGCCGATGTACTCGTCGAGGGCGGCCGCATCGCCGCACTCGCCGCGCACGGCACCGACGCCGCAGCGAGCTGGACCGCCGACCGGACCATCGACGCCACCGGGAAGTACGTCATCCCGGGCGGCGTCGACGCGCACACCCACATGGAGATGCCGTTCGGCGGCACCTACGCCGCCGACACCTTCGAGACCGGGACCCGGGCGGCGGCCTGGGGCGGCACCACCACCATCGTCGACTTCGCCATCCAGTCCGTCGGGCGTTCCGTGCGCGAGGGGCTCGATGTCTGGTACGCGAAGGCGGACGGCAACTGCGCGATCGACTACGCGTTCCACATGATCCTCGCCGATGTGAACGCCTCCTCGCTCAAGGAGATGGACCTGCTGGTGGCGGAGGGCGTCACCTCCTTCAAGGGTTTCATTGGCTCGGGTGACCAGGAAAGTTCAGCCCGAGTAGGCGACTGAGCTGCAAGAACGTGCTGATCTAAGCCTGCTGGCGGGGCGGGACTCCCTCACCTGCCCCGCCAGCAGGACCCGGCGGACGCAACAGGACCACAGAACGGCTCACGAGTGAGCCCCCCGTATCCGACGTGAATGGAGCAGAAGCTATGGCACGGACTCTGATCTCAGGCGGACTGGTCATTACGGCTTCCGACGAGCTGCATGTCGACGTGCTCGTCGACGGCAGTCGCGTCGTGGCGATGGCCACTCCGGACAGCCATGAGTGGCAGGCGGACCGTGTCATCGACGCTGCGGGGAAGTACGTGATCCCTGGGGGAGTCGACGCGCACACCCACATGGAGATGCCCTTCGGTGGCACGTTCGCCTCCGACACGTTCGAGACGGGTACACGGGCCGCGGCCTGGGGCGGCACGACAACCGTCATCGACTTCGCTATTCAGCCCAAGGGTGGATCGCTCGGCGAGGGGCTCGATGCGTGGCACGAGAAGGCAGATGGAAAGTGCGCCATCGACTATGCGTTCCACATGATCATGTCGGATGTGAATGAGTCCTCACTCAAGGAGATGGACAGGCTCGTTTCGGCCGGAGTTAGTTCGTTCAAGCTCTTCACTGCGTACCCAGGGGTATTTCTCTCCGACGACGGCCAGATTCTCCGGGCGATGCAGCGAGCCAGCTCGAACGGTGGCCTGATCATGGCTCATGCGGAGAACGGGCTTGCAATCGATGTGTTGGTGGAACAGGCGCTAGCACGTGGCGAGAGGGACCCGCGCTATCACGGTGAGGTTCGGAACGCGCTTCTTGAGGCGGAGGCGACGCATCGAGTGATTAGGCTGAGCCAGGTGGCGGGAGCTCCTCTCTACGTGGTGCACGTGTCGGCACAGGAGGCCCTGGCCGAGTTGGTGCGAGCTCGGGACGAGGGTCTTCCTGTCTTCGGAGAAACTTGCCCGCAGTACCTCTTCCTTTCGACTGACAACCTGGCGGAAGCTGAGTTCGAGGGTGCGAAGTATGTCTGCTCCACTCCTCTACGCCCGAAGGAGCATCAGGCGGCATTGTGGCGCGGACTGCGTACGAACGATCTGCAGGTGGTCTCCACGGACCATTGCCCGTTCTGTTTCAAGGGGCAGAAGGAGATGGGCCGGTGGGACTTCTCGAAGATTCCGAACGGCATGCCGGGCGTCGAGAACCGTATGGACCTACTGCACCAGGCGGTTGTGGACGGGCACATTAGCCGTCGGCGCTGGATTGAAATCGCGTGCGCGACGCCGGCGCGGATGTTCGGCGTGTATCCGAAGAAGGGAACGATCGCCCCAGGGAGCGACGCCGATATCGTTGTCTACGACCCGCATGCCGAGCAAATCATCTCCGCTGAGACGCACCACATGAACGTCGACTACTCGGCCTACGAGGGCAAGCGTGTGAAGGGGCGGGTGGAGACGGTGCTCTCCCGCGGCGTTTCGGTGATCGAGAATCGCAGTTACGTGGGTCACGCGGGGCACGGGACCTATGTTCCGCGAGGGATCTGTCAGTATGCGAACTGAGGGTTCGTGATGCTTCTCCGGTCGACATGACTCCGACGACGCGCCATGTGGAGTGCGTGGCGATCCTTGAACCGGTCGCAAAGGCGGTCTGACCTGCAGGTTTGAATGGTGTGCGCTATGTGCACCGTGGGCGTTACGGGCGATATAAAGCAGCCCGGGCGCGGGCACGGCGGCGAACCGCCATTGAGCCTTTTCCATCTTGATCAGGTGGCGAGTTCGAGGGCGACGACGGCACGGACGACGACTGTGATCCGGGTGGTGCTGCAGCGGAGCTTCCGCAGGAGCCGCCAGCATTTGAGGGTGGCCATGGCACGTTCACCGAGGCAGCGGATCTTGGTGTGATCTCGGTTGTGACGTCGGCGCCAGCCGCGCAGATTCTTGCCCCGGAACGGGACGCGGACAGCGGGGCCTGCGCCCTGATACGCCTTGTCCGCCCAGCACTTGATGCCGCGGCGGCGAGAGCGGCGGGAATGCCGTGGGTCCGGGCCGCGGTCAGATCGTGCACGGCTCCGGGCAGCGCGTCCGAGGCCCAGATCAGGCGGCCGGCTGGATCTGCGAGGACCTGCACGTTCATCCCGTGGTGCTTCTTCTTCCCCGAGTAGTACGGCCTGTCGGCGGCGATGCGGTCGATCGGCAGCACGGTGCCGTCGAGGATCACGTACGCCTTCTTCCGCACGGCCGTCATTGCCTGTTCCAGCGTGGGCGCCAGAGCGGCCAGGAGGTCGACGGCCTCGCGTATGTATCGGTAGACCGTCGCGATCCCGACGCGGAAACCTGCTGCGAGGCGGGCGTAGGTGTCGCCGCAGCGCAGGTGGGCCAGGACGAGCAGGGCCTGCCGGCCGCAGTTCAGGCGACGCCATCGGGAGCCGATCCGACGGCGGTGACCTGCGAGGAGGCTGGAGAGGTGTTGCAGGGCGCGGCTGGACAGATCGATACCGGACGGGTAGACAAGCACGCGAAAGCTCCTGGCGGACTGGTGATCTTGGTCGTGAACCCGTCTACCAGGAGCTTTCTTCACGCCCGCTGCCGGGGTCGCCCGTCCAACCACCCGTCAGGTTGGAAACGGCTCATTGTCCGCGCCCTACCTCGATTCGAACAGCGGCATCGTCCGCCGTGACCACCCCCCCCAGATCTGTACCAGAACCCACTCGGCAGCGACAGAACTACGGCCGCGCCTCTGGTCACGGTGATGCGGTCGTCGCCGGTGTCGGCGCGGACGACGGCCGGTGCTGCGACGTGCGCCTCTTCGACGCCTCCGTCACCACTCTGTGCCGCTCAGCGTCCAGGGTGGGCCGGAGTACGTGCGCCGACGGGTGGCCATTCCGGATCTGGCTCCACCGTCCCTTCTTCGGCGGATGCCGCTTGCCGCCGCGCGGGGCTCCCACTACCACTCGGTGTGCCGTCAGCTGCCCCGTCGATCTCGGAGACGGTGGCACGATACAAGGAGGCCGGTGTATGCGTCATCGGAGAACGACTTGGTTCACGACGGAGGTGGATGGGTGTTCAACCTGTCTCAGCGGATGGAAGGGTTCCCCTCCGAGCACGTGCCGGTCCTGGGACGCAACCGCGAGTGCGACCTGCTGGACGGCCTGCTCGATGCTGTGCGCGGTGGTGACAGCCGGGTGCTGGTGCTGCGGGGTGAGCCAGGGGTGGGAAAGAGCAGGCTGTTGGAGTACGTGACGACCAGGGCCGAGGGGTTCCAGGTCGCCCGCGTCGCCGGTGTGCAGTCGGAGATGGAGCTGCCTTACGCGGGCCTGTACCAGTTGTGCGCCTCCATGACGGACCGTCTCGATCGGCTTCCCGCAGTGCAGCGCGATGCCGTCGGCGGCGCTCTGGGGATGGGCTCGGACCGGGCCCCCGACGCCTTCCTCGTCGCCCTCGGCGTCCTCGGGCTGCTGTCGGAGGTGGCCCGCGACCGCCCCCTCCTCTGCGTCGTGGACGACGCCCAGTGGCTGGACCGCGCGTCCATGCAGGCGTTGGCGTTCACGGCGCGGCGCCTGCAGGCGGAGTCCGTGACCGTCATCTTCGCGACTCGGACATCGGACGAAGAGACGCCGGGCGTTCCGGAACCGGCAGGTCTACCGGAACTGCTGATCAAGGGTCTGCCCGAGCGTGAGGCCGACGCCCTGCTGCGGTCCGTACTGCCGGGACCGTGGGACGAGAGCGTCCTCAGACGCGTCCTTGCCGAGTCGCAAGGCAATCCGCTCGCACTGCTGGAACTGTCGAAGGCATCGACTCCGGCGGCACTGACCGGTGGCTTCGGACTTCCGAGCATGCGGCCCGTCAGAGAACGCATCCGGAAGACCTATGTCCACAGGATCACCGGACTTCCGGTGGCGACCCGCGAGTTCCTGCTTGCCGCTGCGGTCGACCCGACGGGGGAACCCGCACTGCTCCGGCGCGCCGCGCGCGAGCTGCGGATCGACCCCGAGGTCGCCACGGACGCGGTGGCCGCCGGGCTCCTCACGGTCGGGGACCGGGTCCGGTTCTTTCACCCCATGGTGCGCTCCGCCGTCTACTGGTCGGCCTCGCCCGAAGAACGGCGGAGCATGCACCGCACGCTGGCCGAGGTCACGGACCGGACCGCCGACCCCGACCGGCGCGCCTGGCACGCGGCCTACGGCGCCACCGGCCCCGTCGAATCCATTGCAGCGGAACTCGAACGCTCCGCCGGGCGGGCCCACACACGCGGCGGGTCCGCGGCGGCCGCCGCGCTGCTGGCCCACGCGGCCGAACTCACGCCCGACCCCGGCCGACGGCGGGAGCGCGCGCTGGCCGCCGCACGCGCGACCCACGAGGCGGGCTCCCCCGACCGCGCCCTGGAACTGCTGTCCCTGGCCGGGACGGACCTCGTGGACGAACACATGCGCGGCGAGGTCGACCTGGTCCGGGCGCGGATCGCGTTCACCACGAACCGGGGCAGCGAGGCTCCCGGCCTCCTGCTGGAAGCCGCCCGCCGGCTTGCCGGCCATGATGTCGCGCTGGCCCGCGACACGTACCTGGAGGTCGTGAACGCGGCGATCTTCGCCGGACCGCAGGCGTACGACGACGGGCAGTACGAAGCGGCCAGGGCGGCCCGCGGGCTCCCGGCACCGCAGCCCCCGCGCCCGACCGATCTGCTGCTCGACAGCCTGGCGGTCCGTATCCTCGACGGTCATGCCGCCGCCGTACCGGAACTGCGCCGGGCCCTCGGTGCCTTCAGGGAGCCGGACCTCTCCGCAGCGGAAGGGCTGCGCTGGCTGTGGCTGATCTGCGTGACCGCCGTGGGTCTTTGGGACCACGACACGATGTCCGTACTGGCCGGCCGCCACCTCCGGCTGGCACGGGAGGCCGGGCAGGCCACCGCGCTGCCGTTCGCCCTGACCATGCGCTGCGTGGTGCACGTCCTCGACGGTGAGCTGACGCAGGGTGCGGCGCTTGCGGAGGAGGTGCAGACGGTGGCGGAGGCGGTGGGGACGGCCGCACCCCTCTACGGCGCGCTCTTCGTCGCCGCCTGGCGGGGCCGGGAGGGGGAGTGCCTGGACCTGAGCAGGCGGGCCGACGAAGGCGTGGAACACCGTGGGGAGGGTGTGGGACCGGTGGTCAGCAGGTGGGCCCGGGCCCTGCTCTACAACGGCCTCGGACGGTACCAGGAGGCGGCGGAGGCGGCCGACCTGGCGAGCCGGGAGTACATCCAGCTGGAGATGGGCATCCCGGTGTGGTCCCTTGTCGAGTACATCGAGGCCCATGCCCGGGCCGGCACCCCCGCACAAGCGGCCGACGCACTGGACCGGCTGACCGAGCTGACGCGGGTGAGCGGCACGGACTGGGCCAAGGGCATCGAGGCCCGTTCCCGTGCGCTGCTGACCGGGCAGGCGGAGGCCGAGGCGCACTACCTGGAGGCGATCGAGGCGCTCGGCCGCACCCGTGTCCGCGGGGAGTCGGCCCGCGCCCACCTCGTGTACGGAGAATGGCTGCGTGACCAGGGCCGCCACGACCAGGCTCTGCGGCAACTGCGCGTCGCGCGAGAAGAGTTCGAAGCCATGGACATGTGCGGCTTCGCGCAGCGCGCCGCCGGTGGGACCGTCCAACGGGTCGCCGAGAGCACTGCGGTCGAGCTGACACCCAAGGAGGGGCAGATCGTCCGGCTGGTGAAGGAAGGACTGACCAACTCAGAGATCGGAACGCGGTTGTTCGTCAGCCCACGCACCGTCGAGTGGCACCTGCGGAAGATCTTCGGCAAGCTCGGGGTCACCTCACGACGGCAGCTGTGACGACGCGCCGTGGAGGAGGTGCGAACAGGCACAGGTGATTTTCACGCCGGCCCGGTCGAGCCGCTCGACCGCCGCGGTCGTGGCATCACAGCGGGGCGGGCGACCGCTCTCCCCTGAGCGTGCGCTTCGGGACGACGGTGTGAGGAGTGAACAGTTTTTCCAGCGACGTGATGTCGCCCGTCCGGGCCGCGGTGACGAACGCCTTGAACAGGCGCCGGTGGTCCCCGGCATCGACGGTCGCCCGCTGCTCCGACAGAAGGTGTTTGCGCGCCCTGCTCACGATCTTCCGTACGTTGACCACGCTGAGGTGCAGGATCTCGGCGATGTCCGCGTACGCGTAGTCGAAGGCTTCCCGCAGGACGTACGCGGCCCGCTCCGTGGGAGCCAGCTTCTCCAGGACGAGGAGCAGGGCGAGTTCCAGCGCCTCGGCCCGCTGGGCGCCGGCCTCGGGGTCCTGACTGGTGTCGATGGGCTCGGGCAGCCAAGGCCCGATGTAGGTCTCGCGGCGGACCCGGGCGGACTGGGTCACGTTGATGGCGAGGCGAGTGGTGGCGCTCGACAGGAACGCCGCGGGACTCACCACCGCCGACCGGTCGGTCCGCTGCCAGCGCAGCCAGACCTCCTGGACGACGTCCTCGGCTTCGGCCTGACTGCCCAGCATGCGGTACGCGATACCGAAAAGGCGTGGCCGCAACTCCACGAAGACGGAGACGGCCTCCTCCAAAGTGCCGTCCCCCGGGGACGGGTCGGGATTCATGAGCCTGTTGTCTCCGATCTTGCGGGTGGGTGCCTGCGAGGCGCGGTCATGGGGGGACGTCGGGTGCACAGGCGAGGACGGGCTTCGTTCATTCGCGACATCCGTCGGTGTCATGGCCTCCAGGTTCGCCCGCCGGCCCCCTCCACGGCGCCCCTGATGACGCCTGGTCCACCCCCTGGCCCCCGGGGCAGGTACCCCCGGGGGGCGACCCTTGGTGACGAGGTGAATACGAAGCGTTGTCGTTCGGGACGTCCACCCCGTGGTCCCACCTGCGAGGTGACTGGTCCGGTTGTGGGTGGTGGGGCATGATGGGGTGACCCAGCCGACCCGGGTCTGGCCCTCTGACCTGCGCGGTGGTAGATGTCGAGCAACGCTCCTCAACGCGTGCTGCTGGGCAGAAGCCATGAGTGCGAGGTGCTGGACCACGTGGTCGCCGATGCCCGTGGGGGCCAGAGCCGGGTACTGGTCCTGCGAGGTGACCCCGGGGTCGGCAAGTCGGCCCTGGTGGAATACGTGTCACAGAACGCGCCGGGCTTCCAGGTGCTCCGGGCCGTGGGTGTCGAGTCCGAGATGGAGCTCGCCTTCGCCGGGCTGCACCAGCTGTGCATGCCGCTGCTGGGCCACATCGACCGGCTCCCCGGCCCCCAGAACGTCGCCCTGGCCACCGCGTTCGGTCTGCGCGACGGCGGTGCACCGGACCGGTTCCTGGTGGGGCTGGCCGTACTCAGCCTGCTGGCCGAGGCGGCCGAGGAACGCCCGCTGCTGTGCGTGGTGGACGATGCGCAGTGGCTCGACCGGGTCTCCGCGCAGGCCCTTGCCTTCGTCGCCCGCCGATTCCTCGCGGAGAGCGTGGCGTTGGTCTTCGCGGCGCGTCACCCGGCCTTCGGGGCTGTCGACGACCCGTGGGCCGCGCTGTCGGAGGTCGAGGTCGCAGGGTTGCGCGACGACGACGCGCGGGAGTTGCTGGAGTCGGTCGTCCCTGGGCGGCTGGACGAACGCGTCCGGGAGCGCATCGTCGCCGAGACCCGGGGCAACCCCCTGGCCCTGCTGGAGCTGACGCGGGGGCTGACCACCACCGACCTGGCCGGCGGGTTCGGGCGTCCGGACGCGCGGCCGCTGACGAGCCAGATCGAGCACAGCTTCGTACGGCGAATCGAGGCACTGCCGTACGGGGCTCAGCGCCTCCTCCTGACGGCGGCCGCGGAACCGGTGGGGGACGTGCCCCTGCTGCGACGGGCCGCGGAGCGGCTGGAGATAGGCGCGGACGCGGAGGGGGCGGCAGAGGAGGCGGGGCTGATCGAGTTCGGCGCGAGGGTGCGCTTCCGTCATCCACTGGTGCGTTCAGCCGCCTATCGCGCGGCCCCGCCCGCGGAGCGCAGGACCGTGCACCGCGCGCTAGCGGAGGCGACGGCTCCCGGGGTCGACTCGGACCGCCGCGCTTGGCACCGTGCCCACGCGGCTGTCGAACCCGACGAGGCCGTGGCCGAGGACCTGGAGCGCTCGGCCGACCGAGCACAGGCCCGTGGCGGCGTCGCGGCGGCGGCCGCGTTCCTGAGACGCGCGAGCGAACTGACGCCCGACGCGGGCAGACGTGGAACGCGTGCCGCGGCGGCGGCACAAGCCTCCTTCGAGGCCGGAGCCCACGAGGTGGCGCTCGAACTCCTCACCGCGGCGCAGACACTGCCGTTGGACAAGGCCCAGCAGGCGCGGCTGGCACGGCTGCGCGCCCAGATCGCCTTCGCGCGCCGGCGCGGCGGCGAGGCGCTGTCGATGCTGCTCGACGCCGCAGCCCGCATGGAGACCGTCGCCGAGGACCAAGCGCGGGAAACGTACCTGGAAGCACTCGGATCGGCGGTCTTCGCCGGCCACCTCGGAGGACCCGTCGGGGTGCGCGAGGTGGCCGAGGCCGCCGCCGCAGCACCGCCCGGTCCGCTGCCGCTCCGGCCGGCGGACCTGCTGCTCGACGGCCTGGCGGCCTGGTTCACCGAGAGCCACGTCGATGGCAGTCACCTGCTCCGTGCGGCCCTGTCGGCCTTCCGGCGGGCCGCCGAGCACGATGACGAGGACACCCTGCGCTGGCTGTGGTTGACGTGGCTCGTGGCCGGTGAACTGTGGGACGACGAGACGTGGCACGCGTTGACCACGCGGGCTGTCCGCTCGGCCCGCGAGAGCGGCGCGCTCAACTTCCTTCCGCTTGCCCTCTCCTACCGTGCGGCCGTCCATGTGCACGCGGGAGAGTTCGCCCGGGCCGCTGAGCTGATCAACGAGTCCGACGACCTCACCGAGGTGACCGGCAACTCGCCCCTGCGGTACGCCCCGCTGCTGCTCACCGTATGGCGCGGCAACGAGGACGGGGCGGCGGAGCTGATCCGGAGCGGTATCCAGGACGTGAACACCCGGGGTGAAGGCCGGGCGATCGGCCTGGCCCACTACCTGCTCGCGGTACTCCACAACGGTCTCGGCCAGTACGAGGAAGCCCTCGTCAGCGCCGAACTGGGGTGCCGGAACGACGACTTGGCGGTCATCGGGTTCACCCTCATGGAACTCGTCGAGGCCGGAGTCCGCGGCGGATCCCCGGAGGCCGCCGCGGCGGCGCTGGTCCGGCTGGAGGAGCGGGCCGTCGCGAGCGGCACGGAATGGGCCCTCGGCGTCCTGGCCAGGTCTCGGGCCCTGCTCAGCGACGGCCGGACCGCCGACCGGCTGTACCGGGAGGCACTCGGACACCTCGGGCGCAGCCGGGTGACCGTTCATCTCGCCCGCACCCACCTGGTGTACGGCGAGTGGCTCAGCCGCGAGGACCGGCGCGCTGACGCGCGCGAACAGTTGCGTACGGCCTACGACATGCTGCACGGTTTCGGAGCCGAGGCATTCGCGGAGCGCGCGCGTCGCGAACTTCTCGCCCTCGGCGAGTCCATGCGGAACCGCGAGAAAGACGCGCGCGAGGCCCTCACCGCACAGGAGGCCCACATCGCCCGACTGGCCGCCGAGTCCTGGACGAACTCGGAGATCGGCGCCGAGCTCTTCATCAGCCCACGCACGGTCGAATGGCACCTGCGCAAGGTGTTCACCAAGCTGGGGGTCACTTCACGCACCCAACTCGGCGAAGCGATGAGCGACACCACCTGACAGCTTCGCGGGGTGGCGATCACATGCATAACGTTGTGTTCCACTCTCCCGCGACTCTGTCACCGGTCAGGACTTCGCGCGGTAGAGGCCGCGACCAGTCCGTTCGATGCGGGACGCGCCGACGAGCCGGTCGAGGGTGCTGCGGACGGCGTTGACGCTGCCGCTGTCCGTGTCGCGTCCGAGCGCCGCCGCGACATCACGGGCGCGCACGTCGTCGCCGGCGACCCGGGCGAAGTAGTCCATGATCTGTTCGGTGAGCCTGCCGTAGCTCCCCGCTTTCCCGGCCCGCGGACGGACAGCGGGTTCCTTCGCCGCCTGCGGTTTCCCCGACCGCCCCCGCGTCGTCGGCCTGCTCTTCTGCGTAGCGTCGGCCCGTGGGGTGGTCGTGGCCGCATCGGTGTCGGCGTCTTCGCTCGCACCGGTCAACACGTCGACGGCAGCCGAATCCGTCATCAGATCCGTGAGAGCGCTCAACGCGCGCTGTACGGAACCGAGGTGGGCGACGATCGCCGCCAGCTCCCTCTCCAGAGCTTCCTTCTGGATCTCCAGGCGGGTCAGATACTCCTGGAGGCTCTCAGCGGTGGTCTCGATGTGGTGCGCCGCGCGAGTCGCCGGGGGCATGTCTTCCTCTCATTCTCGGACATCCTGTTCTCGGAAATCCTGCAAGGAAGCATACTCTTCACCACGACGACTGCCACTGTCCTGACGTCCCACACGGTCCAACCCCGGTAGGGGAAGCGACATCCGCAGCCGGCGCAACTCCTCCGAGGCTTCCCGCATACGCGTGTCGAGGGTGTCGATGGCATCCTGGAGCACCTGCGCCCGCGCCTCCAGCACGGCGGCCTCCGCTGCCAGCAAGACACCGGCGGAGGCGGCGCTGTCGAAGGATTCGTGGCGATCATGGGTCATCAGACGTCCTTCTTCGGCCCGAGTCGTGGTCGGCGCCCGGGAGTCGGCACCCGAGCGCACTACCGGGTTGACCGGGCAGCCGGAGGGACTGTGACAGCGTTCCGGCTTCAGACCACAAGACTCACCAGAGGGACGCCGGGACCGCGCAGGGCTGAGTCGTCCGTCCCGGCCCCCGACTCGACGAGGGCGCGGACCGCATCGACGACGTCCCACGTATGGACGCTCATTCCCGCCAGGACGCGGTTCCCGGACATGCAGAAGGCGATGAACCGCCGCTCGTCGAGCGAGCCGCGGAAGACGACACGGTCGTAGCCGCCCGTTCCGTGTGACCGGGGTACTCCATCCCGAGGTCGTACTGATCGGTGCAGAAGTACGCCAGCCGCTCGTACGCCTCCTTCCGGCCGAGCATGCCCGGGGCGACGGTCCGCGGCTGGTGCAGCGCGTTGGCCCAGTGCCCGACGCGCAGCTGCCGGCCGAGCCGAGGGTGCCAGGCGTTGACGTTCCGGTGAGGCGCTCGATCCGGGCGAGGGGGCGCAGATCGGCCCCGTGCTCCTTGCGCGGTGCGGCGAACTTCCTCCGCGGTCCGGCCGGCGGCGAGACCGCCCCCGACGATCACGAACGTTTCCGCACGCGAGATGATGTTCTCCGTCCTGGCCGGTCAGCCCGGTTGAACCGTGTGACGCCGATACGCACCAGACCGTCAGCCGGCCCTGGTCGTGACACCGACACCGACACCGGCCGTCAGGCCACTCCGCAGTGTCATCGCGAGGACAGCCGCGTCGGTGGGTCCGGACGACGGGGTGAACCCGTGGCGTTCCAGATCCCGGACGAGCGCGGAGCGCGAGGCGGGCCACATCCAGAAGGTCTCGGTGTGTTCCTGCAGCATGCAGCCCTGCGCCCGGACCCAGTAGTGGGCACGGGCTCGGATGCGGCCCCCGACGGCTGACATCACCATGCGCCCGCCGTACTCGTGCCGGCCGATCCGCCGCTCGGGAAAGATCCGCACGACATCACGTGCGGGAAGCCGGGCGGGCGGCAGGTGGAGGAGGAGGGAGCCGCCGGGGGAGAGGGCGGCGCCGATCGACGGCCAGAG
The DNA here is from genome assembly GCF_003751445.1 of Streptomyces sp. 840.1. NCBI lineage: Bacteria > Bacillati > Actinomycetota > Actinomycetes > Kitasatosporales > Streptomycetaceae > Streptomyces > Streptomyces sp. 840.1. The sequence continues at coordinate 1,294,319 of NZ_RJUU01000003.1, read as the reverse complement.
CGCGCGCCGCGCGGCAGGCGAGAGGCAGGCGACCGTGTTGTGGCAGACGGCGACGTCCGCCACCTCGTACAGGGCAGCCTCGTCCAGCGGGTGCGGATACAGCGTCGCCCGGTCGCGCGCGGCGGGCAGTGCGGCGAGGCGGGCCGTCAGCACGGTGCGCATGGCACGCGAGGGCTCGACCGCGTGCACATCGGCCCCGGATTCCGCCAGGCTCATCAGCGTCACCCGTCCTGTCCCGGCTCCGATGTCCAGCACACCCTGCCGGGCCCGCGCGACCGCGGGGCCGTAGAGCCGTCGAACCAGCGTCTCGTCCTCGTCGGCCTGGAGGATGTCGTAGAACTCCGCTGTGACGGTGTAGGGGTCCGGCCGGGGACGGACGTTCGGTGCGATCACGGTGACGAGGTGCATGCTCAGCAAGACAGAGCGCCGACCGGTCCTGTGACAGGGCGTGTTGTCACACCCCGGAGGTACCGCCGGTCTTACAGGCGAGAAACAGGCCAGAAAGGGCATCCGACATGAACCGAACCATCCTCACCCGCCGATCCCGTGCGGCGCTCACCGTCCTGACCGGTGCCGGTACCGTAGCGGCGTTGCTGGCCGGCACCGTCGTCCCGGCCGCCGCCGACAAGGGCGCCCCTGCGCAGCGGACCAAACCCACCATCGTGCTCGTTCACGGTGCGTTCGCCGATGCCACGAGCTGGAACGGTGTGATCGACAGGCTGCGGCACGACGGCTATCCGGTGGTCGCCGTCGCCAACCCGCTGCGCTCCCTCAGTGGTGACAGCGCCTACCTGAAGGACGTACTGGCCGGCATCGACGGGCCCGTCGTACTGGCCGGCCACTCCTACGGCGGCTCCGTCATCAGTAACGCCGCCACCGGCGACAGCGACGTCAAGGCGCTGGTCTACCTCGCTGCCTTCCTCCCCGAGCGGGGCGAGAGCGCGGTCGGCCTGTCGGGCAGGTTCCCCGGCTCCACGCTCGGCGAGGCGCTGCGGCCCGTGCCGGTCACCAACCCCGACGGCTCGCGCGGCACCGACCTGTACATACGCGACGACACGTTCCGCCACCAGTTCGCCGCGGACGTGCCCCGTGACAAGACGGACCTCATGGCCGTCACGCAGAGACCGGTCACCGAGGCGGCCTTGGCCGAGGGCGCGGCCGAGCCGGCCTGGAAGACCATCCCCTCCTGGGATCTGATCGCCACCCGGGACCTCAACATCCCACCCGCCGCTCAGGAGTTCATGGCCGTGCGGGCGGGCGCGCACACCAGTGAGGTCCGCTCCTCGCACGCCGTGAGCGTCTCGCACCCCGGGAAGGTCACCGAGGTCATCGAGGACGCCGCACGCTCGGTGCGCTGACACGCACGCACGCACGTACGAGACCGGGACGGCCGTCAGTACCGCGCCGGTCTTGTACGTGTGCGCCCACCGCGCCCCGCACCACCATCCGCCCGACGAAAGCCCGCACATGATCAGTCCTTTCCGGCCGTCGGACGTGCCGGACGGCGAGCCGCGCCGAGGCGGCACCGAACCGGCCGCCCGTCCACGAGCCGCGTCCCCGCTCTACCGCGACCTCGCGATGCTGCTGTTGGCGCAGCAGGAGAGAGCGTGGGACAGTGCTCTGCTCGAACGCGGCCTGCTGCCCGGCCTCGGTCCGCGGCACGACGGCTTCGCCACCGCCTTCCACTACGCACCCTGCCGCCCGCATACCCTGCTGAGCGGCGACTTCTACGACGTGACGCAGACCGAGGACTCCACCGTGCACGTCATCATGGGGGACGTCTCCGGCCACGGCGCGGCAGAGGCCGCCCTCGCCGTCCACTTGCGCCTGTCCTGGCGGGCCGCGGTCCTGTGCGGACAGACCCAGCTGGAACGGCTGCACCTGCTGGAAAAGGTGCTGGTGGCCGAGCGGCCGGACGAGGAGACGTATGCCACTCTCGTCTGTCTGGAGTTCCCGGCCCATGGGCGGTCCGTGCGGATGGTCAGCGCCGGCCACCCGGGTCTGCTGCACCGGCGCAAAGGGGAGATCGGGTGGGTAGAGCCGGCCGGGGGCATCGCGCTGGGGCTCTTCCCCGGTCATGGGGGCTGGTCGCAGAGCGACTTCGCTCTCGGGTACCGGGACAGTGTGGTGCTGTTCACCGACGGCCTCTACGAGGGCCGGACTGTCTCCGGGCGGCTCGGCGAGCAGGGGCTGCTGCGCCTGGCGACCCGGTACGCGCACCTGCCCTACCAGAACTTCGTCGACGCCTTGGTGCGCGGTGCGGCACTGCTCACCGAGCCCTTCGGCGGTCTGGCGGACGACGTGACCGTCCTCCACCTTGGCTGGAACCGGCCCCCACGGGCCTGAGCCACGCCACCCGCGTACCCATGTGCGGCCGGTCCCGGCTCCCCGCAGGGAATCGGGACCGGCCTACGGGACGGGTGTCCTCCCCCGGCCGGCGGAGGCGTGTCCTTGGAGGAACAGCTGGTCACCCGAGCCGTCGCCGCGCGCCCCGGAGCCGGCAGTGGTGTCCCGGACTCCGCGGCGAACTCGTGTACCCGGCGCACTGGACAGCAGGCCCGTTCCGGACCGGCGTGGCGCACGATCGCCCGGACGGGGTCAGCGTTGCTTGAGCCACTCGGCGAACGTGCGGTGGCCCAGATGGGCGCCAGGGCCGGGGAGCAGCGTCCGCTCCCGTAGCGGTGCGCCGAAGAACGGGACACCGGGATCGGCGACGACCGGGTCGGTCCGGCCGTCGGCGGCCAGCAGCTCGGTGACGAAGTCGTCGAGCCGTCGCTCTTCGGGGCCGGCTACCTCCAGCACACCGAACAGCGGTACGCCGACGGCGACATGGGCGACGGCGGCGGCGACGTCGTCCGGCGACACCGGCCGCACGGTCAGGGGCGGCACGAACACACCGTCCGGCCGGGTGCCGTCCTCGGCGGTGGCCGCCACCGACTCGAAGAACGGGGTGGCGCGTACGAGGGAGTACGGCACGGCCGACCGGACCGCCAGGGCCTCCTGCTCCGCCTTGGCCCCGAAGTACCCCTCCATGACCCGATCGGCACCGACGACCGAAAGCGCTACGTAGTGCTCGACGCCCGCCGAGGTGGCGGCTGCGAGGAGGTTGCCCGTCGCGGTGGCGAAGAACTCCCGTCCCACGTCGGCGTCCCGGGAGGGGGCGTCGGTGACGTCCACGACCACTGTGGCACCGCGCAACGATTCGCCGAGTCCCTGCCCGGTGCCGAGGTCCACACCGTCCGCGCGGGACACGGGCACGACCTCCGTCCCGTGGTCCCGGAGCCTGGCCACGGCCTTGGAACCGATCCGGCCCGTGGCACCTGCGACGACGACTCTCATGGTGATCTCCTCCGTCAGGCGGGCCGTGACCCCGCCGGCTGTTGTCGACGATGGTGAAGGGCGGCCACCGGGGTCCGTACCCCGGTGGCCGCCCCGGGAGATGGGCCCAGGCGGGCCCGGTGACAGAACCCGTCAGCCGAACATGCCGGGCTTGTAGCCACCGGCGGGCTGCCGGTTGATGACGTTGATGCGGTTGTACGCGTTGATGATCGCGATCAGCGAGATGAGCGCGGCGAGCTGGTCCTCGTCGTAGTACCGCGAGGCATCCGCCCAGACCTCGTCCGAGACACCGCCCGCGCCGTCCGCGAGGCGCGTGCCCTGCTCGGTCAGGGCCAGTGCCGCGCGCTCGGCGCCGGTGAAGACCGTGGCCTCGTGCCAGGCGGCCACCAGGTTCAGGCGCTGCTGGTCCTCACCCGCCGCGACGGCGTCCTTGGTGTGCATGTCGGTGCAGAAGCCACAGCCGTTGATCTGGCTGGCCCGGATCTTCACCAACTCCTGTGTGGCGGCCGGGACGGCGGCGTGCACCGCCGCGCCGGCCGAGTTCAGGTGCTTCATGACTTTGCCCGCGAGGGCGTTGCCGAAGTAGTCGATACGCGCGTCCATCAGGAAACCTTTTCACCGGGGGGAATTCGTTACGGTCTACTGACCGGGTTCCCCGTCGATCTGTGACACGGGGGCCGTCAGCGGGTCTGGTCGGTGGGACGGATGAGGATCTCGTTGACGGCGACGTGCGCCGGCTGGGTGACCGCGTAGAGGACGGCCGCGGCGATGTCGTCCGAGTCGAGGGTCTGGATGGACCGCGCCATGTCCTTCGCCGCGGCCCGCATGACCGGATCGGTGATGTGGCTGGTCAGCTCGGTCGAGACGAACCCGGGCTCGATGACGACGACCCGTACGCCCTGCTCCGTGACCTCTTGGCGCAGTGCCTCGGAGAAGGCGGTGACGCCGAACTTGGTGGCCGCGTAGGCTCCGCTCGCCGCCGAGGAGATGCGCCCCGCGGTGGAGGAGATCTGCACCACCGCTCCCTTGGCCGCGAGAAGGTGGGGGAGCGCCGAGTGCACCGTGTACATGGATCCCAGCAGGTTGGTCTCCACCATCCGCGTCCACTCCGTGATGTCCGCGCCCAGGATGGCTCCGCCGAGCATGACGCCCGCGTTGTTCACCACGATGTCGAGTGCGCCGAAGCGCTCGACCGTCGCCGTGACGGCGTCCTGTACGGAGCCGGGATCGGTGACGTCCAGCTCCAGGACGAGTACGTCGCCGGGGGCTTCCGCTGCCAGGGAGGCCAGCCTGTCGACCCGTCGCCCGCCGACGGCCACCCGGGCGCCCGCCTTGGACAGGGCGAGCGCCGTCGCCCGACCTATGCCCGAGGAAGCGCCCGTGACCAGGGCGACCTTCCTGTCGAGGGTCATGCTCATGTCTCCTCCTGAAGCTGTATTTAAAGTGACCGAGCGGTCAGGTTGCCGAGCCTAGCATCGAAAATGACCTACTGGTCACCTTCGGTGTTAAGCTCGGAGCATGACTGACACGACGCCCGCTCCCGGTCCCCGAGCGGACATGGTTCGCAACCGGCGGCTGCTGCTCACCGCGGCTACCGAGGCATTCGCCGAGTGCGGGGTCGATGTGTCGATGAGCGAGATCGCCCAGCGAGCCGGCCTCGCCAAGGGCACCGTGTTCCGGCATTTCGCGTCGAAGGACGACCTGCTCGCGGCGATCATGCTGCAACTGCTCGACGAACTCACCGGTCTGGCGGCACGCCTGCTGAAGGCCGACGCCGCTGGAGCGGCCCTGCGGGAGTTCATGACCGCGGGTGTCGACGCGCTCGCCTCCGACCAGGCGTTCTGCGAGGTGATCGGACGCCCCTCGCTCCAGCATGCCGAGGTACGGGCAGCGATCGGCCGCCTCGGCGACGTCGTGGAGGACCTCACGACCCGGGCGAAGGAACAGGGCGCCGTCCGTGCGGATGTCACCGGGACGGACATCATGCTGCTGCTCGGCGGCATCCACCAGACGGCCGCCCCCCTGCTGGACACGGCCCCGCAACTGTGGCGGCGCTACCTGGAACTGGCCCTCGACGGGCTGGGCGACTCCGGTGCCCGCACCCTGCCGCACCCGCCGCCCGCCGGACTGCGGCTGACGGCCCCCTCCGCACCGAGCTGACCCGGCACCCCGTCGGCGCGACCGCACCCTGTCACAGCGAACGGCTCCTCCCGGTCTTGGTGTCAGAAGCCGAGAGGAACAGAGGACACTGTGCGCGAAATCCTGATCGTGGGTGGTGGTTACGCGGGTTTCTACACCGCGTGGGGCCTTCAGAAGAAAATGCGCCGGGGTGAGGCACGCGTCACCGTGGTCGACCCCCGCCCCTACATGACGTACCAGCCGTTCCTGCCCGAGGTGCTGGCCGGGTCGGTCGAGGCCCGGCACGCGTCGGTGTCCCTGCGTAGACACCTGCGCGGGACCCGGCTGATCGCGGGCGCCGTCACGGAGGTCCGCGACGGCGAACGCAAGGTGACGGTACGGCCGGAGACCGGAGCGGACTTCGACCTCTCCTACGACGTCCTGGTGGTGACGGCGGGCGCGGTCACCCGCACCTTCCCCATTCCCGGGGTCGGCGAACAGGCGTACGGCCTGAAGCACGTCGAGGAGGCGGTGGCCGTACGGGACCGGCTGCTGACCTCGTTCGACCGCGCCGCGCTACTGCCGCCCGGCTCCGAACGCAGCAAACTGCTGGCGGTCACCTTTGTCGGCGGCGGCTTCGCCGGCGTGGAGGGTTTCGGGGAGCTGCTGGCCCTGGCGGCCGCACTGCTCAGGAGCTACCCGGAGATCCACGCGGACGAGCTGTCGTTCCACCTGGTCGAAGCGCGGGGGCGCATCCTTCCCGAGGTCGGGGAACGGCCCGGCGAGTGGGTGGTGCGCTTCCTGGAGAAGCGGGGTGCGAGGGTCCACCTGAACACTCAGCTCGTCTCCGCGGCGGGCGGTCACATCGTGCTGTCCGACGGTACGGAGTACGAGTCGGACCTGCTCGTGTGGGCCGCGGGCAACGCGTCCAACCCGATCGTGAGCAACCACACCGACCTCCCGGTCGACGAACGAGGACTGCTCGTGGTCCGCGCCGACCTCCGGGTCGGCACCGACAGCGAGGCAGTGGCCGGCGTGTGGGCCGCGGGCGACGACGCCGTCGTACCCGATCTGGCATCCGGACAGCCGGGGGCTCACACGGTCCCCAATGCCCAGCACGCGGTACGGCAGGGGAAGTTGCTGGCGAGAAACATCCTGGCGGACCTGCGCGGCCGGCCCACCAAGGACTACGTGCACCACAGCCTGGGTGTGGTGGCCACCCTGGGGCTTGGGCACGGCATCTTCCAGTACCGGCGCCTGGTCATCAAGGGGCTCCCGGCCTGGCTGATGCACCGCGGCTACCACGTGCTGGCCATACCGACCTGGGAGCGCAAGGCCCGGGTGTTCGCCGTGTGGGTCAGTGCCGCCCTCTTCGGCCGCGACATCGTCTCGCTCGCGTCGGTCCAGCGTCCGCGGGACGCCTTCGTCTCCAAGGGCGCCCCCCGCCACGGCGAACGGACCGAGGACGTGGTCGCCCGGTAACCCGGTCCTGACCGGGGCGAAGCGATGGCGGGGCCGTGGCAACGAAAAGGTGTCACAAGGTCTTTTGCCGCCCGGTCCGGCCGGTACTACGAGTACCGTTCCGCTGTGCACGCGCGTCGCGATGGCGAGGGCGTCGGAGCGCCGTCCAGGAGGAGGACCCGGTATGGACCACGTCGGTGACGACGTGCCGATCACGGAGCTGCTCGATGAGCGGCGGCATCTGCTGGAGGTCGCAAGCTGGATGCTCGGCAGCCGGGTCGCCGCCGAGGGAGCGATCAACGACGCGTACCGGCGGTGGTACGGGCTCTCCGATCCGGAACGGGCCGAAGTGACGGTACCTCGGGCCTGGCTGACGCGGACCGTCGGCGGGATCTGCCTGGGGCGGTTCGCGGGGCCGGACGGGGCCGGGTCGGCACCGCACGTTGGTGTACCGAGCAGTCCGGAGCCGGCGGGAGAGGCCGGGACAGCGCCGCGCACGGGCGCGGGCACCATCGGGCGGTCCGAACCGGGGTACGCCGACCCACTGGACCGGGCCCGCCTGAGCCTGCGGGCGCGCCGGGCGGAGCCGGCACCACCGCACCGGCAGGACCGAATAGTCGGCATGGTACGACGGGCATGCGCCGAAGAGGACGCCGGCCGGCTGGCCTCGCTGCTGGCCCCCGACGCGAGCGTCTTCTACGACGGCGGAGGCAGGATCCGCACACTGACTCGGCCGGTCAACGGCGGCGCCGAGGTCGCCCACAGTCTTCTGACGCTGCTCACCCGTCAGCCCCGCACGACCTTGGACACCCATTCCGTCAACGGACGCACCGGCCTCGTAGCCCGCTACGACGACCGGGTCGTCGCCGTCATCACGCTCGACATCGCCGGGTCCCGGGTCGTCCAGGTCTGGGTGATGCTCAACCCCGACAAGCTACGCGCCTGGAACCGGACTCCCGCGTGACGCGCAGCGCGTCACACTTTCGCGGTCCCCGCGGCCATAAGGATGAGCTCGGGGAGTCGGGTGGCTCGAAGTACTCGGCGTTGACGGACGCGTAGTGCGCCCGGTCCGGCGGGAGTTCGGCGCCGACCACCCCCTGATCGCCGCCCTGCCTCCGCAGCACCTGCCCAAGAAGGAGATCTCCGTCTTCGACGTCTGCGAGGAGGCGGCCGCCGACGCGGACCTGTGGTTTCCTTCATGATCCCGGCAGTCGTGACCTCAGGAGACGGCGAGTGTGATGGTCGTTGGTGTGCCCCGCCACGCCATCCGCGCATAGGGGCACAGGGAACGGGCCTTCTCCACCAGGGGAGTGGCGACCTCCGCGTCGACGCCGGGCCACGTCACCACCAGATCGACACGCAGCAGATATCCCTCGTCTGCCGGGTCCCGCCCGAACCCCACGGTGGCCTCGACCGAGATGAGGTCCGGGTCGAGGGCCTCCTGCCGCGCCATCAGGCTCAGCGCTCCCTGGAAGCACGCGGCGAAACCGGCGGCGAACAGCTGCTCGGGATTGGTGCCCCGGCCGTCACCGCCCAGCTCGGCGGGAACGCGCAGATCGAGGTCCAGGGCGCCGTCGGCCGATCGCGCCCGCCCAGAGGCTCGCCCGTGCGCGGCCGGCCCACCGCTGACGGTCACCGTCGTGGTGTAGATGGGCGAGAAGGAGTCCCCGTCGACGTCCTTCTCGGTGGACAGGGTGGGCAACTGGATCCGCTTGGTCACGGCATGCTCCGATGGTGGAAGACGCTTACATCCGCGGACACAGAGTCCGGACTACAGGATGACCGGCGAGTCATCTTGCCTGTGACGCCTACCCGTTGCGGGCCGCAGGGAACATCCGACAGTGTGTCAGTTGACGAGTGACGCGACATAGGCGGACAGCTTGTCGGGGTTCAGCACCCACAGAATCCGGTCGATGCCCTCGGCGGACACACCGACGGACAGCAGGGCCACCGCCTTCCCGCCGGACGACACGAGTACCGCCGGGCGGCCGTTGGCCTCAACCCAACGCGTGTCCGCCGACGGCCAGAAGCGCGGCGCGAAGGCCACGAGGTACCGGCTCACACGGTCCCGTCCGACGACCGGGATCCTGGACGCGCCGCGCATTCCGCCCCCGTCCGAGTAACTGACGACATCCGCGGTGAGCACGTCCTCCAGCACCGACAGGTCGCCCGTCCGTGCCGCGGAGAGGAACACCTTGAGCATACGCCGATGGACCGCCGGGCTGACCCGTTCCCGGCGCTCGGCGGCCAGGTGCTTGCGCGCCCTGCTCACCAGTTGACGGGTGTTGGCCTCGGTGATCTCCAGCATCTCGGCGATCCGCCCGTAGGGATAGTCGAAGGCATGCCGCAGCACATAGGCGGCGCGCTCCACCGGGTTCAGCTTCTCCAGGAGCAGCAGCACCGCCAGTTCGAGCGCCTCGGCCCGCTCCGCGCCCAGATACGGGTCCTGCCCGGTGCCGACCGGCTCCGGGAGCCACGGGCCGACATAGGTCTCGCGGCGCACGCGCGCCGACTGGGCCAGATTGATCGCCAGCCGGGTGGTCACCGTGGTGAGGAAGGCGGCCGATTCGTGCACGGCCGTCCGGTCGGTGTTCTGCCACCGCAACCAGGTCTCCTGCACCACGTCCTCGGCCTCCGCCGTGCTGCCCAGGATGCGGTACGCGATGCCGAAGAGCTGCGGACGCGCGGAAATGAAGTCCTTCGTCGCTTGAGCGAGGGTGTCGCGAGGGGCACCGGCTTGCATGGAACGGTCCCTTCTGAACGGGTCACCGGTCATGCTACAAGTGTCACACCGACTTGCCTTTGGCGGACGCACCGTGGCACGCACGATGCCAGGGACGGCCGGTTCACCGGGCCTGTCACAGGCAGCACTCCCGTTCGGTCAGAAGGACGTCATCACACGATGCGTTAGCCATGATCGTCGAACGAAGGATGTCACGTGACCGCCACCACCACCGACCGGGGACTCTCCGGTCACGTCGCCATCGTCACCGGCGCCGGCTCCGGCATCGGCCGGGCCACCGCCGTGGCCTTCGCCGAGGCCGGCGCATATGTACTCGGAGTCGGCCGCCGTGCGGAACCGCTGAAGGAGACCGCCGAGGCCCACGACAGCATCGCGGTCCTGGCCGTCGACGTCCGCGCCGACGGGGCACCCGCCGAGATCGTGGCGCACGCCGTGCAGAAGTGGGGCCGCCTCGACTACTTGGTCAACAATGCCGGTGCCACCGCGGTCATGCCGCTGGCGGAGACCGATAAGCAGGTCATTCTCGACCTCTTGGCGCTCAACGTCGTCGCTCCGAGCCTGCTGGCCCACGAAGCCCTCCCGCACCTGCGCGCGACCTCGGGCACGATCATCAACCTCTCCAGCACCTACGGCCATCGCCCGATGGCCGGCGGCGCCCACTACGCGGCGACCAAGGCCGCCATCGAGCAGATGACGCGGAGCTGGGCCCTCGAACTCGCCGGTGAGGGGGTCCGTGTCAACTCCGTCGCCCCCGGCCCCACGCGCACGGACGTCATGCTCCACGCCGGTCTCACCCCGGAGGCGGCCAACGACATGTACGCCTACGAGCGCGAGCGTATCCCCACGCACCACATCGCCTCCGCCGACGAGATGGCGCACTGGGTCCTGCGCCTGGCCGAACCCGCCGGACGCCACGCGACCGGCCAGGTGGTCACCGTCGACGGCGGACTGGAACTCATCTGACGCCCCCCGCCCGCGGCGCCGGCGATACTCGCGTGGGTCAGTAGCAGAATGGGCAGGCGGCGGTCGGGGCGGCGGCTACTTGCTCAGCCACAGGTCCGGGCCGAACACCTCGTAGTGGATGTCCCTGGGGCTCAGTCCGTGGGCCAGCAGGTCGGTGCGGACGGTCTTCATGAAGGGCAGCGGCCCGCACAGGAACGCGATGGTGCCGGGGGCCGGGGAGATGGGGGTGATGTCGGCCCAGCCCTCGTTGACGTGGTCACCGGCGGCGTCCGGGTGGTCGGTGACCTCGTACCACAGGTGCAACGAGGCGTTGGGGAGCTGTGCGACGCGTTCGGAGAGTTCGAGCCGGTGGGCGTGGTGGACGGGCGAACGGTCGGCGTGGACGACGGCCACGGGGCGTTCCGGTGACACGGTGGCCAGGTGCTCCAGCATGGCCAGCATCGGGGTCACACCGATGCCGGCGGAGGCGAGCAGGAGCGGGCTGTCGCCCTCGGGGAGCAGCAGGTCACCGAAGGGCAGGGAGACCTGCAGGGTGTCGCCGGGACGGGCGTTCGCGTGCAGCCACGAGGAGACTTCACCCTCGGGCACCCGGCCGTCGGCGGAGCGCTCTCGCTTGACGGTGATGCGCCAGGTCTCGCGGCCGGGGGCTGTGGACAGGCTGTACTGCCGTATCTGGTACGCGCCGTCGGGGAGTTGGGCTTGGACGCTGACGTACTGGCCGGGGACGAAGGCTCCGCCGGGCGACCCGTCGGGGTGGCCCAGGTCGAAAGAGACCGCGTCCGGAGTCTCTTCATGGCGTTCCGTGATTTCCATGGTGTGCCAGACGGCGCCGTCCTCGACCCGGGCCTCGGCGTACAGGCGGGCCTCCATGGCGATGAGGGCGTTGGCCATGAGCCAGTAGACCTCGTCCCATGCGGCCGCCACCGCCGGGGTCACCACGTCACCGAGGACCTCCGCGACGGCTCCGAGGAGGTGACGGGCGACCAAGGTGTACTGGTCCGCGGTGATGCCCAGCGAGGCGTGCTTGTTCGCGATGCGTCCCAGTACCGCGTCGGGGCGCTCGCCGGGATGCTCCATCAGAGCGGTCGCGAAGGCGGCAACCGCCCCGGCGAGAGCGTCGCGCTGGGCGCCGCTGGCCTGGTTCGCCCGGTTGAACAGGCCTCGCAGCAGTTCCGGACGTTCCTCGAACATGTGGCGGTAGAACACCTCGGTGATAGTGCCGAGGGACGCTCCCACCGCGGGGAGCGTGGCGCGGACGACCCGCGCCGACTGATCGGAGAGCATGCTGAACTCCAAAACTCGTAGGGGAGTTGAGTGTCTTTCGATGCGGTGCGGTCCCGTCCGCCGTCCCACCGGTCCACAGGTTCGACCGGACAGCGAGAAGAGTTGTGACGCCCTTGCCCGGCTGCCCGGCACCCGGTGCCCCTGGATGCTTCCGGCGCTACGGGAGTTCGCAGCCGGGATCGGCGGCGTCCCGCGAGAGCGGGGCGCCGTGCGGCAGGACGTAGAGAACCTCCAGGACGAGGTCGGTCGTACCCCGGTTCTCCCCGATGTGCACGTGGTCCGCTCCTGGCACCTCCTTCAGGTAACTGCCCTTCCTGTAGACGCCGTCGGACGCGCACGTGGCATCGAAATGACTCAGTGTTCCCTGCTGAACATGGGCGTACAGGTAGCCGTCGTGGTAGTGCCAGCCTGTCGCCTGGCCCGGCGGGACGGTGATCTCGCGCAGGATGTAGTCCCGGTCACCGACGGTCCGTTGGGCCAGGATCCTGCCGCTGACACCAGGACCGCCGGGTGTCGCGTGGGCGGTACCGGGGAGGAGAGAGAGCCCTAGGTGTTCTGTCCACGGAGGTTGGTGACGGATTCCACGGCTTGGGGATCTTGAACGAGTGAGGGCCTTCCGGGTTCGGTGTGGATTGCGACATCTACACGAACGACCAGAAGGCCCTCATGTCCCACCGTAATGCACCCCTGACCGAGACCGGACGTCTGCGTCTGGCCCGCTGCGTCGTGGACGACGGCTGGCCGCTGCGCCGGGCCGCCGAGCGCTTCCAGGTCTCGACGACCACCGCTCAGCGGTGGGCAGTCCGCTACCGCGAGCAGGGCGAGGCCGGGATGGCCGACCGCTCCTCCCGGCCCCACCACAGCCCAGGCCGGACACCGACGCGGACCGAGCGGCGGATCATCAGGGTCCGCGTCCTGCGGCGCTGGGGCCCGGCCCGCATCGCGTATCTCCTCGGGCTGAACCCGGCGACCGTCCACCGTGTCCTGACCCGCTACAAACTCGCCCGCCTGGCTCACCTCGACCGGGCCACCGGCCGGGTGATCCGCCGCTACGAGCACGCCGCCCCCGGCGACCTCGTCCACGTCGACATCAAAAAGCTCGGCAACATCCCCGACGGCGGAGGCCACAAGGTCCTCGGCCGGCAAGCGGGCCGCAAAAACCGGGCGAAGGCCGGCATGAGCTTCCTGCACAACGCTGTCGACGACCATTCCCGCCTGGCCTACAGCGAGATCCTCACCGACGAGAAGAAGGAAACCGCCGTCGGATTCTGGCAACGGGCCCACGCCTACTTCGCCGCTGCCGGCATCACCGTCCAGCGGGTCCTGACCGACAACGGTTCCTGCTACAAGTCATACCTCTGGCGCAACTCCCTTGCCGGACAGGGGATTTCACACAAGCGGACCCGTCCCTACCGGCCCCAGACCAACGGGAAGGTAGAGCGGTTCAACCGCACCCTTCTGGACGAATGGGCCTACGCCCAGACCTACCGGACCGAGACCGAGCGACGCGACGCCTACCCGCGATGGCTCCACACCTACAATCACCACCGCGGACACACCGCACTCAAGGGCCAGCCACCCGCCAGCCGCGTCCCCAACCTCACGGGTCAGTACACCTAGGCCGTGTCTGATAAATGATCAAGCTGTGGGCGAGCGAGGTCGTCCGTTGCGTGGCCACAACGGCGGCCGCAGTCAGGCCCTTCAAACGGACGACGTCGGCGCGTGAAAGGCTGAGCCGCATGACCAGTGAAGCCGATGAACCACGTCGAGACCTGTTCCTCCGAGACGGCCTGGAGGCAGCAGACGTGGTGCGTGTTCACCGTGAGGCGCTTCGTGTCCTGCGAGACAGCATCGAGACGGCTCACATCGATGCTTACAGCGATATCGCCTGGCCACGGGAAGTGGCGCCCGCGTACAAGCAGGTGTTGTCGATGGCCGCCGACGAGGTGGCCGAGGGCGTCCGGTCTGCGAAAGGTGATCCTGGTATGGGGATTGACGTCGATGTCCGCGACGACACGCAGTTCGACGTGCTTCTGGCCTTGGCTCCCTACACGATTCATGCCGAGGCGTGGCGACAGGGCCGAGAGATCTTCAGCGCCAGCGACACGGGCACAGCCCTGTGGATCGCTGTCACATCAGAGCAAGAGGTTCGGCTCATGGCACGGCTCGATGCGCTGGGTGTCCCGCAAACGGCGTTCATGACTCAACCTCGCAGGCGAAGTCTGTTCGCCCGGCGATCACGGCACCAAATCGCGTAGCCACAAGATGAGCGAACTCAGCTGCAGTCCCGCCTGGTAGCGGGTGGCGAGCTTGTCGAACCGTGTGGCGACGGCCCGGAACTGTTTGAGCCGGTTGAAACAGCGTTCCACGACGTTTCGGTGCTTGTATGCCTCCCGGTCGAAGGCGGGGTGGCGGCCGCCGGCGCTGCCCCTTCGACGCCGGTTGCCGACCTGGTCGGAGCGTTCGGGGATGGTGGCCTTGATGCCACGGCGCCTGAGCCCGGCCCGGATAGCCCGGGAGGAGTACGCCTTGTCGGCAAGCACTCGGTCAGGTCGACGTCGGGGCCTGCCCATCCCGGACCGGGGAACGTAAATGGCGTCCAGGACTGCGTCGAACATCGTGGAGTCGTTGACGTTGCCCGGTGTCAGGACGATGGACAGCGGCAGGCCTCGTCCGTCGACGGCCACGTGGACCTTGGTGGTCAGCCCTCCCCGGGATCGGCCAAGAGCCTGCCGCGCCGCCGAGCGTTGCGGATCCTCCAGTTTGTCCTCGCAGGGCTCCCCTTTTTGCGGGCGCCGGCGGCGTGTTGGTGGGCACGATTGATGGTGGAGTCCACCGACACGGTCCACTCGATCCGGCACACCGCGTCATCGCGGACCTGTGCGTGCTCGAGCAACCTGGCCCATGTGCCATCGGCTTCCCAGCGGGCGAAGCGTTCGTAGGCGGTCTGCCACGGGCCGTATCGCTCGGGCATATCTCGCCACGGAGCACCGGTCCGCAGCCGCCACAGCACCCCGTCGATCACCTGCCGGTGATCCCTCCAGGGCCTACCCCGCCCGTCCATCGTAGGAAGCAGCGGTCGTATTTGCTCCCACGCCGCATCCGTCAGTTCACCTCGACCAGCCACAAGATCAATTATCAGACACGGCCTAGGAGCATGGTTCCGACGGCGGTGGTACGTAGTGTGTTACGCATGGTTGTCCCTTCGGGAGACAGGTACGGGAGGCACCGCCCGGGGGTCAGAGGGGCCTCGTCGACGGGCTGTTGCCAAACACACTGTACGACCTCTGAAGAGAGTGTCAGACAGTGGCATATGGCCGCCGCCCCCGCCGCCCCCGGGACTGCTCGAGGTGCGGGCGGCGCGCGACGGGCGCACCGCGCAACGGCAAAAGGATCCGGCCCGTTCGCGATGTCACACCCGAGCCGACAGCTCGGTCTCCTCAAGTGAGCGCGGAACAGTGTCGAACCGTTGACCGCAGGAGGTGTTCCATGGATTGGCGCGACCGGGGCCTGTGCCTACGCGAAGACCCTGATCTCTTCTTCCCGATAGGCGGTATGAACAGTGGTCAGGGAGTACTACAGACGGACGAGGCGAGGTCCGTCTGCCGTCGTTGTCCCGTGAGGGAACAGTGCTTGGCGTGGGCCGTCGTCGCGGGTCCCGTCGAAGGCATCTGGGGCGGCACGACAGAAGGGGAGCGCCGTGCCGAACGACGGCGCGCGGCACGGCGCCGGACGGCGGCGGAGACAGCTGCCTGAGCACACGGGCCGTGTGAGCCGGGGGCGCACGGCGAGACGAAGGGGGGCCCGGCACCGGGCCCCCCTTCGTCTCGCCGCCCGGTCAGGCCGCCGGTGTGAGGTCGGCCCGCACCGCCGAGATGTCCAGGGACAGCGTCACCTTGTCACTGATCAGGGCGCCTCCCGTCCGCAGGGGCATGTTCCAGGCCAGACCCCAGTCCGAACGCCGAAGGGTGGCCGTGCCCTCGAAGCCGACCCGGTGCCGCCCGTTGGCGTCCGCGCCGACTCCGCCGAGAACCACCGCCAGGTCCAGGGGCAGCTCGATGTCCTTGATGCGCAGAGCGCCCAGGAGCCGGAAGTTGTCGTCGCCGAGAGGGATGACGCGCGTCGAGCCAAAGCTCATCAGGGGAAACGTCGCGGCATCGAAGAAGTCGGGCCCCCTCAGGTAGGCATCGAGCTCCTGGGCTCCCGTGTCCATGCTGTCGGTCTGGACACTTACGTACGCCTCCGAACGGGACGGGGCGGAGCCGTCGAGTATGAGCAGACCCTCGAAACGGACGAATCTGCCCCGCACGTTGGAGATCATGGTGTGCCGGGCGGAGAAGCCGATGGTGCTGTGGAGCGGGTCGACGGTGTAGACACCGGTCACCCCCGCGTAGGACGCGGAGCCGGCGGGAACGGCCTGGTCGTGCTTGGTGGACATGGTGGGTAATTCCTTCTGTAATCGGTGTCTGCCTGGAAAGGTGCCTGATAGACGGGGGGCCCGGCGTGCCGCAGTGCGGACGACTTGGGCCGCCACACGAGCGACGGACCCCCTTCCTGCGGTCCGCCCCGTCGTGGCTCAGTGCTGCTGCTGCGCGAGCCAGTCGCGGAACCGGATCTGCGCGATGCGTGCGTCCGCGCCGGGCCGCAGGGTGTCCACCTGGCCATGCTCGTCGAGTTTG
The DNA here is from genome assembly GCF_003751445.1 of Streptomyces sp. 840.1. Lineage (NCBI taxonomy): Bacteria > Bacillati > Actinomycetota > Actinomycetes > Kitasatosporales > Streptomycetaceae > Streptomyces > Streptomyces sp. 840.1. Next base: position 1,277,732 of record NZ_RJUU01000003.1, on the reverse strand, counting down.
GCCACCGGCTTGGAGCCGATGAGTCCGGTGCCGCCTATCACTACGACCTTCACGGTGGGAACCTCGCGTATATGCGCTGATGTCATGATGTTGACCGCATGGGGGAGACCGGGCGGACACGTCTTCTGTGACACGGGCACTGTGTTTGCGAGAACAGTCCCCGGACGACACCTCGACCGCCAATGCCCCCGCCGGTCGCCTCGTGTCACAGATCCGGCGGCCACCCGGTCAGAGGAGTCGAGCGGTCGGAGAGGCCAAGCAATCCCCGCGACCAGAACGACCATGCGACGGCCGGGCCACGGCCCGGACGACGGTGTCATCACGGAAGGTGCGACTCAGTGTCGGAAGAATCAGAGCATGCCCACCACGGCCACCACGGGCACCACCACGGAACCGGCGGCGAGGACGGCCCCAGCTGGACGCGGGCGGCGAAACTGCTGCAGGACGCCGCGCCGATCACCGTGCCCGAGGGCGCCTCGGCGATGACCATTCACGTCCAGTGGGAGCCCGGTGACCCGGGCACCCCGCCGCACCGGCACTCCGGCCCGGCGTTCGGCTACGTCATCAAGGGCGCCGTCCGCTTCGAGCTGGAGGGCGAGCCCGAGCGCGTGGTCGAGCCCGGCGGCACCTTCTGGGAGCCGGGCGGTGACGCCATCCACTACCAGGACGGCAACGCCCTGGACGATGAGCCGACCGAGTTCGTCGTCACCATGATGTGCGCCCCCGGCAAGCCCATGCTGGAACTGGTCGACGAGGCGGAGCTGAAGGAGCGAGCCCACCTGCGCGCCCCGCGGCCCACGGCCTGACCTACAAGAACTGCGGGGCCCCGTGCAGGGGCACGGGGCCCCGCAGCCGTCGGTATCCGGACGTCGACACACCGTGTGAGACAGGACATGTGTACATGTCCTGTCGGAGATCGCCGCCGATGGCGTCGAGCGAGCAGGCGCGGTCGGCCCGGAGCCACTGCGACCGGACGCGGTGAGCACCTCGACGGCGGATCCAAGGTTCACCGGGCCACCACCCTGGAGCGCATCATGAACACGGACAAGCAGGCCGCCCGGGGGCTGGCCGATATTGAGGCATATCTGTACCGAGAGTCCCACCTCAGCACCGCCCGTCGGCGCGTGACCGCTTTCACCGGGCAGACGCCCGGGCTGACCCATGAGCAGAAGCGGGACATCGAGGTGTGGTACCTGGAGGACCAGAAGCACGTGGCCCGCATGGTGACGCGGCACATCGCCGACAGCATCGGCGCGGCCGAGGAGGCGCACCACGCCCGGGTCGCGCGATGGCTGCGTCGCACACTGATCGCCATGATCGTCGTCATCGCGGTGATCTTCGTGGGCACGGTGGCCTGCACGGTGTGGGTGGCCTGAGCCGGCGAGGAACACCGAGGCGCCGCGCGGTCCCGTCGAAATGGCCTCCGGTCACCGGAAGCGGTTGCTGAGCAGGCCGTGGGCACGATGATCGCTGATGTATCGTGACAGCCGGGAGGCGGTCATGGTAAGGGGCGGAACACGGACCGAGCTCATCGGGCGGCGGGACGAATGCCAGGTCCTCGACGACCTGCTGGCCCGGGCCAAGGCCGGGCAGAGCGGGGTCCTGGTGGTGCGCGGCGAGGCGGGCATCGGCAAGACCGAGCTGTTGAACCACCTCCTCGACCGGGCCGCCGGCTGCCGGGTCGTGAGGGCGGCCGGTGTGCAGTCCGAGATGGAACTCGCCTACGCAGGGCTGCATCAGCTCTGCGCCCCGCTGCTCTCCCATGTCGACGACCTCCCCGAGCCGCAGCGCGACGCCCTGGGCACGGCGTTCGGACTCCGAGCCGGTGACGCGCCCGACCGGTTCCTGGTCAGTCTGGCCACCCTGAGCCTGCTCGCGTCGGCCGTCGGCGACGAGCCGCTGATCTGCGTGGTCGACGACGCCCAGTGGCTGGACCGGGTGTCCGCGCAGACCCTCCAGTTCGTCGCGCGCCGACTGCTCGCCGAGTCGGTCGTGCTGGTCCTGGCCGTCCGGGAGTCCGGAACCCGCGAGATCCTCGCCGACCTGCCGGAACTCCTCGTACGGGGGCTGGACGAGGAGGAGTCCCGCAGACTCCTCGACACGGTCGTCACCGGACCTCTGGATGCGAGTGTGCGGGACCGTGTCGTCGCCGAGACGCGCGGCAATCCGCTGGCCCTGCTCGAACTGCCGCGAGGTCTGACCGCCGTCGAGATGGCGCGCGGCCTCGGCGACCTCACGACCCGGCCGCTGTCCAGCCGGATCGAGGCGGGTTTCCTGCAGCGCGTCCAGTCGCTCCCGGCTCAGGCGCGGCAGCTGCTGCTCATCGCAGCCGCCGAACCGGTCGGGGATGTCGCCCTACTGCGAAGAGCCGCCGAACACCTGGGCATCTGCGTGGACACCGCCGTCACCCATGCCGAGGCGTCCGGCCTGATCACGTTCGGCACCTGGGTGCGCTTCCGCCACCCGCTGGTCCGCTCCGCGGCGTACCGCGCCGGCGGTGTCCGGGAGCGCCGTCGCGTACACGCGGCCCTGGCCGATTCGATCGACGCGAGTCTTCATCCCGAACGTCGCGTATGGCACCTCGCGAGTGCGACGACGGGACCCGATGAGGCCGTCGCCGCCGAGCTGGAGGGAACCGCCGGCCGGGCCCACACGCGCGGCGGCATCGCGGCGGCGGCGGCCTTCCTGCACCGGGCCACCGAACTGACACCGGACCCCGCGCGCCGTGGGGACAGGGCGCTGGCCGCGGCGCGGGCGAAGTACCAGGCGGGTGCCTTCGACGTCGCGCGGTCACTGGTCGACGCGGCGGAACTGAGCCAGCTCGACGACGCCGAAGCGGCACGGGCGACCCTGCTGCGGGGACAGATCATGTCCGCCGCCAAGAGCGCCAGTACCGGACTGCCCTACCTGCTCGAAGCGGCCGGGCGACTTCAGCCGTTCGCCCCCCAACTGGCCCTCCAGACCTACCGGGATGCCGCCCACGCGGCCCTGACCGCGGGCCGGCTCGCCAGGGGCGGCGTCCTTGATGTCGCCGAGGCCCTACTGAGCACGCGGGAGCACGTGCCCCCGGCGGGCCGTGAGGAACTCTTGCTGACCGGCCTCGCACGGGTGATCACCGAAAGCTACGCCGTGGGCGCGCCGCCCCTCCTGGAGGCCGTGGCGGCCTTCCGGACGGGGGAGCTCACCCGGGAAGACGGCTTGGGGTGGCTCCCGCTGGTATGCCGCATGGCGCACAACACCTGGGACTTCGCTTCCTGGTCCGAGCTCTCGGCGCGGCTGGTCGAACTGTCCCGCGGCAGCGGAGCACTGGCCGTACTGCCCTCGGCCCTCCTCCTGCGCCTGTCGAACCGGGTGTTCGCCGGCGATCTGCGCGGGGCCCACTCCCTCGCCGTGGAAGCGAGCGCGATCGCTGAAGCCACCGGCAGCAGCTTCTTCGCACATTACGGCGCGCTCGTCGTGGAGCCCTTCAAGGGACACGAGTCCTCGACCCGGCAGGCGATCGAAGCCGTCACGCGGGACCGTCTCCTTCAGGGCGAGGGCAAGGTGACGACGGCCACCCAGTGGGCGGCCGCGGTGCTGCACAACGGTCTCGGCCGGTACGAGGAGGCCTACGCCGCCGCGCAGCACGGCTGCGAGAACCCCCAGGAACTCGGACTGTCCCTCCAGTCCCGGGTGGAACTCGTCGAAGCGGCCGTACGGCTGGGGCACACCGCGCAGGCGGCCCAGGCCGCCCGGACGATCGAGGAGATGGCCCGGGCCGTCCGCACGCCCTGGGCTCTGGGCATCTCCGCCGCCGTCCGAGCCCTGGTGAGCGAGGGGCAGGAAGCCGACACCCTGCACCAGCGGGCGATTCAGCACCTCGACGCGGCGGGGACCCGCATGGACAGCGCCCGCGCCCGGCTCCGCTACGGCGAGTGGCTCCGCCTCGGACAACGGCGGGATGACGCGCGTGTGCGGCTGAGCGAGGCGTACGAGATGCTCAGCGAGGCTGGGGCCGATGCGTTCGCGGAGCGCGCGCGACGAGAGTTGCAGGCCGCCGGAGCGACCGTACGCAAACGCGCCTCGGCGGCCCCGGCGGCCCTCACCACGAAGGAGGCCGAGATCGCCCGGCTCGCGCAGGAGGGCTTCACCAACCCGGAGATCGCCGCCCGGCTGTTCCTCAGCCCGCACACGGTCGAATGGCATCTGAGCAAGGTGTTCGCGAAGCTCGGTGTCTCCTCCCGCAAAGAGATCGGCTCGGTGGCACCGGACTCCACCGCGCCCGCAACCTGACTTCCCGTCAGGCGGCGGGCGTCTCCGGTTCCGCCAGCAGTGTGGGAACGGTGACGATCGGGACCTTGTTGTTCAGCATGCGGTGGACGGGACACCGTCCGGCGGCCGCCAGCAACTGTCTGCGGTGTTCCGGATCCAGCTCCCCGGTCAACCCGATATTCTTGACGATGCGCCCCTCCGTCCCGAACCGTACGGCCACGTCGATACGGTCCAGCCGCCAGCCGTGCCGGTCGGCCATCGCCCGTACGGCCATGGACGTGCACGACCCCAGCGCGGCCAGCAGCAGTTCTCCCGGGGTGGGGCCCGTGTCGTCGCCGAGCGGCTCGGGTTCGTCGGCGGTCAGGGTGTGGGTGCCGATCGTGACGGCACGAGTGAGCCGTCTGCCTTCGGCGACGGACACGATGCGCGTGGTCATGGGTCTCCCTCTCGGCGCGGGGCGAGGACGATGCGGCGGGGACCGTCGTGGTACCCGTCGTCCTTCCACCAGACCGAGCGGCGTCCGCACCTGTGACACTCGGCGCTCACAGCACCGTGCGCAGGAGCCTTCGCGAGGTGATGCCGAGCTTGACGTACACCTTCCGCAGATGCCATTCCACGGTGTGCGGGCTGAGGAACAACTGGGCGCCGATCTCGGAGTTGGTGAGTCCGTCCCTGGCCAGCTGTGCGATCTGCGTCTCCTGCGCGGTGAGCGCCGTCGCGGTGTCGGCGCCGGGCCGGGCCACGGTCTCACCGGTGGCCCGCAACTCGCGTACCACCCGCTCGGCGAAGGCGTGCGCGCCGAACCGCGTGAACAGTGTGTGTGCCTCGCGCAACTGCCCCCGGGCGTCGACACGACGGCCTTCCCGGCGCAGCCACTCCCCGTACAGCAGATGCGCCCGGGCCAGCTCCGCCGTGATCCGGGTGCGCCCGAGTCGTTCGATCGCCTCCCGGTACAGCCGCTCGGCCGCGTCACCCTGGTCGAGCAGCGCCCCAGAACGTGCCTGGATGCCCAACGCCCAGTCCGTCGCGGCGGCGTCGGTGATCCGGGCCAGCCGGTCCAGCGCGTCCCGCGCCGCGTCCTGGCGACCGCTGCGTACCGCGGCCTCCACCAGTTCGGCCAATCCCAGGTTGGCTGTGACCAGGTCGTCCGGATGGGCGCAGGCTTGCCGGGCCGCGTCGAAGGCGTCCTCGTACCGGCCCGACCCGTTGTGCAGCACGGCCTCGGCCCGGTGCCCGATGGAGACGCCGATGCCCTCGCCCCTGTTCACCGCGTCCCCGATGCCGGTCTCGATCAGTGGCAGGGCTTCGCGTGCGTGTCCCTGCCAGGCGGCGAGCGTCATCGCGCCGTACGGCGCGAAGCTGCTGCCCGCTGCTTCCTGTACCCGGGCGACCTCCGCGATCAGCAACGCCGCCGCGTCCAGGCCACCGTCGCACGAGTGGACGACGATGCGTGAGTTGAGCGCGAGCGGCAGTTCGGTGAGCGCGCCGACGGCGCGCGCGGTCCGTACGTGGCGGTCCACCAGCTCCGTCCATGCCTCGTCGTCCCACATCTCGGCCGCCAGTGCCGAGGCCAGCCACGACCAGCGCAGCACCTCCTCCGGGTCGGTCTCCCGGCGGAACGCGCGCACAGCGGCGTGCGCGGCGGGCACCGCGTCGCGGTACCCGGCGGTGAATCTGGTGGCCAGGGCGTCCAGCAACAGATCGACAGGGCGCGGCGGCCCCGTGACCGGTTGCGAGGTCCGCTGTGCCGCGGCCGCCACCGCACAGGCATCCGCGCCGGAGGCGAGGCGCCCGGCGAACACGGCGGCCGACAGGGCGTCCAGAAAGGTTTCCCGCGCCAGACTCGCGTCGAGGGACACCAGGCGCCGCGCGGTGGCCAGCAGCAGGGGGAGCGCCTCGTCGATGCGGCCGGCGGCGAAGGCGACTTGAGCATGGAGGAGGTCCGCGCGGGTGCGGCCGTGCTCGTCCAGGACGCCGCTGCGGACCAGCGCCAGCAGATCGCGTGCCGCGGCCGGCGCACCGGCGCGGAGTTTCGCCTGGGCCGCGGCGAGGGCGCGCGTGGTCTTGCGCCGCGGGTCGGGTGTCAGGATGGCCGCGTGGGCGAGGAAGGCGGCCGCCGCGGCGATGCCGCCCCGGGCCAGCGCCCGCCCGGCCGACGATTCCAGCTCACTGGCGATCGCCTCGTCCGGCCGCACCGTCGCCCGCGCCAGGTGCCACGCCCGGCGGTCGGCGTCGAGGACGGGATCGGTCACCTCCGCCAGGACCCGGTGGGTTTCCCGGAGCTCCGCGAGCCCGGCCGACCGGTAGACGGCGGAGCGCAGGAGCGGATGCCTGAATCGCACCAGGGCCCCGACGGCGAGCAGCCCCGCCGACACCGCCGGGCCGTCCGCGCCCGGGCCGATACCCAGCCGCTCGGTGGCCCGCCGGAGCAGCGTCACGTCACCGATCGGCTCGGCGGCGGCGATCAGCAGCAGCCGCCGGGTGTCCTCCGGCAGGGACCGCACCCGCGCGAGGTAGCTCCGCTCGATGCGGCCGGTCACCGGTCCGGGAGCGGGCCGATCCGTACCGTCGGCCGGTTCCGCGTCGAGCCGGCCGTGGGGGAGCTCCAGCAGCGCGAGAGGGTTGCCGCGGGCCTCGGCCAGAATCCGGTCGCGGACCCGCTCGTCCATCGGACCGTCGGCCGCCGTGCTCAACAGTGCCCGGGCGTCGGTGGTGTCGAGACCGTCGACCGTCAGCTCGGGCAGCCCGGAGAATTCGTCGCGCCCCCGCTGTTCCCGGGAGGCGATGACCAAGGCCAGGGGTTCGGCGAGCATCCGCCGTGCCACGAACGCCAGGGTCTGCGCGGAGACCCGGTCGAGCCACTGTGCGTCGTCCACGAGGACGAACAGCGGCCGTTCGGCGGCCACGTCGGTCAGCAACCCGAGCACGGCCAGACCGACCAGGTATCTGTCCGGAGGCGGTCCCACGCTCATCCCGAAAGCCGTGGCCAGCGCGTCCCGCTGCGGCGGGGGAAGGGAGTCGGCGCGGTCGAGGAACGGGGAGCACAGCTGGTGCAGACCCGCGAACGGGAGCTCCATCTCCGACTCGGCACCCGCCCCACGCGCGATGCGGTACTCCGCGACGCGCGCCGCGAGGTGATCCAGCAGAGCGGACTTCCCGATCCCGGCGTCACCCCGCAGGACCAGTACGGCACTGCGCCCGGCCGCGACCTCCGAAATCAGTGCTTCGAGTGCGTCACGTTCACGGCGCCGACCACGCAGCGGCCCCAACCTGTTCTCGCTGCTCACCCCGACTCCCGCACACGGCGAGCATAACAACCGCGTACCCGGGGCCGGCCGTCGCGGCCACCCGGAAACTCCCGGTGCCACCGACACGGCAGGACCGGACAGCGGCCCCGTCTGTGACAGCTCCGGAGGAAGATCCGGAGTGGACTCCGTCACGCCGATCGGGCCCTCGGTGCGGACCCGGCCCGGGTAAGGTTGACACTGTCGTTCCGACAACGTTGCGGGAGCCCGACATCCCCGGATCTTTCTCCTAGGAGCTGCGTCGCATGATCGCCGGCCCGCCTCCCGACCTGGTCGGTCGGCAGCATGAGTCCGGGGCGCTCGACGACCTGCTGACAGGTCTGCGCGAAGGCGGGTCCCGGGTCCTGGTGGTCCGTGGCGAGGCCGGCATCGGGAAGTCGGTGCTACTGGAGTACGTGGCCGCCCGGGCGTCCGGGACGAAGGTGACCTGGGCGCACGGCATCGAGGCCGACATGGAGCTGCCCTACGCGAGCCTGCACCAACTGTGCACGCCGTTCTGGGGCCAGCTCGACGAACTCCCGAAGCCCCAACGTGACGCCCTACGCGTGGCGTTCGGGATAGCAGCAGGGGACCCGCCCGACCGCTTCCTGGTCGGCCTCGCCGTGCTCACCCTGCTCACCCGCGCCTCGGAGACCCAGCCAGTGCTCGTGCTGGTGGACGATGCGCAGTGGCTGGACCAAGTCTCCCTGCAGACACTGGAGTTCGTGGCCCGCCGATTGCTCGCCGAGGCTGTCGCCATGGTGTTCGCTATCCGGGACCCCGAAGGACGGTCCGCGCTGGGCGGCCTGCCGACATTGCGGCTCGACGGTCTCGACACCGCCGCCGCCGGTGAACTCCTCGAAACCACCGTCGGGGGGCGGCTGGAGAAGCGGGTCCGGGACCGCTTCGTGGCCGAGATGCACGGTAACCCGCTGGCCCTGCTCGAATTCTCCCGCGGCCGCAGTGCCGCCGAACTGGCCTACGGCCTCGACTCATCGACTTTCCCCGGCCTCCAGGGCCCGGTGGCCGGCCGCGTCGAACGAGACTTCGCCAGCCGCCTCGGCGCGCTGCCGACGGCCACCCGGACGCTGCTGCTGATCGCGGCGGCGGAACCGGTCGGTGACGCCCGCCTGCTGGTCCGCGCGGCCGCCGCACTCAAGATCGCCATTCATGCCGCACCGGCCAAGGCGGCCGGTCTCATCGAGTTCGGCGAGTCCATCCGCTTCCGGCACCCACTGGTCCGTTCCGCCGTCTACCACGGAGCCGAGCCAGAAGAACGCCGAGCGGTGCACCGGGCACTCGCCGAGGCGACGGACCCGGTCCTGGACCCGGACCGGCGCGCCTGGCACGCCGCGCAGGCCGCCGACGGGCCGGACGAGGAAGTCGCCACGGGCCTGGAACAAGCTGCCGGCCGCGCGCGGCAGCGCGGTGGCATCGCCGCCGAGGCTGTGCTGCTCGAGCGCGCGGCGGACGTGACACCGGACCCGCGACCACGGGGCCGCCGCGCCCTCGCCGCCGCCGAGGCGCACTTCTCGGCCGCCGCACCCGACCGGGCCACGGAGCTCGCGACTGTGGCCGAACTCTGCGCCCTGAGCGGCTTGGACCGCGCCCGGCTGGCGCGCCTGCGTGGCAGGATCCTGTTCGCCCGCAGCCGCAGCGACGAGGCGGCACCACTGCTCCTGGAGGCCGCAGCGCAGTTCACCGCCGCCGGGTCCCCGCTGGCCCGGGAGACGTATTTGGAAGCCATCAGCGCGACCATCTTCGCGGGCCGGGTCCACGGTCCGACGGGTGCCCGCGCCGCCGCCATCGCGGCCCGCGCGTCCGGTGCGCCTCCCTCGGGCTCCAGGTCCGCCGACCTCCTCCTCGACGGAGTGGCCGCCGTCCTCGCGGACGGCTACGAGGCCGGAGTCCCGGTACTGCGTGGCGCACTGGAGTCGCTCACCCAGGAGGAACTCGGTACCCGGGAGGCGACCGTACGCTGGCTGCTGCTCGCCCCCGTCGCCCTGGAGGCGTTCATCCACTACGCCTGGGACCTGCACGCGTGGGACGCGCTGGCCAGCCGTGCGGTGCGGCTGGCCCGCGACGTCGGCGCGCTCGGCGCGCTGCCACCGGCACTCGTCTACCTCGGCGGGGTCCACATCCACTACGGCGATTTCGCCGAGGCGGACCGGATGATCGACGAAGCCGACGCGCTCGCCGCCGCGACCGGTCATGCCCCGCATCAGTACGGCAGGCTGGTACTGGCCGCCTGGCGGGGCGAGGCGGACATCGCCGCCCCCATCCTCGAGGAAGCCAGGCGGCAGGCCGAACAACGGGGTGAGGTGTCCCTGCTGGGCGCCATGGGCTACATCCAGGGCGTCCTCTTCAACGGACTGGCACGCTACGAGGAGGCCCTGGAGGCCGCTCGTACGGGCATCGAGCACGACGGGTTCAACTTCACGGGTCTGTCGCTGGTCGAACACGTCGAGGCCGCCACGCGGTGCGGTGAGCTGGACCAGGCTCGCGCCTCGCTGGCCCGGCTGCTCGAACTCACCCGCGCCGCCGACTCCGGATGGGCCCGCGGTGCCGCCGCCCGAAGTCAGGCCCTGCTCACCGAAGGCGACGCGGCGGACCGCCTGTACCGGACCGCGATCGAGGCGTTCGGCCACGGCGGTGTGGCCGTGGAGGTGGCGCGTACCCACCTGTTGTACGGCGAGTGGCTGCGCCGCGGCCATCGCCGTGCGCTGGCCAGGGAACACCTGCGCACGGCTCATGAGATGTTCGACGGCATGCGGGCGCACGCCTTCGCCGAGCGGGCCCGCCGTGAACTGCTGGCGACCGGCGAGCACGCCCAGGTGAGGGAGAACAGGCCGGCGAGCGTCCTCACGCCTCAGGAGTCACAGGTCGCGACCCTCGCCGCCGACGGCATGACGAACGCGCGGATCGGCGCGGAACTGTTCATCAGCCCCCACACCGTGGAGTGGCATCTGCGGAAGGTGTACACGAAACTCGGGATCAACTCACGTCGCGCGCTGCCGACTGCTCTCAAGAGCACCTCGGTCACGGAGCTCGGGGGCGAGGACACGCTGCGAACCGGGTGATCGGTTCGAGCGACACGGTTGTCACCACCACGACCGTGGCCCTGTCTACCTGGTGTGGGCAGAACGCCGTTACCCACGCCGCGGACAGCAAGGAGAACCTCGCCCATGGGCACCGATCCCGTATCGATCACACGTTGGAACACACTGACCGTGTGCATCGTCGGACGAGGCCCGGATGGAGGGGCATCTTCACCGGCAACTCGGCCTGGGACTGAGCGAGTTCTACGCCCTCTGGGCTCTGCGGGACAGTATGCGGGCCGGTTCAGGACTGCTGCCCCTCGGTGACCTGGCCGGCGGGACAGGGCTCAGCCCATCCGCCACCAGCCGTCTCGTGAGGCGTCTGCGGGACCGCGGCCTGATCACCACGCACGTCGCGCCGCACGACCGGCGGAGCGTCGAGACGGAATTGACCGCCGTCGCACACGATGTGCTGCGGGTGGGCTCTCCTCTCCTGCGCCGGGCGGTGGAGGAGGCCGTGCGGGAACTCGGCACCGCGAACATCGACGAGGACCTGCTCCGTTACCTCACGGGCGGCAGGGACGGCGCGACTCTGCCGGCGTGACGTCCCTGCCGCCGCTCGCCCGGTCGGTGCCGGTGGGGAAGTGCGAGTCCTGGAAGCCGTTGTGTCAGATCGTCGCGGTGACAGCGTCCTTGATGAGGCGGTGAGCCGCGGCGTCGGTACGGGCCACGTCTCGCGTCACCAAACGGTCCTGGCACAGGCCGCGCATGCCGGAGACGAGGAGCGTGGCCCGTGCTCGGGCCTCTTGTGGCGCGTATCCCAGCCGGACGTAGGCAGCGGAGATCGGGTCCACCATGATCTCGACGGTGTCGGCGGCCAGGTCCCCGTACTGTTCCGGGTCCGTGGTGGCGAGGCTGAGCAGTTGCAACAGCACGCGGATCGCGCCGGCTTGCTCCCCGACGGTGATCGCCTCCCACAGGTCCCGAGCGGCCTGGAGCAGGGCGGCGGTGTCCCGTACACCGTCGAACATCGCGTGGGCGTCGGGGCGTACCGCGTTCAAGGCGCTCACCAAGAGGTTCTCGCGGCTCCCGAAGTAGTACAGCAGCATGCGCTTGGTGGTGCCGACGCTCTCCGCCAGGGGGGTCAGCGACATCTGCGCGAGGCCGTGCCGCTCCAGGTGGTGGGCGACCTCCAAGAGCAGTTCGGCGCGCTTCTCTTCGTTCACGGAGCGGGGCACGCTTTGACTGTACCGATCGGTACGCGTAAGGTCCAGCGGCATAGCTGTTCCGATCGGTACATCAACGCATGGGTGTCGGTGGCGGCTTCGGAGACCCCGCGAGGCCCCGTGCGCCGGTCCGGCGATTCACCACGGACCGCGACATCACTACGACCACTACGTCCAGAGGGCGGAAAGCTTGTGAAACACCGAAGCACGCATCGGCAGGGCATGGGCACGGCCAAGACCCTGACCGAGTCGCTGCTCTTCCCGGCGATACTTTTCCTCGGGCTCCTGTTCTGCTTTCCTCCGGCCCTGCACGCACCGCAGTCACACCACGCGGACGTCGTCGTGGCCCACGGTGTGTCGGCTCGAGAAACCAGCACCGTCCTGGAGCGACAACACCCCGGCGGGTACGACGTCACCACGGTGGCCGATGCCCGGGCGGCGCGACGAGCGGTCGTCGAACGCGAGGCCGTAGCGGGTTATGTCACCGGAGCACAACGCGACGTGCTGTACGTGGCCAAGGCCAACGGACTGTCACTGGAACAGGCGCTCACCCAACAGTTCACCGCGCTCTCCGCGCACCGCCACGTCGCCCTCGCCGTCACGGACGTCGCGCCGACCCTGAGCAAGGACCAGACGGGTAACACTCTGGTCTACTTCGGAGTCGCCTGGAGCATCCCCGGCTACATCCTCGCGACGACCCTGCAGCGGGCTGTGACCTTCAACCGCCGGAAGAAACTGCTGGCCATAGCGGGCAGTTCCGCCCTCTTCAGTGTGGTGGGCTTCCTCGTCGGAGCCGGTCTCGGTTATCTTCCCGACGACCCCTCGGCCATAGCCGTCGGGTTCCTCCTCATGTCGGCGGTGGCCACCTTCGCCACCGGGATGGCGCCCTTCACCAAGCAGTTCTTCCCCGCCGCGGGCATGGGTCTGTTCATCGTGCTCAGCGTTCCCAGCAGTGGTGTGGTCCCGGCCTCGATGCTCCCCACGTTCTTCCAGGATCTGCACGAGGTCATGCCACTGGCCAACGCCGTGGACGCCTTGAGAGGTGCCCTCTACTTCGGCGGAACCGGAGTACTCGGGCCGGCCCTGGTGTTGTGCGCGTGGACAGCGGCGGGCCTGGCCCTGCTGGGCCTCGACGCCTGGCGACACGATCGTCAGGCCGCGCGCCAGGGCGCCGACGAGCGGGAAATCGAGGAACCGCCGGTGGAGGACCCGTCCGTGGAGGCGCCGACACCGACCGCGCTGCCGGTACGCCACCATCACCATTTCGGAGAGCCCATGCCGACACTGGAGGGAACCGTACTCGACGCCCAGCAGGAGCCCGTACGGCACGCGGCGGTGACTGTCATCGGCACGAGTGGCCGGCAGTTGGTGCGGACGACGACGAACGCGCGGGGCGAATACGCCGTCACCGGACTGCCGGAGGGATACGTGAGTGTGGTCACCGCCTCGCTCGGGTACGTGCCAGTGGTCCACCAGAGGCTGTTGCAGTCCGGTGCGGTGGCCCGGGTCGACGTGACCCTGCACGGCCGACGAGGAAGCGTGTCTCTCGCCCACGGGCCCGGGAGAACACCACCGGAGAACATGACCCGTACGAGCCGGTGAGCCGGATCCGCGTCAGACTTCCCGGCGTCGGCCCTTGGGACGCGTCCCCCGGTGGTACCGGAAGGTGCCGGAGGCGGGCGCCCCGGTCGGTCACGGCGCCCAGCCGTGCTTACCGCTGCCGTGCGCTCCAGTCGACGAAACGGGTTTCGGCGATGTGCGCATCGGGGCCCGGAAGCAGGGCGTCCTCCTGGAGCGCCGCCCCCCAGTAGAGACCCTGCGGGTCCGTCGTGACCGCGCGGGGGTCGTCCTTGACGGCGAGCCCCTTCCGGATGAAGTCCTCGAGCTGGAAGACCTCGGGGCCCGCGGCCTCCACCGTGCCGTTGACGGGTGTGCCGACGGCGGTGCGGCCGACGGCCGCGGCCACGTCTCCGGAGAAGATGGGCTGGATCTTGATGGGTGCCACGCGCACCGTGTCGCCCTCGGTCGCCGAGTCCGCGAGGCTCTTCGCGAACTCGAAGAACTGTGTGGCGTGGACGATCGAGTACGGAGTTCCCGAGTCCTTGATCATGTCTTCCTGGACCTGCTTGGCCTGGAAGTAGCCGCTCTCCTGGAGGCGGTCGGTGCCCACCACGGACAGGGCCACGTGATGGGTCACCCCGGCGTCGGTCTCCGCCTTGAGTAGGTTGGCGGTGGAGACGCGGAAGAACTCCATGACGGCGTCGTCCGCGAAGGAAGGGGAGTTGGACACGTCGACGACGACCGAGGCTCCCCGCAGAACCTCGTCCAGGCCCTCGCCCGTCAGGGTGTTGACGCCTGTGTTGGGTGACGCCGCGACAGCGTCGTGGCCGTGCTCGGTGAGCTTGGAGACCACCTGCGAGCCGATGAGCCCGGTTCCGCCGATCACTACGATCTTCATGAGAATTCCTCTCGGTGTCTTTCGATTGGTGAGGTGCAGTCCGTGCGGGGCTGCTCTCGATGCCGCTCAGCACACTGCTTCAGTAAAGACCGGACAGTGGCACTTCGTGTGACACGACTCATTCGACAAGTTTTCCCTCGGTGGTGACCTCTTCCATCAGGGAGGAGATCTCCGGCGGGATCGGCGGAATGCTTTCGTGGGTGATGCCAGCCGTGGGTGACCACACGAGGTTCACCTGGAGTGCGGGGTCCATGGACGGATAGTCGCTGCGGTTGTGACAACCGCGGGTCTCACGACGTTCGAGAGCCGCTTCGAGTGTCGCGCGGGCCGCCAGGGCGGCGGACTTGAGATCGAAGGCATGAGCGAGATCCTGGAAACCGGCGATGTCCGGATGTACGCCGACCTCCTCCATTCTCTTCTCGATCAATTCGAGTTCTTCCAGTCCTGCCCGCAACCCCGCCTCGTTGCGGACGACGCCGGCATGTTCCGTCATCGTGTTACGGATGGCGCGCTGAAGAGCTCGGACGTTCTCCGGGCCATCGGCCTTGAGAAGAGCGTCGACCTCCTCGCGAGCCAGCGCCGTCGCCGATGCCGAGCGCACCTGTGCGGTGAGCCCCTGGGAGTATGCGGCGGCAGCCTGACCGGTGATGCGGCCGAAGACCAGGAGTTCGATGAGGCTGTTGCCCCCGAGGCGGTTGGCACCATGCAGACCGCTGGACGCCTCACCGATGGCGTAGAGACCACGGACGTCGGTGCTGTGGTCCTCCGGACGTACCCAGACGCCGCCCATCGAGTAGTGCGCGGTCGGTGCGATCTCGATCGGTTCACGGGTGATGTCCAGCATCTGCAGTTCCAGCAGCGTCTGGTAGACACGAGGAAGCCGGTTCATGATCGTCTGGCGGGGCAGATGGGAGACGTCCAGCCAGACTCCGCCCTTCGGGGTTCCGCGCCCCTCCTTGATCTCCGTGTAGGAAGCGAGCGCGACCCGGTCGCGGGTCGAGAGCTCCATGCGAACGGGGTCGTAGCGGTTCATGAATCGCTCGCCGATGGCGTTGCGCAGAATCCCGCCCTCACCGCGGGCGGCCTCACTGACCAGCGTGCCTGCGGCGTTCTCGGGCTCGATGATCCCGGAGGGGTGGAACTGGACCAGTTCGGGATCGCGCAAGCGGGCCCCCGCCTCCACGGCCAGGCGGAAGGAGTCACCTGTGTTCTCGTCCCGTCGTGAGGACGTACGCCGCCAGATGCGCGTATGGCCGCCGGCTGCGAGGATCACGGCGTCGGCGTGTATCAGGTGGCGCCTGCCGCTGGCGGGGTCGAAGCCATAAGCTCCGAACACGGCGCCGTCGTGTACCAGGAGGCGCGTGATGTACAGGCTGTCGAGCAGGGGGATACCCAACTGGTTCGCACGCCTGATGAGCGTGCGCTGGATCTCCAGACCGGTGTAGTCACCGACGAAGGCCGTGCGCCGGAACTTGTGCGCGCCGAAGAACCGCTGGGAGATACGACCGTCCTCCTCGCGGGCGAACGCCATGCCGTAGCGTTCCAGGTCATCGATCCCCAAGGCGGCGCCCTGGGTGACGATCTGGGCGGTGCGAGGATCGGCGAGCAGATAGCTCTCCTTGAGAGTGTCGGCCGCGTGCTGCTGCCAGCTGTCCTCAGGATCCATAGTGGCCAAGGCGGCGTTGATTCCCCCTGCCGCGAGGGACGTGTGGGTGTCCTCCTTGGGGCGTTTGCCGACGGCCAGAACATCGATTCCGGCCTCGGCCAGTTCGATCGACGCTCGCAGGCCGGCTCCGCCCGTGCCGATCACCAGCACCGCGGTGGAATGACGTTGTTCAGTAATAGCCACGACTGCTCCGATCGCTGGGTGGTCACTTCCTACGACCGGGCTGTGCCGGAATCTGTGACACGGGCCTCAGCATCTGGATGATCTTGCGGTTGAGCCCTTTTGGTGTCACATCGTCACCGACTTGTCGGTCCTGTGTGTGACAGGAACTGTTCGGGCACTCCGCCCGGACCGGTGGAGCGATGGCCCCGACGGCCCCGCCGCACCGGGAGAGCACGCGGGCTCCTCACGACTTCACCGGCATCGGGCGACGGTCTCCCGTTCACCGGCGCCCTGCGCAGGACGGAAAACATGTCCGGACCTGCGCCGGAGGCCGACTCACGCGGCCCACCGGAACACGCGCTCCGCAGCTCACCGGGCTTGACGGAGGTCGGGCGACCCCCAGTGAGGGACGCGCAGCGCTCGCCGGGCCGGACCCCCCTCGTCCCGGTCCCGGTCACCACGTCGGCCCGGACAGTGCGGCGCGCTCAGTGTGATGCAGAGATGAGTGATGAGTGATGGGCAATGAGAGCCAACCGGCAGGGCCGGAGCACAAGCGCACGGGGCAGAAGCTTGCCGACTGGGCGGACGGCCGACCGGGCTCCTCCCGCATGGCCCGTTCTGTGCGGCGTTTCGTCTTTCCGGACCACTGGTCCTTCATGCTCGGGCAGATCGCGATCTACAGCTTCGTCATCCTCATCGTCACGGGTGTCTACCTGAGCCTGTACTTCCACCCCTCCTCTCGCACGGTCATCTACGACGGCAGCTACGTCCCCTTGAGGGGCCTGCCGGTCTCGGAGGCGTTCGACTCCACCCTGCACATCTCCTTCGATGTCCGGGGGGGCCTGCTCATCCGCCAGGCCCACCACTGGACGGCACTGATCTTCGTGGCCGCGGTGTTCGTGCACATGCTGCGCGTCTTCTTCACAGGCGCTTATCGCAAGCCGCGTGAGGTCACCTGGGTCCTCGGGTTCCTACTCCTGATCCTGGCCATGTTCGCCGGCCTCACCGGCTACGACCTGCCCGACGACCTGTTGTCGGGAACCGGGTTGCAAGTGGTCAACGGAACGATCCTGTCGATCCCGGTCGTCGGCACCTATCTGTCGATGTTCCTGTTCGGCGGCGAGTTCCCCGGTGACGATCTGATCGCCCGCTTCAACATCATCCACGTCCTGGTGATCCCCGGTCTCATGGCCGCCCTGATCGTCGCCCATGTCGCTCTGGGCGTCCGCCGCCGGCACACCCAGTTCCCCGGGCCGGGACGCACGAACACCAACGTCGTCGGCCTGCCTCTCACGGTGTATGCCGTCAAGGCCGGCGGATACGCGCTCCTGGTGTCCGGCTGGATCTTCTTCCTCGCCGCCGTTGCCCAGATCAACCCCGTTTGGAGATACGGTCCCTTCCGACCGGACCAGGTCTCCGCCGGGTCCCAGCCCGACTGGTACATGGGCGTGGCCGACGGGCTTCTGCGGGTCATGCCCGGGTGGGAAGTCAACATCTGGGGTCACACCTTCGCCCTGGACAACCTCCTACCGCTGCTGGTCGGGGCCCTGCTCTTCCTCGCCATGGGTGCCTACCCCTTCCTCGAAGCATGGGTCACCGGCGATGACCGCGAAAAGCACGTGCTGGACCGCCCCAGGAACCGTCCCGTGCGCACCGCCCTCGGTGTGGCGTGGCTCAGTGTCTATCTGGTGGCTCTCATCGGCGCCGGCAACGACGTGATCGCCACCCGTTTTCACGTCTCGCTCAACGGTGTCACCTGGGCTGTACGTATCGCCCTGTTCGTCGTGCCGGCAGCGGCGTACCTCGTCACCAAGCGGTGCGCCCTGGGGCTGCAACGCCGCGACCGCGACAAGGTGTTGCACGGTCGTGAGACCGGCGTCATCAGGCGACTGCCGCACGGTGAGTTCATCGAGGTGCATGAGCCGCTCAGCCGCCAGGAACTGCATGTGCTGACCTCTCATGAGCAGTACCGGCCCCTGGAGGCGGCCCCGGGACGGCGGAGCCCCGACGGCACACCCAGCCGGACTCAACGGCTGCGGGCCAGACTCAGCCGAGGCTTCTACGGACAGGACGCACAAATTTCCAAACCCACGGAAAGGGAGCACGAGGAGATCGCCGAGCGGCACTCGTAGTCCCGCCTCTTCTCGGCCCGGCGCGCCACCTCCACTCGGGGTGGCGCGCCGCCTTGTCGCCACCCATGCTGTGTTCGCGCTCCCATAGGCACGGAGCAAGGGCCTTGGCGGAGCGTACGTGGGGCAGAGCCGGCAGGCTGCTCGGCTACAGCGAAAAGCGGCCTGGCGGCGGCTGTATATGCCGCTCGCAGGCCGCCCCCTGAGTGAAGGTCACCCGGGTTCTGACAGCTCCGGCGAAACACCGGTGCTGCCGTTGGCCGGCGTGATCACAGGCCGAGCTCGACCTCGAACTCGCCGGCTTCCAGGATCTGCCTGACCGTCGTCAGGTAGCGGGCGGCGTCGGCGCCGTCCACCAGACGGTGGTCGTAGGAGAGCGTCACGTACGTCATGTCCCGGATGGCGATGCTCTCGCCCAGGTCCGGGTGGTTGATGACGACGGGGCGCTTCACCGTCACGCCGATGCCCAGGATGGCGACCTGGTTCGGCGGGACGATGACCGTGTCGAAGAGCGCGCCGCGCGACCCCGTGTTGGAAATCGTGAAGGTGGCGCCTGACAGGTCGTCCGGGGCGATCTTGTTGGTGCGGACCTTGCCGGCCAGTTCCGCGGTCTTCTTGGAGATGCCCGCGATGCTGAGGTCGCCCGCGCCCTTGATGACCGGGGTCATCAGACCCTTCTCGGAGTCGACGGCGATGGCGACGTTCTCGGAGTCGAAGTAGGTGATCGTGCCCTCGTCGTAGTTCAGGCGGGCGTTGATGACCGGGTGGGCCTTCAGCGCCTGGACGGCGGCCTTGACGAAGAACGGCATCGGCGAGAGCTTGACGCCTTCGCGGGCGGCGAAGCCGTCCTTGGCCTGGGCACGGAGCTTCA
This sequence comes from Streptomyces sp. 840.1, assembly GCF_003751445.1. Lineage (NCBI taxonomy): Bacteria > Bacillati > Actinomycetota > Actinomycetes > Kitasatosporales > Streptomycetaceae > Streptomyces > Streptomyces sp. 840.1. Next base: position 1,258,647 of record NZ_RJUU01000003.1, on the reverse strand, counting down.
TCAGCTTCGTGATGTCGACCTCGATGAACGAGGACAGTTGCGCCTGCTCGTGCAGCGCCTTGGTCATGTTGTCCGCGATGGCCTTGCGGATGCGCGGCAGCTTGACCGTCCGGCCGCGGAGGGGAGACACCTCCAGGGCCGGGGACCTCGGCGCGGCGGCCGGGGCGGGCTGCGACAGGACCGGGTCGGGCGCCGGGGCGGTCTGCTGCTGCGGAGCCGGGGCCGAAGGGGTCTGCGGCGCCGGAGCGGCCGGAGTCTGTGAGGCCGGAGCCTCCTGGGCCGGGGCGGCGGGACGCGCGGGCGCGGCGGCCGGAGCGGCACCGGGGGCACCGATGACGGCGAGCTTGGCACCGACCTCGGCGGTCTCGTCCTCGGCGACGGTGATCTCCAGGAGCACACCGGCGACGGGGGAGGGGATCTCGGTGTCGACCTTGTCGGTGGAGACCTCGAGCAGGGGCTCGTCCTCCGCAACTTCCTCGCCGACTTCCTTCAGCCAGCGGGTGACGGTGCCCTCGGTGACGGACTCGCCCAGGGCGGGCAGGGTCACGTCGGTGCCCTCGGTGGAGCGGGAGCCGGCGGTCGCCTCGGGGGTGGGGGCCGGGGCGGGTGCCTCGGTCCCGGTGGACGGCGAGGCCTCGGCGGGCTTGGCCGGCTCGGCGGCCGGGGCCTGCTCCTGGGCCGGGGCGCCGGAACCGTCGTCGATGACGGCCAGCTCGGCGCCGACCTCGACGGTCTCGTCCTCGGCGACCTCGATGGAGGCCAGAACGCCGGCGGCGGGGGAGGGGATCTCGGTGTCGACCTTGTCGGTCGATACCTCGAGCAGCGGCTCGTCGAGCTCGACGCGCTCGCCCTCCGCTTTCAGCCAGCGGGTGACAGTGCCCTCGGTGACGCTCTCACCGAGTGCCGGAAGGGATACCGAAACGGGCATGGGTTCTGTTGCTCCTCAGGTATGCGCGGGGCGAGCGGGTGCCCCTGGGGCTTCTGCGCCGGCCCGCCGTGCCGGCCGGCGCGTGTGGGGCGGTGAGGCGGGTTCAGGCGTGAAGGCCGTAGCGCTCGCGGGCCCGGACGATCGTCTCCGGGGCGACCTGTCCGGAGCGGGCCAGCCGCGTCAGCGCTGCCACGACGATGGACTGGGCGTCCACCCGGAAGTAGCGGCGCACGTCTTCGCGGGTGTCGGACAGGCCGAACCCGTCCGTGCCCAATGAGTAGTAGTCCTGCTCGACCCAGCGACTGATCTGATCGGGGACCTGGCACATCCAGTCGCTGACCGCGAGTACCGGACCGGGCGCACCGGCGAGCGCCGCCGTCACGTACGGGGTGCGTTCCTCGCCCCGCATCCGAGCCGTGTCGGCGTCCATCGCGTCGCGTCGGAGCTCCGTCCAGGACGTCACCGACCAGACGTCGGCGTGCACGCCCCATTGCGAGGCGAGCAGTTCCTGCGCGTCGAGCGCCCAGTGGATGGCCGTGCCCGAGGACAGCAGCTGGATCCGCGGCCCCTCCAGGGCCGGTTCGGCGGCCCGGAACCGGTAGAGGCCCCGGACGATGCCCTCCTCGATCCCGGGGACGGCGGGGATGGCGGGCTGAAGTTTCGGCTCGTTGTACACCGTCAGGTAGTAGAAGACGTTCTCCGGCCGCTCGCCGTACATGCGACGCAGTCCGTCCCGGACGATCACCGCGATCTCGAAGGCGAAGGCCGGGTCGTAGCTGACCACGGCCGGATTGGTGGACGCCAGGAGATGGGAGTGTCCGTCGGCGTGCTGGAGACCCTCGCCGGTCATGGTGGTGCGTCCGGCCGTGCCGCCGACGAGGAAGCCACGCCCCATCTGGTCGGCGAGCGCCCAGAACTGATCGCCGGTGCGCTGGAACCCGAACATGGCGTAGAAGATGTAGAACGGGATCATCGGCTCGCCGTGCGTGGCGTACGAGGTCGCGGCGGCGGCGAACTCGGCCACCGAACCGGCCTCGGTGATGCCCTCGATGAGGAGCTGCCCCGTCTTGCTCTCCTTGTAGTGGAGCAGTTGGCCGGCGTCCACCGGATCGTAGGTCTGCCCCTGCGGTGAGTAGATCCCGGCCGTGGGAAACATCGACTCCATACCGAACGTGCGCGCCTCGTCAGGGATGATGGGCACCCAGCGCGCACCGGTCCGCTTGTCCCGCATCAGGTCCTTCACCAGCCGGACCAGCGCCATGGTGGTGGCGACCTCCTGGTTGCCGAAGCCCTTCTCGAGCGTCTCGAAGGGTTTCGGAGCGGGCTGCGGCAGCGGCCCCGCGGTCACCCGGCGCACCGGTACGGATCCGCCCAGGGCGGCCCGCCGCTCGCGAAGGTACCGCGCCTCCGGCGAGTTGTCGCCGGGGTGCCAGTAGGGCACTTGGCCCCCGGCGAGCGCGCTGTCGGGAATGGGAAGCTCCAACAGGTCGCGCATCTTGCGGAACTGCTCGATCGTCAGCTTCTTCATCTGGTGGTTGGCATTGCGGGCCTCGAAGGCCGAGCCGAGGGTGTGGCCCTTCACCGTCTGGGCGAGAATCACGCTGGGTGCCCCACGGTGCTCCACGGCGGCCCGGTACGCGGCATGCACCTTCAGCGGCTCGTGTCCGCCGCGGGAGTTCTCGAAGAGGTCCACGAGCTGGGCGTCGCTGAGCCCGGCGGAGACACGGGTCAGCGCGTCTCCGGTGAAGAAGTGCTTGCGGAGGTAGGCGGCGTCGCGCGCGGCGTAGGTCTGCATCTGCGCGTCGGGCACCTCGCCGAGGCGGCGTACCAGGGCGCCGGTGGTGTCCTGCCGGAGCAGCGGGTCCCAGGCTTCGCCCCACAGGCACTTCACCACGTTCCATCCCGCACCGCGGAACCGGGCCTCCAGCTCCTGCACGATCTTGGAGTTGGACCGCACCGGCCCGTCGAGGCGCTGCAGGTTGCAGTTGACGACGAAGGTGAGGTTGTCCAGGCCCTCCCGCGCCGCCAGGGCGAGAGCGGCCAGCGACTCGGGTTCGTCGACCTCACCGTCGCCGAGGAAGGCCCATACCCGTGACGCGGAGGTGTCTTTGATACCCCGGGCCTGAAGATAGCGGTTGAACCGGGCCTGGTGGATTGCGCCGAGCGGCCCCAGGCCCATGGAGACGGTCGGGAATTCCCACAGCCACGGCAACCGGCGTGGATGCGGGTACGAGGGCAGCCCGCGGCCGCCGGTCTCCCGGCGGAAGGCGTTCAGGCGCCGTTCGTCCAGCCGGCCTTCGAGGAAGAGGCGGGCGTAGACGCCCGGCGAGGCATGTCCCTGGAGGAAGAGCTGATCGCCGGAGCCGTCGATCTCCTTGCCGCGGAAGAAGTGGTTGAAGCCGATTTCGTAGAGCCAGGCCGCTGACGCGTAGGTGGAGATGTGCCCGCCCAGCCCGAGAGGTGATCCGCGCGTGACCATCGCTGCCGCGTTCCACCTGTTCAGTGCGGTGATCCTCGACTCCATGCCCAGGTCACCGTCGAACGCCGGCTGTGTGGTGGCCGGGATGGTGTTGATGTAGTCGGAGGACAGCAGCTCGGGAAGGGGCATCCCGGAACGCGCCCCGGATTCCCGCATACGCCGTAGCAGGTAGGCCGCGCGCTCAGGTCCGGCGTTCCGGATGACGGCGTCCAGGGATGCCTGCCACTCGGCGGTCTCCTCGGTGTCGCGGTCGGGTAGTTGATCGAGCTCGCTGGTACCGGAGAGCTCGATGGACCGGGCCGGATCGTTACTCATAGCAGCCTCTTGTCGGAACGGGTTGGCGGTGGTCGAGTTCTCGGGCCGCGGACAACGCATGGTGCCGCCGAGGGCTGTCAGCGTCGTTCGAGCCAGTGGGAGAACGTGGTGCGCCCCACGTCGGCGTCCGCCCGTGGCAACAGCGTCCGTCGGTCGAGCACCGCGCTGAAGACCTCGGGCGGCGCGCGGAAACGCGGCCCTCGAAGCGGACGTCACAGGCCCACGTCGCGGAGCGCCTGGTACCTGTAGGACAGGACATGGCGCGCTGTTGTGACACCGCGTCATGTCTCCCCCGGGTGGGAGTACGTGATGTCACAGGTCCGGCCTGCATCCGGTCATGGTGCGTGGACCGTCCTCGCGACCGGGTGGCCGTCGCGGACCTCGCCGTCGTACCCCGGAGCCCACGAAAGGTGCGACACAGTGTCAGAATCCGCACAGCGCCTCCCAGGAGGGAGGCGCGGTCGAGTATGAGTGCTGTCGATACCGTCCACTGCCTGATGACCGTGCTGTTCACGGCTGCCGCGATACACCTTGTGCGCTGGTTCGTTGTCTCCCGCGACGCCGGGTGGCGGGAACGCGTCGATCATCTGCTGCACGCCGTCATGGCTCTGGCCATGGCGGTGATGCCGTGGCATTGGGGCGAGTGGCTGAGTCACCCGGCGCCGATCGTGTTCTTCCTGACGGCAGCCCTGTGGTTCCCGCTCACCGCCGTTCGCCGGCGGCGGGTGTCCCTGATGCGGGCGGTCGCCGGAAGACTGCCCTCTGCGGCAGGGATGTCGGCGATGGCGTGGATGACATGGATGGCGTGGCAGGGGCACGCCGCGGCGCGGGCTTCCCACGAGATCGTCGCCGGTGGCCCGACCTTGGCACATCCGGTCGGCGACCACCGTCATGTCGCGCCGGTGTCCGATCCCGCTCAGGCGGTCACGGCCACCTTGGCGCTGATTCTCCTGGCAAGTGCACTGGCCTGGCTGATCCGCATCATGCCCGACCTGCGGGCCGACGTGGCCTTGCCGCAGGCCTGCGACGACGACGACCTCTACCGACGGTTCTGGCACGGGGCGATGGCACTGGGCACGGCGATCATGCTGTTCATGCCCCATTGACCCGTAAGTGAACCGCACGCGCCTTCTCGTACGTCACGGCGATCGAGCCCGGCTTGCGAGAAGGCGCGTTCGTCGGCGTCGCGGTACATCGCTCACGGCACGACGGTGACGGGCCACAGCCCGGATCGGACCAGTCGCACGGCGAGCGACCCGACGATCCGGTGTCCGACACGCGTCGAGGCACCTACCACGAGAGCGTCCGCCCCGAGCTGGTTGGTCACTCGGACGAGCTGCGCGTACGGGTCGCCGTCCGCGGTGACGAACTCGACTTGCATGCCGACGTGTTCGGCACCGTCGTGCACGTCGTCCCGGACCTGCTCGGCGATCTCCTTCAGCGTGCCGCGCAGCTCGATGTCCGCCATCGGCGCCATGTTCGCGCCGAAGGGCGGGCGGATGACGTGGACGGCAACCATCCGGGCGCCTTGACGGCGTGCGAGACCTGCCGCGTAGGCCGCCGCGCGAAGTGAAGTGGGCGAGCCGTCCACGCCGGTGACGATGGTGCGCGGACCGTCGCCCTTCGGCCGGTGTGCCGGGGGAATGTGCATCACACCATCATCGCTCCTCACGAGCGACAGTGCTGCCGGCAGGCGGGCAGGAGCGATCACATTGTTGTCACATACTCCGTGTCCGCAATGTCAATGCAGGGAGGAAGCCACCTGACGGCGCAGATCACGAGAACTTGTGATGACGCGGCACGGTGTGGCGAAGGCCGGGGCTCGCTGACAGCGTGTCCGCGGGAAAAGGCGCCGGAACGGATGGGTGACGAAGTGAGCAGGAAACACGACGGGACGCCGGTTTTCCGGATCACCGCTGCGCGGCGCGGGCTGGACGAGGATGTCGGTGAGCGGCAGCGGCGCTATGTCATCCTCATGTCGGTTCGCACGGTCGCGGTGATCTTGACCATCGTCCTGTGGAACGTCGAACAGTACGTGGCGTTCGGCGCGTTGGCGCTCGCCATCCTCCTGCCGTACGTCGCTGCCGTCATGGCCAACGCGGGCCGGGAGCGGGCTCCGTCAGGGCCCTCGACCTTGCTGTCCGCGCCGCCCTCCCGCCCGGCGATCGCTCCTCCGCGGCGCGACGGCCCCAAGGATGCCAGGGCCGGAGTGCCGTGAAAGGCGCCACGACTCCTGCACCCGACAGGGACGCCTCGGGCCGTCTCCGACGCCGGGCTACGGGCGGCCCGGTTCGAGTACGGTGTGCGCCCGTGCCAGGAACGACACCACCGCACGGGCGAAATCCTCCGGCTTCTCAAGATGGCCCAAGTGGCCGGCCTCGTCCAGGACGACGAGTCGGGAGTCCGGAATCTCCTCGTGCATCAGATGAGCCCATCGCGGCCCGCAGATGAAGTCCGCCACTCCCACGACGACGAGTGTCGCAGTGGCGAGACCGGACAGCTCGTGCAGAACGTCGAAAGAAGGACCCTCGCCCTGACTGGGGGCGGCGAACATGCGCAGCGTTCGGCGGGCGGGGCCGAACTCGTCCTCTCGTCCCCAGTAGTCGTAGAAGTAGGCCGGGCAGATGGAGTGCAGAATGGAAGTCGCATCCTTGTCGTCGAGTTCGCCGAGCGATGTGGTGAGTTGCGCGCCGTACGAGGACACCTCGGGGTGCTTGTCGACGTGCCTGCGGGCGAACTCCGCCATGCTGGAAGTCGCTTCGGCCCAGAAGCTCTCGCCCGTCCTGGGGGAGCTGTCGTACAGGATCAGTGAGGCCAGCCGTTCCGGGTGGTCGAGCGCGTAGCGTTGAGCGACGAACCCTCCGTGCGAGTGACCGAGCAAGGTGAACGAGGTCAGCGACAGACGCTCCACGACCGTGTGCAGAAAGTGTGTGTAGGTAGCGATGTTGTACTGGCGGGCGTCGGCCAGCCTTCCTGACGTACCGGTACCGATGGGCTCGATGTAGACCATGGTCAGGTCCTTCTCGAGCACGGGCATGCGGATGTACTCCCAGCCGATGCCCGGCCCCCCGGAGTGGACGACGCACACGGGGCCCCTGCCTGCGACGTGAAAACGCTGTTCCACGACAGTGGAACCGAAGGGGACGAGTACCGTGTGGGTGCCGGGTGAAAGACCGGATCCGGGGTCTTCGGCGACGGGGTCGGAGCATGTCGGCTCCGGAGATGTGCTCATAGTGTCAGATGATGCACCATCCGATACGGTTGCTCAACACGGTGTGTGCCGCGCCATCTCGCGGCGCCGGACTGCCCCGACCGGCCGAAGCGGGTGCGTCGCCCCAACCGGATGCGTTGACAACATTGTGACAAGATGTGTGCGGCCTTGTCCGCGAGACGATCTCCTCCTCACGAAGGAACTCACTCATGCCCGCGATTCTGATCCACGGTGTTCCTGACACCCACCACGTATGGGACGGCGTGCGACAGCACTTGACCAGGACCGATGTGGAGGCTTGGGACCTGCCCGGCTTCGGCACGGAACGCCCGGCCGGTTTCGGCTCGGCCAAAGAGGACTACGTCCGTTGGCTCATCCAGCGGCTGGAGACGGTGGGCGAGCCGGTGGACCTGGTCGGTCACGACTGGGGATGCATTCTGACACTGCGTGTCGCCTATTTGCGTCCCGATCTGGTGCGTAGCTGGGCGGGCGGCAACGGACCGATCAACGCCGGATACGTCTGGCATCCGTTGGCCAAGATCTGGCAGGACGAGGCTGAGGGCGATCGCTATATGAGGGAACTCCGGGCGGAACCGTTCGCGGAGGACCTGGCCGCCGGCTTCGATGTGCCGATCGACCGGGCGAGGGAGATGGCCCGACGCGTGGATGGGACCATGAAAGACGCGGTCCTCAGGCTGTACCGGTCGGCGCTCACGATGGGCGCGGAGTGGGAACCGGGACTGTCCGCCGTCTCCGCGCCGTGCCTGGTCTTCTGGGGTGCGCACGACCCCGCGTGCCAGATCGAGTTCGGGCGCAGGCTCGGCGCGTCCCTGCACGCCTCCGCCGTGATCGAGATGGACTGCAACCACTGGCCGCTGCTTCAGCGGCCCGCGGAGGTGGCCGCTGTCCTGGAGGGCCACTGGAACGCGCACGCGGGCGTGTGACGCATGCCGCGGCGCACCCGCCCGGGCGGGCGATCGCCGGGGGCCGGAGCATCGGGCGACGAGTCCGCTCCGGCAGCGGTTGACCGGCGATCACGGTGCCCGTGTCGCCCGACCTCCTACAGGGTGCCGATCATGGCCTTGCTGCGCATCAGGAAATCTGACAGGTAACTGTCGTGCGGCACCCCCGGGGCCATCCAGTAGGTCGGGGTGTCACCGACGTGCACATTGGCGATCGTGGGCTCCGCCAGCAACTCGTCGAGCAACGTGCCGTCGCTGGTCAGAGCGGAAAGGACGAGCGTGTCCCGTAGAGGAGCGATCCCGTCCGCGCGGCTCCAGGGCGCTACCCACACGCAGGGGAAGGGGAGTTCGGTCCGGAGTTGGGCGGCAAGGGGGCTGTCGACCTGATGGACGGCGGGACGCAGGGCGGCGCTTCCGTCACCGAGGTCACCGACGACGCCCTCACTACCGAGCCAGGCACGAGTACCTGCCGCCGCCGACCTCAGGTAGGAGCTGAGGGCGCGCGCCCGGTCCAGTGGGCAGACCGGGAGCACGGCACGGGCGTCCTGGAGCGGCAGGGCGGGCAGCTGGGACAGCCGGTCTGCGACGGCTTCGGCGAGCGGTGCGGGATCGCCCTCGACGAGGACGGCGGTGGCGTTGACGCACGCGGTGCCCCCCTCATCGGCGACGGAACCGATGATCGTGTCGAGGTGTTGGCGCCAGTCCGTGTCTGCGGTGACGAGGATCTTGGTCCGGCCCGGACCTTGGGTCAGCACGCGGGGATCGTGGGCGTGGCGTGCGACCACATCGTCGCCGCCGTAGACCACCGCGCGGTCCGCGCCGCGTATCAGCGCGTCGCCGGTCGCATGGTCCGTGGGGAGGAGCACCAGCTGGTCCTCGCGGACACCGGCCCGGTGCAGTGCCCCGATCAGCCGGTGGGCCGTGAACGGCTCCCGTCGGGAAGGACGCACGGCGACGCGGTAACCCAGGGCCAGTGCCTCCAGCCACTGCCGGTGGACTCCGGGATGGTTGCCGGAGGCGTTGACGGCGAACACGTCGCCTCGACGGGCCCATACGGCGTGCCCGGCCTTCAGTGCCGGATCCCGACGGTCGAGGACCGCCCCGCTCGGCTTGCCTCGGCGGGCGGACGACTGGGCCTGCGCGACGAACCGTGCCGTACCGCGCGTGGTGGAGCGCACCACCGTCAGCGGGATGCCCGAGGTACGACTGACAAGGTGTTCGTACTCGCGTACGCCCAGCCCACCGATGGTGCCGGTCGCGAACTCCTCGCCCGCCGCCCGCAACAGCGCGTCCGCGCCGGCCGCTGCCACGGGCTCGGCTCTGCGCAGCGCCGCGAGAGCCCGGGTCACGTACACCGGTGGTACCAGGCTCAGTCGTGCCACTTCGGCACCGGACACATCCGTCACCGTGCTCGGCACCCGCGACCGGTAGGCGCCGCGGGGGCCGAGAGCGTCCACGTGGACCGGGTCCGTGATGTCGGCAGCCGTCATCAGTACACGCCCTCGATCACGCGTTCGTCCTTCACCGTGGCCACCGGGGCCACGTCCGCCACGGCGTCGCCCGCCTGGCCGTCGGCCGGCCGCACGCGTACGGCCGTGTCACGTTCGGCGTTGTTGGGGATGAGCATGGACTTGCTGACATGGCTGACGATCACCTGGCCCCGCTCACCCACCTCGACCCGTTCACCGGTGCCGGGATCCACCACCGACAGGAACACGTTCGGCGACACGGGATCGAACACGCAGGGCCGGCTCGCACTGAGACCGACACGTTCGATCAGCGCGGTGAGCATCATGGTGTTGCCGTACATGCCGATGAGCGGCACATCGGGAAAGACGTCCGTGGCCAGCAGGTGGCGGGTGTCGGGATCCATGTGCGTGCCACCCCAGATGATCGCCTCGACGGAGCCGTTGATCCGTTCCAGGAGGTCGTCCTCGGCGGCGAACCGCTCCAGCAGCGGGGTGGTCGCGGCAAGTACTCCGATGTCCTGGGTCAGCAGGATCCGTCGGCACTGCTCGACGAGGTGGTCCGTATAGGACTCGGCCTCGTCGCCGCGGCCCGCGGCGATCAGTCTCCTGACCCAGCGGGGGTCCATGTCGATGCTCAGTCCTGGGCTCCCCAGGGCACCCGCCGCTCGCTGCAGGACGTCCCCCACCAGGTGGGGCCCGGTCGGCGCCACAGTCAGCCAGTGGGTGCCGACGGGCAGGCCGTGGTCCCGGAGCCGACGGTCGATCTGCTCGGTGCTGCGCCGCATCCAGTCGTCGAGCTGGACGACTCGCTTGGGCGCCCCGGTCGTGCCGCCGCTGTCGAAGACATTGATGAGGGCGGCACGGTTTCCATAGCCCCGGGGGATCAGCTCGGTCACCGGGACGTCCCGTAGTTCGTCGGTCAGGTCGGGGAAGAGCGACAGGTCCGCCACGGACTTCACGTCCCGCATCGGATCGAAGGCCAGCCTTTCGGCCCGCTCGAGCCAGTAGCGGGAGCCTGTCCGCGGGTCGAAGTGCCAGTGCATGGCCGCTCGCACGAACTCGTCCGGATCGACGCCGTCCGACGGTGCGGCGTCCAACACGGAAGAGGGCTCGTAGGTCATGGGTGGTCCTTTCTTGTCGCGGCCTCGCAGGCGGCGTAAGGGGTGTTCCGCGGCGCAGGGGACCGAAGACGTGTCAGCGGCTGAATACGTCGAAGGCGACGGAGGGTGTGCCGCCGAACGGGGGTTGTGGATGGCTGCCGTGGGGAGGCCGGTGCCGTGCCCGACGTCGATGAGTCCGCGCTGCTCAAGGACTGCTGTGAGCGAGCCGGCGAGGCTGGGGACGATCAGCGCGGCCGCGTCGGTCCGCGCGACCACGACGGTCGGCTCGTCGAGCGCGGTGGAGACCTCGACGATGAGCCGCCTGGCCGTCCTGGGCGCCTGCGGGCGGATCAGTGTGACCAGCCGTCGTCGTCCGGCCTCGCGGATCCGGGCCGGGGAGCCGTACTGGCTGAGCCCGGGAGCCGGGTCGTCTACGTCACCGGGCCGTCGTCGAAGCCAACGGTCATCCCCAGCTCCGCGGTGGTCGCTGGGTCCTATTCCACGAAGTACGAGTCGTGCTTGTCGAAGAACGCCGCGCGCTCCTCCTCGGAGGCGTGCGCCAGTTGCGACACCTGCTCGAAATACTCCTCGCGTGGGGCACCTGGTGTGAAGAGAAGCAGCATGTCGGCCGGTGCGTCCGAGTCGTTGCGGAAGGCGTGCAGCCCGCCTTGAGGGACGTGCAGGAAATCTCCCTTCCGCGCGTCCACCCACTGCACGCCGTCGAAGACCCGCACGGTGCCGTCCAGGATGTAGAACGACTCCGAGATCCGCTTGTGGTAGTGCGTCTTGGGTCCGCCCGCCCTGGGCCGCATCTCCACCCGGTACAACCCGAACTCGCCCCGGGTGGTGTCCGTGGTCGCCAGATAGTGGGTGGCGTCCTTCCCGATACCGGTCGCACCGATGGCCGGCGGTGTGGTGGCGGGCCGGAAGACGGCGCTGACTTCACCGTCCTCGCCCCAGTACTTCTGCTCCGGGTAGGGATATGACATATCTGATTCCTTCCTGCTGTCAGCGCGTGAATGGCGCCACGAGATCCGCTGGACGGCGGTCCCTGTACAAGAAGACCGACGGGCGTCCGCCGATGTGACAGGTGGGCGATCCCGGACGGTTTCTATCCGGCGACGTCGTCATCAACGAAGCGGGAGGTCAGCGGCGGCTCCATGAGCCAGCTGTGTGCCCGCCCGCGCCGAGGAGGCGCCGCGGCCTGCCGCAGGGTCACGAAGGCCACGGCTCCGCCGATGGCCAGCAGGCCCGCGCACAGCGGCATGGCGCGGTTGAAGGACGTAGCGAAGGCCACGCCCGGCCGGTAGCTTCCCGGATCCATCCCGATCAGTAGCGGCAACGCCGCCACGGACAGCAGACCGGCCGCCCGGGCTGCGGCGTTGTTGATGCCACTGGCCAGCCCGGCGTTCGAGGGATGCACCGAGGACAGCAAGGTCACGGTCAGCGGAGCCACCATGACGACCATGCCGGTTCCCATGACCAGCAGAGCGGGGAGAACGTCGTCGAGGTAGGACGAGCCAGGACCCACGCGCACCATCATCAGCATGCCCGTCCCGCACACCAGCGGGCCGACGGTGAGCGGGATCCGCGCCCCCAGACGCTGGGCGAGCATTCCGGAACGGGACGAGAACAACAGCATCAGCACGGTTGTCGGCAACATGGCCGCGCCCGCCGACGACGCCGAGTACCCGACCACGAGCTGCAGCTGAATAGCGGTCAGGAAGAAGAACCCGCCCGTTCCCGCATAGACACACAGTGTGATCAGGTTGATGGCGGTGAACTGCCGGGACTCGAAGATGGACAACGGCATCATCGGAGCGGTGCCGCGTCGCTCCACGCGAAGGAACGCGGCTCCTGCCAGGAGGCCGGTCACAGCCGCCGCGAGAGCCGCCGGTCCGCTGTTCCGCGCTTCGGTCAGTGCGTAAGTGAGCAGGGCGAGTGTCAGGGCGCCCAGGACGGCGCCGGACACGTCGAATCCGTGTCGTCGCGGTCGCATCGCTGGGCTCGTCGCCGCGCTCGTGCCATCCACGTCCTCCGCGGACGAGCCCACCGATTCCGGGACATGGCGCAGCGCGATCGGGACGCACAGCAGTGCCGGGACGACGCTCAGCAGAAAGGTCCAGCGCCAGCCGGGGCCGTCCACCAGCCATCCGCCCAGAAGTGGCCCGAGCGCCGCGCCGACAGCACCGAACCCCGACCACAGGCCGATCGCGCGCGGCCGGTCGTCGGGGTGGAAGGAAGCCTCGATGATCGCCAGCGACCCGGGGGTGAGCAGGGCACCGCCGACTCCCTGCAGTGCTCGGGCAGCGATCAAAGTGATGGCCCCCGGGGCCAGACCGCACAGCAGCGATGCCACGGCGAACCACACGACGCCCAGGACGAAGACGCGGCGCCGCCCGAAACGGTCTCCCAGCGCTCCGCCGAGCAGGATCAGCCCCGCCAGCGTCAGCATGTAGGCGTTGACCGTCCACTGGAGCGTGGCGAGGCCGGCGTCGAAGTCGTCACCGATGTGCGGCAGCGCGACGTTCGTGACGGTCGAGCCGAGCATCACCACGCCGGACCCCACAACGGTGACCAGCAAGGTCCACCGCCCCCGGGCACTGTCGATGCGTAGCGGGGCGGGGCCGTGCGGAGCGGGGGAGTCGTCCATGCGGGGTGTCCTGGGGTCATCCGGGACAGGCGACCCGGAGCGATGCGGCGGTGCGGCCGGCTTGACGTGGAACAGTTACGGTTCATTGACCCGGGCCGCCCCGGACATGTGACACCGACTGTCTCCGCGACACCAGGACGAGCAACACGGTGTGACAACGATGTGTGGTGCACGCTACGCCCTTTCGCGGACCGCTCGGGCGCAGCCGCTAGCATCGAAACGAGTAGGTGTGGGCCGTCGGCCCGACCGGAGCGAAGCCGCCCGCAGTGACGAACACCGTTACGGCGAGCGCCTCATCAGCGAATCCAAGGTGATCACATGGCAACCGAAAGCGTCCTGCACCCGAGCTTCATCGTCCCGGTCGGGCACGTGGAGCCCGTACCGCGCCGCATCCGTGGAGTGATCGGCGGCCGTGTCGTCTTCGACACCCGCCGCGCCCTGTACGTGTGGGAATGGCAGGCGTACCCCCAGTTCAGCATCCCGGTCGAGGACCTGGTGGACGGAGTGCTGCACGACGACAAGCACACGGAGCAACTGGGCGCCGGCCCCGCCCACCGGCACTCTCTGCTGGTGGGATCGGAGGCTCGTCCGGGGGCGGCGTGGGTCTGGGGGGAAGGCGCTCCTGGAGCCTTGCGCGACACCGTGCGTTTCGAATGGGAGGCGCTGGACACCTGGTTCGAGGAGGACGAACCGGTCTTCGCCCATCCCCGCAGTCCCTATTCGCGCGTTGACGCCCTGCGGTCCAGCAGCAGCGTCAGGGTCGAGGTGGACGGTGTCGTGCTGGCGGAGGCCACCAACTGCGTGAAACTGTTCGAGACCGGCCTGCCGACCCGCTACTACCTCGACCGCGCGAACATCGACTGGAGCCGCCTGCGGTCCTCGGACACAGTGACGCGATGCCCCTACAAGGGGACCACCAGCGGCTACTGGTCGTTCGACAGCGACAAGGCCGCGCACGAGGACATCGCCTGGATGTACGACTTCCCGACCATCCATGCCCATCGCATCGCCGGGCTGACCGCGTTCTACAACGAACACGTCGACCTGTACATCGACGGCTCCCCGCTGCCGAAGCTCGCCGACGCGGCCGCGACGGCTGAAACGTTGGACGTTGAATGAGGGCTACGGAGTCTCGGCTCCAACAGTGTCACACCTGAGTCCACGGCCCTGTCTTGTGAGGTGACAGCCTTTGGAGAACCGCTACCTTTCGAGGAGTACGCCGTGAGCGACATTGTTCTCGAACCCGCCGCACAGGACTTCGCCGACGCGACCGCCCGGCCGCCGCTGCTGTACGAGCTCGGGGTCGAAGGGGCCCGCAAGTTGCTCGACGACGTTCAGTCCGGGCCGATCGAGAAGTTCGACGTGGAAGAGAAGTGGATCACTGTTCCCGCCCGGGTCGGTGACGTGCGGGTACGCATCGTCAAGCCCGTCGGCAGCACTGCTGACCTGCCGGTGATTCTCTACGTCCACGGCGGTGGCTGGATCCTGGGCGACGCCGGCACGCACGACCGCCTGGTCCGTGAGCTGGCTGTGGGCGCCGAGGCGGCCGTCGTCTTCGTGGAGTACGACCGCTCCCCGGAAGCCAAGTACCCCGTCGCCATCGAGCAGGCGTACGCCACCGCCCAGTGGGTCACAGCCAAGGGCGGGGACGAGGGACTGGACGGTTCGCGTCTGGTCGTCGCCGGTGACTCAGTGGGCGGCAACATGAGCGCCGCTCTCACCCACCTGGCCAAGCGGCGTGGTGACGTGACCTTCCTGCACCAGTCGTTGTACTACCCCGTCACCGACGCGGGGCAGAACACCGAGAGCTACCGGACCTTCGCCCATGGCCCGCACCTGACGGCGAAGGCGATGGAGTGGTTCTGGAACGCCTATACCACCGACCCTGCCGAGCGGAACCAGATCACCGCTTCCCCGCTGCGTGCGACTCAGGAGGACCTCCAGGGGTTGCCGCCGGCGTTCATCGTGGTCGACGAGAACGACGTGCTCCGTGACGAAGGCGAGGCGTACGCCGCCAAGTTGACCCAGGCGGGCGTGGCCACCACGAGCATCCGCTACAACGCCAGTCTTCACGACTTCATGATGCTGAACCCGGTCCGCGGAACTCAGGCATCGACGGCGGCGATCGAGCAGGCCATCCACGTCCTGCGCAAGGCCCTGGGTACCGGCTGACCCTTCGTGGCCATTCGCCCGACGACGCGCGTGATCCGGTATTGAACAACGAAAGGCCACCCCAGTGAGTGCACAGAAGCCGACCATTGTCCTCGTTCACGGCGCGTTCGCGGACTCCTCGAGCTGGAACGGCGTAATCGAAAGACTCCAGTCCCACGACTATCCGGTGGTGGCCGCGAGCAATCCGCTGCGTGGACTGGCCACCGACAGCACGTACGTGAGACAGCTCGTGGCCTCCATCGACGGACCTGTGGTCCTCGCGGGGCACTCCTACGGCGGCTCGGTCATCAGCAACGCCGCCACCGGACTCGACAACGTCAAGGCGCTCGTCTTCGTCGCGGCCTTCCTGCCGGACGAGGGCGAGAGCGCGGTCGCCCTGTCCGGCAAGTTCCCGGGCAGCACTCTCGGAGAGACACTTCAGCCGGTTGCGGTCACGCAACCCGGCGGTGTCGAGGTCGTGGACCTCTACATCGACAGGAGCAAGTTCCCTCAGCAGTTCGCCGCCGATGTCCCGGAAGGGACCGCGGCGGTCATGGCTGCCACCCAGCGCCCCGTAGCCGACGCCGCACTCGCGGAGGGGGCTTCGGCTCCGGCGTGGCGGAACGTCCCGTCCTGGGTTCTCGTGGCCACCGAGGACCGCAACATCCCCGCGCGGGCACAGACGTTCATGGCCGAGCGCGCGAGGGCCACCGTGGTGAACGTCTCCGCTTCCCATGCGGTGAGCGTTGCGCGTCCCGGTGAGGTCGCGCGGCTCATCGACGAAGCGGCTCGGGCGACAAGCTAGACCACGACCCTCCGGTGTTCGCGACGGGACGCCTTCTCGGCACCCCTGGGACGTGAAGGCGGCTCGGTACGTTCACGGGTCGACATGAGTACGCGGTACATGGGTCCTCGCGATCCCCGAAGCCCGGCCCGGGGCATGGGGCCGGGCCACCGACTATGGGAGCGGATCTTGAACACGAACCAGCAGACCACCCGTGGCCTGGCCGCCATAGAGGCCTATCTGTACCAGGAGGGTCATCTCAGTGCCGCTCGACGACGAGTGATGGCCTTCACCGAGACGCGGGACGGATTGAGCCGCGAGCAGAAGTGCGCCATCGAATCGTGGTACCTCGCGGAGCAGAAATACGTGGCTCGCATGGTGACGGAACACATCGACGGCAGTGTCGGCGCGGCCGAAGCGGCGCACCATGTCCGGCTCAGGCGATGGTTGCGAGGCACCCTGCTCGCCATGGTCATGCTCAACGTCGTGACGCTCCTGTGTACGGCGGTCGTCGTGGGATCAGTGGCGTAACCCTCCCTCGCGCCGACGCGACGGGTCACGGAACACCCGTCAAACGCTACTCCTTGACGCCGATGTCTCCGTAGCCGTCCTCGGACGCGGCCGTAGCACAGTCGCATCTCCGCCCGGCGAGCGCGCCGCTCAGGCTTCGCGGACCGCCTCTGCGATCGCCGCGTATGTTCCTCTCCGTTCGTCAGATGACGGACTTGCCGAGCCCGCCGTCGACCTGCAGGGTCTGCCCTGTCACGTAGGTCGACAGGTCGGAGGCGAGGAAGAGAGCCGCGGCGGCGATCTCTTCGGGGCGGCCCCAGCGACCGAGGCGAATGCCGAGGTTGTCGACCATGACGTCGCGCACCTGCTCCGGCGTGACGTTTTTCTCCTCGGCGGTGGCCGCGTGCCGGTCCTGCCAGACCTGCGTCAGTGTCATGCCCGGTGAGATGCCGTTCACCAGCACACCTTGTGGTGCTGCCTCGGCCGCCAGATAGCTGGTCAGGGCGACGACGGCGGCGTTCACCGCGGCGGCGACCCCGATGTTGGGAACCAGCACGTGCGCCGCCATGCCCGCGATGTTGATGATGCGTCCGGTACCCCCCTTCTCGATGAGAGGAAGGGCGGTGCGGGCGACCCGGAGATAGCCGACGGTCTTGGCGCTCAGCGCGTCACTCACGACGGCCTCGTCGACATCGGCCAGGGGGCTGACCGCCAGCAGGGGCGCCGCGGAGTTGACCACGATGTCCAGCCGGCCCTGCCACTCGTGCACGTTACGCACCGCACGGGTGACGGCGTCATCGTCGGTGACGTCGGCCACCACGGTCAGCACCGGGCTGTCACCGCCTTCGGCGACCCTCTCCGCGGCTTCCTCCAGTTTCGCCCGGGTTCGGCCGACGAGGGCGACAGCGGCGCCCTGTTGGTGCAGCAGCCGCGCCACCGCGAGACCGAGGCCGCTCCCGCCTCCTGTGATCAGAGCGGTGCGTCCGTCGAGTCGAATATCAAGAGTCATTGCTGTCTTCTCCGTCCATGCCCGGCGGCGCCGTACCGCCACACCGAGCCTGGAACACGGGCGGCCGAGGAGCAACGACGGCTAACGGGCGGATAACGCGGCGAAGTCGCGGTTAACAAGCGTCTAACGATCACCGTCGTACGCTCTTGCCGAAATTCGAGGCCACACGCCCGATCCAACGTGCTCCAGCTCAAGAAGGCGGGAAACAGCGATGGTGCGATCTGCTGGCCGGAAGCCGACGATCGAAGAGATCGTCCGTGCTTCCAGCATCGAAATCATTCCGTTGAAGGGCGCGGAAGGGAAGGCGGCCGCAGTGCCGGCGGGAACGACGATAAGCATCACGTGCTCGCCGAAGTTCGGGCTGTCACGGACCCTCGACCACGTGGCGGCCGCCCGTCGGTCAGGGCTCCGGGTCGTGCCCCATCTGGCTGCCCGCATGGTCGCGGGGCGGGCACAACTGCGCGAGTTCGTAAGCGGGGTGACCGACCTCGGGGTCGACGAACTGTTCGTGGTCGGCGGCGACGGAGAGGAGCCCGTCGGACCATACAGCGAGGCCCTGGACGTGCTGCGGGAACTGCGCGAGTTCGACCACGGGCTGACCCGGCTCGGGGTCGGCTGTTACCCGGAGGGTCACCCGAAAATCGGCGAGGACGAGCTGTCGGAGGCTCTGGCGCTCAAGCAGCACTACGCCGACTACATGGTGAGCCAGCTCTGTTTCGACGCCTCCGCCCTGACCTCGTGGGTGCGGTCCGCTCGTGACCGCGGCATCACCCTGCCGCTTCGGATCGGTGTCGCGGCTCCGCTGCAGGCCAGGAAACTGATCGAACTGTCAGTCAGAATCGGTGTCGGACAGTCCGTACGGTATTTGTCCGGACAGCACGGCATGGTCGGCAGTCTTCTGCTGGGACGTTCCTATGAACCCATGGACCTGCTGCGCGCCGTACAGCAGGAGATCTCCTTCGCTGAAATGTCGGTCGAGGGTCTGCACCTGTTCTCCTTCAATCAGGTCGACGCCGCACTCGAATGGATTTCCCGCGCCACCGGCACGGAACAGGCCGACAAGGCCGGATGACCGGCGGATTCTGATGTCCTCACCGAAACTCCGCCCGCCGACAGAAGGTTGAGTGTGCATTTCTCATGAATCTCGAAGAGAAGATCCAGCAGGCCGGAAACGTCGCGGACATGCTGCGCAACGTCCCTCAGGGCCCGTACGTGTACCCGATGCGTGCGGAATACACGAATTGGCGGGACGAACAGCGGGCATGGCATGCGACCGCGGTGCTCTTCGACCAGTCGCACCACATGACGGACATCTACTTCAAAGGCCCGGACGCGCTGCGGCTCATGTCCGACCTCGGCGTGAACGGCTTCCGGAACTTCGGACGGAACAAGGCGAAACAGTTCGTGGCGTGCAACCACGACGGATACTTCGTCGGTGACGCCATCCTGTTCGGCTTCGAGGATGACGAGTTCAGCCTGGTGGGACGGCCGGTCGCGCCCAACTGGGTCGCTTTCCAAGCCGAAACGGGTCAATACCGCGTCACGGTCACGCGTGACGAACGGTCCATCGCCAACGACGGCCGGCGCCTCACCTTCCGTTTCCAGCTCAACGGTCCGGCCACGCACAGGATCGTCGAAAAGGCGGCGGGTGCACCGCTCCCGCGGATCAGGTTCTTCGGCATGGGTGAGATCGAGATCGCGGGTGTTCCGATCCGCGCGCTCAACCACACCATGGTCGGCATACCCGGGCAGGAATTCACTGGCCTGGAACTGATCGGCCCGTCAGAGCACGGCGAACGGGTCCTGGATGCACTGCTCGTGGCCGGCGAGGACTTCGGGCTGCGTCAGGGCGGCGCACGGGCCTACCCTTCCACCGCCATCGAGTCCGGCTGGATTCCCGCGCCGGTACCCGCTCTCTACACAGGCGCCTCGATGAAACCCTTTCGGGAATGGCTCTCCGCCGAGGGTTTCGAGGCGAACGCCTCCATCGGCGGCAGCTTCGTGTCGCAGGACATCGAGGACTACTACGTCACGCCATGGGACCTCGGCTACGGACGCGTCATCAAGTTCGACCATGACTTCGTCGGACGCGCGGCGCTCGAGCGGATGGCGGATCAACCGCACCGGAGGAAGGTGTGGCTGCGCTGGAGCGACCGGGACACCGCGGACTTGGTCGCAGACAGCCTGTTCGGCACCGGACCACGAGCGAAGTATCTGGAGATGCCGGTCTCTCACTACGCCACCGGCACCTACGACAAGGTCCTTGTCGACGGCCGGCTGGTGGGCGTGTCCGCCAACAACGGCTATACCGTCAATGTCGGAGGCTGGTCCTCCCTGGGCATGGTGGACGAGGCGGAGGCGACCGACGGCCGGGAGGTCGAGATCGTCATCGGTGAGGAGAACGGCGGTTCGGCGAAACCCACCGTCGAACCGCATGTCCAGCGATACATCCGCGCCACGCTGCATACACGCCCGCTGGTCTGACCGTTGTCCCGACCAAGTGCTGCAAGGCATTCCCTGCACCGCGGAGGACGTGAATCGGGATGAGTGCTATCCGTTGGGTTTTCACCCTTACCTGTCCCGACCAGCCCGGGATCGTCCAGGCCGTTTCGACGTTGCTCCTCGAACACGACTGCACCATCGTGGAGAGCCAGCAGTTCGTCGAGCGCGAGGCCGGCAGATTCTTCATGCGGGTCGAGTTCGAGGCGCTGGACCCGCACGTCACGGCCGACACCCTGCGCGCGGGTTTCGCCGGTCTACCGCAACGGTTCTCCCCGGAATGGCGGCTGTTGGAGGCCGGTGCACCGCAACGCGTCCTCATCATGGTGAGCCGTTTCGGGCACTGCCTGAACGACCTGCTGTTCCGCGCGCACAGCGGCGCGCTGAACGCGAAGGTCGCCGCAGTGGTGTCCAATCACGCGAACCTGCGGTATCTGGCCGAGGCCTACGATATCCCGTTCCGTCACATACCGGTCACGCCGGAGACCAGGACGGCCGCGGAAACAGAGCTGTCCGGCCTCGTCGAGGACCTGGAGATCGATCTCGTGGTGCTCGCCCGCTACATGCAGATCCTGTCGCCCGACCTGTGCAAGAAGCTGGACGGGCGCGCCATCAACATTCACCACTCCATGCTTCCCAGCTTCAAGGGCGCCCGCCCCTATTACCAGGCCCATGCCAAGGGAGTGAAACTCGTGGGCGCCACCGCGCACTATGTGACACCGGACCTCGACGAGGGGCCCATCATCGAGCAGGAGATGGCACGCATCGACCACTCCCTGACAGCCGACGAGGCCACCACCCTCGGCCGGGACGCCGAGTGCCTGGCCCTGTCACGCGCGGTCCGCTGGCACTGCGAGAACCGCGTACTTCTGCACGGGAACCGGACCATCGTGTTCCGGTGATCCCCACGCGTTCGCCGGCCCGCACAACCGACAGCGATCACACCACACGGAGGTTCCATGCCCATCCCCGGTCTCACACGAGTCGACCACTTCGGAATCACGGTTCCCGACCTCGACCAGGCGCGCGAGTTCTTCGAGGACGTGCTCGGTTTCGAGTACCTGTACCGGCTCGGCCCCCTTCGCGACGACACAGGACACTGGATGAGTGAGCACCTCAACGTCCATGACCGGGCGGTGTCGCCGCGCATCTACTTCTTCGGCATCGGCGGACAGGCGATCCTGGAGGTCTTCGAGTACCGGGCCCCGGGGCAACGGCTGGAACCACCGCTCAACAGCGATGTCGGCGGCCACCACCTGGCCCTGTACGTCGATGACATCGACGCCGCGACAGACGACCTGCGGCGACGAGGTCTGCGCGTCCTCGCGGAGCCGACGCGGAGCCGGGGCCCGCACGAGGGCCAGCGGTGGGTCTACTTCCTGTCGCCGTGGGGTCTGCAGTGCGAGCTGGTGTCCTACCCCGACGGCAAGGCGTATCTCCGTAACCCGGCGGCCTTCGACTGAGCGCCGGTCCGAGTCCGACAGTCGCCCCTCGCCCGATCCGGGCGGCCATCTCCCTGCCATGATATGTAGGTTGACGGGCTGTCAGCCGCCGAGGAAGCGTGCTTGGCCGTCGGCACAGCCCGCTCGACCACGGATGTCGCGGGGCCTTGGACGTGCCGCGAAGGCTCTGCCTGACGACAGCCAACTATCGACCGGATATCGAGTGGTGCCGACCTCTGAGTTAGGCGGGTCACCGTGGAAGATCATCACGACACTGACGAGGGCGACCGACGCACGCTGATCCGACGGAAGTTCGTGGCGCCCGAACCCGGTGACGACATCGTCCGGCGGGACCGGCTGACACTGTCGCTCCGGTCTCTCCTCGAACGTCACACCGTGGCCACGGTGTGCGCGCCCGCCGGCGGCGGCAAGACCACGGCCGTCGCGCTGGCCCTGCGCGATGTGGACCGCCCAGTCGCCTGGCTGGTGCTCGACGGCTCCGAGCGGACTGCCGGGCGATTGCTGGCCTATCTCGAAGCGGCGGTCGAGCCGCAGGTTCCCCGGGCACGCCGCGTCGCCTCTGACGCGCTGCGCCAGGGCATGCACATCGGTGAGGCAGCGGGACTCCTCGCGGAGAGCCTCGAGGGCAGCCGCACGGTGCTGGTCTGCGACAACGTCGAGCGGATCACGGCGGACGAGGACGCGCTCGTCGTCCTGTCGGCGCTCGCGCGATACCTGCCCGCGGACGTCAACCTGGTGTTGATCTCCCGTACCGGCGTCGCACTGGACGTCGATTCGGCCGGCGCCGTCTCCCGTGTCGGCGAACTCGACGAGGACCTCGCCTTCGACATCGACGAGACGGCGGCCGCCCTGCGACTCATGGGCCGCCCCGCTGCCGACGGCCAGGACATCCTGGCGGCCACGGGCGGCTGGGTGGCAGGAGTGCTGCTCGAGGTAGCGCCGACCGGCGGTCCCGCGGACCACAAGGCCGACGCTCTGCGCGGCTACCTCGCGGCCAACATCCTGCGCCCCCTGTCCGCCGAGGAACGGACCTTTCTGCTGCACACCAGCCTCCTGCCAGAGATCTCGGTCGACGACGCCATGGCGCTCGGACAGAGCGACGCCGTCCGTCTCATGGCCGGCCTGCGCCACAAACACCTGCCGGTGTACTGGTCCAAGAACGGCGGCAGGCTCACCACACGTCCCCAGTTTCGGGAGTTCCTGGCCGCTGAACTGGTCCGCACCGCGGATCCGGAGACCGTGGACCGGCTGCACCGGCTCCACGCCGGCCTGCTGGTACGGCGAGGAGCCCTGGAGGAGGCCGTCGAAGAGCTGCTGGAACTGGGCGACACGGAGGATGCCTGGCGGCAGGCAGCGATCGCCCTGCCCCGCCTGGTCGCCCGTATGGACTTCACCTCCGCTGCCCGATGGCTGGACGCGCTGCACGACCCCGCGAGGGTGCCCACCCCCGAGATCGGCTCTGTCGTGCTTCGGGTGTCGTTCGCGCTCGAACAGAGCCGGCGCGGCATCGAACTCCTGGACCGGCACGGCGATGAGTGGCTGCCGGGGCCCGACTCGCCCCACTTCGAGGAAGTGGTCCTCCTGGCGGCCTGGTGCCTGTGGCATTCCGGCCGGCTGGGCGAGGCCCGGGCCATCGCGGAGCGGCTGCCCGCCGGGCGGGCCCGGGAAGTCGGCCAGAGCCTCCTGGCCCTGGCCGACGGCACCTCGCCCCCGTTCCCCGACTACGCTCCGGCGCCCGCGAGCGCCGTCGACGGGATGCACATGCGCATCGGCTACTTCCGCGGCAGATTACGCGGGCTGGACCGCCCGGCCGGAGGCGAGCCTGCGCGCCCCGTCCTCGGCGTGCCCTGGATCATCGCCGGACTACGGGCGACAGGACGCCTGGAAGAAGCCATGGAGATGTATGAAGTACGCCGGGAATCGTGGCAGCCGCCCTGGCTGCACGCGGTGGACGCGGTCGACCTCATGAGTGACCTCGGGTACGGGGACGAGGCATCGGCCGCCCTGGAACGCGGCCGCCGCCTGATCGCGGACACCGGTTCCCGGCTGTACCACATCCTGGGATGGCTGAACGAGGCGAAGCTGTGTCTGCGGCTGCGCCACGACACCGCCGCAGCCGACCACGCCCTCGCTGAAGCCAAGGAACGCGGTGCCACCGACTACGCGTTCAGCCGCGAGCTGCACCAGCTGTGGCACGGGCTCTCCCTGCTCTTCCGAGATCGTGACGCCGAGGCACGCGGGGAACTGGAGGCGTGCGTCGACAGCATGCGGCGGGGCGACCGGCGGCTCGAACTGGCGACGGGAGCGGTCTATTTGGCGGAGGCGTACTGGCGTCTCGGTGAGGAGGACGCTTCCGACGCGGCGGCTGAGCTCGCCCTCAGCGAATCCGCGGCACAGGGGTCACAGCACCTGCTGCTGGCCGCGCTCGCCGACGTCCCCGCCGTGGCGGTGCGGGAGGCGGACGCCTCTCCGACCCGGATGTCACGCTGGCACGAGCTCACCGCCGCGTTGTCCGGCCAGGACACGCTGAGGGTCGCGTCCCGGGCTCCGCGTCTGCTGCTGGAGGAGTTCGGCGAACCCTTCCTGACTGTCGACGGACAGCGAGCCCCGCTGCGGCTCAGCAAGAGCATGGAGCTGCTGAGCTACCTGCTCGCGGAGCGGCGTGAGGTGCCCCGGCAGGAACTGCTGGACGCCCTGTTCGACAGCCGCAATGACGCCGCCGGCCGGAGCTACCTGCGCCAGGCGCTCTACCGGCTGCGCGAGGTACTTCCCGAGGAGCTCATGCCCCAGCAGGACGGTGACCGGTTTCGCCTCGGCCGCCCTGACCTCGTCAGTGGCTCGGCACAGGTCCTGCTCGACACCCTCGTACAGGCCGAGCGCCAGGACGGCGAAATCCGATTACGCACCATGACCGACGCGCTGGCACGTGCCGAGCGGGGGCCCTACCTCGCGACGCTGGGCAGCACCTGGGTGGAGCTGCGCCGCACCGAGATCGGCGACCGGATCGACGGCGGCCGTGTCGAAGCGGCCAGGCTGGCGTTCCGGCTCAGCAGGTACCGCGAGGCGCGCCGACTCGTCGACAGCGTGCTCCGGCGGAGCCCGTACCGCGAGCAGGCGTGGCAGCTCGCGATCCAACTGGCCCATGCGAGCGGCAGCGACGACTCCGTACTGGCCCTGTACCGGCGGTACACGGCGGCGATGCGGGAGATGGGAGTCGCGCCGTCAGTCGAGGTGCGGCGCTTGGTGGCCCGGTTGCGGCAGTGAGCAACGGCCCGCGATTTCGGGGCGATTAACGCTCCCCGGATCACGCTTGGGCCGTGACTTCGACGCCGTACGCACGAAAGCGAGAGACGATGACGCACACCGCCGGCGGGATCGAGATCCCCTCGATTCCGGCACAAGCGATCGGGCCGACGGTTCCGCCCTCCGGATATCTGGTGCGGGAGATCGCCGACGGCGTGCACTGGGTCACCGACGGTGGATACCAATGTGCCTTCGTGGTCTGCGACGATCAGGTCGTCGCCATCGACGCGCCGCCGTCGCTCGGACCGCTCGTGACCCGGGCCATCCGCGATGTGACCGGTAAACCGATCAGCCACGTCCTGTACACGCACTCCCACGGTGACCACATCGGCACGGTGAACCAGTTTCCGGACGATGCGGTCCGCATCGCGCAGCAGGAGACCCACACCCTGCTGAGCGAGGCAGACGATGCCCTGCGGCGTCCGCCCGATGTCACCTTCCGGGACTCGCATCGGTTGGAGGTGGGTGGCCAGGTGATCGAGATGCACTACAAGGGCAGCAACCACGCGCCGGGCAACAGCTTCATTCACCTGCCGCGTCAGCGGATTCTGATGCTCGTCGACGTCATCTATCCCGGGTGGGTCCCGTTCACCAACATCGCCCAGTCCAAGGACATCCGCGGATTCATGGCGCATCACGATCACGCGCTCTCCTTCGACTTCGACACCATGATCACCGGCCATCTGACCCGGCTGGGGACGCGGCAGGACGTCAAGATCCAGCGCGAGTACATGCACGACATACGCACCGCGGCACGCCACGCCTTGGAGATCACGCCGGAGAAGCGCAGGCTCGCCCGTGAGACGGTCGGAACCGACCACATCTACCTGTACTTCAAGACGATGTACGAGGCGGCTGCGGCGGAGGCCGCCCAACCTGTCATCCAGAAGTGGTCCGGGCGGCTGGGTGGTGTGGAGACCCTGGGCGTGAATCACACGCTCACGATGTACCACAGCCTCCGATTGGACGAGAACGCCGAGCCGCACGTCGTGTTCTTCCCGCCTGCCGAGGCCGACCACGGCCACGATCACTGACAACGGGCCAACCAAGGTCCGGACGGGCGTCGAGCTTGACGCCGCAGGCGCCACGGAACCGGGTGACAGGGCCACAAGGTCGACGGACAGGACCGTCGTTCAGGCCGGGAAGTCGAACAGGCGGTACTCCGCTCGCGTCGTGAAGCCGAAGCGCCGGTAGAGGGGTTCGCCCATGGGGCTCGATACGAGCGCGGCGGCGTGCATCCCCCTTTCCCGCCCGACCTGTAGGGCGGCGACCGTCAGCGCCGCCCCGACGCCCTGGCGGCGATGGGCTTCGGCCACGTGCACGAGGAAGATCCCGGCCACTCTGTTGGCGGTTGTCACCACTGTGGACCCGACCAGCCGGCCGTCCAGTACCGCGCCGAGCCGGACGATGCCGGCGTTGTCCTCGCGTTGTGACTCGATGCGTGTCATCTCTGCCTCCAGAGCAGGCGCGACACCCATCGACGACCGGTACGTCCGGACCAGCTCCGCCAGCTGCTCGCCGTGCCGCACCGCCTCGACCCGCAGGCCGGTACGGGTACCGTCCGGACCGGGCGTCCCACCCGGGCCCGCCTGGTGGCCGAGGGGTCTCACCATCACAGGAAGAACGGTGAGTTCCCTGCCCCCATGGCGCCGCAAGGTGCTCGCCGTGTTCTCGGGACTGTCCGGGCCGACCCACCACCACCAGGGGACACCGGCCAGGTCCTTGCGGACGGCCGCCACGGTGGGACCTGGCGACGAAGTGAAAGTCGCGCGCACCACACCGTTGAACTGCGGGGTGGCCAGCCCACTGCGGAACTGGTCGACGACGGGGCCCGGACGGCTTGTCGAGTCCCAACCCATCAGATAGCGACGGAAGTTGGTGAACACCGACTCCATCAGATCAGGGTCCTCCCGGGGCATCCGGGCCTCCGCGTCGTCGTCGTGTGCCACGTGGGTCGTCCTGGCCGCATCCATGCCAGTAGTAGACGCTGGTTGAACGGTGGTTTCCAGGGACAGCGATCGATGTCACACATCGCGGAGCTGCCCGGTCCTACTTCTCAGCGTACGCCGGTGCCTCAGGGCGCCCGCGAGCGCGACGGTTCAGGAGACAACTGCCGTGACGCGCCACAGCCCGGGCCCATGAAAGGACGATGACGATGACATCCCACGAGGACCTCCCCGCCCCGCAACAGGGGCTTCTCCTCACGCACTTCCTCACAGTGCGCGACGTGCCGGTGTCGCGGCGCTTCTACGCCGACGTCTTCGGCGGCGAGGTCGTGATGGCGGAAAACCCCGCGATCGTGAAGGTGGCCAACAGCTGGATCATCATGAATCCCGGCGGCGGCCCCACGCCCGACAAGCCGGGGATCACACTGGAGGCACCCCGGAGCGGAGACCGTGTTTCCAGTTTCCTCAATGTTCGGGTGGCCGACCTGACCGCGTTCTACGCACATGCCGTGGCCCGCGGAGCCGGCTTCCTCACCGAGCCCGTCGACCGCGGATCCGAGCTCCGCTGCTACCTCCGCGACCCCGACGGCTACCTCATCGAGGTGGGTCAGTCGACCGGCCTGCTCGCCGGGATCCAAGCGGCTGCGCCGGCGGAGTCCCGTTGAGCACGCCGTCGCGGCCCCGCCTCACGGGCGGGGTACGGAAATGAAGGTTGTCGTCCTCGACGACGGCGGGCTCATCGGCGTCGAGACCGCGCTCTGGGTCCGGGACCACGGGCACGAGGTCGGTCTGGTCTCGGCGCCCGGGGGCCTCGACCTCCTCACACGGGACGAGATCGCCGAGGCCGTACAAGGCTGTTCCGTCGTGATCGACTTGTGCCACCAGCCTTCCCTGGCCATGGGGGCCCTGGACGAGGAACGCGGCTTCGCCATGGACGAGGAAAGACTGGTCGAAGCGTGGCTCTGCTCCACCAGTGACCTCATGCGGGCCGAGGCGGCGGCCGGCGTCACGCATCATGTGGTCCTGTCCGTCGTGGGAGCGGACCGCGTGGCGAGCACGGGTGCCTTCCGGGCTCTCCAGGCCCATGAGGCCATGATTCGGCGGTCCGGTGTCCCTCACACCATCGTCCGTGCCACGCAGTTGTTCGAGTCCGCCGAGGACATCGCGGACGCGGGCACCGAGGACTGGATCATCTGGGTGCCGCCGGTCGACGTACGCCCCGTATCGTCGCGGGACGTGGCCATGCTGGTCGCGCACTGCGCCGTGTCCCGACCGCTCAACGGCGTCCGGGAGATCGCCGGCCCCGAGGAATTCCGGCTGGACGTCTTCATCCGAGAAGCCCTGACCGTGGGGGATGAGTGCCGCCGTGTCTTCACGGACGTGCGCAGCCCGTTCTTCGGTGCGCATCTCCGGCCGTCGGACCTCCTGCCCGGTGCCGGCGCCTTCATCACGGAGACGAGGTTCCGGGATTGGTTCGCCGGTTGCTCCGCGCCTGAGATCACTTCCTGACACCGCGGTTTCGTGCGCCGCGCTGTGAGCGGCGCTGAAGATCTGCCCCATGGCATGAAAGAGAGTGGCTGATGACGACACTGAACATCACTCTGCTGGGCGCGGCTCGCGAACTGGCTGCCGTGAGGCTGCCTCCCGTCACCTCCGCCCACAGCGGCCGGGCTCTGCGCCGTTTCGCCCTGGAACTCCATGTTCCCGATGAGCGGCACCAGGAACTGGATGCCGAACTCGAAGCGGCCACGTCGAACGAGGGACAACACCTCAAGGGGACGGACGCCGCATGGCGCGTCGCGGAGGGCTGGACCGCTGCCTCCCAGGGACGTCGGCCCGAGATCTACATCTACCGGATGGAGGTGCGGGAGATCGAGGCCCTGCACGCCTCGGTCCTGAACATCGGAGAGCTCAGCCTTGTCCCGATGAGGTACAGGGAACAGAGCGACGGGGGCGTGGTCACGGCGACGCTCGTCACGGAGGTCATCGGTGAGGACAACGAACGCTTGGAAGGGCTTCTGAGCGCGCCGGGCGCCTTCCACGACGTCGTTCGCCGAGGCATCACCGACATCCCTCTGCGGATGCGCTTCGGGCGCTGTGTGTGGCAGCGGACCGAAGACGGTGCCCACCGTCACCACGTGGTTCTGGTCGCCGACGAGGACAGAGCGGAAGTAGCGCCGGACGCTCTCGCACTGGTGAATCAGCCCCAACTCGTGAGAATCACGGAAAGGGCCATCGCCAACACCCGGGCACTGGCCGGACTTCTGACGGAGCTGCATTCCCACGGTGTGTTGAGTGAGCGTACTCTCCAGTCGATCAGTGAGACCGCATTCCCACGCCCGCTGACGCCGCAGGAAGAACGTGGGTTGTCCCGTGCCGATCGTGTGGCCGACTACTGGCACTGACACCGCGTCGGCGTGCGGGTGTCACATCGGTCGGGCGCCGACTGTCAATGGGCACAGACGCCCCTAAGCACCGCCCCTCAGCAGGACCACGAGGGGAACTCACCTGGGCAGCGTCACCGGCAACCGAGGAGTTCATGTGACCAGCACAGCGCAGCCACGAGCCAGGACGGCTCCCCCCGACCGTCTCGGGCACGTCATCTTCATCGCGGCGGCGGCCGCCATGGGCGGATTCCTGTTCGGCTACGACAGTGCCGTGATCAACGGCGCCGTCGAAGCCATCCGGAGCCGCTACGACGTCGGCTCCGCGGCCCTGGCCCAGGTCATCGCGATCGCGTTGATCGGCTGTGCCATCGGCGCCGCGACCGCGGGCCGTACGGCGGACCGCATCGGTCGTATCCGCTGCATGCAGATCTCAGCCGCGCTCTTCACCGTCAGCGCCGTCGGGTCCGCGCTGCCCTTCGCCCTGTACGACCTCGCCTTCTGGCGCGTCGTCGGCGGCTTCGCCATCGGCATGGCCTCCGTCATCGGCCCGGCCTACATCGCCGAGGTCGCCCCGGCGGCCTACCGCGGTCGGCTCGGGTCCTTCCAGCAGGCCGCGATCGTCGTCGGCATCGCGCTCTCGCAGCTCGTCAACTGGGGCATCCTGAACGCCGCCGGCGGCGACCAGCGCGGCAAGGTGATGGGCGTGGAAGCCTGGCAGGTGATGCTCGGAGTGATGGTCGTCCCGGCGGTTCTCTACGGTCTGCTCTCCTTCGCGATCCCCGAATCGCCCCGCTACCTGATCTCCGCCGGCAAGGAGGCGCGCGCCCGCAAGGTGCTCGCCGAGGTCGAGGGTGAGGGCGTCGACCTCGACGCCCGTGTCGCCGAGATAGAGCTGGCCATGCGGCGCGAGCACACGTCCGTCTTCAAAGACCTGCTCGGCGGCAGATACCTTCTCCTGCCGATCGTCTGGATCGGCATCGGCCTGTCGGTCTTCCAACAGTTCGTCGGCATCAACGTGGCGTTCTACTACTCCTCGACGCTGTGGCAGTCAGTCGGTGTCGACCCCTCACAGTCGTTCTTCTATTCGTTCACCACGTCGATCATCAACATCATCGGCACCGTGATCGCGGTGCTCCTCGTCGACCGGATCGGCCGCCGGCCGCTGGCGCTCATCGGCTCCGTGGGCATGGTCATCGGTCTCGCCCTGGAGGCATGGGCCTTCTCGTTCGACCTGGTCGATGGCAAGCTGCCCGCCGCCCAGGGCTGGGTCGCCCTGATCGCCGCTCACTTCTTCGTCCTCTTCTTCGCCCTGTCCTGGGGTGTCGTCGTCTGGGTCTTCCTCGGTGAGATGTTCCCGAACGGCATCCGCGCCGCCGCGCTCGGTGTGGCGGCCTGCGCCCAATGGGTCGCGAACTGGGCCATCACCGCGAGCTTCCCGTCGCTGTCCGGCTGGAACCTTTCCGCGACCTACGTGATCTACACGGTCTTCGCCGCGCTCTCGATCCCCTTCGTGCTCAGGTTCGTGAAGGAGACCAAGGGCAAGGCGCTGGAGGAGATGGGCTGAGGCCCGTGCCCCGGGCCGCAGCGCTTCCGAGACTCGGGGAGACGGGCCAAGTCCCCGCTGCCCTCTCCTCGACCACGCTGCCTCCGTCCGGTCATACACGGACGGAGGCAGCGTCTTGTCCTCGTACGAGTCGGTGGCCCACCTCTGGCTCTCGCCCACCAGGTGCGGGCGGCGTTGCCATCGGCCCGTCGTCACGCGGCTTACCCCTCCTCGCTGTCCACCCAGCTTGCGAGCTTGCGCAGCTCCTTGCCGGCTGTCTCCAGCAGGTGCTCGCTGTCGGCCGTCTCTTGTACTCGTTGTACTTCTTCAGGCCGCCAGTGGTACTCGGCCATCCAGTTCTTGGCGAAGGTGGCGTCGCAGCATGCTCGCCGACAGCGGATTGGGGAGGGGAACAGCGAAGACGGGGGCTGGAGAGCCCAACGCCAGGGCGGCACAGAAGGCGCATGAACAGCGAGGTCTCTGCCGAGAGGCACCTGTGACACTGTCTCACATTGAGCGTGTGTCACAGATGGGTCGCTTGCCTTGTCAACGAGGTGAACAGAGGGGTGCGCCCCTCCGGCGGAGGTCGGACACCTTCGCCGTCCCGGCCGGGACGCGAGTCACCGCCGACGGCGGTCACAGATCCCCGGCGCCTACGACACTGAAGGTGAGCCTGTCCCCATGCTGCAGAATCCGCCCGACACCTCCGACGCTCCCTCGACGACAGACATCGCGACACTGGAAGACCTGCGCAGGCATCTGCAGTGGGCCATTGAACTTGAACACGCCACGTTGCCCCCCTATCTCACGGCCCTCTACTCCCTTGATCCGGAGCGAAACCCCGACGCCGTACAGCTCATCGGTGGCGTCTTCGTCGAGGAGATGATTCATCTCGCCCTGGCGGCGAACCTCCTCAATGCTGTAGGCGGACAGCCCTGTCTCGACGCGCCGCATTTGCTACTTCCACACCCGCGGACGATGCCCCACGCCGACCCCTCCATCGAGTTGTCCCTCCTGCCGTTCGGGCAGGAGGCTTTGGAGATGTTCCTCCGCATCGAACGACCGGCGCTTCCGGAAGATCCTGCCGAGGCCGACAACTACGAGACGATCGGCCAGTTCTACGACGCGATTGAGAAGGGGCTACGGCGCCTGTGCGCCGAACTGGGTGAAGAGGCGGTCTTCACGGGGAATCCCGCCCGTCAGGTCGCTGGTGGTCCGTTCGCCCACACGGCAGGGCGCCTCGATCCGGTCACCGGTCTCGATTCCGCCCTCGCGGCGTTGGAGGAAATCGTGGAGCAGGGCGAAGGCGCGGCCAGGGCCGACGTCTGGGACGAGGACGCGGACCTGTTCCGCCCCGGAACAAAGGCGGCGTCCCACTATTACCGTTTCAAGGAACTCGCCCTGGGACGGCGCTATCAACCCGGTGACACGCCTGATTCCGGCCCCACCGGCGACATAGTGACCGTGGACCCTGCCGGTGTCCGCCCGGTGCGCCCGAACCCGCGGATCGAGGAACACTCCGAGGGCAGCGCGATCCGCGTCGCGCAGGAAGCATTCAACCTGACGTACTGCAAGATGCTGCAACAGCTCGAGCAAGCGTTCAACGGCAACCCGGCGATGCTTGGTATGTCGGTGGGCACCATGTACGCGATCAAGGGGCAGGCATCGAGCCTGATGGCCCTGCAGGACGGCGACGGGCAAGTCGCGGGTCCCACCTTCGAGTACGTCGCACGTGAAAATCGCGGTTGACCCGGTTCCCCTCGCCACCGGAACAGCGTCGCGGAACTGTGCCTCAGTCAGGAGACAGGAAAACCGCACGATTGTTGCGGTGGAGAAGGAAGTGCGCCTCGCGAGGACCCGATTCGCGGCAGCCCGTACCGAGCATGACGTCTGCCCGACGGGCCGTACGAGCCGGACTGTGAAGGACGCGCCTACACGTTGTGCGTCACGATCGAGGCGCGCACCGTCGACCAGGCGTTGCTCGCGGCGGACTCTCTGCTGCTGCGGTGCGGTGCTGTCCGGAAGAGCGGAGGCCCCAGCAACCGACCGGGCCGTTGAGAGCTCCGCCGATCACGTGTGACGCGCCCCTGTGTGTTTGGTTCAGCATGACCACACCGTTACCGGCATTGCCAGGACCCCAGGGTTGTCGCGTCTCCATAGTGCTGCCTCGCAGCCTTGCACGCTGTCAGATCCGCGCCGGCATACGAACCGATCAGCGCCCACAGCGAAGAACGACACAACTCTTTTTCACGGAAGGACATCAGCCATGACCATCAGGGCCAAGTCAGCAAGCCCCACCACTCGCAGGGGCCTACTCAAGGGAATGACGATCGCTGCCGCTGTTCCGGGGGCAGCGGGGCTGTTCGGCGGCTCCATAACGACTCCGGCACGCGCGGACGACGGGGACACTCTGCCGGAATACGCGCCAGTGCCCGCGCACGCGCTCGGCCCTGTTCCGAACGCGCAGGGCTACTACGTGGGCCGCATTCGAGGCAACCTCTTCTGGATCACCGATACCAACTATCAGGCCATGTTCCTCACGACCCGTGATGGGGTTGTGCTCGTCGACGCGCCCCCCACGCTCGGCCACAATCTGCTGCGAGCCGTCAGAGACGTCACGAAGGCGAACGGCATGCCAAACAAGATCACACACTTGATCTACTCGCATTCTCACGCCGACCACATCGGCGCGTCCGCCATCCTCGGCAAGCACGTGCTGCGCATCGGGCACTCGGAGACCCACGCCCTGCTCAAGCGAGACAGGGACCCGAACCGCCCGCTTCCGACGCAGACGTTCGACGACCGCTTCGTCCTCGAAGTGGGAGGCGAACGATTGGAACTGGCCCACCACGGACCTAATCACTCGCCCGACAACATCTACATCTACGCGCCCGGCCATAAGGCACTGATGCTCGTGGACGTCTTCTTCCCGGGCTGGGTGCCGTTCAAGAACTTGGCCATGTCCGAAAGCGTTCCTGCTTGGTTGGAAGCTCACGATGTGGCGATGCAGTACCCCTGGCAAACTTTGATCGGCGGCCACCTCGGCCGTCTCGGCAGCCGGACCGACGCCGAGATCCAAAAGACGTATCTCTCCGACCTGGATACAGCCGTGCGCAATGCGATAGAAACGGTGGATCCTTCCCCGTACGTCGACAAGTATGGTCCGAGTGGCAACTCCTGGGCAGTCTTCAAGACCTACCTCGACGCCGTCGCCCGTCGTGCAGCTGACCCTGTCGCCGCGAAGTACACCGGCAAACTGGCCGGTGCCGACGTCTACACCGCCGACCATGCCGCCACGCTGCTGGAGTCACTACGTATCAACGCGGCTCTCCTCGGCCCCTTCGGCATCCACCCCTGACGCACCCGGGTGTCCGCCGATGGGACGTAGGCGGGCTGTCTAAGGCCTCGCCCCCGTTGGCCACGTAGAGGGCGGTCCACCATGCGCAGAGGTCACCGCTCGGTGTGGTTACCTGCTTCTGGAAGGCGAGCCGGCCCTTTCTCTGCAGCCGGTCGGGTGGACAGAGCACATGCTTGGAAGGCACGTGCTCTATTCGCTGAGCTATGAGGGCTGACCTGTGTAAACGCAGCATCCGGGTGCTGTCCCCAGGGGCGTGGGGGACGCATGGGATCTTGGATTTCCCGGTGAACGGGGGACGCGTGCGCTCTTCGGTCGGGTCGTACGTAGGGTCTCATATGGCCTTCCCCCCCGAAGCCTCTCGCGGCAACAATTCCACCTTCCCCGGCGTTGATGATCTCCGAGCCGAGGAGGGGAAGGTGCCGGGCCTGAGGCTGTTCCGTACGGATACGACCAATAGCGGTATGACCGAGGTCATGCCGCGTCTCGCTGAGATCGAGGCTGATGTGCAGGGTCTCGTCGAGTTGCGTACGCAGACGCTGTTGGGGTGCGGTTCCTGGCGAGCGAGTACGGGACTGGGCCGGTGCACGGGGGCCGGATCGATTCGCCCGGGTTGGATGAGAACGGGTCGCCGGTGTTCGTGGAGTACAAGCGCGGTACGGACGCCTGCGTCATCAACCAGGGCTTGTTCTACCTGGCGTGGCTGATGGGCCACCGGGCCGAGTTCGAGCCCCTTGTCCGCGACCAGCTCGGGGTCTCGGAGGCGTCCCAGGTCCTGTGGAGCGGTCCGCGCCTGATTTGTATCGCAGGTGACTTCACCCGCTACGACGTGCATGCCGGCTTCCAGTTGACAAGAAGCGCGCCCTCCTAGAACTCCTCGATGTCCGAGTGCTTGTGACCAGTAGCGTTCCCGGAGCCCTCCGTAACGCCGGCTGCCCCTTCGAAGCCTGGTTCCAGAAGCACACGCGCACGGTGCCACCGACGCTCACGGATGAGCAGTGGACATCTGTGGAGGACCTCTTCCCAAGACCCAAGAGGCAGTCCAGGATTGTTCCCCCGCGACTCGCGTTTGAGGCGTCGTTGCACGAGGTTCGGCACGGCCTCATGTGGAAAGATCTGCCGGAGCACGTCATTCAAGGGCAGCGCCCACAGAGCCTCTACCAGCGTGCCCTTGAGTACCTGAAGACCGGAGCTTGGGAGAGGGCGGTATGTGCACTGGGCGACTACGGCGGTACACCGGTTCCACCGTTTTACGGGCTGCCCGACCTCCACATCACGGGCATCTTCGACCCGCGCCTGGGCGGCCCCGCGAACTGCGATGCGGCCGGGAGAGACGCCACTACCTTCGAGGGCGCGCCCGCACACATTTCAAGCTGTTCATGGCCTGCCCCGGCGTCTTCTACAGCGACGACGGCCAGATCCTGCGCGCCATGCAGCGGGCCGAGTCCAACGGCGACCTGATCATGATGCAAGCGGAGAACGGCATCGCCGTCGACGTCCAGGAGGCGCTGTGGCGGGGCCTGCGGAACAACGAGCTCCAGGTCGTCTCCACCGACCACTGCCCGTTCTGCTTCTCCGGGCAGAAGGAGATGGGACGGGGCGACTTCTCGAAGATCCCCAACGGGATGCCGGGCGTCGAGAACCGGATGGACCTCCTGCACCAGGCGGTCGTCGACGGCCGGATCTCCCGCCGCCGGTGGATCGAGATCGCCTGCGCCTCACCGGCCCGGATGTTCGGCCTCTACCCCAAGAAGGGCACCATCGCCCCCGGCGCCGACGCGGACCTCGTCGTCTACGACCCGGCCGCCGTGCAGACCGTCTCTGCCCGGACCCACCACATGAACGTCGACTACTCGGCGTACGAGGGGAAGCGGCTCACCGGGCAGGTGGAGACCGTGCTCTCGCGCGGTGAGGTCGTCATCGACCGCCGCACGATCACCGGCCGCGCGGGACACGGCATGTACACCCCGCGCGCCACGTGTCAGTACCTGGACTAGGAGATCTGGCATGGACTTCGGACTCGTCCTGCAGACCGACCCGCCCGCCTCGGCCGTCGTCGGGCTGATGCGCCGCGCGGAACGCAACGGCTTCCGCTACGGCTGGACCTTCGACTCGGCGGTGCTCTGGCAGGAACCCTTCGTCATCTACAGCCGCATCCTCGAACACACCGACCGCCTCATCGTCGGCCCGATGGTCACCAACCCCTCCACCCGCACCTGGGAGGTCACCGCCTCCACGTTCGCCACTCTCAACGACATGTACGGCAACCGGACCGTCTGCGGCATCGGCCGCGGCGACTCCGCGATGCGCGTTGCGGGCCGCAGCCCCAACACGCTGGCCAGACTGAGCGATGCGATGGACGCCATCCGCGACCTCGCGGAGGGGCGTGAGGCCCTGGTCGACGGGCGGCCGATCCAGATCCCCTGGATCAAGGACGGCCGGCTGCCCGTCTGGATGGCCGCGTACGGGCCCAAGGCGCTCGCGCTGGCCGGGCAGAAGGCCGACGGCTTCATCCTCCAGCTCGCGGACCCCTTCCTCACCGAATGGATGATCAAAGCGGTCCGGGACGCGGCGGCCGGGGCGGGCCGTGACCCGGACTCCGTCACCATCTGCGTCGCCGCACCCGCCTACGTCGGCGACGACCTCGACCACGCCCGTGATCAGTGCCGCTGGTTCGGCGGCATGGTCGGCAACCACGTGGCCGACCTGGTCACCCGCTACGGCGAGCACTCCGGGCTCGTCCCCGAGGCGCTGACCGACTACATCGCGGGACGCTCCGGCTACGACTACAGTCACCACGGCCGCGCCGGAAACCCCGACACGACCTTCGTACCGGACGAGATCGTCGACCGGTTCTGCCTGCTGGGGCCACCGGCGGCACACATCGAGAAGCTCCGGGCCCTGCGCGATCTGGGCGTCGACCAGTTCGCCGTGTACAACATGCACGATGCCCGCGAGGCCACCATCGACGCCTACGGCGCCGAGATCATCCCCGCCCTGTCCGGCTGACCGCCCCCACCGGGCCACCGGCCGCCCCGCGCCCCCGCCGTGAACGGCGGCGGCCGGGTGCACCGGCCGGACCGTGGCGACAACTGACGGCTGGTCACCCGGCGCGGGTCCGCGGTGCGTTGTCACCCAGCCTGTCGACGTGGGCGATCACCGGAGGCGCCGAGGCGCCGTGGAGAAGGACCGATACCAGGATGGTGAAGACCACCACCGACCACATCTCGTTCTCGTACGTCCGGAAGTCGCCCTCTCCGAAGGCGTAGGCGAGGTAGAAGAGGGATCCGATTCCGCGGATCCCGAAGAACGCGGTGACCAGGCGCTCCTTCCGGCCGCCCCGCCCGCCGAACTGTGCGAGCCACCCCGACGCCGGGCGTATCAGCAGGTGCAGGAGCAGGCCCACGGCGGCGCCCCGCCAGGTGAGGTGGCTCAGGGCGCCCGTCGCCACGAAGGCGCCCACTCCGAAGAGCAGGACCGCCATGAGCAGCCTCTCGATCTGGTCGGTGAACTCGTGCAGGACCTTGTGGTAGCCGTGGCCGTGTTCGAACCTGCGCACGGTGCAGGCAGTCACGAACACGGCGAGGAAGCCGTAGCCGTGCAAGGACTCGGTGATGCCGTAGGAGGCGAACGTCGCGCCCAGCGCCACAAAGCCTCCTCCGTTCTCGGAGAGCCGGAGGGATCGCGTGCCGGACCGGAAGGCCATCCGTCCGAGCAGCAGGCCGGCGCCGACGCCGACCGCAACGCCGACGCCGAGCCTGAGGAGGACGTCGCTCACGACCCAGTGCGCGAGCGAACCCGTAGTCCGGCCTCCGCCGGCCTCCGCCAGCGCGACGGCGGCGAGGACGAAGGGGAAGGCGAGCCCGTCATTGAGGCCGGCCTCGCTCGTCAGCGCGAAGCGCACCTCGTCCTCGTCGTACTCGGCGTCCGTGGGTTCGCCGACTCTCACCTCGGAGGCGAGTACCGGGTCCGTGGGTGCGAGTACGGCGGCCAGCAGAAGCGCGACGGACAGCGGCCAGGAGAGCAGCCACCAGGCCGCGAGCGCGGTGGCGCCGATCGTCAGGGGCATGGCCAATCCGAGCAGCCGCCATGTCGTGGACCACTGGCGCCACCCGAACGGACGGTTGATGGCCAGCCCCGCGCCCATCAGCGAAATGATGACGCACAGCTCGGTGAGATGCTCCACCCAGATCCGGTCCGTGACGGGGTCGACCGAGGGAAGAGGCAGCGGCAGCAAGTACGTGGCCGTACCTGCCGCCAGGAACACCATCGGAACGGAGACCGGCAGCCGGAACAGCAGTCTGGGCAGCACCGCGGCGAGCAGGACGCCGATGCCGAGACAGGCGTACACGGCACCGGTGGTGGTTACCACGTCCGGCCGCTCCTTTCGGTTGTCGCGGAACCTCCCCGCACCCGCCCGCACATGAGACCGGTGGAATTCATTCCGTCGGAGCGGCAGCCCGGCGGACAGGGGGCGATAAAGAAAGGCGGCCCAGATCGAATTGTCCCGGGCGCACGATGAGGATCGAATCGGGAGAAGAGCAGGAACGTCATTGACGTCGGGGCTGTGGCGGAGTGCGGGATACCCGTTCCCGCACAAGCCAGGGCCGGCCAGAAACTGCTGGCCGACCCTGGCTTGTGGACGGTGCCGCGATGTCAGCGGCGGCGGTAGCTGTCGTAGTAACCGCCGATCTGTTCGTGGTATCCGGCGTCACCGACGTGCTTGTCCTTGTCGAACTCGGGGGAGTCCTTGATCTGGTCCTTCGTCAGGTCGACGAATATCTTGCGCTCGGCCTGGTCGACGGTGCGTACCGTGCCGGCCGGCAGCAAAACGTGCTTGCCGAAGATCCAGAGGCCCGTATCGACGACGAGATATGCGGAGTTGACGTCGTCCGAGTGCTTGTCGACCTTGCCGATGCTGCCGTCGGTGGCCTCGACCTTGTATCCGATGAGGTCGGTTCCCGCCGTGTGGCCCGTGGTCGGCTGGTAGCCCCAGATGCTGTCACTCATACATTGCTCCCTCACTGAGATTCTTCCTGCTCCACCGTCGAAACAGTGGAGTCGGTCGGCGTCTCCGGAATAGGCGGTGACGCGCTCTCAGAACTTCGGGTGCCCTGCATCCTGGACCCCACACACGTATATGGCAGGAGATCCTCTTCGCTGCGACGCGTGAGACGGTGCGATGCCCGGGTGGGGTGTCCGGCAGGTATTGCTGTCGTCCCGGCCACGGTATTCGTCGAATTGATGCGTCGATTCCCCAACGGACCCGCAGTGCCGTGAATCCCTGCTGTGGACACGGCCTGCCGCACGGCGTGCCGTGCGGAGTGGGGCGGTACCTACGGGCTTCAGGCCGTCCCCGTGGAACGCCCCAGCAGGGCGTTGATGTCGAACGTCTGGTCCGGCGGCGGGGTGGAGGTGGGCACCGGCTTGTCGAAGGCGGAGAAGTCCACGGTCGCGTCCGCCCCGTCGCCCTGGAGGGTGAGCCGCAGGGGGTAGGGCTTTCCGGTGGCCGCCACGTAGAGGACCATCGTCGTGTTGTCCCGCAGCCTGGTCAGCGGGATGACCGGCTCCGTGCCGAGCGTCGTCCTCGGGCCCTTGTTGAGGGTGCCCGTCTCGTTGTCCGCGTTGTCGCTGACCAGCTTCTGGAAGGTGTCCAGATCGCAGGCCTTCGTCAGCGGGAGCAGCCGGGAGTCGGTGGCCGACGCCCTCATGTAGCGGCCGTTCAGGATCGCGGCGAAGGCCTGCCCGCCGTCGGGGACCTGGTTCTTCCAGAAGTCCGCGTCGGGTTTGACCCAGACGTCGTTGCCGCGCTTGACGATCTCCACCGAGCCCTGGCTGTTGCCGAGGTCCACCGAGCCGTCGCAGTTGCCGCTCCGGTCCAGGGTGAGCTCCAGGGACATCGGCGTACTGTCCCGGCCGAGGTCACCGTGCGTGCTCAGGTGCATGGAGTGCGCGTCGAGCAGGGCGTCGCGGGCGCGGTCCGCGATCTGCTGGGCGGTGAGCGTGCCGATGTCGTCCGCGTGTGCCACGCCGCCGCCGACGAGGCCGCCGCCGGTGACGGAGAGCACGATCGCCGCGGTCCATGCGGCCGGGCGGGTACCGAGGTGTGGACCGGTCACGTCGCCTCCTCGAAGGGTCATGGCGGGGTAGTGCGGGCGTTCAGGTCCGCAGTCCGGTCTTTCGAGCGTACGCCGGGGCAGGGGCCGCCGCCCGACGGGAGAACGCCACCCGGACGGGTAGCCGGCGTGACGTCCTGCGGCGATTGCGGTTAGGGGAGCCAGGGCCCGCCGTCAGACCGCCGTCGTCGCCCGAGGGGCGGCCACGAGGGCGGCCGGTTCGTCACGACCGAGAGGAAACCATGAACAAGACCATGCGGAACCTGTCCGCGACCGTGCTCCGGGGCGCCGCTGTCGCGGGCCTCACCGCGGCGCTCGCGGCCTCCACCGGCCTGGCCACGACCGCCGCTGCCGCCGCTGCGGCGGCCACGCCCCCGGGGCTGTCCTGCGACACGGGCAAGCACGCCGTCGACGACTACACCGGCTACGCGCTGTGCCGGAACAACGGCTCCACGACGCAGACCTTCTGGGTGCACCTGGTCTGCGGCTGGTCCCCGGACGTGGACGGCGAACACGTCACGCTCAACCCGGGCCAGTCCGGCCAGTCGACCGCGCACTGCGCCGGCCTCGGCACCGGCATCGGTGAGATCACGGTGCAGCCGTAGGACGGTAGGGCGTGGGGCCGGCGCACGGCCGGCTTCACGCCCGCGATCCTGGCCGCTCCTCGATCCACCCCGCGTCCAGTGCCGGACGGTCGTCGTGCACCACGAACTCCTCCTCGCACTCCAGCACTTGGAGGCCGGCGGCGCCCAGCGCGGCGAGGAGCGCGTCGAGCTTGGCGCGGGCCCCCGCCCGGCCGACCGCGTGGCAGCGCTGGGTGACGAACCGTTCGTGACGGCCCCCGCCGACGGCGCGCCGGGCGTTTCGCGAGAGGTGTGCGCCGTGCCGGACGGCCACCGAGCGGGCGGCGGTGACCTCTGCCTCGCCGCCGAGCAGCAGCTTGATGTGGTGCTCGAAGTGGCAGAGGGGATCGAGCGCGACGGCCTCCCCGGCCGTCCTCGGTACGTCCTCGTTCCACGGAGCGGCCTCGATCTTCACCCGTACGACGGTGAATCCCGCCGCACGCAGCGCGTCCGAGCGGACCTGCGCCGAGGCTCGCCGCCCGCTGAGGGAGCCACGGCCCCGTTCGGTCAGCATCGGCTGGTCGCGGACGGCGCCCCGGTCCAGGAGTATGCGGGTGAACTTCAGACCGTGCTCCGCCGCCCAGCGCCCGAGCCGGGCGGACTCCTCGGCATCACCCGTGCCGCGCCCGGGGACCGGGCACACCGTCAGATGCGTCTCGAACTCGCCCGCGAACTCCGCCCCCACGCGTCCCCACCTGTGCCTTCGTCGTTCATGACCGTCCACGGCGCTGTCGCCCCGTACGCGGCCCATAGATTCCGGCAGCGAACCTAGCAAGCGCTGCGGACACTGTCCGCCGAACGGTTGAGCGGACCGCCCCGACTCGTTACCCTCCAGTAGCGACCGGGCGGACAGGTGCGCTCACCTGACGGCACGAGGGAGGCGGGCAGCACATGTCCTCAGCGGAGTCCATCGAGACGGATACGGCGGCCCCGGCCGGGCTGGCCGACAGCGCACGGGCCCTGGCGGACGGGCGCGCCACCGCTACGCGGCTGGTCTCCGAGGCCCTCGCCCGGATCGAGGCGAGCCAGGGCACCCTCAACGCCTTCCGGCACCTGCGCGCCGAGGCCGCACTCACCGAGGCGGCCGAGGCCGACCGCCGGCTGGCGGCGGGCGAGCGGCTGCCGCTCCTCGGGGTGCCCGTCGCGGTCAAGGACGACACCGATGTCGCCGGGATGCCCACCTACTTCGGCTGTGCGGGGGAGCTGCCCGCCGCCACCGCCGACAGCGAGGCCGTACGCAGACTGCGGGCCGCCGGGGCCGTGATCGTCGGGAAGACCAACTCCTGCGAACTGGGCCAGTGGCCCTTCACCGAGGGCCCGGCCTTCGGTGCCACCCGCAACCCCTGGAACACCGACCACACCCCCGGCGGATCGTCCGGCGGATCGGCGGCCGCCGTCGCCGCCGGCCTGGTGCCCGCCGCGCTCGGCTCCGACGGCGCCGGGTCCGTCCGCATCCCGGCGGCCTGGACCCACCTCGTCGGCATCAAACCGCAGCGCGGCCGGATCTCCGTCCACCCCCACAGCGACGCCTTCCAGGGCCTCACCGTCAACGGGCCGCTGGCCAGGACCGTCGCGGACGCCGCGCTCCTCCTGGACGCCGTCGCGGGTGCGCACCCCGACGACCCGCACCGCCCGCCGCCCGTCGAGGCCCGCGCCGCCGCCCGCCGCGACCCGGGCCGGCTGCGCATCGCCGTCGCCTGGCGGCCGCCGCTCACCCTGACCAGGACCGCGCCCCACCCGGAGGTACGGCGCGCCGTCGCCGAGCTCGCGGAGGCCCTGGCCGCGCTCGGCCACCACGTCGAGGAGGCCCGCCCCCGCTACGGGCTGATCGGCCTCGGCTTCGTGCCCCGCGCCACGGCGGGGATCGCCGAACTGGCCGCACTGCACCCCGACCCCGCGCTCCTGGACGCACGCACCCGCAGCGCCCTGCGCACCGGCACCCGGCTCGGCGGCCGGGTGGTGCGGGCGGCCAGGGAGCGCGAACTGCGCCAGCACCGCCGGATCGGGGCGCTGTTCCACCCCGCGCGCGGCCGGGCCGGATCGGGCTTCGACGTGCTGCTCACCCCGACGACCGCCCTCCCGCCGCCCCGGATCGGCAGCTTCGACGGGCTGAGCGCCTGGCGCACCGATGTGGCGATCACGGAGGCGTGCCCGTACGCCTGGCCCTGGAACGTACTGGGCTGGCCCGGCATCAACGTCCCCGCCGGGTTCACCTCGGACGGGCTCCCCGTCGGCGCCCAGCTGCTCGGGCCTTCCCGCAGCGAGGAGCGGCTCATCTCGCTGGCCGCCCAGCTGGAGGCCGACCGGCGCTGGTACGAACACCGCCCGCCGGCCGCGCTCCCGTTGCCCTGACCGGGGCGTCCGCCGCCCGGCGCGGACCGTCCCCGGCCGGCGGACCTACGGCACCCGGGCCGTCCACCCGGCCGTGCCGAACTTGGTGCGGACGAGTTCCTCGGCCCGGTCCTGCTCCTCCGGGCTCACCTTGCCGACGGTGAGCCCGTGGCGGGTGCGGAAGGACTCGATCATGTTGTCGATGACGACGCCCCGGGCGAGGCCGGTCTGGCGGCGGAGGGGGTCGACGCGCTTCTTCGCGCTCTTGGTGCCCTTGTCGGACATCTTCTCGCGGCCGATCCGCAGCACGTCGAGCATCTTGTCGGCGTCGAT
Source organism: Streptomyces sp. 840.1 (assembly GCF_003751445.1). Lineage (NCBI taxonomy): Bacteria > Bacillati > Actinomycetota > Actinomycetes > Kitasatosporales > Streptomycetaceae > Streptomyces > Streptomyces sp. 840.1. Next base: position 1,215,177 of record NZ_RJUU01000003.1, on the reverse strand, counting down.
GTCGTAGGACATCGTCACGTGGTGCAGGACCGCGCCCGGCCCGCCGTCGTGGCCCACGACGCGCTTCTGGGCCGCTCCGGCGATCTTCCCGACCTCGGTCGCGATGTCGTTGAGCGGCTGGTACCAGGCCTTGATGCCCATGTCGCCGAGGGCTTCGAGCACCCAGTCGTCCAGGTAGGCGTAGCTGTCGGCGAAGGAGAGCCCGGAGACGAGCGAGTCGGGGACGGAGAGGGAGTACGTGATGGTGTTGCCCGGCTCCACGAACATCGCCCCGCCGCCGGAGACCCGGCGCACCACCGTCACCCCGTGCCGGGCGGCGGCCTCGGTGTCGACCTCGTTGCGCAGCGACTGGAAGCTTCCGATGATCACGGCGGGCGAGTCCCACTCCCAGACCCGCAGGGTGGGCGGGCGGCGCCCGGCCGCGACCTCGGCGGTGATCACCTCGTCGAGGGCCATGTGCAGGGCCGGGGACTGCGGCTGCTCGTGGATGAGCTGCCAGTCGTAGTCGCTCCACTCGGTGGCGTGCGCCAGCGCCCGGCGCACGGCGACGGCGACGCCCTCCGAGGTGAGGCCGAACATCACGGTCGAGGCGGGCAGCGCCGCGTCGATCCGGGCGGTGAGGTCGGCGGTGCCGGCGTTGGCCGGGGTCCCCTCCAGCGCCGCGTCGATCGCGAGGATCGCCTCGTCCGGTTCCAGGAAGAAGTCCCCGGCCACCCGTACGTCGCGCAGCGCGCCGCCCTCGACGTCCAGGTCCACCACGACGAGCTTGCCGCCGGGGACCTTGTACTCACCGTGCACAGTCATGCCTCCACCTCGGGGAACGGCTCGCGGGGTGAGCCGGACGCACGCACCGGTAAACGCGCTTCTGGGTCCACATCATCCCGCGTCGGCCGCCCCCGGGGCGGGCACCGGCGCGCGGCGGCACGCCGGAGCCCGCCGCCGGTGCGGTGCGGGCCGGCGGCCGGGCTCCGCGGTGCTCAGGGGCGGCTGGTGAGGTATCCGCCCATGGCGGTGAAGTACTCGGTCGCGGGCAGCTCCCGGCCGTCCTCCGTCCGCACCCGGGTGATGGCGAGGCCGTGGTTGAGGCCCGTGCGCGCGTCGGCGCCGGCGACGACCACCACGCCCTCGCCCTCGCGGTAGAAGATGCGGCCGGGCGTGCCGCCGTACCTGCCGTCGGACACGACGGCGGACATCACCTCGAGCCGCTTGCCCCGGTGGAAGGTGAAGGCGTTCGGGTAGGGCGAGGTCTGGGCGCGGACGAGGCGGTCCAGCACCTCGGCGGGCCAGTCCCAGTTGATGCGGATGTCCTCCTCGGCCCGCTTGTGGAAGAACGTCGCCTGCGAGCGGTCCTGCCGGGTGAACTCCGTCTGCCCGGAGGCGATCAGGTCCAGCGCGCCGATGGTGACCGGTGCGATCAGGTCGACCGTCTTGTGGAACAGGTCCACGGAGGTGTCGGCGGGCTCGACCTTCACCGCGCGCTGGTCCACGATGTCGCCGGCGTCGAGCACCTCGTCCATCATGTGGGCCGTGACGCCGACTTCGGTCTCCCCGTTGATGAGCGCCCAGATCAGCGGCGAGAACCCGGCGTACTTCGGCAGCAGCGAGTCATGGACGTTCAGCGTGCCGTGCGGGGGCAGGTCGTAGATGCGCGGCGGGATCCAGGTGCGCCAGTTGTTGGCGACGATGATGTCCGGAGCGGCTTCCTGGAGCAGCTGGAACAGCTCCTCGTCGTCGGGCCGGTTGCGGATGATCACCGGGACGCCGTGCTCCTCGGCCAGGTCCGCTACGGAATCGCTCCAGATCTTCTCGTACGCGTGCTCACTCTTGGGATGCGTCACGACCGTCACCACGTCGTGCTCGGACTCCAGGAGGGCTCGCAGGGTGCGGTGGCCCCAGGTCTGGTAACCGAACATGGCGACCCGCATGGGTTCCTCCTCAGGTGAGCGAATGATCGACGCCAAGTAAAGCAAGCCTTACCTAATGACGCAACGGGCCCTGATTTGCGGCGCGTTAGGTAGGGCACCTGGTGATTAGTCCGCTTTTGTCTGGTCGACAGACTCGTCGAAGTCAGGTTAGCTTTACCTAAGTTCGACTGGCTGCCGCTCTCGGTGTGCCCGCGTCCCGTTCTTTTCGTCCACGCCTGACAGGCGGCTGTCCCGCACGATGGGAGTGACATGTCACAGGTTGATCCTGGCGACGCACCTCTGATCCACGACCTCATAGGAATCGGCTTCGGGCCGTCCAATGTGGCCCTGGCGATCGCGCTCAGCGAGCACAACGCGCGAGTGGGGAGGCAGGAGGCGGTCACGGCGCAGTTCTTCGAGCGCCAGCCGGCCTTCGGCTGGCACCGCGGCATGCTGATCGACGACGCGACGATGCAGGTGTCGTTCCTCAAGGATCTGGTGACGCTGCGGGACCCGTCCAGCGAGTACACGTTCCTGCGCTACCTGCAGAGCAGGGGGCGGCTGATCGACTTCGTCAACGGCAAGAACCTCTTCCCGCTGCGCGTGGAGTTCCACGACTACTTCGAGTGGGCCGCGGCGAAGGTCGACGACATGGTGTCGTACGGCCACGAGGTGGTCTCGGTCGAACCCGTCCTGGTCGACGGGGTGGTGGAGTACGTCGACGTCACGGCCCGCTCGGGCGACGAGACGGTGGTCCACCGTGCCCGCAACCTCGTCGTCGGCACCGGGCTGCGCCCGCTGATGCCGGAGGGCGTCGAGCGCACCGACCGGGTCTGGCACAACTCCGACCTGCTGGCCAAGGTCGACTCCCTGGAGGGCACCGACCCGGCCCGGTTCGTGGTGGTGGGCGCCGGCCAGAGCGCCGCCGAGAACGTGGCCTACCTGCACCGCCGCTTCCCGCAGGCCGAGGTCTGCGCGGTCTTCTCCCGCTACGGCTACAGCCCGGCCGACGACAGCAGCTTCGCCAACCGGATCTTCGACCCGGAAGCGGTCGACGAGTACTTCGCCGCCCCGGACGACGTCAAGCGCAAGCTGATGGGCTACCACGGCAACACCAACTACTCCGTGGTGGACATCGACCTGATCGACGACCTGTACCGCCAGGCGTACCAGGAGAAGGTGCTCGGCACCGAGCGGCTGCACTTCATCAACATCTCCCGGCTGACCGGCGTCGAGGAGGACGGGGACAAGGTCCGCGCCACCGTCACCTCCCTGGTCACCGGCGAGGAGAGCACGCTGGAGGCCGACGTCGTGGTCCTCGCCACCGGGTACAGCCCCGTCGAGCCCCTGAGCCTCCTCGGTGACGTCGCACGGCACTGCCACCGCGACGAGGCGGGCCGCGTCCGGGTCGAGCGCGACTACCGCATCGCGACCGACGACGAACTGCGCTGCGGGATCTACCTCCAGGGCGGCACCGAGCACACCCACGGCATCACCTCCTCGCTGCTGTCCAACACCGCGATCAGGGTCGGCGAGATCCTCGACTCGATCGTCGAGCGCGGCCTGAAGAACGCCTCGGACGCGCCCCGCCCGCTCGCCGGGGACCTCGCCGCGCCCTGACGCGCCCCTGTTCCCGGTCCGCCATCGGCCCGCCCCCCCACATCTCGCCAGGCCCGCCGCCCGTACGCGGCGGGCCCGGCACGCACAGTGAAAACCCCCTGAAAGGAACATCCGTGTCCACTGGTACACGCCCCGCTCCGACGCGGCTCGTGAGATTCGCACCCCGAGTGGCGGTCGCGGCGGTCGCCGCCGTCGCTCTGGCCGCCTGTGGGGGCGGCAACGACAAGGCCTCGTCCAGCGCCTCGGCCGGGTCGGGCGCGAAGTCCGGTGCCTTCCCGGTGACGGTCCAGCACAAGTACGGCAGCACGACGATCGAGTCGGAGCCCAAGCGGATCGTCACCCTGGGCCTCTCGGACCAGGACGCGGTCCTCGCGCTCGGCACCAAGCCCGTCGGCTCGGTGGACTGGTTCAAGGAGAAGCCGTACGGCAAGTGGCCCTGGACCAAGGCCAAGTGGGGCTCCGACACACCTGACATCGTCGGTGAGCGCGACGAGTACAACATGGAGAAGATCGCCGCACTCAAGCCGGACCTGGTCATCGCCCAGTACTCGGGGATGAAGAAGGAGCAGTACGACACGCTCTCCAAGTTCACCAAGGTCGTCGCCCAGCCCAAGGACCTGCCCGACTACGGGGCCTCCTGGCAGGTGATGACCCGGCAGATCGGCGCGTCGCTCGGCAAGAAGGCGCAGGCCGAGAAGCTGATCACCGGCATCGACGCCGACTTCAAGAAGGTCCGCGACGAGCACCCCGAGTTCGCCGCCAAGACCCTCGCCGTGGCCGACAGCTTCGAGGCGGGCAAGTACTCGGCGTTCACGAAGACCGACCCCAAGTCGATCTTCTTCTCCGAGCTGGGCTTCAAGCTGAAGCCGGAGATCGACAAGCTGGCCAAGCCGGGCTGGAACGCCGCCGAACTCAGCTCCGAGAAGCTGAACGTGCTCGACGTCGACCGGCTGGTCTGGGTGACCTCCAGCACCGACGCCAACGACCGGATCAAGGCCGAGCCGCTCTACAAGAACCTCGAGGTCAGCAAGGACAAGCGCGATCTGTTCGTGCCCTACCAGGACCCGGACATCGGCGCCGCGTTCTCCTTCAACACGGTCCTCTCGATCCCCTACGCGATCGACGAGATCGTGCCGCTGCTGACCTCGGTCAAGTAGCCCGCCGCCCCACCTCAGCAGGACCGAACAGGGGTGCCCGTCCGATGGCGTGCCGGCCCGGCACGCCATCGGACGGGACGTCCTCTCCTTGCCCACATCATCAGGGAAAGGCCATTTCGTACGATGTTTGACGCCGAGCCGGACCGGACAACCACCGCCGGGACCCCCATGACCGGTGGGCAGGCCGGGATCTGGCCGGCCCAGCAGATCGAGCCAGCCAGCTCCGCCTACAACATCGTCTTCGCCCTGGACCTGCACGGCGCCACGGATCTCGGCCGGCTCGCCGCCGCCGTCCGCCAGGCCGTAACGGAAGCCGGCTGCCTGCACGTCGAGTTCACCCCGGGGGAGGGCGGACCGCGCCAGAGCGCCGTCACCGCCGGCGTCGAGGTCCCCGTCGTGGACCTGCGCGACGCCCCCGACCCCGAGGCGGCCGCCGACCACTGGGCGGCGGCCGAACGCGAACGGCCCGCACCCCTGGACCGGGCACCGCTCTACGCCCAGGCCCTGCTGCGGCTCGCGGACGACCGGGTCCGCTGGTACCAGCGCTACCACCACATCGTCCTCGACGGCATGGGCGTCACCCTGATCACCCGCCGCGCCGGTGAGCTCTACACGCTGGGCGCGGCGGCAGCCCCTGGCGCCGACTGGTCCCTCGGCCGGCTGGTCGACGCCGACCGGGAGTACCGCGACTCCGCCCGGCACGAGGCGGACCGCGCCTGGTGGCACGAGCGCCTGGCCGGCCGGCCCGAGCCCGTACGGCTCGTCGAGCGCGGCCACTCCCTGACGGCGCGGCGGCTGCGCCGCACCCTCGAACTCACCCCGCAGGAAGCCGGGCGGCTGCACACCGCGGCCGTGAACGCCGCCGTCCGGCCCTCCCGGCTGCTGGTCGCGGCCGTCGCCGCCTACCTGCACCGGGTCACCGGCGAACAGGACCTGGTCCTCGGGCTGCCGGTCGCCGCCCGCCAGGACGCGGTGTCGGCCGTCGTCCCCGGCATGGTCTCCAACCTCGTCCCGCTGCGGCTGACCGTCCGCCCCGGCACCACGGGCGCGGAGCTCGTCGCGGACGTGCGCCGGGAGGTCTCCGAAGCGGCCGCGCACGGACGCCACCGCGCCGAGCACCTGGCCAGGGACCTCGGCCTGGTCGACGGCGTCCGGGAACTCGTCGGCCCCACCGTCAACATCCTGCCCGGGAACGACGGATACGGCTTCGACGGGCTGGACGCCGAACTGCGGCCCGAGTGGCTCGGCCCGGTCAGCGACCTCGCCTTCGCCCTCACCGAGACCCGGGACGGCCGGGGCTTCGTCCACCTCGACGCGGACGCCGACCTCTGCGACGAGGAGACCCTCCGCGATCACGAGCGCCGCTTCCGCACCGTACTGAGCGCCCTCAGCGACCACCCCGGCCGGCCCGTGGGCCGGATCGAGCTCACCTCCGGCGCCGAACGCGAACGGCTGCTGGGCGAACTGGCCGTCTCCCCACGCGAGGTGGCCGAACTCTCCTGGCCCGCCGCGTTCGAGGCGCAGGTCCGGCGCACGCCCGACTCCGTCGCGCTCGTCTGCGAGGACCGCGAGCTCAGCTACGCCGGACTCAACGCCGACGCCAACCGGCTCGCCCGGCTGCTGGTCTCGCGCGGTGTGGGCGCCGCCGACGTCGTCGCCGTGGCCCTTCCGCGCTCCCCGGAACTCGTGGTGGCGCTGCTCGCCGTGATGAAGGCCGGCGCCGCCTACCTCCCGCTGGACGCCGACCACCCCCGGGACCGGACCGCCTACATGCTGTCCGACGCGGGGGCCACCGCCGTACTCACCGTCCGGGACCTGGCGCCCCACCTTCCGGAGTCCGGCGCCCGCCACCTGCTGCTCGACGACCCGGAGACCGCCGCCGCCCTCGCCGCCCAGGAGCCCGCCGACCCCGGCGTCCCGGTCGTCCTGGACCAGGCCGCCTACGTCATCTACACCTCCGGCTCCACCGGACGCCCCAAGGGCGTGATCGTCACCCACGACGGCGTCGGCAGCCTCATCGCCACGGCCACCGACCGGATCGGCGTCACCTCCGACAGCCGCGTCGTGCAGTTCGCCTCCGCCGGCTTCGACGTGACGGTCTGGGACCTGATCATGTCGCTGTGCGCCGGCGGCCGGATCATCGTCGTCCCCGCCGAACGGCGGGTCGCCGGATCCGCCCTCACCGACTACATCGCACACCACCGTGCCACCCACATGATCCTGCCCCCCTCACTCGTCTCGGCGCTGCCGCCGGAGTGCGAACTGCCCGAGGGCGCAGTCCTCGTCGTCGGCACCGAGGCGGTCCCCGGCGAGCTGATCGCCCGCTGGTCCGGGCGGCTCCAGGTCGTCGTCGCGTACGGGCTGACCGAGGCCACCGTCAACTCCACCCTGTGGCTCGCCCGTTCCGGCAGGCCGGGCCCCACCCCCATCGGGCGGCCCGACCCCAACACCCGCACCTACGTCCTGGACGCCGCACTGCGGCCGGTGCCGGTGGGCGTCGAGGGCGAGCTGTACGTCGCCGGGCGCGGCCTCGCCCGCGGCTACCTCGGCCGCTCCGCCCTGACCTCGGAACGCTTCGTCGCCGACCCGTACGGCGAGCCCGGCACCCGGATGTACCGCACCGGCGACCGGGTCCGCTGGGGGAGCGACGGCAATCTGGAGTTCCTGGGCCGGGCCGACGGCCAGATCAAGATCCGGGGTCACCGGATCGAACCGGGCGAGATCGAGAGCGCCTTCATGGCCGCCCCCGGGATCGCCCAGGCCGCCGTCCTGGTCCGCGACGACCACCGGGGCGTCAAGCGCCTCGTCGCCTACCTGGTCGGGGACGGCCACGACGCCGCCGCCACCGAGGCCGCCGTCACCGCCGCACGCGCCCAGGTGGCCGCGGCCCTGCCGGACCACATGGTGCCGACCGCCGTCGTCGTCCTGGACGGCCCCCTCCCGCTCACGCCCAACGGCAAGCTCGACACCCGCGCCCTGCCCGAGCCCCGGTGGACCGAGGTCAGCGGCACCGACGCGCCCACCGGGCCGGCCGAGACCACGCTCGCCGCCCTGTTCGCCCAGCTGCTCGACCTGCCCGCCGTGGGCGTCCGGAGCAGCTTCTTCGAGCTCGGCGGCGACAGCATCATCGCGATCCAGCTGGTGAACCGCGCCCGTGAGGCCGGTCTCACGATCAGCCCGCGCGACGTCTTCCGGCTCCGCACCGTGGCTGCCCTGGCCCGCGCCGCCGGGACGACGAGCGCCCCGCAGGCACCGGCGGCCGTTCTGGACGAGGACGCGCTGCCCGTCTCGCCGCTCCAGGAGGGCTTCTTCTTCCACGCCGCCCTCGACGAGGGCACCGCCGACCTCTACCGCGTCCAGGAACTGCTGGAACTCGACGGGCTCGTCGACCCGGACCGGCTGCGTGCGGCGCTCCAACTGCTCCTGGACCGGCACCCCTTGCTGCGTGCCTCGTACCGCCAGCTGCCCGGCGGCGAGGTCGTCCAGCGCCTCGCGGACCACGTCACCCTGCCCTGGCAGGAGGCCGACACCGCCGAGACCGCCCTCGACGACGTCCTGCGGGCCGACCGCGCCCGGCCCTTCGACCTGGCCCGGCCGCCGCTGCTGCGCGCCACCCTCGTCCGCGACGGCCACCGCCACCGGCTGCTGCTCACCCTGCACCACATCGTCGCCGACGGCTGGTCCGTCTCCGTGCTGCTGCGCGAACTCATGGCCGCCTACCGGGGCGACGAACTCCCCGCACCGGCCGACCCCCGCCCCTACCTCGCATGGCTGGCCGGCCGGGACCGGGACGCCGCACGGGAGGCGTGGCGCCAGGCGCTCCGCGCGCTGGACGGGCCGACCCGGCTGGCCGCCCCCGACGCGGCGGACGGCGAGCGGGCCCCGGCCAGGCCGGAACAGGTGGACACCCGGCTGCCCGAGGAGCTCACCGCCGCGCTCACCGCGTACGCGCGCACCCACGGCCTCACCCTGAGCACCGTCATGCACGGCGCGTGGGCGCTGCTGCTCGGCGCGCTCACCGGCAGCGGCGACCTCGTCTTCGGCACCACCGTGTCCGGCCGGACCACCGAGGTCGCGGGCCTGGACTCGGCGGTCGGCCTGTTCATCAACACCGTCCCCGCCCGGGTGGTCCTGCGGCCCGAGGAGTCCCTCACCGAACTGCTGCGCCGCGTCCAGGCCGAGCACACCGCGCTCCTGGACCACCAGCACCTCGGCCTGGCCGACATCCAGCGGATCGCCGGCGGAGGTGAACTCTTCGACACCCTCGTGGTGTTCGAGAACCACCCCACCCCGCAGACGCCCGCCGGCCACGGCCCCGAGGCGCTGCGCATCACCGGCAACGACATCACCGACGCCGTGCACTACCCCTCGCGCTCGTCGTCGAGCCGGGCGACGGCGCACTGCTGCTGCGGTTCAAGCACGACGCGGCCCGCTTCGACCCGGTCACCGTCGCCGTCCTCGCCAACCGGTTCACCGCACTGCTGCGCACCCTGGTCTGCGAACCCGGCCGCACCGTCGCCCGGACCGGCCTGCTGTCCGAGCGCGAGCACGCGCACCTCGCGGAGCTGAACGCCACCGCACGGCCCGTCCCCGGGGCCACCCTCGCCTCGCTGTTCGCCGACCGGGCGGCCCGTACCCCGGACGCCCCCGCCGTGGTCTTCGAGGACACCACGCTGACCTATGCCGAACTCGACCGGCGCGCCGAGGCGCTGGCCCGGCGGCTGCGGTCGCGCGGGGCAGGGCCGGAGCAGTACATCGCGGTGGCCGTGCCCCGCTCGGCCGAACTGATGGTGGCGCTGCTGGGCGTCCTGAAGACCGGCGCCGGCTATCTGCCGGTCGACCTCGACTACCCCGCCGAGCGGGTCGCCTTCGTGCTCGCCGACTCCGGCACACGCACCGTCGTGACCACGGCGCGGGCGGCCGGACGGCTGCCCGCCGTACCGGACGCCGACCTGCTGCTCATCGACGACGGGAACGACGACGACGGGAAGGACCCCGACGGTGTCGCGGCCGCCACCGAGGCCCCCGTGCGGCACGCAGGACCCGACCACCCGGCCTATCTGATCTACACCTCCGGCTCCACCGGCCGCCCCAAGGGCGTCGCCGTCACACACCGGGCCGTCGTCAACCGGCTCGCGTGGATGCAGGGGGAGTACGGGCTCGGCGCGGACGACCGGGTCCTGCAGAAGACCCCGGCCGCCTTCGACGTCTCCGTGTGGGAGTTCTTCTGGCCCCTGCTGGAGGGCGCGACCGTCGTACTCGCCCGCCCCGGCGGGCACCGCGACCCCGGCTACCTCGCCGGGCTGATCCGGACCCGGCGGATCACCACGCTCCACTTCGTGCCGTCCATGCTGGCCGCCTTCACCCAGGCCCTGGACTCCGCCGCCGACCACCCGGACTGGGCGGCGAGCCTGCGGCGGGTGTTCTGCAGCGGCGAGGCCCTCACCGGGGCCCAGGCCGCGCACTGGTCGGAGCTGACGGCCCGCTCCGGGCGGGCCCCCGTCCCGCTGCACAACCTCTACGGACCCACCGAGGCGGCGGTGGACGTGACCTCCTTCGCCTACGTCCACGACGGCGGCCCGGGGCCGGCCGTGCCCATCGGCCGCCCGGTGTGGAACACCCGGCTGCACGTACTGGACCCGTACCTGCGCCAGGTCCCCGACGGGGTACCGGGAGAGCTCTACCTCGCCGGAGTGCAACTGGCGCGGGGGTACCACGACCGGCCGGGCACCACCGCCGAACGCTTCGTGGCCGACCCCTTCGGCGGACCGGGCGAGCGCATGTACCGCACCGGAGACCTGGTGCGGCGCCGCGCCGACGGTGCCGTCGAGTACCTCGGCCGCACCGACCGGCAGGTCAAGATCCGGGGCAACCGCATCGAACTCGGCGAGATCGAGGCCGCCCTGACCGCCCTGGCGGGCGTCGCCCGTGCGGCGGTGACCGTCCGGGACGGCGCGCTGGCCGGCTACGCCGTGCCCGTACCCGGCACGGTCCTGGACACCGACGCCCTGCGCGCGGCGCTGGCCGACGCGCTGCCCGCGCCCATGGTGCCGGGCACCGTCTTGGCCCTGGACACCCTGCCGCTGACGCCCAACGGCAAGCTCGACCGGAACGCCCTGCCGGCCGCCGCGCCCGCCCCCCGTAGCGGCGGCCGGGCCCCGCGCGACGAGCGCGAGAGCGCCCTGTGCGAGATCTTCACCGAGGTGCTCGGCATGCCCGGGATCGGCGTGGACGACGACTTCTTCGTCATCGGCGGCGACAGCCTCAGCTCGATCGCCGTCGCCACCCGGGCCCGCGCCCGGGGTCTGGTGATCGGCCCCCGCGACGTGTTCGAGAGCCGGACCCCGGCCGCCCTGGCCGCCGTCGCGCGCACCGCGGCACCCGGCCCCTCCGCTCCGTCCGAGCCCTCCGCCCCCTCCGCCGCCGAACCGGCCGCCCCCGCCCCCGCCGAAGCCGTGACCGTGCCCGCGGCCGAGGCCGGACAGGCCGCCGCCGCACTCCAGGCCGTACTGGCCCTCCAGGAGCAGTCCGGCGCCGACGTGGACCCCGCCCTGCGGGCCCTGCTCGCCCAGCTGACCTCCGCAGCCGGCCCCGAGCCGGAGCCGGACCGGCCCGCGCCGCTGGGCGGCCTGGTGCTCTCGGGGCAGGAGACCGACCGCGTCGCCGCCACCGCCGGGTTCCCGGTCGACGACATCTGGCCGCTCTCCCCGCTCCAGGAGGGCATGTACTTCCACGCCACCTACGACGCGGGCGAGGCGCTCGACGTCTACCTCTCCCAGGAGACCCTGGACTTCGACCGCCGCGTCGACCCCGACCGGCTGCGCGCCGCCTGCCGGGCGCTGCTGGCCCGCAACACCGGCCTGCGGGCCGGGTTCACCGCCGACGGGCTGCCCCGCCCCGTCCAGTTCATCGTGGACGGCGCCGAGGTCCCGCTCGTCGAGGCGGACCTCTCCGGGCTGCCCGCAGCGCAGCAGCACAGCCGGGTCCGGGAGCTGCTGGCCGCCGACCGGCGGCAGCGCTTCGACCTGTCCGCGCCCCCGCTGTGCCGGCTGCTCCTCATCCGGCTCGGGGACGGCCGGGACCGGCTCGTGATCACCCACCACCTCATCCTGTGGGACGGCTGGTCCGCGTGGCTGTTCCTGGAGGAGCTGTTCACGCTCTACGAGCGGGCCGGCGACGCCACCGGGCTCCCGTTGCCCGGCTCCTACCGCGACTACCTCGGCTGGCTGGACGAGCAGGACACAGGCGCCGCGCTGGAGGCCTGGCGCCGGTCGCTCTCCGGCTTCGACGAGCCGACGCTGCTCGCCCCGTCCGGGCGCGACACCGGCCCGGTCATCCCGGCCGATTACGACACCGTGCTCGGCCCGGAGACCAGCGAACTGCTGCGGACCGCGGCCCGCCGCCACGGGCTCACCCTGAACACCGTGCTGAACGCGGCCTGGGCCCTGGTGCTCTCCGCGATGACCGGCCGCGCCGACGTCGCCTTCGGCACCGCCGTCGCCGGACGGCCCGCGGACGTACCGGACGCGGCCGGAATCATCGGGATGTTCCTCAACACCATCCCGGCCCGCGTCGCCTTCACCCCGGACGAGCCGCTCCTCGGCCTGCTGCGCCGGATGCAGTCCGAGCGCGCCGCCGTCATGCCGTACGAGTACGTCGGGCTCGGCGCCCTCCAGCAGGAGACCGGACACCGCCGGCTGTTCGACACCCTGTTCGTCCTGCGCTCGGCCGACGGCGAGGACCGCGCGGCCGAACTGCGGCGGCTCCACGGCATCACCGCCATGTCCAACGTGGACGGCACGCACTTCCCGCTCACGCTGATCGTCACCCCCGGCAGCCGGCTGCGGATCACCCTGGCCGCCCGGCCGGACCTGTTCGGCGCCGAGGCCGCGACCACCATCCTCGACCGGTTCACCGAGGTGCTCGGCCGGCTCACCGAGGCCCTCGACGCCGGGGCCCCGGCCCGCACCGCGGGTGTCGACCTGCTGCTGCCCGCCGAGCGGGCCGCCATCGCCGCCGCACAGCTCACCGGCCGCGAGCCGGTGCCCGACGAGACGGTCGCCGATCTGCTGGCCGCCCAGGTCGCCCGCACCCCGGACGCGGTGGCGCTCGTCTTCGGCGAGCAGACCCTCACGTACGCCGAGCTGGACGCCCGCGTCAACCGGCTCGCCCGGCTGCTGCTCGCCCGGGGCGCCGGACCGGAGAAGGTCGTGGCGCTCGCGCTGCCGCGCTCCACCGAGATGGTGGCCGCGCTCTTCGCCGTACTGCGCACCGGCGCCGCCTACCTTCCCCTCGACCTGGACCACCCCGCCGACCGGCTGCGCCTGATGGCGCGTGACAGCGGACCGCTGTGCCTGCTGTCCACCACCGCCGTCGCCCCGTCATTGCGCGACGCGGACGGACCCGCCGCACCCGAACTCCTGCTGGACGAGGCGGCCGTGGCCGCCGAACTGGCCGCGCTGCCGGGAGGCGAGGTCACCGACGCCGAGCGGCCCGCGTTCGCGCACGGGGTGCCGGGCCGCCTCGACCACCCCGCGTACGTCATCTACACCTCGGGCTCCACCGGCCGCCCCAAGGGCGTCGTCACCCCGTACCGCGGGCTGACGAACATGCAGTTCAACCACCAGAAGGAGATCTTCGACCCGGCCATCGCCTCGGCGGGCGGACGGCGGCTGCGCATCGCGCACACCGTGTCCTTCGCCTTCGACATGTCCTGGGAGGAACTGCTGTGGCTGGTCGAGGGCCATGAGGTCCACGTCTGCGACGAGGAACTGCGCCGCGACGCCGAGGCGCTGGTCGCGTACTGCGACAGCCACCGCATCGACGTGGTCAACGTGACCCCCACCTACGCCCAGCTCCTCATCGAGGAGGGCCTCCTCGACCGCGACGAGGCCGCCGGCAAGCACCGGCCCGCACTGGTCCTGCTCGGCGGCGAAGCCGTCCCCGACACCGTCTGGACCCGGCTGCGCCGCACCGAGGGCGTCTACGGCTACAACCTCTACGGGCCGACCGAGTACACGATCAACACGCTCGGCGCCTCCACCGCCGACAGCACGACCTCCACGGTCGGGGTACCGATCCGGGGCACCCGCGCCCACATCCTGGACCCGATGCTGCGCCCCGTCCCGCCGGGCAGCCCCGGCGAGCTGTACATCGCCGGCACGGGCCTGGCCCGCGGCTACCACGACCGGACCGCGCTGACGGCCGAGCGGTTCGTCGCCGACCCGTTCGGCGCACCGGGTGAGCGCATGTACCGCACCGGCGACCTGGTGCGCCAACGCCCCGACGGGCTCATCGACTTCCTCGGCCGCACCGACGACCAGGTGAAGATCCGCGGCTACCGCATCGAGCTGGGCGAGATCTCCACGGCCCTGTCCACGCACCCCGAGGTCGCGCACGCGGCGGTCGTCGTGTCGGAGCGATCGGGCACCAAGCGCCTGGTCGGCTACGTGGTGCCGGAGGAGGGCGCGCGCTCCGAGGACGGTCCCGGGGCCGACAGCACGCTGATCCGCCGGCTGCGCGAGCACCTGAAGACGCGGCTGCCGGACTACATGGTCCCCGCAGCCCTCGTCACCCTGGGCACGCTGCCCCTGACCGTCAACGGCAAGCTGGACGTCCGGGCGCTGCCCGCACCCGACCTCGCCGGTACGGGCAACGGCCGCGCCCCGCGCGACCCGCGCGAGGAGACGCTCTGCGCCCTGTTCGCGGAGGTGCTCGGACTGCCGGCCGGTAGTGTGGACATCGACAGCGACTTCTTCGACCTGGGCGGGCACTCGCTGCTGGCCACCCGGCTGGTCAGCCGGGCCCGTACCGCGCTCGACGCCGAACTGGCGATCCGCGACCTCTTCGAGGCACCGACCGTCGCGGAACTGGTGGCCCGCGCCGCCCGTACCGACGGCGCCGCCCGACCGGCGCTGACCGCAGGCGACCGGCCCGACCGGCTGCCGCTGTCCCACGCCCAGCAGCGGCTGTGGGTCATCCAGCAGATCGAGTGCACCTCGGCCGCGTACAACTTCTCGCTGGCCATGCGGCTGCGCGGCCCGCTGGACCTGGCCGCCTGGCGCACCGCGCTCGCCGATGTGACGGCACGTCATGAGGCCCTGCGTACGGTCTTCTTCACGGCCTCCGACGGCCAGGTGTTCCAGCGGGTGCTGCCCGCCGACGAGGCGCACCCGGTGGTGGAGTGCCTGCGGGCCACCGAGGACGAGGTACCCGGCATCATCGACACGGTCGTCAACCGGCCCTTCGACCTCGCCGCCGAACTGCTGCTGCGCGTCACGGTCGTGGAGCTCTCGCCCGAGGACCACGTCGTCGTGCTGCTGCTGCACCACATCACCACCGACGAATGGTCCGACCGGCCGTTCCTGCGGGACCTGGCCACCGCCTACGCGGCCCGCCTCGCAGGCGGGGCGCCCGACTGGGAGCCGCTGCCCGTCCAGTACGCCGACTACGCGCTGTGGCAGGACCGGCTGCTGGGCGACCCCGCCGACGGGACCAGCCTGGCCGCCCGGCAGCTGGACCACTGGCGTACGGCCCTGGCCGGTGCCCCGGAAGAGCTCGAACTGCCCACCGACCGGGCCAGGCCCGCCCGCCCGGCGTTCTCCGGCGCCGAACTCGACATCGCCTTCGACGCCCCGGTGCACGCCGGACTGAAGTGGCTCGCCCGGGAGACCGGCGCCAGCATGTTCATGGTGGTGCACGCGGCCGTGGCCGCGCTGCTGCACCGCATGGGCGCCGGGACGGACATCCCGCTCGGCTCGCCCATCGCGGGGCGCGGTGACGAGGCACTGGACGAACTGGTCGGCTTCTTCGTCAACACCCTGGTACTGCGCACCGACCTCGGCGGCGACCCCAGCTTCACCGAACTCCTCACCCGGGTCCGTGACACCGACCTGGCGGCGTTCTCGCACGCCGACGTGCCCTTCGAATCGGTCGTGGAGGCCCTCAACCCGACCCGCTCGCTCTCCCGCAACCCGCTCTTCCAGGTGATGGTCGGCTACCACGCCCGCACCGGCGACGAACTCGGACTGCCGGGCCTGGACGTGGAGTTCGTGCCGTTCCGGATCCGCTCCGCCAAGTTCGACCTGGTGTTCAGCTTCACCGAGCACACCGCGCGGGACGGCGGCCCCGGATCGCTCGGCTGCCGGCTCGAATTCGCCACCGAGCTGTTCGACCGGGAGACCGCCGAGGCCATCGGTGAGCGGCTGCGCACCCTGGTCGCCGCGCTCGTCGCCGAGCCCGGACAGCCGCTGTCCCGGGCGGAGATCCTCTCCGGCCAGGAGCGGCACACCGTCCTGGAGGGCTTCAACGACACCGCGCGCGAGGTCGAGGAGGAGTCCCTGCCCGCACTGTTCGCCCGCAGGCTCACCGAACGGCCCGACGCCGTGGCCGTGGTGGACCGGTCCCGCTCGGTGACGTACGCCGAGCTCGACGACCGGGCCCGCCGCATCGCCCGGCTGCTCGCCGCGCACGGCGTCGGCGCCGAGAGCGTGGTCGGCGTCGCCGTTCCCCGGTCCGTGGACATGATCGCCACCGTGCTCGCCGCGATGAAGCTGGGCGCGGCCTTCCTGCCGCTCGACCTGATCCACCCGGGGGACCGGCTCTCCTACATGATCGAGGACTCGGGGGCGGCCCTGGTCGTCGGCACCGAGACCGTCGCGGGGAAGATCCCCGACGCGGCGGGCGTCCCGGTCGTCCTGCTGGACGCGCCGGACACCGCCGAGGCACTGCGGGAGCCGGCCCCGGCCGCCGGACCCGGCGGGCCCGCAGGCCTGGACCAGGCCGCGTACGTGATCTACACCTCCGGCTCGACCGGCCGCCCCAAGGGCGTGATCGTTCCCCACGAGGGGATCTCCTCCCTCGTGGCCACCGCCGTCGACCGGATGAACCTGCGGCGCGACAGCCGGGTGCTCCAGTTCGCCTCCACCGGCTTCGACGTCTTCGTCTTCGAACTCGCCATGGCGCTGTGCCACGGCGGCAGCCTCGTCCTCATCACCGACGAGGCCCGGGTCGCGGGACCGGCGCTGACCGACTTCCTCGCGGACCGGCGGATCACCCACATGATCCTGCCGCCGTCCCTGGTATCGGCCCTCCCGCCCGGCTGCGAACTGCCCGCAGGATCGACCGTGCTGGTCGGCACCGAGACGGTGCCGCCGGACCTCTTCGACCGCTTCGGCGCCACCGCCGACCTGATCTGCGCCTACGGGCTCACCGAGGCGACGGTCAACTCGACGTTGTGGAGCGCCCGCGAGCACGGCGGCGCCCCCGCCGGCCGGGTGCCCATCGGCCGCCCCGACCCCAACACCCGGGCCTACGTGCTCGACGAGCGGCTGCGGCCCGTACCGCCGGGTGTGGTGGGCGAGCTGTACGTCGCCGGGCGCGGGCTCGCCCGGGGCTACCTCGGCAAGCAGGCCCTCACCTCGGAGCGGTTCGTCGCCGATCCCTTCGGGGCGCCCGGCAGCCGGATGTACCGCACCGGCGACCGCGCCCGACGGCGCCGCGACGGCAACCTCGACTTCCTCGGCCGGGCCGACACCCAGGTGAAGGTGCGCGGCTTCCGCATCGAGCTGGGCGAGATCGAGGCGGCGCTCGCCGGACACCCCGGCGTCGCCCAGGCCGCGGTGGTCCCCGACCGGGACGGCGACATCGTCCGGCTGATCGCCTACGCGGTGCCCGAGTCCGGCGAACCCGACCCGCAGGAACTGCGCGCCCACATGGCCGGGCTGCTCCCCGAGTACATGGTCCCGGCCCTGGTGGTGCCGCTGGACGGCCCGCTGCCGCTCACGCCCAACGGCAAGCTGGACCGTGCGGCGCTGCCCGCGCCCGACTGGTCCGCGATGACGACCGACGCCCGCCCGGCCACCCCGGCCCAGGCCAGGATCGCCGCACTGTTCTGCGAGATCCTCAAGCTGGACGACGTCGGCGTGCACGACAGCTTCTTCGCGCTCGGCGGCCATTCCATGGCCTCGATGCGGCTGCTCGGCCGCATCCGCGCCGAGTTCGGCGTCGAGCTGAGCATCAGGGACGTCTTCGACGCGCTCACCGTCGCCGGCATCGCCGGCGCGCTGGAGGGCGCGGCCACCGCCCATGAGGGTGCGGGCACGGAGCGGCCCGCACTGCGCCCGGCCGTACAGCGCGCCGGGGAACCGCCGGCGGCGCCCGTCCAGGACTGGCAGTGGCAGGCCTCCCGCGACGCGCGGGGCGTCGACCACGCGCTGACGCTGCGCTCCGCAGGCGGGCTCGACGCCGAGGTGCTGGCCGCCGCCCTGGCCGATGTGGTGGCCCGGCACGAGCCGCTGCGCACCGCCTTCGCCGAACGCGACGGCGTCCTGTACCAGCGGCCCGCCGCAGCGCCCGTACTGACCGAGGAGCCGTGCGCCGACCTGGACGCCCGGCTGGCCGAACTCGCGGGCACGGCACCCGATCCGGGCGCCGAGGCGCCGCTCAGGGCGCATCTGCTCACCGGACCCGACGGCGCCCAGGCGCTGCTGCTGACCATGCACTACCTCGCCGTCGACGAGTGGTCGGTCGTGCCGCTCCTGCGCGACCTGGTCACCGCCCACGCGGCCCGTGCCCAGGGCCTCGCCCCCGGCTGGCAGCCGCTGCCGGTCGGCTACGCGGACTACGCGCACTGGGCCCACGAGGTCCTGGGCGACCCCGCGGACCCGGACAGCCGGGGCGGGCAGCAGCTCGCCTACTGGCGCCGGACACTCGATGGGCTCCCGGACCGGCTCGCCCTGCCCGCCGACGGCCCGCACCGGGCAGGACCGGACAGCAGCGTCAGGCCCGGGGCCCACGTCGGCTTCGTCCTCGACGAGGAGCTGCACGCCGCCGTGGACCGCCTCGCGCGGGCCACCGGCACCAGCATGTTCATGGTGCTCCACTCGGCGCTCGCCGCACTGCTCACCGGGCACGGCGCGGGCACCGACCTGCCGATCGGCACGATGGTCGCCGGACGCACCGACGACCAGCTCGCCGATCTGGTCGGCTGCTTCTTCAACACCGTGGTGCTGCGCACCGGCACGGCGGGCGACCCCACCTTCACGGAACTGCTGACCCGGGTACGGGAGACGACGCTGAGCGCCCTGGACCGGCAGGACGTCCCGTTCGACGCCGTCGTCCGGGCCGCCGGACTCCCGCCCCGGGGCCCGCAGGTCATGGTCATCCACCACGAACAGGCCGACCCGGAACAGCTGGAGGGCGGCATCGGCTCGCTCTCGGCCGTACCGACCGGCGTCACCCGGGCCGACCTGACCCTCAGTTTCTACGAGCCGCGCGGCGACGGACCGGTGCACTGCGCGCTGATCCACGCCACCGATCTGCTGGGCACCGCAGAGGCCCGGCGCCTGGCCGACGCCTACCTGGAGCTGCTGCACCGTGCGGCGGCCCATCCGGAGCAGCCGCTGTCCGAGCTGTTCACCGCACTGTCCAAGAGGAGTGACAACGCATGACGACCAACCCGTTCGAGGACCCGCAGGGCACCTTCCTGGTCCTGGTCAACGACGAGAACCAGCACTCGCTGTGGCCCGCCTTCGCCGAGGTCCCCGCCGGCTGGCGGACCGCATTCGGCGCGGACACCCGCGAAGCCTGCCTCGCCCACGTGGAGGCGAACTGGACGGACCTGCGACCCGCGAGCCTGGTCGCCCTCCAGGGCTGACCGGCAGTACGACGCCGCCCCTCGCCGAGACCTTCTCATCGAGGGGCGGCGGCGTGTGCGCGTCCGGTGCGGTGGTGGTCCTGGCCCGGAGGCCGGGTCGGGGATGACCCTGTACTCACCCTGACGTCGCGCCCGAGGCCTGTCGCCGTCGCGGCGGGGGGTGTCATTCTCGCTGGGCGGTCAATCAGTCGTCGAGCGCAGGTGAGGGATCCGGATGAGGGACATAACGCGTCGGTCGGTGCTCGCCGCGGCCGGGACGGCGGGGCTGGTGCTCGCCACCACGGGGACGGTACGGGCGGCAGGCGCCGCTCCGGCCGAGGAGACCGGTCCCGGCCGGGTGCGGCTCACACTGCCGGCGCCGACCGGTCCGCGGCGGATCGGAACCACCTCGCTCCATCTGATCGACCGCTCGCGCCGGGACCCGTGGGTCTCACCCGCCTCGCCCCGCGAACTCATGATCAGCGTGTGGTACCCGGCGTCGGACACCCACGGCCGCAGGCGCGCCCCCTGGCTCCCGTCGGTGTCGACGGCCCTGTACGGCCGGCAGGTCGCCCAGAAGCTCATGACGTCGATGGACGACGTCGACTTCCCGGTGACGCACGCGTGGCAGGGCGCCCCCGTGGCGGTGCGTCGCCGCGGCGCTCCCGTGGTGCTCTTCTCCCCGGGGCTCAACACGATGCGCGCCATGGGCACCGCGCTGGTCGAGGACCTGGCCGCTCACGGGTACGTGGTGGTGACGATCGACCACACCCATGAGGCCTCGATCGTGGAGTTCCCCGGCGGCAGGGTGGAGGTGGGCCCGGACCCTGACCCGCTCAAGGCGCTGCGGGTCCGCGAGACCGACACCCGGTTCGTCCTGAACGAACTGGAACGGCTGAACGCCGGAAGGAACCCCGACGCCGGGGGCCGCCGGCTGCCCCACGGCCTGCGCGGCTCCCTCGATCTGTCCAGGATCGGCATGTTCGGGCATTCGATCGGCGGCGACACGGCGGCGGGAGCCATGGCGCGGGACCGCCGCATCCTCGCCGGCGCCGATCTGGACGGCAGCGTCAACGGGACGGTCAAGGACACCGGGCTCGACCGCCCGTTCCTGCTGATGAGCAATTCCACCCACGGACGCCACAACGACCCGTCCTGGGCGACCTTCTGGTCGCACCTGCGCGGCTGGCGGCTCGAACTGCGGCTGCACGACTCCGCCCACCAGACCTACACGGACATGTCCCCGCTGGGGCAGCAGCTGGAAAAGGCGCTCCCGCTGCCGCCGGAGGCGGTCGCGGCCCTCACCGACTCCATCGGGACGATCGACGCCGGCCGGGCCGTCGCCGCCCAACGCGCCTATCTGCGCGCGTTCTTCGACCTCCACCTGCGCGGCAGGGACGACCACCTGCTGTCCGGGCCGTCCCCGCGCTACCCCGACATCGCGTTCATCCCCTGAGGAGAGCGGCGCCGCTCGCGACCGCACGGAGCACCCCGAACGTCCGCGCGGCTACGGCGCGTCCGCCGCCACTGCCGCGCGGCCGGCCTGAGCCGGTGCGTCGTCCGCCGGCTCCCGGCGGCTGTCGGACCACGCCTCCCACAGCGCCGCGTACCGGCCGCCGGCCGCGACGAGTTCGTCATGGCTGCCGGTCTCCACGACCCGGCCCTCGTCCAGGACGACGACGCGGTCGGCGGTCGCCGCCTGGGGGAGCCGGTGCGCGACCACCAGCCCGGTGCGCCCCTCCAGTGCGCGCAGCGCCGCCTCCTCCAGGACCCGCGCGCCCGCGCTGCCCGCATCCGCGGTCGCCTCGTCGAGGATCGCGACCGGCGGGTCCGCCAGCACCAGCCGGGCCAGCGCGAGATGCTGCGCCTGCGTCACCGTCAGCCGGTGACCGCCCTCGCCCACGACCGTGTCCAGGCCGTCGGCCAGCGCCTGTGCCCACTCCAGGGCGCCGACCCGGTCAAGGGCCGCGCGCACCTCCTCGTCGCCGGCCTCCGGGCGGGCGAGGCGCAGGTCCTCGGCCAGCGGGCCCGCGAACACGTGCACCTCCTGGCTGATCAGTGTCACCGCGCGCCGCACCCCGGCGGCGCCCAGCTCGGCCGCGTCGACCCCGCCCAGCGAGATGGTCCCGCCGTGCGGTTCGTGGACGCCCGCGATGACCTTGGCCAGCGTCGTCTTTCCGGCGCCGCTGGCACCCACCAGCGCCACCCGCTCGCCGCTGCGCACCTCCAGATCGACCTTCCGCAGCACGGGGGCCCCGGAGCCGTAGGCGTAACTGACCGCACTCACCTTCACCGAACCGTCCGCCGGAGCGGTGGCGCCCGGGGCGCTCTGCTCGGCCGGCAGCTTGGACAGCCCGACCAGCCGGGCGAAGCTGGCACCCGCCGACTGCGCGTCGTCGATGAGGAACAGCGTCGCGTTGACCGGGTTGAAGAGGCTGTGGAAGTAGAGCGCGGCGGCGGTGGCCGTACCGATGCTCACCGAACCGCTGTCCACCAGCAGGAAGCCCGCGCCCAGCACGCCCGCCAGACCGATGTACTCGGCCAGGTTCAGCCGGGAGAAGAACCCCGTCACGATGTGGATGCCGCCCAGCGCGAGGTCCCGCGCCGAGGCGGAGCGCTGCTCCAGCAGGGCGGTGTGCGCACCGTTCAGCCGGAACGCCCGTACGGTGCGCACCCCGCCGACGCTGTCGAGCAGCTGGTGCTGGAGCGCGCCGGTCGCGACGCGGTGCTCGGCGTACACCGGAGCGGCCCGGCGCAGGTACCAGCGCACCGACAGCACCTGGACCGGCATCGCCAGCAGGGCCGCGACCAGGAACCGCCAGTCCAGTACGGCGAGTCCGACGAACGTCAGCACGATGGTCAGCGCGGAGCGGGTGAACTCGGGCAGCGCCTGGCGCACCGACTTCGCGATCATGGAGACATCGCTGGTGACCCGGGAGACCAGGTCGCCCGAACCGGCCGCCTCGATGCGCTCCAGCGGCAGCCGCAGCGCCCGTTCGATGAACTGCTCGCGCACGGCGGCGAGTACGGTCTCGCCGAGCCGCGCCACGAGCGTGCTGCCGACCGAGGCCGCGGCGCCGCGTACCAGGGCCACCACGATGAGCAGCACCAGGGGCACCGTCAGCGCCCGTGAACCGCGCCGCTCCACCACCAGGTCCACGATGTGGCCGAGCAGGGGAGCGGTCAGCAGACCGATCGCGGTCCCGGCGACCAGTACGCCGACGGCGGCCGCCGTCAGCCGCCGGTGGCCGCGCAGCATGGTGCGCAGCGCCGCGACGCTCTCCGCGCCGCTCGCCGTCGGCAGCAGCGCGCGGTCCGCGCCGGGTGTGCTCATGACCGCTTTCCCCTCTTCTTCCGCGTGCGTTTCCGTGTCTTGCGCGCGTTCCTCGTACGTGGATGTCATGCGAGCACCGCCGCCCGGTAGCGCTCGTCCCCGGCGACGAGTTCGGTGTGGTGGCCGGTCGTGGAGACGGTGCCCCCGTCGAGGACGACCACCCGGTCGGTGACGGCGAGGAGGGCCGGGCTGGTGGTGATCAGCACGGTGGTGCGCCCGTCGCGGATCTCCCGCAGCCGGGCGGCGATCCGGGACTCGGTGACGGTGTCCACGGCGGTGGTCGGGTCGTGCAGCACCAGTACGGAGCTGTCGGCTGCCAGCGCCCTGGCGAGAGCGACGCGCTGTCGCTGGCCGCCTGAGAGGGACCGGCCGCGTTCGGCGAGCACGGTGTCGCCGCCGTCGGGCAGCAGCCGGGCGACCTCGTCGGCCGCCGATGCGGCGAGGGCTTCGTCGACCGGGGCGGTGTCGTCGCGGGCACCGGCCCGTACGTTGTCCAGCAGGCTGGTCTCGAAGAGGTCGGCGTCGTGGTGGGCGACCAGGACGGCGCGGCGCAGCGCGTCGGGGGCGAGTTCGGTCAGCGGTACGCCGTCGAGCTCGATCAGCCCGTCGGCGGGGTCCCGCTCCCTGGCCAGGCAGAGCAGCAGATCGGTCGCGGCGGCCGGATCGCCGGTGACCACTCCGATCAGTTCGCCGGAGCGGATGTCCAGGTCGATCCCGTGCAGCGAGCCGAGCCGTACCCCGCTCAGGCGCAGCCGTCCCGGCGCGTCGTCAGAGACCACGGACTCGCCGCCCTCGACGGCGGCGGGCGAGTCCAGCACCTCGGCGATCCGGCGGGCGGAGGCGCGGCCCTGGGCGAACTCGGCGTTGACGTAGGTGAGCAGCTGGAACGGGCCGAGGAGGAACTGCGCCAGGCCCACCGCCGCCACCAGGTCACCGATGCTGATGCTGCCGCGCATCGCGAGGTAGGCGCCCACGATGCCGATGACCGCGATGAAGACGCCGGTGAGCGAGAGGACGGCGCCCTCGTGGCCGGCCCGGCTGCGGGCCGCCCGCAGGGCGGCGGCCAGCGAGTCCTGGCTGGTGGTGCGGTAGCGGGCCACGGCGGCCGACTCGGCGCCCATGCCCTTGAGGACGCGGAGTCCGGCGACCAGGTCGGCGGCGACGCCCGAGGCGTGCGCGGCCCGTTCCTGCTCGGTCTCGCTGCGGCGTTCGAGCGGACGGCTGATGCGGTGGCCGAGCCACAGCAGCGGCGGGATGCCCAGCAGGACGAGGAGTCCGAGCGGGACGGAGATCCTGAGCAGTGCCACCGCGCTGATCACCAGCGCCGAGGTCGCGGCGACCCCGTAGGCCAGGACCGTGGCGACCGAGCCCACCCGCCTGGCATCGTTGGTGGCGATGCTGGTGAGCGCGCCGGGCAGCCGGTTCGCGTCGGCGCCGCCGCGCGGGTCGAGCACCCGGGCTCCGAGCTCCATCCGGAGCCGGTGCGCGGCCCGTTCCCCCGCCCCTTCGGCGAGCCGGGCGCTGGTGCGGTAGCAGTTCGACAGCACCAGGAACAGCCCGGCGAGCACCAGGAGCCAGCGCAGCAGCGACGGGGAGGAGCCGGTGGCCACCGCCGTGTCGATGGCCGCGCCGATGACGACGGGCACCAGGGCCTCGCACCCCTGATGCACCGCTCCGAGTACGGAGGCGGTGGCGACGCGTCGCCGTTGCCCCCTGATCGCCCTGCGGAGGACGTGCCCCCCGGTCGGTCCTCCACCTGGCATGCGGGCCTCCGCGAAGAGTCTGGAAAAGTTAGGTAAGGCTACTCTAAACGGGTGGCCGAGGGGGTACGCCGGCCGCTATGCCCCCGGTCACGGCGGCGCACGTCATTTCGCGTACGGGGGGCGCTCGTTGACCACGCGACGCTGTTCGGTTAGCCTCACCTAAGTTCTATCCGGGTCCCTGCGTCGCGTTCCGGCGCCCTACAGCTCGCGGTGCACCCGAACCGCTGTCAGGGGGAGTTGTCGTTGTCGGTCGAAACCCGGACGGCTCCGGAGGACCGGGCCGCCGCCCCCGAATCCCCGCCGCCGGCCCGGACCGCGAACACCCTGCGGGCCCTGGGGCTGGTCGCGGCGCTGGCCGCCCTCGTCCTGGTCGGGCTGCTCAGCGTGTGGGTGGGCACCCGGGGCATCCCGTTCACCGCCACCTGGAGTGCGCTCTGGCACCCCGACGGCTCCGAGACCTCGATCATCATCCATGACTACCGCATCCCCAGGACGCTCCTGGGACTGCTCGTGGGCATGGCACTCGGCCTGTCCGGCGCGCTGATGCAGGCACTGACCCGCAACCCGCTCGCCGACCCGGGCATCCTCGGCATCAGCCTCGGCGCCTCCGCCGGGGTCGTCGTGGCCATCGCCTTCCTCGGGGTCGGCTCGGTGCTCGGCTACGTGTGGTTCGCCTTCATCGGCGCGGCCGTCGCCTCCGTCGCCGTCTACCTGCTGGGCTCCTCGGGCCGCACGCTGGCCACACCCGACCGGCTGGTGGTGGCAGGGGCGGCGATGACCGCGGTGCTGTACGCCTTCAACTCGGCGGTACTGCTGCTCAATCCGCGCGCCTTCGACCAGTACCGCTTCTGGACGGTGGGTTCCCTGTCCGGCCGGTACTACGACGTCATCCACGTCATCCTGCCGTTCATCGTGGTGGGCCTCCTGATCGCCCTCGGCCTCGCGCCCTCGCTCAACGCCCTCGCGATGGGCGACCAGCTGGGCCGCGCCCTCGGCCTGAACGTCGGCCGCACCCGGGTGCTGGGCGCCGTCGCCGTCATGCTGCTGTGCGGCGCGGCCACCGCCGCCGCCGGGCCGATCGGCTTCGTCGGGCTCGCCGTACCGCACGTCGCCCGCTTCGTCGTCGGCCCCGACCAGCGCTGGGTGCTGACGTACTCGATGCTGCTCGCCCCGGTCCTGCTGATCGGCGCGGACGTCCTGGGGCGGGTGCTCGGCTCGCCGGGCGAGGTCCAGGTGGGGATCATCACCGCGTTCCTCGGGGCGCCGCTCTTCATCGCGCTGTGCCGCCGCCGAAAGCTGGTCATGCTGTGAGCGCCGTACGGGTCGAGCGCCCTGCCGGAGCCGGAGCCGGAGCCGGAACGGAGACAGCGCAGCCGAAGGCCATCGGCGGACTGGTGCTGCGCACCCGGCCGGGCGGGCTGTCCGTACGGATCCAGGGCCGCGTCCTCGTGGTCACGGGCGCGATGCTCGCCGCGCTCGTCGCCGTCGCGCTCGTCACCCTCACCACCGGCGACTTCGAACTCTCCGTCGGCGAGGTACTGCGGGCCGTACTGGGCCACGGCTCCGGCGGCGCCGACTTCATCGTCAACACCCTGCGCATGCCGCGCCTGCTGACCGCGATGTGCGTGGGCGCGGCCCTCGCGGTCAGCGGGGCCATCCTGCAGAGCCTGACCGGCAACTCCCTCGGCAGCCCGGACATCATCGGCTTCACCAACGGCTCGGCCGTCGGGGCGCTCCTCGTCATCATCGTGCTGCACGGCAGCATGACCCAGATCGCGGTGGGCGCGCTGATCGGCGGCCTCGCCACCGCCGCCGCGATGTACCTGCTCATGCTGGGCAGAGGACTCCAGGGCTTCCGCCTGGTCGTCGTCGGCATCGGCGTCAGCGCGCTGCTGCTCGCCGTCAACTCGTACCTGATCACCCGGGCGACCTGGCAGGAGGCGCTGGAGGCGCAGGCCTGGCTGATCGGCAGCCTGACCAACCGGGGCTGGCAGCAGGCCAACACCATCGGCATCGCCGTCCTCGTCCTGCTCCCGCCCGCGTTCTTCCTCGCCCGCCGGCTCTCCATGGTGGAGATGGGCGACGTCACCGCCATGGCGCTCGGCGTCGACGTGGCACGCACCCGGGCGCTTCTGCTCGTCATCAGTGTCGCGCTCGCCGCCTTCGCCACGGCGGTCACCGGGCCCATCTGGTTCATCGCGCTGGCGGCGCCCCAGCTCGCCCGCCGGCTGACCCGGGCATCGGGTCCCGCGCTGGTCCCCGCCGCACTCATGGGCGCTCTGCTGCTCGCCGCGAGCGACCTGCTGGCGCAACGGCTGTTCTCCCCCTCGCTGCTGCCGGTGGGTACGGCGACCGGGACCATCGGCGGGCTGTACCTCATCTGGCTGCTGATCACCGAGTCGCGAAAGAGCCGCGCATGACCCGAAAGACGACACGTACGGCGGGCACGTCGCGTACGGCGGGCACGTCACGTACGTCCGATGCGACCGGCCCCGGCGCGGACTGGGCGACGGCGGAAGGGACTCACATGAACGGGACACCCCCGGTGCGGGGCGCGCGGCTGCGGGCCGAGGACCTGACGCTCTCCTACGAGCAGCGGACCGTGGTCAGTTCGCTCGGCGTCGAGATCCCCGACCGCTCCTTCACCGTGATCATCGGACCGAACGCCTGTGGGAAGTCCACCCTCCTCAAGGCGCTGGCCCGGATGCTCAAACCCCGTTCCGGGCAGGTGTATCTGGACGGCGCCGGCATCGCCTCCTACCGCTCGCGCGAGGTCGCCCGCCGGCTGGGCCTGCTCCCGCAGTCCTCGACCGCGCCCGGCGGCATCACCGTGGGGGACCTGGTGGCGCGGGGCCGCTACCCGCACCAGGGCATGCTGAAGCAGTGGTCGGCCGACGACGAGACGGCCGTGCTGGACGCCATGCGGCAGACCGGTGTGCTGGACCTCGCCGACCGCCCGGTCGACGACCTCTCCGGCGGCCAGCGCCAGCGGGTCTGGCTCTCCATGGTGCTGGCGCAGCAGACCTCGATCCTGCTCCTGGACGAGCCCACCACCTTCCTCGACATCGCCCACCAGGTCGAGGTGCTCGATCTCTGCGCCGACCTGCACGCCCGCAAGGGGCACACCGTCGTCGCGGTGCTGCACGACCTCAACCAGGCATGCCGTTACGCCACCCACCTCATCGTCATGCGGCCCGGCGGCACGATCGCCGCCGAGGGCGATCCGGCCACCGTCATGACCGCCGAACTGGTCGAGGACGTGTTCGGGCTGCCCTGCCGGATCATCTCCGACCCGGAGACCGGCACGCCCCTGATGGTGCCGGCCGCACCCCGGCGCTACGTCCCCGAGGACGTCCGGGCGGGCTCCGGCGGCCCCGCCATGGCCGAGACCGGCCGGGGCGTGCGCTGAGGGCTGCACTGCCCGGTGCGGCCGCTCGCGGTCCCGGCGCGGAGCAACGCCGTCCCCGGAGCGCCGACTTGGCCAATGCACTTAGGTAAGGCTAACCTAACTTTTGATGGTTCACCGGGGGTACGCGGCGATCCGGCCGCTCTTCGTGCACGGTGGAACCCGAGGAAGGAACGCCTTGATCACGGCCACACCGCGCCCATCGGCCACGCCGGCGCACCTGCGGGACGCATCACTCGTCGACCCGCTCCGGGTGCGCCGGGCGGGCCCCGGCGACGCCGCCGCCCTCGTCGCGCTCTCCGAGCCGTTCGTCCGCGCGGGAGCGCTGCGCCGGCGGCCGTTCGACGTCTACGCGGCCCGAGCGGCCGACTTCCTGGTGGCCGAGGAGCCGGGCGGCCTCCTGCACGGCTGCCTCGCGCTGCGGGTCCACCCCGACGCGGAACCCGGTGCGGCCGCTGCGGGCGTCCTCTACAACTTCTGTGTCGCCAGGCAGCGGCAGGGCAGCGGCCTGGGCGCACGGCTGCTGGGCGCGGCACTCACCGGGGCGCGGGCGCAGTCGCTGGCGGCGCTGTTCACCGCGACGACCGGCAGCGGGCGGCTCTTCCTCCGCCACGGATTCGCGCCGGTCCCTCAGGGGCTGGCACCGCGTGCCTGGGCGCGCACGCTGGATCCCCGGCGAGGTGCGCGCGTCCTCGCCCGCGCGCTGTGACAGCGGTGGCGTGCCCCGGAGACCGGGGCACGCCACCACGCGCACGTCACGTACGACGCGTCACGCGTCCGGGAGGACCGTGGTTCCTGGGCTCCGCTCGTCCAGGACGCCGCGCAGCACGGCGTGCGGGACCCGGCCGTCCAGCACCTGCGCCCGCCCCACCCCGGCGCGGACCGCCCGCAGGCAGCCCTCCATCTTCGGGAGCATCCCGCTCGCCAGCCCCGGGAGCAGGCCGGACAGTTCGGCCGCCGTCAGGCGCTCGATGACCCGCGTGCTGTGCGGCCAGTCCGCGTACAGCCCCTCGACATCGGTGAGCATCACGAGCCGTTCGGCACCGAGGGCGACGGCCAGGGCCGATGCCGCGAGATCTGCGTTGACGTTGTAGACCTCCCCTTCGGTGCCGCGCGCGAGGGGTGACACCACCGGGATGCGGCCCAGCTCCAGCAGCGAACGGACGGTGTCCGGGGCCACGTCGACGATGTCGCCGACCAGGCCGATGTCGACCGGCAGTCCGTTCACCAACCCGGAGCGGCGTACGGCCGTCATGGTGTGCGCGTCCTCGCCCGACAGGCCCACGGCGAACGGCCCGTGCGCGTTGATCGCACCGACCAGCTCACGCTGGACCCGCCCCGTCAGCACCATGCGCACCACGTCGAGGGTCTCCTCGGTGGTCACCCGCAGACCCGCCTCGAAGCGGACCTCCAGGCCGAGGCGGTCGAGCATCGCACTGATCTGCGGCCCGCCGCCATGAACCACCACCGGGTGCAGCCCGGAGTGCCACAGCTCCACGACATCGCGTGCGAACGCCTCCTGGAGGGATTCGTCCACCATGGCGTTGCCGCCGAACTTGACCACCACCACCCGGCCCCGCGTCTCCTTGGGCAGGGCGGGGCCCGGACGGAGGTCCGTCCGTATCCCGTCGCCGCGCCGTGGTGACTGTTCGTGGAGGCCGGTTTCGGCCGTCGCGACCCGTACGGTCATCTTCTTCCGTCTCTTGTGAGGGTGGGGGACGCCGTCACGCGTCGTGGCGGACCCGGCCGAGCAGCAGGTCGCGCAGCAGGCCGTCCGTCGTGCGGACCACCGCGCTGCGAGCCGCCCAGCGAAGCGCCATGGAGTGCTCCTCGGCGGAGAAGTCGGCCACGGCGTCGGCGACGACAAAGGGCTGAATATCGTTCATGAAGGCGTCTGCGGCGGTCAGCAGCACGCCCAGGTGGGCGTGCACGCCGCACACGATCAGCTGATCGCGCCCCGTCGAGCGCAGCAGCCGGCCGAGATGGCTGTGCAGGAAGGCGTTGGGGCGCACATTGGGCAGCACGTGCTCGCCCGGCCGGGGTGCCAGCGCCTCGATGACGGCGGAGTCGCCGGGCCCGCTGCCGATGCCGGGTCCCCAGACGTCCGCGACGAGCCCCCGCCTGCCCGGTGACTGGGCGGCAGGTTCGGCGCTGAAGACGACCGGCATGCCGAGCGTTCCGGCGAGCTCCCGCAACGCGGCGATGTTCTCGACCAGTTGAACGACCGGCGAGCGCCCCGGCGGGAACGCCCGGACGAAGTGGTTCTGCATGTCGTGGACGAGCAGGGCGGCCCGGTCGGGGTCGATGGTCCAGGAGGGCCAGGAGCGGGGGAGGGCCGTACCGTCGGGCATGTCGTAGGACTCGATGACTGGCAGGCCCATGACCGGCCCCTCCCCTGATGAACCGGCGATCCGGCCGTGGCGCGAGGATTCATTTCGACTTAGTGAAGCCTAACCTAAGTTACCTGTGCTGAGAGGGGTCAGGGGTGGGAGTGGTGCTGCTGGTGTGCGCAACTCCGTGGTGCGGTGAGGATTCGCCGGATCTGCTCACCGGCGTCCGTGGCGTCGTGCGCGAGGGCCGGGAAGAGCAACTGGAGGTCGCAGTGGCCGGATTCGTACTCGCAGCGCAGGGTGATGCCGTGCCGGTCCAGCGCGAGAGGGAGTGCGCGGACCATGCCGCGCGGCAGCCGGGAGCCCGCGAGTCCGAGCAGGTCGGCCATCAACTCCTCGTGCGAGTCCGCGAGATGGGTCAGCATGTCGGCCTCGTCCGCGGCCAGCGGATCGGGCTCGGCGAGCGTGATCTCGTCCAGCCCGACATCCCTCGCGCCCGCCGGGGTGCGAAGCGAGACCCGGACCGGGTCCAGCCGCAGCGCGCCGCCCGCCTCCGGGGTCAGCCGGCCGGAGACCGTCACCCTGGCGCGGACGCGGTCGCGCAGCGGGGTGGGGGCGATGTCGGTGAACTGCAGGAGGGCGGCGAGGGCGCCCAAGGAGGCTCCGGCGGCCTCTCGCGCCAACGGGCTGTCGGGGCGGGGGTGGAGGATGACCTGCCCGCTGCTGCTGACCGAGTGGAGCCCGATCAGGTCGTAGGCCTGCCCCGTGGTGGTGAGGGAGAGTGAGGTCGCGCGGGACAGCACCGTGCGGACCTGCTCCGCGTCGGTGGGTCCGGCTGGGACGGTGTCGGCGTCGGTGTTCAAGGGGACTCCCTGCGGGACGAATGCGAGTAGGTAGGAAAGTTAGGTAAGCCTAACCTTATCGTTCTGGTGGTGCGTGGTGTTCCGCCGGACTGGCGGTTCCGTGGCCGTTCGCACCACGGTTCACCGGATGGGGGACGATCGGGTGGACCGTCCGGGGAGGACTTCGATGAACATCACCCTGCGGGTGGACGCGACACCGTCCGCCCCCGCGCTCCTGCTGCGCCCCTGGGGCGAGGCGGACATCGGGCCGCTGGTCGAGGCGTTCCGGGATCCCGCGTTGCGCCGCGGGGCGCGCGGCCCCATGGAGAGCGCCGAGGACGTCCGGGAGTGGCTGGAGGCCCAGCGGAGCGGCTGGGTCACCGGCGAGCGGCTGGGCTTCGCCGTGCAGGAGGACCGGCCGGGCCCCGGTGGAGGCGCGTTGGCGGGCAGTGTGGCCATCAAGCGGGGGGATGCCGGCCAGGAGTCCGCGGAGGCCGGCTACTGGACGGCGGCGCATGCCCGGGGCCGCGGAGTGGCTCCCCGTGCCCTGGAGGCCGTCACCCGCTGGGCCTTCGAGAGCTTCCGGGGTGACGGTCTGGAGTGCGTCGAGCTGCTGCACCAGGTGGACAATCCGGCCTCGTGCCGGGTCGCGGAGAAGGCCGGGTACGGGTTTCGCCGGATCCTCCCGGCCCTGCCGCCCTCCTTCCCGATGCCGGGCCACCTGCATGTGCGGTGGGCCGTCGACGTGGTCTGATCCCGGGTGTCCGATGGGCGGGCCGCGACGGTTCCGGCGTCATGAGGCCGACGGTCGCGGCCATGGACAGGGCTTGCAGTCTTTGACTCTTGTTCACGCGGCGTCATTTCACCGGATCGCCGCGAGTGACGGCCCGGACACCCGAGGCATGTCCGCCCAAGCCGGACGGGGTGGGCGTGCGAACGTGCACTGGTACAGACCAAGGCCTTGACAGGCCATTGGTTCACTTCTTAAATCACGTAGTGAATTAAGCCGCGTGCACAGCAGTCCCACAGTGCCCCCACATCGACCCCACAGCACGTGCCTGCCGCCCCCACTCGCACCCCGGTTCTCGCCCCACCTCTTGAACGGCACCCCGCCCCGGTCGGCGCAGCTTCGGCATGCCCCAACGCGCCCTGCGCCTTTCATGTCATATGCATGACAGGCCCCTATTCCCCTCATGCACCGGAAGGGAGAGTCATGGACTCCCCCCGCTTGTCGCGGCGTTTGCTGCGCTCCGCACTTTCGGCCCTGACCCTTGCGCTGGTCACGACCGCCCTCGTGGGCGGTGGCGCTCACGAGCGGTCACCCGCCCTCTCGGACGCGGCGGCCTCGGCCGCCATGACGTTCGACGAGGAGTTCGACGGCTCCGCCGGCTCGGCGGTCAACGGCTCCCGATGGCAGATCGAGACCGGTGACAACGTCAACAACCACGAGCGGCAGTACTACACGGCCGGGAACAGCAACGCGGCGCTGGACGGCCAGGGCCATCTGGTCATCACCGCGCGCAAGGAGAACCCGAACAACTACCAGTGCTGGTACGGCACGTGTCAGTACACCTCGGCGCGGCTGAACACCTCGGGCAAGTTCACCCAGACCTACGGCCACGTCGAGGCCCGGATGAAGATCCCGCGCGGCCAGGGCATGTGGCCCGCCTTCTGGATGCTCGGCGACGACATCGGACAGGTCGGCTGGCCCAACTCCGGCGAGATCGACATCATGGAGAACGTCGGCTTCGAACCCAACACCGTCCACGGCACCCTGCACGGCCCCGGCTACTCCGGCTCCGCCGGCATCGGCGCCGGCTACAGCCTCCCCGGCGGCCAGGCCTTCGCCGACGGCTTCCACACCTTCGCCATCGACTGGGCCCCCAATTCAGTCACCTGGTCCGTCGACGGCAACGTCTACCAGCACCGCACCCCCGCCGACACCAACGGCAACACCTGGGCCTTCAACAAGCCCTTCTTCCTCATCCTCAACCTCGCCGTCGGCGGCTACTGGCCCGGCGACCCCGACGGCAACACCACCTTCCCCCAGCAACTCGTCGTCGACCACGTCCGCGTCACCACCAGCGACACCCAGCCCCCGGCCGGTTCGGGCACCATCACCGGCCTGGCCGGCAAGTGTGTCGACGTGGCCGCGGCGAACAGCGCCAACGGCACTCCCGTCCAGCTCTACGACTGCAACGGCTCCGCCGCCCAGAAGTGGAGTGTCGGGGGCGACGGGACGATCAGGGCCCTCGGCAAGTGTCTTGACGTCGCGTCAGGTGGTACGGCCAATGGTTCCGTCGTCCAGCTGTGGGACTGCAACGGCTCAGCCGCCCAGCGCTGGGCGGTCAGTGGTGCGCGCGACATCGTGAACCCGCAGGCGGACAAGTGCCTGGACGTCACGGGGAACAGTTCGGCCAACGGTGCCCGCCTCCAGATCTGGACCTGCACCGGCGCCGCCAATCAGAAGTGGACGGTGAACAGCTGATGCGCCGATACCTGATGCGGGGGCACGCGCCCGCCGTACGGAGTGCGCTGGGGGTGGTGGCCGCCGCGGCGCTTCTCGCCGGGCTGACCGGCTCGCCCGCACTGGGCGCCGCCCAGGCCACCGGACGGATCACGGGGGTCGGCGGGAAATGCGTCGACGTCGCCGCGGGGGCCACGGCCAACGGCACCCCCGTCCAGCTCTACGACTGCAACGGCAGTACCGCTCAGCAGTGGAGCCTGGGCAGTGATGGGACGGTCAAGGCGCTGGGCAAGTGCCTTGACGTCGCGTCAGGTGGCACGGCCAACGGGTCCGTCGTCCAGCTGTGGGACTGCAACGGCTCCGCCGCCCAGCGCTGGAGCGTGAGCGGTGCGCGCGACATCGTGAACCCGCAGGCGGACAAGTGCCTGGACGCCACCGGGAACAGCTCCGCCAACGGAACCCGGCTGCAGATCTGGACCTGCACCGGCGCCGCCAACCAGAAGTGGACCGCGCCCGCCGTGGACGGAGGCGGCGGAGACCCGGGAACGCCCGGATCGATGGCGGTCGCACCGTACCTCTACAACGGCTGGGGCAGCCCGCCCAGCCCGACCACCGTCATGAACGCCACCGGTGTCAAGTGGTTCACCCTCGCCTTCGTCCTCAGCAACGGCTACTGCAACCCGCAGTGGGACGGCGGCAGGCCGCTGACCGGCGGGGTCGACCAGCAGACGGTGAACACCGTCCGGGCGGCGGGCGGCGACGTCATCCCTTCGTTCGGCGGCTGGAGCGGCAACAAGCTGGAGAGCTCCTGCTCCAGCGCCGGTGAGCTGGCGGCCGCGTACCAGAAGGTGATCAACGCCTACGGGCTCAAGGCGATCGACATCGACATCGAGGCCGACGCGTACGCCAGCGCCACGGTGCAGCAGCGCACGGTCGACGCGCTGAAGACGGTGAAGGCCGCCAACCCGGGCATCAAGGTGTACGTCACCTTCGGCACCGGCCAGAACGGGCCCGACGACAGCATGATCCGCAAGGCGTCGGCCTCCGGGCTGACCGTGGACAGCTGGACGATCATGCCGTTCGACTTCGGCGGGGCGGGCCAGAACATGGGCAACCTCACCGTCAGCGCCGCCGAGGGTCTGAAGAACGTGGTCAAGAACGCCTACGGGTACACGGACGACCAGGCCTACCGGCACACCGGGATCTCCTCGATGAACGGCATCACCGACGACAACGAGACGGTGACGGTCGCGGACTTCCGCACCATCCTGGCCTACGCCCAGCAGCGCCACCTGGCCCGGCTCACCTTCTGGTCCGTCAACCGGGACCGCCCCTGCACCGGCGGCGGCGCCGACACCTGCTCGGGCGTCTCCCAGCAGCCCTGGGACTTCACGAAGGTCTTCGCCCAGTACGCGGGCTGACCCGCCAGTACACGTGCTGACCGTCCGGTGTACCAGGTCACCGCCCGGTACACCGGCTGACCGCCCTGCCCGACGCGTCGTCCACCCGCACAGGAGACAACCGTGCTCAGATCTGTCCGAAGGCCCACCGGGAACGGCCCGGCCGGCCCCTCGCCCACCCGCAGACGGCGGGCACTGACCTCCGTGCTGGTGGCCGGTGCGCTGGCCGGGTCGGTCCTGGCCGCAACCCCCGCCCCGGCCGCCGTCCGGGCCGCCCCCGCCGCACCGGCCGCCGCCGCGGCACTGCCCACCGGCTGGGCCACCGTCGTCAACAGCGGCAGCGGCAAATGCCTGGACGCCCGCGCCGCCGCGACCGTCAACGGCACCGCCGTCCAGCAGTACACCTGCAACAGCTCCACCGCCCAGCAGTGGAGCCTGACCGCGACCAGCGGCGGCTATGTGCGCATCAACAACCGCAACGACGCCAACCAGGCGGTGGACGTCACCGACGTGTCCACCGCCGACAGCGCCGCCGTCCAGCTCTGGACGTACAGCAACGGTGCCAATCAGCAGTGGCAGCCGGTCGACGAGGGCGGCGGCGCCTACCACTTCGTCAACCGCAACAGCGGGAAGTGCCTCGACGTGCCCGCCGCCTCGACGGCCGACAGCGTCCAGCTCGTCCAGTACACCTGCAACAACTCCGCCGCCCAGCGCTTCCAGGTCACCCCCGTAAGCACCGCGCCCGGCGATACGGACCTCGGCCCCAACGTGGTGGTCTTCGACCCGTCGATGCCCTCCGCCACCATCCAGGGCCGGCTCGACTCGATCTTCCGCCAGCAGGAGACCAACCAGTTCGGCAACCAGCGCTACGCGGTCATGTTCAAGCCGGGTACGTACAGCAACGACGTCAACGTGGGCTTCTACACCCAGGTCCTCGGGCTGGGCCAGTCGCCCGACTCGGTGACGATCAACGGCGCCGTGCACGCCGAGGCGGACTGGTTCCCGCCGCAGAACGCCACCCAGAACTTCTGGCGCGGCGCCGAGAACCTCTCGGTGAACCCGGCCGGCGGCACCGACCGCTGGGCCGTCTCCCAGGCCGCCCCGTACCGGCGCATGCACGTCCGGGGCAATCTGGCCCTGGACGACGGCGGCTGGGCCAGCGGCGGATTCATGGCCGACACCAAGATCGACGGCCAGGTGCGGTCCGGCACGCAGCAGCAGTGGATCACCCGCAACTCCACACTCGGCAGCTGGACCGGCTCCAACTGGAACATGGTCTTCGTCGGCAGCCAGGGCGTCCCGGCCACCAGCTTCCCCAACCCGCCGTACACGACGGTGAACCAGGCCCCGGTGCTCCGCGAGAAGCCCTTCCTGTACGTGGACGGCAACGGCGCCTACCAGGTGTTCGTACCGGCGGTCCGCAACAACGCCTCGGGCACCACCTGGGCCGGCGGCAACGCAGCGGGCACCTCGATCGGCATGGACAAGTTCTTCGTCGTGAAGGCGGGAGCCACGGCCGCGCAGATCAACGCCGCACTGGCCGAGGGGAAGAACCTGCTGGTCACCCCGGGCGTCTACCACCTCGACCAGACCCTGAAGGTGACCAGGCCCGACACCGTCGTGCTCGGGCTCGGCCTCGCCACGTTCATCCCGGACAACGGGGTCACCGCGATGACGGTGGCCGACGTCGACGGGGTCAAGGTCGCGGGCGTCCTCTTCGACGCGGGCACGACGAACTCCTCGACCCTGATGGAGGTCGGCCCGGCCGGCTCGTCGGCATCCCACGCGGCGAACCCGACCTCGCTGCACGACGTCTTCTTCCGGGTCGGCGGCGCCGCCGTGGGCCGGGCGACCACCAGCCTGGTGGTCAACAGTGACAACGTCATCGGCGACCACATGTGGATCTGGCGCGGCGACCACGGCAGCGGCATCGGCTGGAACAGCAACAAGGCGGACACCGGACTCGTCGTCAACGGCGACGACGTGACGATGTACGGACTCTTCGTCGAGCACTACCAGAAGCACCAGACGATCTGGAACGGAAACGGCGGGCGCACGTACTTCTACCAGAACGAGATGCCGTACGACGTGCCGGACCAGGCGTCCTGGATGAACGGCTCCACCCAGGGCTACGCCGCCTACAAGGTCGCCGACTCGGTCACCAGCCATCAGGCCTACGGGCTCGGCAGCTACTGCTTCTTCAGCTCCAACCCGGGCGTGACGGCCGAGCACGCCTTCGAGGCCCCGAACAACCCGAACGTGCGGTTCCAGAGCATGGTGACCGTCTCGCTCGGCGGCACCGGAACGATCCGCCATGTCATCAACGGACGCGGCGGCCCCTCCAACTCCGCGTCCAACGTGGCGAATCTCGTCAGCCAGCCCTGATCCGCCCCCGACAGTTCCGCGCGACGTCCTCATGACGCGCCGGGCCGGATCCGGTCACCACCGGATCCGGCCCGGCCCCCCCCACAGGTTCGGAAAGGACGCATTCGAATGAACACCCACACCACCAGCCCCACGGCCCGGCGCCGCGGCGGCGTCGGCCGGCTGCTCCTGCGGCTCCTCCTGCTGCCGGCGCTCCTGCTCGGACTCACCGCGGCCCCCGCCCACTCGGCGGCGAAGGCCCCCGCCTTCAAGGTGATCGCCTTCTACAACGGAACCTGGGACGCGGCGCACATCAGCTTCGTCCAGGAGGCCAACCGCTGGTTCCCCGGCACGGCGGCGGCCAACAACTTCTCGTACACCTCCACCAACGACTGGTCTCGGCTGAACAGCATCACCCGGGACCAGTACCAAGTCGTCCTGTTCCTCGACGACGCCCCGCAGACCGCGTCCCAGCGCTCCGGATTCGAGCGGTACATGCGCTCCGGCGGCGCCTGGATGGGCTTCCACGTCTCCGCGTTCACCACCGAGGCCCAGAACTGGCCCTGGTACTACAACCAGTTCCTGGGCAGCGGGAACTTCAGGTCGAACACCTGGGGGCCGACCACCTCGATGCTCCGCACCGAGGACCGGGGCCACCCCTCCACCACGGGCCTGCCCGCCACCTTCACCTCGTCGGTGAGCGAGTGGTACTCCTGGTCCAACAACCTGCGCGACAACCCGGACATCAAGGTCCTGGCCTCCGTCGACCCGGTCAGCTTCCCGCTCGGCACGGACCCCGATCAGTCCTGGTACAGCGGGGACTACCCGATCCTGTGGACCAACACCGGCTACCGGATGCTGTACGCCAACTTCGGCCACAACGCGATGGACTACGGGTCGGGCACGACCCTGTCCTCGACCTTCGCGAGCGAGACCCAGAACCGCTTCGTCGTGGACGGGCTGAAGTGGCTGGGCGGCGCGTCCGCCACCGGGGGCGCCCGGCGCTGATCACCGTCCCGGCCCGGCCGTCAGGCGTCCAGGGCGGTCCTGACCCAGTCGTGCGTGAGCCGGGTGAACTCCTGCGCCGCGGAGCTCTGATAGGACGCTTCGCGGCGCAGCAGTGCGACCGTGCGCGAGGGCAGGGCCGGGGTGAGGGGGACGGGGCTGAGGTGGGGGTGCTCGCGGGTGATCGCGTCCGGCAGAACCGTGGCCAGCGGGGTGCGCCGGACGATCTCGGTGAGGGCGCTGATGGAGTTGGCCTCCACCGCGACCGACGGTGTCGTGCGGTGCCGGGTGAAGTAGGCGTCGATGTGGCCGCGGGTGGCGAAGTCGTCGCTGAGCAGGGCGAGGGGCTGCCCGGTGAGGCTCGTCACCGGCAGCGCCCGGGTGCTCCCCGCGCGCGGATGGCGGGGGCCGACGACCAGGCTCAGCGTCTCGGTGAACAGGTCGGTCGCGCCGATGCCCGGCAGGTGCGGGCCGTGGAAGGCGATGCCGAGGTCGAGTTCGTCGGCCAGCAGCGCCGACTCGATGCGGTCCTGGGGCAGCTCCCGGACATCCAGCGTGATCCCGGGGTGGCGGGTGTGCAGCAGCTCGGCCAGCGGGCCGACGAGATACGCCGTGAAAGTCGGCGTCATGGCCAGCCGCAGGGCGCCGCGGGAGAGGTCCCGCACGTCGAGCACGGCACGTTCGGCGGCGGCGAGGTCCTGGAGGGCGCGGCGGGCGTAGTGCGCGTACGTCTCACCCGCGTCGGTCAGCCGGACCGCGCGGCCGGAGCGGTCGAACAGCTGGACGCCCACCGTCCGCTCCAACTGCTTGATCTGCTGGGACAGGGTGGGCTGGGAGATGTGCAGCTCCTCGGCCGCCCGGGTGAAGCCGGCGTGTTCCGCGACGGCGAGCAGGTAGCGCAGATGACGTAGTTCCAGGGCCATACCTCCGAGGATAGATCACATCTATGGGAGGTATGGATATTGCGTCTTGGACACTATAGATACAGGTCATGCATGGTGGATCTCGTCAGCCCGACGGGCCGACAAGCCACCGAAGGGAGTCACCGTGCACGACCTCGCAGCAGGCGTCGCGCGTTTCCGCCGGGACGTCTTCCCGGCCAAGGCGGAACTCTTCGCCCACCTGGCGAGCACGCACACGCCGACGACACTGTTCATCAGCTGCTCCGACGCCCGCGTGGTGCCCGAGCTGATCACCGGCAGCGAGCCGGGTGAGCTGTTCGTGATCCGGACCGC
The DNA here is from genome assembly GCF_003751445.1 of Streptomyces sp. 840.1. Taxonomy (NCBI): domain Bacteria; kingdom Bacillati; phylum Actinomycetota; class Actinomycetes; order Kitasatosporales; family Streptomycetaceae; genus Streptomyces; species Streptomyces sp. 840.1. Next base: position 1,175,715 of record NZ_RJUU01000003.1, on the reverse strand, counting down.
GGGCAACCTCGTCCCGGCCTACGCCCCGGGCGCCGACGGAGTGGCGGCGAGCATCGAGTACGCGGTGGCCGTCCTGGGCGTCACGGACATCGTCGTGTGCGGCCACTCCGCCTGCGGCGCCATGACCGCCCTGGCCGAGGGCCACGACCTGAGCGCCCTGCCGACCGTCGCCGGCTGGCTGCGGCACGCGGACGCCTCTGTGGCCCGCACCGCCGGGCCCGGGGTGGACGCGCTGGTACGGGGCAACGTCCTGGCCCAGCTCGCCGGACTGGCCACCCATCCCTCGGTGGCCAGGGCGCTGGCGGCGCGCGAGGTGACGCTGCACGGCTGGGTCTACGACATCCCCACCGGGGCGATCACCCGGCTGGACCCCTCCGGCGCCCCGGCACCGGCCGCCGTGTCCTGACCCCCGGGCCGCCCCGGAGCCCCACGTCCCCGAAATCACCACGTCCCCCGTACACGCTGTCCCGGGACGCCCCGACCCGCCGCACCGGTCCCGGTGCGGCACCCCGGAAAGGACCTCACCGTCATGGTGCACGCCCAGTTCGACAACACCGCCCGCCAGCAGCTCGCCGTCACGGCCGTCGAGGCCAAGACGCGCAAGGACCTGTCCTGGCAGCAGATCGCCGACGCGGCCGGCTTCTCCGTCGCCTTCGTCACGGCCGCCGTGCTCGGCCAGCACGCCCTGCCCAAGGCCTCCGCCGAAGCGGTCGCCGGGCTCCTCGGCCTGGACGACGACGCGGTGATGCTGCTCCAGACCATCCCGACCCGGGGCTCCATCCCGGGCGGCATCCCCACCGACCCGACCATCTACCGGTTCCACGAGATGCTCCAGGTCTACGGCACCACCCTGAAGGCCCTGGTCCACGAGCAGTTCGGTGACGGCATCATCTCGGCGATCAACTTCCGCCTGGACGTGAAGAAGGTCGCCGACCCGGAGGGCGGCGAGCGCGCCGTCATCACCCTGGACGGCAAGTACCTGCCGACCAAGCCCTTCTGAGCCGCCCCGGCCCCCCCCACCCCCACCCGCACGCACCACCCCGAGGACCCCATGGACTTCGCACAGCGCACCATCGACATCGCCCGCCGCAACGTGGCGAAGGCGGCCGCCCCTTCGCCACCGTCATCGTCAAGGACGGCGAGATCCTGGCCGAGAGCCCGAACCGGGTCGCCCAGACCAACGACCCGACCGCACACGCGGAGATCCTCGCCATCCGCGAGGCCTGCACGAAGCTGGGCACCGAGCACCTGACCGGCACCACCATCTACGTACTCGCCCACCCCTGCCCGATGTGCCTGGGCTCTCTCTACTACTGCTCGCCGGACGAGGTCGTCTTCCTCACCACCCGCGACGCCTACGAGCCGTACTACGTGGACGACCGCAAGTACTTCGAACTCGACTCCTTCTACGGAGAGTTCGCGAAGAACTGGGACGAGCGCAGGCTGCCGATGAGCCACGCGCCCCACGAAGGCGCGACCGAGGTCTACCGGCTCTGGCAGGAACGCAACGGCGGCGAGCGCCGGGTCCCCGGCGCCCCCACCGCCTGACACCACGGAGCAAAAGCGGCGAACGTCACCCCCTGCCGTTCCACCGGCCCGACTGCACACCGATGGACGCGTGCGGCGAGGAGCGTTCCGGGGAAGGCGAAGAGCATGACTGCATCGCTCGGCGCTTTCGTCCTCGGTACGCCGGACCCGCCCGCCCTGGCCGACTTCTACCGCGCCCTGCTGGGCTGGGAGGAAGTGGACCGGGACGCGGAGTGGGTCCGGCTCCGGTCGCTCGAACAGGAACGGCCGAGCCTGAGCTTCCAGCTGGAGGCCGGACACACCGTTCCCGTCTGGCCACCGCGACCGGGCACCCAGCAGATGCAGGCGCACCTGGACATCCAGGTGGACGACCTGGACGTGGAGACCGGACGGGCCTGCGCCCTGGGCGCCACGCTGGAGGAGCACCAGCCCCAGGACGGCGTGCGGGTCCTGCGCGACCCCCACGGTCACCTGTTCTGCCTCTTCCTCCCGGGGGCGTGACCGGCACCGCCCCGGCGGCCGGGGACCGCGCCCGGTGCCGCGAACCCGCCGGACGTTTCCCCGCCGAGACCGGCCACGGGCCGCTGGGACCGACGCCGGGCAGGGCGGTTGCACCGGAACAACGGACCCCTGCGAGCCGTGAACAGCGCCGCTCTTCCGAAACGCTCTGCTCCGCGTGAGGCAATATCTATGGCCGCGAGATCAGAGTTTAAGGCGCGGCGCGTGGAGCGTTTTTACGGCAACCAGCAGAGCGGGTTTATTTTCCGTACAGGGATGATTGCGGCATGCTACTGTCGATCTCAGTTGCAGTTGTGGTTCCCAAAACTTCAAGCTTCTGCGTGGGTATTTCGACCAGTGGAAGTGTCATTGTATTTCCGGTTGTTCTCCGGGCGGGGCATCATCGCGGCGACGCGGCATCCGTGCATGACGGATCCCGGCGTACCTGCCCCCAAAGGAGATATGACATGGCGTCAGGCACTGTGAAGTGGTTCAACGCAGCCAAGGGTTTCGGCTTCATCGAGCAGGACGGCGGCGGCGCCGACGTGTTCGCCCACTTCTCGAACATCGCCGCCCAGGGCTTCCGTGAGCTGCTCGAAGGCCAGAAGGTCACCTTCGACATCGCACCGGGACAGAAGGGTCCGACGGCCGAGAACATCGTCCCCGCCTGACGCTGAGACGTACTTCGTAGCTGGGGCCCGCATCCTTCGGGGTGCGGGCCCCAGCTACGGGCATTCTCCCGGAGTGGTGCCACCTGCGGCAGGACCTGCGCCCGCAGAGTTCTCGCTGCCACTCCTTCGGAATCCCATCCGCCGGTGGACTGCATTCCTCGCCCATATGGCGTCACTCACTCCAAGGTCTGCATCCCGATCCGGGAGCAATGCAGGGCTAATCCGATTTCGCATTCTTTTCGGCCCGTTCTTGTGATTCCCCGCGCTGTTCTTCCGCTGCGGGAATTCCTTGATACGTGCCGTATCAAGGAAGGTTCTGAATGAACCCCACACGTACGAGCAACCGCTCTTCCCGCGCCCGCAGCCGTACCGCCGATTCCGGTCGGGGCAGCCGCTTCAACTCGGCCGCCCCGGCCCGTTTCGCTGCCCCGGCCCGTTCCGGCGCCTCAGGCCGCTCGGGTGGCCAGGGGCGGCGGCCCGCCGCGGTCCAGGGCGAGTTCGCCCTGCCGGTCACGGTCACTCCTGCGCTGCCCGCTGTCGAGGCCTTCGCCGACCTTGACATGCCGGGCCGGCTTCTCGCCGCGCTGACCGCGCAGGGGGTGAGCGTTCCGTTCCCGATTCAGGGTGCGACCCTGCCCAACACCCTCGCGGGCCGCGACGCCCTGGGGCGTGGGCGCACCGGCTCCGGCAAGACCCTCGCCTTCGGCCTGGCCCTGTTGGCCCGCACTGCCGGGCAGCGCGCCGAGCCCCGCCAGCCGCTGGCCTTGGTCCTCGTCCCGACGCGTGAGCTGGCCCAGCAGGTGAGCGACGCCCTGGCCCCCTACGCCCGTTCGGTCAAGCTGCGCACGGCCACCGTCGTCGGCGGAATGCCGATCGGCAGGCAGGCCAACGCGCTGCGTGGTGGCGCCGAGGTCGTCGTGGCGACGCCGGGCCGGCTCAAGGACCTCATCGACCGCGGTGACTGCCGACTCGACCAGGTCGCGATCACCGTGCTGGACGAGGCCGACCAGATGGCCGACATGGGCTTCATGCCCCAGGTCACCGCGCTTCTGGACCAGGTCCGCCCCGAAGGCCAGCGGATGCTGTTCTCCGCCACCCTGGACCGCAACGTCGACCGCCTGGTCCGCCGCTACCTCAGCGACCCGGTCGTCCACTCGGTCGACCCCTCTGCCGGTGCGGTCACGACGATGGAGCACCACGTCCTGCACATCCACGGCACCGATAAGCACCGGACGACGACCGAGATCGCGGCACGCGAAGGCCGGGTGATCATGTTCCTGGACACCAAGCGGGCCGTGGACAAGCTCACCGATCACCTGCTGGCCAGCGGTGTCCGGGCCGCCGCCCTGCACGGCGGGAAGGCGCAGTCGCAGCGCACCCGGACCCTGAACCAGTTCAAGACCGGGCATGTCACCGTGCTGGTGGCCACGAACGTCGCCGCCCGCGGCATTCACGTCGACAACCTCGACCTCGTCGTCAACGTCGACCCGCCGACCGACCACAAGGACTACCTCCACCGCGGCGGCCGTACCGCACGGGCGGGGGAGTCCGGCAGTGTCGTCACCCTGGTCACCCCCAACCAGCGCCGTGACATGACCCGCCTCATGACCGCTGCCGGCATCGTGCCCCAGACCACCCAGGTCCGCTCCGGCGAGGAGGCACTCGGCCGGATCACCGGTGCCCAGGCCCCTTCCGGTATTCCGGTGACGATCACAGCGCCGGTGGTCGAACGGCGTCGCCGCAGCGCGCCCTCACGAGGCCGGCGCAGCCCCGCCTCGGCGGCCCGGCGTGTGAGCGCGCACCAGTCCTCCTTCGACGCGGCGGCCTGAGAACTTCGTGATCCGGAAGCTGACCCATTTGCACAGGAGGCACCTTTTGACGCTGGTCCAGATGCAGCCCCGCCCGTTGGACGCCACGGCCGCAGGCAGGACGGTGGCCGACGCCATGGACAGCGCCGGCCCGCAGGTCTGTGACGACATGACTGTCGAGGTGGCCCTGTCCGTCATGGCCAGTGCCCGCACCGGGCATCTGCTTGTCTGCGACGACAGCGGCCTGTGTACCGGACTGGTCACCCAGGATCAGCTCACAGCAGCCCGAGACGGCTCCGCATATACGGACAGGGTCCGGCTGCGGGACATCCTCGGCGATCGAGGGCCGGTCACCTCGCCTGTGACCTCCATGGCCGAAGCCGGGCAGATGATGCGCTGCAGCCACGTCGACGCCCTGCCTGTGGTCGACGAACACGGCAGCGCCCTGGGCGTCCTCGCCCTCGCCCGCTGAGCCGTCTCGACCGCGGCAGAACCACGCCCTCTTCGTTCCTCTCCCTGTGAGGCATCATGCGCTGTGTCATCGCCCGCTTCCCGTTCGACCTCACCAGGAGCGGCGTCCTGGAATCGATGAAGGGCATCAAGCCCGAGCACGCCTCCGGCGAGTCCGTGATCATCGGCCGACGCACCTACCCCGTCAAACAGGTCGGACAGGTCATCACACGCCAGGATCGCCGCGACTTCAGCGCGGGAGAAGTCCTGCGGGCCATGGCCCAGCTCGGCTTCACGTGCCGCGAACTACCCCAGGCCCCCGCGCCCACCCGGGTTCCCAACCCGTTGCAGCAGGCTTCCGCGATGCTGGGCGCCGCTGTGGCCGCCTGACCGACGGGCAGGCGCGAGCCGCCGACAAGCAGTGATGAGGGTCCGGCCGAAGCACTCCGGCCGGACCCTCCCCGCGCATCGAGGTGTCTCGGCGCGGCAGTGGGTCAGTGGTCGGAGTAGCTGAAGTCGCCCATGGTCCAGGCGCTGACGTCCTCGATCGCCACCCGATACATCCCGCCTGTCTCCGGGATCCCCACGGTGCCCTGCAGAATCCGCGCCACATGGAAGTGCAGATGCGTGGGCGGCCCTTCCTCGGTTGCCGCGGCGGTGAACATGGCGGAAAAGCCGGTCAGGCGGGCCGAGTCCGCCAGGACCTCCGACACCCGCTGCCTCCAGACGGCTTCGGGAGCCAGCCGGCCCGTGATGACAGCACCACCGGCGACCACGGTCAGAGGCATCTGATTGCTGTGCCCGGACTCCACCAGGGCGGCAACCTCAACAAGCAGCGCGTCAGGCTTCGACATGGAGCCGATTATATTCGCCGGCCATCGGACTGCTTTCCTGCGGTGCCGGTCCGGCAGACGCTGAGGCGCTGCCATTGAAGGCGTGGGGCCGTCTGTGATCGGCACGGCAGCCAGGACTCCTCCGCATACGGCCGCCTGGACGCACCGCTCTCGGAGCGCCTCAGCGATACCCGCCCCGCAGCCGGTCCGAGGGGGAGCGAGTCGGCCCCGTACCGGCGTCGGGGCGGTCCTTGGGCTCGACGGGCACTCAGCCCCTGGGATGAACCCGGCCGGGCGGCTTCAACTTCGCGGATCCGCGAGCTCTGCGGGCGAGGTGTGCGGTCCGGCCGTGGGGGAGGCTTCGGCGAGGTCAGCCCCGTGGTCGGCGTCGCGACGGGTGGACTTGGTGCCGTACCAGTCCAGGCACATCACGGTGGCGTCGTCGTGCAGGAGCCCGTCGTGAGCGTGAACGACGTGCTCGATCAGGACACGGGCCGCCTCCCGCGGGTGCAGGTCCTGGGTGCTCTCGATGAGGGCCGGCAGATCGAGGTCCGCTGCGCTGCGCTCCAGCATTCCGTCGGTGAGCATGATCAGACGGTCCCCGGCCTGCAGGTCCAGTTCCTGGACCGTGTAGGTGTGCGGTGCTGTGAAGCCGAAGGGCATGTCGACGGCTGGTGCGATCTCCTCGACTTTCCCGCCGCGCAGGCGCAGGGGCCAGGGGTGGCCGGCGTTGATGAACTCGGTTCGGCCGTCGTGCAGGCCGATCCGCAGCAGCTGTCCGGTGACGTAGCGGCCGCCGCTGTGCTCGGCCACGGCCTGGTCGGCGCTCTGCGCTTGCTCGGCCAGATCAGCCCCCTGCCTGCGGGCGCGGCGCAGTGCTCCGACGAGGAGGGTGGCCAGGAGCGCGGCGTCCACGTCGTGTCCCATGGCGTCGGTGACGGACAGCTGGACGTGGTCGCGGTCTATGACGTAGTCGAAGGTGTCGCCGCCGACATGCTGGGCCGGCTCCAGGGCCCCGGCGACCGCGAACTGGGCTGCCTCGCAGGCCAGCGACGTGGGCAGCAGCCGGTGCTGGATCTCGGCGGCCAGACTCAGCGGGGAGGTACGCCGGCCCCACTGGTACAGGTCGGTGAAGGGCCGGTTCGCGATGACGATGTAGGACAGGGCATGGGCGCTCCGGCGGATTCTCAGCAAGGTCTCCGGGCTGGGGCGGTGGGGCAGAAGGAGTTCCAGCAGCCCGAGCGCATCCCCGCGATTGGTGACCGGTGCGATCACCCGCGTCCACGCACCGCCCTCTACGGTCTCCACTTGTGGCCGTTGGGTGCGGATCACCTCGTCGTATACCGTGCCCGAGACGGCGATCGGATCTGCTGAACGCTCCAGGTCGATGCCGTCCGAGGCGCCTAGGCGGACGACGGAGGCGCCGGTGAAGTCGGTGATCAGGAACGACACCGACCGGGCCCCGAGCTGTCTTCGCAGAGAAGCGGCTATGACGTCGACGGACTCCACCGGCGGTGCGGCCTCCGCCGCGGCCAGTGCCTCACCCAGCTCGTCGATTCCGCGGTCTTCCATAGGAGTGCCTTTCCCGCCGGCGTGCCCGCCCCCGTACGTGCCCGGTGACACAACTCTTCGGGCGAACACGAAGAGGCAAGCTACCCCACCGCAGACACGGGCTTCCTATTCGGTCGAGAGGTGTGCCGCCGCACGCATGGCCCGCTCTCGCCCCGGCCGGCGTACCCCGGCGACGCACCGAACGTTCTACAGTCCCGCGACGAGCACGGGGATACCGGAGCCGACTTCTGGCAGCGGGCTCGCCGGCCGCCGCTGGGAGGGCCTGATTGCCCGGCACATGGCAGGGAAAGAAGAGCCGTACTAGGCGATGAACGCGCCGGCTTCGTCCGGCGAGGATGAGGAGACGGGTCTATGAGCAGTGTGTGGATGTACGGGCAGTACAGCGGCTACAAGTTCGGGCAGTCGCTGGCCGGCTTCACCGTGGAGGCCGCTGACGGAAGCGTCGGACACGTTGACCGTCAACAGGACCAGCCCGGTATGCAGCACCTGGTGGTCGACACGGGCTTGTGGAAGTTCGGCAGGAGCGTGCTGATCCCGGCCGGCGTCGTCACTGCCATCGACACCGAAGCGCAGACGGTGAAAGTCGCACCGCCGAGGGAGGAGATCAAAGCCGCTCCACGCTTCACCACCGACAGCGAGACAGCCGACCCTGACTACCTGTCTGCGGTCGGCGACTACTACCTCTCCCTCCAACCGACGCCTTCGACCTGAGCCGAACACAGCTGTCGGTACGAGGATTCTGCCCGCCCGGGAGAGCCGGACCGCACCCCAGGTCCGCGGTCCGGCCGCAACGCCCACCCCTTTTGACGAGGCTGGGAGCCATGCCGGAGCTCCGGTGCCGGAACGGGACTGGCCGGTCGCTTCCGCCCTGCGCCTGTGGCGGATTACTGGGCGCGGGGCGCCGGATGTGAGCTGCGGCGGTGTCAGGCCGGTACCGGCGGCGTCGAGGCCGCGGATGCTGATCAGGCGGGTCAGCCGCGAGGAGGGGGCGGCGATGCGGAGGTCTTGCCTGACGGGTGGAGATGATCAGCACGGGGAACATCAAGGTGGTCGAGTCCCGTGCGGGTCTCGTCGGAAGGCGCCCAGGACCTGCTCCGTGCGGAAGAGACGCTGGTACCCGGCCCGAGGCCGGAGGGGCGATGTCGTACTGGCCGCCGTCAGCGGGGGAGCTGGGCGTGGATGGTCTTGCCGGGGCCGGGGCCGGGGCCGGGGGTGATGGTCAGGTGGTTGGTGAGGTGGCGGATCACGTGCCGGCGGAAGCCGCAGTTGGCGCCGTTGAGGCCGGGTGTGCGTTCGCGGGGGTGGGCCGGGTTCGGGTCGCTGACCGTGGCGGTCACTGTGCTGGGGCCGGCGGACAGTTCAGGGCGTAGTGGCCGCAGCCGTGGCGCAGGACGTTGGTGACGAGCTCGGAGACCACCAGGGCGAAGGTGTCCGCCACGTCGGGGCCGGACGCCGGGGTGAGGTGGTCGGTGAAGGCTCGGGCTGTGGTGTCGGGCCAGGCTGATGCCGGCTGTGCTGTCGCCCCGGACCGCGGTCGGTGCGGGGAGTGTCGGGGCGATGGTGATCGTCTTGCTGTTCATACGCGTCCACCCCACCTGTGATCAGTTGTGCCGCTTGCGCCGTGCCAGCCCGCTTCCACCAGTCCTCACCCTCAGGGTGATGACTGGTCCCAAGCGATGCAGACCGCAGGACTTCACTGTCAGTCCCCACAGAAAACCTGTCATGGCGGCAGTAGACATGTGGGCGTTGCTGGGGTTAGTGTTTTGCCCGTAGCCAAGAGATCAAGCAGGCCCGGCAGGGATGAACTGCCGGGAAGCAGTACATGTAAGTGCAGGTCGGTGCGGTGGTGGAGTTCCGGAGCCAGAGCAGATGCAGGACGGTGACGGGACTGACGGCCGGACCGGGTGGCCCGTAGTTTTCAGGGGCCGCCGCGAGCAGTACGCAGGTGCAGTCGGCAGTACCAGTGGTCCCTCGGTAAATGGCGTCAGACTGCGGCGCGCGTACCGGGAAGTTCGGCAGTGGGGTTCTAAGCCAGAGCAGATGCATGACGGGCGACGGGGCTGGCTGCCGGAGAGCGTCATCAGCAGTTCGCAGTACCAGCACATGGTTGATTCAGAGGGAAGAACGGAGGAGTTGAGGCGCCATCAGGATCGCCCGGGGCGGAAGTCTCGAGCCCGGGTACCGCAGGACATCGATAGGCAGGTGGTCTCCGGTCACGCAATTCGCGATCCCCGCGTTCCCGCCCGCTTCTGGGGCGGCCGCGCGGACACAGTAGGCCGGCGCAGTTCTAGGGCCGGCAGATGGTGAAGCAGTTCCTTCGGGGCCCTGGTGCCATTGGCACCAGGGCCCCTCCAGCGTGTTCCACAACGAGATGACATGACAGCAGACGACTCCTTCGAGCGTCTCGATGACGACGACTACCCCGCCTACACCGTGGGCCGCGCCGCCGAAATGTTCGGCACCACACCCGGCTTCCTCCGCGCCATCGGCGAAGCCCGCGCCATCACCCCACTGCGCTCGCAGGGCGGACACCGCCGCTACTCCCGCTACCAGCTGAAGATCGCGGCCCGGGTCCGCGAGCTCGTCGACCAGGGAGACTCGGTCCAAGCGGCCTGCCGCATCGTCATCCTCGAAGACCAGCTCGAAGAAGCCATGCGCATCAATGAAGAACTGCGCGGCTCGCCCTCCACGCCACGACCCCGGGCCAGTGCCTGACAGGGCCACTCCCCGCCCCATGCCCCACGGCTGCCCCCGCTCCGCGAGAGCGGCTCGCGGCAGGTCGATCCGGTTGCCCCGCCTCGCCGTGATGCGCCTCTCCCGCAAGCCTCACTGACCCCCTCGCCCACGTGGCGAGACAGCACTAGGGTCTGTAGCGAAAGTGGATCATGGGCTGTGAATGATCACGGTTCATGGGTCGGGGAGATCTCACGGACCTGAGACGGCACCTCCGCTGTGGGGTGGTCAGGTGCGCGCCGGTAGTGATCTCCTCATCCGTCTAGCCGGTCACCTCGATCAGTTGGCCGTCCAGGGGCCCGCCGACGAGTTCGCGGCAGGTGCGGCCGACCTGTGGTCCGGTCGCCGGCACATCGTGCTCGGTGCCGCAGCTTCAGGGAGACCTGCGCCTACAAGGCAGCGAGGTATGTCCACAGCCCCGCGATGACGGTGCTCACCGTGGCGAGCATCAGCATGAGGCATCCGCCACTGCCGCCACCGCTCGAACTGCCACGCACTTCCGATACTTCGAGCGCCTGAATGCGCCGCTGGCGCGCAAGGCCGGGCGGCATGTCTTTGATCGCGGCCACTTCTTCGGGGTGCTTGGTGACCGAGTGGTAGTGGATGTCCTCTGCGCCGGCCTGGGTCTCCTCCTCATCGAACCAGTCGGTGGTGTGTCCGCATAGGCTGCACCGGAACCGTCCTTGCTCGGCCACGTCTCGCCCCTTCCCTGACGGTGGGTTGTCAGACCGCATGGTAGGTGCGCGGCTTCGGACCGATACATGGTTCGGCACACACGGCTGTGACCGCCGTGTCCAGCGCCGCGCGATCGCGGCCGCCGTTGACGCCTGGATGCCGAACGCGTCCGAGATCGAGCGCCGTACGGCCGCCGAGCAGCAGCGGCACCAGGGCGTGACGGCCGAAGCATGTGCCAAGGCCCGCCACAGTGGGAGCAGGCCCGCGAGCAGCAGGCCGTCACCACGCAGCCGACCTTCGAGGTCCCGGCCGCGCCGGTGGCTCCGGTCGTGCTGCCCCGCGCCGCGTCCTGCAACTGTCGTCGTCGTTCCCGAGTCGGAGCCCGCGGACGTCGATGACGACCAGGAACTGGTCCCCGCGGACCTCACCCGGGAGCAGGCCCTGGACTGGCGCAACCGCCCCGCCGCCGACCACCAGCTCGTCCACGACCACATCGACCGGTACGGCGGGCTGTCGGCGCAGCGCCTGCTCACCCGGGCGTTCGTCGCCCAGGTGCAGCGCCTGGCCGGCCTCGGGCGCATGGACCTCGGCATCACCGATGAAACTGACCCAGATCGGTGAAGCCGTAGTCGCAGCGATCCACGCCACGGGGCCACGGAACAAAGGATGGCTGTGTGCCGACCTACAGGGCACGCCCGAGCTCGGCCCGGCTTAGCTTCCGGCCATGGCGATGACCAGTTTGCCGCCCTTCGGGCGCTGCTCGCGCTCCAGCTCCGTCAGGGCGGGAATCGCCTCGGCCAACGGGACCGTACGGGCGATGGGCAGGCGCAGGGTCCGGGCCACCTCCTCCAGGTCTGCGGCCACCGGCCGGCCCATCATCGCCCGGAACGGGCCGGGCAGTGCGCTTCTGATCATTTTGGCCGGGGTCGGGACGATGTCGACGATGGTTCCGCCGGGCTTCAGCAGCGTTCGGGCCGCGGCGAAGGGAAGCATGCCGGGCGTGTCGAGGACGAGATCGAACCGTTCAGCGAGGGCGGCCGGGTCGAAGCCGAAACCCACGACCGGCTCGACGCCGAGCTCGTGGGCCTCGTCAGCCGCAGGGTTGCGGCAACTGCCGGCGACCGAGGCTCCCCGCGCCCGGGCAAACTGGACGGCGGCCCGGCCCACCCCGCCCAGGCACCCGTTGACGAAGACCGCCTGCCCGGGACGGACCTCCGCCGTGGCCTGGTAGGCGGTCACGCCCACGGTCGGCAGCGCGGCGGCCTGCTCGTACGAAAGGTCCACCGGTTTGAGTACGACCGCCTTCTCCGGGGCCGTCACCATCTCGGCGAACGCCCCCGCCTGCCGGAACCGAGCCCGGCCGAGTACCGCGTCGCCGGCCTTCAGGCGGGTGACGCCGGAGCCGACCGCCTCGACGACTCCGGCGAAGTCGTGCCCCATCGCCCGGGGAAAGGAGCGGCCGGTCATCAGCTTCATCCCGCCGTTGCGCATCTTCCAGTCCAGCGCGTTGGAAGCCGCCGCTCGGACGCGGACGAGAACCTCATCCGGACCCGGGCGTGGTGGCTCGAACTCAGCGAGCCGCATCACCTCCGGGCCGCCGTAGCGGTCGTATTGAAGGCGCTTCACGAGGCGTATTCGTTCGAGATCTCGGTGGCGTAGTTCTTCCAGAGCGGTTGCATGGTCTCGGCGTTGACCGGCTGCCCGGAATCGATCATGGCCTTGAAGTCGCGGAAGTACTGCACATACAGGTCCGGCGTGAAGGTGTTCAGCATGACCGCGTTCTCGTCGCCGACGTTGGCGAACGTGTGCGGCGCCCCGGTCGGCACGATGACCCAGGTGCCCGGCCCGGCGTCGTATTGGTCCTCGCCGACGGTGAACCGGAAAGTTCCCGCCAGCACGTAGAAGCCCTCGTCATGCTGGGCGTGACGATGCTGCAACGGGCTCGGGGTGCCCGGCGGAATGGTGACCTCGGCGAACCCCAGCCGATGGTCGGTGTGCTCGCCGTTCTCCAGGATGCGGATCTGCTGCGCCCCGCTGCCGAGGATCTCGCCCTCACCGGGGCGGACGATGTTTACCTTCGCCACGACTTCTCCTCTTGCTATTGCCTGCCTTGGTCACCACCATCCTTGTCCGGGCCGGCTGTGCGCGTCTTGGTCGTCTGTGCACGGTTGCTGGTTACCAGTGCACGGGCGTTGTAGCCGTACGTCGCCTTGAAGAGCTTGCTGAAATGGGTGGGATCGGAGAATCCCCACCGGGCGGCCACGGCGGTGACCGTACGTCCGCTTCCGGTCAGCTCGGCCCGGCAGCGCTCCAGGCGGCGACGGCGGACCAGGGCCGCGACGGTGAGCGGCTGGTCCTCGAACAGCTTGTGCAGCCGGCGTACGGATATGTTGTGGGTGGCGGCGATGCCGGGCGGGGACAGATCGGGATCGGCCAGCCGGGTCTCGATGTAGCCGGCGATCCGGCTCCGCAGCCACTCGTCCGGGGCCGGTTGTTCGTCGCCGAGCCGGGCCTCCAGTGCGACCGCGATCAGCTCGACGACGGCCGCCGCCGACCGCAGCGCCTCCGCCTCGCGGAACTCGGTCACCGACCACGCCGACTCCCGGGCCAGCACGGAGACGAGAGCGCCCGGGCCGCGGCTGCCGTCGATGCGTACGCCGATGAGCCGGTCGATCTGCGCGGGCCGGATCCGAAGCTCCCGGCGCGGAACCAGGATGGTGACGTGCGCCGCGGCGGTGCTCTCGAACCGGAGCGTACGCGTGGGATCGAGCAGTACCAGGTCGGTCGGCCCGAGTTCGGCGTCGCCGCGCCCTTGCTCGATCCGCGTCCGGCCCCGGGTCATCACCTTGACCGCCAGGTTCTCGCCGTCGGAGGCATCGCGTTCCCGCCCGATGCAGGCGCTCTCGGGCGTAACGAGGGAGACCAGCCGCAGCGGCCCGAGGTCACGGGTGGCGATCCGGCCCCGGAAGCCGGCCCCGGCCAGCTTGTTGACCAGCGGCGGAAACCCGCTGGCGGCCAGCTCGTCCTGGAACGTCTCAAGGTTGCCGGTCACCGGTCAATGATAACGGCGACACTTCTCCTCGGGCACCTGTTCGGCGGGGGGTTACAGCGGCGCCGGCCCGTATCTGCTCTACCAGGCTCTGGTGCACGCGGTGGACGGCTCAGTCGCGCCGGCGACCGACGGCGCCGAACGGTGAGCGCAGCACCGATATCGGAATCGGTGGTAACCGCCGCGATGGACTTCGAGATGCGTTCACGCTCGTTGGCGGTCAACTGGAGTCCGCTGGTGGACGCGGCTGTGACGGCCAGCCTGCCGACACCCATAACCGCCGGCCGGGTACCGGGTTGCGAAGCCCCGTCATCTTGAGCGCCGGCCGGTAACGTCTGGTGAGCACCACCGCAGTCACCGCCGCAAAGAACGCGGCAGCGAGGATCGCGCGTGGTTTTCGTGATCGCATGAATGAGTGTCTCTTTTGCCGGTCAGCCTAGCGTTATGCGCGCACGACGCTGGGAAGCCGGGAATGGGAACGGCACCGATGCTCGGACAGATCGGACCTGCCGATCTGCGGTCGGCGGCATCGTTTCGACGTTCGAGGCCGGTCACTCGGTGTAACCCCGCGCGGTCTGGCGAGGTGGGTGAAATCGGGACTCTGTTCAAACGGCGTGGATGTCGATCAGCGGAGCCGGTCGATTGTTGAGCTCGCGGGATCGCGCTCACCAGCCCGGAACGCAGCGACCAGATCGCCCGCCGCAAAGCCAAGGGCTCCCGCGGCGGACGCCCACCCGCCTTCGATCCCGAGCGCTACACCGGCCGCAACGTCGTCGAGCGCTGCTTCAACCGACTCAAACAGTTCCGCGCGATCGCCACCCGCGTCACCTACTACCGCTCAGAAATCATCATCGCCGCCATCGTGTTATGGCTGCGTGCCGACCTACAGGACACGCCCTAGTCCATACCAACCGTCGCCTCAATGGGGCCTGGACCCAGCGCTACGAACACGGCGTTCCCGTGAGTGACCTTGAACCCGTCGAGGTCGATGGCACGACCGGGACGCCGGCCCATTTCAAGCCGGACGAGTCGCTGGGTTCGGTGCCCCTGCCGGAGGATGCCGATCTTTCGCGCCTGGCCACAGCCTGGCCTCATCTAGAGGTTCAGGTCAATGACCAGCGGCTGCGGCGTCACGGGCCGAGGTCCGCCGACTGGAGCCGCCATCAGTGAGCGGCCGTTGGCTCTTCCGTTCGCTGAGGAAAATGACACGAAAGCGGGACTGTGTCACTGGCACGACCGCGGAATCCGGCCTGAAAGTGCAGGTCACTGCAGCTCCAGAGGACACGGCTCGCCGGAACCTACATTCACCACCTGGGGGCAGGCCTGAGCGGCGGCGAGAGGTCCGGCGTCGACCTGGCGAGGGTCTCGCTGCGGGCCGCGATGGAGGCGGCCCGCAACAACGGCAGCAGCCACAAGGCGAAGAAGAACGAAGAAGAAGACGCGGCCGGTCCGTACGGTGCGGCGCGACGGGCGCGAGCCGATGGGCCTCGCAGCGGCGATCGGCGCGCTGGTCACCGAACGGGCCCGGGAGCTCCGGGCCGCCGACGCGACGCTGCGCCAGCGCTGCGCTGCCCTTGCTACCGAACTCGCCGGGCACGTCGCCGCCGTGGCACAGTACCCGGGCTCTGGCCGGCCCACCGTGTGCCCCGAACCGTCGGCCTGGGCCACGCAGACCCGCTTGGAACAGACCCGGGTCCCCGCGGCCGCCAACAAGGGAGCGGGCGGCCACACCGTCGTGCGCGCCTGCGGATCCTGCAACCCGGCGCCGCGCCTGCGCCCGGTCCGGCCGAAGCCGACCCAGCAGACCCGACTCCGCCCGCGCCCACCGGTCCGGCGAAGACAAGGGAGACGGCGTGGAGGGCTACGACCGCGCGCTCGCCGCGCACCATGAGGCCAGCGCGCCGTCCCGGGTGGACCCGGGATCGCGGAGGCGGTGGAACGGCAGAGCCCGGCGCCGCGCGAGCTCAGCCACCGGGCATTCCCCGAGCCCGATGTCGTGCCGGACGATGCGCCGGCCCCGATCGAGCAGGCCCGCATCCAGCGCCGCCGCCAGGCCGCGGCGTCCGAAGCTCTGCGCCGCGCCCGTGCCACTCGAGCATGAGACTGTCCCGGGACATCGACATGTACGCCTCGCCTTCCCACCGGGGAAGCAGCCCCGACCCACCTCGTCCTGTTACTTGCCGAACAAGTTGACACCCGGAAGTTCAGGCGTGGGCCAGTTCCAATGCCTGCTTCAGGTTGTACTCGGCGATGCCCGCCATGAACGCCCGGTAAGGGAAATCGCCGTCGAGCAGCCGCAGCGGACCCGCCGTCAGAGACAAACGCTGCGCGAGCATGTAGAGCGCCAGCCGGTCCTCGTCCAAGCCATCCACCTCCAGCCGCTGGTAGGCATCGTGCAGGCGGATTCGCAGAAACACGTGCTCCCACTCGACGTCGAAGTACATCAATCCCTCGATGTCGATCGTCACGGGGTCCCCGCTCTCGTCCACAAGCACGTGGTCGGGGCCCAGTTCGCCGTGCACGACCGCGTACTCCGCGCGTGGTTGCACCGCCGCCGCCAAGATCAGCAGCCGCTCCTCCAGGCGGTCGCGGGCGGCCGCGATCCGCGAATCGCGCGACGCCGCCTCGGCAAGGTCCCGCAGCGCACGGTCGAGAACTACTCCCTCGCACGACGTGACGCGCGAGGTTCCTCCTCCGTCGACCACTGCCACTTTGCCGTACGCCGGTGCGCGGTGACGTCGCATCGCCTCCAGCGACTCCGCGAGCCGCGCCATAACCGGAGCAGCAGCACCTGGATCCCGCGCGAGCAACTCCTGCAGGCTCTCACCCGGAAGGTCCTCGACGATCGCAAGGTCGGCCGGGCAATGAGTACCGTCGCGATCGACGAGCCGGACTGCTGGAACGCGAACGCCGAGCGCGTCCAGCCGGGCGTGCGCGGCCTGGAATAGATCGAGCCCGAGACCGGGCGAGAACGGGTCGGTGAGGTCGTCGTCGCCCTCGGCTGCCGGCCAGTAGTTCTCGGCGCCGTCCCATAGGTAGGCGATCGCTGTCGTCGCGTCGTCCATCACCAGGCGGTACACGCCCTTCTTGCTGCCGCCCGCGACCCGCTCGACCGTCTCCAGTCGCCGACCGCCGCCCAGCGCGGCCCGCGCTGCACTCCCCAACTGCTCCCGCTTCACTGCCCTGGGTGCCACGTTCCGATCCGCCTCTCCGCCACGACAACCCGCGAACCATACGGGAGCATCGACGTGGGGGCGATTGGTTTGCTCCGGACAGGAGGACTCCGAAAGCCGAGATCACGGCGGCGAGGCGGAACCGGACGCCACGTGAAGTGACGACAGTTGAACAGGGCCTGCGGCCGCGCGGTCCGCGACCGGTTGCGGGACCTGACACCCACCGCGGCCGAGCGCCGCCGCAGCCGCGGTCGGCACTGATCGGGCCCGAACGCGCCTCTGCCGTGTGTGACGGGCGCGCCCCCGCGCCGCAGGCCCGTTTCAGTCGGCGAGGCCCCCGGTCAGGCAGGGCTGCACGGCGGGGTGACGGTGCACACCACTTGACGACGGGGCGTGGAGGCCAGCGGCTCGCCCTTGATCCTGTCTCCCAGACGTGAGGGGCCGGATCTGGGGTCGACCTGGAACGCGGAACCGGCCCTCGGCTGAATGCCGGGGGCCGGTTCGCTGCGGGTGTGCCCCGTGGGGGTGCGGTGGGGTCAGCTCCAGCTGATGGCGTTGAGCATCGCGCGTTCGACGTGGTCGGCGGCGTTGCGTTGGCCGAGGGCGTTGGGGTGCACCAGGGGCAGCTGGGGGTCGTTGTCGCAGATGGTGATCCGGCCTTCCGCCCACTTGGTGGCGTCGCAGACGCTGTGGTCCCGGGAGGAGGTATCGACGTCGGCGAAGCTCCAGCACCGGGCTCGCCGGGCTCGCGGCCAGGTCGCTTCGGTGGCTCTGATCACGAGTGCTGGTTCTGGCTCACTTTCAGGCGCCCCTGGCGGCCGCGCTTCCGTCGTGCTCGTCCACCTCGAGGCGCCGGGTGCGCTCAGAGGACGGCCTGGGACGGATCCGCCTCCATGCGGGCCACCGCCGCCCGCACCGCGTCCGTGAACTTCCAGAACTCCGCGTTGACCGAACCAGCCCTGCCCTTGAGGGTGTTGGTGCCGAACATGCTCACCCGCAACTCCGTCGTCAGCTCCAGCTGGGCGCCCATGCCGAGCAGGGTACGGTTGCAGATGTTGCTGGGGTGGACCCCGTCGATGTCGCCGTCGGCGGAGCCCTCGATCGTCTGGACGCCCGCCGCGCGCAGGGCCTCGCCGAGGTACTGGCGCAGGACGCTGTTGAGGCCACCGATCACCACCGCCTCGGGGCGGGACGCGGGGGCGCCCGCCTGGGCGGCCGTACAGCCGTGGACGCTCACGGCGTTGAGGGCACCGGCCGCGAGCGAGAGTGCCACGCGGTCGTCGCAGTGGGTGGACGTGACATGCAGCTCGGAGTTGCCCCCGCTGGTTCTCATGCCCTCGAACATCCAGTAGTCGTGGAGCGGCGCCCCGGTCCCGTAGTGGGGTGTGAGGTCCTTCGGGGTGTAGCCGGCTATGCCCAGGCACAGTTCGGAGGTGCCGACCTCGATGCCGCCGCCGTGCAGGGCGAGGATCGCGGTCCGGGCGTACGAACCCGGTCTCGTGGCCTGGTCGTTGTCGATGTACGCGTGGCGCTGGTAGCGGCGCGCGAAGTCGATGCCCTCGCGTCCGGCGAGCTTCTGGTAGAGGTCCGTGTTGGAGCTGTACAGGTCGGTTGCGGCGGACGCGGGCGCGGCACCGAGCGTGGCGGGGAGCGCGGTGCCGAGGCCGGCGGCGGCGAGGACGGTCAGGACGGAACGTCGGGAAGTGGTGATCATGCTGCCGATCATCCCGCATCCTGCGACAGCTGGCGGCCTGGAATGCCGGCCCTCCGGTACGTCGATGTTCGGGCCGGCCGGCGCTCGCGCGCAAGGAGTGGCGCCCCGATATCCGGGCGGCGGTCCTGTCGGCGACCGGCAAGAACAATCTCTGGCGCGAGGCCGGGGTCAGCGGGCCACCATGAACCGCGCCACTGCGGTGCTCTGTCGAGTGGTACGCATAATCGTTCGCGCTCCAGTGCGCATGTAACTGTCCTGTGGATCAAGGACAGTTACACGGGCGCTGGGGGCGGATGGTGGATGCAGGGGTGTGTGTCCAGTTGTCGAGGACGAGGTCCGCGAGAGCCTCGCCTGGAAACCGGCGCCGGTGGAGTTGCTGTACACGGCCCAGCGTGGCGGACGTTCCACCGGTACACGGGGCAAAAGTGCGACTCGGTCTCGTACCCGCCGCGTACGCAGTCGGATCACGTGATCTACGAGTCGCTGCTGGAGCTGGCGCCATTGTTGTACGCCTGCTGGAGACCGGAGTGCTCGCCGCTCTGGACAGCCTTCTCGGCGGTGCCGGACAGGGCAGTTGTCAACAGTGCGAAAAGCGCCAGAGAGGAGCGGTGGGGTAGCGGGCTCGTTGTCGGTGCACGGACAATGCCTCGACTCTTTGCCGTCCGGGTGCCGGTCGGCTCCCGGCCCCACCCGAGAGGATCCACCATGCGCAAGCCTCTCCTCGCCACTCTGGCCACGCTCACCTTCGGCGCAGCTGCCCTGGCCGGAACCACGGCCACTGCCACCGCCGCCCCGGCCGGGGGCGGCCAGGCCGCCTCCGGCGTCGCGACGCCGGGCACACGACCCGATGCGGGAACGGCGACCCACGCAGGAACTCGGGCCGCCTCCTTCGCCGGCACGGTCGCACTCAGTAACTGTTCGGGCTCCCTGGTCCGCATGCCGAACTCGCAGCCGGCGGACCCTGCCCTGGTCATGACGAACGGTCACTGCCTCGAAACCGGCTTTCCCAGTGCAGGCCAGGTCATCACCGGCAAATCCTCGACCCGCAGCTTCACGCTGCTCAACGCCTCGGCGGGCAGTGCCGGAACACTCAAGGCGAGCCAGGTCGTCTACGCGACGATGACCGACACCGACGTGACGCTCTACCGGCTGACCAAGACGTACGCCCAGATTCAGCAATCCAGCGGGATTGCCCCGCTGACGCTGTCCGCCGCCCACCCGGTACAGGGCCATCCGGTCAACGTGGTCTCCGGCTATTGGAAAAAGGTCTACTCCTGCTCGGTCGACGGGTTCGCGTACCGTCTGAAGGAGGACCAGTGGACGTGGAAGGACGCCGTCCGCTACACCCCGGAGTGCCAGGTAATCGGCGGCACTTCAGGCTCTCCCGTCATCGACACGATGACGGGAGAGATCACGGCGATCAACAACACCACGAACGAGAGCGGTGGACAATGCACCCTCGACAACCCCTGCGAGGTGAACGAACAGGGCACCGTCACCGTCCGCAAGGGCATTGGCTACGCCGAGGAGACATACGGCATACCGGCGTGCTTCACCACGGGCAACAAACTCAACCTGGCGGCAGCGGGGTGCGCACTACCGAAACCGGCGGGGACACGATGACCTGAAAGCCTTCACCGCAGGCTGAACCAGGGCAAGCACGGCATCCGCTCCTCCTGTACAGGTGTGTACAGGTTCGCGGGGGAGGAGCTCACCTGCCGCTTGACGACCTCGGATCTTCCTGAAGCCGGGCTTGTGCGCTTCGGTGAAGCCGGCGCAGGAGGCGCCGCGAGCGTCAGCGGTCTGTCGGTCCGACAGCCGTGCCGCCGTCACACCGGGATGCCCGAGTACGTCCCGGCCGTCGCCCCCCACTGGCTCGGATCGATCAGGTCATCGCCCGTTCCGCGACCGCCGACCACGTCCGTACGCTGCGCGCCACCGGCAGCGACCACCTGCCCGTCGCCGCCTCGACCACCCTGCGCTGACCGGCACTCTGCGGCAGATCAGCGAAGGCGGCCGAGGCTTCCGGGGTACAGGTACTTCCGTTTCGGGGCGGTGGTGCCGTGTGCCCAGGCGTCGAAGAATCCGGTGAGGTCGGGCCGGCCGGAGATCTTCTTCGCGAGTGCTTCGAACTGGGGCCAGGTGGCGTTGCCGTAGCGGTGCTCCTTCTGCCACTGCCGGAGGGTCCCGAAGAAGGCGGCGTCCCCGATGGTCCGCCGCAGGGCGTGCATCATCATCGACCCCTTGTCGTACAGCGCCGGGTCCAGCTCCTTGCCCTGGCCCGGGTCGTAGAGCTTCACGCTCCAGAAGCCGGGGTCCTGTTCGCTCTGCTCCACCATGCCGGCGTAGAAGCCGGTGTCGAGGTCGGCGCCGTCCTTCTCGTCCCACAGCTGGTTGGTGTACTGAGCGACGCACTCGGCGATGCAGCCGTCACGCCAGTCCGAGAAGGAGACGCTGTCGCCGAACCACTGATGGGCGTACTCGTGCACCATCGAGGCGTCGAACATCACTCCGCTGTACGTCGGACGGCTCTGCGTCTCGAGCGCGAGGGGGCCGTTGCCACCCTCGTCGGCTTCGCCGTTGATGACGATGCCGCCGGCCGAGGAGAAGGGGTACGGGCCGAACTTCGAGGCCAGGAAGCCGATGATCTCCGGGAGCAGTGCCTCGGACTCCGGGTCGATCACGGCGCCGGGGCTGTAGGCGTTGATGACCGGGGTGCCATCGGCGAGTTTCGACGTGCGAACCGTGAATTTGTCGATGGCGAGAGTGCTGAGGTAGGTGGCGAGCGGCTTGTCCTCGTACCAGCGGAAGGTCTTTCTGCCTTTGGCCGGGGAGGTGGTCGGGCCGGGGCGGCCGTTGCTGATCACGGTCCATGTGTCGGGGACCGTCGCGGTGAGCCGGAAGGTCGCCTTGTCGGACGGGTGGTCGTTGGCGGGGTACCAGGCGGTGGCGGAATGCGGCTCGCCGGTCACGCTCGCTCCGCCGTTGGTGAGCCGGTGCCAGCTCTCGCCGACGGGCTTGCCGGAGTAGCGGACGCGGACGGCGAACTTCGTGCCCTTGGCGATCGGGCCGGCCGGGGTGATGACCAGTTCGTGTGCCCCGCTGCGGGTGAAGCTTTTGACGGGGACACCGTCGACAGTGACCGAGCCGACCTGGAAGCCTTCCAGGTCCAGATGGAAGCGGTCGAGTCCGCCGGTGGCCGTGGCGGTGACGGTGGTGTCGCCGTCGAGGTGGTGGGGGCGGGCCGGGTCGTAGGCCACACGGACGTCGTAGTGGGAGACGTCGTATCCGGGGTTGCCGTCGTCGGGGAAGTACGGGTCTCCCACACCGGACTCGCCGCCGGTGCCGGCCGCGGAGGGCGCGACGGCCAGGAGCACGCTGCCTGCCAGGAAGCCCACCACCGCGGGGTATCGGTGCCGTTTCGTCGTACTGCGCATATGTCCTGCTCCTGACCGTGGGGGCGGTGGTCGGTGATCAGTGTGTGGCGAGCTGCCAGGTCACGCCGAGAACGGCGTCGGTACTGACGGTCTCGGTCCCGGGGTCCACGTTGTCGATGCGGTCGCATGCATCGTGGAGGCAGTCGCCGATGCCGGTGGTGAAGCCGGAGACGGGGATTCCGGCATCGCCGAACGACTCGTGGTCCGAGCCGCCGATGCCGATGTCGAAGGTGGGCAGCCCCTTGGCCGCGAAGTACGCCTCGAACGCGTCCGTGGCCCTGGGGTCGTCGTGGACGACGAACCACTGCTGCACGTGCCTGGAGCCGGTCATGTCGAAGTTGAGGTAGACGTCGATCTTCTTGCGTCCGGCGGCGGAGAGCTTGCGCACGTAGTCCTTGGAGCCGATCAGGCCCTGCTCCTCCGCTCCCCACCACGCGAACCGCAGATGCCGCTTCGGCGCGACTCCCGCCCGCGACATGGCGACGGCGGTGGCGAGCACGGCGGCCGAGCCGGAGCCGTTGTCGTTCATACCGGGCCCGGCCTCGACGCTGTCGAGATGCGCGCCGACGAGCACGGTGTGGTCCGGGTCGCCCCCGGGCCAGTCGGCGATGAGGTTGTGTCCAACGGTGCCGTCGTGGGTGAAGGGCCGCAGGCTGGTGCGGAAGCCCGCCTTGTCCAGCACGCCCTTCACGTACGCCAGCGACTGCTGGAAGCCCTTGGTGCCGTGGGCGCGGTTGCCTCCGGTGCGGTCCGCGATCGACTGCAGTGCCCGCAGGTGCGGCATGATCTGTTCCGTGGTGACGACGGGTATCCGCGGCGTCTTCGGCACGGCAGGCTCGGCCGACGCCGCGGCGGGGACGGCGACCAGTGCCGCACACAGACCGAGTACCGCGGCCGTGCGCCGCATGCGGCTGAGTATCTCCATGCGTGACTCTCTCCTTGAAGGCAATGCGGGATCTTCCGGCGCGGAGCCGGGAGAAGAGAGTCGCTGGGTGATGTCAGAGGAATGTCAGAAACCTGTGGCCGCGCTGTGGTCGTCATCCATTGTCACGGCTCTCCGCCCCCGTGCGTCGTAACCGAAGCGGAGTCGGGCCACCGCCAGTTGCTGATGCGTCGCAACCGCAAGACCGGTTAACTCGCTTACGGCCGCTGCTACTTAACCGGCTCGGTGCCATTGACCACCGTGGTGAAGGCCGCCGGATTCAAATGGCGGGTGGAGCAGACCTTCCAGAGCGAGAAAGGGCTGGCCGCGCTCGATGAGCACCAGGTCCGCCGCTATCCCTCCTGGACCCGTTGGGTCACCCTCGCCATGTGCGCCCACGCCCCTCGCCGACGAGATCGTCCAGCAGGTCGAGCGGAGCCGGGCGCCAAGCCGCACCCGAAAGCGGGCTGAGGAGGACCGGCAGCGGCAGGTTCCGCGAGGCTCGTCATCCCGGCCGGGCTGCCGCACGCGCCGGATCCGGTGGGCTGGGTCCTGTGCTACGGCCGTACGGAGATCCGCGCCCGCGCCCGTGCACGGGCGAGCAGGCCGGCCGGATCCGGTTCCGCCTGCAAGGACTTGAGCGTCAGCAGCCACCACTGGTCGAACTGCTCCCCCCAGTCCCGCCCGCCCGGCAGGTCGTCGGTCAGTGTGCAGAGCCCGAAGAACGCGCACACGAGCGTCACGGCCGCGGCCGACGGCTTCACCTCGGCCGCGAGCTCGCCCCGCGTGCGGGCCTGGGCGAGAAGCCGGGTAGCAGCCAGGGACCAGGCTTCGAACGGCGTGGGCACAACTGCGTCGATACCCCGTCGCTCCGCCCACAGCCGGGCGCCCGCGCGCGCCACGACGTCCTCGCTGAGGGAGCGTGCGACACCGAGGCTCAGGACGACCAGCTTCTCCAGCGGGGGGATTCCCGGCGCGGTGTAGGGGGCGGCGAGCTGCGGCCAGGTGGCGAACTGTGCACGGGCCACCGCCAGGGCCAGCTTTTCCTTGCTCGAGTAATGGAAATAGATTGCACCGCTGGTTTTTCCGGAGTGATCGCTTATGTCATTTACGCTCGTTCCCACGTACCCTCGTTCGGCAAATAGATGTGCTGCCGACTCCAGTAGTGCCTTGCGGGTTTCTCGGGCTCTGTCCTGCATGCGTGTTCCACCTTCGCTCGAATGTTCCATCGCTACGGCAAGGGAATGCAGGCCCCCTCTGTGGAGGGTGCAGTCGCATCGCGCGAAGATCTTATTATTCGTCAGTCGTGTGCGTGCGGGCGCACTTTCACGCAATCCGTCGCCCGGTCGGGGAGAGGTTCTTCGCGTGAGGGGCGCCGCTGTGACCCTCGCTGCGTCCTGTGTCGGGTGCACGCCGCTCACTAGGGGTGTTGCTCCGGCTCGGGGTGCCTCCGCTCCTTCCCCCGGCCTGTTCGCGCTCCCCGATGGCCGGCGACCGGATCAATTCCATGCACTCGAATTGGTGATTGCGGAAACCGGACAGGGCGAAATAACGTAACCGTCACGATGTTTTCGGCTCAAGCCGAAAGCGACGATCCGCGTCGGCCATGACGCGCTCAGTAAACGTGCACGCGGTCGCAGTAGCCGTGCCCATTCGTGAGGTTCCCTCATCGCTGCGGATTCGTCACCCGCGTCTCGGCACCTCTCTGCCACCCGTGTACCCCTGCACCGAAACGGTCGGCGCATTCTCCGAGAACGGCAGTCATATGACAGCTCGCAACATCCTTGCCTGGTCCCCGTCGGCCATCGTCTTCGATTGCGACGGGACCCTGATGGACACGGAACGACACTGGCAGGAGGCCCGGAACGCTACCTTCCGGGTCTTCGGCCTCAAGCCTCCGGCCGGGTTCGCCGACCGCGCCCACGGCATGCACTACACCGAGTGCGGCGCGCTCATGGCCGATGAGACCGGGAAGCCGGACCTCGCGGGCGACATGGCGGCCACACTCCTCACCACCTTCACGGCGCTGGTCGACGAGGACCCCGTCACGATGCCGGGAGCCGCCGCCCTGGTCCGGCTGGCCGCTCGGCATCTCCCCCTGGCGGTGGCCAGCAACTGCCCCCGGGCGACGGTGGAATCGTGCCTCGACCGGGCCGGACTCCTCGACGCCTTCAGCCACGTCGTGGTTGCCGGCGAGGACGTACGGCCCAAGCCGGAGCCCGATGTCTACAGCGCGGCCGTCGGCCTCTGCGGTGTTCCACCGGAGGAAGCTCTGGCCGTGGAGGACTCGCTCACGGGCATGGAGTCCGCTCGCCGGGCAGGCCTGCGCGTCCTCGGCCTCGGGCCCTGCCCGCCAGGTCCCCAGGCGGAGCAGGCGGACCTGTGGGTCGAGAGCCTCGCCGACCGGGAGCTGGTGCGCTGGGCCCGCAGCCGGATCGGGGAGTAGAGCGCCCCGCTCGCTCTCGGCGCGGTCAGCCGGTGGGCCGAAGATGACGCCCCAGGGCGGTTACGGGACCGGCTGCGGACGCGAAGAACAGGGCTATGCCCACAGCTCCGGGATCGGGAATGCCTGTCGCCCGGTCACCGAGGTAACTGGCCCGGCCCATGCGTGCCGACAGGGACGCGGTGCCCCGTACGCCCTGCCAGGCGCCGTCCGCCGCCGCGGCCAGCGCGGTCGCGGGCGGCGCGGTCCCCGCCTCCCGCAGTGCGGTCACGGCCGGATCCAGCGCGTCGACCAGGGTCTTGTCGCCGGGGGACGCATCGCCCACACGGCGGATGGCGGCGAGGCCCTGGGCGGCGCCATCGGCGAGTGCGGCCGTCGTCAGATCCGGACCGGAGCCGGCGGCGGCCCTGCTCAGCGACTGGAACAGCAGACCGAACAGGGGTCCGCTGGTCCCGCCGATCTCGTCGAGGAAGGCGGTGGCCATGATGCCAAGGCTCTCCGCAGGTCCGGCCGACTCGTCCGTACGGTCGAACAGCAGCCCCGCGGCCCGGACCCCGGTCGCGAGATTGGTCCCGAAGTCGCCGTCCCCCACCTGCTGGTCGAGCGCGGTCAGCTCGGCCTCGGTGGCGTACACCGAATCGGTGAAGTGGCGCATCCAGTCGCGGGTCTGTGTCCCGTCGAAAGCGGCAGTGGTCGTCATGGGGCCGTCCTCCTGCTCCTGTCGCGGGCCGCCGGGGCAACGGCCCTCGGGCCGCTCACCATCGCAACGCCGGAGTGCGGACCGGCGCATCGTAGAAGCCCAGCGTTTCGTGGTCGGCAACCATGAGGGTCAGGGAGAAGCCCCGCATATCGAGCGCGGTCACGTAGTCGCCCACGAGGTGCCGTGCCAGCCGCACACCCCGGCCGTCGAGGACGCGGCCCAGTTCGCCGAAGATGCCGTACAGCTCCAGGGAGGTGACCGCGCCCAGATTGTTGACCAGCGCCACGAGCGGGTCGTCGGGCCCGGGGCGCAACGCGTCCAGCAGGGCGCCGGCCATGTCCTCCACCAGTGCGCCCACGCGGCCCTGGCTCCTGGTGCGGTCGGCGCGCTCGCCGTGGATACCGACGCCGTACTCGAGTTCCCCGGGCAGCAGCTCGAACGCGGGCTCACCAGTGGCAGGTGCGGTGTGGGCGGCGGAGGCGGCGGCGAGCGTCCGGCACCGGCCCGCGAGGGCGGTGCCGAGTTCCACCAGCCCTTCGAGCCCCATCCCGGTGTCCGCGGCGCCGCCCAGGACCTTCTCGACCAGCATGGTGGCGCCCGTGCCACGACGGCCTGCGGCGATCTTCTCGGAGTCGGAGGCCAAGTCGTCGTCGATGAGGACCCGTGCGCAGGTGATGCCCGCGGCGGCCAGCCGTTCGGCCGCGATACCAAAATTGATTCGGTCGCCGGTGTAGTTCTTGACGATGTGCAGGACACCCTCCGGCCCCGCAACCGCGCGCGACGCCCGGAAGATCTGCCTGTTGTGCGGAGAGGCGAAGACCCTCCCGGGGCAGGCGGCATCGAGCATGCCCGCGCCGACATATCCGGCGTGCAGGGGCTCGTGCCCCGAGCCGCCACCCGACAGCAGCCCCACCCGGCGGGCCGGTGAGGAGTGCCGGGCGGTGAAGAACCCGTCACCGGGGTCGTACGCCACGAGGTCCGCGTGGGCGCGGGCGAAGCCGGACAGCGCGTCGGGGACAAGTTCACCGGCATCGTTCTCGAAGTACCTGGCCATATGCCGAACCCCTCCTGTCCACGGCCGCGGAGCCGACCGGGCCAGCCTCCGGATGAGACCTCCATGGTGGAGTGACCGCGCGCATACGGCAACGCGCGGAACGTATCCGCAGCTCGCACGAAGCGCAGCGTCCTGATCCATCGACGTGATGCTCAGTAGTCGTCCTGGACGCCTTGTCGTAGGCGGGTACGCCTATCGGCCGTGAAGCGGTGCCCGGAGCGGTCGATGGCATAGGGGTCGGATGCGCCGCGGTCGCATCGCCGTCCCCGGGATCACCCAGGGCCACTTGGGGGTCGCGCAGTCCGTCTGTGCCCGCGACCTCGACCTGGCAGGTGAAGGCCGCTGTCGCCCCACTGGCCCCGCTGCTCACGCTGGGCCGGTGGAGTGATGCACCGCACGCGACGTCCGACTACGCGGGCATCGACATCGAGCGAAGCAAACGGCATCCCGTTCCCCTGGTTCGGCGACCGCGGCGAGGTTGGCAGATCGCTGCGTCCCGGTGAGACCGGGGCCGAGCGGGTGAAAGCCGGAGAGCGGCTCGGCGACAAGGCCGAGCTTCCCTGAATCGGACAGGGAGCGGAAGAAGTTCCGCCGCGTACTGACAACGAAGTACGGGAACGCGCCGGAGGACGATTTCCATGTGTTGAGGCACACGTACGCATCCCTCGTTCTGGAGGCGGGGAAGAAGGGGCGCAGGGCGATCGATAGCCTGCTGGGGGAGTGGGCGGAGGAGAGTGCCGGTCCCAACTCCCCAGATTCTTCCCGGGCCCGGTCCTGAGTGCGGGTTCGACCGTCCGATGCGCGTAAACAGCGAGGTGAGAGCCGTATGTTCACCACCCGACCGACCCTCCAGGGCACCTTCGGCATGGTGTCCTCGACCCACTGGCTGGCCTCGCAGTCGGCGATGGCCGTCCTGGAGGGCGGCGGCAACGCCTACGACGCCGCCGTCGCCGCCGGATTCGTCCTGCACGTCGTCGAACCGCACCTGAACGGACCGGCCGGCGAGGTGCCGATGATCCTCGCGCCCGTGGACGGCGAGGTCCGGGTGCTGTGCGGTCAGGGCCCGGCCCCCGCCGGTGCCACCGTCGCCCACTACCGCTCGCTCGGCCTCGGTCTGGTCCCCGGCACCGGACCGCTCGCCGCCGCCGTACCGGGCGCCTTCGACGCCTGGATGCTGCTGCTGCGCGACCACGGCACCAGGACCCTCGCCGAGGTGCTGCGGTACGCCATCGGCTACGCCGAGGACGGCCACGCACCCGTGGAGCGGGTGGGCCGGACCGTCGAGACCGTCCGCGAGCTGTTCGAGACCGAATGGCCGTCCTCCGCCGCCGTGTACCTGCCCGGTGGCGAATCCCCGAAGTCCGGAGAGCTCTTCCGCAACCCGGCCCTCGCCGCGACCTGGCGCCGGCTGATATCGGAGGCCGAGACGGCCGGCGGCGAGGACCGCACCGCGCAGATCGAGGCGGCCCGCACGATCTGGCGCGAGGGCTTCATAGCGGACGCCCTGGTCCGTCAGGCCGCCGTACCCACCATGGACACCAGCGGCGAGCGCCACACCGGCACCCTCACCGCCGCCGATCTGGCCGGCTGGTCCGCCTCGTACGAGGCCCCGGCCACCTACGACTGGAACGGCTGGACGCTCGCCAAGGCCGGCGGCTGGAGCCAGGGCCCCGCCTTCCTCCAGCAACTCGCCCTGCTCCCCGCCGAACTGCCCCGCTACGGTTCCGCCGAGTACGTCCACCTGCTCATCGAGGGCTGCAAGCTCGCCATGGCCGACCGCGAGGCCTGGTACGGCGACGCCGCCGAGGTCCCGCTCGCGACCCTGCTCTCCGAGCCGTACAACACCGCCCGCCGTGCCCTGATCACCGACGACGCCTCACGCGAGCTGCGGCCGGGCAGCCCCGACGGGCGCACCCCCGTCCTGAGCGAGCACGCCCGCGCCGTGGCCGACGGCTTCGACGCGACGGGCCTGGCCGCCGCCGGCGCCGGAGAGCCGACGGTCGCGAAGGAGGGCGCCGGGGAGCCCACGCAGACCGTGGACCGCACCGGCGAGCCGCCCGTCACCCCGGGCGGCGCCACCCGGGGCGACACCTGCCACGTGGACGTCGTCGACCGCTGGGGCAACATGGTCTCCGCGACGCCCAGCGGCGGCTGGCTCCAGTCCAACCCGGTCGTCCCCGAACTCGGCTTCCCGCTCGGCACCCGCCTCCAGATGGCCTGGCTGGAGGAGGGCCTGCCCAACTCCCTCACCCCCGGGCGGCGTCCCCGCACCACCCTGACCCCGTCCCTCGCCCTGCGCGACGGCGTCCCCGTCATGGCGTTCGGCACCCCGGGCGGCGACCAGCAGGACCAGTGGCAGCTGCACTTCTTCCTCGCCGTCGCCCTGCGCGCCGAGGTCCGCGGCGGCCTCGACCTCCAGGGTGCCGTCGACGCCCCGAACTGGCACAACGACAGCTTCCCCGGCTCCTTCTTCCCGCGCGCGATGCACCCCGGCAGCGTCACCGTCGAGGAGGGCACGGACCCGGAGGTGGTCGCCGGGCTGCGCCGCCGCGGCCATGACGTCACCGTCGGCGACCCGTGGTCCGAGGGCCGGATGTGCGCGGTTGCCCGCGACCCGCGCACCGGGATCCTGTCCGCGGCCGCCAACCCGCGCGGAATGCAGGGGTACGCCGTCGGCCGCTGACCCGCCCCCGTCCCCGGCCGGTCACCCACCCGTCATGACCAGGTCGTCGGCGCCCCGGACCCGCGTGCTTAGCTGGGGGCATGATCGATGACTTCCTCGCCGGGGACCTGACCGAGGTCGAGGCGGCGGTCCGCGCAGCGGCCGCCGCCGAGATCGTGCCGCGCTTCCGGCAGCTCGCCGCGCACGAGATAGTCGAGAAGAACGGCCCGCACGACCTGGTGACCACCGCGGACCGGCTGGCCGAGGAACACCTCACCGCCTCCCTGAGCCGGCTCCTGCCCGGCTCGGTCGTCGTCGGCGAGGAGGCCGTCCACGCCGACCCGGCGGTGTACGGGGCGCTGAGCGGCGAGGCACCCGTCTGGATCGTCGACCCGGTCGACGGCACCCGGCAGTTCGTCCGGGGCGAAGCCGGCTTCTGCACCCTGGTCGCCCTCGCCCACCACGGCGAGATCCTGGCCTCCTGGACGTACGCCGCCGCCCTGGACGAGATGGCCGTGGCCGTACGGGGCCGGGGAGCGACGCTCAACGGCGCTCCCCTGAAGGCCGGTTCGCCCGAGCCCGGCGCCGACCTGCGGGTCGCGATGTCCCACCCCGACTACACCACCGACGCCCAGAAGCGCGCCCTGCTGGGCCTGCGCACCGGGGGGATCGACGCCCGCCCCTGCGGATCGGCCGGCCTCGAATACCTCGGCGTCGCCCGCGGCGACCTGGAGGCGACCGCCTTCAACTGGGAGTACGCCTGGGACCACGCGGCCGGGCTGCTCCTGGTCACCGAGGCGGGCGGCGCCCAGGCCACGCTCTCCGGTGCGCCGTTCCGCATCGCCGGGGGCAATGAGCTGCCCTTCACCGCCGCCCGTGACCGGGCCACGGCCGACACCGTCCTGGCCGCGCTGCGCGCCGGGGCCTGACGCGGGGCGGGGCGCTCAGCCTCCCAGCAGCTCGCGGGTCAGTGCGGCGAGGCGCTCGCGGGCCTGCGGATCGTAGGCCTGCTCATGGGCGGCGGCGTCGGTGAAGCGGTCGAAGTAGCGGCCGGTGACCCCGGCCAGCGCCGGATCGGTGATCAGCCGGACCGTGGGCCGTACCCCCTCCTCGACGGGGACCTGCGGGGTCAGCCCGTGCTCGCGGACCCCTCGGGTGTCCATCAGGTGGGCCGGGTGCAGGGCGTTGAACGTGACCCCGGTGCCGGGTGTCCGCGAGGCGGCGAGGCCGAACGTCGACATGATCATCGCGAGTTTGCTCCGGCAGTATGCCTCCAGGCCCTGGTAGCCGTGCTCCATCATGACGTCGTCGAAGTCGACGGGTGACTGCCCCACCGATGCCACCTGGACCACCCGGGCCGGCGCCGACGCGGCCAGCAGCGGCAGCAGCTCGTCGATCAGCAGGCAGGGCGCCAGATAGTTCACCGCGAACCGCAGTTCATGCCCCTGCGCGCTCACCTCGCGGAGCAGCGGGGACGCGCCCCCGCCGGCCACCGCGTTGTTGACCAGCACATCGAGCCGGGGCTCGGCCGCCCGCACGGCCTCGGCCATCGACCTGACCTGGTCCAGGTCGGACAGATCGGCGAGGTAGGTGCGGACCCCGCCGCGACCGGCCGAGAGCGCGCGCACCTCGTCGGCCGCCCTGTCGAGCCGCGCCCGGTCCCGTCCGTGCAGGAGCAGCGTCGCGCCCCGGGCCGCCAGATCGCGGGCGAGGTGCAGGCCGAGCCCCTGGGTCGCACCGGTGACGAGAACGGTTCCGCCGAAGACGGCGGGCGTACCACTGTGTGCGGATTGAGTATCCATGGGTTGAGTTATATCAAGAGCTTGATTCAAATTCCATGGTTGTCATGTATCCATGTTCTGTCAGAAGTCCGTGGCTGTACGCTCACGGGTATGGGAATGACTGCCGGCGACCGTCTCGGCGCGGACATCAAGCGTGCGGAGCAAGCGCTCATGGCAGCCAAGAGCGCCGCGCTGAAGGGCGCCGACCTCACCGTCGCCCAGTACGCGGCGCTGTTCGCCCTCGCAGATCACCCCGGTATGTCGGGCGCCGCGCTGGCCCGGGTCTGCCTGGTCACCCCGCAGGCCATGGCCGCGGTGCTCAAGCACTTGGAGGAGCGCGGGCTGATCGCCAGGTCGGTCCACCCGTGGCACCAGAAGATGCTGGAGACCCGGCTGACGGAGGCGGGCACCGAGACGCTGCGGCTGGCCGACGAGCAGGCGGTACGGATCGAGCGCCGGATCGCCGACGAGTTCACCCCGCAGGAGCGCGACGCCCTGCGGAGCCTGCTGGCCCGCTGCGTCACGGCCATCCAGCGCGACTGAGCGTGGGCGGGGGCTGCGGCTCAGCCCCCGTCGGACGTACCGGCCAGCACCGCCCGTACGTCGGCCACGACTCCGGCGGCCGTCTCCACCGCGGCGGCGTCCAGCCCCCGCAGCGCCTCACCGGCCCGGTCCGCGAAGTCCGCGGGCGTGTCCGGCAGCGCGGCGGCCGCTGCCAGCGCGCCCTTCTCGTTGAGGCACCAGGTGCGGTGGTGGGCGTGCAGCGACTGGGCGAGGATGCCGAACGCCCGGGACAGGCAGAGCGACACGTGCAGCCGGTCACCGGAAGGGGCCGACTTGCGGGCCGACGCCACCGAGAACTCCGCCTCCCAGGCCGCGTCGGCCAGGGCCCTGCGCAGCGGCTCGGGGTAGTCGAGCGTCTCAGCCCGAAGCGCCGTCAGTTCACCCCGGGTATCGGCCAGTACGTGCCCGAGCGCGACCTCGCCCGGATAGGCGGGGGACCAGAAGCCGAGCGGATGGCCGGGCTGGACGCCCACCTCGAAGCGCCCCTGGCGGCAGTCGGCCCAGACCGCCCCGACCCGGTCCAGATCGCGCAGGATCCAGTCGACCGGGGTGCCGTCCACCCGCAGCCAGGCCCCGCCGTCGACCCAGGGACCCCAGCCACCGGGGCCGGCCACCTCGACCGCCGAGCCCTGCACCTCGTGGGCCAGTGCGCTCAGCGCGGCCAGGTCCGGGACGCCTCGGTAGTAGAGGCCCAGGTCCCAGTCGGAGTCGGGCCGGTGGGTGCCCCGGGCCCGGCTGCCGCCCAGTGCGACGGCGTGGATCCCGGGTACGGCGACGAGCTGTCCGGCCATGGCGCCGATCGCCCGGCCCATCCCGGAATCCTCCGCGAGCGGGCCGGTGGGTGCTGCCGGGCGGGGGACGGGGCGCGGCGGCCGCGCGGGGTTCGGTGTGGTCATCGAGCGGGAACCCTACCCGCACCCGGGCCGCCGGCGCCTGTGAATATCCTGGGGCTCCGACCGTCGGCTGACAAAGGAGTCCGAAGGTGCCGTCGATGCTTGACGCAGTCGTCGTGGGGGCAGGCCCCAACGGGCTGACCGCCGCGGCCGAACTGGCTCGCCGAGGCCATACCGTGGAGGTCTTCGAAGCCGGGCGGACCGTCGGCGGCGGAGCCCGTACCGAGGAGCTCACCCTCCCCGGCTTCCGGCACGACCCCTGCTCGGCGGTCCACCCGCTGGGCATCGGCTCGCCCGCCTTCGACGCGATGCCGCTCGCCCGGCACGGTCTGGAGTGGATCCAGCCCCGGCTGGCCCTGGCCCACCCCTTCCCGGACGGGTCCGCCGCCGTGCTGGCCTCATCGGTGGGGGAGAGCGCCATGTCGCTCGGGCCGCGTGACGCGGGGGCCTACCGCAGGCTCGTCGCCCCGTTCATCGGCCACTGGGACAGCCTCGCCGAGGACTTCCTGCGCACCCCGTGGGACGGGCTGCCGCGCGACCCGTACCGCTGGGTGCGCTTCGGCCTCGACGCCATCCAGCCCGCCACGCTGCTGTCCCGCCGCTTCGGCGGCGAGAAGGCGCGCGGTCTCTTCGCCGGACTGGGCGCCCACGCCATAGCCCCCACCAGCGGCATCGCCACCGGCGGAATCGCCCTGCTCTTCGCGCTGGCCGCGCACGAGAAGGGCTGGCCGGTGCCGCGCGGCGGCTCCCAGGCCATCTCCGACGCCCTCGCCTCGTACCTGCGGGAACAGAGCGGCGTCATCCACACCGGTACGGAGGTCAAGCGCCTGGACGAGCTCCCGCCCGCCCGCGCCTACATCTTCGACACCTCGCCGACCGCGCTGGCCCGGATCGCCGGTCTGGGCAACGCCTACCGGGGCTACCGCTACGGCGCCTCCTGCTTCAAGATCGACTACGCCCTGTCGGGGCCCGTCCCCTGGACTGCCGAGGAGGCCCGCCGGGCGGGTACGGTACACATCGGCCCCACGGCCGGCGAGATCGACTCCGCCCTGCGCGCGGCGGTCGGCGGCCGCGACCCGAGCGTGCCGTTCCTGATCACCGCCCAGCCCAGCCTCGTCGACCCGTCCCGCGCCCCCGAGGGCAAGCAGGTGTTCTGGGTGTACGGGCACGTCCCGGCCGGCTGGGAGGGCGACGCCACCGAGGTCATCGAACGCCAACTGGAGCGCTTCGCGCCCGGGTTCCGTGATCTGGTGCTCGCCCGCTGTGTGGCGGGACCGCCCCGGATCGCCGCACGCAACGCGAACTACGTGGACGGGGACATCGCCTGCGGCGCCTTCGCGGGACTGCAGACCGTGATCCGTCCCAAGCTCGCCCGGGTGCCGTACGCGACAGCGCATCCTGCGGTCTTCATCTGCTCCTCCGCGACCCCGCCCGGACCCGGTGTGCACGGCATGTCCGGACACCACGCGGCGAAGGCGGTGTGGCGCCGGCTGCGCTCCCGCGCCTGAACCGTCGGGCCGAGGACGTCCTTCTCGTCTCACAGCACCGGGCCGGCGGATGTGCGGCGCGCGTTACCGCCCATGATCCGCCCGGGTCACACCGGCGTAATGGGCTGTTCGTACTATCGGGACCACCACGATCCGATCCACGGAAGGTCCCCCGGTGCCCCCAGAGAGCTCGTCGGCCGCCGTCACCACGGTACGGACGGTCTGCTCCTACTGCGGGGTGGGCTGCGGAATGGTGCTCGACATCGGCTCAGGCCCCGACGGCCGCCGCAAGGTCCTCAAGGCAACCGGCGACAGGGCCCACCCCGCCAACTCCGGCCGGCTGTGCACCAAGGGCGCGACGACCGCCGACATGCTCGCCGCCCCCGGACGGCTGACCACCGCGCTGGTCCGGCCCGAGCGGGGCGCCGAGCCCGTACCGGCCGGCGTGGACGGGGCGATCACCGAAACGGCCCGGCGGCTGCGGGCGGTCATCGACGAACACGGGCCGGACGCCGTCGCCTTCTACGTGTCCGGGCAGATGAGCCTGGAGGCCCAGTACCTCGCCAACAAACTCGCCAAGGGCTTCGTCCGCACCAACCGGATCGAGTCCAACTCCCGCCTGTGCATGGCCAGTGCGGGCAGCGGCTACAAGCTCTCCCTCGGCGCCGACGGCCCGCCCGGCTCGTACCAGGACTTCGAGCACGCCGACACCTTCCTCGTCATCGGCTCCAACATGGCCGACTGCCACCCGATCCTCTTCCTGCGCATGATGGAGCGGGTGAAGGCGGGCGCCCGGCTGATCGTCGTCGACCCGCGCCGCACCGCCACCGCCGACAAGGCGGGCCTCTTCCTCCGGATCCGACCCGGCACCGACCTCGCCCTCCTGAACGGCCTGCTGCACCTCCTCCACGAGAACGGGCACACGGACGCCGCGTTCATCGCCGAGCGCACCGAGGGCTGGGAGGACATGCCGGAGTTCCTGGCGGACTACCACCCCGCCGCCGTCGCGGAGATCACCGGCATCCCCGAGGCCGACATCCGGCAGGCGGCCCAGTGGATCGGCGGCGCGGGGGAGTGGATGAGCTGCTGGACGATGGGGCTGAACCAGTCCACGCACGGCACCTGGAACACCAACGCGCTGATCAACCTGCATCTGGCCACCGGGGCGATCTGCCGGCCGGGCAGCGGACCGTTCTCGCTCACCGGCCAGCCCAACGCCATGGGCGGCCGCGAGATGGGCTACATGGGACCCGGCCTGCCGGGACAGCGCTCGGTCCTCGTGGACGAGGACCGCGCCTTCGCCGACGAACTCTGGGGCCTGGCACCCGGCACCGTGCGCAAGGACGGATCGGGCGAGGGCACCGTCGACATGTTCCGGCGGATGGCGGCGGGCGAGATCAAGGCCTGCTGGATCATCTGCACCAACCCCGTCGCCTCGGTCGCCAACCGCCGGACCGTCATCGAGGCCCTGGAGGCGGCCGAACTCGTCATCACCCAGGACGTGTTCGCGGAGACCGAGACCAACGCCTACGCCGATGTCGTCCTGCCCGGCGCGCTGTGGAGCGAGAGCGAGGGCGTCATGATCAACAGCGAGCGCAACCTCACCCTCGCCCGCCCGGCCGTCGACCCGCCCGGTGAGGCCCTCGCCGACTGGCGGATCATCGCGCGGATCGCCTGCGAGATGGGCTACGCCGACGCCTTCGGCTACCGCAGCGCCGAGGAGGTCTTCGAGGAGATCAAGCGCGCCGCGAACCCACGCACCGGCTACGACCTGCGCGGGGTCAGCTACGAGCGGCTGCGGGCCACGCCCGTGCAGTGGCCCGCCCCGACGGCCGACGGCCCCGACCGCAACCCGATCCGCTACCTCGGACAGGACGGCGGCCCGGTGTTCCCGACCGCGAGCGGGCGGGCCGTCTTCTTCGCGCGTCCGCACGTCCCGGCCGCCGAGATGCCGGACGACGACTACCCGTTCGTTCTCAACACCGGCCGCCTTCAGCACCAGTGGCACACCCTCACCAAGACCGGGAAGGTCGCCCAGCTCAACCGGCTCGACCCGGCGCCGTTCGTCGAGCTGCACCCCGAGGACGCGGGACGGCTCGGGATCGTCGCGGGGGACTCGGTCGAGGTCGCCTCCCGGCGGGGCCGGGCCGTACTCCCGGCCGTCGTCACGGACCGGGTGCGGCCGGGCTGCTGCTTCGCGCCCTTCCACTGGAACGACCTGTTCGGTGAGTACCGCTGCGTCAACGCCGTGACCAGCGACGCGGTGGACCCGGTCTCCTTCCAGCCGGAGTTCAAGATGTGCGCGGTGACGCTCGCGAAGGCCGCCGCCGCGCCCGGCCTCGCTCCGGCGCCGGGCGCCGCCCCCGTCACCGAACCCGGGCGGCCGCTGCCGGCCGTCCCGGGGCCCGTCGCGGGTGCGGGCGCAAGTGCCGGGGCCGTGTTCGGGCTGGAGGACACACCGTCGCCGGTCCTCGCGGAGCACGAACGCCAGTACCTGGTCGGATTCCTCGCCGACCTTCCGTCGGGCGCCCCGGGCGTTCCGGTGCTGCCGGCCGGTGCGCCGTTCAATGGGGACCACGCGCGGTGGGTGAACGGTGTCCTCGCCGGGATGTACTCACGCGCCCCGCAGCCCTCGGACGAACCTGCGCCGGCTGACCCCTCCGGTGGCCGCGAGGTGGTCGTGCTGTGGGCCTCGCAGACCGGCAACGCCGAGGAGTTCGCCACGGCCGCCACCGACCGGCTGACCGCGACCGGGCACCGCGCCCGGCTCGTCGGCATGGCTGACGCCGACCCGAGGGCCCTCCCGGCCGCCGCCGACCTCCTGCTGATCACCAGCACCTTCGGTGACGGCGACGCGCCCGACAACGGGTCCGGGTTCTGGGAGGCCCTGACCGCCGCCGACACCCCGCCCCTGGACGGCAGGCGGTACGCGGTCCTGGCCCTCGGAGACTCCTCGTACGACGACTTCTGCGGCCACGGGCGACGCCTCGACCAGCGCCTGGACGAGCTGGGCGCGGTCCGGCTGGCCCCGCGCACCGACTGCGAACCCGACTACGAGCCCTCCGCGCTGAGCTGGCTGGACCAGGTCCTCACCGGCCTCACCGCGCCACCGGCGCCCGCGACTGCGGCCCCCGCTCCGGCCCCCGTGCCCGTACCCGTCACCGCACCAGCCGCCGCGCCCGCGCGCGGCGCCAAGCCGCTTCCCGTCGCGGCCCGGCTGGTCGGGAACCGGCTCCTCAGCCTCCCCGGCGCGGGCAAGGAGGTCCGCCGGTTCACCTTCGACACCCGAGGCGCCGACGGCCCCCTCGCCTACGAGGCCGGGGACGCGCTCGCCGTGCACCCCGTCAACAGCACCGGCCTGGTGACGGAATGGATGGCCGTCACCGGTCTCGACGTCGACGCCCCCGTCGATGTCGCTGGGTTCGCCGGGATCCGGCTGGCCGACGCGCTGCACCGCCATCTCGACATCACCGCGCTCACCCCCGCGCTGCTCGGGTTCATCACCGAACGCACCGGCGACCGGGTCCTGAAGAAGATGCTGCGCCCCGACAACAAGGGCGAACTCGCCCGCTGGTCCTGGGGCCGCCAGGCCGTGGACGTCCTGGCCGAGTACCCCGTCCGCGCCTCACCGCAGGAATGGGCCGGCACCCTCAAACGGCTGCAGCCCCGCCTGTACTCGATATCGTCCAGCCCGCTCACCGACCCCCACCAGGTGTCCCTGACCGTCTCCGTCGTCCGGTACGAGAACCCGCGCGGCCGCCCCCGGGGCGGGGTGTGCTCGCCCTTCCTCGCGGACGCGGCCCCCGACGCCCCGGTATCCGTCACCGTGCGGCGCGCCCCGCACTTCCGGCCACCGGCGGACCCCGACACACCGCTGGTGATGGTCGGCCCGGGGACCGGCGTCGCCCCGTTCATCGGCTTCCTGCAGGAGCGCCGGGCCCGCCGCCACCGCGGCCCCAACTGGCTCTTCTTCGGAGAACAGCGCCGGGCCACCGACTTCTACTACGAGCAGGAGCTGACGGAGTACCTCGCCGACGGCACTCTCACCCGCCTGGACACCGCCTTCTCGCGCGACCAGCGCGCCAAGGTCTACGTCCAGGACCGGATGCGGGAGCACGGCGCCCGGCTCTGGTCCTGGCTCCGGGACGGCGCCCACTTCCACGTCTGCGGCGACGCCGCGCGTATGGCCAAGGACGTCGACCGGGCGCTGCGTGACATCGCCGTCGCCCACGGCGGCCTCGACGACGACGCGGCTGCCCTGTACGTCAAGCAGCTCGCCGCCGACAAGCGCTACGTCCGCGACGTCTACTGAGCGGCCCTCCCGCCGCCCGCCCTCAGGCGGTCCGGGCCGGTCCGGCTCCCTCGACGTCGAAGGTCAGCTCGTCCTCGTAACACCACCACCAGGTCTCGCCCGGCTCGTAGGAGCGGATGAGCGGGTGCCCGGTGGCGGAGTGGTGGGCGGTGGCGTGCTTGTTGCGGGAGGAGTCGCAGCAGCCGACGTGCCCGCAGGTGGGGCACACGCGCAGATGAACCCAGGTGTCGCCCTTGGCGACACACTCCGTGCAGGAGTCGGCACTGTCCGGGGCGACTCGCCGCACCTGGTCCAGGTGGGAGCAGAGCGGTGCCGCCTGTGCGTCCGTCATCTTCGGGCCTCCTTCTCGTCGCTCACCGCGGTCGCCCCGTTCCATTCTCGTGCGAAGTACGCAACGGGGCGAGGGGAGGAAGGCGCGCGGCGGCGGGGCAGGGCGGCGCGGGGCGGTGCAGGCAGCTCGAGGCTGATGTCGGATTCCCGCCAGCTCCGCCCGCCCCGGTGCCCCATCCTTGAACCATGCACACCGACACCGAGCGCTGCGTGCGGGCCGTCCGGTCCAAGGACTCCCGCTTCGACGGCTGGTTCTTCACGGCGGTCCTGACCACCAGGATCTACTGCCGGCCGAGCTGTCCCGTCGTGCCGCCCAAGGTCGAGAACATGACCTTCTACCCGAGCTCGGCCGCCTGCCAGCAGGCCGGGTTCCGAGCCTGCAAGCGGTGCCGGCCGGACACCAGCCCGGGGTCGCCCGAATGGAACGCCCGCGCCGACTCGGTCGCCCGTGCGATGCGGCTCATCCGGGACGGGGTCGTCGACCGGGAGGGGGTGACCGGACTGGCCACCCGGCTCGGGTACTCGGCCCGCCAGATCGAGCGGCAGCTGCTCGCGGAGCTGGGAGCGGGGCCGCTGGCCCTGGCCAGGGCGCAGCGGGCACAGACCGCGAGGGTGCTCATCGAGACCACCGGGCTGCCCATGGCCGAGGTGGCGTTCGCGGCAGGGTTCTCCTCGATCCGCACCTTCAACGACACCGTCCGCGAAGTCTTCGCCCTCGCCCCGGGCGAGCTGCGCAGCCGTGCCAACCGGCCGGTGAGACCCCCGGCCACGCCCGGCGTGATAGCGCTGCGACTGCCCTACCGCGCACCGCTCAACCCCAGCAACCTCTTCGGACACCTCGCCGCGACGGCCGTCCCGGGCGTGGAGGAGTGGCGCGACGGCGCCTACCGCCGCACGCTCGACCTGCCCCACGGCCACGGCATCGTCGCCCTCACCCCGCACCCCGACCACATCGCCTGCCGGCTCTCGCTCACCGACCCGCGCGACCTCACCCGGGCCATCAGCCGCTGCCGCTGGCTGCTCGACCTCGACGCCGACCCGGTCGCGGTCGACGAACAACTGCGCGCCGACCCGCTGCTCGCCCCGCTGGTCGGCGCGGCGCCGGGGCGGCGGGTGCCGAGAACGGTCGACGGCGCGGAGTTCGCCGTCCGGGCCGTGCTCGGCCAGCAGGTGTCGACCGCCGCGGCCCGCACCCACGCGGCCCGGCTGGTCACCGCGCACGGCATGCCGGTCGACGACCAGGAGGGCGGTCTCACCCACCTGTTCCCGGCCCCCGCGGCGCTCGCCGGACTCGACCCCGGGCAGCTGGCCCTGCCGCGCAGCCGCCGCCGGACGCTCACCACCCTCGTCGGGGCCTTGGCGGACGGTTCGTTGCGGCTCGGCACCGACACCGACTGGGACAAGGTGCGGGCCGAACTGGGCGCCCTGCCCGGTTTCGGGCCCTGGACGGTCGAGGTCATCGCCATGCGGGCGCTCGGCGATCCGGACGCCTTCCTGCCGACCGACCTCGGCATCCGGCGCTCCGCCCAGGCGCTCGGCCTGCCCTCGACACCGGCCGCCCTCACCGCCCGCGCGGCGGCCTGGCGGCCCTGGCGGGCCTACGCGGTCCAGTACCTGTGGACCGTCGACGACCACCCCATCAACCACCTTCCGGCACAGGGAAGCCCATCGTGACCACAGCACGCGCCACCATCGCCGCCACCCGGCGGCACACCGTGATCGACAGCCCCTACGGCCTGCTCACCCTCGTCGCCACCGACGGAGTCCTCGCCGGCCTCTACATGACCGCTCAGCGCCACCGCCCGCCCGAGGAGACCTTCGGTACGCCCGACCCCGGCCCGTTCGCCGAGACGATCCGGCAGCTGGACGCCTACTTCGCCGGTGAGCGCCGGGAGTTCGACCTCCCGCTGAACCTCTACGGCACCCCGTTCCAGCGCAGCGTCTGGGCGGAGCTCCAGCGGATTCCGTACGGCGAGACACGTTCGTACGGCGAACTGGCCGAGAACCTCGGCAAGCCCGGCGCCTCACGTGCGGTGGGGCTGGCCAACGGCAAGAACCCGGTCGGCATCATCGTGCCCTGCCACCGGGTCATCGGGGCGTCGGGGAGCCTCACCGGCTACGGCGGCGGACTCGACCGCAAACAGCGGCTGCTGGCCTTCGAGAACGGCACGCAGGACGCCGCCCCTTCGCTCTTCTGAATCCGGTGGGGGCCCCGCGCACGCGCGGAGCCCCCACCGGTGATGGTCCTGTCGCGGCCGGGTCAGCCGGTGAAGATCTCGATGACCGTCCAGATCGCCAGCCCCAGCATGCACAGCCCACCGACGCGCTGGACCGTCTTGAGCGGTACGCGCTTGGCGATGAACCGGCCGGCGAGCAGCGCCAGCGCGGATACGGACATCAGGGCCGCGGCGGACCCGATCGCGGTGGACCAGGCGCCGTTGCTCGCCGCCAGGTTGGCCGTGGTGATCTGGGTGAGGTCGCCCCACTCACTGATGAACACCGCCATGAACGCGGTCGAGTACACCGGCCAGAAACCGGTCACGGTCTTCGGGGTGTCCTCGTCCTCGTCGTCGCCCCCGCCGGCCCGCAGGAGCATGAACGCCCCGAACGCGAACAGCAGGGCCGAGACGAGCTTGACGATCCAGTCGGGCAGCAGCCCGAGCAGGCCACCCGCCCCGACCGCGATGGCGACATGGACGATGAACGCGGACGACGTACCGAACCAGACGTAGAGCGGGCGCATGCGCGTGCCCATGGCCAGCGACGCGAACATCGTCTTGTCGGGGAGCTCCGCGAGGAAGATCAGCCCGAAAGCGGTGAGGATCGCCAGGGGGTCGAGATGCATTCCGGGTGGCTTTCTGTAAGAGCCGGGCCCCGGATCTTCCGCGAAGTGCCACTCGGGCTTTTCGGAGGACCACTCGGCCCGGCATGACGGCGGCACCCACGGGGCGTGGGTGCGTCATACCTGACCGAAGGTCTCGCCCGTCCGCGGAAATCCACGGACCCGGCCACCGGGAACCCGGAGGTTCCAGTGTGTCGACGACCGGTTTGCGGGGCTACTCCCCTTCGCAGCCATCAACATTACCCCACCCGGAAGCGGGGGAGATCACCTGTTCGACGGCCTGCGGCCGGCGGCGGTGCGGCACGGCGGGTCGTACGGCGTTCGGAACCCGCGTGAAGCGTACGCGGTCGAACAACGCGGAGCGTGACCGGGCAGCGCGAAGCGGCGGGCACCCGCCCACTCACCTGGGCGGGTGCCTTCTCGCTGTGCCGGGCCCCGGAGCGGGCGCCCCGCCGGGCCTGGGCGCGGCCGGGTTCTCACCCTGTCGCGCGGGGCCGTGACCGCTCCGATGGCGTCGCTCAAGATGCGTAGTCGGCGGGAGTGACCAGACTGGCCATATGGCAGAAGAGCGTCGCAAATCCGCCGGGAGCACAAAGACGGCGACCGCCCGCCGTGCGAAATCCGCGCGGGGTCCGGAGCATGCGGCCAACGCTGCCTGCCAGAGCCTGGAGAGGCTGATCGGCCACCCCACAGAGGGTGTGTCCGCCGTCCGGCGTTCCGACGACGGCTGGTGCGTGGTGGTGGATGTCCTGGAGGTCCCACGGATTCCCGACACCACGAGCCTCCTCGCCTCCTACGAGGTGCAGCTCGATCGGGCCGGTGAACTCCTGGAATACCGCAGGGTCCGGCGCTACCGACGTGGTGCAGCCGACGAGTGATCCGTCTCCGCTCCCCTGCTGGAAGGACATTCCATGACCGCGACCACCTACTCCGACGAAGTAGTGGCCTGTCCCCCTCGCGCCGGCACCTTGTACGACGTGCTGGAACTGATTCTTGATCGTGGCATGGTCATCGACGTCTTCATCCGGGTCTCACTGGTCGGCATCGAGATCCTGAAGATCGACGCGCGCATCGTCGTCGCGAGTGTGGACACCTATCTGCGGTTCGCGGAGGCGTGCAACCGGCTCGATCTGGAGCGGGACTCCGGCAGCACCACCATCCCCGAGCTGCTCGGTGGCGGTGTCGCCAAGTCCGTCGGCAAGCGAAAGGTGCGCAGCGCGGCCGAGACCGTGGGCGACACCGTGCGCAAGGCGGTGGGGGCGGGCGACGAGGACGAGGACGAGCCGCAGGAGCGGCCGAGGAAGCGGCGGGCTCCTGCCCGCAGCGGCGAGAGCCGGCGACGCCGCTCGGAGGCGAACGCGTGACAGCCGACGGTGTGTACGTCTACGCCATCCTGCGGGCCGGAACACGGCTCCCGAAGGGCGTCGGCGGGGTGGGATCCCCTCCCGCACGCCTTCGGATGATCCGGCAGGGTCCGCTCGGCGCGGTCATCAGCGACGCCCCGCCCCAGCTCCGCGCACGCCGCCGGGACCTGTTGGCGCACCAGGACCTGCTGATGCGCCTGGCGGACGACGGGCCGGTCCTGCCCATGCGGTTCGGCATGGTCGCGCCGGACGAGGCGACGGTCCTGAATCAGCTGGCCGCCGCCGAATCCGCACATGCCGCCACCCTGGACCGGCTGGCCGGGCACATCGAGATCAACGTGAAGGCACTTCCCGCCCAGGACGCGCTGGCCACCCTGGTGGCCGAGG
Source organism: Streptomyces sp. 840.1 (assembly GCF_003751445.1). Lineage (NCBI taxonomy): Bacteria > Bacillati > Actinomycetota > Actinomycetes > Kitasatosporales > Streptomycetaceae > Streptomyces > Streptomyces sp. 840.1. Next base: position 1,131,834 of record NZ_RJUU01000003.1, on the reverse strand, counting down.
AGGGGAACGTACGCCGGCTCCGCGAAGCCGTGCGACGACACCCCGGCTACGAGGCCAGCCTGCGCCTGGGCGAAGCCATCTCGGCGGCGCTCACCCGCAGGGCGGCCGCGGCCGGGCGGCGCATGCTGAGCGAGCTGGAGCCCGGGGCGCGCGCGGTGGCCGCGGGGCCCGAGGTCGCGGGCTGCGCCCTGAACGTCTCCTTCCTCGTCGACCACGGCGCCGCCGACTCCTTCCTCGACGGGGCACGACGCTTCGCGCAGGCCCACCGTGAGCATGTCGAGTTACGGCTGGCCGGCCCGCTGCCCTGCTACAGCTTCGTCTCCCTCGAGGCACGCCCCGCGACCGTGTCCGTGGGCGGGGAGTGACATGGGACTGATCACGGGCCTCCTCACCCTCCCCATCGCTCCCGTCCGAGGCGTGGTCTGGGTGGCGGAGAAGCTCAACGACGCCGCCGATCGTGAGTTGCACGACCCGGCCGTCCTACGCGCACAACTGGCCGTGCTCAATCAGGAACTCGAGGCGGGGGACATCTCCTTGGAGGAGTTCGAACGAGAAGAGGAACGCCTGCTTGACCGGCTGCACGCCGCACGGGTCGGTCCGGCACAGATCGATCGAAGGTGACGCGCTCATGGAAGACCAGACGAAGGTGACCCTCGCGGCCGCCGTAGTGGGTGGCTATGTGCTGGGCCGGACCAAGAAGGGGCGGCTGGCACTCACCGTCGCCACCTATCTCGCCGGCCGGCGGTTCGGGCTTGAGCCACGCCAGCTCGCCGCGGAAGGCATGCGCCGCCTCGGAGAGGTGCCCCAGTTCGCCGAGCTCCAGGATCAGCTCCGCGGCGAGGTCCTCGACGCGGGCCGCAAGGCCATGACCGCCGCCGCCAATCGCAGCATGAGCTCGCTGGCCGACACGATCAGCGACCGCACGGCCCGTCTCCTCGAACCCCCGCGGGACGAGGACGAGGACGAGGGCAAGGACGACGAGTACGACGACGAGTACGACGACGACGAGGACGAGGACGAGTACGAGGACGAGCCCGCAGGCGAGGGGTACGAGGACGAAGAGGAGTACGCGGACGAGGAGGAACCCTACGAGGAGGACGAAGAGACCGACGAGGACGAAGAGGACGAGGAGGACGACCAGTCGGTAGACGAGGAGGAGGAGAGCGAGGCCGAGGAGGAGCCGGAGAAGAAGCCGGGCAGGCACGCCTCCCACCGGTCCGCGCCCGCGAAGAAGGCCGCTGCGAAGAAGAGCGCCCCGGCGAAGAAGGCGGCGTCGAAGCGGTCCGCGCCCGCGAAGAAGGCCGCGGCCAAGAAGAGCGCCCCCGCGAAGAAGGCCCCCGCCAAGAAGAGCGCCCCCGCCAAGAAGGCCGCTGCGAAGAAGAGCGCCCCGGCGAAGAAGGCCGCGTCGAAGCGGTCCGCGCCCGCGAAGAAGGCCGCTGCGAAGAAGAGCGCCCCGGCGAAGAAGGCCGCGGCCAAGAAGGCGTCCCCGGCCAAGAAGGCACCGGCCAAGAAGACGGCAGCGGGCAAGTCGTCGTCGGCGAAGCGGGCCGCATCCAAGCGCACCAGTGGTCGGAGGTAGCGAGTCATGGCCAGGACGGAAAAGGCAGAGCCTGAGGCGCAGGACTCCGGAATGGACAGGCTCCGGGAGGAGCTGTCCGGCTTCGTGAGCACACAGGTGGAGAAACTCGCCGAAAAGGCGGGAGAGAAGCTGACGGACGTCACGAGTCAGCTGACCGATGTCGCTGAGAACGGCGGTTCCCTGCCGGCGATCGGGTCCCGCATCCTCAAGGGCGATTCGCCGGTGAAGGCGCTCGTCTCCGGGAAGGCCAAGGACGTCAAGGACAACGTCGTGGACAAGGCCAAGGGCGCCTTCGGCGGCGGCGGCAAGGGCAAGCGCAAGGCGAGCGGTGGCAAGGCCATGAACATCGTCGAGGTGCTCGACGTGGGAGTGCCGCTGCGCACCGCTTATGACCACTGGACCCAGTACGACCAGTTCAGCAGCTTCGCCAAGGGCGTGGAGGACGTCTCGACGAGCGATGAGACGTCCAGTGACTGGAAGGTCAAGGTGGGGCCGTCGTCGCGAAGCTTCAAGGCGACCGTCCAGGAGCAGGTGCCCGACGAACGCATCGTCTGGACGTCGGAGGGGTCCAAGGGCACGACCCGGGGCGCGGTGAGTTTCCACGAACTGACGCCGTCCCTCACGCGCATCGTGCTGGTCATGGAGTACTACCCATCCGGGTTCTTCGAGAAGACGGGAAACCTCTGGCGTGCTCAGGGGCGCCGGGTGCGACTCGACTTCAAGCACTTCCAGCGCTACGTCACCCTCGCCGAGGAGGAGCCGGACGGGTGGCGCGGAGAGATCCGCGACGGCGAAGTCGTCGTGTCCCACGAAGAGGCCGTGGAAGAGGAAGAGGCTGAGGACGAGGAAGGCCCGGACGACGAGGAGTACGAGGACGGCGAGGACGGCGACGAGGAGTGGGACGAAGAGGACGGTGACGAAGAGGACGGCGACGAAGAGGACGAGGACGAGGACGAGGACGACGAGCTGACGGACGAGGACGAGGACGAGGAGGAAGACGAACCGGAGGAGGAAGAGGAAGAAGAGGAAGAAGAGGAAGAGGCGCCGCCGAGGAGGCGGGCATCTTCCGCGAAGCAGCGATCGCGAAGGGCTCGCAGTGACTGACCTCGACTTCCGGCAGGGTGCCACCCACCCTGTCCCCGGGCCGCAGACCACCAACCTCGCCGACATCCTTGAGCGCGTCCTGGACAAGGGCATCGTGATCGCCGGCGACATCAAGATCGACCTCCTCGACATCGAGCTGCTCACCATCCGTCTCCGCCTCTTCGTGGCATCCGTGGACACCGCGAAGAAGGCCGGGATCGACTGGTGGGAGACCGACCCGGCGCTCAGCTCCAAGGCATCGCGCAACGCCCTCCAGGAGGAGAACCGCGATCTGCGCCAACGCCTGAAGGAACTCGAGTCCAAGGCCGAAGAGACAGCCGCCCCCGGGCGATGACGCAGGGAGAACAGAAGCACATGACGGAGCGCAGCCCCCAGGCCCCGGACGCGAACGCCATCTACGTGTACGCGGTCTGCCGGGCCGAGCTGCCCGTGGACCTCGACGGGGTCACCGGAGTCGCCCAGGAGGAACCCGTCCGTTCCCTCACCTTCGGATCGCTCACCGCGATCGTGCAGAGCGTCCGGTCCGCCGAGTTCACGGACGAGGCCTGGCAGGAGCGCCTGACGGACGAGGCGGAACTCGAACGGTACGCGCGCGCCCACCACGCGGTCGTCTCGGCGGTCGCCGCACAGGCGCCCACGGTGCCACTGCCGCTCGCCACCCTGTACAACGGGCCGGACAGGGCCAGGCACGCGCTGGACGCCGAGTCGGTGCGCTTCCACACGGCGCTGAGACGTGTGGCGCACCATGCCGAATGGGGGGTGAAGGTGTACGCGCCCGCATCGCCGGGCTCCCGCGCGGCCGCCGCCCCACCGCGGCCCGGCGCACCGGCCGGCCAGGACCGTCCGGCCCCGGGAGCGGGGCGCGCGTACCTGGACCGCAAACGGAACCTGCGCACGGAGCGCGAGCAGCGGCAGGAGGAGTCCCTGCGCGTCGCCGAGGCGGTGGACGCGCACGTGAGCCGGATCGCCAAGGCGTCCCGCCGGCTCCGGCCGCACGGCCAGGGGGCCGCCGGTGACCACCGGGTCCAGGTGCTCAACGCCACCTACCTGGTCGCCGAGGACCGGTCGGGCGAGCTGGACCTGCTGGCCAGGAGCTTGCGGGAGCAGACCGGTGCGCAGATCGAGGTCTCCGGCCCGTGGGTCCCCTACTCCTTCGTCGGCGAGGTGTGAGCCGTGACGCACGACGTGGTTCCGTGGGACAGTCCGGGCGCGTTGAACGGGCCCATCGGGGTGCCGTTGGTGGACCTCCTGGACCGGGTCCTGGCGACCGGGGTCGTCGTCAGCGGTGACCTGGTGATCGCGATCGCCGATGTCCCGCTCGTGCGGGTGTCCCTGCATGCCCTGCTGTCATCCGTCAACGAACGCGTACCTGCCCCGTGGGCGGACAGCGGGCCGCTGTGACGACCTCACGAGTCGACCTGGACTCCGAGAAGATGGGGCGCGACCTCGTCACCCTCGTCCTCACCGTGGTCGAGCTGCTCCGTCAGCTGATGGAACGCCAGGCGCTGCGCCGCATCGACCAGGGCGATCTCACCGACGACCAGACCGATGAGATCGGCACGACGCTCATGCTGCTCGACCAGCGGATGACGGAACTCTGCGAGCAGCACGGTGTGCGCCCGGAGGACCTCAACCTTGACCTGGGCCCCCTCGGCAGCCTGCTGCCCCGGGACTGACGGCGGGGCCACGGGCCGGGCGCGGAAGCCTGTCCGCACACGGGTGCCTACCGCCCGTCCCACCCGAATGGCGCAGGTCACGTATCCGGAGCACAGTGGAACTGGGGGCACAGGACGGCGGAAGGCATCCGCCGGGTCCGGTCCGCCCCCTCACAGGACGAATCTGTGCGAGGAACTCATGGCGACAAACGACAGTCAGAGTGGTACTGCACTGGGTGAGAGCGACAACAAGGGCGGAACCCGGGGGACCACGGTCATCGCGGACACGGTGGTTTCGACGATCGCCGGAATAGCCGTGCGCGAGACCGACGGGATCCATACCGTCGGCGGGGGCGCCTCCCGGGCGTTCGGGGCGGTCAAGGAGAAGGTGTCCCGCTCCAACGACCACGGCCGCGGGGTGAAGGTGGAGGTGGGCGAGAAGCAGACCGCCATCGACGTGGACATCGTGGTGGAGTACGGCATCCCCATCCTGGAGGCCGCGAGGAACATCCGGACCCATGTCACCGACGCGGTCGAAACGATGACCGGGCTGGAAGTCGTCGAGATCAACATCAAGGTGCTCGACGTGCACGTACCGGGATCCGATGACGATGACGACGAGGACACGGAGAGCGCCCCGTCCAAGTCCCGCGTCCAGTGACGCGGGACCGCGGGCATCAGGTGGCGGCTTTCCGCAGCAGGGCGTGACGCGCGACCGGATCCCGGCCGCCTCCGTCGCTTGCGGCCGTCTCCCGCACCGCCGGTGATCGCACCGGCCCACCGTGCCGTGTTCCGGCACCCGCAGCCGACCCTCGGTCATGAGGGTCGGCGCGCTCGCGTGTCACCGCCCGCCGCGTCCCCCGCGGCACAGCCCCGCCGGTCCAGGGCACGGACACCCATGGGCAGGAGGCGGGTGGTCCGGATAGGGTCGGGGCGGCGCGACTGCCTGTTCGAAAGCAAAGGGATTCAAGGTGACGGACGGAGCAGTGATGAAGGCCGCACGCGTGCTCGTCGCGGCGGACAAGTTCAAGGGCTCGCTCACGGCTGTACAGGTCGCTGAGCGGGTGACGGCCGGGCTGCGGAGCATCGCTCCCGAGGTGGCCGTGGAGACCCTGCCGGTGGCGGACGGCGGCGACGGCACGGTGGCGGCCGCGGTGGCCGCCGGGTTCGAGCGCCGCGAGGCGCGGGTGACCGGGCCGCTCGGTGACCCGGTGACGGCGGCGTACGCCCTGCGCGACACCACGGCGGTGGTGGAGATGGCCGAGGCCTCGGGCCTCCAGCACCTTCCCGACGGCGTCTTCGCGCCGCTCACCGCGACCACGTACGGATCCGGCGAACTGCTGCTCGCCGCACTGGAGGCAGGTGCGCGGACCATCGTGTTCGGGGTCGGCGGCAGCGCGACCACGGACGGCGGCGCGGGCATGCTGGCCGCGCTCGGCGCGCGGTTCCTGGACGCGGACGGCAAGCCCGTGGGCCCGGGGGGCGGCGGGCTCGCCGCCCTCGTCTCGGCCGATCTGTCCGGGCTCGACCCGAGGCTCACCGGGGTCGACCTGATCCTCGCGAGCGACGTCGACAACCCGCTGACCGGACCGAAGGGCGCACCGGAGGTGTACGGGCGCCAGAAGGGCGCGACCGAGGAGGACATCGCGGTCCTGGACGCGGCGCTCGCCCACTACGCGTCCGTGCTGGGCCCGGACCACGCCGACCTGCCCGGCGCGGGTGCGGCGGGCGGCATCGGGTACGGGGCGCTGGCCGCCCTCGGCGCACGGTTCAGGCCCGGGATCGACGTGATGCTCGACGTGCTCGGCTTCGCCCCCGCGCTGGCCCGCGCCACGCTGGTCATCACCGGCGAGGGTTCGCTCGACGAGCAGACCCTGCACGGCAAGGCCCCGGCGGGAGTCGCCGCTGCGGCCAGGGCGGCGGGCATCGAGGTCGTCGCGGTCTGCGGCCGCCTCGCACTGCCCCCGGAGGCGCTGGGGCGGGCCGGCATCCGCCGCGCGTACGCGCTCACGGACCTGGAGCCGGACCCGGCGGTGTGCATGGCCGAGGCGGGACCGCTGCTGGAGCGGGCGGCGGAGTCCATCGCCCGGGACTTCCTGCGCTGACCCCCGGCGCGGAGGTACGGGCGCGTCCCGTGCCTCCGCGCCGACACCTCACAGCGCCGCTGCTGGGAGCAGCCTCAACGCGTCCAGGGCCAGCACCACCTCGACCAGTTCCCTCGGCCGGGACAACGACCGTGACGTCAGTGCCTCCAGCCGCCGCAGCCGGTTCAGCACCGTGTTCCGGTGGCAGCGCAGCCGGCCGGCCGCCCGCCCCGCCGAGCCTCCGCACTCCAGCCAGGCGTCCAGCGTCGACAACAGCAGCGCCCGCTCCGCAGGGCCGCGCGCCAACAGCGCGCCGAAGACCTCCGCCGCCAGGTAGGCCGACACCGGGGGCAGCCCGGCCACCAGGGCCGCGGGGACCCTGCCGTCCAGGCAGGCGACATCCCCCCGGCCGGTGCCGCACGTCAGCAGCGCCGCGTCGGCCAGCCGGCGCGCCGTACCCAGACCCGCCAGGCCCCGCACGGCCGGGCTGACCCCACCCGGGCCCCGACACCGGTCAGCCAGCAGCGCGGCGACCGAGGCCGGCTCCGCCTCACCCAGCGCGACCACCCCGAGCACCCGGTCCGGCCGGACCCGCCAGAGGAACCGCAGCCCGTGCGCGACCGGGGCCCGGGGCCCGGGGCCGGGGCATCCGCGAAGCGACAGCACGGCCACCGCGTACCGGCCGCACTCCGCAAGGCCCAGCACCTCGGCGGCCAGGGCGGCGAGCCCCGGTGCGCTCCGGTCGTCGAGCAGCGCGTCGAGCAGCGCCCACCCCCGGTCCTCCCCGCGCCCCCGCATGTCCGCTCCGTCCTCCACAGGCCGCCGCGGCCCCCTCGGCGCCCGCACCGGTGGCCGGGCCGCCGACGTGAGGATGCCACCGGCCCCGACGGGCGGCGACAGCGCACGGCCCGTCTCTGTGCGCGTGCACAAGCGGCGGACTCCGGCACTGGTCACCCGCAGCGTCTCGGCCGCACGCCATGGACGGGCGGCCTGCCCCGCTGCTGGTCTGTGGCCCCACGGCGCAGGTGGCGGGCACGGTCGCAGTCGGCGGCCCCGGCTCCGGCGCCACCCGGCCCGGCGAATCGCGTCGGGCCGGCTCGATGACAAGGCGGAGGAGGAGGACGCATGGCAACGCTGGAGATCCGTGGACTGTCCGTGGGCTACGGCCCCGTACGCTCCCTGCGCGACGTCTCCCTCGACGTGCCGGCGGGGGCGATCACCGCCGTGCTCGGCGGCAACGGGGCCGGCAAGACCACACTGCTGCGGGCCGTCTCGCGCACCCTCGGTTTCCACCGCGCAACGGGCACCGGCACCGTCCGCTTCGACGGGCACCGGCTGGACGGGCTGCCTCCCGCCCGGGTGGTGGCCGCCGGAGTGGTCCAGGTCCCCGAGGGACGACAGGTGTTCGCCCGGATGACCGTGGCCGACAACCTGCGGGCGGGCGCCCTGGGAGCCCGCGGTGGCCGCAGGGCGTCGGCCGGCGCACTGGCCCGCGTGCACGAGCTGTTCCCCGTACTGGCCCAGCGCGCACACCAGCGCGCCGGGCTGCTCTCCGGCGGCGAGCAGCAGATGCTGGCCATGGGGCGGGCGCTCATGGCGCGGCCCCGGCTGCTGCTGCTCGACGAGCCCTCGCTCGGCCTCGCCCCTCTGATGGCGGCCAGGATCGCCGAGACGGTGCGGGAGATCAACGCGGCGGGCACCTCCGTCCTGCTCGTCGAGCAGAACGCGGCGATGGCCCTGCGGCTCGCCTCGACGGCGTATGTACTGGAGGTCGGCGAGATCACCCTGGAGGGGCCGGCCGACGAACTCGCCGCCTCGGACGAGGTACGCCGGCGCTATCTGGGCGTCGTCGACGAGACGGCCGCCGGCACGGACCGGCCCGCCGGCTCCGTACGCACCCTGAGCAGGTGGTCCGCTTGAAGACCGCCGGCCACACCGCCCTGCTCCCGGCCGCCCTCACCGTGCGGGACGTCACCGTCCGCTTCGCCGGACTCACCGCCCTGGACGGCGTCTCCTTCACCGTGGAGCCCGGCAGCGTGCACGCCGTCATCGGCCCCAACGGGGCGGGGAAGTCGACGACCTTCAACGTGCTGTCCGGGGTCTACCGGGCCACATCCGGCAGCGTCCACCTCGGTACGGCCCGGCTCACCGGACTCGCCCCGCACAAGATCGCCGCACTCGGTGTCGCCCGGACCTTCCAGAACCTCGCGCTGCCTCCGCACACCACCGTCACCGACAGCCTGCTGCTCGGCCGTCACCGGCTCACCCGGGCCGGCTTCCTGGCGAGCGGACTGCGGCTCCCGGCCGCAACCCGCGAGGCCCGGCGGCACCTGGACCGGGTCCGGGAGATCGCCGAATTCCTCGGCCTGGACAAGGAGCTGGAGCGGCCGGCCGGGGCGCTCCCGTACGGGCAGCAGAAGCTCGTCGAGCTCGGCCGCGCGCTGTGCATGGAGCCGCAGGTCCTCCTCCTGGACGAACCCGTCGCCGGGATGACCGCCGACGAACGGCGGCGCACCGCCGAGGTCGTGGCCGGGGTCCGGGACAGCCTCGGCATCTCGATCGTGCTCGTCGAACACGACATGGGAGTGGTGATGCGGCTCGCGGACGCCGTGACCGTACTCGACTTCGGACGCAGGATCGCCGGCGGCAGCCCCGCCGAGGTCCAGAACGATCCGGCTGTCGTCCAGGCCTACTTGGGGGCACAGGAATGACCACCTTCATCGAACTCCTCCTCGGCGGACTGTCCATCGGAGCGGTCTACGCACTGATCGCACTGGGCTTCGTCGTCATCTTCAAGGCGACCGAGGTCGTCAACTTCGCCCATGCCTCCCTGCTGCTCGCGGGCGGCTACGTCACCGCCGTGCTCCACGACGACATCGGGTTCTGGCCCGCGCTCGCCGTCGGCATCGCCGGCGCGGCCGCCGTCGGAGCGGCCGTCGAGTTCCTGGTGATGCGCCGCTACCGGGGCAGCGACCACAGCGTCCTGGCCATCGTCACCATCGGCGTCGACATCCTGCTCACCACCGAACTCACCCGTCGGATGGGCACGGAGGTGCTCTCGCTCGGTGACCCCTGGGGCGACGGGGTCATCACCGCCGCAGGCGTCACCCTCGCACAGACCAGAGTCGCCGCCTTCGTCGCCGCCGCCCTCCTCATCACCGTGTTCCTGCTCGCCTTCCGCTTCACCTCCTGGGGGGTGTCGATGCGGGCCGCGGCCGAGAACCCGCAGACGGCCGCCCTGATGGGGATCAAGCTCGGCCGGGTCTCGCTCGCCGCCTGGGCGGTCGCCGGAGCGCTCGCCGCCGTCGCGGCCCTCTTCCTCACCGTCTTCCCCACACCCGGTCTGGAACGGGCCACCTCGCTGGCCGCCCTCAAGGCGTTTCCCGCCGCGATCCTCGGCGGACTCGACTCCACCACCGGCGCACTGGCCGGGGGACTCCTCGTCGGCGTCACCGAGTCCCTCGCCACCGGCTACCAGAGCGACCTCTCCTTCCTGGGCCGGGGAATCGGCGACCTCGCCCCCTACCTCGTGATGGTGCTGGTGCTGTTGCTGCGTCCCGCGGGGCTCTTCGGTACGAAGGAGCTCGCCCGTGTCTGACACCACGGCACAGCCCGGATCCGCGGCGAAGCCCGCGCCCCGCACGCCCGGACCTGTGCTCGCCGCCCGGCTGCGCCACCCCCGTACCTGGCTCTGGGCCGTCGGCACGGTGCTGCTCCTCGCCTTCCCCTTCTACCTGGACCGCTTCTGGCTGCAGGCGGGACTCTTCGCGATGGCCGCCGCCATCGGCGCCATCGGGCTCAACCTGCTGACCGGCGCCACCGGCCAGCTCTCCCTGGGGCACGCCTTCTTTCTCGCGGTGGGGGCGTACGGCTACTGCGTCCTGGCGGGGGAGGGCGGCACGGAGAACGGACACGAGCTCTCCGGACTCGGCCTGCCCAGCTGGCTCGCCGCCGTGCTCGCCGTACTCCTGGCCGGAGCCGCCGGCGGGCTGTTCAGCCCCATCGCGAGCCGGCTGCGCGGCGCCTACCTCGGCATCGCGACCCTGGCCCTGATCTTCATCGGCCAGCACGTGCTGTTCAACGCGGGCTCGCTCACCGGCGGCTACAACGGCCGCGCCGTCCCGCCGCTCTCCGTCTTCGGCTTCGGTTTCGACGACACCGAGGTGACGGTGGCCGCGGTGCCCTTCCAGTCCGCCGAGAAGCTCTGGTACGCGGCACTGCTCGCCCTGCTGCTGAGCGCTCTGTTCGCCCGGGGCGTGCTGCGCGGCCGCCCCGGCAGGGCACTCAACGCCATCCGTGACCACCGCATCGCGGCCGGAGTGATGGGCGTCCCGGTCGCCCGCTACCGGGCCGGTGTCTTCGTCCTGTCCTCGATGTACGCGGGACTGGCGGGCGTCCTGCTCGCACTGGTCTTCCAGCGGACCGTGCCCGAGTACTTCGGCATGGTCCTGTCCCTGGAATACCTCGCCATGATCGTCATCGGCGGGCTCGGGACCGTGGCGGGAGCGGTCGTCGGGGCCGCGTTCGTCTCGCTGCTTCCGCAGCTGCTCACCCACTACAGCGATTCCCTGCCCCTGGTCTCCGCCCCCGGTACGGGCGGACTGGCACCGGGCGAGGCCTCGCGCTACCTGTACGGCGCCGCGGTGGTCGCGGCTGTCCTGTTCCTGCCCGGCGGCCTGACCCGTCCGATGAAGAACTCAGGGGAGAAGAAATGAAACTGCGTGTGCTCGGGGCCGTGTGCGCGGCCCTCGCCCTCACCCTCGTGGGCTGCAGCCAGAAGGCCGGGTCCGCCGACGAGGGGGCCCAGGACAAGGGCGGTGTGAAGACCGGCGTCGGCGTCACCGACTCGGTGATCTCGCTGGGCGCGCTCACCGACATGACCGGGGTCTACGCCTCGCTCGGCAAGAGCGTCACCCAGGCCCAGCAGCTCTGGGTGAAGCAGACCAACGCCGCGGGCGGCATCTGCGGGCGCAAGGTCCAGCTGACCGTGCGCGACCACGGATACGATCCCCAGAAGGCCGTCGCCGGGTACACCGAACTGGCGCCGAAGGTGCTGGGCTTCGTCCAGTTCATCGGCTCGCCGTTCGTGGCCGCGGTCGAGCAGCGCATCGACGGCCAGGACAAGGGCCTCGTCCTGCCGCAGGCCTGGTCGGCGAATCTGCTCGGCAGCAAGTACGTCCGAGTCATCGGTGCCACGTACGACGTCGAGACGATCAACGCGATCGACTACCTGCTCGCCGGGAAGCGCATCGCCAGGGGCGACAGGATCGGTCACGTCTACTTCGAGGGCGACTACGGCGAGAACGCGCTCGCGGGCTCGAAGTACGCGGCCGAGCAGGCGGGTCTCACCGTCGTCGAGCAGAAGATCAAGCCCACCGACAACGACATGACCGCCCAGGTCGCCGCGCTCAAGCAGGCGGGCGTCAAGGCCGTTGTCGTCAGCGCGGGCCCGCGTCAGGCGGCCTCGCTCGTCGGAGTCGCCGCGGCCACCGGATTCAAGGTCCCGGTCGTCGGCAACAACTCGGCCTACGCGCCCCAGTTGCTGAAGACGCAGGCCGGGCCGGCCCTGACGAAGGACTACTACGTCGCCGCGTCCACCCTCCCGATCGGTGACCCGGGCGCCGGCCCGGCGAAGCTCGCCAAGGCGTACGCGGCCGCCTACCCGAAGGACGGCCTCGACAACGGCGTCATCGCCGGCTACAACGCGGCGAGCCTGTTCGGCGAGGCGCTGAAGAAGGCCTGCACCGCCAAGGACCTCACCCGTGAGGGCATCGACAGGGCCCTGCTGACCATCACGGACTTCGGCAGCGACTTCGGGATGCCGCACGACTTCTCCGACCCGGCGGCCCCCTCGACCCGGGAGAGCGTGATCATGAAGCCGGACGCCGGGACCCCCGGCGGCCTCAAGGTCGTCCGGCCGGCCCGAGCGGCACCGGCGGCGAAGTCATACACGCTGAAGTAGTCCCGGCTCGACGGCGAACGCCGCCGGGCGGCACGCGTGAGGCGTGCCGCCCGGCGGTCGTTCGTCCGTCCGGTCAGCTGGTGTAGGCCTCCAGTTCGGAGAGCTGCGCGGCGGGCCACCCCGTGTTGCCGGTGAACGTCAGCCGCAGATAGCGCGTTGACGTGCCGGTCAGGGTGACGGTGGCCTTGTTGCCGCTCGACGGATTGAAGGTGTAACCCGCCGATGCCTTGAGCGAGTTGAACGAGTTGTTGTCGGTGCTGCCCGACACGCTCAGGGTCTGCGTACGGGTGGCCCAGGCGGCCGCCGGCGGCAGCTTCAGGACCAGCCGCTTGATGGCCTTGGCCGCCCCCAGGTCCACCGTGATGGTCTGCGGGAAGGCGTTGTTGGTGCTCTCCCAGTAGCTGTTCGCGTCGCCGTCCACGGCCCTGGACGCGCTGTACACGTCCGCGTGGCCGGACTCGGTGACGTTACGGCCCTGGGCGAGGTTGCCCGTATCGGTGGGCGGGTCGGTCGGGTCGGTCGGCGGGTCCGTGGGATCCGTCGGGCCGCTGCCGCCCTGCGGCACACCGCCGTTGGTCCACACCGGGGCCGGCCAGTTGCCGGTGCAGGCCGGCGGGTCGGAGTACCAGCCGGAGTTGCCGGCGCCCCGGGTGATCTGGAAACCGCTGCCGACGCAGTTGTGGATCGGGTTGGACTGCGCGATGTGCGTGGCCACGACGTTGTCGAAGGTCGCCGTGCCGGGGGACTGGACCTGCAGCGCGTAGGTACCGGCGCCGTCGATCTTGATGTTCTTGAAGTGCACTCCGTTGGTCGCGCCCTCGATGAAGTGGATCGCGGCGTAGGAGCTGTCCAGGATCTCCGTGTCGGTGATGTTGATGGTGGCGTTGATCGGCTCGTTGAGACCGCTGAACCAGACGGCACCGACGCCGAACTGCCAGTTGTAGTCGTTGTTCCCGGTGCGGATCAGGGTGTTGCGGGCCGCCGTCGTGGTGCCGGAGACGGCCGTTCCCTGACCGGAGTTGACACCTGGGTAGCGGTTGGCGATGTGCAGGCCGCCGCCGTTGGAGATGGTGTCCGACATGACGTTGTCGGAGATCGTGATGTCCTTGCCGCCGTACGTCACGATGTTGTTGGCGAGGATCGGCAGGATCACCGTGTTGAACGTGAACTTGTTCTTCACGTTCGGGATGTTCTCCGCCCACATCGCCAGTCCGTCGTCACCTGTGTTGCGGACGAAGGTGTTGGTGACGGTGGAGTTGGTGACGCCGTAGTGGAAGTTCACGCCGTCGGCGGTCTGGTCCAGGATGCGGCTGTTCTTGATGGTGAAGTTGTCCATCGGGCCGTCCATCCAGGCGCCGCACTTGGTGTGCTGCATCCAGATGTTGTCGACGGTCGAGTTCGACAGGGCCCCGCCGATGGCGTTGACCTGGTCGTCGTCCACCCGCTCCTGGATGTCACCGATGATGGCGAAGTCCTTGAGCGTGACGTTGCTGCTGCCGCCGTCCCGGGCGTACTTCCCGTAGACGCCGACGGCCTTGCTCCGGTTGGAGGGGTCGCGGCCCGTCAGCACCGAGTACCAGGGGCCGGCACCGCGCAGCGTCACCTTGTCCACCACGATGTGGTCGCGGACCTGGAAGGTGCCCTGCGGGATGTAGACCTCCTTGCCCTGCGCCTTGCCCGCGTCCACGGCCGCCTGGATCTTTGCGGTCGAGTCGGCGGCCCCGGTCGGGTCGGCGCCGAAGTCGGAGACGACGTCGAGTGCGCCCGAGGGCTTGGCGGTCGGCGCGGCCACCTGCTCGAAGTCCGCCAGGTCGATGGTGAACGACGGCGAGGCGGACGTGGAGGAGACCTGCAGCCGGACCTTCGTACCGGCGGCGAGTGTCGACCCGAACATGGTCCGGGCCTCGTCGTAGAAGTGGTGCGGGTTGGTATCGCCCGGGTTGTTGTTGAAGGGATAACCGCCGTAGTACCACCCGTACTTGGAGGTGACCGGCACCGCCTTCGGCGATGCGCCGTTCACCAGCACGTTGATCGAGGCGTCCCGGCCCGATCCGGCGGCACTGTCCGGCAGTGAGTAGCGGAAGGACATCGCGTTGGCCGGTGCGGTGAGCGTGAACTCCACGTACTCACCGACCGCGTCCAGCGTCACGGCCTGTCGGCCCGAGGCCTCGGAGGGCAGCGTGCCGTACAGCCGGTTCGGGCCGATCAGCGTGCCGTTGGTGGCCGCGTACTCGGCTTCCTGCTCCTTGAACGGAACGGTCGCGCCGCGACCGGGGACCGCGACGGGGGAGGGGGCGGGGACCCCCGCCGCCTGGGCGGCCGGAGCGCTGGACAGGACCACGGCGGCGGCGGTGCCGACCGCGGCGAGTGCCAGCGAGAGAGAGGCGGATATGGAGCGTCTGAGCAACTGGCGTCTGGGAGTCGGGGTCACTTATCAGTCGTCCTTGCGGCTCGTGGGGGCACTTCGGACGCCCCACAGGCTAGGAGTGGTGCCGCAAGTAAGTCCATGCTGATGCGCAAAATTCTGCTTGGCTCACTCAAATTCGTGACTCAAACCTGTGTGCAGTGCGTATTATGCGGTGCTTGGTCGGCCACCGAGGGAGATGTGCGCCGCCTCGGGGTGACGCGGGTCGGTCACATCGCCCGCACCGCGGGGTTGTGATGGCCGCGGCCGCGGCAATGGCAGTGGGTGCGCAAAAGATTCGCATTAGTACGTAAAAAACGCAGGAGTCGAGGGGTGGGGGATCGGCCTGCGTAGGGTGGCCGCATGCCCAGCGCACTTGTCCTCGGATACGACCCACAGGCGATACCCGGCGTCGACGCGGAGGCCCTTCGCGCGGCACTGGACGGCGAGCTCGCCCGCTTCGCCGGACACGGCATCGAGGCGGCCATGACCTTGGTCGTGTTCGGCGAAGCGGCCGAGGCCGCCCTCGTCGCCTCGTTGTCCAGGCGTCCTTGGGACGTGGTGGTGATCGGGGGCGGCATCCGCAAGGCGGAGCAGTTGCTGCCGCTCTTCGAGCAGATCGTGAACCTGATCCGCCGTCATGCTCCCCAGGCCGCCATCGCGTTCAACAGCCACGGCGGAGACAGTGTCGAGGCCGCGCTGCGCCGGCTCTGAGGGTGCCGTCCGGCGGCTCCGGGGCGTCCGTGACGTTGCGAGCCGGCCCGGTGGCCGAAAACCTTCCGACAGCGCAATCACCCGAACGAGGGACCGCGATGTTCCCCTGGCGTGACTAGCATTTCCGGCAGGACGCTCAAGGGCGTACAACGGGCCGGGGGAGGCGAGTCATGCAGGTACCGGAGTCCGTCGTGTACGGGTTGGTGCTGGCCCTCGTCGTCCTGTCGCCCCTCATCGGCTTCGGCCGGGCCAAGTGGCTGGCGATCCTGGCCCTGCTGAACATCGGCGAGTACCGGGTGCTCCTGGCCACCGATCCGTACACGCTGGGGGTGGCGGTCACCGCCCTGACCGGAGCGCTGCTGCTGCTCGGGGAGATGAGCGCGCCCAGGCGCCTGTCGGGGGCCCTGTGGCTCATCGGCGGGCTGCTGGTGACGCTGGCCTTCTACCGGCAGTCGCAGACGGCCGCGCTGATCGTGCACGCGCGGCCCTGGGTGGCGATCTCGACGCTGGTGGCGGCCGTCCTGCTGGGGCTGCGCGCGAGGCGGGCGAGACTGATCGCGCACGATCCCTCCGAGGGCCTGCGGGGCATGTGATGGGGCAGTCCCCGTCCACCCCGCTCCAGATCGCCCTCCTGGTGCTGTTCGTCCTGCCGGGAGTCACCTACCAGTTCCTGCGGGAGCGCTGGCGAGGCCCGGTGCCCGGCGAACGCGACCTGGGCGAAAGGGTGTTGCGGGCCGTGGCGGCGTCCGTCGTGCTCGACACCCTGTACCTGATCGCGGCGGGGCCCCGGCTGGTGCGCTTCGCCCGGCACGCGGGTGCGGGCGGCCGGGAGTCCGTGGCGCAGCAGCCCCGGTCGGCCGGGCTGCTGGCCCTGGTGCTGTTCGTCGTCGTGCCGGCGGTGGCCGCGGCCGGCGTCACCTGGTGGCAGCGGCGCCGGCGGCCCGCGCGCTACCGTTCGACACCCACTGCCTGGGACCACCTGTTCAGCCGCTCCGGCCCCTGCTTCGTACGCATGCGGCTGCGTGACGGCGCCTGGGTGGGCGGCTGGTACGGGAGCCGCTCGTACGCCACCTCGTATCCGCAGGCCCCCGAGGTCTACCTCGAATCGGCCTGGCTGATGAGGCCGGACGGCAGCTTCGTCCGGCCCGTCCGGGACAGCGCGGGCATCCACATCAGGGCGGCGGACACCGACGTGCTGGAACTCCTGTCCCCGCCCACCGCCGCCGCACCCCCCGCCCCCCCGGCGGCCGCCGTCCCGGCCGCCCGGACCACGCAGGAGCCCGAATGACCGCGCCCCGGGCCGAAGAGCCGGAACTGACCGAATTCGAGAAGAAGTTGCGCCGGAAGGGCGGCGGGGACTTCCGGGGGCACACCCCGGCCCTCGCCATGCCCGAACCGACCCGGGGCCCCTCGGATCCTGCAGGGGTCTCCTTCCCGCCCCGGGAAGGAGACGGCGCGGGCGCCGGGACGCCGGAGCCCGGTGAGCCCTCGGTGCCGCCGCCCGGGGCGCCCGAATCGTCCGGCTGAGCCGCGACCGCGCACTGAGCCGCCGGGCCCCGCCCCTCAGCAGCCGACGTGCAGATAACTTGCCCAGAACTGAGGCAGGTTGGGGCACAGCTCCCGGACCGCCAGGGTGGCGCGACGTACCGCGGCCGCCGCGTCGACGGGTGCGCCGGACCGCACCGCCTCGGCCAGCTCCGTGTAGACGTTCTCGGCGAACACCGCGCTGACCTCGTCCTCCACCCGCCACAGCGTCGCGATGACCTGCCGGTAGCCCGCCAGTTGGAAGGCCGAGGCCAGATGGATGGCCTCGTCGGCATGGCGGGGCGCGGTGCGGGCGGTGTCGCACGAGGACAGATAGGCGAGCTCGGGGTTGCCCAGCTCCAGCCGGGACACGTCCTCGACGGTCAGCAGCCGTCGCCGGTGATCGTGCAGGAGCAGCCCGCTGCGTGACGGGACGTCGGGATCGGTCGCCGTATGGCAGGCGAAGTGCGCCCAGGCATGGTCCGGCAGCGCGCTCAGGACCCGCTCCCTGGTCGCCTCCGGGCCGCTGAGGTGTACGGTCCCGGGGAACAGCCCCCGCACCATCCGGGCCTCCGCCTTCGCCCCGGAGAGTGGCCCTGCCTCCGGGGTGGTGGACATCGCTACGGCGAGGGGCACCCGGCGGCGGGCGGCCGGGACTTCGGCGGTCCGGGCGCTCCGGGCGGTGGCCAGGGACCGCACCGTGGGCGTGTAGGACGAGATCACCCGGTCGAGCAGGGAACGGGTGCCGCCGCGGTGCCCCGCCGCGTGCACGGGCAGCAGCGCGAGGGGTCCGGTGGGCACCCACCACACGCGCGGCGGCTGCGGACCGCGATGTGCCGCGTGCAGATCTTTCAGGGCGTTCAGGACGGGCTCGGCCAAGGCGTCCCACAGCCAGCCGAGCACCTCGTGCACCGCCGCCGCCCGCGCCGCCCCGTCCTCGGCCTCGTCCCGCGAGGCCAGCGCGGCGTCCAGCGCGCGCCGCCGGTCCTCGGCCTCGTCCGGGGTGACCCGCAGCGGGACGGAACGGATGCCGTCGGGGGCGATGATGACCGCGTCGGAGCGGAACCGGCTCACGTTGAGGTACACCACGGCACCCTCCGCCGCCCCGGCGAGCAGCCGCTCGGGGGAGGGCGGCCCCGCGAAGTCCGCCAGCCCGTCGAGCGAGCGGATCTCGCGCAGCAGCACGTCCCAGCGCTCGCCCTCCTCGCGCCGCCGGGAGCGCGAGTCCGCGGCGCCGGCCACGGGCGGTTCGGCGCGCCCCTCGGCGAGGGCCGTCCGCAGATCCTCGAACTCCCGCGCCAGCGAGGGGTTCTGTGCCCGGAGCTCACCGATGTCGGCGCGCAGATCCAGCTCCCGCGACAGCAGCACACCGCGCCCCAGCTCCAGCATCGCCACCGCCCGCTCGGGCTCTCCCTCGAAGAGCGCGCAGGCGGCCGCGTCCGCCGCGATGCCGCTGTACCGGCCGAGGCGGTCCTCCTGGTCCGCCCGGCGCAGCTCGCGGCCGGCCAGCCGGGGCAGGAGTGCGATGACGGTCTCGAACGCAGTCATGGCCTCCCGGTAGCGGGCACCTGAGGCGGCGATATCGCTCCAGAGCAGCCCGGCCCGCATCCGCGTGGGGACGTCGGCCCTCGGATGGGTCGCCGCGGCCCGTGCCGCGTCGAGGGCCGGATCGGGCCCCCCGGGACGGACGGCACGGCCGGCGGAGTCCGCGCCGCCGCCGGGATCGCCGGGCCCGCCGGCCGTGCCGTACCGGCCGAGGTCGTGCAGGGCCAGGGCCGCGACGACCTGGTACACCGCCCTTTCGGGGGCGTCCGCCGGCGCCGTGGCCAGGGCGCGTTCGCCCAGGCCGACCGCCTCGTCCAGGTCGTCCGTGGCCGGATGGAGCTCGGCGCCCGCCCGCAGCCGGTGCCGGGTGCGCAGCGCGAGGCCGAGGTTACTCAGGCACGTCCCGTGCAGCGCCTCGCCCGGCGCGGTCGTCTCCAGCGCCTCCCGCCCCGTCCGTACGGCCCGGTCGATGTCCACGAGGCTCCCGGTCCGCTTGCCCCGCTGCACCAGCAGGTAGCAGAGGGTGGCCCGGTCCGCCGCGCGCCGGTAGCCGCGCCTGTCGGCCCAGTCCGCCGCGGCCGACACCTGGGCGACGGCCTGTTCCAGGACGTCCAGGTCGTCGGTGCGCAGGTACTCGCTGTGCAGGGCGGCGCCGAACTGGCCGCACGTACCGGGGAAGTGAGGGCTGCGGGAGGGGACGAGCCGGACGGCCTCGCGTCCGGCGGCTACGGCCCGCGCCAGATCGTCCGCAGCGCCGAGGTGGTCGTAGCGCAGGCGTAATGCGGTACTGAGCTGGCAGAGCATCCGGCCGCGCGCCTGGCCGGTGCCCCGGGCCCGTTCGGCCCGCTCTCCGGCCTCGACGGCCTCGTCCAGGTCCTGGAGCCGCCCGAGCCGCTCGTACCGCATGCGCGATGCCCGGACGAGGCCGGTGACGTGGCCGAGGTGGTTGGCGTGTCCCACGCTCTGGCGGGCCGCCGCGCGGAAGTCGTCCACGGCCGAGTCCAGGACCGTCAGATCGTCCGACACCGCGTAGCTCCGCAGCCGGTCCGCGCCGGCAGCGGCCCGCTCGTTCGCCGCCGGCGGATTGTTCTCCGGGTTGGCGCGCTGCTCCGCGTTGGTCAGCTGGAGACGTGCGAAGCCCACGAAGCCGGCCACCACCGCGGAGACGTAGGTCGACGGCCCGTACCAGGCGGGAGTGGAACCGGGAAAGACCCAGATCCCTTTCTCCACCATCTGCGAGACGAGGAACCCGAGGATGCCCCAGGGGGTGCGCCCGCCCGCGCTTCCGACGAGCCGGTCACCGGCGCAGAAGAAGAACAGCATCGCCAGGGTGCCGAGTACACCGATCGCCAGTGGCCAGTCCGACATCCGCTGAACTCCCCCTCATTCCGGTCCCGCCGGCCCGCCGGGCCGGTGGTGCTTCCGCGCACGCACCGTACCGCCGGTCCCGAGGGGAAAGAGCGGAAGTCTCCGTATGGGGGACCGAGGTAATGAGGGACGATATTCGGCCGAGTGTTCGCAATCGGAAGCGTGTATTACGGATAAGAGATTGAACGTGAAAGTTCTATCGGGCCATTCGCGTCATTGGCTTCATTCGATTCATTCGTTCCAATCGGAACCTTTCGGCACGGCCGGGTATCTCACCAGCAGTACGGCCGCCCATGCCCCGACCGGAGGAGCTGTTCCGAATGGTTCGTCGTGTTCGTGTATCGCTGCTGACCGCCTTACTGGCGGTGACGGCTGCGCTGATGTCGTCCGCCCCCGCCTCCGCCGTGATCGGCGGCTCGCGGAGCACCTACGGTCCGTGGGCGGTGCGCATGCTCGTCGACGGCACCCCGGCCTGCACCGGGACGGCGATCGCGCCCCGGTGGATCATCACCGCCTCGCACTGCTTCTTCGAGCAGGGGCGGGCGGTGGCCGACAAGCGGATCTCGTTCCGGGTCGGCAGCCTCGACATGCGCAAGGGCGCCACGGTGCACCCGGTGCCGCACGGCCGCGTGGGAAGTGCGCGGGCCGACATGATGCTCGTGAAGGTCCCGCCGATGAGGATCCGCACCGCGCGGCTTGCCGCCACCGCCGTCCGCCCCGGTCGGCTCGTACGGCAGTACGGATGGGGCGCCACCTGCATCGGGGACGAGAACAGCTGCCAGTCTCCGGTGCTCAAGCAGTCGGTCCTGCGGGTCCTGCCGCCGTCCGACCCGCGCTGCGAGGGGTACACCGTGCCGGGCGGCTCGGACTTCTGCATGACGAAGGTGTCCGGGATCCCGGCGGGCGGCGACTCCGGGGGCCCGGTGATGAGCATCGGCCCGCGTGGCGAGGAGGCCCTGCTCGGCGTCTTCGACGGCTCCGACCGGGAGACGACGGCGGGGGCCGGTGAGATCTCCCAGCAGCTCACCTGGATCCGCTCGGTCATCAAGCGGTAGTCCCGGCCCTGCCCGGCCCCCGGCGGGACCGGGGAACGCACGAGGGCCCGGATGCCGGGGAGCATCCGGGCCCTCGTGCATGACGTGCGTGAGCCGTTACGGCAGCTGTGCCGCCCGCGCCTCGCGCCGGTTGTCACGGAAGGTGTTCACCCGGCGGGCGGTCGCGAAGAGCGGGATGACCGCACCCAGCACCACCTGGAGCGCACAGCCGGTCTGGAGCAGCAGCTGACCGCCGGGGGCGTCGAACGCCCAAGCGGCCAGGAGGCCCATCGCGGCCACGATCCAGCCGAGCATCGCCACCGCGAGGACACCCCGCGGCTTGGGGTACTCGACCCGGCTGACCATCAGCCACGCCACACCGACGATCGCGAGCAGCGTCGGTACGAAGGGCAGCTCCAGGAGCACGATCGAGATGACCGTGAGCGCCCCGAAGGGGCTCGGCATGCCCTGGAACATGCCGTCCTTCAAGGTTACGCAGGAGAATCTCGCAAGCCTGAGCACCACCGCCAGCAGCACGACGATCGCCGCCAGGGCCGAGACCCGCTGGTGTGCGTCGTCCGCGACCATGCCGTACACGAGGACGAAGTACGCCGGGGCGAGCCCGAAGCTGACGAGGTCCGAGAGGTTGTCCAGCTCGGCGCCCATCGGCGAGGAACGCAGCTTGCGCGCCACGAGTCCGTCGAACAGGTCGAAGATCGCGGCCATGAGCATCAGGATCACGGCGGTGGCCGCGGAGTGCCGGGCCATGCCGCTCTCGTCGCTGCCCGTGAGGTGCGGGATGAGGATGCCCGTGGTGGTGAAGTACACCGCCATGAAACCGCACGTGGCGTTACCGAGAGTGAGGGTGTCCGCTATCGACAGCCGCATTGAGAGCGGCATGTCCTCGGCGTCGTCCTCGGCGTCCGCCTCGGGCACCCAGCCGGCCTGTGTCTCGGGATCAATCACGGTCAATGCGAGTCACCCCCGCGGTGGTGGCCTGGCCGACCTCGACCGCGACATCGATACCTTCCGGAAGGTAGATGTCGACCCGGGAACCGAACCGGATCAGGCCGATCCGCTCGCCCTGGTCCACCTTGGTTCCCTGCGGAACGTACGGGACGATGCGGCGGGCGACTGCGCCCGCGATCTGCACCATCTCGATGTCGCCGAGCTCGGTGTCGAAGTGCCAGACAACGCGCTCGTTGTTCTCGCTCTCCTTGTTGAACGCCGGAACGAAGCCACCGGGGATGTGCTCGACCGATGTCACCGTGCCGGCCAGTGGCGCGCGGTTGACGTGGACGTTGAGCGGGCTCATGAAGATCGCGACGCGGGTGCGCCCGTCCTTCCACGGCATGATGCTCTGCACCACGCCGTCGGCCGGTGAGATGACGCGGCCCTGGGTGATCTCGCGCTCGGGGTCGCGGAAGAACCACAGCATGCCCGCCGCGAGCGCGGTGGTGGGCACGGCCACGGCCGCCCAGCGCCCGGACCTGCGGGCCCGGGACAGGCTGAGTGCGGCGGTGGCGACGGTCGGGAGGAGCCACGGCGAAGCTCCGCGTGCAAGGCGGACCCCGCCGCGTGGTGCAGAGGTATGGCTGTCGGGCATGGATGACCTTCGTAGCGGATGATGCCGCGCTGGCAACGGGGGACGGCGGCTTTTCCGGCGATGTTATCGGTTGCGGACCGCAACTGGGCAAGCCAGCAGCCGAGTCGGACGTCTGGAAGGCACCGGATGAGGATGACAGGGTGTGATCTTCTTCGCGGCTAAATCACCGCGAATGGGGCAATCAACCCTGGAACCGGTACTCCTCAAGGAGTCGGCGCCCGATGATCATTTTCTGGATCTCGGCGGTACCTTCACCGATCAGCAGCATCGGGGCCTCTCGGTAGAGGCGCTCGATCTCGTACTCCTTGGAGAAGCCGTAACCGCCGTGGATACGGAAGGCGTCCTCGACGACTTCCTTGCAGTACTCGGAGGCGAGGTACTTCGCCATCCCTGCCTCCAGGTCGTTTCGTTCCCCGGAGTCCTTTTTGCGCGCTGCATTTACCATCATCGCATGCGCGGCCTCGACCTTGGTGGCCATTTCGGCCAGCTTGAACTGGATCGCCTGGTGCTGGGCGATCGGTTTTCCGAAGGTGTGGCGCTGCTGGGCGTAGGAAACACCGAGCTCGAATGCACGCTGTGCGACGCCACAGCCACGTGCGGCGACATTTACCCGGCCGACCTCCACTCCGTCCATCATTTGGTAAAACCCTCGGCCCGTGGTGCCGCCGAGTACACGATTGGCTGGAATGTGCAGCCCGTCCATGATGAGTTCGGTCGTGTCGACGCCCTTGTAACCCATCTTGTCGATCTTCCCGGGGATCGTGAGGCCGGGGCGGACCTCGCCGAACCCGGGCTCCTTCTCCACCAGGAACGTGGTCATCGACTTGTGCGGGGCGGTGCCCTCGGGGTGGCCTTCGTCACTCCGGCACAGAACGGCGACGAGCGTGGACGTGCCACCGTTCGTCAGCCACATCTTCTGGCCGTTGAGTACGTAGCCGTCGCCGTCCCTGACGCCCTTCGATGTGATCGCCGCGACATCGGAGCCCAGGGCCGGCTCGGACATCGAGAACGCGCCGCGCACCTCGCCCAGCGCCATCCGGGGCAGGAAGGTGTCCTTCTGTTCCTGGGTGCCGTGCTGCTTGAGCATGTACGCCACGATGAAGTGCGTGTTGATGATCCCGGACACACTCATCCAGCCGCGGGCGATCTCCTCCACGCACAGCGCGTACGTGAGGAGGGACTCACCCAGCCCGCCGTACTCCTCGGGGATCATCAGCCCGAAGAGTCCGAGTTCCTTGAGACCCTCGACGATTTCGGCCGGGTACTCGTCGCGGTGCTCCAGCTGGGTGGCGACCGGAATGATCTCTTTGTCGACGAAATCACGGACCGTGGAGAGGATCTCCCGCTGCACATCGGTGAGGCCGGCGGTCTGGGCGAGTCGGGCCATGGCTACTTCTCCACGTTCTTCTGCGAAGGCTGCTTCGGCTCCGGGCGGCCGGGCTGTTCCCCGCCCCGCTCCTTGATGTACGTCTCCGTGGGGACCATCACCTTGCGACGGAACACACAGACCAGAGTGGAGTCCTGCTTGTAGCCCCTGGTCTCCACGTAAACGATTCCGCGGTCGCTCTTGGACTTCGACGGAGTCTTGTCCAGGACCGTCGTCTCGCCGTAGATCGTGTCGCCGTGGAAGGTCGGCGCGACGTGCTTCAGCGATTCGACCTCCAGGTTGGCGATCGCCTTTCCCGAGACGTCCGGCACCGACATGCCGAGCAGCAACGAGTAGATGTAGTTGCCGACGACAACGTTCTTACCGAAATCCGTTGTGCTCTCCGCGTAGTTGCTGTCCATGTGCAGCGGGTGATGATTCATGGTCAGCAGGCAGAAGAGGTGGTCGTCGTATTCGGTGACGGTCTTTCCGGGCCAGTGCTTGTAGACGGCACCGATCTCGAATTCCTCATATGTGCGTCCGAACTGCATATCAGGCCTCCGGAGCTTCGAACTTGGAGGTGCGCTCCATGCCGGCCGCCCGGCCCTTGCCCGCGATGACCAGGGCCATCTTGCGGCTGGCCTCGTCGATCATCTCGTCGCCGAGCATCGCCGAACCCTTCCTGCCGCCCTCCTCGGAGGTGCACCAGTCGTAGGCGTCCAGGATCAGTTCGGCGTGGTCGTAGTCCTCCTGCGAGGGCGAGAACACCTCGTTCGCCGCGTCGACCTGGCCGGGGTGCAGCACCCACTTGCCGTCGAAGCCGAGCGCCGCCGCACGGCCCGCCACCTCGCGGTACGCGTCCACGTCGCGGATCTGGAGGAACGGGCCGTCGATCGCCTGGAGGTCGTGCGTGCGGGCCGCCATCAGAATGCGCATCAGGATGTAGTGGTACGCGTCCGCGCCGTACCCGGGCGGCTGCTGGCCGACGACCAGGGTCTTCATGTTGATCGACGCCATGAAGTCGGCCGGGCCGAAGATCAGGGTCTCCAGCCGGGGCGAGGCGGCGGCGATGTCGTCGATGTTGACGAGGCCCTTGGCGTTCTCGATCTGCGCCTCGATGCCGATCTTCCCGACCTCGAAGCCCATGGTCTTCTCGATCTGGGTGAGCAGCAGGTCCAGGGCGACGACCTGCTGGGCGTCCTGGACCTTCGGCAGCATGATGCAGTCGAGGTTGGGACCCGCGCCCTCGACGACCGTGATCACGTCGCGGTACGTCCAGTGCGTCGTCCAGTCGTTGACCCGCACGACCCGGGTCTTGCCCGTCCAGTCGCCGTTGTTCAGGGCGTCGACGATCGTGTGCCGGGCGCCTTCCTTGGCGAGCGGCGCGCAGGCGTCCTCCAGGTCCAGGAAGACCTGGTCGGCCGGGAGGCCCTGGGCCTTCTCCAGGAACCGGGGGTTGCTTCCCGGTACCGCGAGACAGGAGCGGCGCGGGCGCAGGCGGTTCACGGGCACGGTCATGCGGGGACCTCCAGAGGGTCGAGCTTGTTCGCTTTCCGGATCTCGTCGACGATACGGCCGATGATCTCCGTGATGCCGAAGTCCTTCGGGGTGAATACGGCGGCGACACCGGCTTCGATCAGGGCCGCGGCGTCGGCGGGCGGGATGATCCCGCCGGCGATCACCGGGATGTCGCCCGCGCCGGTCCGGCGCAGCCGGGTCAGCACGTCGGGCACCAGCTCGGCGTGCGAGCCGGACAGGATGGAGAGCCCGACGCAGTGCACGTCCTCGGCGACGGCGGCCGAGACGATCTGTTCGGGCGTCAGGCGGATGCCCTGGTAGACGACCTCGAAACCGGCGTCGCGGGCGCGTACCGCGATCTGCTCGGCGCCGTTGGAGTGCCCGTCGAGGCCGGGCTTGCCGACGAGCAGCCGCAGCCGGCCCACACCGAGGTCCGCCGCGGTCCTGGCGACCTTCTCGCGTACGAGCGCGAGCGGGGTACCCGCCTCCGCGGTCACCGCTACCGGCGCGGACGACACGCCTGTCGGGGCGCGGAACTCACCGAAGACGTCGCGCAGCGCCCAGGACCACTCGCCCGTGGTGACGCCCGCGCGGGCGCACTCGACGGTGGCTTCCATCATGTTGTCGGTGCCCGCGGCGGTCTTCTTCAGGACGGACAGGGCCTCGGTGGCGCGGGCCTCGTCGCGGTTGTCGCGCCACTCGTGGAGCGCGGCGACGACCTTGGCCTCGTTGGCCGGGTCGACCGTCATGATCGCGGCGTCGAGGTCGGCGGTGAGCGGGTTGGGCTCGGTGGCCTCGTGGATGTTGACGCCGACGATCTTCTCGTCGCCCCCCTCGATCCGGGCCCGCCGCGCGGCGTGCGACGAGACCAGTTCGGACTTGAGGTAGCCGGACTCGACGGCCGCCATGGCGCCGCCCATGTCCTGGATCCGGTCGATCTCCGCGAGCGATTCGGTGACCAGCTCGTCCACCTTGGCCTCGATGACGTGCGATCCGGCGAAGATGTCCTCGTACTCCAGCAGATCGCTCTCGTGGGCGAGTACCTGCTGGATGCGGAGCGACCACTGCTGGTCCCAGGGGCGCGGCAGCCCGAGCGCCTCGTTCCAGGCGGGCAGCTGCACCGCGCGGGCGCGGGCGTCCTTGGAGAGGGTGACGGCCAGCATCTCCAGCACGATGCGCTGGACGTTGTTCTC
Source organism: Streptomyces sp. 840.1 (assembly GCF_003751445.1). Classification (NCBI taxonomy): domain Bacteria; kingdom Bacillati; phylum Actinomycetota; class Actinomycetes; order Kitasatosporales; family Streptomycetaceae; genus Streptomyces; species Streptomyces sp. 840.1. Next base: position 1,105,178 of record NZ_RJUU01000003.1, on the reverse strand, counting down.
CGGCTGGGCCTCGGTCAGGCCCAGCGAGTTGACCTGGACGCCGTAGCGGAAGCGGCGCTGCCTGGCATCGGTGATGCCGTACCGCTCCTGGGTGATGCGGTCCCAGATGCGGCCGAAGGCGCGCATCTTGCACATCTCCTCGATGAACCGGACGCCCGCGTTCACGAAGAAGGAGATCCGGGCGACGACCGCGCCGAACTTCTCCGCGGGCACCTGACCGGAGTCGCGCACCGCGTCGAGGACCGCGATGGCCGTCGACATGGCGTACGCGATCTCCTGGACGGGGGTGGCCCCCGCCTCCTGGAGGTGGTAGCTGCAGATGTTGATCGGGTTCCACTTGGGGATGCGGTTGACCGTGTACGTGATCATGTCGGTGGTCAGCCGCAGCGAGGGGCCCGGCGGGAAGACGTGCGTCCCGCGCGAGAGGTACTCCTTCACGATGTCGTTCTGCGTGGTGCCCTGGAGCTTGTCCGCGTCGGCGCCCTGCTCCTCCGCGACGACCTGGTAGAGCGCCAGCAGCCACATCGCGGTGGCGTTGATCGTCATGGAGGTGTTCATCTGCTCCAGCGGGATGTCCTGGAACAGCCGGCGCATGTCACCGAGGTGCGAGACGGGCACGCCGACCCGGCCGACCTCGCCGCGGGCGAGGACGTGGTCGGGGTCGTACCCCGTCTGGGTGGGCAGGTCGAAGGCGACCGACAGGCCCGTCTGGCCCTTGGCGAGGTTGCGCCGGTAGAGCTCGTTGGACGCCTCGGCGGTCGAGTGGCCGGCGTACGTCCGCATGAGCCAGGGGCGGTCCTTCTGACGGCCGGTCATGTCAGATGTCCCTGAATCGGTTGATGGCGTCGATGTGCTGCTCGCGCATCGCCTCGTCGCGCACACCCAGCCCCTCGCGCGGGGCGAGTGCCAGGACGCCGACCTTGCCCTGGTGGAGGTTGCGGTGCACGTCGTACGCGGCCTGGCCGGTGTCCTCCAGGGCGTAGACCTTCGACAGTGTCGGGTGGATCTTCCCCTTGGCGACGAGGCGGTTGGCCTCCCACGCCTCGCGGTAGTTGGCGAAGTGCGAGCCCACGATCTTCTTCAGCGACATCCACAGGTAGCGGTTGTCGTACTCGTGGGTGTAGCCGGACGTGGACGCGCAGGTAACGATCGTGCCGCCCTTGCGGGTCACGTACACGCTCGCGCCGAAGGTCTCGCGGCCCGGGTGCTCGAAGACGATGTCGACGTCCTCGCCGCCGGTCAGTTCGCGGATGCGCTTGCCGAAGCGCTTCCACTCGCGCGGGTCCTGCTCGTGCTCGTCCTTCCAGAACCTGTAGCCCTCGGCGTTGCGGTCGATGATCGCCTCGGCGCCCATCTTCCGGCAGATCTCCGCCTTCTGGTCGCTGGAGACGACACAGATCGGGTTGGCGCCGCCGGCCAGGGCGAACTGCGTCGCGTAGGAGCCGAGTCCGCCGCTGGCGCCCCAGATCAGGACGTTGTCGCCCTGCTTCATCCCGGCGCCGTTGCGCGAGACGAGCTGGCGGTACGCGGTGGAGTTGACCAGCCCGGGGGCCGCGGCCTCCTCCCAGCTGAGGTGGTCCGGCTTCGGCATCAGCTGGTTCGACTTCACCAGTGCCACCTCGGCCAGGCCGCCGAAGTTGGTCTCGAAGCCCCAGATGCGCTGCTCGGGGTCGAGCATCGTGTCGTTGTGGCCGTCGGAGGACTCCAGCTCGACCGAGAGGCAGTGCGCGACGACCTCGTCGCCGGGATGCCAGGCGTTGACGCCGGGGCCGGTGCGCAGGACGACGCCCGCGAGGTCGGAGCCGATGACGTGGTAGGGCAGGTCGTGGCGCTTGGTGAGGTCGCTGAGCCTGCCGTAGCGCTCCAGGAAGCCGAAGGTCGAGACGGGCTCGAAGATCGACGTCCACACGGAGTTGTAGTTGACCGAGCTGGCCATGACCGCGACCAGGGCCTCGCCCGGACCGAGCTCGGGGACCGGCACGTCCTCGATGTGGAGGGACTTGCGGGGGTCCTTGTCGCGGCTGGCGACGCCGGCGAACATCTCGGCCTCGTCCTTGTGCACGGTCACCGCGCGGTACGACTCGGGGACGGGCAGCGCCGCGAAGTCCGCGGCCGTGCTGTCCTGCGATTGGATCGCGTCCAGGATTTCCTTCACGGTGTGCCTCCGATGGAGCTGCGTTTGAGGGAACGCTTGAGGGTCCTGCGAAGCAGGGGGAGCGGTGTTGCGTGGAGGTGTGCCGTCGGTTCGGCTGGTGGTGCTTCGGCTGCTTGCTCTGTGGAGCAGAAGGGTTTGCCTGTGACGCAGGCGTCCGGGCACGCAGGCACCTGGCTTGCGGGGACAGCCGGCGTACGTGAGGTCTCAGCACGCCGGCCGCCCGGACGACTTCAACGTATGGCACTCCGTGACAGCTGGCAAGGCACTGGGTGCCAGCAATTTCCCTCAATTGTCGTCCGGGTGCCACGCATGAGCAACACGAGGGGCGTTTTGGTGCGGTGTGCCCCGTTGGGCCTGTCAGGAGGCGGGGCGGTAGACGTACGGCGTCGTGGTGGTCAGGGCCGTGAAGCCGAGGCGCTGCAGGATCGGGCGGCTCTGCTCGGTCGCGTCGACCTGGAGATACCGGAAGCCGCGCTCCGCGGCGATCCGGGCCCGGAAGGCGATCAGTGCCCGGTAGACGCCCCTGCCGCGCCAGGCCTCGACCGTGCCGCCGCCCCACAGCCCGGCGAACCCGGTGCCGGGGTACAGCTCCATCCGGGCCGAGCTCACCGGCTCCTCACCCGCCATCGCGAGCACCCCCACGAAATGGTCCGGGTCCTCCTTGAGCCGGGCCAGCACCTGGTGGCGCAACCGGGTCCAGTCCGAGCCGAACGCCTGCTCGTGGGCCCGAGCCATCAGTTCCACATCGGCCTCGTCACGCACGGTGCGCAGCCGGACGCCGTCGGGGAGCACGACCTCCGTGGGCAGCTCCGCGACCTGCGCGACCAGCAGGGTCTCGGGCTCCTCCGCCTCGAACCCGGCGGCCCGCAGTCTGGCCCCCAGATCGGCCGGGCGGTCGTGCCCGTACAGCTTCCACTCGAACTCCTCGTACCCGCGCCCCACGCAGTGGGCCACCTGGGCGGCGATCGCCGCGTCGGCCCGCGCGGCGTCCAGGTCCGGGGAGGACCACACGACCCCGTTCCAGTCGTGGGCCGCGCCGGACTGGCGTACGACGTCGCCGGTGCGCTCGACGCGGACACCGGGGCCGTCGGGCCGGGCGAGCTCGCGCATCTCCCGGTCGAAGGCGGCGAGCAGGGAGCCATGGTCCTGGTTCTGGGTCATCCGCTCACCCCAGCATCGCGCCGGGGAGCGGGCAACCGCATTTCACGGCCGTTGGATCCGGCCCGCCGGGGCAGACGGCAGACATGAATGATCTTGGAAGAGGCATATCGGGGCGGCGCGCATGACGGTACCGGTACGAAGGCGGGGCCCCGGCGGTTCCCCGAAGGCCTTCAGCGTGCGCACGACCGCCGGCGGATTCGGGGCCGTGGCCCTGCTGATCTGCGGCGCAGGACTGATGGTGCGCATCGCCTGGGAGGGGGTGCTCAGGCATCCGGCCGCCGTCGTGCCGGCCGCCGCGCTCATCGCGGCGGGCGTGCTCCTCGGGTATCGCCGCCGTACGCGTCTTCGCCCGCGCGGCAGGCCGGGTCCGCTCTCCGAGGCCGTGCAGGAGCTCTTCGACCCGCCTCAGGAGCCCGTGAGCTCCCCGGGCCCGGATTCCCGGCCCCTGGATGACGACGGCATGGCGCGCACGGCGGTCCTGCCGGAACCGGTGCTGGAACCGGTGCTGGAGCCAGTACTGGAACCGGTTCCGGAACAGGAGTGGGAACCCGCCGGGCCCGAGGAGGAGGCGCAGGAGGCCCTGGACGCCGACGGGTTCGAGGACGCGATAGCCGCGCTCTGCGAGCGGGACGGCTGCGTTGACGTGCAGGTCGTCGGCGGAGCGGGCGACCTGGGGGCCGATGTGCTCGCGACCGCCCCCGACGGGCGCCGCCTGGTCGTTCAGTGCAAGTACTACGGGCCGGACAACAAGGTCGGCTCACAGGACCTCCAGCGATTCGGCGGAACCTGCTACGCCGTGCACGAGGCCGAGATCGCAGTCTGCGTCACCACCAGCGCCTACACCACCCCGGCCCTGGATTACGCGGAGCAGTGCGCGATCGTCTGCGTGGACGGCGAGGCGCTCGCGGCCTGGAACGACGGGACCGCACCGCCGCCCTGGTGCTGAGGCCGCCGGGAGCCCGGCGGCGCCGCTCAGCGCTCCTTGAGCGCCTGCTGGATCGTGCGCATCACTTCGTCCAGCGGCGCGTCCGTACGCGCCACGGCGACCAGCACCTCGCCCTCGGCGCTCACCGAGGCGGCGGGCGGCTTCGCCGGCTCGGTGCCCGCCGTGCGGCCCGCGCCGATCCCGGTGCCGAAGGTGTCCCGGACGATGGCGAACGCGTGGTCCAGCTGCGCCTCCACGTCGCCCTGGCCGTCCACCCGCAGCCACCGGCGCAGCACGTGGTTGTGGGCGGTGACCACGGCGGACGCCGCGACCTCCGCCAGCAGCGGGTCGTCGTTGCCGACGTGGTGGTCGCGCTCGTCGAAGTGGCCCAGCAGATAGCGCGTGAACAGCCGCTCGTAGCGGGCCACCGAGGCGATCTCGGCCTCCCGCAGGGTGGGCACCTCGCGGGTCAGCTTGTAGCGGGCCACCGAGACCGCCGGCTTCGCCGCGTACATCTTCATGACTTCCTTGATGCCCCGGCAGACCGTGTCGAGCGGGTGCTCGTGCGCCGGGGCGGCGTTCAGGACCGCCTCGGCGCGTACGAGGGTGTCGTCGTGGTCCGGGAAGATGGCCTCTTCCTTGGAACGGAAGTGCCGGAAGAAGGTGCGCCTGGCGACGCCTGCGGCGCCCGCGATCTCGTCGACCGTCGTCGCCTCGTACCCCTTCGTGGCGAAGAGCTCCATCGCCGCGGCGGCCAGTTCACGGCGCATTTTGAGCCGTTGGGCGGCGGCCCGCGTGCCCGCGGCACTTTCCGGGGCGTCGGGCGCGGCGGACACACGGGGGGACCTGGCGGGCTGGGGCATGGTGTGAACGTACTGCATCGGTGCGGGTGAGTGCGCCTGTGGGGGCGGGCCGCCCGGAGGACCGAGCAGCCCGCCCCAGCCGCCGGACCCGTCAGCGGCGGGCATATTCGCGGAAGCCGCGCCCCGTCTTGCGGCCGAGGCAGCCGGCGGCCACCAGATGCTCCAGCAGCGGCGCCGGGGCGAGCCCCGGATCGCGGAACTCGCTGTGCAGCACCTTCTCGATGGCGAGCGAGACATCCAGGCCCACCACGTCCAGGAGCTCGAACGGGCCCATCGGATAGCCGCCGCCCAGCTTCATCGCGGCGTCGATGTCGTCCAGGGTCGCGTAGTGCTCCTCGACCATCTTGATCGCGTTGTTGAGGTACGGGAACAGCAGCGCGTTCACGATGAAGCCCGCGCGGTCCCCGCAGTCCACCGGGTGCTTGCGCACCCGCACGCAGACCTCGCGGACCGTGGCGTGCACCTCGTCCGCGGTGAGCACCGTACGGACCACCTCGACCAGCTTCATCGCGGGCGCCGGGTTGAAGAAGTGCATCCCGATGACGTCCTGCGGCCGCGAGGTGGCCCGCGCGATCGAGACCACGGGCAGTGACGAGGTTGTGGTGGCGAGCACCGCGCCCGGCCTGCACACCTTGTCCAGCATGGCGAACAACTGCTGCTTGACCAGCAGGTCCTCGGCCACGGCCTCGACGGCGAGATCGACCTCGGCGAACGCGTCCAGCGACCCGGCCGCCGTGATCCGGGCCAGCGTCTCCTCCCGTGCCCCGGCCGTCAGCCGCCCCTTGGTGACGGACCGTTCGAGCGACTTCGCGATCCGGCCCTTCGCGGTCTCCGCCTTCTCCTGGCCGCGGGCGGCCAGGACCACGTCGTAGCCGGCCTTCGCGAACACCTCCGCGATCCCCGAGGCCATCGTCCCGGAGCCGGCGACGCCCACCGAGCGCACGGTCCGCCCGGCGCCCGGACCGCTGTCCGGCGACGGTGTCAGCGCGTCCGGGACCACGTCCTGGCTGCCCGGCTCCGTGTACGTGTAGAAGCCCCGGCCCGCCTTGCGGCCGGTCAGCCCGGCCTCGCTGAGCTGGCCGAGGATCGGCGCGGGAGCGTGCAGCCGGTCGTGCGAGGCGCTGTACATCGCCTCCAGGACGGTACGGGCGGTGTCGACGCCGATCAGGTCCAGCAGGGCGAGCGGGCCCATCGGCAGCCCGCAGCCCAGCTTCATCGCCGCGTCGATGTCCTCGCGCGAGGCGTAGTTCGCCTCGTACATCGCCGCGGCCTGGTTCAGATAGCCGAACAGCAGCCCGTCGGCCACGAAGCCCGGACGGTCACCGACCGCGACCGGCTCCTTGCCCAGGTGGCGGGCGAGCTCCGTGACTGCCGCGACGGCCGTCGGCGCGGTCAGCACGGACGAGACCACCTCGACCAGCTTCATCGCGGGCGCCGGGTTGAAGAAGTGCAGGCCCAGCACGCGCTCCGGGTGCCGGGACTCGGCGGCGAGCCGGGTCACCGACAGGGCGTTGGTGCCCGTCGCGAGGATCGCGGTGGGCGGGACGACCGCGTCGAGATCCCGGAACACCTGCTGCTTGATCTCGTAGGACTCGGGCACGACCTCGATGACCAGCTCCGCCTCCGCGGCGGCCCGGACGTCGGAGAAGGTGCGGAACCGGGCGAGGATGTCGCGCCGCTCCTCCTCGGTGATCCGCTGGCGCCGCACCGCGCGGGCGGTGGAGGCCTCCAGGGCGGCGACGGCCTGGCGGGCGGCCGCGTCGTCGACGTCGATACCGATGACCTCGCGGCCGGAACGGGCGAGGACCTCGGCGATGCCGGTGCCCATCGTGCCGAGGCCGACGACGGCGATGGTGCTGAGAGGGATGTCCATCACGGGACTCCAGGGATGAGTGACGACTGAGGGACGCACGGCGGGCGGCCGATGAGAGAGCCGGAAAGGGCCTGGCCGGGCACGGCGTGCGGGAGTTGTCTGTCGTGGTGCTCGCGTCCGGGCGTGAAGGGCACGTCCGGACCGGAAAGGGGCGGCGGACCCTGTCCCGGGGTCACGCCTCAGCTGCCGAACCGACATCCACTCCGGGTGGCTGCGTCACCAGGCCACCGGAGCCGGCGGGGGAGTGTCCCGCTCACATGAGGTTAACCGGCGAGTAACGAGCGCGCCAGCCCTGGATTGTTGTGGTCCCGCTCACATTCGACACACCCTCCGGCACGCTGCGTGTCCACCGATACGCTGACGGTCATGGACGAGGAGCTGCGGTCGCTGACACACCGGCTGGCCGAGGAGGCCGGGGAGTCGGCGGCCTACCACCGCCTGATCGCCACCGAGGACGACGAGGAGCTGGCGCAGGTCCTCATCGAGCGCGAACGCCCGCTGTGGGCACGGGAGATCGCGGCGTTCCGGCTGGGCTGCGGCGGCGACCGGCGGGCGTTCGAGACCCTGGTGCTGCTGCTCAACCACCGTGACCCGGAGCGCTGCGCCGGCGCGGCACACGCCCTGGCCCGCCTCGGTGACCCGCGCACCCCGCGCGCAGCCGCCGCGCTCGCCACCAACACCCTGCGCACCGCTTACGCGTTGTACCCGGTCCGGCTGCTCGGTGAACTGCGCGCCCCGGAGTCCGTACCGGCGCTGATGACCACCCTGCGCGGGCTCCTCGGGCCGGACGAGCCGCACTGGCGGGTGGCCCTCGCCTGCGTCGAGGGGCTGGGCCTGCTCGGCGACGGGCGGGCCCGCCCGGTCCTGGAGGCCGCCGTGGCGCACCCCCGGCTGGGCGACGCGGCGGGGGAGGCGCTCAGCCGGCTGCCGGCGCCCTGACAACCTGCGGCGTCAGCGCCCCCCGGACCCGTCGAGCGGGCGTACGTAGCGCACTTCCGGCACGAGCACGCCGGCCACCTCGAAGGCTTCCGCCGCGCCGTCCGGCCGGAAGCCCGCGCGTGCGTAGAAGCGGCGCGCCGGCGCGTTCTCCCTGAGCACCCAGAGTGCGAGATCCGGGTGTCCGGCCGAGGCGGCGCGCGCCAGCACCTCGGACATCAGGGCCCGCCCGACGCCTGTCCCCGTCAGCTCCGGCAGCACGTAGATCGCGTACAGCTCACCGCGTGCGAGCCGTGCGCCGTTCTCGCGGTACGGGCCGTACGCCGCCCAGCCGATGACGCCGAGGTCCGTCCGCTCGGCCACCACGTTGACGACCTCGTTGGCCTCGGCGAAGAAGCCGCGGCGCCGCTCCGCGTCCCCTGCGACGCTCATCGCGTCCAGATGCGCCTGCGGCATCAGCCCGGCGTAGGCGCTGCGCCAGCCGCGCACCCGGACCGCCGCCACGGCCTCGCAGTCCTCGATGGTCATGTCCCGGATCAGCAGTTCGGGGGCGTGCGCCGGAGTGGGTCGGGTGTTCACCCGCCCATCCTCGCGCACGCCCCCGGCGGGGAACGGAAGTTTCGGCCCGTCAGCCCCGGAAGCCGGGCATCCCGTGCAGCGCACGGCCCCGGGCCCCGGCGACCGCGCGGTCCGCCGCCTTCGCGCTCTTGTCTGTCGAGGGCTCCGGGTCCGGCGACTTGGCGCAGACCGCGTCCACATCACCACCCTTCCCGCGCGGCACGGTGCCCTTGGCGAGGTAGTCCGCCAGGTACTTGTCCAGGCAGTCGTTGCCGCTCAGCGTGACGCCGTGGTTGCCGCCGCCCTGCTCGACGACCAGGCTGGACCCGTGGAGCTTGCGGTGCAGGGTGACCCCGCCCTCGTACGGTGTGGCCGCGTCGTCCGTGGCCTGGAAGAGCAGCGCGGGCGGCAGGGAGCGGTTGGTGACCCGGACCGGGTTCAGCGGCGCCACCGGCCAGTCGGCGCACGGCGCGTTGTACCAGGTGTTGCTCCACGCCATGAAGGGCGCTTTGGCGTGCACCCGCCAGGTGTCATTGCGCCAGACGTTCCAGTCGCGCGGCCACTGGGCGTCACGGCACTGTACGGCGGTGTAGACGGAGTACCCGTTGTCGCCCTCCGCGTCGACCGCGCCGAACCGCTCGTACGCCTTGACCAGCGTCTTCTCGTCCTTGTGGTTCACGTAACCGGCGAACGCCTCGGCCAGTGCGGGCCAGTAGCCGTTGTAGTAGCCGCCCGGCAGGAACGTGTCGTCCAGCTCGCTCGCGCCGACCTTCCCGCCCGCCGGATGCTTCTTGACCGCGTCCCGCATCCGGTACCAGGCCGCCTCGACCTTCGCGGGGTCGCCGCCCAGGCCGTACGTGCTGCGGTACTTCGCCACCCAGGCCATGAACGCCTTGTGGCGGGTGTCGAACGCGTAGTCCTGGCTCAGGTTGTCGTCGTACCAGATGCCGGTCGGGTCGACGTTCGAGTCGAGCACCAGGCGTCGCACGCGGTCCGGGAACAGCTTGGCGTACACCGAGCCCAGGTAGGTGCCGTAGGAGTACCCGAGGTAGTTGAGCCGGTCCGCGCCGGCCGCCCGGCGGATCACATCGAGGTCCTTGGCCGCGCTGACCGTGTCCATGTACGGCAGCAGGTCCGGGTACTTCTTGCCGCAGGCGGCCGCGAACGACCGGGCGCGCTCCCGGTTGACCCGCTCGGCGCCCAGGGACGTGGGCACCGAGTCCGGCCGGACCGGGTCGGAGTACTTCGGCACGCAGTCCAGGGCGGGCCGGCTTTTGCCCACGCCGCGCGGGTCGAAGCCGATCACGTCGTACTGGGCGGCCACCGTCTTCGGCAGCGAGGCGGCGACGAAACCGGCCATCGACAGTCCGCTGCCGCCGGGGCCGCCGGGGTTCACCAGCAGCGGGCCCTGGAAGGTCTTCGAGGTGTGCGGGACCCGGGTCAGGGCGAGGGTGACCTTCCGGCCCGACGGGTCGTCGTGGTCGAGCGGGGCGCTCACCGACGAGCACTGGAGCGTCGGGGACGACTTGGTGGCGCAGCCGGTCCACTTGAGCGCCGCGACGCGCTGTGCGCCGGTGTCGGCGGCCGCCGGGGACGGGACCGCGGTCACCAGACCGGCGACCGTCGCCCCGACGGCGAACAGAATTCCTGAACGTTTCGTCATATGGCCTCCCGTGGTGGGGGGAACACGGCTGCCGTGACGGCAGCCCCCGCCGGATGCTCCCCGTATTCCGGAGCGGAAGGACCTGTTCTGCCGAGAGATGACCCGTTTGCCGTGCGCGCTCCAGGCGCGCCCCGGCCATGGCGGCCTGCTCAGAGGAGGGTCAGCTGGGTGGGCCCGGGGGCGTCCGGCGAGGCTTGCGGCTCGCCACGCCCGGGGAGGGCGCGGGGGGTGGTGCGGTGCGAGGGCCCGATGCCGTACTCGGCCGCCAGCTCGTGCACCTGGCGTGTGACGCGGCGCTGGTACCAGGTGGGCGCGTACGCCCCGTTCGCGTACAGGCGCTCGTAACGTCCCACCAGCTCGGGGTGGTGCCGGCCGAGCCACTCCATGAACCACTCGCGCGCGCCGGGGCGCAGGTGCAGGACGAGCGGGGTCACCGAGGTCGCGCCGGCGGCGGCGATCGCGCGCACGGTCGCCCGCAGCTGCTCCGGCCGGTCCCCGAGGAAGGGGATGACCGGCGCCATCAGGACCCCGCAGCCGATGCCGTGCTCGCCGAGGGCGCGTACGACGTCCAGGCGGCGCTCGGGGGAGGGAGTGCCGGGCTCCACGGTGCGCCACAGCTCGGCGTCGACGAAGCCGACGGAGACCGAGACGCCCACCTCGGTGACCTCGGCCGCCTGCCGCAGCAGCTCCAGGTCGCGCAGGATCAGCGTGCCCTTGGTCAGGATGGAGAACGGGTTCGCGTGGTCGCGCAGGGCGGCGAGGATGCCGGGCATCAGCCGGTAGCGGCCCTCGGCCCGCTGGTAGCAGTCGACGTTGGTCCCCATCGCTATGTGCGCTCCGTGCCAGCGCGGCGAGGCGAGTTCGCGGCGTACCAGTTCCGGGGCGTTGACCTTGACGACGATCTGGGAGTCGAAGCCGAGTCCGGTGTCGAGGTCCAGATAGCTGTGGGTCCTGCGGGCGAAGCAGTAGACGCAGGCGTGGGAGCAGCCTCGGTAGGGGTTCACCGTCCACTCGAAGGGCATCCGGGACGCGCCGGGCACCCGGTTCACGACCGAGCGGGCCCGGACCTCGTGGAAGGTGATGCCCCGGAACTCAGGGGTGTCGAAGGTGCGCGTCGTCACCGCGTCCGCGGCGAAGAGCGCGGCGGTACGGCCGGCGGTGTTCTCTGCGGGTTGGGCGGGGTTTTCTGCCAGATTGTCCCAGCGCATGGACGCCTCCTAGGTAGCACTGACCAGAGAATAGAACACTTGTTCCCTTGATCGTTTCCTCCCCTTCGTCCCCGGCCGGATTTTGAGCCGGGTGCCGGAGGTGGTTGGCTCAGCACACCCCCGAACAACCGAGTGCTGGAGGAACAGCCATGGCGCAGGTCGAGGCCACGACAGAGCGGATCATCGCGGCGGACCCGGAAGCGGTGTTCGACGCGCTGGCCGACTACAAGGACGTCCGCGGCAAGGTGCTGCCCGGCCAGTTCAGCGAGTACGAGGTGCGTGAGGGCGGCGACGGCGAGGGCACCCTCGTGCACTGGAAGCTCCAGGCCACCAGCAAGCGGGTGCGCGACTGCCTGCTGGAGGTCAGCGAGCCGGCAGGGGGCCCCTCGCACGCCGCAGGCTATGGGGGCGGACAGCTCGTGGAGAAGGACCGCAACTCCTCGATGGTCACCACCTGGACCGTGACCCCGGCCGGCGAGGGCAGCTCCAAGGTGGTCGTCTCGACTGTGTGGAACGGCGCCGGCGGCATCGGCGGGTTCTTCGAGAAGACCTTCGCGCCCAAGGGACTTGGCCGCATCTACGACGAGCTGCTGCAGAATCTCGCCACCGAGGTGGAGAAGTAGCTCCCCGTCCCGCTTTCCGGCCTCACCGGTTCGGGTGGTCTTTCCGCCCGGCCGGTTGTGCGCCGTAGTGGCTCTCACCGGGGGCTAAGCCCTCCGAGTGCGCCGTCAGCGCCCCCCGCCGCGTTTGCCCTCCCTTATATCGCAATGCGAGAAATGGGCGGCGCAGATGCGACGAGGGGAGCGGCACGTGGTGGGTGGGATCACTCTGGTGAAGGACGAGCCCGACGGTCCGGGCGACACCGTGACGTTGCCGGTGTCCGAACCGCCCCCACCGCCGCCCGCGCCACCCACTCCACCCGCGCCGGTCATGCCCGCGGGCCACGAGACGGACCCGCGCCGCATCCGGCTGATCTTCATCGGGCTGATGCTCACGCTGCTGCTCGCGGCGCTCGACCAGATGATCGTGGCCACCGCGCTCCCGAAGATCGTCGGTGAGCTGCACGGCCTGGAGAAGATGTCCTGGGCGGTCACCGCCTATCTGCTCGCCTCCACCATCGGGCTCCCGGTCTACGGAAAGCTCGGCGACCTCTTCGGCCGCAAGGGCGTCTTCCAGTTCGCGATCGTCGTCTTCGTCATCGGCTCCGCGCTGGCCGGCTGGTCACGCACCATGGACGAACTGATCGCCTTCCGCGCCCTCCAGGGCGTCGGCGGCGGCGGGCTGATGATCGGCGTCCAGGCGATCATCGCGGACGTGGTGCCGCCCCGGGAGCGCGGCCGGTTCATGGGGCTCATCGGTGCGGCCTTCGGACTCGCCTCCGTGGCGGGCCCGTTGCTCGGCGGCTTCTTCACCGACCACGCCTCCTGGCGCTGGTGCTTCTACATCAACATCCCGTTCGGCGTGGTCACCTTCGCCGTCATCACCGTCGTGCTGAAGCTCCCGAAGCCCACGGTCCGGCCCCGGCTCGACATCCTCGGCGCCCTGCTGCTGGCCGCCGCCTCCACCTGTCTGGTGCTGCTGACCAGCTGGGGCGGTACGGAGTACGCCTGGGGCTCGCGCACCATCCTGGGGCTCGCCGCCGGGGCCGCCGGAACGACCCTGCTCTTCATCGCCGTCGAGCACCGTGCGCCCGAACCGATCATTCCGCTGCGGCTGTTCCGCGACTCGATCTTCAACGTCAGCGCACTCGTCGGGGCGGTCGTCGGGGTCGCCCTGTTCGGTGCGGCCAGTTATCTGCCGACCTTCCTGCAGATGGTCGACGGGGCCACCGCCACCGAGTCCGGCCTGCTGATGCTCCCGATGATGGGCGGCATCGTCGCCGCGTCGGTCGTCTCCGGCCAGCTGATCTCCCGCACCGGCAAGTACCGCGTCTACCCGATCGCCGGCAGCGCGCTGGCGGCGGTGGGCATGTGGCTGCTGTCCCGGCTGGAGACGGACACCCCGCGGCTGGAGTACAGCTTCTCGCAGGCGGTGCTCGGTCTCGGGATCGGGCTGATCATGCCGGTGCTGGTGCTCGCCGTGCAGAACTCCGTACGCCCCGCCGACCTCGGCACCGCCACCAGTGCCAACAACTACTTCCGGCAGATCGGCGGCAGCGTCGGCGCCGCCGTGTTCGGCACGCTCTTCGCCGGGCGCCTGGCCGACGCGCTCGCGGTCCGGCTGCCGTCGGGAGCCGGGCTGCCCGACCCCGAGTCGATCACCCCGCAGCTGGTCCACGCCATGGACCCGGTGCTGCGCGACAGCTATATCCAGGCATACGCCGACGCGATGCCCAGGATCTTCCTCTACCTCGTGCCGGTCCTCGTGCTCGGCCTGTTCTTCGCCTTCTTCCTCAAGGAGAAACCGCTGGTGTCCCACCACAGCCCCGAAACCGCAGCCGAGCCCGCGACGATCCCCTCCGCCCGCACCGACCCCGGCCCCCAGCCCGCCGGTCACCTCTCCGGGGTGCCCGTCCGCGGCAGCGTCCAGCACCCCGACGGCACCAAGGTCCCGCACGCCGCCCTCACCCTCATCGACGTCCAGGGCCAGCAGGTCGGCAGGGGCGCCAGCGGTGACGAGGGGCGGTACGCGCTGAGCGTCCCCGGCGCCGGCTCGTACGTCCTCATCGCCGCCGCAGGGGGCCACCAGCCGCAGGCGGTCAGCGTCACCGTGGGCGAGCGGCCCGTGGAGCTCGACGTGGTGCTCGGCGGGGCGGGCCGGCTGGCGGGGACGGTCCTGACGGCGGACGGCGTTCCGGTGCGGGACGCGGCCGTCACACTCACCGACGTACGCGGCGAGGTGGTCTCCTCGACCCGCAGCGGGCGCGAGGGCGGCTACGTCATCTCCGAACTGGTGGCGGGCGAGTACACCCTCGCGGCCAGCGCCCCCGCGTTCCGGCCCGCCGCGCTGCCGGTCAGTGTGCAGGCGGCCCGGGAGACCAGGCAGGACATCGAACTGGCCGGCGGCGCCGTGCTGCGCGGCGTCGTGCGCGCCAGCGGCGGGCGGCTCGTCGAGGACGCCAGGGTCACGCTGCTGGACGCGGCCGGCAATGTCGTCGACACCCTGACCACCGGTCCCGACGGGGCCTTCCGGTTCGTCGACCTGTCCACCGGCGAGTACACGGTCATCGCCGCCGGCTATCCGCCGGTGGCCACGGTCCTCCAGGTCGCGGGCGGCGGGCGCACCGAACGGGACCTCCAGCTGGGCCACGAGGACTGACCCGGCGGCAGCACCGGTGAAGGTTGTGCGCCCCTCTTTCACGCGGGGCGCACCACCTTCGTGGGTGATTCCGTCGATGACCGGCGGGCGCCGGTCACGGCCCCGTACGGTGGAGCCACGTACCGCAGAACCTTGCGGTGGGGAAGGAGCCTTCCACCCATGGACCTCGGTGTGCCGCAGCACAGGACACCACAACCGCGAGACGCCGCGGCGGGCCGTGTGCCGCTCGCAGTGGTCGTCGTCGACGCGGACGGACTCGTATCGCACTGGTCGTCCGGTGCCCGAAAGCTCTTCGGTGTCGCCCGGGACGACGCGGTCGGCTGCCCGGCCGGTGAACTGCTTCCGGTCACCGGGGCGTTGCGGGAGCGGGCCGAGCCGTCGCGCGACGCGATGTACGCCGAGTTCGGCCCCGAGCTCGACAGCTCCCTCACCGGCACCGCCGCCTACCCGACGGCGGGACGGGCCCGGGTGGACAAACCGGCCCGAGGCCGGATCGAGGTCCTGTGGTGGGCCTATCCGCTCGTCGGTCCCGGCCCCGAGCGGCTGCTCGTGCTCGCCGCGGACTCCGCGCAGGTGCGCGGCGGCGAGGCGGGGGAGAGCGGGGGCGCCGAGACGGTCGCACCCGGATTCGCCCTGCACACCGACTTCCCCGGCTACCGGGAGCTGTCCGGGCGGCTGCCCGAGATCCTGCCCAGCATGAGCGTCCACGAGGCCACCCGGATCGTCTCCCAGGTACTCGAACTCGGCTACCCCGTGCTGGAGTTCAGCCGTCACGACCGGATCCCGGTGACCCCCGACTGGGGCGTGCCGCAGCGCGCGGGAAGCCAGGGGGCCGAGGCCTTGCCCCGCACCTCGGAGGGGCAGCTCGCGCCGCGTGCGGTGCCCCGTCCCGAGCTGGACCTCGAATACGCGGCGGTCCGCGAGCGGCTGGAGTTCCTCAACGAGGTCAGCGGCCGAATCGGTTCCTCGCTCGACCTCGAACGCACCATCCGCGAGGTCACCAGCGCCGCCGTGCCCCGCTTCACCGACTTCGCGGGTACGCACCTGCGCGCCGCGGTCCTCGCCGGCGAGGGCTTCCCGGACGGCCCGCCCGACGTCACGACGGTCTGGCACCGGGTCTGGGTCGAGCACAACGACGAACCCGGCCGCTGGGACGACACCGTGCCGGTGGGCGAGGCCATCGCCTTCCCGGAACACACCCCGTTCTTCCAGTGCATGGTCACCGGCGAGCCGGTCATCATCCCTTACGTCAGTGAGGAGTTGAGCAACCGGATCTCGGGCGAGTTCGAGAAGCGCGACCTGCGCCCGCTGATCACGCACCGCTCCCTGCTCATCGTGCCGCTCAAGGCCCGCGACGTGGTGCTCGGATTCATGGTCCTGATGCGGCGCCCCGGCCGGGAGCCCTTCGACGACATGGACCGCACCACCGGCGCCGAACTGGCCGCCAGGGCGGGGCTCGTACTCGACAACGCCCGCATGTACACCTACCAGGAGAACGTCGCCGAGACCCTCCAGGACAGCATGCTGCCCCAGGTCGAGCCGCGCATGGCCGGCTGCGACATCGCCACCCGCTACCTGCCCGGCGCCCGGCTCGGCAGGGTCGGCGGCGACTGGTTCGACTCGGTGAAACTTCCCGGCTCCCGGACCGCGCTCGTCGTGGGCGACGTGATGGGACACGGCCTCAACTCGGCCGCGATGATGGGGCAGTTGCGTACCGCCGTACTGACCATGGCCACCATGGAGATGCCGCCCGCACAGTTGCTGCGCAATCTGGACGACCTGGCCCAGCGCCTCGGTGAGCAGTATCTGGCCACCTGCCTCTACGCGGTGTACGACCCGATCCGCTCCGAGCTCCAGATCGCCAACGCCGGGCACATCCCGCCGGTCCTCGTCCACGCCGAGGACGGCCGGGCCGAGCTGCTCGACCTGCCGACCGGCGCCCCGATCGGGGTCGGCGGGGTCGCCTTCGCCACCGCGACCGTGCGGGTCCTGCCGGGCGACCGCCTGGTGCTCTGCACCGACGGGCTCGTGGAGGTGCGCGGCCAGGACATCGGTGCCGGTCTCGCCGCGCTCTGCGCCTCCGCCGCCCACCCCGCCGCGTCCATGGACGACGCCTGCGACACGATCATCCGCGCGCTCAATCCCAGCGACGGCCGCAAGGACGACGTCGCACTGCTGATGGCCCGGCTCAACGGCATCCCCGACGACGACGTGGTGGAGTGGCAACTCGCCCTGGACCCGCGCGAGGTGGCGCGTGCCCGCCGGATGGTGCGGGGCAAGCTGCTCGACTGGGAGCTGCCCGGCGCGGTGGAGGCGGCCGAGCTGATGGTCAGCGAGCTGGTCACCAACGCGGTGAAGCACGGCCGCACCCACCACATCGGGCTCCGGCTGGTCCGCACCGGCGCGCTGCTCTGCGAGGTCAGCGACGACGAGCCCGCCCCGGCCGCGCTCCTCGACGCCACCGCCGACGACGAGTTCGGCCGAGGGCTCGTCCTGGTGAGCGGCCTGGCCCGGGAATGGGGCAGCAGCACCACGGCCCGGGGCAAGACCGTCTGGTTCGAGCTGGCGCTCTCCCGTCGGCTGCCCGGCCCCCGGCGCGGCGGCGGGTGACCGCAGCCGAACGGGCCCGCTTCGGGCGGCTTCTCGCGTGCGCGCCCTTGCCCTGATCAGCCGGGCAAGGTACTCCCTTGTTGTGCAAGGTGCCTCGGCGTGACGGGAATCGGGAGTGCGCATGAATGATCCACAGCGGTACCGCGACGCGTGGGAAGGCTTCTGGGAAGCGACATCGGACGCGCCGGGCGAGGCGATATGGGACGCCGATCCCTCGCTCAGCGCCGTACCGCACAGCGAACTGCTGCTGCCGTACGCCGATGCCGCACTGCCCGTCGTCGACCTCGGCTGCGGCAACGGCACCCAGACCCGCTACCTCGCCACCCGTTTCGCCCACGCCATCGGGGTGGATCTCTCGCATGCCGCGATCGGCCACGCCCGCCGGGCGGACACCGAGGGTGTCGCCGAGTTCGCCCAGCTCGATCTGACCGACGGCGAAGCGGTCCGCGCCCTGCACAAGCGGATCGGGGACGCCAACGTCTACATGCGAGCGGTGATCCACCAGAGCGAGGCGGAGGCCAGGCCCGCGGTGGCGGCAGCCGTGGCGACGCTGCTCGGGACGCGAGGCCGGGCCTTCGTCGCCGAGCTGACCCCGGCCTCCAAGGACGTGCTCCGGCTGGCCGCCCAGGGCCCGGACGGTCCGCCCAAGAAGCTACGACGCGTCTTCGATCACGGGCTCAAACCGGCCGACGCCGCCGAGGATGAGGTGTCCGGCCTCCTGCGGGCGGCCGGTCTGACCACGCTGGACAGCGGTGAGACGGCGTTGCCGCAGACCGAGCACCTGCCCGACGGGACCCGGATAGACCTGCCGGCGAGGTGGTTCGTGCTGGCCGTCGGCTGAACCGGGCCGGGAAGCGCGCCGAGGGCCGCCCGCACCGGGGCCGGGGCGGAACCTCAGTGCGCGTCCTGCTCCCGCACCAGGGCCATGAGCGCCCGCGCTCCGGGGCTCATGGCCCGCGCGTCAGGAAGCACCACGACGCTCTCGTAGTGCGGCTGGTCCGGCCCGTCGAGCCGGACCGCCGCCAGGCCCCGCGCCTCGGGTTTGCGGGAGAAGTGGTGCGGGACCACCGCGATGCCGAGGCCTTCCCGCACCAGTTCGAGCAGGCTGTGCACGTCGTTCACCTCAAGGGCCACGGTGCGCCGGACCCGCGCGGCCGCGAACGCCTCGTCGGCCGCCCGGCGCGGACCCCAGTCCGGATGGAAGTCGATGAAGGGCTCGCCCGCCAGCTCGTCCCACCCGGCCAGGTCCCTCGCGGCCAGCCGGTGGCCGGGGGCGCACAGCAGGACCATGGGCTCACGGGCCAGCGGCACCAGCTCGCCGCGCCACTCCACGGAGCTGACCGCGGCGGCGAAGGCGATGTCGAGCCGCCCGCCGGCCACGCCGTCCACCAGGCTCGTCGTCCCCTCCTGGCGGAGCCGGATCTCCATGTGCGGATGCTCACGGTGGAAGGCGGCGAGCAGCCGGGGCAGGCTCACCCCGGCCACGCACTGCTCTACCCCCACCGACAGGGTGCCGCGCAGCAGCCCCCGTACGGCGTCGACGGCGTCCTTCGCCGCTCGCGCGCCCGCCAGCGTGCGCTCGGCCTCCACCAGCAGGGCGCGCCCCGCCTCGGTCAGCCGCACGCTGCGGGTGGTCCGGCTGAACAGCGGGGTCCGCAGCTCCTGCTCCAGCGCCCGGACGGAGGCGGAGAGGCCGGACTGCGACACGGCGAGGCGCTCGGCGGCCCGGGTGAAGTGCTGTTCCTCGGCGACCGCGACGAAATGTTCCAGCTGGCGCAACTCCATGATTGAGAAATATAGACGCTGAATCCAAGCGGAATCTCCTGTTGGACTGCTGGATCGATGTGGGCCAGCCTGGACCCTGCACCCCGCCGGTCGTGGTCGAGAGCACCTCGTCCCGGCGGACCGGAACGATCTCTCCCGTGGAGCCCCGCATGTACATCCCGTCCGCCGACCGCTACCAGGACATGCCCTACCGGCGCACCGGGCGCAGCGGTCTGAAGCTGCCGGCCCTCTCGCTCGGCCTGTGGCACAACTTCGGCGGGGACCGGACGCCGGAGACCCAGGGCCAGATCCTGCGCCGCGCCTTCGACCTGGGCATCACCCACTTCGACCTGGCGAACAACTACGGCCCGCCGCCCGGCTCCGCCGAGACCGCGATGGGCCGCGCGCTCGGGACGGACTTCGCCCGCCACCGGGACGAGATCATCGTCTCCACCAAGGCCGGCTACCTGATGTGGGACGGCCCCTACGGTGAGTGGGGCTCGCGCAAGAACCTGCTCTCCTCGCTCGACCAGAGCCTCGGCCGGCTCGGGCTCGACTACGTCGACATCTTCTACTCCCACCGGCCCGACCCCGAGACCCCGCTCGAAGAGACGATGGGCGCCCTCCACTCGGCGGTCCAGCAGGGCAAGGCGCTCTACGTGGGCGTCTCCAACTACTCGGCCGAGCAGACCCGCCAGGCCGCCCGGATCCTGAAGGACCTCGGCACCCCGCTGTTCATCCACCAGCCGCGCTACTCGATGCTGGACCGCTGGGTGGAGGACGGCCTGCTCAGCGCCCTCGACGAGCTGGGCGCGGGCTCCATCGCGTACTCGCCGCTGGAGCAGGGCATCCTCTCCGACCGCTACCTCCGCGGCATCCCGGACGGTTCGCGGGCGGCGGGCAGCAGCCCGTTCCTGTCGGCCGACTCCGTCACCCCGGAGCTGGTCGGACGGCTCCGCGAGCTCGATGAACTGGCTTCCGAGCGCGGCCAGTCGCTGGCGCAGATGGCGCTGGCCTGGGTGCTGCGCGGCGGCCGGGTCACCTCCGCCGTCGTCGGCGCGAGCAGCGTCGCCCAGCTGGAGAACAGCGTTCAGGCGGTCCGCAACCTGGAGTTCAGCGCCAAGGAACTCAGCCGGATCGAGAAGCTGTTGAAGGGCGCCAAGCGCCGCTGAGGCCGCCGGGCCGGGCCGGCGCAGGTGCGCCGGGCCGGGAGGCCGGCTCAGACTTCGTCGGGCCGCAGCAGAAGGTGGAGCAGGCCCGGGAAGCGGGTCTCGAACTCCTCGCGGCGCAGCCGGTTCAACCGCCTGGGCCCGATGTCGCGCTGTTCCACCAGGCCCGCACCGCGCAGTACCGCGAAGTGGTGGCTGAGCGCCGCCTTGCCGACCGGTACGTCGAAACTTCCGCAGGTCCGCGCCCAGTCCTCGGAGCCGGCCAGGTCACGCACCAGCTGGAGGCGTACCGGGTCGGCCAGCGCGGAGAGGGCGCCGAGCAGCGTCACCTGCGCGGGTTCGGTGTGTGCCGGTGCGGGCCGGTGGCCGCTGCCCGTGGGCTGGTTGGGCATCTCGCGCTCCCGTGTCCGTAACCGCCGGGCCCCTGACCGGCGGTGAGGGGCCGTCATCCCTTGCCAAGTGTTCGATGAGAATCATACACTCTGAGTGTTCGCTTTTCATTGAACATCACGGCCAGGGGGCGGTCTGTCATGCGTGTGATCGAGTTCAAGGAGTACGGCGGTCCCGAGGTGCTGAAGACCGCCGAGGCGGTCGTACCCGAGCCGGGCCCCGGCCAGGTCACCATCGACACCGCCTACGCGGGCGTCAATTTCGCGGACCTCAAGGCCCGCGCCGAGGGGTACCGGGTGACCGCGCTGCCCGTGGTCCCCGGCCTGGAGGTCTCCGGCCGGATCCGGGCCGTCGGCGAAGGGGTGACAGGGCTGCGCATCGGACAGGAAGTCGCGGCGTTCCTCGACGGCGGCGGCTACGCGGAGGTGGCGCTCGCCCCGGCGGCCACCGTCTTCCCGCTCCCCGAGGGGGTGGACCTGCGCACGGGCGCCACCTTGCCCACCGTCCTGCCGACCGCCCACGCCCTGCTGCACGAGATCGGTCGCATGCGGGCCGGGGAGACCGTACTGGTGCAGGGCGCGGCGGGCGGGGTCGGCACGGTGGCCGGGCAGCTGGCCCGAGCGGCCGGTGCCGGGACCGTGTTCGGCGTGGTCTCCTCGGAGGCGAAGGCCGAGTACGCCCTCGCGCACGGCTACGACGAGGTGTTCGTGGGCGACTCGTTCGCGGACGAGGTGCGCCGGGCCACCGGGGGCCGGGGCGTGGACCTGGTGCTCGACGCGGTCGGCGGGCAGACGCTGCGGCGCGGGCTCGACAGCCTGGCCGTTTTCGGCCGCCTGGTCTCGTTCGGCAACGCGGGCGGCGGGGAGCCCTGGCGGGTCGGGCAGCCCGAGCTCTATCCGGGGAGCAGGTCGGTCGCCGGCTTCTCGATCCTGGAGCTGGCCCTGTCCGACCCCGCGACCCTGCGTTCGGTCGCCGAGCGGGCCTTCCGTGCGGTGACCGAGGGCCATGTGGACCTCCCGGTGACGGCCGAGTTCGCGCTGTCCGACGCGGCTGACGCGCACCTGCTGATGGAGGGCCGTACATCGACGGGCAAGCTGGTACTCCGTATCGCCGGCTGAGCCGACCGCTCACCACGCGAACACCCTGCCCGCGAACCCGAAAGGCGCAGTCCATGAAGATCCTGGTCGTAGGAGCCGGAGCCACCGGCGGATACTTCGGCGCCCGGCTCGCACAGGCGGGCAAGGACGTCACCTTCCTGGTCCGGCCGCGCCGCGCCGCCGCCCTTCGCGAGCGGGGCCTGCGCCTCACCGGCGTCGGGGAGGACGAGACGGTCACCCCCCGGCTCGTGACCGCGGGCGAACTCACCGGCCCCTACGACCTGGTGCTGCTCTCGGTAAAGGCGACGGCTCTCGACGCGGCACTCGACGACATCGCACCGGCGGTCGGCCCGGGGACCGCGATCCTGCCGCTGCTCAACGGCATGGCCCATCTGAGCCGGCTCGGCGCGCGCTTCGGCGAGGGCGCGGTGCTGGGCGGTGTCGCCAGGATCATCAGCACGCTGAACGGCGAGGGGGACATCGTCCGCCTCGCCCCGGTCGCCAGCCTGTCCGTCGGCGAGCAGCGGGGCGGTCCCTCGGAGCGGGTGGCGGCGATCGCCGCGGTCCTCACCGACGCCGGCATCGACACGCGGGTGCCGGACGACACCCTCACGGCGATGTGGGGCAAGTGGGTCCTCATCAGCACCCTGTCGGGGCTGACCTGCCTGATGCGCGGCACCGTCGGGGACGTCGCTGCCGTTCCTGGTGGGCGCGCCTTCGTCGAAGGGCTGCTGGGCGAGTGCGCCGCCGTCGCCGCGGCCGCCGGCCACCCCGTACCGAAGGGCGAACTCGACGCCCTGGCAACGATGCTGACGACGGAGGGCTCGCCGCTCACCGCCTCGCTGTACCGCGATGTGGTGAGCGGCGCCCCGACCGAGGTCGAGCACGTCCTCGCCGATCTGACGGACCGGGCCCGGCTCCACGACGTCGGCACGCCGCTGCTGGACCTCGTCGTGCTCCACCTGCGGGTCCACGAACACCGCACCGCCGCCGACTGAGCCGCCGGTCCCCGCGCGCGTGTGCCGCAAGGGTGGCCGCCATGACATGGACGGCGCCCTCTTCGCCCGCACGACGGCCGGCGGTCTCCAGCTCAACGCCCCGGCACCGCCGACGAGCGCACCCTCCTCGCGGGCCGGCTCCAGTGGCACCGCGAAACGCTCCTGGTCACCCGGCTCGTGCCCCGGACGACTTCGCCGCCTGCCGGGCCGAGGTCGCCGCCGCCGAGGCGGCCGTCGCCGGGCACGCCCTCGACACACCCTTCGTGACGACGCGCGGCCGCGAGCGCAGCCTGCGCCGGGTCTACGTGACCATGATCCAGGAGTACGCCCGGCACAACGGCCACGCCGATCCGCTGCGCGAGCGGACCGACGGCGCGACCGGCGACTACCCGGGGATCTGAGGTGCGCGAGGACCGTCAGTGGAATGGACCAATGGAGGTCCCGGCAGCCCTGGCCTGCGCGTTCGACGACGCGTACCGTGTGGCCGCATGAAGATCCTCGTGAGTGCCGACATGGAAGGCGCCACCGGCGTGACCTGGCCGGCCGATGTGCTGCCCGGCACGCCGCAGTGGGAGCGATGCCGTTCCCTGTTCACCTCCGACGTCAACGCCGCGGCCCTCGGGTTCTATGACGGCGGTGCCGACGAGGTGCTCGTCAACGAAGCCCACTGGACCATGCGCAACCTGCTCCTGGAGCGGCTCGACGACCGGGTGCAGATGCTCACCGGCAAGCACAAGTCGCTCAGCATGGTCGAGGGCATCCAGCACGGGGACGTCGACGCCGTCGCCTTCGTCGGTTACCACACGGGTGCCGGCACGGAGGGCGTCCTGGCCCACACCTATCTGGCCAACTCCATCACCGGGGTCTGGCTGAACGGCGCCAGGGCCAGCGAGGGCCTGCTCAACGCGCACGTCGCCGCCGAGTACGGCGTCCCCGTCGTCCTGGTCACCGGGGACGACCTGACCTGTGCCGACGCGGCCGGCTACGCCCCCGACGCCCGTACGGTCGCGGTCAAGGACTACGTCTCGCGCTACGCGGCGGTCTGCCGCACCCCCGCCCGTACCGCCGCCGACATCCGCGCGGCGGCGAAGGAGGCGGCCGCGCTCGCCGGGCGGTACACGCCCGTCGACGGCGGACCGTTCACCGTGGAGCTGGAGTTCGACGCCGAGCACCTGGCGGCGGCGGCCACCGTCGTACCGGGCGTGGCGGTCTCCGGCGAGAGGCGTGTCTCCTACACGAGCGAGACGATGTACGAAGGTATCCGCACGTTCAAGGCGGTGACGACCATCGTGTCGTCCGCCGTGGAGGAACAGTATGGCTGAGGTGACCAACTCCCAGGACGGCGTCGACGCACTCGCGCTCGACGAATCGGTGACGTTCACCTCCGAACTGATCCGCATCGACACCACCAACCGGGGCGGCGGCGACTGCCGCGAGCGCCCGGCGGCCGAGTACGTGGCCGAGCGGCTGGCCGCCGCCGGACTCGAACCGACGCTCCTGGAGCGCACCCCCGGGCGCACCAACGTGGTCGCCAGGATCGCCGGTACCGACCCCACCGCCGACGCGCTGCTGGTCCACGGGCACCTGGACGTGGTGCCCGCCGAGGCGGCCGACTGGACCGTGCACCCCTTCTCCGGCGAGGTCCGCGACGGAGTCGTCTGGGGCCGCGGCGCCATCGACATGAAGAACATGGACGCGATGGTCCTGGCCGTCGCCCGGTTCTGGGCCAGGGCCGGCGTCCGTCCCCGCCGCGACATCGTGATCGCGTACACCGCCGACGAGGAGGCCAGCGCCGACGACGGCTCGGGCTTCCTCGCCGATCAGCACCCCGAACTCTTCGAAGGGTGCACGGAGGGCATCAGCGAATCCGGCGCCTTCACCTTCCACGCCGGACCGAAGATGCCGCTCTACCCCATCGCTGCGGGCGAGCGCGGCACCGGATGGCTCAAGCTGACCTCGCACGGCAAGGCGGGACACGGCTCCAAGGTCAACAAGGCCAACGCGGTCAGCGCGCTGGCCGCCGCCGTCGCCCGGATCGGCGCCCATGAATGGCCGGTACGCCTCACCCCGACGGTCCGCGCCGCGCTCACCGAGATCGCCGCGCTGCACGGCATCCACCCCGACCTCGACGCCCCCGGCTTCGACGTGGACGAACTCCTCGGCAAGATCGGACCGGCCGCCGCCCTCATCGAGCCGACCGTCCGCAACAGCGCCAACCCGACGATGCTGGACGCCGGATACAAGGTCAACGTGATCCCGGGCCACGCCACCGCGTTCATCGACGGCCGGATGGTGCCCGGCGGCGAGGACGAGTTCCGCACGACCATGGACCAGCTCACCGGGCCCTCGGTCGACTGGGAGTTCCACCACCGCGAGGTCGCCCTCCAGGCCCCCGTCGACTCGCCCACGTACGCCAGGCTCCGCGCCGCCGTCGAGCGGTTCGACCCGGACGGCCACGTGGTGCCGTACTCCATGTCCGGCGGCACCGACGCCAAGCAGTTCTCCCGGCTCGGCATCACCGGCTACGGCTTCTCGCCGCTGAAGCTGCCCGTCGGCTTCGACTACCAGGCCCTCTTCCACGGCGTGGACGAACGCGTCCCCGTCGAGGCGCTGCACTTCGGCGTCCGCGTCCTGGACCACTATCTCCGCACCGCCTGACCCACTCGGGGGAATCGAACATGGCAACCACGCAGGCCTACGGAAGCTGGCCGTCCCCGATCGACGCCGCGCTGGCCGCCTCACGGGACGGCCGGCCGGAGTACGTCGAAGCGGTCGGCGACGAACTGTGGTGGACCGAACCGCGCCCGGCCCAGGCAGGCCGCCGCGCCCTGGTGCGACGGCTGGCCGACGGGACCACCGCGGAGCTGCCGGCCCCCTGGAACGTCCGCAGCAGGGTCATCGAGTACGGCGGACGGCCCTGGACCGGCACGGAGCGCGACGGGGGCGGCCCGCTGATCGTCTTCGTCCACTTCGACGACCAGCGGCTGTACGCCTACGAGCCGGACGGGCCCCGCGACCCGTGGCCGCTCACCCCGCTCTCGCCGGTCGGCGGCGGGCTGCGCTGGGTGGATCCGCGACTGCACCCGGACCGGGGCGCCTCGGGCGAGGTCTGGTGCGTCCTGGAGGAGTTCACCGGCGAGGGACCGGCCGAACTGCGCAGGCTGATCGCCGCCGTGCCGCTCGACGGATCGGCGGCCGGTGACCGGTCCGCCGTACGCGAACTCTCCGACGACCGGCACCGGTTCGTCACCGGGCCCGAACTCTCGCCCGACGGGCGGCGGGTCGCCTGGATCGCCTGGGACCACCCGAGGATGCCGTGGGACGGCACCGAGGTGATCGTCGCGGATCTCGGTGACGACGCGACGTTCCACGCCCCGCGGACCCTCCTGGGCGGGCCGGAGGAATCGGTACCGCAGATCCAGTGGGCCGACGACGGGCGGCTGCTCTTCGCCAGCGACCGCAGCGGGTGGTGGAACCTGTACCGCGCCGAGCCGGACGGCAGCGCGGTCGAACTCTGCCCCCGGCAGGAGGAGTTCGCCGGGCCCCTGTGGAAGATCGGGCTCAGCTGGTTCCGGCCGCTGGAGAACGGGCTCATCGCCACCGTGCACGGCAAGGGCGCCACCACGCTCGGCATCCTCGACCCGGAGACCGGGACACTCGTCGACATCGCCGGGCCCTGGACCGAATGGGCCGGGACGCTCGCCGTGCAGGGCAGCCGGGTCATCGGCATCGCCGCGAGCCCGCGCAGCGCGTACGAGATCGTGGAGCTGGACACGGCGACCGGGCACACCCGGATCATCGGGGCGCCGCACGAGGACGCGGTCGATCCCGCGTACTACCCCGAGCCCGCCGAGCGCACCTTCGCCGGTCCCGGCGGCCGGGAGATCCACGCCCACATCTACCCGCCGCACAGCCCCGGCCGGACCGGGCCGGCCGGGGAACTGCCGCCCTACGTCGTGTGGGCGCACGGCGGCCCCACCGGACACGCGGCCCTCGTCCTCGACCTGGAGATCGCCTACTTCACCTCGCGCGGCATCGGGGTGGCCGAGGTCAACTACGGCGGCTCGACCGGCTACGGACGCGAGTACCGCAACCGGCTGCGCGAACAGTGGGGCGTCGTCGACGTCGAGGACTGCGCGGCCGTCGCCGGCGCGCTCGCCGCCGAGGGCACCGCGGACCCGGCCCGGCTCGCCGTCCGGGGCGGCAGCGCCGGCGGCTGGACCGCGGCCGCTTCGCTGACCGGCACCGACGTCTACGCCTGCGGCACGATCAGCTACCCCATCCTCGATCTGACGGGCTGGGGCAGCGGGGAGACCCACGACTTCGAGTCCCAGTACCTGGAATCGCTGGTGGGCCCGCTGGCCGAGGTCCCCGAGCGCTACCGCGAGCGGTCCCCGAGCACCCGCACCGACCGGCTCACCACACCGTTCCTGCTGCTCCAGGGCGAGGACGACCCGATCTGTCCACCCGTGCAGTGCGAACGCTTCCTGGCCGCCGTGGAGGGGCGCGGCATTCCGCACGCCTACCTCACCTACCCCGGCGAGGGGCACGGCTTCCGCCGCGCCGACACCATGATCAGCGCACTGGAGTCCGAACTCTCCCTCTACGCGCAGACCTTCGGCGTCGAGCGGCCCGACGTGCCGAGGCTGGAGCTGGAGAAGTGAGCCTCACACCACTGACCCGCCCGGCCCGCCTGCGCGCGGGTGCAAGGGTGGCCGTCGTGTCGACGAGCGGACCGCTGCCCGTCGACCGCCTGGAGCCGGGCCTCGACATCCTCCGGGGCTGGGGCCTGGACCCGGTGCCGATGCCCCATGTCCTGTCAGTCCACCCGGAGCTGGACTATCTCGGCGGCACGGACGAGGCGCGTGCCCGGGACCTCCAGGACGCCTGGTGCGACCCCTCGGTCGACGCGGTGATCTGCAGCCGGGGCGGGTACGGGGCACACCGCATGGTCGATCTGCTCGACTGGGCGGCGATACGGGCCGCCGGGCCCAAGGTGTTCGTCGGCTACAGCGACGTCACCGTGCTCCACGAGGCGTTTGCCCTGCGGACGGGCCTCGCGACGCTGTACGGGCCGATGGCGGGCGCGGAGACCTTCCTCAAGGACCCGGCCACCCAGGAGTGTCTGCGGGCCACCCTGTTCGAGCCCGAGACGGTGCGGACGCTGGGGCTCGACGGGGCGAGGGCGCTGGTGCCCGGCCGGGCCCGGGGCATCACCTACGGCGGCTGCCTGAGCCTGCTCGCCGCCGACCTGGGCACCCCGCACGCCAGGCGGTCGGCGGACGGCGGGCTGCTGGTCATCGAGGACATCAGGGAGCCCCCGTACTGCATCGACCGCATCCTCACCCAGCTGCTGCGGGCCGGGGCGCTCGACGGCGTGGCCGGGGTGGCCTGCGGCTCCTGGGCGGGCTGCGATTCGTACGCGAAGGTGCGGGCGGTACTCGCCGACCGGCTCGGCGGTCTCGGCATCCCGGTGGTCGAGGAGCTGGGCTTCGGCCACGGGCCCACCGGGCTGACCATCCCGCTCGGGGTGCCGGCCGTGCTGGACGCGCCCGCCGACGGCACTGCGGCCACCCTCACGGTCGAGGTCGCGGCCCTGCTCTGAGCGGTGCCGACCGGCACCCGCACCTCGAACGGGTACGCGATGCGGAGAAGTTGAGCAACCTTCAGGAACCGTCGTACGGAGCGTTGACACCGCTATGAGCCGTGTCACAGCATGAGCGCGACCCAGTGCTTACTGGCCGGTAGGGCGCCTGGCGCCCTCGGTGTGGAGGTCTTCGTGTCGCGTGCTGTTCCCGGCTCCCGTTTCCGGCCCCGGTCGGTGTCACTGTCCCGCAAACCGCTGTCACTGTCCCGCAGATCACTCGCGTTCGTCGCCGGCGCGGTCCTCGCGGCCCCGCTCGCGCTCACCGGCGCCGCACAGGCGGCGCCGGTCGCAGCGGCATCCGAATACACCGTCACCCCGCTGAAGTTCACCGTCTCGGCGGGCGGCAGGTCCTGCGCGGTGGATGCCGATCTCTACCGCCCCGCCGGAGCCGACGCGCTCCACCCGGCGCCCGCCGTGCTCGCCACCAACGGCTTCGGCGGCAGCAAGTTGGACGGCTCCACCGACGGCATCGGCAAGGCCTTCGCCTCGCGCGGCTACGTCGGACTCGTCTACTCCGGCCTCGGCTTCGGCAAATCCGGCTGCCTCATCACACTCGACGACCCCGAGGCAGACGGCAAAGCCGCCGCCGCCCTCATCGACTTCCTCGGCGGGACCCGCGCGGCCGACGACGGCACCGAGGCCGACTTCGTCACCCTCGACGGCCCCGGAGACCCCAGAGCCGGCATGATCGGCGGCTCGTACGGCGGAGCTGTCCAGATGGCCACCGCCGCCGTCGACCCCCGCGTCGACGCCCTGGTCCCGCTGATCACCTGGAACGACCTCGGCTACTCACTCGCCCCCAACAACACCGGTGCGGTCCAGGGCGTCTCGTCCGACACCCCGGGGTCTTCAAGTGGCAGTGGACCAACGGCTTCTACCTGATGGGGGAGGGGCAGACGATCCTCAGCCCCAGCCTGGACCCCTCCCGGTTCGGCAGCCTGAGCTGCCTGCACTTCGCGCCGAAGGCCTGCGACACCGTCCGGCTGCTCAACTCGGGCCGCTACCCGGCCGGGCAGACCGCCGACATGCTCGACTACGCGCGCAGCGTCTCCCCGGTCTCCTACCTCGGCCGGGTCAAGGCGCCCACGCTCCTGATCCAGGGCCAGGCGGACAGTCTGTTCAACCTCAACGAGGCCACCGCCACCTACCGGACGCTCAAGGCACAGGGCACCACGACCAAGATGATCTGGCAGGCCTGGGGCCACAGCGGCGGCCAGGTGGACGGAGAACTCGACCTGGGCCAGGGCAATCTGGAGACCAGCTACGTCGGTGGCCGCATCCTCGACTGGTTCGGCCGCTACCTCCGCCAGGAGACGCGGACCGACACCGGGCCCGAGTTCGCCTACTACCGCGACTGGCAGAGCGGCTACGGCACCGCGGCCGCCGTTCCCGGCCTCACGCGGAAGATGTACCTCTCCGGCGACGGCAAGCTCGTCGACAACCCCTCCGAGGTCTCGCGCGGCAGCCGCCAGTACAGCAACTGGCTGGTTCCCACCAGCCATTCGGAGAGCTCGCTGGCCGGCCTCATCGGCCTGCCCGACCCCAAGCCCTACGACACCAAGGGCACCTACCTCGGCTGGACCAGCGCCCCGCTGACCGCCGCCGTCGATGTCGTCGGCGCCCCGAAGGCGACGCTGAAGGTCGTCTCGCCGAAGACGGAGCGCGTTCAGAACAGTGGTGACGCCTCCGACAAGCTCGTCCTGTTCGCCAAGGTGTACGACGTGGCCCCGGACGGCTCCAGGAATCTGGTGAACCGGCTCGTCTCGCCGGTCCGGGTACCGGACGTGACCAGGCCGTTCACGGTCCAGCTGCCCGGCATCGTCCACCGGTACGAGCCGGGGCACCGGATGGAGTTCGTGATCGCCGCCAGCGACACCGCGTACTTCGGGAACCGAGGCATCAAGCCCGTCACCGTCGTCAGCGCACCCGGCGACACCGGGGTGCTGGAGCTGCCGGTGGTCGGCGGCACGGCGGACTGACACGGCGGGCGACTGCCCGCTCCTGCCCGCCCCTCTCACCCGAATGGGTGTACAGAACGGCCCCCGGCCACCCGGACGCAGTCATCCTGGTCACCCGGGGGCCGAGGCGCACCAGGAGCAGGGAAGGGGCCGGTCTCATGAGCCCGAAGGATGTGTCGAGCGGCGGCACGCGCAGCACCGGTGCGTTCACCCCGGCCCGCATTCTCGTCCTCGTCATCGCGGTCCTGTCGGTGGTGTTCATCGCCGAGAACACCGACGACGTGACGGTCCGCCTCCTGATCCCGCTGGTGACCATGCCGCTCTACGTGGCGCTGGCCGTGATGTTCGTGGCCGGAATGGCCTGCGGCGCCTACTTCTTCCGCAGGCGCCCCAAGTAGCACCGGCACACCCCTTGCCGCCTGGGCCTTTCGTTCGGATCATGCCGGGCCCGCGGGGTCCGGCATGATCCAACCGAAAGGCCCTACGCTGGGCCGATGCCCGACACCACCTACGTCGCCGAGGGGCCGCGCACGGCGATCCGCCCCTTCACGCCCGCGGACGCCGACGAGTTCACCGCACGCGCCCGGGAGAGCCGGGAACTGCACCGGCCCTGGCTGTTCCCGCCGACCGGTCCCGACGCCTACGCCGCGTACGCGACCGTACTCATCGAGGACCCGTCGAAGGCGGGATTCCTCGTGTGCGAGCGGGACGCCGGCGGTGCAGTCGCCGGCTTCGTCAACATCAACAACATCGTCATCGGCGGCTTCCGCTGCGGCGCGCTCGGATACGGCGCCTTCGCCCACGCGGCCGGTCGCGGGCTGATGACCGAGGGGCTCGGACTGGTCCTGCGGCACGCCTTCGGGCCCCTCGGCCTGCACCGCCTCGAAGCCAACATCCAGCCGGGCAACGAGGCCTCGCTGGCGCTGGTGCGCCGGGCCGGATTCCGGCTGGAGGGCTTCTCGCCGGACTTCCTGTTCATCGACGGCGCCTGGCGCGACCACGAGCGCTGGGCGATCACCGCCGGGATGCGCTGATCCGGCAGGCGGGACCTCAGGCCGTCCCGGCAAGCCGCTGCGCGTCCAGAGCCGCGAACAGCCAGTCGTGCGCGGACCCCGGGGTCGGCTCCGGTGTGCCGCCCGGCGGGGTGACCACCTCGGCCACCAGCTCCCAGTAGCGGTCGATCCGGGGATCGGCCGCCAGCTGGGCGGCCAGCACGCGGCGGAAGGCAGGGGTGTCCCGGCTGCCGTACGCGCTCGCGTACGCGGCCACGAAACTGTCCAGCTCCGGGCCCGGGGACGGCCGCCCGCCCCGGCGCATCACGGCCCCGGCCAGCTCGTACGCCTCGGCCAGACCGGCGTACAGGACAGCCGGCCGGCCCGCCCCCTCGCCGCGGTGCGCCGCCGGCTGCGTCCGCTCGGCGCCGGTGCACGGGCGGGTCACCAAGGCGTGCAGCCGGGCGAAGGCGAGGACCTGGACGGGCTCCGGGTCCTGTGGCGGCTGCGGCACCACCGCCTCCAGGAACGCGGCGGTCGCCCCGGACGGCATCCGGGGCGGCAGCCAGCCCCGCCAGAACCGGGCCAGCGGCGCGGTGTCCGGAGGCGCGGACACGGCACCGATCAGGCGCAGCCGCTCCGCCCGCTCACCCGGCCCGCACTCCTGCACCAGCCGAAGCCCGGCCTCCCGCCAGCGCAGCGCCCGGAGCTGGGAGCCGAGCTCGCGCAACTGCGCCGCGACGGCGTTCTCCAGCACGCTGCCGGCCCCGGTCTCCTCCTCGTCGATGACGCGCCGCACCTCGCGCACCGGAAGCCCCAGGGCGCGCAGGGAGCGGACCAGCCGCAGCCGGCCGAGCGCGTCGGGGCCGTACCGGCGGTGTCCGCCGGCGCTGCGGCGGGCCTCCGGCAGCAGACCGCTGTCCGAGTAGAAGCGGACGGTCTTGACGGTGACGCCCGCACGCTCGGCGAGTTCACCGATGCCGTACAGGCCGTCGTGGGACGGGAACACTTGAACCTCCCTCAGGGGGAGCTTCTACCGTACCGGCGGGCGCTGCCGGACCGTGGTGGCGGCGTCTTTGGCGAAGGAGCGCTGAGGAGAGACCGATGACCGCATTCATCCTGGTACCGGGCATGTTCACCGACGCACACGTGTGGCGGGACACCGCCGCGCGGCTGGCCGCCGAGGGCGACGAGGTGCACGCGGTGGCGCTCACCGGAACCGGCAGGCCCCGCCCCGCCGGGGCGGACCCCGTCGACCTGGAGACCCACATCGCGGACGTGCTCGCGGTGATCGACTCGGTCGGCGCAGCGCCGGGGGCCGCGGCCGGCCGGCAGATCGTGCTGGTCGGCCACGACTACGGCATCCACCCCGTGCTGGGCGCCGCCGACCGCAGACCGGAGCGCGTCGGCCGGATCGTCTACCTGGACTCGGGACTGCCCCGGGACGGCGTTCCCGCGCTGGCCTCGGTACCCGACGCGGCCCTGCGCGAGGAGCTGGCCGGTCGCGGCGGGGACGGGGAGCTGCCCGCCCCGGCCCGCGAGGCGTGGGGGCGCTGGGGCAGCACCGAAGGCGTGCCCGGCGCCGCACTGGACCGGCTCACCGCGTCCGCCGCCCCGCAACCGCTGCGCACCCTCCTCCAGCCCCTGCGGCTGACCGGCGCGGCCGCCGCGCTGCCCGTCAGCGGGGTGCTGTGCAACGGGAGCGGCTCCAGCATCGAAATGGTCCAGCGGGGCGTCGACTTCGGCGAGCCCACCCTCCAGGCCTTCACCGGCCCACAGGTGACGTTCTTCGAACTCCCCACCGGACACTGGCCGATGCTGTCCCTCCCGGACGAGCTCGCGGACGTCCTGCGAAGGGCGGCGGCAGGTGAGGGGCACCGGCTGGTGTCCCCCGAGGAGTCCCGGCCGCCCGCGCACCTGCGGCCCTTCCTGCTCGACGTACCGGACATCCCGCGTGAGCGGACCGACAACGTCGACCTGTACCTGCCGGACGCCGAGGGCCCGCGCCCGGCCGTGGTGTTCGTGCACGGCGGACCGGTACCCGCCGGGGCCAGGCCGACCCCGAGGGACTGGCCGACCCTGACCGGGTACGCCCGCAGCGCGGCCGGGCGGGGCGTGGTGGGCGTGACCCTCGACCACCGCCTGCACGACGTCGCCGACTACCCCCGCGCCGCCGAGGACGTGGCCGCCGCGCTGGAGCTGGTCCGGGCCGATCCACGGGTGGACGGGCAGCGGATCGCCCTGTGGTTCTTCTCGGGCGGCGGGCTGCTCACGGCGGACTGGCTGCGGGAGCCCCCGTCCTGGCTGCGCTGTCTGTCGGCCAGCTATCCGGTCCTCGCGCCGTTGCCGTACCTGGGCCGGGTCGACGCCCGCTTCCGCCCGGCGGAGGCGGTGGCGAAGGCCGGCGCCCTGCCCCTCGTGATCACGCGCGTGGGTCTTGAGAGGCCGGAGATCGCCGCCACGGTCGAGGAGTTCCTCACCGCGTCCCGCGACTGCGGGGCTTCGGTGGAGGTGATCGACGTACCGAACGCCCACCACGCCTTCGAGACGATCGACCTGACACAGGAGTCGCGCGACGCCGTACACGACGGGATGCGTTCGGTACTGGCTCACCTGGCGGTATGAGCCGGGGGGACGCCTCGGTCCCGGCGGCCCTTCGGCGGGCGGGCGCGGGGTCGCCGTTTTCGCCGCACCGGGTGGCCGGCTCCAGGTGGCTCGATCAATCGTGCCGGTCATCGCCCCGGCCCGGCATGCGTACCGAGCCGCCTTGGATGACGTGGCCGTAGACGGTGCTGCCGGACACGTTGTTGCTGACGCTCCCGGGGCCCGTCTCCCGGGGAGCGGGCGGCCGGTCCGGTCGGGCTTCGCCCGCGGGAGCGGCTTCGGGAGCGGCTTCGGAGACGGCGTCAGGCACGGCTTCGGGAACGGTCAGCATCAGGCGGCGCAGGGTGGTGAAGGTGCGGTGACGGGCCGTCTTCACCTTCAGGATGCCGGAGTGGTCACCCGGGAGCACGGCGCTGTGCGGGAAGACCGACTGCGCGGAGGCCGCAGGCACGACACCGTCGCTCTCGCCCGCGTACACCTTGATGTCGATGGGGCAGGTGCGCTCGCTCAAGCCGGTCGCGTTCACCACGTCGCGGAGCACGGTGCGCAGGGTGCCTGTCACCTGGTCGCTGATCGGCCGCAGGTCCTTCTCCTGGGGATGACGGGAGCCGAGCACGCTCTGGCGCAGGGACCGCAGGAGTTCGGAGCCGTTGTTGGGGCAGGCCAGCAGCACCATGCGGCGGATCCGGACGAGTTCGTGCGCGGCTCCGTCGGCCAGCATGCGGGCGAGGTAGCGCTGGGCCACCAGACCGCCCTGGCTGTGTGTGATCAGCATCAGCCGGTCGAAGCCGCCCGCCTCCGTGACCAGATACTCCTTCAGGCTGTCGGCGGCCGTGTCGATCGAGGGGAAGACCCGCAGCGGGTGGAGCCGCTTCAGCCCGGTCGCGTACTCGAAGGGAAGCGTGCGGACGAAGTCGAGCTGCGTGTCTTCGGCGATGCACTTTTCCAGAGGCTGCCACACCCTGGCATCGGACCGGATTCCGTGGATCAATACCACACCGAGCTGTCCTTCGCTCAACTCCCCACGCACCTCTCCGTGTTCGGGGCCACCAGGCTACCTCCGTCCGTCCGGTGCCGGGGCTGAGGACGAGTGGCCGGACACGTCGCGAACCAGCTTCCGGGCAAACAGAGCTGAAAGCGCCGCCCGGCTCGGTCCGGTCAGCCGAGCAGCGCCTCGGTGATCTGGCGGGTGGTCTGTGCGGCGACCCGCGGGTTCACGGCGGCGTACGAGGTGTAGGCGTTCAGGCCGGTGGCCAGGGCCCAGCCGCGGCCACGGGTCCAGGTGGCGTCATCGACGCCGAGCGCGGCGCGGAACGCGGCCCGGCCGGCGCCCGACATCAGGGTGAAGGCGATGGTCAGGTCGCAGGCCGGGTCGCCGACACCGAGCCCGCCGAAGTCGATGACCGCGCTGAGGCGGCCATCGACAGTCAGCAGGTTGCCGGTGTGGAAGTCGCCGTGGAACCAGACCGGCGGGCGATCCCACCCGGGGGCGCTCAGCGCCGCGTCCCACAGCTCGGTCATGGCTGCGGCGTCGAACGTGCCCTCGTGCGCCGCGATGGCGGTCCGCGTCGTACGGTCCCGGCCGGCCAGCGACCGGCCGGCCAGGTCCTCGTGCGGGTCCCCGGCCGGGAAGCTCCCGGGCTCGAACGACTGAAGGGCCTTGAGGAAGTCGGCCAGTTGAACGGCGGCCCGGGACGAGCCGGCAAGGGCCTCGACGGTCGCCGCCTCACCGTCCAGCCAGCGGGAGACCGCCCAGGGCCACGGATAGCCGAAGCCGGGCTCGCCCACTCCCACCGGTACGGGGACGGCCAACGGCAGGTGCGGGGCGAGCCGGGGGAGCCACTCGAACTCCTTCGTGGCCTGGCCTGTGGCCCCCGCATGGCGGGGCAGCCGTACGGACAGGGCCTCGCCCAGCCGGTAGATCACGTGGTCCGAACCGGCCGGGTCGAGGAGTTCGAGGGGCAGTTGGGCCCACTGGGGGAACTGCGTATCGACCAGGTTCCTGGCGAGCGCGGCATCGATCGTGGGACGGAGGTCCGCGGTTCTCCCGGTGGCCACGGGCAACTCCTACGGTGGGCCCACTCGGTGCGGCAGGCGGACGGAGCCATCACAGCGCCTCGTGGATTCGTCTGTCGACCGGATTTTCGCCCCCCCCTGCCGGTCCCTCGCGCCCCCCGACCGACCGACCCTGGCCGGCCTTCGGTGACGCTTCTCAGGCGGAGGCGCCGAGGGAGCCGGCGGGCTCCGCCTTGACCGCGTCCGCTTCGGAGCCGCCGCCGAAGCCGCGCAGCGGCACGTGGCGGATGAACAGGGCGATCACGATGCCCGCGGCTGCCGCGACGGCGCCCCAGGTGAAGGCGGTGTCGATGCCCTTGCTGACCGCGTCGGCGAAGGCTTCACGGATGGCCTCGGGCAGGCCGCGCAGCACCTCCGGGGTCATCTGCGCCATGGTGCCGGACCCCGCCGAGCCGTCGGGCGCCGAGGAGAAGGAGTCGCTGAGGGTGTTCGTGTAGAGGGCGCCCAGGATGGAGACGCCGAGCGAGCCGCCCATGTTGCGCAGGAAGGTCGCGGCGCCGGTCGCGGCACCGATGTCTCGCATCGGCGCACTGTTCTGGGCGATGAGCATGGTGGTCTGCATCAGGCAGCCCATGCCGGCTCCGAGGACGACCATGTAGAGCGCGGTGACGGTGCGCGAGGTGTCGGGCCCCATTGTGGCGAACAGGCCGAGCCCGGCGGCCATCAGCACGCTGCCCGCGATGGGCAGGGCGCGGTAGCGGCCGGTGCGGCTGGTGAACACACCGCCGCCGAGGGAGAACACCATGGCCGCCAGCATCATCGGCATCAGCAGCAGACCGCTGTTGGTCGCCGAGGATCCCTGTACGTACTGCTGGAACTGGGGGAGCAGGGTCATTCCGCCGAACATGGCGAAGCCGACGACGAAGCTGAGGGCGCCGGACAGGCTGAAGTTGCGGTTGGCGAAGACTGACAGCGGCATGATCGGCTCGGCCGCCCGCTTCTCGACCATGACGAACGCGGCGAAGGCCGCGACGGTGACCGCGGCGAGGCCGATGATCGTGAGCGAACCCCAGCTGTACTCGGTGCCGCCCCAGGTGGTGATCAGGACCAGAGTGGTGATCCAGACGGTCAGCAGTGCGGCGCCGGTCCAGTCGATGCGCACCTGGCTGGAGGTCTTGCGGGGCAGCTTGGCCAGGACGAACCAGCAGACGAACAGGGCTACGGCTCCCAGCGGCAGGTTGACGTAGAAGGCCCAGCGCCAGTTGAGGTGGTCCGTGATGAATCCGCCCGCCAGCGGGCCGCCGATCATGGCGACCGGCATGACGGCCATCATCACGCCCTGGTACTTGCCGCGGTCCCGGGGCGGCACGATGTCGGCGAGCACGGCCATGACACCCACCATCAGGCCGCCCGCGCCCAGGCCCTGCAGCGCGCGGAAGCCGATCAGTTCGGCCATGTTCTGCGACATCCCGCACAGCGCGGAGCCGATGAGGAAGATCGCGATGGAGGAGATGAAGGTGATCCGGCGGCCGAGCAGGTCGCCGAGCTTGCCCCAGATCGGGGTGGCGGCAGTGGAGGCGAGTACGTAGCCGGTGGTCACCCAGGCCAGGTGGTTCAGGCCACCGAGGTCGCCCACGATCGTCGGCAGGGCCGGTGCCACGATCATGTTGTCGAGCATGGCCAGGAGCATGGCGATGACCAGGCCGCTCATGGTCATCATGATTTCGCGATGGGTGAAGCGTGACGGCGGGGCCGTCTCGTCAGCTGTCGTTTCCGGCGCGGTCTGCGTCACAGCGCGTTGCCTTTCAGCGGAACATGGGCGTCCGGCGGGCGTGGGGCCGGGCGGGAGTGGGCGAGGAGGAGCCGCTGCGGGAGGGCGTCGCCGCAGCGGCAGGACCGAAATTGCTTACCGGCCGGTTAGTAGATTACTTGCCGACCGGTAAGTTGGCAACGCGACGCCGCCCGGACGACGATGGCCGGGGCGCACGGGTGCGTGGAGCCTCGGGAAAGGGAGTGGATGGCCATGGCAGGGCAGCGGCGGGGCAGCGACACGAAGGCCGAGATCCGCAAGGTGGCCATCGAGCTGTTCACCGGGCAGGGCTACGAGGCGACGTCCCTGCGGGAGATCGCCGAACGCCTCGGCATCACCAAGGCCGCCCTCTACTACCACTTCAGCAGCAAGGAAGACATCGTCCGGTCGCTGTTCTCCGCGCACCTGGACTCGCTGGAGGCCATGGTCGTCTGGGCCCGTGAGCAGCCTCCCGGCGCCGACCTGCCCAGCCGTGCCGTGGACCGGATGGTCGACCTGGTCACCGGAGACGGCCTCCCCGCCATGCGCTTCGCGCTGGCCAACCAGCAGATCGTGCGGGACCTGCACCCCGGCCGGGAGAACGCCTTCGCGAAACTGGCCGAACTCTTCGCGATCCTGGCGGGCCCGAATGCCTCCGTGGAGGAGGAGCTCCGGCTGCGGTCGGCGCTGCTCAGCGTCAATATCGTGTTGCTGGCGGCGCAGGGGATGAAGGCGTCCGACGCCCAGATCGCCTCGGTGGCGCGAGACATCGCGCATCTGCTGGTTCCGCCGGGCGCCGAGCCGCGGTGACCGGCGGGTGCGAGGCGTTCGCGCAGCCGTTGCGGCAGGACTCGAACGTGGCCGTACCCGCTCTTGCCGGCCGGCCCGCCGCCGCCCTCGCTCCCCAGGCACCCGGTCACCTACCGGGGCGTGGTGGCTCCCGTACCCCCGGGCGGCCGGGCTCCGACGGCCGACGCGGGGGACCGGCCGACCGTCGTGGTCACCAGCGCACCCACCGCGAGCGCTCCGCCCACCCACATCACCGCCGTGATGCCGATGCCGTCCGCCGCGAGCCCGCCGGTCAGCGCGCCCAGCGCGATGGCTCCGTTGAACACCCCGACGAACAGGGAGGATGCCGCCTCACGGGCGTCCGGGCAGGCGAGCAGGATCCAGGTCTGCGTGCTGACCGAGACGCCTCCGTAGCTCAGGCCCCAGACCGCCATCAGCACGGCAGCGAGAGCCACCGACCCGCCCAGCCACGGCAGGGCGGTCACGGTGGCGGCCATGACCGCGCTGATCACCAGCAGCGTCCTGCGCGGCGAGCGGGCCGCCCCGGCCCCGGCCAGGAAGTTCCCCGCCACGCCGGCGACCCCGTACACCAGGAGCAGTGTGCCGATCATTCCCGCGCCGACGCCGGAGACGTCCTCCAGCACCGGCCTGATGTAGGTGTACGCAGCGAAGTGACCGGTCACCACGAAGCCGACGACGATGAGGCCCGTGCGCACCTGGGCGTTGCCGAACAGCCCCATCACACCGCCGAGCGGAATTGCGCGCTCCGCGGGCAGCCGGGGCAGCAGGACCGCCGCCGCGGCCAGGACCGCCAGTCCGAGCCCGGCGGCCGCGAGGAACGCGGAGCGCCACCCGGCCGCCGCTCCCAGGTACGTTCCGGCCGGAACGCCCAGCACGGACGCCACGGCGATGCCGCTGAAGACCAGCGAGGTGGCGGGGCCGACCGATGTCGCCGGCACCAGCCGCACAGCGAGGCCGGCCGCGAGGGCCCAGACGCCGCCCATGCCGATGCCGACCAGGACGCGGGCCACGACCACGATCCCGAAGTTCGGAGCCCAGGCCACGCCCAGGTTGCCGATCACCAGCACGGCGACCAGTGCACAGAGCGCCGTCCGGCGGTCGGCCCTGCCCAGCATCGAGACGAGTACCGGGGACGAGACCGCCGCGACCAGTCCGGTGATCGTCAGCGTGAGGCCTGCCACCCCTTCGGAGACCCCGAGCGACTCGCCCATCGGGGGCAGCAGCCCGACGGGCAGCATTTCGGACGTGACCACCGTGAACGTACCCAGCGTCAGGGCCACCACGCCCAGCCAGCCACTGAGCGGTGACCTCAGCCGGGCGGTTGGTGTGCCTGTGGATTCCTCAACCTGCGTCATGCCTCCAGCCAACAGACCGCAGGGCGAGGGAACAACGGCCGATCTCTCATCCTTCCATGAGCTGGGCTCATCGATAGATTGACCGTCCGCGACCACCGGTGCCGCGGTGGGGGGAGAAACCGCTGTGAGCAGTCTGGACGCCCGCGAGCTGGAGGCCTTTCTGGCACTGGCCGAAGAACTCCATTTCGGGCGAGCGGGGGAACGCCTGTACGTCTCGCAAAGCCGTATCAGTCAGCTGTTGCGGTCCCTGGAGAGCAAGACCGGTGCCCGGCTTGTCGAGCGCACCAGCCGCCGGGTCCGGCTCACGCCGCTCGGCGAGCAGCTCCTCGCGGGACTGCGCCCGGCCTTCGACGCCATCGTGAAGACGGTCGACGAGGTCCGGGACGTGGCGCGGGGGGTCGGGGGGCTGTTCCGCATCGGCTTCCAGGGCACGGCCAACGACCAGGTCATGAACGCCATCGCGCTCTTCCAGAGCCGGTATCCGGACTGCGCCACAGAGATCGTCGAGATCCCGTTCTCCGACCCCTTCGGACCGGTGCACCGGCGAGAGGTCGACACGGCGGTGGTGCTGATGCCGGTCCAGGAGAGCGAGTTGGTGCTGGGCCATGTCTTCTCCAAACAGCCGCATTCGCTCGCCGTGTCCTCCCGGCACCCCTTCGCCGAGCGCGATGCCCTCGACGCCGAGGACCTCGCCGCCTGTCCGCTCATCGGCGTCCACGGTGCGGCCCCGGAGTACTGGCGCCGCGCTCAGGCCCCGGCCGCCACCCCCGGGGGCCGTCCCATCCCCGCCGGCCCCTCGGTAGGCACCCTCCAGGAGGGCCTGGCGCTGGTACAGGCGGACCGCGGCGCGATGCTGCTGTGCCACCCCACCGCCGACTACTACGGCCGCCGCGCGGTCACCTTCGTCCCTCTCACCGGCCTCCAGGACTCCGTTCTCGCCCTCGTGTGGCACCGCAACCACGAGACCGCCCGTACCCGCGCCTTCTCCCAGGCCCTCGCGGCCGTCGCCGACAGCGCCGCGTGAGTGGCCCGGCGGTCTGGAGTGCGGTGTTTCAGCCCACCCGGCTCAGAGGCGGGGCGGAAGGCGGTCCAGCGTGCCTGCCGCCGCCGGCCGCTGTCACTCGGCCCCCGATGCCCGCCGCCCCTTGTAGTTGATCTTCATGGTGTCCATGTCCGTGGCAGTGGAGCGCAGTTCGCCGTGCCCGTATCCGCGCCCGCGCAGCTCCGTCTCCGCGCGGTCCTCGGCGATGGCGCACGCCATCTCCGGACCGTCCCCGGCGTCCGACACGACGACGTAGCGGAAGCTGAAGTGCTTGAGCGCCCGGTCGTAGGTGAGCGAACCCTCCTCGGTGAACGCCATCGCCGCCAGGCCGTGCTGCTCCACCCCGGCCAGCATCCGCTCCCGTGCCACGTCCGTCAGCCCGGCCCAGGTGCCGCGCACGATCACTCGGTAGGTGTGCTGCGTGCTCATCGTGATCCACCGTCTCCGTTACGCCCCGCAAACCGCTTGAGCGGCAAGCCTACGGCCGGGAGGATGAGGCGCATGCGGAATATTGTCGTGCTCGACGCCCCCTCCAACCTGGGGCTCCGACCGCCGGCCCCAGGCACCGTCCCCGGCTGCTACAAGCTCGCCGGGGCGCTGCGGGAGCAAGGGATCCTCCAGCGCGTCGGGGCCCGTGAGGGCGGCGTCGTCGTACCGCCCCGCTACGACCGGGGCGACTGGCAGGAGGGCGACGGAGTCTTCAACGCCGCCGCGATCGCCCGCTACACCCCGGTCCTCGCCGACCGGATCGAGAGCCTGGTCCGCTCCGGCGCCCTTCCCCTCGTCCTCGGCGGGGACTGCTCCATCCAGCTCGGCGCCTCGCTCGCGCTGCGCCGGCTCGGCCGCTACGGGCTCGTCGCGATCGACGGCTCCGCGGACTTCCGTCACCCCGGCAACAGCGACGGGGTCGGCGCGGCGGCCGGCGAGGAGGTGGCCATCGCCACCGGCCGGGGCCAGGACGACCTCGCCGATCTGGAGGGGCTGCGGCCCTACCTCCGGGACGAGGACATCCGGCTCGTCGGCATCCGCGACTACGACGAGGACCGTGCCGAACTCGCCGAGCTGAAGATCCCCTTCGTGACCGTGGGCGAACTGCGCGAGCGGGGCGCCGGGCCGCTCGCGGCGGACCTCCTGAGCACCCTGGAGGTCCCGGCGCTCGACGGCTTCTGGGTGCACCTGGACGCCGACGTCCTCGACCCGTCCGTCATGCCCGCCGTGGACAGCCCCGACGACGGCGGCGTCCTCCCCGGCGAACTGGGCCCGCTGCTGCGCGCACTGGTCCGCTCGCCGCGCTGCGCAGGCCTCAACATCACCGTCTACGACCCCGATCTCGACCCGGACGGCACCGCGGGTGCCATGCTCACCGACCTGGTGGTCGCGGCTTTTGCCGAAGAGTGACGGCCGATCCCCTGGTCCGGGCGGCCCGCAGCGTGTTCCATGGTCATCGGGGGGCGCCCGGACCTGCGGCGGCCCGCGCGAGGGAGCGAGGTTGCCTTGGCCACCACCGTACGACGTGCCGTACTGACCCTGCCCGCGGCGGCGGTGGGACCGGAGAATCCGCTGCCCGCGTTGCGGCCCCTCGACGAGATGCACGTCGTCGACGACCGCGACCGGGCCGGTCTGCCCCGCGACATGGCCCGCCAGATCGGCCACGAGCCGCTGGCCACCGTCCTGCCGGTGCCCGTCCTCGACGGGTACGGACGCGAGCGCACCCCCACCGGCCTCGATGCGATCGTGATCGAGAACGACCGGATCCGGGCCACCGTGCTGCCCGGATACGGCGGCCGCATCCACTCCCTCTTCCACAAGCCCACCGGCCGGGACCTCGTCTACACCAACCCCGTCCTGC
Source organism: Streptomyces sp. 840.1 (assembly GCF_003751445.1). Classification (NCBI taxonomy): domain Bacteria; kingdom Bacillati; phylum Actinomycetota; class Actinomycetes; order Kitasatosporales; family Streptomycetaceae; genus Streptomyces; species Streptomyces sp. 840.1. The sequence continues at coordinate 1,062,488 of NZ_RJUU01000003.1, read as the reverse complement.
AGCCCGCCGACTTCGCGCTCAACGGCGCCTGGTTCTCCGGCGGCATCGAGTGGAACATCGGCGCCACCGGCCACACCACCCTGTCCTGCGCCCCCGTGCACGCCGCCCTGGTCACCGCCCCCGACGGCGGCCGGATGGTCCGGCTCTGGGAGTGGGAGAGGCTGCGCGACCTGCCGTTCCAGGTGGACCTGTGGCTGCCCGACGATTCCGACTTCCTCCACGTCGGCGTACGGATACGCAACCCGCACGAGCACCCCGCACCGGTCTACTGGTGGTCCAACATCGCCGTACCGGAGGGCGAGCGCACCCGGGTGGTGGCCCCGGCCGAGGAGGCCTGGCACTTCGGCTACGAACGCAGCCTCAACCTGGTCCCGGTCCCCCAGAGCGGCTCGGTCGACCGCACGTACCCGCTGCGCAGCGACTTCCCCGCCGACTACTTCTACGAGGTGCCCGACGGCGCCCGACGCTGGATCGCCTCCCTCGACGAGAACGGTCACGGGCTCGTCCAGACCTCCACCGACCTGCTGCGCGGCCGCAAGCTGTTCCTCTGGGGCAGCGGGCCCGGCGGCCGTCGCTGGCAGGAGTGGCTCACCGAACCGGGCACCGTCGGCTACGCGGAGATCCAGGCCGGACTCGCCCGCACCCAGCTGGAACACGTGCCGCTGGAGCCCGGCGGCGAATTCAGCTGGCTGGAGTCGTACGGACCCCTGTCGGCGGACCCAGCCGCCGTGCACGGCGACGACTGGTCCGCCGCCCGCGCGGAGACCGAGCGGCGGCTGGCCGACGCCCTGCCGCGCGCCGATGTGGACGCCGCGTACGAGGCCTGGCGCCGCTGCGCCGACACCGAACCCGGCGAGGTCCTCGCCACCGGGTCAGGCTGGGGCGCGCTGGAGGTGCGGCGCGGCGGGTACAAGCTGCCCGGCACCCCGTTCGCCGAGTCCACGCTGGGTGAACAGCAGGCACCCTGGCTGGAGTTGCTTGAGCAGGGGTCGTTCCCCGAACCGCGCAGGGTGGCGCCGCCCGGCCCCTCGCTGGTCTCCCCGCACTGGCGCGACATGCTGGAGACGGCTGCCGCCGAGCCGCTCACCGAATACCACCTGGGCATCGCCCAGTGGCACGCCGACGACCGCGCCCAGGCCGTACGCAGCTGGGAGCGCGGACTGGCCCTGGCCCCCTCCCGCTGGCCACTGCTGCGCTGCCTCGCCGTCGCCGCCCAGGAGAGCCGCCAGTGGGAACGGGCCGCCGACCACTACACGGAGGCGTTCGACGACCTGTGCGCGGAGCGCCGGGACGACGGCGACACCTGGACGGCCGCCACCGCCGCCCTCGGCCGGGAGGCGATCGAGGCGCTGCTGACAGCGGGCCGGGCGGAGGCTGCCCGCACCGTCTGGGACGGGCTGCTCCCGGCGATCCGCAGCCGTGGCCGCTTCCGCCTGCTGGAGGCCAGGCTGCTGATCGCGGAGGGCGACCGGGCGGCCGCACGCGCGTTGTTCGACGAGGGCTTCGAGGTCGCCGACCTGCGCGAGGGTGCGGAGATCCTGGACGAGGTGTGGGCCGAGCTGACGGACGAGCCGCTGCCGGACCGCTACAACTACCGTATGCGCCCGCTCACCTGACGGCAGGGCAGGTGCGTCAGCCCCCGGCGGACAGGTTGCGGTCGACGTACTCGAAGACCGAACCGTCCGGGTGCACGGCGATCAGATTGCGGCCGACGGGCGTGTGGACGGGGCCCGCGATGACGCGGGCGCCCACCCGGGCCAGCGAGGCGTTGGCCTCGTCCACGTCCTTGACCGCGATCGTCGCCGTCACCTTGCGCAGGATCTCCAGCTCCGCCTCGGGGCCGCTCATCAGCAGGAAGCAGCTGATGGCGGCCACCGAGACCCCGCCGCGCTCGAAGCGCAGCGCCGAACTGCCCGTCAGGTTCTCGTAGAAGGCCACCGCGCCCTCCAGGTCGTCGACGCAGATACGCAGCGTGGTTCCCAGGATTTCCATGCGGAACAGGGTAGTTGGCCGGTCAGAGGCGTGTGATCGATTCGGCCGCGCTCATGCGCGGCACAGCACCTCGCCGTGCGGGACCATGAACCAGCCGTCGCTCTGCTCGCCCCAGGTGCGCCACGCCCCGGCGATCGCGGTCAGCTGTCCGGGCGTCGCGTGACCGCCGTCGACCGCCAGCTCCGCGTAGACCGAGCCGACGGTACGGTCCGCCCACAGCCCGCTCCACCAGTCGCGGCTCTCCGGGGTGCCGAAGCACCAGGCGGCGGCCGTCGGGACGATGTCGGTGAAGCCGGCCTGCCGGGCCCAGGAGAGCAGCCGGCGGCCCGCGTCGGGCTCGCCGCCGTTGGCGCGGGCCACCCGGCCGTACAGCTCCTGCCAGGCGTCCATTTCGGGCACCTCGGGGTACCAGGTCATCGCCGCGTAGTCGCTGTCCCGGGCCGCGACCACGCCACCGGGGCGGCAGACCCGGCGCATCTCGCGCAGCGCCTGTACCGGGTCCCCGACATGCTGGAGCACTTGATGGGCGTGGACCACGTCGAAGGTGTCGTCGGGGAAGTCCAGGGCGTGCACGTCGGCGGTGGTGAACTCCAGGTTTTCCAGGCCGCGTTCCGCCGCCACTTCCGCCGCCTGGTCCAGGATCTCGCGGGTGGTGTCGACGGCGGTCACCCGGCCGGGGGCGACCAGTGCGGCGATGTCCGCGGTGATGGTCCCTGGGCCGCAGCCCACGTCCAGTACGGCCATGCCGGGGCGCAGTTCACCGATGAGGTATCCCGCGGAGTTGGCGGCGGTGCGCCAGCGGTGCGAGCGCAGCACCGACTCGTGGTGGCCGTGGGTGTAGACGGCGGTCTCCTTCGGCATGACCGTGCATCCTCTCTCGAAAACGCGAGCCGCTGAACGCGGCCGCGAAGTGCTGATCGGTACGGCTACGGTACGCCCGGATGCCGAATAATGAGATGGCCATCTTGGTATGTGGGACGGTGTTGATTCGTGGTGGCGCGGGCACGCGAAAGGGCGGCCGACTCGGCGTCGGCCGCCCCTCGTTCGTCCGCCCGCGTCGGCTCACATCTGCATCGGGCAGTACACCGTCAGTGCCTCCGGCAGCTTGTCGACCATCAACTCACGTCCGCTGTGCGCCACTTCTCCGTCGTACGCGTACGGTGTCCCCGGCTTGAGGCCGGCGATCCGCACCCGGTGGCGGCGGACGGCGGCATGCATGGGGGAGCGGGTCAGCGGGCCGGCGACGGCCGCGGCCAGCAGTCGCAGCCCCGGGGTCCGTCCGCCGTGCACCACCCGTACGTCCAGCAGCCCGTCCGCGAGGTTGTGGCGCCGCCCCGGTGCCGGGCCCACCCGCTGGAAGAGGCCGTTGCCGACGAACAGCAGCCACAACGGACGCCGTCGTCCCTGCAGTTCGGCCTCCAGCGGCTGCCGGCCCTGCAGCGCCTGCAGGGCGGCGAGCACTCCGGCCGGCCAGCCTCCGATCCGGGGGGACCAGTGCTCGCGGGTCCGGACCAGCTCGGGATAGACGCCCATGCTGAACGCGTTGAGGAAGTAGCCGTGGGCGCCGCCGGGCCCGTCCGGACCCGGCCGGAAGCGGCCCAGGTCCACCCGCACCGCATCGCCGGCCGCGATCGCGGAACAGGCGTCGGCCACGGTCTCGATGCCCAGGTCGTACGCGAAGTGGTTCAGCGTGCCGCCGGGAAACACGGCCAGCGGCAGACCGTGCACGGAAGCCACCGCCGCCGCCCGGTTGACCGTGCCGTCGCCGCCGCAGACGCCCAGCGCCCGGCCCCGTCCCGCCGCCTTCTCCAGTTCGGCGGAGACCTCCTCGGGGGGACACTCGACGACCTCGGCGTTCGGCAGCGCGTCCCGGACCAGCGAGGCCGTGGCCGTCGCCGTCCCGGACGCCTGGTTCACCACGACGACCAGGTCCTGGCCGTCGGGCAGCGAGGGTGCGTGGGCGGGGGGTCTGCCCGGGGCGGGCAGCTGCCCCCGGGTCGGGACGACGCCGCGCAGGGCGAACGCGGCTCCTATGCCCAGCGCCGCACCGGCCACCACATCGCTCGGGTAGTGGACGCCGGTGTAGACGCGGGACGCCGCCACGGACAGCGCGACCGGCGCGATGACCGCCCCCCAGCCCTTCGACTCCAGCGCCACGCCGGTGGCGAAGGCGGCGGCCGACGCGGCGTGCCCGGACGGGAACGACGTGGTGACCGGCTGGCGCTTGAGCTGTCGTATCACCGGAACGGCGTCCAGTATCGGGCGCTCCCTGCGGACCGCGCCCTTGCCGACCGTGTTGATCGTGGCCGATGCCACCGCCATCGAGGCGATCCCGCGCAGCGCCGCCCGCCGGGCCCTGGCGCTGCCGCCGAACACGGCCATGCCCGCCGCGGCACCGGCCCACAACAGGCCGTGATTGGCGCTGCGGCTGAGCCGCGGCAGTACGGGTGCGGCGGCCGGCCAGTGCCGCCGGGCCAGGTCCTGGAACACGGCGAGATCGCATCGGTGCAGCAGGTTCCGCAGCCCGGCGGGGCTCGGCAGATGTGAAGGGTTGCTCGGTGACGACATGGGACAGCGAATACCCTGCCGGGCCGTGCCGAATCAACCGGCGCGCCCGGACGGGCTGCTCGGACCCGCCCGCCGGGTGACTTCAGGCCCTCGCCATTCAATGACATAAAGGGGCAATCACCATGTAATCGGGCAGGGTCCGGTGGTGGAGGTCACTTCGTCATTGCCCGGAGAAGTGCGCCCCGCTTAGCCTGTGTTCGTGATGCCGGTCACTGGCCGGAATGTCGAACGCGAGAGGGTGGTGCAACGACCATGGGGCGACTTGTCCCAGCGGTGACCAGGGCGCTGGACGTACTCGAACTCTTCCTCGACGGTGACGGTACGCTCTCCGCGCCCGAGGTCACCCGCAAGCTCCAGCTGCCCCGCACCACCGTCCATGAGCTGCTCACCACACTGGCCGCCCGCTCCTACCTGGTGACCACCCCGGACCAGCCCGGCCGCTACCGCCTCGGCGTCCGCACCTACCAGCTCGGCAGCCGGTACGCCGAGCAGCTCGACCTCGCCGCCGAGGGCCGCCAGGTGGCCCAGCAGGTGGCCGAGACGTGCGGGGAGACCGTCCACGTGGCGATCCTGGAGGAGACCGACGTCATCTACATCGCCAAGGTGGACTCCACCCACGCGGTCCGGATGGTCTCGGCGGCCGGCCGCAAGCTGCCCGCCCACTGCACGTCCGTCGGCAAGATGCTCCTCGCCGCCCTGCCCGGCCGGGAGCTCGACGCCCGGCTCGACGGCCTCGAACTGACAGGCATGACCCCGAACAGCATCACCGACGAGGCGGAGCTGCGCACCGCGCTCGACGCCGTCCGGGAGCGCGGCATCGCGGTGGAGCACCGCGAGTCCAACCCGGACGTGAGCTGTGTGGCCGCACCCGTACGGGACCGGACCGGCAGGGTCGTCGCGGCGCTCTCCATCTCCGTCCCGATGATCCGCTGGAGCGATGAGCGCGAACAGGAGCTGGCCGCCCTCGCCGCCGACGGCGCCGCAGACCTCTCGGGCCGGCTCGGACACCACGGGGGACGGGTATGAGCCGCCCGCGCCTCGAAGTCGCCGTCCGCGAGCACGCCGCACTCGGTGAGGGCCCGACCTGGGACCCGGCCACCGGACGCCTCATCTGGGTCGACATCCTCGGCGCCCGGATCCACACCTACGAACCGGCCACCGGCCGCCGTACGGTCATGGCCACCGAACAGCACGTCGGGGCGGCCAAACCGCGAGCGGGCGGCGGCCTGGTCGTCAACCTGCGCGACGGCATAGGCCTCTACGACGCCGACGGCGCCTTCCGCTGGCTGGTCCACGACGCCGAACCGGGACGGCGTGGCAACGACGCTGCGGTGGCGCCGGACGGGGCGCTGTGGGCGGGCACCATGCGCTACGACGAGTCGGAGACGGGCGGGAGCCTCACCCGCGTCGCGCCCGACGGCACGACCACCCGAATACTGCCCCTGGTGGCCTGCAGCAACGGCACCGGATGGAGCCCCGACGGCCGGCTGATGTACTACATCGACACGGCGACCCGCCGGATCGACGTCTTCGACGTGGACGGCGAACAGGTCGGCGGCCGCCGCCCGTTCGCCACCGTGGAGGAGGGGGCCGGTTACCCCGACGGGCTGACGGTGGACGCTGAGGGGGCCGTCTGGGTCGCCCTCTGGGACGGGGCCGCGCTGCGCCGCTACACGGCGGACGGCGTGCTGGAGCGCGTCGTCGAGCTGCCGGTGCGGCGGCCGACGTCCTGCGCCTTCGGCGGACCCGGCCTGCGCGACCTGTACATCTCCACGGCCCGCGGCGGCCTCGAAGCCCCGCATCCGCTGGCCGGTTCGCTGCTCGTCCTGCCGGACGCGGGCCGCGGCACGGCCGGCACACCCTTCGCCGGCTGACGGGCCCGCGTCGCCGGGCGGGTCCGGATCACGGCCCCGCCCGGCGACGGCTCACTCCGCGGGGAAGCGGCGCAGCGGGCCGGGCAGCCGGGAGCCCAGCGGCGACATGTTCCCGTCGGCGCCGTGCCGGGCCAGCAGGTCGAGGACGAGCCGGCCGCGCCTGACCCGCTCGCGGGCCGTGTCCAGGGCGGCATCGCGCAGATGGGCGCCGTACGGGTAGATGCCGGGCGCCCTGGACAGCCCGAACTTGAGATAGAGCGGGGCGCCGCGCCGGATGAGCTCGGCCGCCTCGTACATCCGCACATAGCCGCCGAGGTCGTCCGGAGCCTCGATATACAGGTCCATGGGCGCGGCCGACACCCGCCTGATCTCGGTGAAGTGAGCGAGCGTCAGATCGGAGGGGATGTTGACCGAGTCCGCGCCGAGCCGCTCGTGGACCGCGTAGGACGCCGGGTTGACCGGGCCGATCAGCGCCGACACCTTGAACGTCGTGTCGGCGGGCAGCACGCCCTGGACGCGCAGCCGGTGCAGCGTCCAGAGCACTCCCTCGTCGGCGACGAGCAGGCACCTCACGCCCAGTTCCGAGGCCCGCAGGGCGTCCTCGACACAGCCGGCCAGGGCGTCGTGCCCACGGGCGCGCAGCCCCGCCCCGCCCGAGTCGGTACGGAACGACGCGCCGGTGTCCCAGCTGCCGCGCGGTCCGGTGAACAGGCAGAGCTCGATGCCCCGTTCGGCGCAGCCCTCGGCCATCTCGGTGATCTCGGCGTCGCCGAGCATCCAGATCCCGCTGCCCTGGCTGACCCGGTGGACGGGAACATCGAGCCGCGCGCTCTCCTCCAGTACGACGGAGAGCGCCTCGGGCCCCTCCACCGACGGGATCTCGGTCCGCCAGGTGCCGCCGTCCGGGAAGGAGTGCGGGGAGGCGTCGGCCGGGTCCGGGGCCGGGGCGCCGAGCCCGAGCGCGGTGAGCGCGGGCTCTCCCGGACGCCGGGCGCCTGGGCGGGTGCCGGACGGGGCGATGGAAGCGGAGGTCATCAGCGACCTTTCGTGTTCGGGGGGTCGGACTCTCGTGTTCGGTCGGCCGGACAGGGTTCGGAAGCAGAGGGGTGCGGGGGCCGCCGCCCGTCAGGGGACAGGGCGGCCCTCCCTCAGGGGCGCATCAGGACCTTGCCCGTCCCCGGGGCGCCGCCCCCGACCAGCGCCACGGCGTCCGCGAACCGCTCCAGCGGGAACTCGTGCGTGATCAGCGCCGCCGGATCGAGCAGCCCGGCGGTGAACGCCCGTACCGCGTACGACCAGGACGCGGAGGACGCCCCGAACACGCTGCGCACGGTGAGCTGGCTCAGCGACATGTGCACCGGGTCGATGCCGGTGGCCCCGAGGGCGAAGATCCCGGTGAGCACCACCCGGCCGCCGCGCCGTGCGAGCAGGCAGGCATCGGCGGCCGTGGTCGCGGCTCCCGCCGTCTCCACGACCAGGTCGTACCGGCCGCGCACCGCCGTGGCCTCCTCGGGGCTCAGGGCCTCGCTCGCCCCGAACGCCAGGGCCCGGCCGGCCCGTTCGGCCCTCGGGTCGATCACCGTCAGCTCACCGGGTGACACCGAGGCCAGCAGCTGCGCCGCGAGCAGCCCGAGGGTGCCGGCGCCCACGACCGCGATCCGCTCCCCGGGCTCCGGCGTCCCGGCCCTTACCGCCGCGGCGACCACGGCGGCGGGTTCCAGCAGCGCGGCGGCGCGCAGGTCCGCGTCGTCGGCCAGCGGGTGCAACAGCCGGGCGGGTACCACGACATGGTCCGCGAACGCCCCGGGCCGGGTGAACCCCGTCTCGTCGTACCCCGCCGAGCACAGCGAGGTCTCGCCGGCCCGGCACCGCTCGCAGCCGCCGCAGGAACGGAACCCCTCGGCGACCGTACGGCGTCCGGCCAGGGCCGGGTCGACGCCCGCGCCGACGGCCTCGATCACCCCGGACCACTCGTGTCCGGGCACCACCGGGTAGCGGACGTAGCCGGGGTCGCGGCGGCCGTCGTACACCTCGCGGTCGCTCATGCAGATGCCGGCAGCGGCGACCCGGACCCGGACCTCCCCCCGGCCGGGTTCCACAACAGGTCCTTCGGTCAGCCGGTGGCCGCCGGGCCGGTCGACCGTGATCGCCCGCGAGCGGGCCGGGGCGGTGCTCACTCGGGCTGCCTCTTCTCCCAGCCGTCGGCCCAGAGGTCGAACCTGGCCCGCTGCTGGGGGAATTCGGCGGCGGCGTCCACGTCGAGCTCCACGCCGAGCCCCGGGGCGTCGGAGAGTTCGAAGCAGCCGGTCGCGGGGTCGACCTGCGGGGCGCCCCGTACGACCTTCTTGATCTCGGCGTCGGCGAAGTCATTGAAGTGCTCAAGGATCTTGAAGTTGGGCGTGCAGCCGGCGACCTGGAGGCTGGCCGCCGTCAGGACCGAGCCGCCCACGTTGTGCGGGGCGATCAGCGTGTAGTGAGTCTCTGCGGTCGCCGCGAGCTTCCGCGTCTCCAGGATGCCGCCGATGTGGCCGACGTCCGGCTGGATGATGTCGACGGCCTGTGACTCGAACAGCTCGCGGAACTCGATCCGGTCGTGGATGCGCTCGCCGGTCGCGATCGGCATGTCGACCTTGCCGGCCACCTTGGCCAGCGCCTTGAGGTTCTCCGGCGGCACCGGCTCCTCCAGCCAGGCGGGCTTGAAGGGGGCCATCTCGTGGGCGATCCGCACCGCCGTGGACGGGCTGAACCGGCCGTGCATCTCCAGCATCAGTTCGGTGTCGGGCCCGATCGCGTCCCGGACCGCCTCGATCAGCGACACCGCGTACCGGGTCTCCTCCTGGCCCAGCTCGTAGTGGCCGGTCCCGAAGGGGTCGATCTTCAGCGCACGGTAGCCGCGCGCGACGACCCCGGACGCCGCCTCGTGGTAGGCCTGCGGGGTGCGCTCGGTGGTGTACCAGCCGTTGGCGTACGCCTTGACCCGGTCGGTGACCTTTCCGCCGAGCAGCTGCCAGACCGGGACGCCGAGCGCCTTGCCCTTGATGTCCCAGCAGGCCGTCTCGATGACCGCGATGCCCGACATCACGATCTCGCCGGCCCGTCCGTAGTCGCCGTACTTCATCCGGCGTACCAGGTCCTCCACGGCGAACGGATCCGAACCGGCGATGTGGTTGGCCTCCGCCTCGCGCAGGTAGCCGATCAGCGCGTCGGTGCGGCCGAGCATCCGGGTCTCGCCCACACCGGTGAGGCCTTCGTCGGTGTGCACCTGCACATACGTGAGGTTCCGCCAGGGCGTTCCGACCACATGTGTACTGATTCCGGTGATGCGCAAGGCAACTGCCCCTCGATGTGTTCGATATTTCGTCACTCGTTCGAAATCTTGGCGTGACCGTAATGACGCGGCGGGGCGGGTGTCAATGGGGCTGTCACGGCCGGTCCGGTTCCCGGCCCGCCGGGCGGCCCGCGCCATTCCCTCGTATAAAGGGGCTCACACGGCCCGGCCGACGGGCCGGCGGACCGAGCGGCGGCGAAGGAGGCCCGGATGGGCCGGGAGCGGACCGGGCGTCAGGGACGCGGGCGGGCCGGGCGCGACGCACCGGGAGTCCGGGAGGACCGCGGACCGGTGCGGTACGGGCCGCCCGCGCCGGGACCCGGCCTGCCGGTCCTGCCCGAACTGGCCGAGGTGCTGGCAGGAGCGGCGGGCAGCGCGGTGCCCGAGCCGGCCGGCGGTTCGGCGGAGCTGCGCGACGCCGCGCGCGGCTACTGGGAGCGGCGCGGACTGCGCGGCGGCCCCGAACACATCGCGGCCGCGCCGGGCACCTCCGCGCTGCTGCTCGCACTGATCGCCGCGCACGGCGGCGACGTGCTGATGCCGCGCCCCTGCCCCGCCGCCTGGATTCCGCAGGCCCGGCTGCTCGGCAGACCCGCCTACCACGTGCCGACCCCCGCGGAGTGCGGCGGCGTCCCCGACCCCTACGCGCTGCTGGAGACAGTGCGCCGGGTACGGGCCGAGGGCGGCCGGCCCCGGCTGCTGCTGATCTCTGTCGTCGACGACCCCACCGCCACCGTCGCGCCGCCCGAACTCGTACGGGAGGCCTGCGAGGCCGCCGTCGCGGAGGGGCTGCACATCGTCAGCGACGAGACCTGGCGCGACACCCTGCACCGGCCGCGCGACACGGTGCTGCTGAGCCCGGCCGAGATGTGCCCCGACGACGTGACGGTGATCTCCGACCTGACCGGTGCGCTGACCCCGTCGGCCTGGCCGGTCGCGGTCGCCCGGTTCCCGGACACCCGCCGGGCCGCCGTCCGCCACGCCCGCACGCTCGACATCCTCACCGCGCTCGGTGCCTTCGTCGCCGGTCCCGTCGCGGCCGCTGCCGCGCACGCGCTGCGCGAACCGGACGCGGTCACGGAGCGGGTCCGCCGGGCCTCGGCCATGCAGGCGCAGGTCGCCGCCGCCGCCCACCGGGCGGTCCTCGCCTCGGGCGCGCTGGCCCGGCCCCCGCAGGCCGGCCGCCACCTCTACGCGGACCTCGGCCCGCTCAGGTCCCGGCTCGCCGCCCGGGGGGTCACGGACTCGCTGGAGCTGGAGGAGTACCTGACGGAGCGGCTCGGCGCGCCGGTCCCCGGCGGCCACCGGTTCGGCGACGAGCTCGGGGCCCTGCGGGTGCGCCTGGGCACCGGGCCGCTGCTCGGGCCGACCCCGGAGCAGCAGCTGGAAGCCCTGGCCGCCGCCCGGCCGCTGGAACTGCCGCACGTCGCGGCAGCCCTCGGCATCTTCGCGTCGGCCCTCGACGAGCTGCGCTGACACCACCTGCACCCTCGAACCGCGCGCCCCGTCAGCGGCCGAACCGCACCCGCGCCCGGCGCCACAGCGCGGGCGCCCCGCTGATCAGCAGCGTCAGCCCGACCGCCGCCACCACGCCCTGCCACGGCTCGGGGAACAGCGAGCCGCCCAGAACGCCGATCAGCTGATACGTGGCGGCCCAGGCCAGACAGGCCGGTACATCCCCGCGGGCGAACCGACGCATCGGCATCCGCCCCAGCAGACACGCCAGCATCACCGGAATCCGCCCGGCGGGCACCAGCCGGGACAGCACCAGCACCATCGCGCCGTGCTCGTCGAGCTTCTGCTGCGCCTGCGCGAGCCGCTCCGGAGCGGCCCGCTCGCTGATTCCCCGCAGCCACTTGGAACCGTTCTTCGACCGCACCCCGCGCTGACCCAGCCAGTACAGGGAGATGTCCCCGAGGAACGCGGCCGCCGACGCCACCGCGAAGACGTACAGCAGCGCGAAGGGCGACGACTGGTGGAACGCCACCACCGCCGCCGAGCTCACCAGCGCGCCCGTCGGCACCACCGGCACCAGAGCGCCCAGCGCCACCAGCAGGAACAGCGACGGATAGCCGACCGCCTGCTGCGTCGACTCCGTGGGGAGCCGGCTCACGACCTCGTGGATCACCCGCCGGCCTCCGGCCGGACGTGCTCGCCGTGCTCCAGCCGGTGCACGGCCACCCCGGGCGCCACCAGCGCCGCCTGGCGGACGAACTCGTCACCCGGCGAATGGAACTCGTGCGGCCGGACCCCGTCCATCCCGATCGGCCAGTACGTGCCGTAGTGCACCGGCACGGCCGAGCGCGGCGACAGCCGGGTCAGCGCCTCGGCGGCGCGGGCCGCGTCGAGATGGCTGTGGCCCAGGTAGGGCCCCCAGCCGCCGACGGGCAGCAGCGCCACGTCCACCGGACCGACCGCCCGCGCCATGTCGTCGAACAGACCGGTGTCACCGGCGAAGTAGGTGCGCGCCGTGCCCTCGACGACGTAACCCAGCGCGGGGGAGCGGTGCGGGCCCACCGGCAGGCGCCGCCCGTCGTGCAGGGCCGGAACCGCGCGGATCCGCACCGCACCGACCGGCACCTCGTCGCCGGGCACGACCTCGGTGATCCGCAGCCCGCGCACCCGGCGAAGCAGCCGCAGCCCCGGGACCGCCCGGAGCGCGCCCATCGGCACGATCAGCCGGCCGCCCGGGGCGATGCGGGCCAGCGACGGCAGGTGCAGATGGTCGGAGTGCAGATGCGAGATCAGGACGACATCGGCGACCGCGGCCGCAGGACCGGGCAGCTCGCCGCGCCGGCGGCGCAGATGCGCGATGCGCCGTACGAAGAGGGGGTCGGTCAGGACCCTGACCCCGGAGTCCTCGATCGTGCAGGTGGCATGACCCCACCAGGTGACTTCCACCGGCACGCGCCGCCTCCTGTTCCCCGGGCCCCTTTGCCGGTCCGCTCCCGGACCCGCTGTCGAGCCTACGGCCCGTCGTTCCGCTCAGTCCGTGAGCCCCAGCGTGCCCGCCGCCTGGATCGCGAGCCAGACCTCGGCCAGCGCCCCCGTCGACCCCAGGTCCCGGTCGGCCAGCGTACCGAAGCGCCGCAGCCGGTAGGCGAGGGTGTTCGGATGGATGTGCAGGGCGGCCGCCGCCGTCTCCGTACGGCGGTCGCGCTCCATCCAGGTGCGGACCGAGACCAGCAGCTGCGAGTCATGGGCGGCGTCGTAGCGCAGCACCTCGCCGAGCACGTGCTCGACCAGCGCCGTCAGCACCGCCGGATCGTCCGGCAGCCAGCGCCCCGTCGAGTCGTCGCCGTAGCGGACCACGGGCCGGCCGGACTCCACGGCCTTGGACACCGCCCACAGCGCCTCCCGCTCCGCCACCCGCAGCGCGGCGCCCGGCAGGAAGGTCCGGCTCATCCCGGCCGCCACCCCCGGCAGCCCGCCGATCTCCGCGGCCAGCTCACCGGAGCCCAGCACATAGCGGTCCTCGCCCCAGGTCAGCAGCAGATGCGGCTGGTCCTGGAGACAGCGCAGCAGCGCCTCGTCCGTGGCCCCGCGCACCACGATCAGCACCGTGTCGCCCTCGATCGCGTGCCGCGCCAGCCGGCGCCGCGCCGTCTCGGGGTCGAGCACCTCCTGCAACAGCTCGGCCAGCGTCTCCGCGCCCTCGCGACGCAGCGTCTCGCGCTCGGTGCGCACCATCGCGACCCGCAGCGCCGCCACCGTGGCGATGTGCTGGACGACGGCGAGCCCGGCGGGCTGGGCGCCCTCCCGCTCGTACGCCACCAGGAACCCCGCCGGACCGCCCGGCGCCGGCACCGGCAGCACGAAGCCGCCAGGAATCGTCGGCGGCGCGTCCGCCGACGCGGGCAGCACCCCCGCCCCGGGCACCGGCACCCCGGGCAGCAGCGGACGCCCCTGCGGGGTGCAGAGATAGACGTCGTACCCCGACAGGCGCTCCAGCCGGCGCAGCAGCGTGGGGGTGTCCAGGTCCTCGGCCACCAGCCAGCGCAGCGAGCCGAACACCTGGAGCTGGGCGCCCAGCCGGTGGCGCGCGTCCTCCTGCACCGAGGCGGCCACCTCCTGGGAGACGGCGATGAACGGGACCGCGAGCGGCACCTCGAGGACCGGGAACCCGCGCTCCTCGGCCGCCCTGAAGAACGCGTCGTGCAGCGGCGGCATGTGCAGCTGCGCAGAGAGCGCCAGCGCGGAGACACCGGCGTCGTCCAGCCGCTCCAGGTACGCCCGCTGGCCCGCCGCCGTACGCGGCACCGCGAGACCCGCCGTCATGATCACCTCGGCGCCCAGCAGCCAGGGTGTCGGATCGGCGAGCTCACTGGCGTGCGCCCAGGAGACGGACCGGCCGAGACCGCCGCTGCCCGCCCGCACGGTGAGCTGGAGCGCCGGGTACGAGAGGAGATCCTCGACCGTCAGTTTGTTGGTGGCCACAGAAAGGAGGGTATCCCTCTGTGACTTTCACAATTGCCCGCCGTCGCCGGGGCCCACACACTGAGGGGCCAGTCCCCGCGCATGAACAGCACGAACAGCAGGTGGAGCGCCCGTGACGACCTCGATCACCGAAGTCGAGACCAACGGAGTGGAGCGGATTCCGGACGCGGACCGCACCGCCCGCCCCGTCGACCTCTTCCGGCTCGCCTTCGGCGGCGCCAACACCTTCGCGACCTGCGTGCTGGGCGCCTTCCCGATCCTGTTCGGCCTCTCCTTCCGGCAGGGCCTCGCCGCGACCGTCCTCGGCCTCGTCGCCGGCGCGCTGCTGCTCGCCCCCATGTCGCTGTTCGGCCCGCGCAACGGCACCAACAACGCCGTCTCCTCCTCCGCCCACCTCGGTGTGCACGGCAGGGTCGTCGGCTCGTTCCTCTCGCTGCTCACCGCCGTCGCGTTCTTCTCGATCTCGGTCTGGTCGTCCGGCGACGCGCTCGTGGGCGGCGCACACCGGCTGGTGGACGTCCCCGAGTCCGACCTCACCTACGGCATCGCCTACGCGATCTTCGCCGGGCTCGTCCTGGTGGTCTGCGTCTACGGCTTCCGCTTCATGCTGATGGTCAACAAGATCGCGGTGGTGGCGGCCTCCGCCCTGTTCGTACTGGGGGCCTTCGCCTTCGCGGGGGACTTCGACGCCGGGTACGCGGGCTCCTTCGCCTCCACCGCCGACCCGCTGTTCTGGCCGTCCTTCATCGGCGCCGCGCTGATCGTGCTGTCCAACCCGGTCTCCTTCGGCGCGTTCCTCGGCGACTGGTCGCGCTACATCCCGGCCGACACCCCGCGCCGCCGCGTCATGGGTGCGGCCTTCCTCGCCCAGATCGCCACGCTGCTGCCCTTCGTCTTCGGCCTCGCCACCGCGTCGATCATCGCCACCAAGGCCGCGAAGTACGTCGACCCGGCAGCCCCCAACTACGTCGGCGGGCTGCTCGCGATCTCGCCCGGCTGGTATTTCCTGCCGCTCTGTCTGATCGCCCTGATCGGCGGACTCTCCACCGGCACGACCGCGCTGTACGGCACCGGCCTCGACGTCTCCAGCGTGTTCACCCGCTTCAGCCGCGTCCAGTCGACGTATCTCATCGGCGCCCTGTCGATCGCCTTCATCTTCGTCGGCCGCTTCGCGCTCAACCTCGCCCAGTCCATCTCCACGTTCGCCACCCTGATCATCACCTGCACCGCCCCCTGGATGATCGTGATGGCCCTCGGCTACGTCACCAGGCGCGGCTGGTACGACACGGACGCCCTCCAGGTCTTCAACCGCAGGCAGACCGGCGGCCGCTACTGGTTCAACCACGGCTGGAACTGGCGCGGCCTGTCCACCTGGCTGCTCTCCGCCGGAGTCGCGCTCCTCTTCACCAACCTGCCCGGCCAGTTCGTCGGCCCGCTCGGCGACCTCGCGAACGGTACGGACATCTCGCTGCCGGTCGGCCTGGCCCTCGCCGCGGTGCTCTACCTCGGCCTGCTGACGCTCTTCCCCGAACCGCGTGCGGTCTACGGGCCGGACGGGCCCCGGTTCGTCCGGGCCTCCGGCACCCCCGTCCCGCCGATCGCCGGCGCCGACGAACAGCCCGCCCCCGCACCGGCCGCGGCACTCTGACCCCCGCCTCCTTCCCAGCCCCCCGCACCCAGGAGCCGTTCCATGAGCACGCCCGTCCGGGACACCGAGCAGGTCCGCGCCGCCGCCGACGCGCTCGTCGCCGCCTTCGCCGAGGGCCGCCTCGACGACTACTTCGGCGCCTTCGCCCCCGACGCGACCTTCGTCTTCCACTCCACCCCGCGGCGGCTCGGCTCCACCGCCGAGTACCGCGCGCTCTGGCAGGAGTGGGTGGACCAGGACGACTTCCGCATCCTCGGCTGCACCTCCACCGGGCAGCTGATCCAGCACTTCGGCTCCACCGCCGTCTTCAGCCACGACGTGGAGACCACGGTCTCCACCAAGCAGGGTGTGGAGACGGTCCACGAGCGCGAGACGATCGTCTTCGCCCGCACCGACGACGGCGGCTGGCCCGCCGTCCACGAGCACCTGTCCGCCCGGACGGCCGGCTGACCCACAGCGGCCCGCCCGCGCCCGTCCCCCGGCCCACAGCGGCCCCGCCCACGGCTCCCACGCCGCCCGACCACGAGAGAAAACGGTCTGCCCCGCATGCCCCTCACGTTCCGCAACTTCATCGACGGTGTCCCCTCGGACGCCTCGGACGGCCGCACGCTCGACGTCGTGGACCCGGTGACCGGTGAGGTCTACGCGACCTCCCCGCTCTCCGGACCGGCCGACGTCGACGCGGCGATGGCCGCCGCCGCGGCGGCCTTCCCCGTCTGGCGCGACACCACCCCCGCCGTGCGCCAGCTGGCCCTCCTGCGGATCGCGGACGCCATGGAGGCGCGGGCCGACGAACTGGTCGCCGCCGAGAGCCGGGACACCGGCAAGCCGCTGCACCTCACCCGCAGCGAGGAGCTGGCCCCCGCCATCGACCAGATCCGCTTCTTCGCGGGTGCGGCCAGGATGCTGGAGGGCCGCTCGGCCGGCGAGTACATGGACGGCATGACCTCGATCATCCGCCGCGAGCCGGTCGGGGTCTGCGCCCAGGTCGCCCCCTGGAACTACCCCCTCATGATGGCCGTCTGGAAGTTCGCCCCGGCGCTCGCCGCGGGCAACGCCGTGGTCATCAAGCCGTCCGACACCACCCCGGCCTCCACCGTCCTGACCGCCGAGATCATCGGCGGGGTACTGGACTCGCTGGAACTGCCGCGCGGCATCTTCAACGTGGTCTGCGGCGACCGCGAGACCGGCCGGCTGATGGTCGAGCACCCGACCCCCGCGATGGCCTCCATCACCGGTTCGGTCCGGGCCGGCATCCAGGTCGCCCAGAGCGCGGCCATGGACGTCAAGCGCGTCCACCTGGAGCTCGGCGGCAAGGCCCCCGCCGTCGTCTTCGAGGACGCGGACCTGGCGAAGGCGGTCGACGACCTGATCGTCGGCGGCTTCTTCAACGCCGGACAGGACTGCACCGCCGCCACCCGCATCCTGGTCCACGAGTCCGTCCACGACGAGTTCGTCACCGCGCTCGCCAAGGCCGCCGCCGGCACGAAGACCGGGCAGCCGGACGACGAGGACGTGCTCTACGGCCCCCTCAACAACGCCAACCAGCTCGCCCAGGTCAGCGGCTTCATCGAGCGCCTCCCCGAGCACGCCACCGTCGAGGCGGGCGGCCACCGCGTCGGCGAGAGCGGCTACTTCTACGCCCCGACCGTCGTCTCCGGCCTGAAGCAGGACGACGAGATCGTGCAGAACGAGGTCTTCGGCCCCGTGATGACCGTCCAGTCGTTCACGGACGAGGCCCAGGCCGTCGCGTACGCCAACGGCGTCGACTACGCCCTGGCCTCCTCGGTGTGGACCAGGGACCACGCCCGCGCCATGCGGATGTCCAAGAACCTCGACTTCGGCTGCGTGTGGATCAACACCCACATGGCACTGGTCGCCGAGATGCCGCACGGCGGGTTCAAGAAGTCCGGCTACGGCAAGGACCTCTCCGCGTACGGCTTCGAGGACTACACCCGGATCAAGCACGTCATGACCTCCCTCGACGGCTGACCCCGGGAACGGGCGCGCCCGCCGCCCACGGCCGGCGCGCCCGCTCCCGTGCGCCCCCGCCCGCCCTGCCACGCGCCTTCTTGTACGGCAGGCCGGGGCGTAGGGTCGCAGGACGCCTAGCACGGGGAGAACGGCCATGGGGGACGTACGGGTGGCGGCCATCGCCAGTCTCACGCCGCTGGAGGAGCTCGACAGCGACCCCTTCCTCGTGGACACCCGCAGCCAGCACGACATGTGCGCCCGCTGGGCCGCCGACAAGGGCTACGTCGTCACCCGGCAGCTGCGCCTCTACGGACTGCCCCCCGACCACCAGTCGCTCTGGGCCGACGTCGAGGACGGCGAGGTCGAACTCTTCGTCGCCCCCAACGACCGGGTGCTCGCACGGGCCGTCGCATCGGTGCCCCGCTTCACCGAGGAGTGCGAGCGGCGCGGCGTACGCCTGGAGATCGCCGGTCTCGACGAGCCGCTCTACAGCTCCCGGACGAAGGCCGGCGTGCACCGCAGGCTGTCCATGCCGACCGCCGGATACGACGGCTCCTGAGCGGCCCGGCCGCCGACCGCCGGCCGAAGGGGCCCTCCCGCTGTGAAAAACTGGACCGGGGCCCGGAACAGCGGGGCCCGGACGTGAGGTGGCGGCGGCGTGGGTGACGGGCGATGGCGGAGAGCCGGAAGCGCCCTGATGCGAGTGATTGTGGTGTGGGCGGTCTCGACGCTCACCATGCTGGTGCTCGCCGGGATTCTGCCGGACTTCCAGCTCCAGTCGAGCGACGGCGACAGCATCACCAAGACCGCGTTCACCGCGGCGTGGGGCGCCGGCGCGTTCGGCCTGCTCTCCGCACTGGTCTGGCCGGTGCTGGTACGGGCCCTGCTCATCGTGCCGGCCCTGGTCCTGGGCATGCTGGTCTTCTTCCTCAACGGCTCGCTGCTGCTGATAGCGCTGCGCCTCATCCCGGACGGGCGCGGCGCGGCCGACCCGCAGATGGCCGTCGTCGTCGCGGCCGTGATGTCCGCCGTCGCATCGGCCACCTCTACCGCCCTCGCCGTCCGTGACGACAACGCCTACCGCCGCCGGCTGTCGCGCCTCGCCGGCCGCCGGCGCCGCCGCAGCGGCAGCGGCGCCGGCACGGACGGGGGGCCGCCCGGCACGGTCTTCATCCAGCTCGACGGAGTCGGCCACGACGTCCTCGCGCGGGCCGCCGCCGACGGCCTGATGCCGACCGTCGCGCACTGGCTGGCAGACGGGGACGGCCACCGGCTCACCCCGTGGCGCACCGACTGGTCCAGCCAGACCGGCGCCAGCCAGCTCGGCATCCTGCACGGCACCAACTTCGACGTCCCGGCCTTCCGCTGGTACGAGAAGGAGACCGGCGACGTCATGGTCTCCAGCAGACCGGCCAGCGCCCTCGAAATGCAGCGCCGGGCCGTCGTACGCACCCGGGACGGCGGACTCCTCACGCTGGACGGGGCCGGCCGGGGCAACCTCTTCAGCGGCGGCGCCGACCAGCTCGCGCTCGTCCTGTCCATGGCCGCCAGACGCGGCAAGGGACGCCGCTCCCGGGCCGGGTACTTCGCCTACTTCGCGGACCCGGCCAACGCCGTCCGCACCGCGCTGTCGTTCGTCGCCGAGGTCGGCCGGGAGATCGGCCAGTCGACCCGGGCCCGCATCCGCAAGGAGACCCCCCGGATCAAGCGCGGTGGGCTGTACCCCTTCATCCGGGCCTTCGCGACCGTCGTCGAACGCGATGTGGTGGTCGCCGCCGTCATGGGCGACATGTTCGCGGGACGGACCGCGGTCTACGCCGACCTGGTCGCGTACGACGAGGTGGCCCACCATTCCGGGCCGCGCAGCCGGGACGCCGAGAAGGTCCTCGCCCGGCTGGACCGGACCCTCGCGCTGATCGTCAAGGTCGCCGAACAATCCCCGCGCACCTACCGGATCGTGCTCCTGTCCGACCACGGCCAGAGCCCGGGGGAGACCTTCGCGGGGGTGTACGGGCTGACCCTGAAGGACCTGGTGCGGGCGGGCAGCGGACTGCCGGTGCCC
Source organism: Streptomyces sp. 840.1 (assembly GCF_003751445.1). Classification (NCBI taxonomy): domain Bacteria; kingdom Bacillati; phylum Actinomycetota; class Actinomycetes; order Kitasatosporales; family Streptomycetaceae; genus Streptomyces; species Streptomyces sp. 840.1. The sequence goes on along the minus strand of NZ_RJUU01000003.1, from coordinate 1,042,605 downwards.
CGCCGGGCGCAGCGCACCCGCAGCGGCTCCGAGGCGCGTGACGCGGTACGGATCGCGCTGCACCGCCCGGTCGAGGGGGGCCGGCAGGAGAACCTGGCGAATCCCTCGGACCCGGTCGTCCTCGCCTCCGGCAACCTCGGGCTGATCTCCTTCCCCGACATAGCGGGACGCGCCTCGCTGGAGCAGCTGGAGAGCCGCCACCCCGCGCTGCTCGGCACGCTCGCCAACCACCCCGGCATCGGCTTCCTGCTGGTGCGCGGCGAGGCCCACGGATCGGTGGTCCTGGCGCGCGGCGGGATCAGCGTCCCGGTGGCGGAACTGCGCGACGGGGAAGGGCCGCTGGCCCCCTTCGGCCCGGGAGCGGCGGCCGCGGTCCGGCGCACCGACACCTTCCCGCACGTCGCGGACGTCATGGTCAACTCGATGTACGACCCGGAAGCGGGCACCGTGCACGCCTTCGAGGAGCAGATCGGTTCGCACGGGGGCCTGGGCGGCGAGCAGTCCCGGCCCTTCCTGCTCTGGCCGCGCGGGATGACGGACCCGCTCGACGCGGCCGCCCCCGAAGGTGCGCGGCGGCCGGACGAGCTGGTCGGCGCGGAGGCCGTGCACCGGGTCCTGAGGCGCTGGCTGAACGAGGTCTCGGGGCCGCAGGTGCCCCTGGGGCAGCCGGACCGGGCGGGCGACGCCGACGCGGGCACCGGAGCGCGGGGCTGAACCCCGTACCCCGGGAGTGTCAGGACGACCGGCGCCGTACCAGGTCCGGGTGGAAGATGACCGACGGGACCGGCTCGCCCGGACTGCCGATCTGCTTCAGCAGCAGCCGGGCCATCTCCGCGGACATCTCCTCCACCGGCTGCCGGACCGTCGTGAGCGGCGGATCGCAGGCCGTGGCCGCGCTGCTGTCGTCGAACCCGACGAGGGCGATGTCGTCGGGAATCTCCTTGCCGGCCCGCAGCAGCACCGGAAGGGCGCCCAGCGCCATCAGGTCCGACGCGATGAACACCGCGTCCAGGTCCGGACGCTCGTCGAGCAGCCGCTTCATCGCGTGGGCGCCGCCCGTGTGCGTGAAATCGCCCTCCGAGGCCGTCACGTCCCGGATGCCGTGCACCGCCAGCGCGTCCAGGAAACCCGTCAGCCGCGCCTGACCGGCCGGCATGTCCTGCGGGCCCGACACCGTTCCGATCCGGCGGCGGCCCAGCGAGACCAGGTGATCGGCGGCCAGTTGCGCCCCCGCCCGCTGGTCGGCCTCGACATAGGTGAGCGGGGTGGGCCGGCGCGGCTCTCCCGCGAGCACGGCGGGCAGCCGGGTGTCGTGCAGCAGCCCCGGCAGCGGGTCGTCCGCGTGCGAGGAGATGAGCACCACCCCGTCGACGTGGCCGTGGCGCAGGTAGGACAGCAGCTGGTCGCGGGAGGACTGGTCGTCGGCCAGCATCAGCACCAGCTGGATTCCGGCCGGGCGCAGGACTTCGAGCAGCCCGCTGACCACCCGCCCGAAGTACGGATCGGAGAACATCCGGCCTATGAAGGGCTCGGAGACCGGGCGCCGCTCCCGTTCCGAGACGACGAGCGCGACCGAGTCCGTGCGCCGGGTCACCAGCGAGCGGGCGGCGCGGTTGGGGACGTATCCGGTGGCGTCCACGGCCTCCTGGACCAGCCGGCGCAGCGCCGGGTCCACGGTGGTCGCGCCGTTGATCACCCGGGAGACGGTGGCCCGTGACACTCCCGCCACGGCGGCCACGTCCTCCAGGGTGGCGGGGCGCGCGGGCAGCGGTGCGTCGGCAGTCATGCAGCCCTTTATACCGGGCGGTACGAGCGGTCCGGAAACGCGTACCGGCTGCCGCGGCCGCCCGGCTCCGGGCGTCAGCCGGCCGCCTCGGACGGGCCCGGAAGCAGGTCGAGTGCGGCGAGTTCGGCCGTGCGCGCCGACACCAGGGCAGTGGCCAGCCGTCTGGCGTCGGGTCTGGTCCCGGACTTCGCCTCGGAGCGCGACACCTGGGCGGACTGGCTCAGATGCTCGCGGACCAACGTCATGAGAACGCGGTCGAACGCCCGGCCCTCGGCGGCGCGGGCCCGTTCGAGGTCGGGCTCCGTCACCATCCCCGGCATGTCGTGCCCCTCGTGCACATTGGTGTCCGGCAGCCCCATCCTGGCCAGCAGCGGGCGCAACCGGGCGAGTTCGCCGTTCTGCGCGGTACGGAGTCCGGCCGCCCAGCGGCGTACCCGCGGATCGGCGGTGCGCTGCCCGGCGAGCGTGAGCAGCGCCACGGCCTGCTCGTTCATCGGGGTCATCAGCTGGGCCCAGGCGGCGTCCGTCGGATCGGCCGGGGCGCCGGTGGCGGACGTGGTTGCGGGGGCCGGTGCGGCCTCGGGCCCGGTGCCGGCCGGGGCCGAGCATCCGGCCAGGAGGAGGAGCAGGGACAGTGCCGCGGTGCTGCGGGCCGCGTTCATGACGAGATCCTCGGGGGAAGGGCCCGCCCGGGGCGTGGGGCCCCGGGCGGGAGTCGGACGGACGGCGGCGGTTCAGCCGGTGGCCGGGGGTGGTGGCCGGTGGCCGGTCAGGGGGTGCCGTCGGCCCCGCACTTCACGATGGCGTTGATGCAGTCGCGGACGCGCTGGGCCATCTCTGCCTCGGGCCACACGTTGAAGAAGTCACCGTGCATGGTGTAGCCGGGGCCGGACGCCAGCCGGAACCGGGCCGGGTCGCCGTTGACCGGGTAGCGGAGCACCTGACGCAGCTTGGGCACCGGGACCGGGTGGGTCGAGGGGCATTCGCCGTTGACCGGGTACGACATGTGGCTCTTGTGGTCGGCGGAGTCGAGGTCCTTGCCGTTCCAGCACTGCGGGAAGTCCAGGTACGACTCCAGCATCGCGTCCGCCGGGCAGTTCACGAAGTCGTGCGAGGGGTTGACCTCTCCGTGGTGGAGGCACGACCAGCGCGAGATCGTGTTGTCGTCGGGACCGGCCGCCTTGGCATTGCCGGCGACGATGCGCAGCCCGCGCGGGAAGGGCCGGATCCGCTGGATGACATCGTCCCGGACCCCCTCGCCCAGGTAGTAGAACGTGGTGCCGGTGGGTTCGACCTCCTTGCCGCCGTCGTACAGGGTCGGCACCCAGTACGACGACAGGTCCGTGTCGGGCGAGCAGCTGCTCCTGGCCTTCTCCAGCGAGGCGAGGTCGGAGTTGCCGTTCGTCGAGTCGTTGCCGAAGAAGCTGTGCATGTGCGAGGCGCCGGGCAGACCGGGGAACACGATCGGGTCGTCGGGCGCCCGGTGGGTGTACGGGCATTCGGCCAGGAACTCGGCCACCCGGACGACGTCCGCGGCGGCCTCGGCGGCCGGTGCGGCGCTCGTGCCCGGACCGGCGGACGCGCTGCCGGTGGCGGACTGGAGGAAGGACACGGTGAGAGCGGCGGCGACGAGCCCCGCGATGCGGTACCGCCGGCGCGGCAGGGACGCCCGGTGGCTCTGCCGGCCGGTGGGCAGGTGGTCGCGGACTCGATGACGGAAGAAGAGCACGGCACTCCTGTTCGGAGGAAGTGGGGGATTCCTTGATCGTGAGAGAGAGCGCTCTCTCAAAGGAACGTAAAGTGGTGCCCTGGACATGTCAACAGACTGCGCAGTCCCTCAACTAGCTGCCGTTTGCAGCTTGTTGAGGCATTGGTTGAGTGGGAGAGCGCTCTCTCGCCATCCTTTCGGATGCGACTTCCCGGACGGCCGGCACGCACCGGGGCGGGCGGCGGTCCAACGAGGGCGCGGGGCCTCTGCGGCACTTCGCCGCAGGGGCGTTGTCAGTGGTGGGCGGCAGTATGGAGGGCATGACGAACTCAGCTGTTGTGCTCGCCGATACCGCTGCCTACGCCGTCGCGGTGGAAGAGGCGTCGCAGGCCGCCGCCGCGTACTACGCCACGGGCGAGAGCACGCTCGACGACGATGCGTACGACCGGCTGGCGCGCGCGATCGCCGCGTACGAACTGGCCCATCCGCAGGAGGTGCTGGCCGATTCGCCGACCGGCAAGGTGGCGGGCGGCGCGGCCGTCGGGGATGTCCCGCACACCGTGCCGATGCTCTCCCTGGACAACGTTTTCTCGGCCGGGCAGTTCGTCACCTGGACCGCCTCGCTGGAGCGCCGGATAGGCAGGCCGGTCGCCGCCTGGAGCGTCGAGCCGAAGCTCGACGGCCTCGCGGTCGCCGCCCGTTACCGCGAGGGCAGGCTGGAGCGGCTGATTACCCGCGGCGACGGCACGGCCGGTGAGGACGTGTCGCACGCGATCGGCACCGTCGCCGGTCTCCCCGCACGGCTCACCGAGCCGGTCACGATCGAGATGCGCGGCGAGATCCTGATGACGGCCGAGCAGTTCGAACAGGCCAACGCCATCCGCACCGAGCACGGCGGCGCGCCCTTCGCCAACGCGCGCAACGGCGCGGCGGGCACCCTGCGCGCCAAGGACCGCCCCTACACCGTGGAGATGACGTTCTTCGCGTACGGCGCCCTGGCGCTGCCCGAATCCGGCGAGCCGGCCGGCACCCTGGCCGAACTGCCCCACAGCGAGGTCCTGGAATACGCCGCGAAGCTCGGCGTGCACACCGCGGCGGACACGGACGTGGCGCCGCGCACCGTCACCACCGCCGAGGACGTCCAGCTGCGGGTCGAGGAAATCGCGGCGCTGCGGGCCTCGTTGCCCTTCGGGATCGACGGCATCGTGATCAAGGCCGACCTCGCGGCGGACCAGCGCGAGGCCGGCTCGGGCACCCGTGCCCCGCGCTGGGCCATCGCGTACAAGCTGCCGGCCGTCGAGAAGGTCACCCGGCTCCTGGGCGTCGAGTGGAACGTGGGCCGGACCGGCATCATCGCGCCGAGGGCGGTGCTGGAGCCGGTCGAGATCGACGGATCGACCGTCAGCTACGCCACGCTCCACAACCCGGCCGACATCACCCGCCGCGATCTGCGCCTGGGCGACCACGTGATGGTCTACAAGGCGGGCGACATCATCCCCCGGATCGAGGCCCCGGTCGCCCACCTGCGGACCGGCGAGGAACAGCCGGTCGAGTTCCCGGAGGCCTGCCCGCAGTGCGGCTCCGAGATCGACACGAGAGAGCAGCGCTGGCGCTGTGTCCGGGGCCGGAACTGCCGCCTCGTCGCCTCCGTCTCGTACGCGGCCGGGCGCGACCAGCTCGATATCGAGGGGCTCGGCGCGACCCGCGTCGTCCAGCTCGTCGACGCCGGACTTGTCTCGGACTTCGCGGATCTGTTCGTCCTGGAGCGCGAGCAGCTGCTGGCGCTGGAGCGGATGGGTGACACCAGCACGGACAATCTGCTGGCCGCGATCGACGCGGCGCGCGCCCAGCCGCTCTCACGGGTGTTCTGTGCGCTGGGGGTACGCGGCACCGGACGCTCCATGTCGCGGCGGATCGCCCGGTACTTCGCGCACATGGACCGCATCAGAGCGGCCGACGCCGAGACGCTGCAGCTCGTCGACGGGATCGGCAAGGAGAAGGCCGGGGGAGTGGTCGCGGAGCTGGTGGAGCTGGCGCCGCTGATCGAGAAGCTCGTCGCCGCCGGGGTCAACATGACGGAGCCGGGCGCGACCCCGCCCCCGGAGCCGGGCCGGCAGGCGGACGCGGGGGGCGAGAGCGCGGACGGGGAAGGTGCGGACGGGGAAGGTGCGGACGGCGAGGGTGCGGACGAGCGGCCGCTCGACGGGATGACCGTGGTGGTCACCGGTGCCATGACGGGAGCGCTGGAGAAGCTCTCGCGCAACGAGATGAACGAGCTGATCGAGCGGGCGGGTGGCAAGGCCTCCTCCAGCGTCTCCAAGCGCACCACGCTTCTGGTGGCCGGTGAGAAGGCCGGATCCAAGCGGACCAAGGCCGAGGACCTGGGCGTCCGGATCGCCGCCCCCGAGGAGTTCGCCGGGCTGGTCGAGGAATTCCTGCCGCACCGGGTGTGACGGGATCGGCCCTTGGATTTTGCGTGGGAGTGGCTTTCTTTGCCTGCCTATTGCATAGTGAGGGATCGGTCATGCCTCGCTATCAGCGGGTCAATGGGTGTGCGAACGGCTGCGTCTGGGGCCGGGGGTGAGGGGCGATGCGTTCTTTGCGCGACGGACAGCGACACGTCCGCTCCGCTCACCGGCAGCACCGGGGAGCGACCCGGGGGCTCGCGCTCGACCTCGGCAGCTCCAGGACCCGTGCCTGGATCCCCGGACAGGGTCTCGTGTCCGACACCGGGAACGGCCCCGGCGGTGAGTACGGCCGGGGCGGCCCGGTCCGGCGCGGACGCATCGTCGACACCGAGTCGTGCGGGCGGATGCTCGGCCGTATCGCGGACATGGCACTGGGCGCCGACCGCGACGACACCGTGATCGTCCTCAGCCACCCCGTACTCGCGGGCTCCGAACACCGCGCCGCCGCGCGGGAGATCCTCGGCGCGCTCGGCCCTTCGCGCGTCGTCGTGCTGGACAGCGCCAGGGCCGCCGCCGCGTGCGCGGGGCCGCAGGACGGCGGGCCGCTGCTCGTCGTCGACGCCGGTGCCGAACTGACCGAGGCGACGCTCCTGGTGGACGGGCGGGTCCGCGACGCCCGGCTGGCCGAGACCGGGCTCAGCGACCTGGGCCCCGGCGAACCGCCCACCGCCGTCGTCCGGGCCGTCCTGGACATGGTCATGGCTATGTGGCAGCAGGACCGGCACGGCGCGGTGCTCGGCGCGCTCCGCAAGGGCCCGTTGCTCGCCGGAGGCGGCGCGCTGCGCCCGGACGTCACCGACCGGATCGCGGTCCGCCTCGGCGTCGCGGTCCGGCTCCCGGACGACCCGGCGACCACCGTCGTGCGCGGGGCCGGGATGTTCCTCAGCTCCGCGCTCCGCCACGGAGCCGTCGAACCCGCCCTGCCCGGCCGAGCCGGGTGACCCCCCTCCCGGGGGCGCCCCGGGGCGACGCGCACCCGCAGGACGGGCCGGACACCCCGCCGCGCCGCCGCCGCGCGGCTTCGGCGCGGCGGTACCTCGCCGCGCTGCTCCTCGCGGTCCTCGCTGTCGCAGGCGGTGCGCCCGCCGCCGTCGGAGCCGGGCTGCCCGCCCGGACGTCGGCCGGCCCGGTGCCCCCCGCCGGGCTCGGCACCGGCACCAGCGCCGGGCTCGGCACCAGCGCCGGGCTCAGCACCAGAGCCGGGCTCGGCACAGGCACCGGGCTCGGCGCCGGGCTCAGCACCAGCGCCAGGCTCGGCACAGGCACCGGGCTCAGCACCGGCGCCGCGCCCGGCCCGATTCCGCGCCCCGGGCTCAACCCCGGCAGTCGCACCAGCCACGATCCCGGCACCGCCGCCACCCGTACCGGTGCGCACACGCATACCCGGACCCGGGCCGGCGCCGTTGCCGAAGGGCTCCGGCCGGGGCCGGTGACCGCGCCCCGGCCGTGGGCCGCCGCCGAGCATCCCCGTCCCCCTCAGCACCTTCCGCCGCCCGGACCCGGCGCCCCGCTCCCGCGCCCGCCCGGTCTCCTGCCGCCGCACCCCGTCCCCGCAAGCCTTCCGGCCGCACCCCCGGCCGCCGCGGCCCACCGCTTCCGCGCCGCGCTGCCCGGTGTGCGCGGGCCTCCGGGCCGGGCCGTTCACCGGCCGTGGGACCTGTCACCGGTCCCGTCCCGTACCCCTGCCGCGGCACCCTGACCGAGGGGCCCGGCGCCCCTCGGAGGAAACCCATGACTCGCGCCACCACGGTGCGGGCGGTGCTGGCTGCGGCCGTACTGCTCGTAGCCGTGCTCATCACGCTGACCATGTCCCCCAGACTCGGCCTCGATCTCCAGGGCGGCACCAGGATGGTGCTCCAGGCCAAGGACTCCGCCACCGCGAAGGCGGACCGCGAGAGCACCGACCGCACCCTGGAGGTGCTGCGTAAGCGCATCGACTCGCTCGGCGTCGCGGAACCGACCCTGACCCGCTCCGGCGAGGACCGGATCATCGTCGAACTCCCGGACGTCCAGGACCCGCGCAAGGCCGCCGAGGTCATCGGCAGAACCGCCCAGCTGACCTTCCACGCCGTACAGGGCCCCGGAGCGCCCGACGGCCCGGGGGCAGAGGACACGACGGTGCTCCCCGACGAGCAGGGCCGCCGCCTCGCGCTCGGCCCTGCCGCGCTCTCCGGCGCGGGCGTCAAGGACGCCTCCGCCTCGTTCGACGCCCAGCAGGGCGCCGGCTGGTCCGTCTCCCTCGACTTCCACAAGGACGCCGGGCGGGACTGGACCAGGCTGACCGGCGAGGCGGCGTGCCACCCGGTCGCCGACGAGCGGCGCCGGGTCGCCATCGTCCTGGACAAGCAGGTGATCTCCTCGCCGCAGGTCTCCCCGACCGTCGGCTGCGACACCGGTCTGCCCTCCGGGTCCACTCAGATCACCGGCTCCTTCAGCGCCGACGAGGCCCGCGAACTCGCGCTGCTGATCCAGGGCGGCGCACTGCCGGTGCCCGTCGAGATCGTCGAGCAGCGGACCGTCGGCCCGACGCTCGGCGCCGCCGCCATCGACGCCAGCGCCCGAGCCGCCCTCATCGGCGCCGCGGCCACGGCGCTGTTCATCACCGTCGTCTACCGGCTGTTCGGCGCCCTCGCCGCCGTCGCGCTCGGCGCCTACGGAGTGATCTCATACGCGGCGCTCGTCGCACTCGGCGTCACGCTCACCCTGCCCGGACTCGCCGGCTTCGTCCTGGCCATCGGCATGGCGGTCGACGCCAACGTGCTGGTCTTCGAACGGGCCAGGGAGGAACACGCACAGCATCCGGGCCGTCCCCTGCGGACCTCGCTGACCGCCGGATTCCGCCATGCCTGGAGCGCCGTCGCGGACTCCAACGTGACGACGCTGATCGCTGCGGGGCTGCTCTTCTTCCTCGGCTCGGGACCGGTCAAGGGCTTCGGCGTCACCCTCGGCATCGGGGTCCTCGCGTCGATGTTCTCCGCGCTGGTCATCGCCCGCGCCCTCACCGAGATCGCCGCGGGCTCCACGTTCGTCGGTGACTACCGGGGCATCAACGGCATCGCGAGCCCCGGCCGGGTGCGGACCTGGCTGAACCGCCGCGATCCGCAGCTGATGCGCTCCCCGCGGCGCTGGCTGCTGGTCTCCGCGGTGCTGGTCGCCGTCGCCGTGACCGGCATCCTGGTGCGTGGGGTCAACCTCGGCGTCGAGTTCACCGGCGGCCGCCTCGTCGAGTACGCGACCAGCCGCCCGGTCGACGTGGAGACGGCCCGTTCCGCGCTGGCCGGCGCGGGCTTCGCCGACGCCGAGGTCACCACGGCGGGCGCGGGCGACATCTCGGTGCGGACCGGAGCGCTCGACAACGCCGGCGAGCACACCCTGCGCGCCGCGCTGGCCCAGGAGGGCGGCGAGACCACCAAGGTCCGGGACGAGCTCATCGGGCCCAGCCTGGGCGACGAACTGCGGCGCAACGCGTTGATCGCGCTGGCCATCGCCGTACTCGTCCAACTCGTCTATCTGGCGGTCCGGTTCCGCTGGACGTTCGCGGTGGCCTCGGTCGGGGCACTGGTCCACGACGTGATCATTCTGGTCGGCGCCTTCGCCTGGCTGGGACGCACCGTGGACGGCATCTTCCTGGCGGCGCTCCTGACCGTCATCGGCTACTCCGTCAACGACTCGGTGGTGGTCTTCGACCGGGTGCGGGAGCTGTGGGCCAGGGCCCGCCGCGAGCCGCTGGGGAGCGTGGCGAACCGGGCCGTCCTGCAGACGGTGCCCAGAACCGTCAACACCGGGATGGGCGCCCTGTTCATCCTCGTCGCGCTGGCCGTCCTGGGCGGCGACTCGCTCGCGGACTTCGCCCTCGCCCTGCTGATCGGCATCGTCGTCGGAACGTACTCCTCGGTCATGACCGCGGTGCCGGCCGCGCTGCTCCTGGAACGCGGCAGCAAGGCTCCGCCGCCGGTCCGCAAGGGCGCCCCGCGCGGCAGACCAGGCGCCGGGCGCCGGGACCCGCTCGACAACGGGGCACGCGTGTAGCCCCGGCCGCTTCCCCTGCCTCGCCCCCGCGCCGCCCCATCGGCGCGGGGGTAAGGCGCGTCGGTCGTGGCATTCGTACCGGGCGCGACGGCACAATCACGATCGACCACCCACTGATCGGAGCGAGCCCGTGCCCGTCGTGCTGCGTGAGGCATGGACCACCCTCGTACCTGACATGAACGACCGGCACGGGCCGCTGCCGCCGCTGATGCTTGCCCTGACCGTCGTCACCGGACTGGTCGACGCCGTCAGTTATCTGCAACTGGGCCGGGTCTTCGTTGCGAACATGACCGGCAACGTGGTCTTCTCCGGCTTCGCCTTCGCCGGCGCCCCGGGCTTCTCGCTGGCCGCCTCGCTCGTCGCGCTCGCCGCCTTCGCGGCCGGGGCACTGGCCGGCGGTCTGCTCGTCCACCACTCCCACGCCCACCGCGGCCGCATGCTGCTGCACGCGCTGTGCGTCGAGACCCTGTGCGTACTGGCCGCCCTGGTCGTCACGCTGGCCTCGGGCAGCCCGTACGACGGCGGCGTACGGTTCGCCCTCATCGTGCTGCTCGCCCTGGGCCTCGGCGTGCAGAACGCCGTCTCGCGGGCGCTCGCCGTACCCGACCTCACCACCACCGTGCTCACGCTGACCATCACCGGCATCGCCTCCGACGGGCGGCTCGCCGGGGGCGGCGGCAGCCGGGCCGGCCGCCGGATCCTCTCGGCCGCCGCCATGCTGGCCGGTGCCCTGGTCGGAGCGGTGGCCGTACTGCACGGGCACCCGGTCCTGCCGCTGGTCCTGGCCGTGGCGATCCTCGCGGTGGTGTGCCTGGCCGCGCGGGTCCTGGCGCGCGACGACGGCCCGTGGAGCAGGCCCGTCGTCAAGAAGTGACCGCCGGGACGGGCCCGGCGCAGCACCGTCAGGAATCGAGCGAGCGCAGGTACGCCGCGGTCTCGGCGTCGGCGGGCAGGAACGTCTCGATGGCCAGCTCCGAGACCGTCACGTCCATCGGTGTGTTGAACGTGGCGATGGACGCGACGAACGAGAGCAGCCGGCCGTCCTGCTCGATCAGCAGCGGCAGCGCGAACGGCACCGACGACGAGGGCTCGTCCCACTCCTGACCGTCCGGCCTCGGCGCCACCGGATAGCCCGCGACCTCCTCGTACAGCGCACGCAGCTCCGCCGAACGGACCAGGGCGATCTGACGCTCCATCTGCGCCAGCAGATCGGTCCGCCACTCGCGCAGGTTGCGGATCCGAGGGGCCAGCCCCTCCGGGTGCAGCGTGAGCCGCATCGCGTTCAGCGGCGGGGCGAGCAGGTGCTCCGCCACGCCCGCGGTCAGCCGGGCGATCCCCTGATTGGCGGCCACCACGTCGTACATGCCGTCCACGACGAGCGCCGGATACGGGTCGTACCCCTGGACCAGCCGGTCCATCCCCTCGCGCAGCGCGCCCATCGCCGGGTCGTCGAGCGCGGTCTCCGTGTAGCGGGGCGCGTAACCGGCCACCACCAGAAGCGCGTTGCGTTCCCGGACGGGCACGTTCAGGTGCTCCGCCAGCCGCAGGACCATCTCCTCGCTGGGGCGGGCCCGGCCCGTCTCGATGAAGGAGATGTGCCGGGCCGAGGAGTCTGCCCGCAGCGCGAGCTCCAACTGGCTGATCCGGCTCCGCTCCCGCCAGCTGCGCAGCAGCGGCCCTACCCCCGTGTCAAGCGCGACAGTTGTCATGGCGAGACCGTAACGTCACCGGCACCGCCGACCGGCACCGACCACGAGTGAGGGAGCAACCGCATGCCTGCCGAACCGCTGCCGCGGAACGAGATCGAGAACCGGCTGGGCGAACTGCCCGGCTGGACGCTGGAGGGGGACCGGATCACCCGCACCTACCGGCTCCCGTCGCACTTCGCCGCCGCCGGGCTCACCGTCCACGTCGCCCAGATCCAGGACGAGCTGAACCACCACTCCGATCTGACGCTCGGGTACGACACCGTCGCGCTCTCGGTGAACTCCCACGACGCGGGCGGAAAGGTCACCGAGAAGGACCTGACGCTCGCCGCCAGGGTCGCGGCCGTCGCCCCGGGCCACGGGGCGCGCTGAGGGCTGTCCCATAATCCCTGGTGGATCAGCCCGCGCCGTCAGGACGTCGCGCCGAAGCGGGGATGCGCGGCCAGCCAGCGCGCGCAGCTCTCGCTGCGCTCCACCGCCTCGGCGTACGACGCCCGGGTGTGTCCGCTTACCGCCGGGGCCGCCGCCGACGCGGCCGCCGAGCGCGGATGCCAGCCCAGCAGATGGCGCCAGCTCAGCGGCGAGCCGGTGATCGGACGGGTCACCACGCCGGGCGTCGGCGGGAACGTTGCCCGGCACAGCCCGACGGCGCGCCCCACCCGCACCAGGTGCACCACCGACACGGTGTCCGTCTCGTACACCGACACCGGGCTGAAGCCCGCCCCCGCGCAGGCCGCCACGAAGCAGTCCGCGAAGCAGCCGTCGCCCGGCACGTCGGCCCAGCACTCGTCCGCCAGCGCGGACAGCTCCAGCTCGGGCTCCCCGGCCAGCGGATGGTCCTCCGGCAGCATCACGAAGACCGGATCGATCCCGACGACCTGCCACGTCAGCCGGTCCGCGTCCGGCGGCGGGCTCTCACCGCAGGCGCCGATGAGTGCGAAGTCGAGCCGTCCGTCGATCAGCTGGGCCGAGATCTCGGCCACCGACCAGCTGGTGTACGTGGACACCGGCGCGGCCGGGTGCGCCTCGGCCAGCCGGTCGACGAGTCCGCCGAGCAACGGGCCGTGCGTGCCGCCCAGCCGGAACCGCTCCATGGCCCCGCGCGCATTGGCGAACCGAACAGCCTCCGCCTGGAGTCCGCTGACGGCGGGCAGCACCACCCGGGCCCGTTCGAGCACCAGCTCACCCAGGGGCGTCGGCCGCGCACCCGTGTGGTCCCGGTCGAACAGCGGGCCCCCGAGCGCCTTCTCGATCCGCCGCAACTGCGCGCTCAACGCGGGCTGCGCGAGCCCGAGCGCGGCGGCCGCCTTGGTGAGACTTCCGGTGTCGGCGATGGCACGTACCGTACGCAGATGGCGCAACTCCAGCTCCATAAGCGAAAGTTATGGCCCCCGTGGGCTGCTGGCAATCGTGCGGAGCGGCGGGGCGGGCTCCGGTGGCCGGGGCTTGGCTAATCTGCACGGGTGACCACCGATCTGACCCTGCTGCCGCGTGTCGCCTATCGCGGGCAGGAGATCACCGCACCCCGGCTCCGCGGTCTGCTCGCGCTGCTCGCCGGCGACCTGCGCACCGGCTGCAGCACCGAGCGGCTCGTGGCGGGGCTGTGGCCGGACGAGCTGCCGCAGCGGCCGGGAAAAGCGGTGCAGGTCCTGGTGTCCAGGGCGCGGGCGCAGCTGGACGCCGGCGTCCTGGTGGCCACGCCGAACGGGTACCGGCTCGCGCTCGACGAGGACCGTGTCGACAGCTCCGTCCTCCTGCTGCGCGCCGGTGCGAGCGCGGACCGGGCCAGGGCCGGCGACCACACTGGATCGCTGGCGGAGGCCGAGGCCGGGCTCCGGCTCTGGGAGGGCGCGGGCGACGGGGCCGGCGGCGCGGCCGGCCCGGTGGCCGCGCTGCGCGCCGAGCGCGCTCCCGTCCGCCGCGCCCTCGTACGCGCGCGGGCCCTCGCGCTCGCCCGCCTCGGGCGGTACGCGGAGGCGGCCGGGCCGCTGGCCGAGGCCGCGTCCGACCGTCCGCACGACGAGGAGGTGCTGGCCGAACTGCTGCGCGGCGAGGCGGCGACGGCGGGCCCGTCCGCCGCGCTGAACCGGTACGAGGCGTACCGCCGCGAGCTGCGCGACGGGCTCGGCACCGATCCGGGCACCGGGCTCCGGGCCCTCCAGCACGAGCTGCTGTGCGGCGAGCCGCCGGTCGTCAGGCACGGCGTGCCGCACGAGCCGAACCCGCTCCTGGGCCGCCACGAGGACATCGCGGCGGTGGAACGGCTGCTGCGCGCATCCCGCGCCGTCACCGTCGTCGGCCCCGGCGGCCTCGGCAAGACCCGGCTCGCGCACGCCGTCAGCCGGCGGGCCGAGCAGCGCGTGGTGTACTTCGTGCCGCTCGCCGGTGTCACCGCGGACGCGGACGTGGCGGCGGAGGTGGCCTCCGCGCTCGGCGTGGGCGAGGGACGGCCCGGCGCCCTGGCCGGCCATGTCCCGGCCGACCCGGTGGCCGGGATCCTCGGTGTGCTCGGCCCCGGGTCCGCGCTGCTCGTCCTGGACAACTGCGAGCAGGTCGTCCGGGGCGCCGCCGGCCTCGTACAGGCTTTGGTCGCGTCCTCTGCGGACCTTCGGGTGCTCGCCACCGGACGCGCCCCGCTCGGCCTGTCGTCGGAGGCGGTGTACCCGCTGCCGGAGCTGGGTCTCGACACCTCCGTCGAGCTGTTCACCCAGCGGGCCCGAGCCACCCGCCCCGGCGTGCGGCTGCCGCCGGACTCCGTGGCAGGGCTGTGCCGCCACCTCGACGGGCTGCCGCTGGCCGTGGAGCTGGCGGCGGCCCGGGTACGGGTGCTCTCGGTGCCGGAGATCGCCCGCCGCCTCGGTGACCGGTTCGCGCTGCTGCGCGGCGGGGTACGGGGCGTGCCGGAGCGCCACCGCACACTGCACGCGGTCGTGGAGTGGAGCTGGAACCTGCTCACGCGGGACGCCCAGGCCGCGCTGCGCACCCTGTCCGTCTTCCCGGGCGGCTTCTCCGGCGATGCGGCGGAGCAGGTCATCGGTGAGGACGCGCTGCTCCTCGTCGAGCAGCTGGCCGGCCAGTCGCTGATCACCGTCACGGACACCCCGGCCGGTGTGCGGTTCCGGATGCTGGAGACCGTACGGGAGTTCAGCGCGGCCCGGCGGGCGGAGGCGGGCGAGGACGAGGAGGCCGCCGGCCGGTTCCTCGTCTGGGCGCGGGACTTCGGGGTCGCGCACCACGAGGTGCTCTGCGGCCCGGACCGGCCGGCCGCCTGGGAGCGGACCAAGGCCGAGCAGGACAACCTCGTGTCGGCCCTGCGGCAGGCCCTGGCCCGTACCGACGGCCCCTCCACCGCCGCTCTCACCGCCGTGCTGGCCGCCCTGTGGTTCACCGATTCCAACCTTCCCCGCCTCACCGCCCTCGCGGCGGACACCGGCCCACCGCTCTCGCACTACCGGCCGGGGCCCGACTACGTCGAAGTCGCCCGCTCCGCCGCGGTGTTGTGCACCGCGACCGTGCTGATGTGCCAGGGCCCGCGCGCCGTGCGCCAGCTCGTCACCCTCCGGAGGCTGCCGCCGGCCCGACCGGACACGCTGCTGCGGGCCGCCGCGACCGTACTGAGCGCGCTCCCCGCGATACTGCCCCCCGGCTACGACGTGCTGCGCGAGCTCTGCGGGAGCGAGCAGCCGCTCGTCGCCGGCGTGGCGGAGTGCACCGCCACCTACGTCTGGGAGTACGAGCACGAGATCGACCGGGCGCTCGCCTCGGCACGCCGGATGATCGCCGCACTGGGACCGGTCGACAACCCGGCCATGCAGGTCATGAGCCTGTCCCGGGTGAGCGAGCTGTGCCTGAAGACAGGGCGGGGCGACGTGGCGTACGGCTATCTGAGGACCGCGCTGGAGGCACTGCCCCGGCTCGGCGACGAACACGACTACATCGGCATCCGCAGCGGCCTGGCCCTCGCCTGCCTGCAGCGCGGCGACCCCGACGAGGCCGAGCACTGGCTGCGGGAGGCGGAGGGTGACGGCACGCCGCAGCAGGACCCCTTCTACAGCCCCGACCTCGGCGTGCGCGCCGAGATCGCGCTCGCCCGAGGGCTGACGGAGGCCGGGCTCGGGCTGTGGCGCGAGGCCGTGGACCGGCTGCCCGGGGCCGGCCCGATGTACGGCGGCGACCCGTGGGCCGACCCGTGGGCGCTGGAGATCCAGTCGGTTGCGGTGACGGCTCACGCACACGCCGGCCACCTCCGGTCCGTCGCGGAGGTGGTGGACCGGCTGCGGCGGCTCCTGCGGACGCCGGCCGCCGGACCGCCCATGGAGCTTCCCGTGGCCGGGACGGTGCTGCACGCGCTCGGTTCGGCGGGGCTCGCGTCCGGCGACGCCTCGGCCGCAGGCATGATCGCGCTGGCCGAACGGCTCGGTGCGCTGCGGGAGTTCCAGCCGACGATGTCGCGGGCCCGCGCCCGGCAGGCGGCCGAGGACGCCGACGGGGCGGCGTACGCTGACGCCGTGGCGCGGTACGCCGCCCTGGGGCGGGACGGGCTGCGGGAGGCGGTCCGGACGCTCACCGCTGCGCCCGCGACAGGCCCCGGCGCAGCCCAGGACCGTGACCGGGAAAGCTACTTCGGGTCGCGGCCGAACAACGAGGTCGACCACCAGTAGCCGAGCACGGCCAGGGCCGCGCACCAGGTGACGGCGAGCCACCCGTTGTGACCGATCCCGCTGCCGAGCAGCAGACCGCGAAGTGTCTCGATGGCCGGGGTGAACGGCTGGTACTCGGCGATCGGCCGGAACCAGCCCGGCATCGCGTCGACCGGGACGAACGCGCTGGAGATGAGCGGGAGGATGACCATCGGCAGCGCGTTGTTGCTCGCCGCCTCGGGGTTCGGGGCGGCCATTCCGATTCCGACCGCGATCCAGGTGAACGCCGTGGCGACCAGCACGAGCAGCCCGAACGCCGCCAGCCACTCGAGGGCCGT
Organism: Streptomyces sp. 840.1; assembly: GCF_003751445.1. NCBI lineage: Bacteria > Bacillati > Actinomycetota > Actinomycetes > Kitasatosporales > Streptomycetaceae > Streptomyces > Streptomyces sp. 840.1. The sequence goes on along the minus strand of NZ_RJUU01000003.1, from coordinate 1,025,930 downwards.
GGCGTCCGTGGAGCGGAAGCCGATGGCCACGGCGACGGCGCCGACCAGGACCACGCTGATGACCGACTGGAGCACGCTCCCGACGACGTGGCCGATGAGCACCGCCCCCCGGTGGATCGCCATCGTGCGGAAGCGGGCGATGATGCCCTCCGTCATGTCCATGGAGACGGACACCGCGGTTCCCGCCGGAGTGGAGCCGATGGTCATCAGCAGGATGCCCGGGACGAGATAGGCGATGTAGGCGGAGCGATCGGCGTCGCCGCCGATGCCCGCGCTCATCACGTCGCCGAAGACGTAGACGAAGAGCAGCAGCAGGACGATCGGCATGAGCAGCAGGTTCAGCGTGAGGGACGGGTAGCGCCTGGCGTGCAGCAGGTTGCGGCGCAGCATGGTGCCCGAGTCCTGTGCGGCGAGGGAGAGGGTGCTCATCGGACGGTCTCCCGGTGCTGCTGGTCCGGCACGGCCGTGCCGCTGGTCAGGGCGAAGAACACATCGTCGAGGTCGGGGGTGTGCACGGTCAGTTCGTCGGCCTCGACACCGGTGGCGTCCAGCCGGTCCAGCACGGAGCGCAGTTCGCGCTGGCTGCCGTCGCTGGGGATCCGCAGCGACAGCGCCCCGTCGTCCCGGGCGCCCTCGCGAAGGGCGACGGCGGCGCTCCGGTACGTGGACGGGTCGGTGAACCGCAGCCGTACGTGCCCGCCGGGGACGAGGCGCTTCAGCTCCTCGGCGCTCCCCTCGGCGACGATCCTTCCGCCGCTCAGTACCGCGATGCGGTCGGCGAGTTCGTCGGCCTCGTCCAGGTACTGGGTGGTGAGGAAGACGGTGACGCCACCGGAGACGAGCCGGCGGACGATGCCCCACATGGTGTGACGGCTGCGCGGGTCGAGACCGGTGGTCGGCTCGTCGAGGAAGATGATCCGGGGGTTTCCGACCAGGGTCATCGCGATGTCGAGACGGCGCCTCATACCGCCGGAATAGGTGGCGGCGGGCTTCCCCGCCGACTCCGTCAGGTCGAGCCGTTCCAGCAGTTCGGCGGCGGTGGCGCGGCCCTCGCGGCGGGGGAGGTGGTGCAGATCGGCCATGAGGAGCATGTTCTCCTCGCCGGTGATCAGGCCGTCGACGGCGGAGAACTGCCCGGTGACGCCGATCGCGCCCCGTACGGCCTGCGGGTCGGCGGCCAGGTCGTGGCCGCCGACCCGGATGCCGCCGGAGCCGGGACCGGGCCGGACGAGCGTGGAGAGGATCTTGACGGCGGTGGTCTTGCCGGCGCCGTTCGGGCCGAGCAGTGAGAAGACCGTGCCGGCCGGCACCGCCAGATCGATGCCGTCGAGGACCGTCCTGTCCCCGTAGGCCTTGCACAGCCCCCTGGCCTCGATGGCCAGGGAGCGAGAAGTCGTTGTGGTCATGCCGCAGAGACTGCGGCCCGGCGCATTCAATGCGGTTTCACCATGGTTTCAACGCCCCAGGACCCAGCGGTGGGCAGGCCCGGTCAGAGCGTGGACAGGTGGGACAGGAACAGGACGGCTGTCGACAGCGCGAGCATCCCCAGGCAGTTCAGCCAGAACATCCGCTTGAAGAAGCGTGCCCGGTAGTGGGCGTAGGCGGCGCACAGGAAGTAGGCGATCACCGCGACGTTGGTCGTCACGGCGACCCCCTCGTACCGCAGACCGGCGGCGAGCCCCGCTGCGGCCAGGAACTTGACGACCACCAGGACCCACCACCAGTCGCGCGGGAAGCGGACTCCGTCCAGGCACTGCTGGATGAACACCGGGGGACGCACCGACATGATCGCGTCGGAGAGGAGCGCCAGGGCGAGCAGTGCGGTCGGCCACCAGGGGTCGGGGGTGCTGATCATCGTTGGGTTCCTTCGCGGTCGACGACGAAATGGATGACTTCCCGGAACTGGGCGACAGCGCCCCGCTGGTCGAGAGCGCCGTAGCCCACGGTCATGAGGATGCCCAGGTAGGCGAAGTAGAGGGTGCGTGCGCCGCCTGCGGCCCCGGTCGCGGTGAGCGATGTGCGGGACAGGAGGGCTTCGAGTTCGGCGATCAGGGCCCCGGCGAGGGTCTGGAAGATCTCGGACTCGTGGGTGCCCCGGACGATGACCGCGGCGTATTCCCGGGACAGTTCGAGGTCGAGTGCGAAGTAGCTGATGAAGGGTTCGACGAGATCCAGGACCGCCTCGGCCGCCGCGCCGGGGGACAGCGGTGTCACCCCGCCACGCCCCTGCTCGGCCTCCCGGCCGTGGTGCACGGCGGCGATCCAGGTGTCGAAGATGGCGACGAGCAGCGCGTCCTTGTCGCCGACCGACATGACGGTGCCGGTGCTCACTCCGGCGTCGGTGGCGATCTGGCGGATGGTGCTGGAGCCGAACCCCTGCTCGCGGAAGAGCCGTTCGGCCGAGGACAACACCCTGAGCCGGGTCGCCTCCCGCTGCGCCACGCGTGACTGAACGCGTTCACTGAACATGTTCGGGATAGTAGGGCGCGGGAGATGCGCGCGCAAGGACCGCCGGCCGACCGGTGCGGGCAGCAGCAGCTCTGCCCCGCACGGCCGTTGAGGTGTCCTACAGTCACTCGGATGCTGGACTACAACGACGAGGCGGCCGTCTACGACTCCACGCGCGGTGGCGTGCCCCGGGCGGAGGCGGCCGCCACCGCGGTGCTCGGTCTGATCCCCTCCGGCGCCCGGCCACTGCTCGACATCGGCTGCGGGACCGGACTGGTCACCGAGCGCATCGCGGCAGGACGTCCCGGTCTTCGGGTGTCCGGGACGTCCTGCCCTCGGCATGGCCCGCGTCGCGAAGCAGCGCATCGGCGGTGTGGCACTCGCCGATGCGCGCCGGCTGCCCGTGCGGGACGCGGCCGTCGACGCGGTGGCGGCCGTCTGGCTGCTGCACCTGCTGCGCGGGAACGGTGACGTCCGGGCCGTGGTGGCGCAGGCGGCCCGAGTGCTGCGGCCCGGGGGCGTGTTCGTCACCACCGTCGACAAGGACGCCTCGCACGACGTGGCCAGTGACATCGACGCCGCGTTCGCCCCGTACCTGGCGGCCACCCCGTCCGACGCCGCCGACCGTGTGACCGGGTACGGGGCCGAGTGCGGCCTCGACCTGGTGGGGAGTGCCGGCTTCCGCGGGCACGGGCAGGGCCGGACGCCGGTGAGCGCGGCACGCGCGGTGCGCCGCGGCTACTACGCCTCGCGCCTGGAACTCCCCGGGACGGCGGCCGGCCGGCTCGCCGAGGCCCTGTCCGCGCTGCCCGGCCAGGACCGGCGCCGCGCCGAACCGGAGTACCGGCTGCTGGCGTTCCGCCGCCGGCCGGGCCCGGCCGGCGCGTGAGGCCGGGGAACCCACTGGCACCGCGACGCCCCGCGCTACGCGTCCCAGGCCCCGTTCCGCGCGGCCTCGGCTGCGAAGGCGGTGAACGATGACGCGTCACGGTCCAGGGCCCGCTTGACGCCCTCCGTGACCGTGGCGTTGTGCCCGTCCAGCAGCATGGCGAACAGCTCGGCCAGAAAGTCCGCTTCGGCCTGCGGAACCCCGAACTCCACCAGCATCGCCGCATACTGAGGCCCCGTCACAGCGGCGTACCGCACCTCGCGCCCGGTCGCCCGGGAGATCTCGGCGGCCGCCTCGGCGAAGGTCAGCAGCCGGGGCCCCGTCAGCTCGTGCACCTGGCCCGCGACGCCCTCCCCGCACAGCGCCGCGACCACCACGTCGGCGAGGTCCCCGGCATCCACGAACGGCTCGGCGGTGGAGCCGGCCGGGAACACCAGCTCGCCGCCCAGCACCCCGTCGAGCAGCGCGCCCTCGCTGAAGTTCTGCGCGAAGAACGCCGAGCGCACCACGGTGAGTCCGATCCCTCCGGCCGCCGACCGCAGCGCCTCCTCCGCGACCACCGCCTGCGGCTCGCCCCGCCCCGACAGCAGCACGAGCCGCCGCACCCCGCAGCTCCGCGCGATCCGCCCGAAGGCCGTCATCGCCTCCGGCGCACCGGGCGCCGCAAGATCGGGGTAGTACGCGATGTACGCCGCCTCCGCACCCCGCAACGCCTCCTCCCAGCCCGACTCGTCCGCCCAGTCGAAGACCACCTCACCGGTGCGCGACCCGGCCCGCACCGGCACCCCTCGCGCGGCGAGCCGCTCCACCACCCGGCGGCCCGTCTTGCCCGTCCCGCTCGTCACCAGGACCGGGCCGGCCGTGCGGGTCTCCTGCTGCTGTTCCGCCATGTCGTTTGTCATGCCCCAAGGCTCTCCGCGCGGCCCCGCCCCTGCCATGCCTCAGCCGCTCAGCTCCCTACGCGGACGTCTACGCTGCTGCCCATGGACGCACTTGCCGGACTCCTGGACGGGCCGAGGGCCAGAGGGGCCTTTCTGCTGCGGATGGTGATGGAACCTCCGTGGTCCGTACGGATCGAGGACCGGGCCCCGCTCTGCCTGATGTCGATGACCGGGGGCGAAGCCTGGATCGTGCCCGCCGCAGGCGCCGAACCCGTACTGCTGCGCCCCGGTGACCTGGCCATTGCGCGCGGCCCGGAGCCGTACACCGTCGCGGATCTGCCCGGCACCGAGCCCCGGGCCCGGATCGGTCCGGGCGGCACCTGCACCACGCTGCACGGCGAGCCGCTCTCCCAGTCCATGCGCCTGGGCGTACGCACCTGGGGCAATGCCCCGGACGGCGCGGCGACCATGCTCATCGGCACCTATCTGCTGGACGGCGAGATCAGCAGGCGGCTCCTGGACGCGCTGCCCGCCCTGCTCGTCCTGCCCGGTGACGGTCCGGGCGGCCTCCTGCTGACGCTGCTCGACAGTGAGATCGCCAGGGACGAGCCGGGGCAGAGCGTGGTGCTGGACCGGCTGCTCGACCTGCTGCTGATCGACGCGCTGCGCACCTGGTTCTCCCGGCCGGGTGCCGAGGCCCCCGCCTGGTACCGGGCGATGGGTGACCCGGTCGTCGGCCGCGCTCTGCGGCTGCTGCAGAACGAGCCGGCCCAGCCGTGGACGGTCGCCGCCCTGGCCGAGCGGACCGGGGTCTCCCGGGCCGGGCTCGCCCGGCGGTTCACCGAGCTGGTGGGGGAGCCCCCGATGGCGTACCTGACGGGCTGGCGGCTCGCCGTCGCGGCGGATCTGCTGCGGGAGACGGACGCGACGGTCGAGGCGGTGGCCCGGAAGGTCGGCTACAGCCAGGCGTTCGCCTTCAGCACCGCCTTCAAGCGGGTCCGCGGGGTCGGCCCGCAGGACTACCGCAACGGCCGCGGCTTGCCGGACCGGCAACAAAGTTTGCCTGTGGCCTGATCCGTGGTGAGGCTGTTCCCATGAGCAACGACACCGGTCACGGTCCTCACCACGACAGCAGCCACGGCGACGGCCACGGGCGCGAAGGCGGCCACGGCGGTCACGGCGGACACCGGCACGAAAGCGGCCATGCCCACCATCACGGCTCCGGTCTCGACTGGGACGCCATCGGTCCGCTGCTGGAGAAGAACGCCGAACTCAGCTCCGCTCACTACACGGAGGCGGCCCGCTGGATCGCCGGTCAGCCCGACGCCCCCAAGGTCCGCCGGGTCCTGGACATCGGCAGCGGACCGGGCGTCGTGGCCTGTCTGCTCGCCGAGGTGTTCCCGGAGGCCGAGGTGGTCGCCGTGGACGGCACCCCGGCCCTGCTGGAGCGCACCGGCGCCCGTGCGCAGCGGCTCGGGCTCGGTGACCGGGTCACCACCCTGCTCGCCGACCTGCCCGGCGAGCTGGACCGCGCCGGTGAAGCGGATCTGATCTGGGTGGGCAACGCGCTGCACCACATGGGCGATCAGCGCGCCGCACTGGCCGGGTTCGCCGGGCTGCTGCGTCCAGGCGGCACCGTCGCGCTCGTCGAGGGCGGACTGCAGCCGCGCCATCTCCCGCGCGACATCGGCTTCGGGCGGCCCGGTCTGGAGGAGCGGCTCGACGTGCTCCAGGCCGAGACCTTCGAGCAGATGCGGGCGGACCTGCCCGGTACCAAGCGGGAGACCGAGAACTGGGCCGCCCTGTTCAGCGCGGTCGGCCTCGACCCGCAGGGCACCCGGAGCTTCCTGCTCGACCTGCCCGCGCCGCTCACCGACGTGGCACGTGACCACGTCATCGACAACTTCACCCGCCGCCGCGAGAGCCTGGGCGAGCGGCTGGGCGCCGAGGACAGTGCGGTGCTCGACCGGCTGACCGACCCCGAGGACCCGGCCGGACTGCACCGGCGCACCGACACCTTCCTGCTGATGGCCCGGACGTTCCATCTCGGCCGCAAGGCCTGAGCACGACCGCAGGGCCTGAGCGCGGCCGCAGGGCCTGAGTGCTACCGCAAGGTCTCAGGACTACCGCAAGACCTGAGCGCGGCCGCGAGAGCCTGGACAGCGGCAATCCGCCGCCCGGCAGCCGGGCGGCGGATTCAGGCTGTGCCGGTCAGCGGCGGTACGCCACGGCTCAGGCGCCGAGGTTGAACTCGGCCGGGTGCGAGCCCAGCCGCTTGCCCTCGTCGAGCGCCGCGAACGCGGCCAGGTCGTCCTCGTCCAGCTCGAAGCCGAACACATCGATGTTCTCCGCGATCCGCGACGGGGTCACGGACTTCGGGATCACCACGTGACCGGTCTGGAGGTGCCAGCGGAGCACCGCCTGGGCGGGGGTGCGGCCGTGCTTCCGTGCGACCGCGACAACCGTCGGGACCTCCAGGAGGCCCTTGCCCGAACCCAGCGGCGACCAGGCCTCGGTCACGATGCCGTGCTTGGCGTGCAGCGCGCGGGACTCGGCCTGCTGGAGCTGCGGGTGCAGCTCGATCTGGTTGAGCGCGGGCACGACGGAGGTCTCGCCGAGCAGCCGCTCCAGGTGCTCGGGGAGGAAGTTCGACACGCCGATCGCCCGTGCGCGGCCGTCCGCGTAGATCTTCTCGAACGCGCGGTAGGTGTCCACGTACGCGTCCTTGGCGGGGACCGGCCAGTGGATCAGGTACAGGTCGACGTAGTCCAGACCGAGCTTGTCCAGCGAGGCGTCGAACGCACGCAGCGTCGAGTCGTAGCCCTGCTCGCTGTTCCAGAGCTTTGTGGTCACGAACAGCTCGTCGCGGGCGACACCGGAGGCGGCGATGGCCCTGCCGGTGCCTCCCTCGTTCCGGTAGACGGCGGCGGTGTCGATGCTGCGGTACCCGGACTCGATGGCTGTGGCGACCGCCTTCGCGGCCTCGTCGTCCGGCACCTGCCAGACTCCGAAACCGAGCTGGGGCATCTCGACGCCGTTGTTGAGGGTGAGGGCGGGGACGTGGCTCACGAGCGGTCGATCCTTACGTTGGGAGGTGGGACTCGAACCTTCAACGATCAAGACGGTCCGCACATTCCCGTTCCGGCCGATTCTTCCCGGCCGAGCGGTACGGTCCCTCGCCGGCTCAGCGGTACAGGGCGTCGACCTCGGCCGCGTACGCCGCCTCGATCGCCTTGCGCTTCAGCTTGAGCGACGGTGTCAGCAGCCCGTGCTCCTCGGTGAACTGGTGCGCCAGGATCCGGAACGTCCGGATCGACTCGGCCTGCGACACGGCCGTGTTCGCGGCGACCACCGCCCGCCGGACCTCCATCTCCAGATCCGGGTCCCGCACCAGCTCGCCCGGTGAGAGCCGCTGGCGCCCCTGTATCGAGAGCCAGTGCTCCACGGACTCCTGGTCCACGGTGACCAGGGCCGCGATGTACGGCCGGTCGTTGCCGACCACGATGCACTGCGCCACCAGCGGATGCGCCCGCACCCGCTCCTCCAGGCCGGCCGGTGAGACGCTCTTGCCGCCGGACGTCACCAGGATCTCCTTCTTGCGCCCGGTGATCGTCAGATAGCCGTCCTCGTCCAGCGCGCCCAGGTCGCCGGTGGCCAGCCAGCCGTCGTTCAGCACCGCGTCGGTGGACTTCGGGTCGCCGAGGTACCCGGAGAACACATTGCTGCCGTACACCCAGATCTCGCCGTCGGCGGCGATGTGCACCGTGGTCCCGGGGATCGGCTGCCCGACCGTGCCGTACCGGGTGCGCTCCGGCGGATTGGCGGTGGCCGCGGCGGTCGTCTCGGTCAGCCCGTACCCCTCGTACACCGTGACACCGGCGCCCGCGAAGAACAGGCCGAGCCGCCGCTCCATCCCCGAGCCGCCGGACATGGCGTGCCGGATCCGGCCGCCCATCGCCTCGCGCACCTTCTTGTACACGACCTTGTCGAAGAACTGGTGCTGCATCCGCAGTCCGGCGGACGGGCCGGGACCGGTCCCGAAGGCCCGTGCCTCCATCGCCTCCGCGTACTTCACGGCGATGTCCACGGCCTTGTCGAAGGGGCCCACCCGGCCCTCGGTCTCCGCCTTGCGGCGGGCCCCGTTGAAGACCTTCTCGAAGATGTACGGCACCGCCAGGATGAACGTGGGGCGAAACGTCACCAGATCGGGCATCAGCGCCTTCGCCGACAGCTCCGGCTGGTGTCCCAGCTTCACCCGGCCCCGGATCGCCGTGACCTCCACCATCCGCCCGAAGACGTGCGCCAGCGGCAGGAACAGCAGGGTCGCGGCCTCGTCGCCCGGCCGGGAGTGGAAGACCGACTCCCAGCGGGAGGCCATCGTGTCCGTCTCGAACATGAAGTTGGCGTGCGTGATCACACAGCCCTTGGGCCGCCCCGTCGTGCCCGACGTGTAGATGACGGTCGCCACCGAGTCGGGCGTCACCGCACGCCGGTGGCGGTGCACCACCTCGTCCTCGACGTGGGCGCCCGCGGCCACCAGCTCGGACACCGCGTCGGTGTCCAGCTGCCACAGCCGTTTCAGCTGGGGCAGCTGGTCGATCACCGAGGCGATCGTCATCGCGTGGTCCTCGTGCTCGACCATCACCGCGGACACCTCGGCGTCGTGGAGCATCCACAGGACCTGCTCGGCCGAGGACGTCGGATAGACCGGAACGGACTGCGCGCCGACCGCCCACAGGGCGAAGTCGAAGAGCGTCCACTCGTAGCGGGTGCGCGACATCAGGGCGACCCGGTCACCGAACCGCACGCCGTGCGCGATCAGCCCCTTGGCCAGCGCGAGCACCTCGTCGCGGAACGTCGCGGAGGTGATATCGAGCCAGCGTCCGGACGCGTCCTTGCGGCCGAGGGCGATCCGGTGCGGATCCTCCTCGGCATAGTCGAAAACCACATCAGCGAGCCCGCCCACGTGGGGCGCGGCCGCCATGGGTGGGACAGTGAACTCGCGCAATGACCTGCTCCTTGTGGCGCTCCGCACAGCGCCGTGACGCTACCCCACAGGGCGCCGCCGCGGGAGAGTCCGAAGCGGCCCGTGAAACGTGGCGTCTGCACTGGTCAGGGGCTGAAATCCGGCCAGATGGGCAAGGCTCGGGCGCGCTTCCGACCAAGGAGTAAGTGGCTCGCGCGGGAATCTCCACCGAATCTGTACGCCGCGATCACTGCCGTTCCGTGCGGATACGGGGGGTTGGTCCGCAGCTGCCGGACCTGACCGGGTTGGGCCGCCCCGGCGGAGACCGCCGCATGCCGTTGATTGTCCCCCTCAGGACGGCCCCTCAATCCCGGGCCGGCGGATCAGACGGTCGCCGCCCGCCAGGATCGCCGCCGCGAGCGCGTCCGCCGCCTGCTGCGCATTGTCGTGGCGGCGGCCGTGCAGCAGGACGAAATCCACCTCGCCGAGCTCCGGCAGCCCCGCCCTGGCCGGCAGTGGGACCAGGCCGGGCGGAACCAGGCCCCGGCTGTGCGCCATCACGCCGAGCCCCGCGTGGGTGGCCGCGATCAGCCCGCTGAGGCTGCCACTGGTGCACGCCACCCGCCAGGACCGGCCCTGGCTCTCCAGCACCTCCAGGGCGCGGGCCCGGGTGATGCCCGGCGGCGGGAAGAGGACCAGCGGCACCGGCCGGTCCGGGTCGAGCCGCAGACCCGGCGCACCGATCCAGATCAGCGCGTCCTGCCAGACCAGCTCCCCGTGCGTGTCACCGGTCCGCCGCTTGGCCAGCACCAGGTCGAGCCGGCCCGCCGCCAGCTGCCGGTGCAGGATGCCCGACAGCTCCACGGTCAGCTCCAGCTCGACCTCCGGATGGTCGCGGCGGAAGGACTGGAGGATCTCCGGCAGCCGGGTCAGCACGAAGTCCTCCGAGGCCCCGAACCGCAGCCGCCCGCGCAGCCGGGTGCCGGTGAAGAACGCCGACGCCCGTTCGTGGGCCTCCAGGATCGTCCGGGCGAAACCCAGCATCGCCTCACCGTCCACGGTGAGGTCGACCCGGTGGGTGTCCCGGGTGAACAGCTGCCGCCCGGCGGCCTCCTCCAGCCGCCGCACGTGCTGGCTCACCGTGGACTGGCGCACCCCGAGCCGGCGGGCGGCCCGGGTGAAGCTCAGTGTCTGCGCGACGGCGAGAAAGGTGCGCAACTGCGCGGGGTCGTACATGCCGACACGTTATCGCGAACCGTGATCACAGTCAGAGCGGTATACGGGATTCCCGATGTCGATGATCAGGAGCAGGATGGAAAGGGCACGACCCTGAACGAGAGAACACGTGGAGCACATGAGCCGCCGCACGCCGCAGTTGCCGTCCTGGCTGCCGATCGACCCGTACATCCTGGCGTTGATCGGCACCGTCGTACTCGCGGCGCTGCTGCCGGCCTCCGGAAGGGCGGCCGATCTCGCGGGCGGGGCCTCGACCGGGGCGGTGGCCTTCCTCTTCTTCCTCTACGGCGCACGCCTGTCCACCGCCGAGGCGCTCGACGGGGTCAGGCACTGGCGACTCCACCTCACCGTCCTGGCCTGCACGTTCCTCGCGTTCCCGGTGCTGGGGCTGGCGAGCAGGGGACTGGTTCCGTACATACTGACGCCCCAGCTCCAGAGCGGCTTCCTGTTCCTCTGCCTGGTCCCCTCGACGATCCAGTCGTCGATCGCCTTCACCTCGATCGCCCGGGGCAACGTCCCCGCCGCGATCTGCGCCGGCTCCTTCTCCTCGATAGCGGGCATCTTCGTCACCCCGCTGCTCGCGGGCGCGCTGCTCGGCAACAGCGGCGGCGGCTTCTCCGGGGACGCCCTGCTGAAGATCGGCGTCCAGCTGCTGCTGCCGTTCGTCGCGGGACAACTGCTGCGCCGCTGGATCGGCGGCTTCATCGCCCGGCACAAGAAGGTCCTCGGCTATGTCGACCGGGGCTCGATCCTGCTCGTCGTCTACACCGCCTTCAGCGAGGGCATGGTCGCCGGCATCTGGCACCAGGTCACCCCGGCCAGGCTCGGGGCGCTGCTCGGCGCCGAGGCCGTGCTCCTCGCCCTGATGCTCGCGCTGAGCTGGTACGGGGCGAAGCGGCTCGGCTTCGGGCGGGAGGACCGCATCGCCATCCAGTTCGCCGGCTCGAAGAAGAGCCTGGCCTCGGGGCTGCCCATGGCCAGCGTCCTGTTCGGCGCGCAGGCGAGCCTCGCCGTGCTGCCGCTGATGCTCTTCCACCAGATGCAGCTCATGGTGTGCGCGGTGCTCGCGAAGCGGCGCGCCAGGGACCCGCTGGAAGCGGGCGCGGGCGCGGACGCCGCGGTGGCGGAGCGGGAGCCCGTTCCGGCGACCTGACGGGCCACGCGAGCCGGCTGGACAGCCGTCGGAAGTCGGTCCAGCCGATGGCCGAGCGGTTACCGGATGGGAACGTGCAGGCCCTGCAGCAGTTCGTGAACCAGTCGCGGTGGGATCCGTTGCCGGCGCGGTGACGGATCGCCCGGCGGCTGACCGAGGCGATCGGGCCGCAGGTGTGGGGGATCGACGATGTGTCGTTCCCCCAGTGCGGCCGGTCCTCGGCCGCACTGGCCCGCCAGTACTGCGGGGCTCTCGGGAAGCGGGCGAACTGCCAGGTCGCGGTCAGTGTCCATGCCGGCTCGGACACTGCGTCGTGATGCCCATCTCGGCTGCGACATGGCCTACCGGACGACGGCCGGACGTGACACCTTCGACCAGCAGAAGCCTCCCGAGGACCGTCAGCCGGGCATCACGGTGACACACGAAGACCTCCGTGTGTGGTGTGGAGCCTGGACACCTCCACCACACCGGAGGTCTTCGCCTTTGATCAACCCCGTTCAACAACGCTCGTGATCAATACACCTGGGGCCTGTCCGGCGGACAGGCCCCGGCTCAGCCCTGCGCCAGCTCTGCTACGGGCTGCCACTTCTCCCAGACGGCGAGTCGCTGCTCGTAGTCGGCCTTGGCGATGCCCAGCGGCGCCGAGCCGAAGAAGCAGCGCAGCGGCGGCTCGTCGGCGTCGACGATCTCCAGCACGGCGGCTGCGGACGCGGCCGGGTCGCCGGGTGTTCCGACACGCTTGCGGCGCTGCTCCTGCACCTCCTTGTGGAAGTCGGCGTACGCGGGCAACGGGTCGGACGTGCTCGACGACGAACCCGCCCAGTCGGTGGCGAAGCCTCCGGGCTCGATCAGCGTGACCTTGATGCCGAACGGCGCCACTTCCTGGGCCAGTGCCTGGCTGATGCCTTCGAGCGCCCACTTCGACGCGTGGTAGATCCCGACCAGCGGGAAGGCGCTGATGCCTCCGATGGAAGAGACCTGGAGAATATGGCCGCTGCCCTGCTCGCGCAGCAGCGGCAGCGCGGCCTGGGTGATCCACAGGGCGCCGAACAGGTTGGTGTCCAGTTGCGCGCGCGCCTCGGCTTCGGTGAGCTCCTCGACCAGGCCGAAGTGGCCGTAGCCGGCGTTGTTGACGACCACGTCGAGACGCCCGAACCGTTCGTGTGCCTGCTGCACGGCGGCGAAGCCCGCTTCACGGTCCGTCACGTCGAGACGCAGAGGCAGCAGCCGTTCTCCGTACTTCTCGCGAAGGTCACCCAGAGTGGAGAGGTCGCGCGCGGTCGCGGCCACCGAATCGCCGCGTTCGAGTGCGGCGACGGCCCACTCCCTGCCGAAGCCGCGCGAGGCACCGGTGATGAACCAGATCTTCTGCGTCATGGTGTGCTCCTCCAGAAACCCGTCATCCGCTCGGACAACATCTCCCGCCAGACAACACCTTCGAGTGGACTCGAAGACAAGTCGTCAGGCGCGTGGCGGCCGCCGAAACGCCGAGATCGGCTGCGCCCTGGCCTCGGCAGTCCCTGCGGTCGGGGCGCCACAGCGGGGCGTGGACCGGCGGGATGCCGCGCATCGGCGGATCGGGGCCGGTTCGGCGATGACGTCAACGGTCCGGAGGCTGACCGGCGGGGATCGGGGCGGCCCGCTGGGGGCCGTGTCCTCAGCACTCCCGCAGGCGTTGGCTCTCCGGAGACGCGGCGCACCGACGCGTTTGGCGCGGCCGGTCTCCCGCCGTGCGACGGACACCCCTTTGCCTCTCCTTGGCTGGGCGGGACGGGGCGCAGGCGGGGCGCGTACCCGGCGTACGGGAGCGCGGTGTGATCTCGGTGTGTCAGAACGTCAGCGGGCGTACGCCACCGGCTATCCAGAATTGAACGGGTCGTATTCGGCGATACTCGCCCAATAGGGACATGGGATGGCTGAATGTTTCTGTTGTGACCCGACTGGCATATGCCCCGTGGGCGTCTCGGTCGTTGTAGGCCCTTTGGGTAATCGCGGGCAATGGGCTGAATTTGCGTCGTCGGCCGTCGAAAGTCCTCTATTGTGATTGGCGTGAGCGAGTCAAGTAGGGGGAGTCCCGCTCGGTCATCGGTGTGACGTCGGTATCCCGAGGCGTAACGAATCTTCGCCCCGCGTGGTCGAGATATCGCACCGTGGCGGGGTGGACGGTTCGGTGGGTCGCTGCGGACATCGATGTGCGGTGCGCCCGAAAAAGGCTGATGAACATGCCGTGGAAAGTGCGAGAACAAGTGGGGGGACGGTCGTGACCAATCCTTTCGATGACGAGTCGGGGCGGTTCGTGACGCTGGTGAATGGCGAGGGGCAGTACTCGCTGTGGCCGGCGCACATCGAAATCCCGGGCGGCTGGAGTGTGGCCGGCCCGGAAGGATCGCGTCAGGAGTGTCTGGACGCGATCGAGGCTGGGTGGACCGATATGCGGCCCACCAGCCTGGTGCGGACGATGGAGGCCGACGCCGGGTAGTGGGGCGTCCGAGCTTTTGAGGCCGCCGTAGACGGCCACCCAGGACGGGGCATGTTCCGGCGCTCCAGCCCGATCATCTTCGCTCGCAATCGAGCAGAATCGATCAGGCTGGAGCGGCAAACATTCACGCCTGGCTCATGAGCGATCATGTTGCCTTTATTTGGCTTTCGTGAATCAGTGATGGACCGCCTCGCGGATCGCCCTCGATACGTCAGTCGGTGGAGTGCCTGTCGATCTACCGGGTCGTCAGGGGCGCCACCGGTATTGATGCCATGGGTTCGGCGACGCTTCTCTGTGATTTCATCTGCCCGCGGTCGGCTAAATGTGATGCGCCGGTGCGGGCGGTTTTGTCGCGCCCTCTTCGTCCCCCGTGAAAATCTCTCCCCAAAGGTGTGATCCGGCATGCGCGAAAACAACTCCGACTCCTCGGGCTCTGTTCCCGAAAACTTGTTCGGGACGACCGCGGCTCAACAAGGGGTCTGGTACGGGCAACTGATCGATCCGCAGAGCCCGAAATACAACATCGGGGAATGCATCGAGGTCCGGGGCGGCCTCGACGAGGTGTTATTCGCCGCCGCGCTCGACCGGGCCGCCGCGCTGTGCGACAGCCTCAACACCGTGTTCGTCACCGAGGACGGCGCGGTCCGCCAGCGTGTCGTCCGCCGCTCCCCGGACGGGGCCGGCCTGCTCCGCCGGGTCGACCTGTCCGACGCCGACGACCCCGCCGGCGCGGTCGAACGCTACCTGGCCGACGACATGGCCACCGTCGACACGATCGAGGCCCCGTCCCACCACTTCGCTCTGCTCCACGTCAGCGACCGACTGCACTACTGGTACGTGAGGTTCCACCACATAGCCGTCGACGGCCTCGGCGGCTCCGTCTTCACCCGCACCGTGGCCGATCTCTACGGGCGCGCGGTGCGGGGGGAGAACCTCGACACGGCCGAGGTGCCCGCCGCGTCCCTGCGCGATCTCGTCGCCGACGAGGAGGCCTACCGCGCATCGGACCGCTACGAGGCCGACCGCGCCTACTGGACCGGCCGATTCGCGGACCTGGTCGCCGACCGCACCGCATCGGACACACCCGGCCCTGCTGACCCGCACGGACCGGGCGACGCAGCGGGCGCGCACACCGGCCGCGCGCTCATCCGCCGGCGCACCGACGCTCCGCCACCGGCCGCCCCCGACGCACCGGAGGAGGTCCGGCTGCACACCGGCGAGGCGCTGCCCGTCGCCGTCCGCGACCGCCTGCGCACGATTGCCTCCGCCAACCGCACCACCTGGAGCGCCGTCCTCGTGAGCGCGGTCGCCGCCTACATCGGCCGGGCCACCGGGACACAGGACATCACCGTGGGCCTCGCCTCCAACGGCCGCCACAGCGGACTCCGCCATATCGTCGGCATGACCTCCAACATCCTGCCGCTGCGCCTCACCGTCACCCCCGAGATGACGGTCGGCTCTCTCGTACGCGCCGTCGCCGCCGAGATGCGCGGCGCCCTGCGGCACCGCCGGTTTTCCCGCGAACAGCTGGCGCGCGAGCTGAACATGACTGACGACGCGACCCGCCTCACCGGTCTCGTCGTCAACATCATGGGCTACGACTACGACATGGACTTCGCCGGCAGCCCCGGTGCCTCCCGCGTGCTGTCCGTCGGACCGGCCGACGACGTGTCCTTCTTCGTCTCGGAACGGGCCGATGACAAAGGGCCGTTGATCGGATTCGACGCCAGCCCGGAGCTCTACGGGCCGCAGGACGTGCGGCTGCTCCAGCAGGCCGTCGTCTCCTACCTGTCCGCTCTCGCGGACGCGGACCACGACCTCCCGCTGCGCGACCTGCCGTTCCTCGACGAGACCGCCACCGAGGCCCTGCGCGTACAAGGGTGTGGTGCCGCCATCCCGGCGGAGACCGTGGCATCGGGCCTGCCGGAGGCGTTCGGTGCGCAGGCACGCCGGACGCCCGACGCCCCGGCCGTGGTGGACGGCGCCGTCACGCTCTCGTACCAGGAGCTGGCCGGAGCGGCGGAGGACCTCGCGGGTGCCCTGGCCGGCTGGGGCATCGGGGCCGAGGACGGCGTCGGCGTGCTCGTCGGCCGCTCGGCGGCCGTGCTGTCCGCCACGCTCGGCGCGGTCCGCGCCGGAGCGGCGTACGTACCGATGGACGCGGCCTGGCCCGGCGAACGGCTCGACCGCGTCGGGCAAGCGGCCCGCGTACGCGCCCTGGTGACCGACGAGGCGACTGCCCGGCAGCCCTGGGTGTGCGAGCAGACAGCCGCGGGCCTGCCCGTGATCGTCCTCGACCCGCTCGGCGGTGTCCTGCGTGGCCCGCCGCCGCGGCCGGGCCCGCTGCCGCGCGTGATCCGCGGTGACCGGCTCGCCTACGTGATGTTCACCTCCGGGTCCACCGGACTCCCCAAGGGCGTCGGCGTCACCCACGCCGACGTCCTCGCTCTGGCCGCCGACAGCACCTGGACGGGCGGCGTGTCCGACGCGGTGCTGATGCACTCGGCGTACGTCTTCGACGCCGCCACCTTCGAGATCTGGGCGCCGCTCCTCAACGGCGGCCGCGTGGTCGTCGCGCCCGCCGGCGTCCTGGAGGCACGGGTCCTCCACGACACGGTCGAGCGGCACGGCGTCACCGCGCTGTTCCTGACGACGGCCCTGTTCAACGTGATGGCCGAGGCGGACCCGGCCGCCTTCGCCGGGCTCCGCATGGTCGCCGCCGGCGGTGAGGCGGCCACGCCGGAACTGATGCAGCGGGTGGCCGCCGCGACGCCCGGCACCCGCGTCCTGCACGTCTACGGCCCCACGGAGACCACGACCTTCGCCACCCGCCATCCGGTCGTCCCCGGAACCACGGGCGTGCCGCCCATCGGCCGGGCCCTGGACGGGATGCGCCTGTACGTCCTGGACGACACCCTCGCCATGGTGCCGCCCGGCGTCGTGGGGGAGCTGTACGTCGGCGGCCACGGCGTCGCCCGCGGCTACCAGGGCAACCCCGCGCTGACGGCCACCCGCTTCGTCGCCGACCCGTACGACGCGTCGGGCCGCCGGATGTACCGCACGGGCGACCTCGTGCGCTGGACCGCTCGCGGCGACATCGAGTACGTCGGGCGTGCGGACGGCCAGATCAAACTCCGAGGGTTCCGCATCGAGCCGGCCGAGACCGAGAACGTCCTGCTGGCCGCCCCGGACGTGCGGGGCGCCTGCGTCGTGGTCCGTGAGGACATGCCGGGCGACCGCCGGCTCGTCGCCTATGTCGTACCGGCTCCCGGTGCCCGGCCGGACGCATCCGCCCTGGCCCGCAGAGCAGCCCGCGCACTGCCCGCGTACATGGTGCCCTCCGCCTTCGTGACGCTGGACGCGCTGCCCCTGAACCCCAACGGCAAGGTCGACCGGCGCGCCCTGCCCGCACCCCGCGCCGTCACGTCCGGGGGCCGCGCCCCGCGCACCCCCTACGAGGAGGTCCTGGCCGGTCTCTTCGCCGACGTCCTCGGCGTGGCGGCGGTCGGGACCGACGACAACTTCTTCTCCCTGGGCGGCCACTCACTGCTCGCCACCCGCCTCATCGGCCGGGTGCGGACGGCCCTGGACGCAGAACTGGGCCTGGGCACCCTCTTCGACCACCCCACTGTCGCTTCCCTCGCCGCGGCCCTGGACACCACCGGCGCGACCCGGCCCGTCCTCTCCCCGCAGCCTCGGCCAGAAGCGGTGCCGCTGTCCTTCGCGCAGCAGCGCCTCTGGTTCCTCAACCGGTCGGAGGGCCCCGACAGCAGCTACAACGTCCCCCTCGTCCTCGAACTGGACGGCCCCCTGGACGCGGACGCCCTGCGCGGCGCCCTCGCCGACGTGGTCGCCCGGCACGAGAGCCTGCGCACGGTCTTCGCCGAGCACGACGGCGTCGCCCGCCAGGAAGTCCTGGACGCGGACGCCGCCGCCTCGCTCGTTCCCCTCGTCGTCGAACAGCCGCGGGCCGGGGACGACGCGGGCACCTGGGCCGAGGAGACGGTGCGTCACCTGACCACCGCGCCCTTCGACCTCGCGGGAGACACCGCGGTCCGTGCCCATCTGCTCCGCCCGGGACCCGACCGCCACGTCCTCGTCCTCGTCCTGCACCACGTCGTCGCGGACGGCTGGTCCCTCGCCCCGCTCAGCCGCGACCTCGCAGCCGCCTACCGCGCCAGGATCGAGGGCACGGGCGCCCCCGACTGGGCTCCCCTGCGCGTGCAGTACGCCGACTACGCGCTCTGGCAGCGTCGGCTGCTCGGCGACGACAGCGACCCGGACAGCCTGGGTGCCCGACAAACCGGCTTCTGGAAGGAGGCGCTGCACGGCGCCCCCGACCTGCTGGACCTGCCCCTCGACCGGCCCCGCCCGGCCGTGCCCAGCCATCGGGGCGACGCCGTCCCCTTCGAACTGCCCGCCGCCGCGCACGCCGGCCTCACCCGGCTCGCCCGCGCCGTCGGCTGCACGCCCTTCATGGTGCTCCAGGCAGCCCTCGCCGTGACGCTCCAGGCCCACGGCGCCGGTTCCGACATCCCGCTGGGCACCGCTGTGGCCGGACGCACCGACGAGGCCCTGGACGACCTGGTCGGGTTCTTCGTCAACACCGTCGTCCTGCGCGCGGACCTGTCCGGCGACCCGAAGTTCCGGCAACTGCTCGACAGGGTCAAGGAGTTCGACATCGCCGCGCTCAGCCACGGCGACATCCCCTTCGAGCGGATCGTGGAGGCCGTCAACCCCGAGCGGTCCGGCGACCACCACCCCCTCTTCCAGACCATGCTGGTCCTTCAGAACCAGGAGCGCACGAGCCTCGAACTGCCGGGCGTCACCGTCCACGACCGGTCGCGGCACCGCGGGGGCAGCAAGTTCGACCTGACGTTCTCGCTCACCGAAGTGCCGGGACCTGCCGAAGTAGCCGGGAGCACGAGATCCGCCGGGGCCACCAGACCCGCCGGAGTTGGCGGACAGGCCGACCCGACGCGGAGCGCCACGGGCACCCTGCCCGGTGCCGCAGACGTCGGCGGAGGCATCCGCGGCTACCTGGAGTTCGCGACCGACCTCTTCGACGCCGCCACCGCTCGCGCCCTGTGTGCCCGCTTCGCCCACGTCCTCACCCTGGCCGTGGCCGAGCCGGACCGGCCCATCAGCGACCTGGACCCGCTCACCCCGGCCGAGCGGGACCGCCTCCTGGCGCAGGGACGCGGAACGGAGCGGCCGCTGACCTCCCGTACCGTCTCCGAAGCGATCCGGGAACGGGCCGCGCGCGAACCCGGCGCCGTCGCCGTGCGCGACGCGCACACCAGCCTGACCTACGCCGAGCTCGACGCACGCGCCGACAACCTCGCCCACCTCCTGCGGGAGCGCGGCGCGGGCCGTGAGACCAGGGTGGCCATCGCGGCGCCGCCCTCCGTGGACACCGTCGTCGCCATGCTGGCCGTGCTGCGGGCCGGCGCCGCCTACCTGCCGGTCGACCCGCAGTACCCGGCCGCCCGCATCCGCCACATGCTGGCGGACGCCCGCCCCGTCCTGCTGCTCGGCACCGCGGACGTCCACGCGGAACTGCCCGACTGCGACGTACCGTGGCTCGCCCTCGACACCCCGGCCACGGCGCGTGCCGGGCACACCCTGGACACACCCCACCCGGCGGACCCCGCGTACGTCATCTACACCTCCGGCTCCACCGGCCGCCCGAAGGGCGTGGTCGTCCCGCACGCCGCACTGGCCAACCACATGGCCTGGATGGCGGGGCACCTGGCGATCACTCCGGACGACCGGGTGCTCGCCCGTACCTCCTCCAGCTTCGACGCCTCCGTGTGGGAGCTCTGGCTCCCGCTGATGAACGGCGCCGAAGTCTGCCTGCTGCCGGACGGGGCCAACACCGAACCCCGTGCCCTGGTCTCCTGGATGAGCCGATTCGACGTCACAATCGCCCAGTTCGTCCCCTCCCACCTGGCCCTCGTGCTCACCGAGGCGGCACACGCCGCGCCGCTGCCCGGCCTGCGCGCCGTGCTGTGCGGCGGCGAACCACTGCCGCGTGCCCTCGCCGCCGAGGCCGCCGAGCTGTGGCGGGCCGACGTGCACAACCTCTACGGGCCGACCGAGGCCACCATCGACGCCACCGCCCACCGGATCGACGTGCCGGGAGACGGCGGGCACTCGGCGTCCGGCACACCGTACGAGACCGTGCCGATCGGCCGCCCCGTCGACACCATGCGTGTCTACGTCCTCGACGGCCGGCTGCGGCCCGTCGCGCCGGGTGTCACCGGTGAGCTGTACCTCTCGGGTCCCAACCTCGCCCGCGGCTACCTCGACCGCCCCGGCCTGACCGCCGCGCGGTTCGTCGCCGACCCGTTCGACGGAGCGGGCGCGCGGATGTACCGGACGGGCGACCTCGTGCGCTGGAACCACCAAGGTCTGCTCGACTACGTCGCACGCGCCGACGACCAGGTCAAACTGCGGGGCTTCCGCATCGAGCTCGGCGAGGTCGAGGCCGCACTGCTGGCGATGCCCACCGTCACCGCCGCCTGCGCCGTGATCCGTGAGGACACCCCGGGCGTGCGCCGCCTCGTCGCCTACGCCGTCACCGGCGACCCGGCCCAGCGCCCCGTCACCCTGCGCGACGCCCTCGCCGAGAACCTGCCGCACTACATGGTGCCCGGCGCCGTCGTCATCCTGGACGACCTCCCGCTCCTGCCCAACGGCAAGGTGGACCGGCGCGCCCTTCCCGAGCCCCCGCGGGGCTCGGACAACAGCGACGGAACGGGGCGGCACACCCTCCAGGAAGGCCTGCTCGCCGGTATCTTCGCCGACGTCCTGCGACGGCCTACGGTGGGTTCGCACGACAGCTTCTTCGAGCTGGGCGGGCATTCGCTCCTCGCCATGCGCGTCGTCAGCCGCATCCGCGCCGTCCTCGGTGCCGAGATCGCCGTACGCACCCTCTTCGAGCACCCGACCGCCGCGGGCCTGGCCCGCGTCCTGGACACCCGGAGCCGGGCCCACCCACCCGTCGTCCCCGCGGCGCGGCGGCCCGATCCGCTGCCGCTGTCCTACGCCCAGCAGCGCCTGTGGTTCCTCAACCGGTTCGAAGGACCCAGCTCCGCCTACAACATCCCGCTCGTCCTCGAACTCGACGGGGCCCTGGACACCGACGCCCTGCGTGCCGCGCTCGGTGATGTCGTGCAGCGGCACGAGGCGCTGCGCACCCTGTTCCCCGAACGCGACGGCGTACCGCATCAGGTGGTTCTTCCCGCCGGGACCGCCACACCCCCGCTGCCTGTCGTGAGCACCGCCCCCGCAGATCTGGAGGCCGCCGTCCTGGCCGCCGTGCGCGAGCCGTTCGACGTCCTCACGGACCCGCCGCTGCGCGCCCTCCTCCTGCGGTCCGCGCCCGGCCACCACGTCCTGGTGCTCGTCCTGCACCACATCGCGGGCGACGGCTGGTCCCTCGCCCCGCTCGCCCAGCACCTCGGCGAGGCCTATGCGGCCCGTCTCGCGGGCCGGGAGCCCGAACCGGTGGCCGGCACCGCGCTCCAGTACGCCGACTACACCCTCTGGCAGCACGCCGCCCTGGGCGACGGTCTCGCGCCCGAGAGTGTCCTGCGGCAGCAACTCGACCACTGGCACACCGCCCTCGCGGGCCTGCCCGGCCTCATCGACCTCCCGCTGGACCGGCCGCGCCCGGTCACCACCGACCCCGCAGGAGCCGTCCACACCTTCGACATACCGCCCGCCCTCCACGCCCGGCTCCTGCGCCTGGCACGGGAGTCGGGAAGCAGCCTCTTCATGGTGCTCCAGGCGGCGGTCGCCACCCTGCTGCACCGGCACGGCGCGGGCGACGACATCCCGCTCGGCTCGCCCGTCGCCGGCCGCACGGACGAGGCGCTGGAGGAGCTGGTCGGGTTCTTCGTCAACACGCTGGTCCTGCGCACGGACCTGTCGGGCCATCCGACCTTCCGTGAACTCCTGCTGCGAGTGCGGGAATTCGACCTCGCCGCGTACGCGCACCAGGACGTGCCCTTCGAACGTCTCGTCGAGAGCGTCAACCCCGTCAGGGCGCGCAACCACCACCCGCTGTTCCAGGCCATGCTGGTCCTGCAGAACCAGGAGACCGCCCTGCCCGGCCTGCCGGGTCTCACCGTCGGGAGCCGGCTCGTCCACAACGGGCTCAGCAAGTTCGACCTCACCTTCGCCTTCGACGAGGAGCGCGACGACGGGGGCCTGAGCGCCGGGATCGAGTACGCCACCGCCCTCTTCGACCGATCCACCGTCCAGGCCCTCGCGGGCCGCCTGGTCCGGCTCCTGGAGCAGGTGGCCGCCGATCCCGCCCTGCCCCTGACGGGCTACGACCTGATGACACCGGACGAGCACGCCCGCGTCACGCGCCGGGGCACCGGCGGAGCCCTGCCCGCGCACACCGAGGACGCCACCCTGCCCGCGCTCTTCGCCGCCCAGGCGCACCGCGCACCTGATGCCGTGGCCGTCACCGGCGACGGCGGCGCCCTCACCTACGCCGAACTCGACCTGGCCTCCGCCGGGCTGGCCCGCGCACTGGCCGGCCTGGGCGTCCGCCCCGAGACCGGGATCGGCGTACTGCTCTCCCGGTCACCGGCGGTCGTGACGGTGTCGCTGGGCGCGGTCCGCGCGGCCGGCGCGTACGTCCCGCTGGACGCGCGCTGGCCTGCGGAGCGGCTGGAACAGGTGGCCGACGTGGCCGACGTGCGGGTCCTCGTCGTCGACGAGGACGCCCTCGCCTCCCCCTGGGTGGCAGAGACCGAGCGCCGGATCCCGGTCGTGGTCGTGGACCGGCTCGGCCGGATCCTCCGCGGCGCGCCCGAGCAGCCGGGACACCCAGCAACCGTCCGGAGCCCCGGCGCCCTCGCCTACGTCATGTTCACCTCCGGCTCCACAGGTCTGCCCAAGGGCGTCGGAGTCACGCACGCCGACGTGGTGGCGCTGACGGCCGACTCCGCCTGGCAGGGCGGCGCCGCCGACGCCGTCCTGATGCACTCGGCGTACGTCTTCGACGCCTCGACGTTCGAGATCTGGGCCCCGCTGCTGCACGGAGGGACGGTCGTCGTCGCACCGGACGGCGTCCTGGAGGCCCGCGCCCTCGGCGATGCCGTGCAGGAGCAGGGGGTCACCGCGGTCTTCATGACGACGGCCCTGTTCAACGTGATCGCGGAGACCGATCCGGGCGCCTTCACCGGCCTCCGGCTCGTCTGCGCCGGAGGAGAACTGGCCTCACCGGACGCGATGCAGCGGGTCGCGGGCACCGCGGCCGGTACGCGCGTCCTGCACGTGTACGGACCCACGGAGACGACCACCTTCGCCACCCGCTACGACGTGGCGCCCGGCCTGCCGGCCGGCCCGCCACCCATCGGGCGCGCCCTGGACGGGATGCGGCTGTACGTCCTCGACGGCTCCCTGGGCCAGGTCCCGCCGGGCGTCACGGGCGAGCTGTACCTCGCCGGACGCGGCGTGGCACGCGGGTACACCGGCCTCCCCGGACTGACCGCCACCCGGTTCGTCGCCGATCCGTTCGACCCGTCGGGCGGCCGCATGTACCGCACCGGCGACCTCGTGCGGTGGACCCGCGACGGGCAGATCGCCTACGTCACCCGCGCCGACAGTCAGGTGAAGCTGCGCGGCTACCGCATCGAACTCGGTGAGATCGAGGGGGTGCTGGCCTGCTGCGAGGGCGTCGCGGACTCCTTCGCCGTCGTCCGCGAGGACACCCCGGGCGACCGGCGGCTCGTCGCGTACGTGGTGCCCGCGGGCGGGGCGCGCCCCGAACCCGCCGAACTTGCCCGAGCCGTCGGCCGGTCCCTCCCCGCCTACATGGTGCCCTCCGCGTTCGTCCTGCTGGAGACCCTGCCGCTGACCGTCAACGGGAAGGTGGACCGACGCGCCCTGCCGCAGCCCGCGTACCACGCACCGGCCCGCGGACGCGCCCCCCGCACCGCGCGCGAGGAGATCCTCTGCGGACTCTTCGCCGATGTGCTCGGCCTCGAAGGGGCGGGCGCCGACGACGACTTCTTCGCCCTGGGCGGTCACTCCCTGCTCGCCACCCGGCTGGCCGCACGCATCCGCACCGCGCTCGCCGTCGAGGTCCAGGTCAAGACCGTCTTCGAGCACCCCACGCCGGCCGCGCTCGCGGCCACACTGGACGGCGCGGAAAAGGCCAGGAACCGGCTGGAGCGTGCTCCGCACCGCCCCGATCCGCTGCCGCTGTCCTTCGCCCAGCAGCGCCTGTGGTTCCTCAACCGGTTCGAGGGGCCGAGCGCCACGTACAACGTGCCGCTCGTGCTGCGCCTGGACGGCCCGCTCGACGCGGAGGCCCTGGAGAGCGCCCTCGCGGACGTCGTCGAACGCCACGAAAGCCTGCGCACCGTCTTTCCCGAGACCGACGGGGTGGCGCGTCAGCTGGTCCTCGACGCCAGTGGAGCCGACCTCGACCTCAGTCCCCGCGACACCGACCCCGCCCGTCTGGACGAGGTATTGACCGTGGAGGTCGCGCACACCTTCGACGTCGGAACCCAACTGCCCGTGCGGGCACGACTGCTGCGGCTCGCCGCCGAATCCCACGTCCTGGTGCTGCTCGTCCACCACATCGCGGGCGACGGCTGGTCCCTCGCCCCGCTCGCCCGCGATCTGGGCGCCGCCTACCGGGCGCGGGCCGAGGGCGAGGAGCCGGCCTGGACGGAACTCGGCGTCCAGTACGCCGACTACACCCTGTGGCAGCGTGCGCTGCTCGGCGCGGAGGACGACCCGTCGAGCCAGGCCGCCCGCCAGCTGGACTTCTGGCGCACGGCACTCGCCGGAGCCCCCGACCTGCTCGACCTGCCGTGCGACCGGCCGCGCCCCGCTGTCACGGCGTACGACGGAGACGCGTTCGCCTTTCCCGTCGACGCGGACACCCACCGGGCCCTCGCGGAACTGGCCCGGTCCCGCGGAAGCAGCCTCTTCATGGTGCTCCAGGCCGCGCTGTCCGTTCTGCTCTCCCGGCACGGCGCCGGTGAGGACATCCCGCTCGGCACCGCCGTCGCCGGACGCACCGACGAGGCCCTCGACGATCTGGTGGGCTTCTTCGTCAACACCCTCGTCCTGCGCACCGATCTGTCCGGAGACCCCACCTTCGCCGAAGTCATCGACAGGGTGCGGGAGTTCGACCTCGCCGCCTACGCCCATCAGGACGTGCCGTTCGAACGGCTGGTGGATGCCCTCAGCCCGGTGCGGGCCCAGAACCACCACCCGCTGTTCCAGACCATGCTCGTCCTCCAGAACCAGGCGGACACCACCGTCGACCTGCCCGGTCTCACGGTGACCGGGCAGCCTGTGCACACCGGCATCAGCAAATTCGACCTGACCTTCACCTTCACCGAGACGCGCGACGGCGAGGGCCGCCCCGCAGGACTCGACGGCATCCTGGAGTTCTCCACCGAACTCTTCGTCCCCGCCACCGCTCACGCCCTGGCCGCACGACTGACCCGCCTCCTCACCGCACTCGCCACCGCCCCCGGACGGCGCGTCCACACGGTCGAGGTCCTGGACACGGCCGAGCGGCAGAGCCTGGAGCGGGCCGCACACGCCACCGCCCGGCCCCTGACCGCGCGCACCGCACCCGAGGCGTTCCGCCGGCAGTCCGCCAGAACCCCTGCGGCGATCGCCGTGCGGGGCGGCGCGCACCGGCTCTCCTTCAGCGAACTGGACTCCCTCTCGGACGACTTGGCACACCATCTGCACGACCGGGGCATCGGCCGCGGCGACCTCGTCGCCCTCGCTCTGGAAGGCACAGCCGACCAGGCCGTCGCCATGCTGGCGGTGGCGAAGGCCGGAGCCGCCTACCTGCCGGTCGACCTGGAGTACCCGCAGGCGCGGATCACCTACATGCTCGACGACGCCCGCCCGGCGCTGCTCCTCACCCACGGCACCACACGCGCCGCGCGGTACGCCGCGTCCCTCCCCTGCCTCGCGCTGGACGACCGGTCGGCCTGGACCACGGGGCGCGGGGCACCGGCCGGCGCCGGACCGGCCCCGCTCGACGCGGCATACGTCATCTACACCTCGGGCTCCACCGGCCGCCCCAAGGGCGTCGTCGTCACGCACGCGTCCCTGACCAACCACATGGCCTGGATGGCCGGCCACCTCGCGCTCACCGACGACGACCGGGTCCTGGCACGCACCTCCCCGAGCTTCGACGCCTCGGTCTGGGAGACCTGGCTGCCGCTGCTCCACGGCGGCACCACCTGCCCCGTGCCGCCCGCCGCCAACCACGACCCCTCCGCACTGCTCGCCGGCATGCGTGACGCCGGGGTGACCCTCGCGCAGTTCGTGCCCTCGCACCTCTCGGTCGTCCTCACCGAGACCGGCCCGGAGGAGGCGCCCGCGACGCTGCGGGCCGTCCTGTGCGGAGGCGAACCCCTGCCCACGTCCCTGGCCGAGCGCGCCGGACAGGCCTGGCGGGTCGAGGTCCACAACCTGTACGGACCCACAGAGACCACCATCGACGCCACCGCCCACCAGCACCGGAACGGGGAGCAGACCACCACGGCGGGGGAGGCGGGCGTGCCGATCGGCCGCCCCGTCGACAACACCCGCGCCTACGTCCTGGACGCCGGGCTCCGGCCCGTGCCGCCGGGTGTCACCGGAGAGCTCCACATCGCCGGTGACGGTCTCGCCCGCGGCTACCTGGGCCGCCCGGGGCTGACCGCCACCCGGTTCGTCGCCGATCCCTACGGCCCCGCCGGCAGCCGTATGTACCGCACGGGAGACCTCGTCAAACGGGACGCCGACGGCCTGCTCACCTACGTCTCGCGCGCCGATCACCAGGTCAAGCTGCACGGCTTCCGCATCGAACTCGGCGAGATCGAGGCCACGCTCACCCGGCTCGACGGCATCGCCGCCGCCTGCGCCCTCGTCCGCGAGGACCGGCCGGGGGAGCGGCGCCTGGTCGCCTACACCGTTCCCGACCGGCGCGGTGACAGCGCGCGCCCCACGGACAGCGAACTGCGGACCCGGCTCACCTCGGCCCTGCCCCCCTACATGGTGCCCGCCGTCTTCGTCGCCCTCGACGCGCTGCCGCTCCTGCCGAACGGCAAGACCGACCGCAGGGCCCTGCCCGCCCCGGAACGCCCCACCGCCACCCGGCCGGGCGGGCAGCCGCGCACCGCACGGGAACGCGTCCTGTGCGACGTCTTCGCCTCCGTCCTGCGCGCCCCGGCCGTCCGCACGGACGACGACTTCTTCGCGCTCGGCGGCGACAGCATCCTCTCGATCCAGCTCGTCAGCCGGGTCCGGGAGGCGGGGTTCGGGGTCACACCCCGCGACGTCTTCGTCCACCGCACCCCCGAGGCCATCGCGGCCGCCGCCACCGCGCTCGACCAGGACACCACCGCGCAGGCCGACCAGGGCACCGGCGAGATGCCGCCGACGCCCATCGCCGCCTGGCTCCTGGAGCGGCCGGGCAGCACGGACGGCTACAACCAGTCCGGAGTGCTGAGCACGCCCGCGGGAGCCGAGGAGGACACGCTCGTCGCCGCCCTCCAACTCCTCATCGACCACCACGACATGCTCCGCCTGCGCCTCACCCGCCCGGCCGGCGGCGAACCCGTCCTCGAAGCACTGCCGCCCGGTGCCGTCCCGGCCCGCCGCCGCTTCACCCGCGTCGGCATCGAGGGCCTCGACGCCGAAGCCGCCCGCGCCGCCACCACGGCGGCCGGCGAACAGGTACGCAGACGGCTGCGCCCCGCCGAAGGGAACGTGGTCGAAGCCGTCTGGTGCGACGCCGGACCGCACGCCCAGGGGCGCCTGCTGCTCGTCGTGCACCACCTGGCCGTCGATGCCGTCTCCTGGCGCATCCTCGCCGCGGACCTGGCCCGCGCGTGGCAGGCCGTCACCGAAACCGGCACCGCGGGAGAGAGCCCCGCCACCGCACTGCCCGCGGTCACCACGTCCTACCGAAGCTGGGCACACCTCCTCGCGTCCCAGTCCCGGAGCACCGAGCGGGAAGCCGAACTGCCCCTCTGGCAGGACGTACTGAACACCCCGGACCCCCAACTGGGATACCGGCCCCTCGACCCCCACCTGGACACCGCCGACGGCACCCGCACCCTCGTCACCCACCTACCCGCCACCTGGACACAGTCGCTGCTCACCACCGCCCCCGGCGCCTTCCACGCGGGTGTGGACGACATCCTGCTCACGGGCCTCGCCCTCGCCGTCCGCACCTGGCGGGCGGAACGGGACGCGGTCCCCGGCGCAACCCGGCCCACCGGCACCGGCGTCCTCATCGACCTGGAGAGCCACGGCCGCGAGCAGATCGCCGACCACATCGACCTCTCCCGCACCGTCGGCTGGTTCACCAGCCTCTACCCCGTCCGGCTCGACCCCGGGCCCGTCGACGCCCGCGGACCAGGAGGCTTCGGCGCCGCGCTGGTCGAACGCGCGGTCAAACGCGTCAAGGAACAGCTACGGGCCGTGCCCGACCACGGCGTCGGCCACGGAATGCTGCGCCACCTCAACCCGGCGACCCGCCCCCGGCTGGGCTCTGCGGCCGCCCCCCAGATCGGCTTCAACTACCTGGGCCGGTATGCCGCTTCACACGGCACACCGGACGGCGGGACGGGCGCCGACTGGGACGTACTGCTCGACGGCGGCGGGCCACGCAGCCAGGACCCGGACATGCCCGTGCACCACGTCCTCGACATCAACGCGCACACCGAGGACCTGCCGGACGGCCCGCGACTCGTGACCCGCTGGACCTGGCCCAGCGACCTCCTCAAGGAGGAGGACGTGGGGGCGCTGACCGATGCGTTCACGCGGGCGCTGCGTGCCATCGCCGACCACGCCGAACGGCCCGACGCGGGCGGCTACACGCCGTCCGACCTTCCCCTGGTGTCGCTCAACCAGGCCCAGATCGACCGAATGCAGAACAAGTGGGGTGGACGCAAGTGACCGGTTTCCAGCTGGAAGACGTACTACCGCTGACGCCGCTTCAGGCAGGCATGCACTTCCACGCCCTGTACGACTCCCACGCCGTGGACGTCTACACCGCGCAGTTCGTCTTCGACATCGAAGGCCCCGTCGGCGTCCCCGCACTGCGCGCCGCCATCGGCAGCCTGCTGCGCAGGCACGCCAACCTGCGGGTCGGATTCCTCCACGAGGGCCTCGACGAGCCCGTGCAGGCCGTAGCCGCCGAGGTGCCGGTGCCGCTGGAGGAGCTCGACCTGACCGGCACGCACTCCACGGGCCCGACCGAGGAACGCCTCGCCGCGTTCCTCGCCGCCGACCGCACCCGCCGCTTCGACCTGACCACCCCGCCCCTGCTGCGGTTCACGCTGGTACGCACCGCGCCGCAGCGCCACCGCCTCGTCATGACGAGCCATCACATCCTTCTCGACGGCTGGTCGATGCCCCTGCTCGTGCGGGAGCTCTTCGAGCTGTACGCGACCGGGGGCGACGACAGCACCCTGCCGCGCGTCACCCCTTACCGCACCTACCTCGGCTGGCTCGCCCGGCAGGACCGCGCGGCCGCGCTGGACGCCTGGTCCACCGCCCTGGCCGGGATCGAGGCGCCGACCCTGATCGCCGGACCCGGCCGCGCGGGCGCGCCGGACTCCGCCGAGCTGCCCGAAACGCTTGTGCTCGACCTGGACGCGGCCACGACGACCCGGCTCCGCGAGACTGCCCGCGCCCACCGCCTCACCCTCAACACCCTTGTGCAGGGCGCCTGGGGCCTGCTGCTCGGGCACCTCACGGGACGCCCCGACGTCGTGTTCGGCGCCACCGTGTCCGGCCGGCCGCCGGAGATCCCCGGCATCGAGTCGATGATCGGCCTGTTCATCAACACCGTGCCGGTACGGCTCCGCCCCGAGCCCGGCGAAACGCTGGCCGCGCTCCTGACCCGGCTCCAGGAGGAACAGGGCCGGCTCCTCGACAGCCAGCACGTGGGCCTGAGTGAGATCCGGGGCGTCACCGCACTGGACGAACTCTTCGACACCCTGGCCGTGTTCGAGAACTACCCGATGGACGACGAGGCCCTGCGCACCGCACAACGGGGACTGCCCGGACTGGCCGTCACCGGGTTCAGCGGTACGGACGCCGCTCACTACCCGCTCACCCTCACCATCGCCCCGGGCGACACCCTGAGGATCACCTTCGGTTACCGGGCCGCTGTCCTGGACCACGACTACGTCGCCCGGACGGTCGCCCGGATGCGGCGCCTGCTGACGGTGATGGCGCAAGGGCTCGACCGCCCCGCCGACGCCGTGCCCGTCCTCCTGGACGGTGAGCGCGAGACACTGCTCTCCCAGGGGCGCGGAGCCGAACTGGCCTCCGAAGCGCCGGACATGAGCATCCCGGACGCCGTGGCGAGGCACGCCGCCCGGCACCCGGACGCGGTGGCCGTGTCCGGCGCGGGCGAGCAGCTCACCTACCGGCAGCTCTGTGACCTCTCGGACGGTCTCGCCGGCGCCCTGACAGCAGCCGGGACCGGCGCGGAGGACGGCGTCGGCATCCTCGTTGCCCGCTCGGCCGCCACCGTCACCGCCTCCCTGGCCGCCCTGCGCGCGGGCGCCGCCTACGTGCCCCTCGACCCACGCTGGCCGGTGGAACGGCTCCGCAGGGTCGTGGAGGTGGCCGCCGTGCGTGTCCTGATCGTCGACGAGAGCACTCGCACGCACCCCTGGGTACGAGAACTCGGCCCGGACACAGCCGTGCTGAGCGTCGATGGCGCCGGCCGCGTCAGGCAAGGGGACCCGGCCGGGCCGGGCGCCCTCCTCGCGGTCACGGGCGGCACCCGGCTCGCGTACGTGATGTTCACCTCCGGCTCCACCGGTCTGCCCAAGGGCGTCGGCGTCACCCACGCCGACGTGACCGCCCTCGCCTCGCACCGGGCCTGGCAGGACGGCGCGGCCGACGCCGTCCTGCTGCACTCGGCGTACGTCTTCGACGCCTCCACCTTCGAGATCTGGGCCCCGCTCCTCAACGGGGGCCGCGTCGTCGTGGCACCCGAAGGCACGCTCCAGCCCGCCGTGCTCAGGGACCTCGTCACCCGGCACGGCCTGACGTCGGCGTTCCTGACGACGGCCCTGTTCAACGTCCTCGCGGAAGCGGATCCGGGCGCCCTCGGCCTGCTGCGTACGGTGGCCACCGGAGGCGAGGGCGCCGCACCCGGCGTGCTGCAACGCGTCGCCGCCGCCCACCCCGGCACCACCGTCCTGCACGTCTACGGCCCCACCGAGACGACCACCTTCGCCACCGTCCACCGCGTCCGCCCCGGCGACGCGCCCACCGGCGCCGCCCCGATCGGCCGGCCGCTCGACGGCGTGCGCGCCCACGTCCTGGACCCGGCGATGCGACCCGTACCGACCGGCGCCGAGGGCGAGCTGTACATCGCGGGCGCCGGAGTGGCGCGCGGCTACCTGGGGCGGCCCGGCCTCACCGCCACCCGATTCGTCGCCGACCCGTTCTCCGAAGCCGGGGAGCGCATGTACCGCACCGGCGACCTCGTACGCCGGGACGCCGACGGCCTCCTGCACTACGTGGCCAGGTCCGACCAGCAGATCAAACTCCGCGGCCACCGCATCGAGCCCGCCGAGATCGAGACGGTGCTCCGTACCGATCCGTCGGTGCTGGCCGCCTGCGTCCTGGTCCGCGAGGACCTGCCCGGCGACCGCACCCTCACCGCCTACGTCGTCCCCGCACCCGGACAGCCCGCCCCGGACCCGGACCGGCTCGCCGCGCACGTCGGACACCACCTGCCCGCCTACCTGGTCCCCTCCGTCATCCAGCCGGTCGGCACGCTGCCGCTGACCCCCAACGGCAAGCTCGACCGGGCCGCCCTGCCCAGGCCTGACGGCCCGCCCGCCGCGCAGGGCCGGCCGCCGCGCAGCGCCATGGAGGAGATCCTCGCCGGCCTCTTCGCCGACGTGCTCGGCGTGGAGCGCGTCGGCATCGACGACAGCTTCTTCGCCCTGGGCGGCCACTCCCTGCTCGCCACCCGACTCGTGGGCCGTGTCCGCGCCGCCCTCGACACCGAGACCGAGATCCGCACCCTCTTCGAGAACCCCACCGTCGCCGCACTCGCCACCGCCCTGGCGGAATCGGGCCACCCGCCCCGCCCCGCCCTCACCCCGCAGGAACGTCCCGCCACGATTCCGCTGTCGTACGCCCAGCAGCGCCTGTGGTTCCTCCACCGGCTCGAAGGCCCCTCCTCCACGTACAACATCCCCTTCGCCGTACGCATCGACGGACCTCTCGACACGGAGGCCCTGCGCCTGGCCCTGCACGACGTCGTCTGCCGGCACGCCGCCCTGCGCACGGTCTTCCCCGAAGGCGACACCGGACCGCACCAGCACATCACCGCCCCGGACGACGTCAGACTCCCGTTCGCATCGGAGACGATCGACGAGGACAAGATCCACCACCGGATCAGAGCCGCCGCGGCAGAGCCGATCGACATCGAGCACCGCCTCCCGCTCCAGGCGACCCTGTTGCGCCTGGCCGACGACGCCCACGTCCTGGTGCTCGTGATCCACCACATCGCCGCCGACGGATCCTCCCTCGCGCCTCTCGTCCACGACCTGGGCGCCGCCTACCGGGCCCGGCTCCGCGCAGAGGAACCCGCACGGCCCGCACTGCCTGTCGACTACGCCGACCACACCCTCTGGCAGCGCCGCCTCCTCGGCGACGAGCACGACCCGGACAGTCTCGTATCGCGCCAACTGGACTACTGGAAAGCCGCACTGGACGGCCTTCCGGAGATGGTCGAGCTGCCGTGGGACCGGTCGCGCCCGGCCGTACCCCGGCACACCGGAGCCACCTACGACTTCGCCGTCACCGCCACCACCTC
Organism: Streptomyces sp. 840.1; assembly: GCF_003751445.1. Classification (NCBI taxonomy): domain Bacteria; kingdom Bacillati; phylum Actinomycetota; class Actinomycetes; order Kitasatosporales; family Streptomycetaceae; genus Streptomyces; species Streptomyces sp. 840.1. The sequence continues at coordinate 993,028 of NZ_RJUU01000003.1, read as the reverse complement.
CAGGCGGATCGCGGAACTCGCCCGGACCAGCGGATGCAGCGCCTTCATGGTCCTCCAGGCCGCCCTGTCGACCGTCCTGTCCCGGCACGGCGCCGGCGACGACATCCCGCTGGGCACGGCAGTCGCCGGACGCACCGACGAAGCCGCCTCCGACCTCGTCGGACTCTTCGTGAACACCCTCGTGCTGCGCACGGACCTGACAGGCGACCCGACGTTCCTCGAACTGCTCGACCGCGTGAAGGACTCCAACCTCTCCGCGTACGCGCATCAGGACGTCCCCTTCGAGCGACTGGTCGAACTGCTCAACCCCACGCGTTCACAGAGCCACCACCCCCTCTTCCAGACCATGCTCGTCCTGCAGAACCACGCGCCCGCTGCCGCGATCGACCTGCCGGACCTGACCGTGAGCGGCGTACCGGTCGTCGCCGGGGTCAGCAAGTTCGACCTGTCGTTCACCTTCACCGAGACGTACGACGACAGCGGCGCCCCGGACGGCATGCGGGCAGCGGTCGACTACGCGACGGAACTCTTCGACGAGGCGACGGTCCGCGGCATCGCCGACCGGCTCGTCCTGCTGCTCGACACCGTCACCGCGGACCCCGAACGCTCCCTGCACACCTACGACGTGCTCACCGCCGCCGAGCGCACCCGCCTCACCGACTGGGGGACCGGGCCCGTCGAGCACCACACCGGGTCGACGGTTCCCGCGCTCTTCGAGCAGTGGGTCCGGCGCACTCCCGACGCCCCGGCCGTCCGCGACGCCACGACCACCCTCACCTACGGCGAACTCGACGCCCGCGCCGAGACCCTCGCCCACCACCTCGCCGCACAGGGCATCGGCCCCGAGGACCGCGTCGCCGTCGCCCTGCCCCGCACCCACCACCTCGTGGTGGCCCTGCTCGCCGTCCTCAGGACCGGCGCTGCCTACGTGCCGCTCGACCCCGACTACCCGGCCCAGCGCCTGTCGTACATGCTCGACGACGCAGCCCCACGCCTGCTCCTCACCACCCCCGCGATCCACCGCCGCCTTCCCCCGGCCTCCGTGCCGCACCTGTACGCCGATCAGCTCGGCGACCACGCCCCGACGACCGCCCGCACCGGCACGGCCCCGCGACCGGCACACCCCGCATACGTCATCTACACCTCCGGTTCCACCGGCCGGCCCAAGGGCGTCGTCGTCACGCACCGGGGCGTCGGCGCCATGGCACAGACCCAGAGCGAGCGGCTGAACGTCACCCCGGGCAGCCGGGTCCTGCACATGGCGTCCGTCAGCTTCGACGCCGCGTTCTGGGAACTGTGCATGGGCCTGCTCTCCGGAGCCTGCCTGGAGATCGACGAGCGCGACGCACTGCTGCCAGGCCCCACGCTGGCGGCGCTGGTCCGCGAGCGCGGCATCACCCACCTCACCCTGCCACCCGCCGCACTCGCCGTGATGCCGCCGGACTCACTCCCGGCCGGCACCACCATGGTCCTCGCCGGCGAGGCGTGCCCGCCCGCCCTGGTACACGCCTGGGCGGGCGACCGCTTCCTCGTCAACGCCTACGGCCCCACAGAGACCACCGTCTGCGCCACCATGAGCGGCCGCCAGCACGCGGACGGGCCGCTTGCGCCCGACCGCACGGTGCCCATCGGAGCCCCGGTCAACGGCACCGTGGTCCACGTCCTGGACGACCGGCTGGCACCCGTACCGCCCGGCGTGGCCGGTGAGCTGTACGTCTCCGGGGCGGGGGTCGCCCGCGGCTACCACGGCCGCGCCGCGCTCACCGCCTCCCGGTTCCTGGCCGACCCGTTCGACCGCGCCGGGGGTCGCATGTACCGCACGGGCGATCTGGCGCGCTGGACGGCAAAGGGGGAGCTCGTCTACGTCTCCCGGGTCGACGACCAGGTCAAACTCCGCGGCTTCCGCATCGAACTCGGCGAGATCGAGGCGGTCCTGGCCGCGATGCCCGCTGTGGCCGCGGCCTGCGCCGCCGTCCGTGAGGACCGCCCCGGCGACCGGCGCCTGGTCGTCTACACCGTGCCCGCGGACGGCACGCCGGGCCCCGACGAGGACGAGGTGCGCGCACACCTCGCGGCGAGCCTGCCCGACCACATGGTCCCCGCCGCCCACGTCAGCCTCGCAGCCCTGCCCGTCACCCCGAACGGGAAGACCGACCGGCGCGCACTGCCCGCCCCCCACCGTGCCGCTCCGGCGGGCGGCCGCCCGCCGCGCACCGCCCGCGAACGCACCCTGTGCGAGGTGTTCGCGGAGACACTCGGCGTGCCGGAGGTGGGCGTCACGGACGACTTCTTCGCCCTGGGCGGCCACTCCCTGCTCGCCGTCACCCTGGCCCGGCGGATCGGTGAGCGATGCGGCCGGCGCCCCTCCCTGCGGGCCCTGTTCGCCGCGCCCACCGTCGAAGGTGTCGACCGTCTGCTGGGGCAGGCGGCGGGGGAGGAGGACCAGGCGGAGACCGTCACGGCGGACCTCGCCGCCGAGGTCCGGCTGGCCACGGACATCTCGGGCGCCCGCCGGCAGGGCGCGTCCCTGCTGCCCGCCCCGCGCCGGCCCCTGCGTCCGTCCGCCCGGCCCCTTCTGACAGGCGCCTCCGGCTTCCTCGGCGCGTTCCTGCTGCGCGACCTCATCGAGACGACGGACGGGCCCGTCGACTGCCTCGTCAGGGCGCGGGACAGCCACAGCGCCGCCCACCGGCTGCGCGCCAACCTGGAGCGCTACGGCCTGTGGCGCCCCCGGTACGAGGACCTGATCCACGCTGTCCCGGGCGATCTCGCCGCCCCGGGTCTGGGCCTGTCACCCGAGGACAGGACCGCCCTGGTCCGCCGCCTCGGTACCGTTCTGCACAACGGCGCGAGAGTCAACTTCGCCGCCGCGTACGGTGATCTGCGCGACGCGAACGTGGCCGGCACCGAAGAACTGCTGCGGCTGCTCGCCGACTCCGCCTCACCCGGAATGCACTACATCTCGACCACCGGCGTGTACGCCCCGGCGCCCGGCCCTGATCCCGTCACCATCACCGAGTCGACGCCGACGGGCCCCGCACCCGAACTGCCCGACGGGTACGGACAGAGCAAGTGGGTCGCGGAAGGACTCGTCGGCCTGGCCCGCGAACGCGGCCTGCCGGTGACCATCCACCGCCCCGGCCGGATCAGCGGCGACACCACCACCGGCGCCTGCCAGGACCGCGACCTGCTGTGGCAGCTCATCAAGGGCTGCCTCCAGGCGGAAGTGGTGCCCGACCTGCCCCACGGTTCGACGGGCTGGGTGCCCGTCAACTACGTCAGCGCCGCAGTCGTGGCCCTCGCCCTGTCCGGGCCGGCCGGAGCACAGACGTACCACCTCACCAACCCGGACGCGCCGGGCCTGGACCGCGTCTTCGAAGCGGCCGCCCGGCTCGGGCACGAGCTGCGAACCGTACCCGCGCCGCAGTGGCAGGCCCGCGTGGCCGCGCAGCCCGACAACGCCGCGCAACTGTTCCTCGGCGACGAGGGGCGGAGCCAACCAGAGGCCAAGGACCTTCGCCGCTTCGACTCCCGCCGGACAGCCAGAGCCGCAGCAGCCGTGGGTATCCACCGGACACCCCTCACCGACGAGATCCTGATCCGCTACCTGACGTACTTCCACGGCACGGGCTACCTTCCCGTGCCGGGGACACGGGCCAGGTCGTAGCGGGCGGCCGGACGCCGCCTCGAAGCCCGGCCGAGGCGGCGTCACCGTGCCGGAGACAGCCGGCCGGGGCGGGCGGGAGCGTCCGGTGATCTTTTGGACTCTCTCGGGGAAGCCCGGTGGCGTGAGCGGCCCGGACCCCGAACACATCACCCACGCATTTCGCCAACTCACCCCGAAGCCGCTCCACATCCCCAGCTTCACACTCGAAGGATCCCCACCACCAGGCAAGATCACCCAAGGCAACGAAGCACTACCAGGTGGACCGGGGCCGGCCGGCGCAGGGGGCGCTCCCCGTCGGCCGGCCCCGCACCCGTGCAGCGGGCGGGGCGCCTCAGCGGCTGTGGACGGCCGTCGCCTCCAGAGCGATGCGGTGCTCACCCGCGTACACGTTCATGGAAGGGCCCCGCAGGAAGCCGACCAGGGTCAGGCCGGTCTCGGCCGCCAGGTCGACGGCGAGGGAGGACGGCGCCGAGACGGCCGCCAGCATCGGGATGCCCGCCATCACCGCCTTCTGCGCCAGCTCGAACGAGGCCCGCCCCGAGACCAGCAGGATCGACCGGGACAGTGGCAGCCGGTGGTCGGTGAGGGCCCGTCCGACCAGTTTGTCGACCGCGTTGTGCCGGCCCACGTCCTCGCGTATGTCCATCAGCTCGCCCGTCTCGGAGAACAGCGCCGCCGCGTGCAGGCCCCCGGTCCGGTCGAAGACCTGCTGCGAGGCGCGCAGCCGGTCGGGGAGGGCGGCCAGCAGCGAGGGCTCCACCCGGACCGGGGGAGTATCGGCGACGGGGTGCCGGGTCGTGGTGCGGACCGCGTCCAGGCTGGCCTTTCCGCACAGCCCGCAGGAGGACGTCGTGTAGACGTTGCGCTCCAGCGTGATGTCCGGGACCACGACGCCGGGCGCGAGCCGCACGTCCACCACGTTGTACGTGTTGACCCCGTCGGCCGTCGCCCCGGCGCAGTACACGATCGACTGCACCTCGTGGCCCTCGCCGATCACGCCCTCGCTCACCAGGAAGCCGGCCGCCAGCGCGAAGTCGTCACCCGGGGTGCGCATGGTGATGGCGAGCGGCTTGCCGTTCAGCCGGATCTCCAGGGGCTCCTCGGCGACGAGGGTGTCGGGGCGCGTGGACACGGCCCCGTCCCGGATGCGGATGGTGCGGCGGCGCTCGGTGACCCGTCCCATGACCGTTAGACCCGATTCTGTACGTGTTGGAAGCCGAAGCGGCCCTTGATGCAGAGGTTGCCGTGGGTCACCGGGTTGTCGTGCGGCGAGGTGACCTTCACGATCTCATTGTCCTGCACATGGAGCGTGATGTTGCAGCCCACCCCGCAGTAGGCGCAGACAGTGGTGGTCTCCGTCTGTGCCGGTTCGTCCCAGGTCCCGGCCGCCCGCATGTCGAATTCCGACTTGAACGACAGCGCCCCCGTCGGGCAGACCTCGATGCAGTTACCGCAGTAGACACAGGCCGAATCGGTGAGCGGCACCCCGTGCTCGGTGGAGACACGGGCGTCGAAACCGCGGCCCGCGATGGCGATGGCGAACGTGTTCTGCCACTGCTCGCCGCACGCGTCGACGCACTTGTAGCACTGGATGCACTTGTCGTAGTCCCGGACGTAGAGGTCGTTGTCGACCTTCGGCTCCTCGTTGACCCGGGCCGCGTCGGCGCCGAAGCGGCCCGGCTCCGCCCCGTACTCCTTGATCCACCCGGCGGCCCCGGGCGTCGTCGACAGGTCGGTGGACGAGGCGAGCAGCTCCAGCACGACCTTGCGGCTGTGCCGGGCCCGCTCGCTGTCGGTACGCACCGTCATTCCCGCCTCGGCCCGGCGCGAGCACGCCGGGGTGAGGGTACGGGCCCCCTCCACCTCGACGACGCACACCCGGCAGGCGTTCTTCGGGGTGAGCGTGTCGCCCTGGCAGAGCGTCGGTACGTCCGTGCCGGCGGCCCGGCACGCCTCCAGGATCGTCGATCCCTCGGGCACCCGGGTCTCCCGGCCGTCCAGGGTGAACTCGATCAGCCGGCGCGGCAGTCGCAACGGAACAGCGGTCACTTGTAGACCCCCAGACGGTCGATGGCGGACTCGACGGCATTCCACGCGGTCTGGCCCAGACCGCAGATCGAGGCATCGCGCATGGCCTGCCCCACCTCTCTCAGCAGGGCGATGTCATCGGCGGCCGCGGCGCCGGTACGGTCCTTGATCCGGTGCAGCGCCTCCTCCTGGCGCACCGTGCCGACCCGGCAGGGCACGCACTGGCCGCACGACTCGTCCCGGAAGAACTCCGCGATCCGCAGCAGGACACGCGGCAGCTCCACCGAACCGTCCAGAACCAGTACGACGCCCGAGCCGAGCGTGGTGCCGGCGGCCCGGGTCCCCTCGAAGGTGAGCGGGATGTCCAGCTCGCCGGGGCGGACGAACCCGCCCGCGGCCCCGCCCAGGAGCACCGCGCGCAGATCCTGCGGCGGGCCCGCGAGCTCCAGCAGCTCCCGCAGGCTCGCACCGAACGGCAGCTCGTAGACCCCGGGCCGGGCCACCTGTCCCGATACGCAGAACAGCTTGGTGCCGGTGGACGAGCCGGTGCCGGTGGCCGCGTAGGCGGCGGCACCGTGTTCCAGGATCGCCAGCACGTTGACCAGCGTCTCGACGTTGTTCACGGCCGTCGGCTTCCCGAACAGGCCCTTCTCGACCGGGAACGGCGGCTTCGAGCGCGGCTCCCCGCGCAGGCCCTCGATCGAGTTGAAGATCGCGGTCTCCTCGCCGCAGATGTACGCCCCCGCGCCCCGCCTGATCTCGATGTCGAAGGCGTACCCCTGGCCCAGGACGTCGGGACCGAGCAGGCCGCGTGTGCGGGCACTGTCCAGGGCGTGGCTCAGCCGCTCGTACGCCAGGGGGTACTCGCCGCGCAGGTAGACGAACCCCTGCCGGGCACCGGTCGCGTAGCCGGCCACGGTCATTGCCTCGACGAGGGCGTACGGGTCGCCCTCCATCAGCACCCGGTCCTTGAAGGTGCCCGGCTCGCTCTCGTCGGCGTTGCAGACGAGGTAGTGCGGGGTGTCGGGCTGCTGCGCCGTGGCCTCCCACTTGCGGCCGGTCGGGAAGGCGGCGCCGCCGCGGCCGACGAGCCCCGCGTCGAGCACCTCCCGGATGACGCCGGCGGGGCCCAGGGCGAAGGCGCGGCGCAGCGCGGTGTAGCCGCCGCTCGCACGGTAGTCGTCGAGGGAGGCGGGGTCCGTGGTGCCGATGCGCCTGAGGAGAACGAGTCCGGGGCGGCCGGCCTGGGGGACGGCGGCTTCGGGCGGGGGCCCGGCGGGGGCGGCCCCGGGGGCGCGGGCCGCGTCGGTGAGGGCTCCGGCGGTGGCGGGGGCGACGACCGAGGCGGTGTGCGGGGCGCCCGCCCGGAGCAGCAGCGCGGCCGGGGCCCTTTCGCACAGGCCCAGACAGGGGCTCTCCTGCCAGACCGCACCCCGCACCGGTGTGCCCGCCGGGGCCAGGGACGCCGTCAGCTCCGCGCCCAGCGCGGCCGAGCCCCGGGCGGCACAGGCCAGGTCCGTGCAGACGTGGAGGACCTTCGCCGGGCGGGGGCGCAGCGAGAACATCGCGTAGAACGTCGCGACCCCGTACGCCTCGGCCGGGGCCACCGTCAGCCGGCGGCAGATGTAGTCCAGGGCGCCCTCGCTGATCCAGCCCACCCGGTCGTTCACCGCGTGCAGGGCGGGCAGCAACTGGTCGCGCCGGTCCTTGGCGGCCGCCGCGCCGCCCCTGGCCCACCGCAGGTCCTCGTCGCTGCGGGTGGCCGCTCCCTCCCAGCCGGACGCCGGCGGGCCCAGCAGGGCGTCCACCGCCTGCCGTTCGGTGTCCGTGGGGGTGGCGCCGGTGAATTTCAGGTCCATGCGGGCACCAGCTTCTCGATCCGGATCGCGGAGGCCTTGAACTCGGCGGTGCCGGCGATCGGACAGTTCGCCTCGATCGTCAGCACGTTGGTGTCGACCTCGTCGGGGAAGTGCATCGTCATGAAGGCGAGTCCGGGCCGCAGTCCGGCCTCGATCCAGACCGGCGCGGTGACGCTGCCCCGCCGCGATGACACCCGGACCTCCTCGCCGGTCGCGACCCCGTAGGCGGCGGCGTCCTCCGGGCAGAGCTCGATGTACTCGCCGCGCCGCAGTGGTGAGGCGTAGCCACCGCTCTGCACACCGGTGTTGTAGGAGTCCAGCCGCCGCCCCGTGGTCAGCCGCAGCGGGTACTCCTCGTCGGTGAGGTCGACCGGCGGATCGTGCCGGACGAGACCGAAGGGGGCGGCCCGGCCGCGCCGCACGGGATCGGTCTCCCAGAGCCGGGCGTGCAGGAAGCTCGACGGCAGCCGGTCCGTGTCGGGGCAGGGCCACTGGAGCCCCTGGTGTTCCGCCAGCCGGTCATACGTCATCCCGAAGTGGTCGGGGGAGAGTGAGCGCAGCTCGTTCCACACCGTCTCGGCGTCGGTGAACTTCCAGTCGTGGCCCAGGAGTCCGGCGAGCGCGCAGAGGATGTCGATGTCCTCCCGGGCCTCGCCGGGCGGCACCAGCGCCGCCCGTACCCGCTGCACCCGGCGCTCGCTGTTGGTAGTGGTTCCGTCCGTCTCGGCCCAGGCGGCGGTCGCGGGCAGCACCACGTCCGCCAGCTCCGCGGTCCTCGTCAGGAAGATGTCCTGCACCACCAGGTGGTCCAGGGCCTCCAGCCGCCGTACGGCCTGTTCGCTGTCGGCCTCCGACTGGGCCGGGTTCTCGCCGATGCAGTACACCGCACGCAGTGCGCCGCTCTCCATCGACTCGAACATCTCGGTGAGCGTCATTCCGTACCGGGGCTGGATGACCGTGTCCCAGCTCCGCTCGAACTTCTGCCGGGAGTGCGGGTCGAGGATGTCCTGGAAGCCGGGCAGCTTGTTGGGGATGGCGCCCATGTCGCCGCCGCCCTGCACGTTGTTCTGCCCGCGCAGGGGCTGGACGCCGGAGCCGTACCTGCCGACGTGGCCGGTCAGCATCGACAGGTTGATCAGGGCGCGGACGTTGTCGGTGCCGTTGTGGTGCTCGGTGATGCCCAGCGTCCAGCACAGCTGGGCCCGTTCGGCGGTGGCGTAGGCGTGGGCCAGGTCGCGGATCGCCTCGGCCGGTACCCCGGTCACCTTCTCGGCCGCCGAGAGCGTCCAGGGTTCGACGAGCGCGGCGTACTCCTCGAAGCCGGTTGTCGCGCGGGCCACGAACGCCCGGTTGACCAGCCCGGCGTGGATGATCTCGCGGCCGATCGCGTGGGCGAGCGCGATGTCCGTACCGACGTTCAGGCCGAGCCAGCTCTCCGCCCACTCGGCCGTGGAGGTGCGGCGCGGGTCGACGGCGTGCATGCGGGCGCCGTTGTGGATGCCCTTCAGCACGTGCTGGAAGAAGATCGGGTGCGCGAAGCGGGCGTTGGAGCCCCACATCACGATGAGATCGGTGTGCTCGACCTCCTCGTAGGAGGAGGTGCCGCCGCCCGAGCCGAACGCCGCTGAGAGGCCGGCGACGCTGGGGGCGTGACAGGTCCGGTTGCAGGAGTCCACGTTGTTGGTGCCCATCACCACCCGGGTGAACTTCTGCGCCACGTAGTTCATCTCGTTCGTGGCGCGGGCGCAGGAGAGCATCGCGAAGGCGTCGGGCCCGTACTCCTGCCGGGTCTGCCGGAACCCGGCAGCCGCGCGGGCCAGCGCCTCGTCCCAGCCGGCCCGGCGCAGGGTGCCGTCCGGATCCCGGACCAGTGGGTGCGTCAGCCGTTCGTACTGCTTGCGCTCACGTCGCTTGCGGTTGTTGTTCACGGTGCGCTCCCTGCTGGGGCCGGGGCGGGCGAGGAGGTGGTGGCGAGGAGATCGGCGAGCGCGTGCACGGCGCGCAGGGTCGGTACGGGGACACCGGCCAGGGCCGCCAGTTCGACGACGGCCGCGAGCAGCACGTCGAGTTCCAGGGGCTTGCCCTTCTCCAGGTCCTGGAGGGTGGAGGTCTTGTGGTCACCGACGCGCTCGGCGCCCGCGAGGCGCCGCTCCACGGAGATCCCGGGCCGGCAGCCGACCGCGGCCGCGACGTCGAGGGTCTCGCGCATCATCGAACCGACGAGTGCGCGGGTGTCCGGGTGGCGGCAGATCTGGCCCATGGTGGCTCTGGACAGGGCGCTGATCGGGTTGAACGAGATGTTGCCGAGCAGCTTGATCCAGATGTCCTTGCGCAGATCGGGCTCCACCGGGCATTTGAGCCCGCCGGCGACCATGGCCTCGCTGAACTCCCGGCAGCGGCGGGAGACGGTCCGGTCGGGCTCGCCGATGGAGAACCTGGTCCCTTCGAGGTGGCGGACGACACCGGGTGCCTCGATCTCCGTCGCCGCGTAGACGACGCAGCCGATCGCCCGCTCGGGCGGCAGCGTGGAGCTGACCGTGCCGGCCGGATCGACGCTGTTGATACGGCGGCCGGCGTGCGGGCCCGCGAGCCCGTGGAAGTACCACCAGGGGATGCCGTTCTGGGCGGCGACGACCGCTGTGCGGTCGTGCAGCAGGGGGTGGACCAGGGGGCCCGACGCGGCGTACGAGTTGGCCTTCAGCCCGAGGAACACGAAGTCGACGGGCCCGACCTCCGAGGGGTCGTCGGTGGCCGACGGGCGTGCGGTGAAGTCGCCGCGCGGACTGAGGACGCGTACGCCGTCGCGGCGCATGGCGGCCAGATGGGGCCCGCGGGCGATGAGATGGACCTCGGCGCCGGCGCGGTGGAGCGCGGCCCCGACATAGGCGCCGATCGCGCCGGCACCGACAACTGCGACTTTCACGGGGCTCTCCGTTCGGTAGGGACCGAGCGAGGCGGGAGCGGGGGAAGCAGTGCGAGGAGTACAGCAGGAGGGAGCGGGACAGCGGGTCGGAGAGGTGGAGCGGAAGAGCGGGGTGCGCCGGGAAGCGCGGGACCGGAACAGGAGACGCTGTCAAGTCGACAGAATATTGTCTACAGTATGCTGTCTGTCGGGTCAAGGCTGTTGTCAAGCCTCCAATCGCCGAGCGGTATTCCTGTGGGATCACGTGCCTCTGTACCGGTCGGTAGCGACCAAGACTGGATGGTTCCTGCCATATGTAGCGAGGGGAACCTGAATATGACCGGCTCACGTGTCGTGGCGCTCGGCCACTATCAGCCCGCCAAGGTGCTCACCAACCATGACCTGGCCGCCATGGTGGACACCAGTGACGAGTGGATCACCAGCCGCGTCGGCATCAAGACCCGTCACCTCGGTGGCCCCGACGAGCCGGTGGACGAGCTGGCCGCACACGCTGCGGCCAAGGCGCTCGCCACCGCCGGGCTCCAGCCCTCGGACATCGATCTGGTGCTGGTCGCCACCTCCACCGCGATCGACCGGTCGCCGAGCATGTCGGCCCGCGTCGCCGCCCGCCTCGGCATGACGTCACCCGCGGTGATGGACATCAACGTGGTCTGTTCCGGTTTCACCCACGCCCTCGCCACCGCCGACCACGCCGTGCGCGCCGGAGCGGCCACCCGCGCGCTCGTGATCGGTGCCGACAAGATGGGCGACATCGTCGACTGGACCGACCGCACCAGCTGCGTGCTGATGGGGGACGGCGCCGGGGCCGCGGTCGTGGTCGCCGACTCCGGCTCGGCCGCCCGGCCGGGCATCGGCCCGGTGCTGTGGGGTTCCGTGCCCGGCATGGGGGACGCGGTACGGATCGAGGGGACGCCGCCGCGCTTCGCCCAGGAAGGGCAGTCGGTCTACCGCTGGGCGACCACCCAGCTGCCGCCCATCGCCCGCAAGGTGTGCGAGAAGGCGGGGCTCACCCCCGAGGACCTCGCCGCGGTGGTTCTGCACCAGGCCAACCTGCGGATCATCGAACCGGTGGCCAGGAAGATCGGCGCCGTCAACGCGGTCATCGCCCGGGACGTGGTGGACTCCGGCAACACGTCCGCAGCCTCGATCCCGATGGCCCTGTCCAAGCTGGTGGAACGGGGCGAGGTCGCCACGGGCGCGCCGGCGCTGCTCTTCGGCTTCGGCGGGAACCTCAGTTACGCGGGTCAGGTGATCCGCTGTCCCTGAGGGGACTTGTGCTCGGTAGACTGTAGACGATAAGCAATTGCTCGTCGCTCGGAGGGGGACCGCAATGTTGTCCGCAGGACTGCCGCAAGGGACCGTGCCGAAGCTGGAACGCCCCGGTCCGCTGCGTGAGCGGGTCTACGAGGCGCTTCTCGAACTCATCACCACCCGTGCGCTCCGTCCCGGCCAGCACCTGGTCGAGAGCGAGCTGGCCGGCCATCTCGGGGTGTCCCGGCAGCCGGTGCGCGAGGCCCTGCAGCGGCTCAACACCGAGGGCTGGGTCGATCTGCGGCCCGCCCAGGGCGCGTTCGTCCATGAGCCCACGGAGGACGAGGCGGACCAGCTGCTGTCGGTCCGTACGCTCCTGGAGGCCGAGGCCGCCCGGCTCGCCGCCGCCAACTCCGGCAGCGCGGGCATCGCCGCCCTGGAGGAGCTGTGCGCCAGGGGTGAGCGGGCCGTCGCCGACGACGACGTGGACCTGGCGGTGGCGACCAACGCCGCCTTCCACGCCAAGGTCATGGAGCTGGCCGGCAACGTCGTCCTCGCCGAGCTGGCCGGCCAGGTGGACCGCCGGGTCCGCTGGTACTACACCCCCGTCGCCCGTCAGCGGGGCACCCGCTCCTGGACCGAGCACCGCGCGCTGATCGCCGCGATCTCCTCGCGCGACGAGCAGCAGGCCACGGCCGTCATGCGCTCCCACACCGAGCACACCCGCCAGAGCTACCACCAGCGCCAGGAGGGCTGACCTCCACGCTTCCCGTGCCCTCGAACGCCGGCTGAGGAATCAGCCCGTCCGGCGATCGGGGGCATCGTCGTGCCCGGCGCCGGCGGCGGCCGGTACCCGCCCTCCGGGGCCGGCGCCCGCACCCCTTTGTCCTCAGGGTGGAGAAAGTTGTGGTGGATTCCTGCGCAACTTCTTCCCACTCCGGGCAAGCGCTGCTACGTTCCCCTCCAAAGCCCGACGGACAGGCCGATGTGGCGGGGAGGGGCGCGTGAGACGTATGACGGCACGACCCGCGAATGCGCATCAGGCGCGACTGCTTCGGCTGTTGCGCGACGGCGGGCCCAACTCACGGGCACAGCTGGGGGATCAGGTCGATCTCTCCCGCTCCAAGCTCGCCGTCGAGGTGGACAGACTGCTGGAGACCGGCCTTGTGGTGGCCGACGGACTCGCCGCATCCCGCGGCGGGCGTCGCTCGCACAACATCCGGCTCGCCCCGGCACTGCGCTTCCTCGGCGTCGACATCGGCGCCACCTCGGTCGACGTGGCGGTCACCAACGCGGAGCTGGAGGTCCTGGGCCACCTCAACCACCCCATGGACGTACGCGAGGGCCCCGTCGCCATCTTCGAGCAGGTGCTGTCCATGGCGGCCAAGCTCCGGGCCTCCGGGCTCGCCGAAGGGTTCGACGGCGCGGGGATCGGCGTACCGGGACCGGTCCGCTTCCCCGAGGGGATCCCGGTCGCACCGCCGATCATGCCCGGCTGGGACGGCTTCCCGGTCCGCGAGGCGCTCAGCCAGGAGCTGGGCTGCCCCGTGATGGTCGACAACGACGTGAACCTGATGGCCATGGGGGAGCAGCACGCGGGCGTCGCACGCTCCGTGGGCGACTTCCTCTGCGTCAAGATCGGCACCGGTATCGGCTGCGGCATCGTCGTCGGCGGAGAGGTCCACCGCGGTACGACGGGCAGTGCGGGCGACATCGGCCACATCCAGGTCGAACCGGACGGGCGCCCCTGCGCCTGTGGCAACCGGGGCTGCCTGGAAGCGCACTTCAGCGGCGCCGCACTGGCCCGCGACGCCGAGGACGCCGCCCGCGCCGGGCAGTCGACGGAGCTCGCGGCCAGGCTGTCGGCGTCCGGGAAACTCACCGCCGTCGACGTCGCCGCCGCCGCGGCCGCGGGCGACGCCACCTCGCTCGACCTGATCCGCGAAGGCGGAAACCGGGTCGGGCAGGTCATCGCGGGACTCGTCAGCTTCTTCAACCCCGGTCTGGTGGTGATCGGCGGCGGTGTGACCGGACTGGGTCACACGCTGCTGGCCAGCGTCCGGACCCAGGTCTACCGGCAGTCACTGCCACTGGCGACCGGCAACCTCCCCATCGTGCTGGGCGAGCTGGGACCCGCCGCCGGAGTGATCGGCGCGGCCAGGCTCATCAGCGACCACCTCTTCTCACCGGCCTGACCCCGGCACCACCGGCCCGAAACCGGCACCACCGGCCTGCTCACCGGGCCGCAGCACGTGCAAGAGCCGCGCACCATCCGCCCGATCGCTCTCCCGCCTGATCGCTCTCCCGTCCGATCCGCCTCCCGCCGGACCGATCCTCGGCCGGCCGGCAAGAAAGGCACCGCCCCGCGCCAGCGGCCGGGGTCCGGGTGAACCCCGGGACCGTACTTCGCCCTGCCCGCTCACCGGCACCCGCCGAGGGGATTTGTCATGGCTCCAGAACCACCCCTGCTCACCATGTCCGGCATCACCAAGTCCTTCCCCGGCGTGCGCGCCCTGGACGGCGTCGACCTGGAAGTCCAGGCCGGCGAGGTCCACTGTCTGCTCGGCCAGAACGGGGCGGGCAAATCCACCCTCATCAAGGTGCTCGCCGGGGCCCACCAGCCCGACGACGGCGAGATCATCTGGCGCGGCTCACCCGCTGTGCTCAAGACGCCCATCACCGCGATGCGCCTCGGGATCGCCACCATCTACCAGGAACTCGACCTGGTGGAGGGGCTGTCGGTCGCCGAGAACGTCTTCCTCGGCCACGAGCCGACCACTGCGGGCTTCGTCGTCCGCACCCGGGACGGCCGCACCGCCGCCGCCGCGCTGCTGAAGCGCCTCGGGCACCCGGAGATCGACCCGGCCCGTCCGGTGGGTGAACTCTCCGCCGCGCAGCAGCAGATCGTCTCGATGGCCCGTGCGCTCTCCCACGACGTACGGCTCATCGTGATGGACGAACCGTCCGCGGCCCTCGACCCCGACGAGGTGTCCAACCTCTTCCGGATCGTCGCCTCGCTGACCGCCGACGGGGTCGCCGTCGTCTACATCTCCCACCGGCTGGAGGAGATCCGCCGGATCGGCGACCGGGTGACCGTGATCAAGGACGGCAGGACCGTCGCGGTGGGCCTGCCCGCCGAGTCCACACCCACGCGCGACATCGTTGCCATGATGACCGGCCGCAATGTCGAGTACGTCTTCCCGCCGAGGCCGGACACCGCGGCCGCGAGCAGCGTGGCCGAGCCGGTGCTCAGGGTCGAAGGCCTCACCAGGAAGGGCGAGTTCGCCCCGGTCGACCTGGAACTCAGGCCCGGCGAGATCGTCGGCCTGGCCGGGCTCGTCGGCTCCGGGCGCTCCGAGATCCTGGAGACCATCTACGGAGCCCGCCGCGCCACCGCCGGACAGGTCACCGTCGCCGGCAAGCCCCTGCGGCCCGGCAGTGTCCGCGCCGCCGTCGCGGCCGGCATCGGCCTCGCCCCCGAGGAACGCAAGGCGCAGGCCCTGCTGATGCTCGAATCCGTTACCCGCAATGTCTCCGTGTCGACCATGTCCCGCTTCTCCAGGGGCGGTTGGCTGGACCGGGGCGCCGAGCGCAAGGCGGCCCGCGCCGCCACCCGCGAGCTCTCGCTGCGCCCCGACAACCCGGACGCCCCCGTCCGCACGCTCTCCGGGGGCAACCAGCAGAAGGCGGTCCTGGCCCGCTGGCTGCTGCGCGGCTGCCGGGTGCTGCTGCTCGATGAACCGACCCGCGGAGTGGACGTCGGCGCCCGCGCCGAGCTCTACGCCGTGATCCGCCGGCTGGCCGACGAAGGCCTCGCCGTACTGCTCGTCTCCAGCGAAGTGCCCGAAGTCCTGGGCCTCGCCGACCGGGTGCTGGTGCTCCGTGAGGGTCACGTCGTGCATACGGCGGACGCCACGGAGCTCGACGAGCACCGCGTACTCGACCTCGTGATGGAAGGGAGCCCGACGTCATGACGCAGCCCGTCTCCTCGGCACAGCAGAGCGGGCCGGACAAGGGCGCCGCGCCCGTATCCGTCCCCGCGCCCCCGTCGAAGAAGGACAGGTCCCCGCGAGCCCTCGGGCTGCGCGTCGACCTGCGCAGCCTCTCGCTGCTGGGCGTTCTCGCCGCACTGATCGTCGTCGGCGCGATCACCGAGCCCGACGCCTTCCTGGACACCGGGAACCTTCAGCTGATCCTGACCCAGGCCTCGGTCATCGGCGTGGTGACCGTCGGGGTGACCTTCGTCATCACCAGCGGCGGCATCGACCTGTCCGTCGGCGCCATGGTCGCCCTCGCCTCGGTCTGGGCGACCACCCTGGCCACCCAGGAATACGGCTTCGTGGGCATCCTGTTCACCGCGATGCTCGTCGGCCTCGGGGCGGGACTGATCAACGGCGTGCTCATCGCGTACGGCCGGCTGGTGCCGTTCATCGCGACACTGGCGATGCTCGCCTCCGCCCGGGGCATGGCCCTGCTGATCACCGACGGCAAGACCCAGATCGTCACCGTCAAGTCCGTCCTGGACCTCGGCCTGCCCGGCTCCTACGTCCTCGGCATCCCGCCGCTGGTCATGATGTTCGCGGTGGTCACCGTCATCGGCTGGCTGCTGCTGAACCGTACGACCTTCGGCCGCCGCACCGTCGCCGTCGGCGGCAACGCGGAGGCGGCCCGGCTGGCGGGCATCGACGTACGGCGCCAGCGCCTCTACCTCTACCTGCTGTCCGGACTCTGCTGCGGCATCGCCGCCTTCATGCTGATCATCCTGTCCGGCTCGGGGCAGAACACCAACGGCAACCTGTACGAGCTGGACGCCATCGCCGCCGCGATCATCGGCGGCACCCTGCTCACCGGCGGCCGGGGCACCATCGTCGGCTCCGTGCTGGGTGTCCTCGTCTTCACCACCATCACCAACATCTTCGCGCTCAACAACCTGCAGAGCGACGTCCAGCAGATCGCCAAGGGCGCGATCATCGTCGCCGCCGTACTGGTCCAGAGCCGCACGTCGGCCCACCGGGATACCTGACTTTTAGTCAACTCGCCATCCTTTCCCGCCTGTTCCGCATGCCCACGCACGGATGAAGGGTTTGACAGCCATGCCAGAAACCAGCCGAAGAGGACTGCTTTTCGGGACCGCGGCGGTCTCCGCGGGTGCCTTCCTCAGCGCCTGCACCAGCAACGACCCCAAGGAGAAGGACACCGCGGCGCAGAGCAACGCGCCCGCCGCCGACGACAAGCCGGGCAAGCCCCTCACCATCGGCTTCGCCGGTCCGCAGGCCGACCACGGCTGGCTCAACGCGATCAACGAGAACGCGAAGTCGCGGGCGAAGAAGTACTCCGAGATCACGCTGGAGACCACCGAGGGCTCCAACGACACCGCCGCCCAGATCGGCCAGGTCAAGACCCTCATCAACAAGAAGGTCGACGTCCTCATCATCCTGCCGGCCGACGGCAAGGCGCTCACCCAGGTCGGCCTGGAGGCGATGCGCGCGGGTATCCCCGTCGTCAACCTGGACCGCATCTTCGCCTCCCCGCAGGCCTACCGCTGCTACGTCGGCGGCGACAGCTACGGCATGGGACTCAACGCCGGGACCTACATCGGCGAGCAGCTCAAGGACAAGCCGAACGCCAAGGTCGTCGAGCTCGCCGGCATCGACAGCCTGGAGCTGACCAAGCAGCGCAGCCAGGGCTTCGCGGACGCGCTGAAGAACTACTCCAACATCAAGCTGGTGGCCCGTCAGGCGGCCGACTTCACCGTCGAGTCCGGCCAGGCGAAGATGGCGCAGCTCCTCCAGGCGCAGAAGAAGTTCGACGCGCTGTGGAACCACGACGACGACCAGGGCGTGGGCGCGCTGCGCGCCATCGAGCAGGCGGGCCGGGACGAGTTCCTGATGGTCGGCGGGGCCGGCGCCAAG
Source organism: Streptomyces sp. 840.1 (assembly GCF_003751445.1). Classification (NCBI taxonomy): domain Bacteria; kingdom Bacillati; phylum Actinomycetota; class Actinomycetes; order Kitasatosporales; family Streptomycetaceae; genus Streptomyces; species Streptomyces sp. 840.1. The sequence continues at coordinate 975,388 of NZ_RJUU01000003.1, read as the reverse complement.
TCCGCGATGGACGCCATCAAGGCCGGCAACAGTGTCCTGAAGGCCACCGTGCTCTACCCGCCGACGATGGCCGCCTCGGCCGTCGACCTGGCCCGCGCGCTCGGCCAGGGCAAGGGTGTCGCCGGACTCTCCGAGATGGAGATCCCGACCAACCTCACGCTCTACTCCGCGGTGGTCACCAAGGAGAACATCGACCAGTACCTGCCGACGGGCTTCAACTGAGCAGCCCCGCGGGAGGGTGCTGACCCTCCCGCCGCACCCACCGAACCACCGATGAGGAGGAAGTCCGGATGGCCCGTAGGGAAGAGACGGAGCAGGAGGCGGCGGCGCCGCCGACGTACCGGCCGATGCCGAGCGTGCCCACGCTCGGGGTCGGCATGGTCGGATACGCGTTCATGGGCGCCGCGCACTCGCAGGGGTGGCGCACGGCCGGCCACGTCTTCGAGCTGCCGATGCGGCCCGCTCTCGCCGCGATCTGCGGACGCGACCGCAAGGCGGTCGAGGCCGCCGCCGACCGGCACGGCTGGGCGGCGGCCGAGACCGACTGGCGGGCCCTGATCGCCCGGGACGACGTGCAGCTCGTCGACATCTGTACCCCGGGCGACAGCCATGCGGAGATCGCCATCGCGGCCCTGGAGGCGGGCAAGCACGTGCTGTGCGAGAAGCCGCTCGCCAACACGGTCGCGGAGGCCGAGGCCATGACCGAGGCGGCGGCGCGCGCCGCCGCCCGCGGCCAGGTGGCGGTGGTCGGCTTCAACTACCGCAAGGTGCCCGCCATCACCTATGCCCGGAAGCTGATCGCGGAGGGGCGGCTCGGCACCCTGCGGCACGTACGCGCCACCTACCTCCAGGACTGGCTGGTCGATCCCGCCTCGCCGCTCACCTGGCGGCTGGAGCGGGAACACGCGGGCTCGGGCGCGCTCGGCGACCTCGGGGCGCACATCGTCGACCTCGCCCAGTTCCTCGCGGGGGAGCTGCTGGTCGGGGTGTCCGCGGTCACCGAGACCTTCGTGCGCGAACGGCCCCTGCAGAACGGCTCGTCGAACGGCCTGGCCGGGATCGCGGACACCGCCGCGCGAGGAGCGGTCACGGTGGACGACGCCGCGCTCTTCACGGGGCGGCTCGCCTCCGGCGCGGTGGCCTCCTTCGAGGCGACGCGGATGGCGGCCGGCCGGAAGAACGCGCTGCGCCTCGAGATCAACGGGGAGCTGGGCTCGCTCGCCTTCGACCTGGAACGGCTCAACGAGCTGTCCTTCCACGACCACACCGAGCCCGCCACCACGGCCGGCTTCCGGCGGATCCTGGTCACCGAGCCCGAGCATCCCTACCTGGAGGCCTGGTGGCCGCCGGGCCACGCCCTCGGGTACGAGCACACCTTCATCCACCAGGCCCGGGACGTGGTCCGCACCATCGCGGAGAACGGCCCGCCCACACCGTCCTTCGCGGACGGGCTCCAGGTGCAGCGGGTGCTGGCGGCGGTGGAGGAGAGCGCCGCGAAGAACTCCGTGCACACCCCCGTACAACCGACCGCACAGCTCTAGGAGGTCCTGCGCATGCCCCGTCCCTTCACCCTCTTCACCGGTCAGTGGGCCGATCTGCCCCTGGAGGAGGTCTGCCGGCACGCCCGTGACTTCGGCTACGACGGCCTCGAACTGGCCTGCTGGGGCGACCACTTCGAGGTGGACAAGGCCCTGGCCGATCCCGGCTACCTGGAGAGCCGGCACCAGCTGCTCGACAAGTACGGGCTGAAGTGCTGGGCGGTCTCCAACCACCTGGTCGGCCAGGCCGTCTGCGACAGCCCGATCGACGAGCGCCACCAGGGCATCCTGCCCGCCCGGATCTGGGGGGACGGGGAGCCCGAAGGGGTGCGCCGCCGGGCTGCCGAGGAGATCAAGAACACCGCGAGGGCGGCCGCCGCGTTCGGGGTCGACACGGTCATCGGCTTCACCGGCTCGTCGATCTGGCACCTGGTGGCGATGTTCCCGCCGGTCCCGCCGCACATGATCGAACGGGGCTACGAGGACTTCGCCGAGCGCTGGAACCCGATCCTGGACGTGTTCGACGCGGAGGGGGTGCGGTTCGCCCACGAGGTGCACCCGAGCGAGATCGCGTACGACTACTGGACCACGCACCGCGCGCTGGAGGCCGTCGGCCACCGGCCGGCCTTCGGGCTGAATTTCGACCCCAGCCACTTCGTCTGGCAGGACCTGGACCCGGTCGGTTTCCTCTACGACTTCCGGGACCGGATCTACCACGTCGACTGCAAGGAGGCCCGCAAGCGGCTGGACGGCCGCAACGGCCGGCTGGGCTCGCATCTGCCGTGGGGCGACCCGAGGCGCGGCTGGGACTTCGTCTCGGCCGGGCACGGCGACGTGCCGTGGGAGGACGTCTTCCGGATGCTGCGGTCCATCGAGTACGACGGACCGGTCTCCGTGGAGTGGGAGGACGCCGGCATGGACCGCCTCACGGGCGCGCCGGAGGCGCTGGCCTCGCTGAAGCGGTTCGACTTCGACCCGCCGAGCGCGTCGTTCGACGCGGCGTTCGGCGGCAAGGACTGAGGCGCCCCGGGGGCGGGCCCTCTCCGGAGGCTCCGCCCCCGGGCCCCCGCGCCTCAGTCGCCGGCCCGGCTCAGGAAGCCCCCGGCCGGGGGCGGGGCGAGTAGGGGGAAGACACCGTGCCCGGCGGCACGTGGTACGCCGCCGGGCCGCTCCGTCCTGCCCTCACCCTGCTTTGTCCTGACCAAGGAAAAAGTTCAACAAGACCGCTGCACAAGGGCTTTCCAGCCAGGACGAACAGGTCTACCGTCCAGAACGTGTACACGACATGACTCTCGTCACCGGGGCCGCACAGGCCCCGACTGACCTGCGCGGCAGTCCCCGCGCGGAACGGCACGGCAGCACCCGCACCCGCCCGTACAACCGGCACTCTCCGGAGGACAACTCGTGCACAGAACCCGAAGCAGGACCGGATCACGGCTCCGCGTCCGTAAATCCCTCGCCCTGTTCACCGGCGCACTGCTCGCCGCCGCCACCCTCAGCCTGGGCACATCGGGCATCGCCACCGCCCACGAGGAGCCCGCCCCGGCCCCGGCCGCCGAGGACTTCCAGCAGGTGACCCTCGCCAAGGGCGCAGCCGAGACCGGCGAGCCCATGACCCTCGCCGTCCTCCCCGACCTCAGCGTGCTGCACACCTCGCGCAGCGGCGAGCTCCGGCTCACCGACAGCTCGGGCAACACCAGCATCGCCGGCACCATCCCCGTCTACTCGCACGACGAGGAAGGCCTCCAGGGCGTAGGCGTCGACCCGGACTTCGCCGAGAACCGGGCGATCTACCTCTACTACGCACCCCCGCTGGACACCCCCGACGGCGACGCCCCCGAGACCGGCACCGCCGCCGACTTCGCCCCGTTCGACGGCGTCAACCGGCTCTCCCGCTTCGTCCTCAAGGAGGACGGCACCCTCGACCTGGGCAGCGAGAAGAAGGTCCTCGACGTCAAGACGTCCCGCGGCATGTGCTGCCACGTGGGCGGCGACATCGACTTCGACGCGCAGGGCAACCTGTACCTGTCGACCGGCGACGACTCCAACCCCTTCGCCTCCGACGGGTTCACCCCCATCGACGAGCGCCCCGACCGCAACCCGGCGTTCGACGCCCGGCGCTCCGCCGGCAACAGCAACGACCTGCGCGGCAAGATCCTCCGCATCAAGGTCGCCGAGGACGGCTCGTACACCATCCCGGACGGCAACCTCTTCGCCCCGGGCACGGACAAGACCCGCCCCGAGATCTACGCGATGGGCTTCCGCAACCCGTTCCGCTTCAGCATCGACAAGGCGACCGGCATCATCTACGTCGGTGACTACGGGCCCGACGCCGGAGCCGCCGACCCGAAGCGCGGACCGGCCGGACAGGTCGAGTTCGCCCGGGTCACCAAGGCCGGCAACTTCGGCTGGCCGTTCTGCACCGGCGACAACGACCCGTTCATCGACTACGACTTCGCGACCAAGCAGTCCGGCGCCGCCTTCGACTGCGCGGCCCCGAAGAACACCTCGCCGCACAACACCGGCATCGTCGACCTGCCCCCGGCGCAGGCCGCCTGGATCCCGTACGACGGCGGTTCCGTCCCGGAGTTCGGCACCGGTTCCGAGTCCCCGATGGGCGGACCGGTCTACCACTACGACGCCGACCTCGACTCGCCCGTGAAGTTCCCGGAGGCGTACGACGGCGACTTCTTCGCCGGTGAGTTCGGCCGCCAGTGGATCAAGCGCATCGAGCAGGACGCCGACGGCAAGGTTGAGTCGATCAACGACATCCCGTGGTCCGGCACCCAGATCATGGACATGGCCTTCGGGCCCGACGGAGCGCTCTACGTCCTGGACTACGGCCTCTCCTGGTTCGGCGGCGACGAGAACTCGGCGCTCTACCGCATCGAGAACGCCACCGGGGGACGCTCCCCGATCGCGGAGGCCTCGGCCAGCAAGACCTCGGGCACCGCACCCCTCAAGGTGAAGTTCTCCTCGGCCGGCACCTCGGACGCGGACGGCGACGCCCTGACGTACGCCTGGGACTTCGGCGACGGCGGCACCTCCACGGACGCCAACCCCGCCTACACGTACAAGAAGAACGGCACCTACACCGCGACCGTCACCGCGAAGGACCCGACCGGACGCACCGGCAAGGCGAGCGTCCACGTCACCGTCGGCAACACCGCACCGAAGGTGAGCCTCGAACTCCCCGGTGACGGACAGCTGTTCACCTTCGGCGACGAGATCCCGTTCAAGGTCAACGTGACCGATCCCGAGGACGGCACGATCGACTGCTCCAAGGTCGAGGTCCGCTTCGTCCTCGGCCACGACAGCCACGGCCACCCGATCACCTCGGCGCACGGCTGCACCGGCACCATCAAGACGGAGATGGACGGCGGGCACGACCCCAACGCCAACATCTTCGGAGTCATCGACGCCTCCTACACCGATGGCGGGGGCGGCGGCCAGGCCGCGCTGACCGGTCACGACCAGTCGCAGCTCCAGCCGCGCCACCGCCAGGCCGAGCACTTCAACAACTCGTCCGGCATCAAGGTCTACGACAAGGCGAACGCCGAGGGCGGCAAGACCGTCGGCGACATCGACAACGGCGACTGGATCTCCTTCAAGCCGTACATCCTCGGAGACTCCACCAAGCTCACCGCCCGGATCGCCTCCGGCGGGGCGGGCGGCTTCCTCGAAGTCCGCTCGGGCTCGGCCGACGGAAAGATCCTCGGCTCCGCACCCGTCCCGGTGACCGGCGGCTGGGAGGTCTTCCAGGACATCGACGTACCCCTGCGCGGCGTCCCGAAGAAGGCCACCGAGCTCTTCCTGGTCTTCAAGGGAGGCGACGGAGCGCTCTACGACCTCGATGACTTCGAGTTCTCCAACACCCCGCCCGACAAGACCGCCAAGCGGGTCCTGGTCTTCTCCAAGACCGCCGGATTCCGCCACGACGCGATTCCCGAGGGCGTCGCCGCACTGAAGGAACTCGGCAAGGACAGCAACATCACGGTCGACGCGACGGAGGAGGCCGGCCAGTTCACCACCTCCAACCTGGCCCGCTACGACGCCGTGGTCTTCATGTCGACCACGGGTGACGTCCTCAACGCCGACCAGCAGAAGGCGTTCGAGAACTTCGTGACCACCGGCGGCGGATACGTCGGCGTGCACGCCGCCGCCGACACCGAGTACGACTGGCCGTTCTACGGCGGACTCGTCGGCGCGTACTTCGACAGCCACCCCGCCATCCAGCCCGTCACCGTCCGGGTCGAGGACCACAAGAACCCGGCCACCGCACACCTGGGCGAGGCCTGGGACCGCACCGACGAGCTGTACAACTACCGCACCAACCCGCGCGGCAAGGTCAAGGTCCTCGCCACCCTCGACGAGACGACCTACACCGGCGGCAACATGAAGGGCGACCACCCGATCACCTGGTGCCAGAGCTACCAGGGCGGCCGCTCCTTCTACACCGGCCTCGGCCACACCAAGGAGTCGTACGCCGACCCCGACTTCCGCAAGGTCCTCTCCGGCGGGCTGCGCTACGCGGCCGGCCAGGTGAAGGCCGACTGCAAGCCGGACACCGGCTACCGCTCGCTCTTCAACGGCAAGACGCTCGAAGGCTGGAAGCAGGCGGGCCCCGGCAAGTTCAACGTCGTCGACGGTGAACTGCGCTCCGAAGGCGGCATGGGCCTGCTCACCTACCAGGCCAAGGAGCTGAAGTCGTACTCCCTGAAGCTCGACTGGAAGCTGTCGGGCGACGACAACTCCGGAGTCTTCGTCGGCTTCCCGGAGTCCGACGACCCCTGGTCCGCGGTCGACAACGGCTACGAGGTCCAGATCGACGCCACCGACGCCCCCGACCGCACCACCGGCGCCGTCTACACCTTCAAGTCGGCCAACATCAAGGCACGCGACCAGGTGCTGAGGCCGCCCGGCCAGTGGAACAGCTACGAGATCAAGGTCCAGGGTGAACGGCTCCAGATCTTCCTCAACGGAGTGAAGATCAACGACTTCACCAACACCGACCCGGCCCGAAGCCTCAAGGACGGCTACATCGGCCTCCAGAACCACGGGGCCGACGACCAGGTGTCCTTCCGCAACATCCAGCTGAAGGAACTGCCCTCCGCATAGGGCCACCGTCCGGACGGCGGGCGGGCGGGACACCACACCCCGCCCGCCGTCCGCACCCCCGTCCCCATCCCCTCAGGCACAGCGCCACCAGCTCTGCACCGCCAGGACCCCCAGCCAGGGAGGCATCCCGTGTCAGCACACGCCGTTCGTACCGGAGTCTGGTTCATCGGAGCACGCGGCTCCGTCGCCACCACCGCCACGGCGGGGTGCGCAGCGGTCGCGGCGGGCCTCCACCCGGCCGCCGGCATGGTCACCGAGACCGCACCGTTCGCCGAGAGCGGTCTGCCACCCGTCGGCTCGCTGGTCTTCGGCGGGCACGACACCCTGGACTGCCCACTTCCCAAACGCGCCGAAGTGCTCGCCGCCGGGGGAGTGCTGCCGCACGGCCTGCCCTCCGCGGTGGAATCCGAACTCGCCGCGGCCGACGCCGAGATCCGCCCCGGCGGACCGCTCCCCGGCGACACCCGCACGGACGAGGAACTCGTCACGGCGTTCGCCGCCGACCTCACCGACTTCACCCGCCGGGGTGGCCTGGCCAGGACCGTCGTCATCAACGTCGCCTCCACCGAGCCGGCCCCCGAGCCCGGCGCCCGGCGGCTGCCCGCCAGCGCCCTCTACGCCGCAGCAGCCCTCCGAGCCGGCTGCCCCTACGTCAACTTCACCCCCTCCACCGGGCTGCGCACCCCCGCCCTCCAGGCCGCCGTCGCGGCGTGCGGACTTCCTCACGCGGGCCGCGACGGCAAGACCGGCCAGACCCTGCTGCGCTCCGTGCTCGCCCCGATGTTCGTCCAGCGGGCCCTGCCGGTACGGGCCTGGTCCGGCACCAACCTGCTCGGCGGCGGCGACGGGGCGGCACTGGCCGACCCGGCGGCGGCCGCCGCGAAGAACGCCGGCAAGGAACGCGTCCTGGCCGACACGCTCGGCGCCGCCCCCGAGGGCGAGGTCCACATCGACGACGTGCCGGCGCTCGGGGACTGGAAGACGGCCTGGGACCACATCGCGTTCGACGGGTTCCTCGGCGCCCGCATGGTCCTCCAGACCACCTGGCAGGGCTGCGACTCGGCACTCGCCGCGCCCCTGGTCCTCGACCTGGCACGGCTGCTGGCGCGCGCCCACGAGGTGGGCCTGACCGGGCCACGCCCCGAACTCGGCTTCTACTTCAAGGACCCGGACGGCGGCCCCGCCGCCCTCTCCGCCCAGTACCTGGCGCTGCTCTCCTTCGCGGAGCGGCTGCGGGGCGAGAAGTGACGGTACGCGCCTGGGCGGAACTGCTCAGGGTCTCCGCGCTGTTCACCGTGCCGGGCGACGCGCTGGCGGGCGCGGCAGCCGTCGGCCGCCGCCCAGGCCGCTCCACCGCCCTCGCCGTCGGCGCCTCGCTCTGTCTGTACGAGGCGGGCATGGCCCTCAACGACTGGGCCGACCGCGAAGAGGACGCCGTGGACCGCCCGCACCGGCCGATCCCCTCGGGCCGGATCACCCCCCGCGCGGCGCTCACCGCCGCCGGTGCGCTGACCGCTGCGGGCCTGGCCCTCGCCGCCCGCGCGGGCCGCCCGGCCCTTACGGTGGCCACCGGCCTCGCGGCGACGGTCTGGGCGTACGACCTGCGGTTGAAGCACACCCCGGCGGGCCCGGCGGCGATGGCGGCGGCCCGCGGCCTGGACCTCCTCCTCGGCGCGACGGCGACCGCGACGGCCAGTACGACCGCATCCGTCACCGCCACCACCACCCCCGATTCCGCGACCCCGCCCCCGGCCCGTACCGTGCCCGCCGCGCTCCCCGCCGCCGCCCTGCTGACGGCGCACACCTACGCGGTCACCGCCGTCTCGCGCCACGAGGCACAGGGCGGCTCCACCGCCGCACCCCTCGCCGCCCTCACAGCGGTCGCCGCACTCGGCGCCGCGACCGTGCGGGAGCGGCCGGGGAAGGGGGAGCGGGCGTCGGCCCCCGCCCGGCTCCTGCTCACCGCGCTCACCGGCGCCTACCTGCGCACCGCCGGCCGCCCGCTCGTGCACGCCGCGCTCAACCCGTCGCCACCGCTCACCCAGCGCGCCGTCGGCGGCGGCATCCGGGCGATGATCCCGCTCCAGGCCGCCCTCGCCACCCGGGCCGGCGCCTCCGGCACCGCGCTCGCCGTCATGGGCCTCGTCCCGCTCGCCCGCAGCCTCGCCCGGAAGGTGAGCCTCACATGACGATCCGCCTCGGCTACGGCACCAACGGACTCACCGACCTCCGCCTGGACGACGCGCTCGGCCTCCTCGCGGACCTCGGCTACGACGGCGTCGGCCTCACCCTCGACCACATGCACCTCGACCCGATGGGCCCGGACCTGGCCGCCCGCACCCGACGGGTCGCCGCCCGGCTCCAGGAGCTGGGGCTCGGCGTCACCGTGGAGACCGGGGCCCGCTACGTCCTGGACCCGCGCCGCAAGCACGGCCCGTCCCTGCTCGACCCGGACCCCGAGGCCAGGGCGGCCAGAACCGGGCTGCTCGTGCGGGCCGTGGACGTCGCCGCCGAACTCGGCGCCCACGCCGTGCACTGCTTCAGCGGGGTCATGCCCCTGGGCACCGATGCCGGGACCGGCTGGGACCGGCTGACCGGCGCGCTCGCCCCGGTCATCGACGCGGCGCAGCGGGCCGGGGTGCCGCTGGCCATCGAGCCGGAGCCCGGACATCTCCTCTCCTATCTCTCCGACTTCCACCACCTGCGCGCACTGTGCGGCGACCCGGAACCGCTCGGACTCACCCTCGACATCGGCCACTGCCAGTGCATGGAGCAGGCCTCGCCGGTCGACTGCGTGACCGACGCGGCCCCCTGGCTGCGGCACGTCCAGATCGAGGACATGCGCCGCGGCGTCCATGAACACCTGCCCTTCGGCGAGGGGGAGATCGACTTCCCGCCCGTACTCGCCGCCCTCGACGCCCTGGGCGACAGCGGATACCAGGGGCTCACCGTCGTCGAACTGCCCCGCCACTCCCACGCGGGCCCCGAACTCGCCGAAATCTCCATCGAGTTCCTCCGCAAGCACGGTCCGTCGAGCCACTAGCCCGCCGAACCGCCAGCCCGCCGAAGGGAGCCACGCCATGCCGAAGACCCCGCCGGACGCCCCGCTGCTGACCCGTAAGGAACTCGACGCACAGCTCGGGGGCGCCGCCCGCGCCTGGCTCGACGAAGCCCTCGCCGAGGCCGCCCACGCCGCCGCCCACCCGGACACCGGACCCACCGCCAACGCCTACGCCGTCCCCCCGTGGGAACTGCGCTACGCCGCGGCCGGCCGGCACTGCGGACTCGAACGCGGCGACTCCGTACGCGTCCTGCTGCTCACCGGGGCCCGCGCCGGACTCGACGCCGTGACCCGGCTCTACGAACAGGGCACCGCCGCCGAACGGCGCGCCGTGCTGCTCGCGCTGCCCGCACTGGGCCTCGGCGCCACCGCCGTCGCCCTCGTCGAGGACGCCCTGCGTGCCAACGACACCACGCTGATCGCCGCCGCCGTCGGCCCGTACGCCGGCGAGCACCTGGACCCGCACAACTGGCGCCACGCCGTCCTCAAATGCCTCTTCACCGGCGTCCCCGTCGACGCCGTCGACCAGCTGGCCCGGCGCGCCCGGGGCGACGCGGAACTCGCCCGGATGCTGGGCGACTACGCGGCCGAGCGCATCGCCGCGAACCGCCCCGTCCCCGCCGACCTGCACCACGTACTCGCCCTCACGGCCCCCGGCGCCGGCACCACCGGCACCGCCACCACCGGCCCCGCAGCCCCCGGTCCCGCCGCCCCCACGGCCTCAACGGCCCCATCGGAGGAGTCCTGATGCGCATCTTCGACCCCCACATCCACATGACGTCCCGCACCACGGACGACTATCAGGCGATGTACGACGCCGGGGTCCGGGCGCTCGTCGAACCCTCCTTCTGGCTCGGCCAGCCCCGCACCTCACCGAGCAGCTTCTTCGACTACTTCGACGCCCTGCTCGGCTGGGAGCCCTTCCGCGCCGCCCAGTACGGCATCGCGCACCACTGCACACTCGCCCTCAACCCCAAAGAGGCCAACGACCCGCGCTGCACCCCGGTGCTGGACGCCCTGCCGCGCTACCTCGTCAAGGACTCCGTCGTCGCCGTCGGCGAGATCGGCTACGACTCCATGACCCCGGCCGAGGACACCGCGCTGGCCGCCCAGCTCCAGCTCGCCGCCGACCACGGGCTGCCCGCACTCGTCCACACCCCGCACCGCGACAAGCTCGCCGGTCTGCGCCGCACCATCGACGTCGTACGCGAATCACACCTCGCCCCGGAGCTGGTCGTGCTCGACCACCTCAACGAGACGACGGTGAAGGACGCCCTGGACAGCGGCTGCTGGGCCGGCTTCTCCATCTACCCCGACACCAAGATGGACGAGGACCGCATGATCGCCGTCCTCAAGCTGCACGGCACCGAGCGCATCCTCGTCAACTCCGCCGCCGACTGGGGCAGGAGCGACCCGCTGAAGACCCGCGGCGTGGCCGACGCGATGCTGGCCGCCGGCTTCACCGAGGACGACGTCGACCAGGTGCTGTGGCGCAACCCGGTCGCCTTCTACGGCCAGAGCGGCCGCCTCCACCTGGACACCCCGGCCCCGCAGGCGCTCCACGAGGGCAACTCCATCCTCCGCGGCGGGGAGTGAGGCCATGCGCTTCCGCCACCCCGACGGATCCGTCGTCCACCTCGCGTACTGCACCAACGTCCACCCGGCCGAAACCCTCGAAGGCGTCCGTGCCCAACTGCGCGACCACTGCGAACCGGTACGCAGACGGCTCGGCCGCGACCGCCTCGGCATCGGACTCTGGCTCGCCAGGGACGCCGCCCGCACCCTGGTCAACGACCCCGCGCAACTGCGCTCCCTGCGCGCCGAGCTCGACCGCCGGGGACTGGAGGTCGTCACCCTCAACGGCTTCCCGTACGAGGGCTTCGGCGCCGAAGAGGTCAAGTACCGGGTGTACAAACCGGACTGGACGGACCCCGAGCGCCTCGCCCACACCACCGACCTCGCCCGGCTCCTGGCCACGCTCCTGCCCGACGACGTCACCGACGGCACCATCTCCACCCTGCCCATCGCCTGGCGCACCCCGTACACCGGCGACCCCGAAGCGGCCCGCACCGCCCTGGCCGCGCTCACCACCCTCGGCGAACGCCTGGACGCGCTGGCCGAACTCACGGGGAAGTCCATCCGGATCGGCCTCGAACCCGAACCCGGCTGCACCGTCGAGACCACCGCCGACGCCATCGCACCCCTCACCGCCATCGCCCACGAACGCATCGGCATCTGCGTCGACACCTGCCACCTCGCCACCTCCTTCGAGGACCCGGACACCGCACTCGACGCGCTCGCCGCCGCGGGCATCCCCGCCGTCAAGGCACAGCTCTCCGCCGCCCTGCACGCCGAGCACCCGCACCTCCCCGAGGTACGCACCGCGCTCGCCGCCTTCGCCGAACCCCGCTTCCTCCACCAGACCCGCGTCGCCACCGCCGCCGGGCTGCGCGGCACCGACGACCTCGACGAGGCGGTCACCGGCGAGACCCTGCCCGACAGCGCCCCGTGGCGCGCCCACTTCCACGTACCCCTGCACGCACCCCCCGCGCCACCGCTGACCTCCACCCTCCCCGTGCTCCGGTCCACCCTGACCCGGCTGGTCGGCGGTCCGCAGCCGCTCACCCGGCACCTGGAGGTCGAGACGTACACCTGGCAGGCGCTCCCGGCGGAGCTGCGCCCCAGGACGCGTGCCCAGCTGGCGGACGGTATCGCCGCCGAACTCACCCTCGCCCGCGACCTCCTGGTCGACCTCGGCCTCAAGGAGCTGCCATGACCACCGAGGGCTCACCCACGCCCCTCCTCGTCCTCGACGTCGTCGGGCTCACCCCCCGGCTCCTCGAACACATGCCGAACCTCAAGGCCCTCGGCGGGAGCGGCACCCACGCCCCGCTCGGCACCGTGCTCCCCGCCGTGACGTGCGCCGCCCAGTCGACCTTCCTCACCGGCACCATGCCCGCCGAGCACGGGATCGTCGCCAACGGCTGGTACTTCCGCGAACTCGGTGACGTCCTCCTGTGGCGTCAGCACAACGGGCTGGTCGAGGGCGACAGGATCTGGGACGCGGCCCGCCGCGCCCACCCCGGCTACACCGTCGCCAACATCTGCTGGTGGTACGCGATGGGCGCCGACACCGACTTCACCGTCACCCCGCGCCCCGTCTACTACGCCGACGGCCGCAAGGAGCCCGACTGCTACACCCGCCCGCCGGCCCTCCACGACGAGCTCACCGAGAAGCTCGGCACCTTCCCCCTGTTCCACTTCTGGGGACCCGGCGCCGACCTCGTCTCCTCGCAGTGGATCATCGACGCGACCCGGCACATCATCGACACCCGCCACCCCGACCTCGCCCTCTGCTACCTCCCGCACCTGGACTACGACCTCCAGCGCTACGGCCCCGACGACCCGCGCGCCTTCAAGGCCGCGGCCGACCTCGACCGGGCCGTCGCCCCGCTCCTGGACGACGCCCGCCGCGAGGGCCGCACCGTCGTGGCGCTCTCCGAGTACGGGATCACCCGGGTGGACCGGCCCGTCGACATCAACCGCGCCCTGCGCCGCGCCGGACTCCTGGAGGTCCACACCCAGGACGGCATGGAGTACCTGGACCCGATGACCTCCCGGGCCTTCGCCGTCGCCGACCACCAGATCGCGCACGTCTACGTACGCCGCCCCGAGGACCTCGAAGCGGCCCGCGAGGCGCTCGCCGGACTGCCGGGCATCGAGCAGCTCCTGGACGACGAGGGCAAGAAGGCGAACGGGCTCGACCATCCGCGCTCCGGCGAGCTGGTCGCCGTCGCGGAGCCGGACGCCTGGTTCACGTACTACTACTGGCTCGACGACGCCCGCGCGCCCGACTTCGCCCAGCTCGTCGAGATCCACCGCAAACCCGGCTACGACCCCGTCGAACTCTTCCTGGACCCCCAGGACCCGTACGCCAGGGTCAAGGCCGCGACCGCCGTCGCCCGCAAGAAGCTCGGCATGCGCTACCGCATGGCGGTCGTCCCGCTCGACCCGTCACCGATCCGCGGCAGCCACGGCCGCCTTCCCCTGAGCGACGAAGAAGGGCCGCTCATCCTCTGCTCCACCCCCCACGCTTTCAGCGGCCCGGTCCGGGCCACCGAAGTGAAGTCCCTGCTCCTCACGCTTGCCGGCCTCGCATGAGATCGGTCCGCGCGCAGCCCTGTGCGCGTCTTCGAGAAAGAGAGAGACCGTGACCGAGTACAACGACGAATCCGGAACCGACAGCGCCCTGCGCCGCACCCTCGGCGTCAACCGCCGCCGCTTCCTCAGCACCTGCACCGCCGCCGCGGCCACGGCGATCGCCGCACCCGTACTCGGCGCGTCGCCGGCCTTCGCCCACTCCTCCCACCCCGGGAAGGGCCACGGGCACGACCACGGGCACGGCAACGGCCACGGCCAGGCGCTGGTCCCGGCGTCGAAGCGCGGGATCATCCTCTACACCGTGCGCGACGCGACGGGCCGCGATCCGCTGAGCACCAGCCTTCCCTCGGGCTTCCGCGACGTCTTCAAGGAGCTCGCCCGCTACGGCTACAAGCAGGTCGAGTTCGCAGGGTTCGGCCAGCACGCCAACGCACCCGGCGGCAGCAACCTCGAGACGGTGGCGGGCGCGAAGCTGCTGCGCTCGTGGCTGGACGACTACGGCCTGCGCGCCCAGGGAAACCACGGCTTCATCCCGTCGTCCTGGCCGCTGAGCCAGAGCGATCTGGACCAGTTCAAGCGGAGCCTCGAAATAGCGAACATCCTCGGCATGGACCACATGGGTACCGGCGGCGACCCCACCGGCAGCGCCTACCGTGCCGACTGGGACGTGGCGGCCGACAAGTGGAACGCGATGGGGAAGATCGCCCATCGCGCGGGGATCAAGCTCTACACCCACAACCACGACGCGGCCTACGGCTTCCTGCTCGACGGCGGTCCCCTGGACGACCAGGGCCGGCCCACCCGCAGCTCCGGCATCCGCAAGCTGGAGTACTTCCTCAAGGTCACCGACCCCAAGACCGTATGGCTGGAGATGGACGTCTTCTGGGCGCACGTCGCCCAGTACAAGTTCCACACCTACACCGCGCTCGACGGATCGAAGCGGGAGAACGTCTTCGACCCCGCGGCACTGGTCCGCCGCAACAACAAGCGCTACCCGCTGTTCCACGCCAAGGACGGCGTCGCCAACGAGACCAGTGGCGAGGGCTACGACATGGTCGCCTTCGGCAACGGGATCATCGACTACCGGACCTTCTTCAGCCGGGTCGGCGAGGCGAACTACCGCAACCCGATGATCGAGCAGGACAACGCACCGAGCTCGACCGACCTCGGGCAGTCGCTGGACCAGGCGCGGACCAGTTACCAGGGCATCGCGGCGCTGCGCAAGTAGCACCCCGCCGGGGGCCCGCCCCCGCCGTGCCCCGTACGTCGGGCCTCCCCGCACACTGCGGGGAGGCCCGAGGCCGTGATGGAAACGGAAATGCGCTGCTCCTAGACGACTTCCCGGCTGATCGGCTGTGGATTGGGTGCGATATCCCGTGTCCGAGGCCGTCCCGGCTGCCTCAGCATCAGCGCGATGCACGCCGCCACCATGGAGATCGCCCCGGCCAGCGCGTAGGCGCCGTTGTAGCCCCAGGAGTCGACCACCATCGAGCCGAGCCCACCGCCGAACAGCCCGCTGACCAGCTTGCCGCTGTAGACGAGGCCGTAGTTGGTGGCGTTGTAGTTCTCCCCGAAGTAGTCCGGGGTCATGGCGGCGAACATCGGGTAGAAGGCGCCGCCGCCGAAGCCGGAGAGGAAGGCGAAGAACAGGAACAGCCACTCGCTGTGCAGGTTGCCGGCCCAGATCACACCGAACTGGGCGAGGCCCAGCACGACGATGACGAACACCAGGGTCAGCTTGCGGCCCCAGATGTCGGACAGCCATCCCACGACGGCACGCCCGACGCCGTTGATGACCGCCATGACCCCCATGGAGGACGCCGCGACCAGGGGGCCGAAGCCGACCTCCTTGGCGTAGTCCACCTGGAACGAGATCCCGAAGATGGACACTCCGGCCGTCAGGACGATGGTGATCCACATGAGCGGCAGCATCCCGGTCCTGATGGCCTCCTTCGGCGTATACTGCTTGGACGCCGGAGGATTCTTCGCCAGACTCGCGGAACTCTTCGTGTTCCCGGCGTAGTTCAGCGGATCCACCTCCGCCGGCCACCAGTTCTTCGGCGGGTCCTTGAAGAACCAGGCGCATATCGCCACGACGATCAGGACGTAGACACCGATGAGATCGAGCACCTCGTTGTAGTTACCGGTGTCGAAGGCGTAGTTGAAGATGAAGATGAAGGGCAACGCACCATAGGCGAAGCCTCCGTTGACAAAGCCCGTCTTCGCGCCGCGCCGTTCCGGGAACCACTTGCCGACCATGTTGATGCAGGTGGCGTAGATCAGCCCGGACCCCAGACCGCCGATGACACCGAAGCCGCAGATCGCGGCGAAGACGTTGTCGAGGTGCGAGAGCGCGAGGAAGCCGACGAGGCAGAGCGCGGCGCCGATGTACATCGCCCGGCGCGCGGTGAGTATGCCCTTCTCACGCAGCCACCCGGCCGGGAAGGCTATCCCGGCCTGGAAGAAGACCCACACGCTGAGAATCCAGAAGGTGTTGCTCTGTGTCCAGCCGTGCGCCTCGGAGAGGGTGTCCTCCGCCGAGCCGTACGCGTACTCGGACACGCTGATGGCCATCATCGCGATCCACGGCAGATACACCATGAACTTGCGGCTGTGGCCGAGAATGCTGAGGTCCGTCTCACCGACCCGGTAGACGCGGCCCTTGCCGTCCGTCACTTCCCGGTACGCGACGGCTGACGCGCCCGGTCGTCCTTCTGTGCTCATGAAACTCCCCTTGGCTTCGAAAGAACCTGGCCAGCGCCCCCTGTCCAAACTCCTCGTGCCTGGGAAGGGTCAGGTCAGCAGCCCCGCGGCCCTTGCCCAGCGGTACTTCGCACCGAGCGCCGCGACCGGCTTCTCGGTGGTATAGGGGTAGGCCACGACGCCGCGCTCGAAGAGATACGCGCAGGCCTCCTCGACCTCGGTGTCCCCGGCCAGCGACGCCACCACCGGCTTCTCGATCCCGCGCTCCCGGAACTCCTGGACCACCCGGGCGGTCAGCTCCGCGAAGACCATCGGCGGGGTCACGATCGTGTGCCAGTAGCCCAGCACCAGCGCGTGGATGCGCGGGTCCTCCATGCCGAGCCGGATCGTCGCCTCGTACGTCGAGGGCGGCTCACCGCCCGTGATGTCGATCGGGTTGCCTGCCGCGCCGAACGGCGGGATGAAGGCCTTGAACGCGGAGTCCAGATCCGGCGGGATCTCCATCAGCGAAAGGCCGTTGTCCACGATCGCGTCGGAGAGCAGCACGCCCGAACCGCCCGCCCCGGTGATGATGACGACGTTGTCACCCTTGGGCGCGGGCAGCACCGGGAGCGCCCGCGCGTACTCCAGCATCTCGTTCAGCCCAGGTGCCCGGATCACTCCTGCCTGGCGCAGGATGTCGTCGTACACGGCGTCGTCGCCGGCCAGCGCGCCGGTGTGCGAACCGGCCGCCTTCGCGCCCGCGCTCGTCCGGCCCGCCTTCAGGACCACGATCGGCTTCTTCGGCACGGTCGCCCGCGCCGCCGCCACGAAGGCGCGCCCGTCCTTGAGGTCCTCCAGGTGCATCGCGATGCACTCGGTGTGCGGGTCCTCACCGAACCAGGTGAGCAGATCGTCCTCGTCGAGGTCCGACTTGTTGCCGAGCCCGACGATCGCGGAGACACCGGTCTTCGTCGAACGGGCGAAGCCGAGGATGGCCATGCCGATGCCACCGGACTGGGAGGTCAGCGCCACCCCGCCCTTGACGTCGTACGGGGTGCAGAAGGTGGCGCACAGGTCCTGCCACGTCGAGTAGTAGCCGTAGATGTTCGGCCCGAGCAACCGCACCCCGTACCGCTCACCGATCGCCACGATCTCGTCCTGGAGGGCCTGTTCACCGGTCTCCGCGAAACCGGACGGGATCAGGACCGCGTTCGCGATGCCCTTGCGGCCCACCTCCTCCAGCGCCGACGCCACGAACTTGGCCGGGATCGCGAAGACCGCCACATCCACCTCACCGGGAACGTCCGTGACACTCTTGTACGCCTTGCGGCCCAGAATGTCATCGGCCCGCGGGTTCACCGGGTGAATCTCCCCCGCGAACCCGCCGTCGATGAGGTTGCGCATCACCGAATTGCCGATCTTCCCCGGCTCGTTGGAGGCGCCGATCACCGCGACCGAGCGCGGCTCCATCAGCCTGCGCATCGAGGCGAGGATCTCTTCCCGCCCGTACTTCCGGCGCTCCTTCACGGGCTCGGTGGCCAGCAGGATCCGGATGTCGGCGGCGACCGCACCGTCCGGGGCCGCGATCACCGGGTTCAGGTCGACCTCCGCGATCTCCGGGAAGTCTGTGACCAGCTGGGACACCCGCCGGATCTGCTCGGCCAGCGCCCACCGGTCCACCGGCGGGGCGCCGCGCACGCCGCGCAGGACCTCGGCCGCGCCGATCGAGTCGAGCATCGAGCACGCCTCGTCGGCGGTGACCGGTGCTAGCCGGAAGGTGATGTCCTTCAGCACCTCAACGAGGACGCCGCCCAGGCCGAAGGCGACCACTTTCCCGAACGTCGGGTCCGTGACCGCGCCGATGATGACCTCCTGGCCCGGCGGCACCAGCTGCTGCACCTGAACACCGTCGATCCGCGCGTCCGGCGCGTACGCCCGGACGTTCCCGACGATGCGGCAGAAGGCCTCCCGTACGGCCGGGGCGCCCGACACCCCCACGACGACGCCGCCGGCATCCGTCTTGTGCAGCACATCGGGGGAGACGATCTTCAGGACGACCTGCCCGCCGAGCCGGTCGGCATGGGCCACCGCCTCGTCCACGTCCCGGGCCAGCGCCTCGCCCGGCACGGCGATCCCGTAGGCGTCCGCCACGATCTTGCCCTCGGGGGCGGTGAGGGCGGTGCGTCCGGCGGCCCGGACGGATTCGAGCAAGCGCCCGATCTGTTCGCGATCCTGTGATTCGACCATGCTCAGATGACTCCGCTCGTCTTCAGCAGCCGCAGTTCCTCGTCACCGAGGCCCAGCTCACCGGCGTACACCTCTTCGTTGTGCTGACCGAGCAGCGGTGAAGTCACCACATCGACGGGGGAGTCGGACAGCTTCAGCGGGCTCCCGACGGTGGTGAACGTCCCGCGCTCGGGGTGCTCGACCCGAACGATCATCTCGTTGGCGGCCAGCGACTCGTCCTCCACGATCTCCTTGGTGGAGAGGATCGGCCCGCACGGGATGTTGTGCGCGTTGAGCTGCTCCAGGACGTCCCACTTGGGGAGGGTGGCGGACCACTCCTCGATGAGCTGGAACATCTTGCCGAGCTTCGGCAGGCGGGACTCCGGTGTCGCCCACTCGGGGTCGTCCACCAGCTCCGGACGGCCGATGAGCGAGGCGAGCGGGCTCCAGCCGACGGGCTGCACGATCACGTACACGTAGTCGTTGGGGCCGCCGGGCGCGCACCGCACCGCCCAGCCGGGCTGTCCGCCGCCGCTGGCGTTGCCGCTGCGGGGCACCTCGTCGCCGAAGTCCTCGTTCGGGTACTCGGCCAACGGCCCGTGCGACAGTCGCTGCTGGTCGCGCAGCTTCACCCGGCACAGGTTGAGCACGGCGTGCTGCATGGCGACGTTGACGCGCTGTCCCCGCCCGGTGCTCTCGCGCTGGAAGAGCGCGGCCAGGATGCCGGCGACGGCGTGGATCCCGGTGCCGGAGTCACCGATCTGCGCCCCCGTCGCCAGCGGCGGTCCGTCCTCGAAGCCGGTGGTGGACATCGAGCCGCCCATGGCCTGGGCGACCACCTCGTAGGCCTTGAAGTTGGTGTAGGGGCCCTCGCCGAACCCCTTGATGGAGGCGTAGACGATCCGGGGGTTGATCTCCTGGATGCGTTCCCAGGTGAACCCCATGCGGTCCACGGCCCCCGGGCCGAAGTTCTCCACCATCACATCGCTGCGGCGGATGAGTTCGGTGAGGATCTCCTTGCCCCGCTCGCTCTTGGTGTTGAGCGTGATGCTCCGCTTGTTGCAGTTGAGCATCGTGAAGTAGAGCGAATCGACGTCGGGGAGGTCGCGCAGCTGTTTGCGGGTGATGTCACCGCTCGGCGCTTCCAGCTTCACCACGTCCGCCCCGAGCCAGCCGAGCAGCTGGGTGGCGGAGGGACCGGACTGTACGTGTGTCATGTCGAGGACGCGCACGCCCTCAAGAGCTTTGGTCATGCCAACGGCTCCTCTGCTACTTGTACATGGTCTGGTTCATGGTTCCGGGGGCGTACGCGTCTGGATCGACCCATACGTTGATCAGGGACGGCAGACCGGACTCGCGGGCCCGCTGCAGCGCGGGCGCGATGTCGGCGGGGTCGCGGACCTCCTCGCCGTAACCCCCGAGCATCTGGGCGAACTTGTCGTAGTGCACGTCGCCCAGGGTGTTTCCGACCCGCTCGCGCTCGTCGCCGTACTTGGCCTTCTGGCCGTAACGGATCTGGTTCATCGAGGAGTTGTTGCCGACGATGCCGACGAACGGGAGGTTGTAGCGCACCAGCGTCTCGAAGTCCCAGCCGGTCAGGGAGAACGCGCCGTCGCCGAACAGCGCCACGACCTCCTTGTCCGGCCTGGCCTGCTTGGCGGCCAGCACGAACGGCACCCCGACCCCGAGCGTGCCGAGCGGACCGGGGTCCATCCAGTGGCCGGGCGACTTCGGCTGCACCACCTGGCCGGAGAACGTGACGATGTCGCCGCCGTCCCCGATGTAGATGGAGTCCTCGGTGAGGAAGTCGTTGATCTCGCTGACCAGCCGGTACGGGTGGATCGGCGCCGCGTCGGACCGAAGGCTCGGCAACCGCTTCTCGATCGCCGTCTGTTCGGCGGTACGCAGCTCCTCCAGCCAGGCCTTGCGCCTGACCGCACCCCCGTTGAGCCGCCCGCTCGCGGCCTCGGTGACGGCCTTCAGCACCATCCCGGCGTCCCCGACGATACCGAGGTCGATGTCCCGGTTCTTGCCCACCGTGCGGTAGTCCAGGTCGATCTGGACGACGGTGGCGTCGGGGGAGAGGCGCTTCCCGTAGCCCATGCGGAAGTCGAACGGGGTCCCCACGACGATGATGAGGTCGGCGTTGGAGAACGCGTAGCGCCGCGACAGCTGGAAGTGGTGCGGGTCGCCGGGCGGCAGGGTGCCGCGCCCCGCCCCGTTCATGTACGCCGGGACGTTCAGGGTCCGTACGAGTTCGGTCGCGCTGTCCGTCGCCCTGGTCGTCCACACCTGACTGCCCAGCAGGATGGCCGGCTTCTCCGCGTGCACCAGCAGGTCGGCGAGCCGCTCGACGGCCGCGGGGTCGCCGGCCGTACGGGTCGAGGCCCGGTACTGCCCGGCCTGCGGGACCCGGGCCCGCTCGACCGGCACCTTGGCGTCCAGCACATCGCGCGGGATCTCCAGGAAGGACGGGCCGGGCGCCCCGTGGTAGCACTCGCGGAAGGCCATCGACACCATGTCCGCAGCGCGTGCGGTGTCGGGAACGGTGGCGGCGAACTTGGAGATGGGGGACATCATCTCGACGTGCGGCAGGTCCTGGAGGGAGCCCATCTTGTGCTGGCTGTGCGCCCCCTGACCGCCGATCAGCAGCATGGGTGACTCGGCGCGGAAGGCGTTGGCGACCCCGGTCACCGCGTCGGTGGTCCCCGGCCCGGCGGTGACGACGGCGCAGCCGGGCTTGCCGGTGATCCGCGCGTACCCGTCGGCGGCGTGGGCGGCGACCTGCTCATGGCGTACGTCGACGACCTCGATGCCCTCGTCGACGCAGCCGTCGTAGATATCGATGATGTGACCGCCGCAGAGGGTGTAGATGCGTTCCACCCCCTCGGCCTTCAACGCCTTGGCGACCAAGTGCCCACCGGAAATGAGGTCCTGGCTGTCCTCGGGCATGAAGATCCCTGTCCCTTCGTAGGGGAGTGCGGGAGCCGCTCCAGCGCTCGGCGCAGTGACTCCGCAGTACATTGCATACAGTCGACGAATACTGTATGAACCTTGTTATCCCGCATCCGGTGGGTGGTGTCCAGGGGGCGTGCGGCACTTTCGCAATCGGCACGATCGGGAGTGACTATGGATCTGTACGAGCACCAGGCACGGCAACTCTTCGCGGAACACGGCATAGCGGTACCCAGGGCCGAGGTGGTCGACGACGCGGATGCGGCGGAACGGGCGGCCCGTCGGCTGGGTGGCCGCGTCATCGTGAAGGCGCAGGTCAAGACCGGTGGACGCGGCAAGGCGGGCGGGGTGAAACTCGCGGCGGACGCGGCGGCGGCCGCCCTCACCGCGCGTCAGATCCTCGGCATGGACATCAAGGGACATCGCGTCCGCACCGTGATGCTGGCCGAACCGGTCGACATCGAGGCCGAGTTCTACGTCGGCTACGTACTCGACCGGGCGGCCGGCACCTTCCTCGCCATCGCCTCGGCCGAGGGCGGCATGGAGATCGAGGAAGTGGCCGCGAGCCGCCCGGAGGCGGTGGCGCGGATCCCCGTCGACCCGGAGGAGGGAGTCACCGAGGGGGTGGCGCGGCGGATCGCCGAGGCGGCCGGACTGCCGCCGGAAGCAGCGCCGGTACTCCACCGCCTCTGGCAGGTGCTCACCCGTGAGGACGCCCTCCTGGTCGAGGTGAACCCGCTTGTGCGCACGGCCGACGGCAGAATCCTCGCCCTGGACGGCAAGGTCACCCTCGACGACAACGCCCGCTTCCGCCAGTCCCGTTGGGGCGCGGAGGCCGACGAGGCGGCCGACGGCGACCCGCTGGAGACCGAGGCCGCCGCCCGGGGCCTCAACTACGTCAAGCTCGACGGCGAGGTCGGCATCATCGGCAACGGCGCGGGCCTCGTCATGTCCACCCTCGACGTGGTTGCCGGCTGCGGCGCCCGCCCCGCCAACTTCCTCGACATCGGCGGCGGCGCCTCGGCCGGCGTGATGGCCGACGGGCTGTCCGTCATCCTCTCCGACCCCGGCGTGAAGTCGGTCCTGGTCAACGTGTTCGGCGGGATCACGGCCTGCGACGCGGTGGCCGACGGCATCGTCCGGGCGCTCGAGTCGGTACGGCTGACCAGACCCCTCGTCGTCCGCCTCGACGGCAACAACGCCGCCCGCGGCCACGCGATCCTCGACGCCCGCGCGCATCCCCTGGTCCACCGGGCCACCACCATGGACGGCGCCGCGCGCCGCGCCGCCCGACTCGCCAACACAGCGTAAGGAGTGCGGACATGGCCATCTTCCTCACCAAGGAGAGCAGGGTCCTCGTCCAGGGCATGACGGGCGCCGAGGGCATGAAGCACACCCGCCGGATGCTCGCCGCCGGCACCAGGATCGTCGGCGGGGTGAACCCCCGCAAGGCGGGCCGGACCGTGGACCTCGACGGCACCTCCGTGCCGGTCTTCGGCTCGGTCAAGGAGGGCATGGACGAGACCGGCGCGGACGTCACGGTCGTCTTCGTCCCGCCGCCCTTCGCCAAGGCCGCCGTCATCGAGGCGGTGGACGCCGGAATCGCCCTCGCCGTCGTCATCACCGAGGGCATCCCCGTGCACGACGCGGTCGCCTTCCACGCCCACGCCAGGAGCCGCCCCACCCGCATCATCGGCCCCAACTGCCCCGGCCTGATCAGCCCCGGCCACTCCAACGCGGGCATCATCCCGCCGGACATCGCCCCGGTCCCCGGTCGCATCGGCCTGGTCTCCAAGTCGGGCACGCTCACCTACCAGCTGATGCACGAGCTCCGCGAGAGCGGCTTCTCCTCGGCGGTCGGCATCGGCGGCGACCCCGTCATCGGCACCACCCACATCGACTGCCTGACCGCCTTCGAACAGGACCCCGACACCGAACTGATCGTCCTCATCGGCGAGATAGGCGGCGATGCCGAGGAGCGCGCCGCCGCCCACATCGCCCAGCACATCACCAAGCCGGTGATCGGCTACATCGCGGGCTTCACGGCCCCCGAGGGCAGGACGATGGGCCACGCGGGCGCGATCGTCTCGGGCTCGGCGGGAACGGCCGAGGCGAAGAAGCGTGCGCTTGAGGCGGCGGGAGTGGCCGTCGGCTCGACCCCCACCGAAACAGCCAACCTGACGAGAGCCCGGCTGAGGGGAGCGCTGGGCGGGACCTGAGAGACCCGTCGCGCTGTTTGCGGGCCTCGCGTGCTGTTCCGGGCCTGCGCGCATCCGAGGGCCCGCGCCTTCCCCTGCCCCGACCGGCCCTCCCGGCGCCGGCCGCCCCCCGGCCCCTCCCCATCCTCCGGTACCCAGCCCCTCCGGCGTCCGAGGAGCGGGGTCCGGGGCGGAGCCCCGGTCACGGGAAGGGGCGGGCAGGGGACAAGGCCCGCCGCAGGCGCCCCACCCGCCCCTTCCCGTCCGCACCACCCCGCCCCGACCGTGCACCGAGAGCGGAGACCCCATGACCCCCGACACCAGCCCCGCCCCGATCCCTACCCCCCTCGCCCTCAAACCCGGCACCGCCTGGCAGGACGCCTGGCACCGCTGCCTGACCACCGCCCCCGAGGCCTTCCAGGACGACCGGGTGCTGAACCTCTGGTCGGCCGGCTGGCAACGCGACGGCCGGGTGCTCCCCGCCACCACACCCGTGGACGGCACCCCCATCGCCGGACCGCCCCGGCTCGACGCCCGAACCGCCGCGCGCGCGGTCCGCGCCGCCCTCGACCAGCACCGCGCCTGGCGCCACGTCCCGCTCCCCGAACGCGGCGCCCGCGTCACCGCCGCTCTCGACGCCCTGACCGAACACCGCGAGCTGCTCGCCCTCCTCCTCGTCTGGGAGATCGGCAAACCCTGGCGCCTCGCCCAGGCGGACGTCGACCGGGCGATCGACGGGGTGCGCTGGTACGTGGACAACATCGAGGGGATGCTCACCGACCGCACCCCGCTCCCGGGCCCCGTCTCCAACATCGCCAGCTGGAACTACCCGATGTCCGTGCTGGTCCACGCGATGCTCGTGCAGGCGCTCGCCGGCAACGCGGTGATCGCGAAGGCCCCCACCGACGGGGGCGTCGCCTGCCTGACGCTGGCGTGTGCGCTGGCCGCCCGCGAGGGCATCCCGCTCACCCTCGTCAGCGGCAGTGGCGGCGAACTCTCCGAGGCCCTGGTCCGCGCACCGGAGATCGGCTGCGTCTCCTTCGTCGGCGGCCGCGACACCGGCGCCCGCATCGCCACAGCGGTGACGGACCTGGGTAAACGGCACATCCTCGAACAGGAGGGCCTCAACACCTGGGGCATCTGGAACCACACGGACTGGGACGCCCTCACGGCCGTGATCCCGAAACTCTTCGACTACGGGAAGCAGCGCTGCACCGCCTACCCCCGCTTCGTCGTGCAGCGCAGCGCGTTCGACGCGTTCCTCCTCGCGTACCTCCCGGCGGTCCGCAAGCTGCGCGTGGGCCATCCCCTCGCCGTGGCGGACCCGGCCGACCCGCTGCCCGACCTGGACTTCGGGCCCCTGATCAACGCGGCCAAGGCCAAGGAGCTGGCCGACCAGGTGGCCGAGGCGATCGACCGGGGCGCAATCCCGCTGCACCGGGCCGGCGCGACCCCGGGAGGCGGCCACTTCCTCCCGGGCCAGGACGCCTCGGCCTACCTCCACCCGGTCACCCTCCTCAACCCGCCGCCGTCCTCCCCGCTGCACCACGCGGAGCCATTCGGCCCGGTCGACACGATCGTCCTGGTCGACACGGAGGCGGAACTCCTCGCCGCCATGAACGCCTCCAACGGGGCCCTGGTCGCCACCCTTTCGACCGACGACCCGGCGACGTACGCGCGGCTCGCCCCCCAGATCCGCGCGTTCAAGGTCGGGCACGGCGTCCCGCGCTCCAGGGGCGATCGCGAGGAGCTCTTCGGCGGCTTCGGCGCCTCCTGGCGCGGCGCCTTCGTCGGGGGCGGACTCCTGGTCCGCGCCGTGACGGACGGCCCGCCGGACGAGCGCCCGCCGGGCAACTTCCCGGACCACCACCTGATGCCCTAGTAGCTCCGCTACGAGACCATGTCCGCGGCGTGCGATCGCACGCACCAGACGCCGCCGGCCCGCCCTCCGGGCGGACGACGCCACTTTCACAACACGCCCGAGCCGTGCCCGGCTCCGCCCGGTGCCGCAGTCAGCGCCCGGCACCGTCCGGACCGGACGTGTCCTGCCCCAGGCCGCGGCGGATCGCGATCTCCACGGGTGAGTAGGCGCCGTCGGACCGCCGGAGTTCGTACGGCGCGGCCGGCATCAGCGGCGGCTGGGCCATGAAACGCGGCCGCACCCCGTGGTGCGGTTGCGCCGAGTGCACCAGGAAGGGATGGCACAGGAAGACATCGCCCGGGGACCCGGTCGCGAGGCCGAGCGGCCGGTGGGCGGATGCGGCGACCAGATCGGGCGCGAGGACCAGCCCGCTCGCCCCGTCCTCCCCGTACTTCTCCAGCACCTTTGGCACGTCGAGGTGTGAGCCGACGCGGATCCGGGTGGGGGCGTCCTGTTCACCGACCTCGCTGAACAGGAACAGCATCAGCAGCGCCCGGCCCCGGGAGCGCAGATTGGTGAAGTACCAGCTCTCACCCTCCGGCAGGTAGCTCCCCTCGATGTGCCAGCCCGAGTCGTCCGGTTCCTCCGCGTGCGGGAAGCGCAGGGGGAACGTGCCGAGCGAGTAGCGCGGCTCCCAGCGTCCCGCGCCGACGAGAAGGTCGTAGGCGTGCTGAAGATACGGGGAGTTGGGGGCGGCCGCGAACGGCCCCTGCGCCATGCCGGGCACCCGGTGCACGGGCTGCGTCCACGTCGCCGGATCCTCCGGATCGCAGCCCGTCTCGCGCCACAGCAGGTGCGCGCAGTCCGCGGCCACGCGTGGTGCGACGGCGCCCTCCAGCTTCACGAAGCCGTCGCGGAGAAAGCGGGATACCAAGGTCGTGTCGTCCATGCGCTCATCGTGCGGCGACGCCGTCACCGGCCGCCCGACATCTTCCGCACCGCTTTTGTCGGGCGCCGCCGAGGATCGGGGTGGGGCCGGGCCGGGACGGTCGGGGCTCACCCGATGCCCTGCCGGTCGGGGAGCAGCGCGAACTCCCGCTCGGCCGGATCGGGCACCGTGCGCTCCACCGCCTGGATCAGCAGCGCACGATGCCGGACCAGGGGCTGCTGCCGGCCGGGCGGTGCCAGCAGCAGAAGATCGTCGATCCCGGCCAGCAGCCGCCGGGTGACCTGCGGACTGTTCGCCGCGCACCGCCGGACCTCCTCGAAGCCGAGATCCACCAGGTCCGCCCACTCCGGTACGTCCTGCACCAGCCGCACGACCCCCTTGCGGTCCCGGTGGTGGACGGCGCCGAGGGGCAGGTCCACGACGGCCGCGAGGAACTGCACGATCCGGTCCAGGCACTGCACGGTGGTGGTCGGATCGTTCACCGCCGGGGACAGGGCCCGCAGCGCGATGTCCGACAGCTGGCGCAGCCCGAACGCGAGGTCCTGGTGCAGGGTGCGCTCGACCCCGACGGACACCGTGTACCGCAGCGCGCTCCGGGGCGGCGCGGCCCCGCCGTGCACCGCAAGCACCGGCGTCCCCGGCACGACGAAGTCCCCGAGCCGGGGGATCAGCCGCAGGACGACGCCCTGGTGCCGCGCGGCGCGGACCAGCCGTGCCACGTTCACGTCCCGCAGGACCCCGGCCCGCCCCTCGTGCACGAGCTGCCCGCTCTCGGCGGCGAGCGGTCCCTCCTGGGGCCGGCCGCCCGGCATCCGCGCCAGTACCCGGAACGAATCCCGGGTGATGCGGTCGACGACCGGGCCCACCTGCATCAGACGCAGCGTGGAGCTCACGTAGGCGATGAAGAGCAGCAGGCTGAGCCCGACGAGCGCGGCGGTCAGCACACTCTGCACGAACGGCACGGACGTGATCAGGCGCGGATCAGTCTCGCTCTCGTACGAGCTCAGCACCAGCAGCGAGAAGACGAACGTCGCCAGGAACACCGACAGCGTGAGCTTGCTGATCCGGCTTCGTACGAAGATCCGCACCACCCGGGGCGTGAGCTGCCCGCTCGCCATCTGCACGGCCACCAGCGAGATACTGAAGACCACACCGATGAAGGTCATCATCGCCGAGCTGACCGTGACGACGATCTGCTTCGTGTCCTCCGCGACCGAGACCAGATCCTTGACCTCGTCGTACGCCTGCTCGTCCTTGAGGTAGGAGACGAGTTGCTCGTCGACCGCGGAGGCGGCGAACCAGAGCGCGATGGCGCAGACCAGTGTCAGGGTCGGAGCGAACCAGAAGGTCTCACGCAAGTGCTCACGCAGCGGTGACAGCGCGCGGGGTGGCCGATAGCCGCGATCACTCATGCCGGCGAACGTAACCCGCCCCGCCCGCGCCTTCGTGGACGTCGCCGCCGACCCTCCGGACACACCGTGCGTACGCGTGCGACGACGGATCGTGCGCAGGCGCGGGGGCGTGCCGTCCGGAACATCCGTCCGATCCGCTCGCACCTCGCTGACCACCCAATATGCAGGTGAGGTGGACCCCAAACCCCTGGTATTGTTTTCTTTGTCGCCACGGGGAACCGCGGCAGACACACCCGGTCCGGGTGGCGGAATGGCAGACGCGCTAGCTTGAGGTGCTAGTGCCCTTTATCGGGCGTGGGGGTTCAAGTCCCCCCTCGGACACCAGAGGTCGATCGACCCAAAAGAGCCGGTCAGAGCGAAGCAATATCGCTCTGACCGGCTCTTTTGTCTGTCCCGGTGCCGCCGCACACCTCCGGGCCGCCTAAGGGCTGTCCGGCGACCAGGTGGTGCGGTCGCGGCGGTGGTCGAATACATCGAGTTCGTCCGCGAGGACATCGAAATGGGGAAGCGGCGCCCACAGGCCGCGCTCACCGATGACGTAGAGGCGGCGTTTGGCGCGGCTCGCGGCGACGTTGAGCAGATGCGGGGTGCGGGCCGCCCACTCCCGGGCTCCGCGACGGCCGCCCCCGAGCACCAGGACCACGACGTCGGCTTCCTTGCCCTGTGCTCGATGGACGGTGGCGCAGCGCTCGTCCAGGTGTTCGGCGGTCCATCCCGTGCGGCTGCGGCAGACCTTCTTGCACTCGGCGACGAGGGCCCGGAACGGGGCGATGACGCGTATGCGCTCGACGCCCACGCCGTGCCGGTCCAAGGTGTCGAGGACGAACTCGAACGCACGGCGGTCGCGTTCGCCCCACGGGGCATCGGCCGGGCGGGAGGGGGCGTCGGTGTTGAGCCAGCGGCTGGGCAGCAGTCCGTTCCGTTCCCCGTCGGGGAACTCCTGCCGCGCGGTGCCGTAGACCATGAGGCCGTCGTAGGCGACCTCGTTGCTGACGGTGAACATCGGTTCCTCGCAGCGGCGGTGGACGCGCAGCGGCGACCCCACCCAGACGTGCTCCTCGTCCCCGTCCGGGTCGGGCAGGTAGGTGCCGAAGCGGTTGGTCCGGTCGGCCACGGCCTGGGCCGAGGTGGCCGAGGGCAGCCACCTCTCGTCGACGCCGTAGGCGCGCAGCAGCCTGCGCTGCAGAGCCGTGGGCATCGTGACGACCGGCTCCAGCTGGAGGGGGTCGCCGACCAGGACGGCGCGGCGAGCCCGCCACAGCGCGCCCACGGCTGCCTGTGGGGTGGCCTGCCCGGCCTCGTCCACGAGCAGCCAGCCGATCGACTCCCGGCCGAGGCGGGCGAACATGCTGCCGACGGAGGAGAACGTGGTGGACACGACGGGCACCAGGAGGAAGAGGGTCTGCCAGGCATGCTCGACCTCTTCGTCGGGCAGCGGCCCATTGGTGCCCGCCATCAGCTCCACGAGGACCTGGAGGTTGCCGCGGACCTGCTTCGCGGCTCCGGCCACGAAGGCGCGGTGCAGGTCGAGGGCGCGCAGGAACAGGTCGCTGCGTGCCGTGGACCACTTCTCGTCGGACCAGGGGGAGCCGAGCTCCTGGACGTCTTCGCCGAGGTGCAGCCAGCCGAGCGGCAGTGAGGGCAGCGTCCGGGCCGCGTCCCGCAGCGCGGCATGGCGTCCGTCCAGCTCGGTCCTGGCAACGCGCAGCTCGCGGCGGGCTGTGTCAGCGGTCTCCCGGGCCCGGCTCACAGCGGTGTCCGCCGCGGCCTGCCGGGCGTGAGCGGTGCGTTCGTGTCCGCGGGCGGCGGTGACCCCGGTGGCCGCCTCGTCGACGGCGGTGGCGCACTGGGAGGTCCTGCCCACGGCCAGGGACTCGGCGCGGACGGCTGCGGCCACCTGCGCCATGGAAGCGTCCAGGGCTGCGCTCTGCTGGACGAGCAATTCCGCGATCTCGGCCTGGGTGCGCTCCTGCTGCCGCTCGGCGGCCTGCCGGTCCGCAGCGCTCTGAAGCAGCCGCCGCAGTCC
Source organism: Streptomyces sp. 840.1 (assembly GCF_003751445.1). NCBI lineage: Bacteria > Bacillati > Actinomycetota > Actinomycetes > Kitasatosporales > Streptomycetaceae > Streptomyces > Streptomyces sp. 840.1. The sequence continues at coordinate 945,198 of NZ_RJUU01000003.1, read as the reverse complement.
GCCTCGCAGACCCCCCTCGACGACGGGCGGTGCGTCGTGGCGGGCAGTGAGCGCGGTGACGTAATCACGGTGGTGCGCGGCCAGTTCACGAGCGGCAGACAGATCCGCACGGGCAGTGGCCAGCTCCTGCCGGGCTCGTGTCACGTCGTCGGTGGCCGCCCGGTGCCGGGCCTCGGCGGCCGAGGTGGCACGCCGGGCCCCGTCGGTAGTGACGGCGGCCTGCTCGACGGCGGCCGTCGCGGCGTCGATCTGCTGGTCCGCGCGGCGGGCGGCGGCTTCCAGGCCGGTGATCCGCCGCCCGGCCGACGGGGATTCGACGACTGCCAGGGCCGAGGCCAGCCGGGCGCGCTCGGCGCGCAGCCGCTCGACCTCGGCCTGGGCGGTGCGGAACGCGGTGACGGCGGCGGTCCACGACGGCACCGGCTCGGCGGGCCCCGCCGCCGCGTCCGGGTTTGCGGAGGCGGAGCGCCGGCTGCCGGGCGCAACCCTCGGCGGGATCCAGTCGCTCAGAACAGCCCGCATGCCGCGCAGTGGCGGCTGTTGCGCCGCGGAACGGGCGGCGGCCTCCTTCTCGGGCAGCCGGCCCCACCAGAAGCGGTCGCAGAACTCCCTGCGGTTGGTCTTGTTTCCGAGCACCGCCGCGATCAGCCCCCATGCGGGGCCGCCGAGGAGAGCAGAGGCGAGGTCCGGGAAGTGGTCCGTGGTGTCGTGCCAGTGCTCGCCGAGCGCGCCGATGCCCGGCAGTTCGGCGGTGACGTTCTCGACCGCGCCGTTGTTGGAGGAGGCGACCACGATCTCGAAGCCGGTCAGCCGGGGGTCGAGCCGCGACACGAACCGAGGATGACTGCCCTGCCGGTCCTTGCCCCGCCAAGCCGGCGCGGGGAAGGCCTGACCGGGCCGGTCGAACGTCGCCAGCACCGCCGCCCGCTCGACCACCAGGGCGGCGACCAGATCGCGCAGCATCGTCGTCTTGCCCGTGCCGGGCGGGCCGTTCACGGAGAACATCCCGCCGCCGGTGCCCGCGCGGTCGGCGAGCATCCGGTCCACCGCGAACTGCTGGCTCAGCGCCAGCGGGAATCGTGCCGGTGCGGGCCACCGCCCCGACGGAACCAGCGCCGGATCAACCCCGGCCAGCACGACTCCGCGCTCCTGACGCACATCCGTCCGCCGGCCCGGGGCAAGGGCGTCATGCCCGGTCAGATACGCGTCCAGAGCCGGGCCGATCCCCTTGCCTACCGCCCCGGCCACCCGGGCGAGATCAGGAGGGAGCAGGCTGTTCAGGAAGGGCGCTGCGGCGGTGGCCTTCGCCTGTGGATCCTTGGGCCGGTGGACCAGCCTGCTCCGCACCCGGATCACCTGGGGTCGCAGATGGTCCCGCACCCCGCACAGGTCGGCGATCTGCGCGGTCAGGGCGACGAGGTCGGCGAACCCGAGCGGGCGGGGACCGGGGCCGGCTCCGGGCGCCTCCGACGTGTCCGCAGAGCCTGCCGGCACAGGTGCGGGATCGCTGCTGCCACTCGCCGGATCCCCGGGCTCCCGTTGGTCCGCGACGGTCCGGCGCGCCGTCGCCCAGTCGGCGGCGCGGCTCACCAGCGGTTCGGCCGCGCCTTGGAGGGCGGCGCCGGCGACCTCGCCGAACAGTGCCTCGACCGCTCCGACGGCGGCCCCGCCCAGGATCTCGCCGAGCAGCCGCTGCCAGCTCACCCCGCCGCCCCCGGCCGCACCTCCCGGCCCGCGCCCGGATCCGGACCCCTGCCCGGACACCGAGTCAGGGGACGGCGCGGCGAAGCCGTACGGAATCGCGGTGGCCGTCAGCTCGTCGATCGCCGCGCCGAACGCGTCGTCGAGCTCCTCGAAGCCGTCCAGCCAGCCGGGCGCGGAGGGCCCCGGATCGAAGAGGCGGCCGGTCGCCCAGGCGCACGCGGAGATCACGGACGTGTCCTCGACCGGTCGTCCCGCATCGTCCAGGACCAGGGCGAACATCGCGCTCTGGCCCGGCACCGTCAGCTCCGACTGCGGCACACCGGGATCCGGATCGGTCCCCGCAGGCAGTACCGCGATCATCGCCTGACGGAGCAGCTCGAGATCGAACACCCCGCAGTAGATCTCGTGACGCCACATACGGCCGTACGGCGCCCGGCGCGCGCCTGTCTCCGGATGACCGGCATCCCACGGCAACCGCGGCGATATGTGTCCGGGCTGCGGCGTCAGATCGACGATGTACTCGTCTCTCGTACCGGACCCGGAGGCGGAGCGCCGCCGGGGCAGTGCGGGGATGCCCGGCGGGCCGAACAGCTCGATGGCACGCCAGGATTCCAGCAGTGCTTCCCTGCGGTGGCCCTGCCCCTGTCCGCTCCGCACCCCCGTGCCTCCAGTCCACACGCGGCGGCCCCCGGCCGCTCCCTTTGCCGATGAGCTGTCCGCCGAATCTACCGGACCGCCCACAGGCCGGGCCGGGCCAGCGCTGTCGGCGGTCCGGCCGTCTGCCCCGGGGTGGGAGCGCCCCGGCACTCGGTGACCTCCGCCGGTGACCTGCGTACGAGATCTCCCGGGCAATCCGCCCCTCGCGTCACGATCCGGTCTCGGAGGGCAGGTAGGGGGTTGTTTTCGGCCATGTAATCGATTCCAATCTTCCGTGTAATCGATTCCACGGCCCCGGCCGCTGGTTTCGAGGCGCACGGAAACCACAAGGAGGTGGTCCCGGAAATGGCGAGCATCAAGGATGTCGCGGCCCAGGCAGGAGTCTCTGTCGCCACGGTCTCCCGCGTCCTCAACAGCCATCCCTCCGTCAGCCCGGACGCGCGCAGACGCGTCCTCGCCGCCGTCGAAGCCCTCGGCTACCGGCCCAACACGCTGGCCCGCTCGCTGCGCACCGATCAGACCCGAACGCTCGGTCTCGTCATCAGCGACGTGCTCAACCCGTACTTCACCGCCCTGGCCCGTTCCGTCGAGGAGGAGGCCCGCGCCCTCGGCTACAGCGTGATCATCGGCAACGCCGACGAGCGGCCCGAGCAGCAGGACGACCACGTCCGCACCCTCCTGGACCGCAGGATCGACGGGCTCCTCGTCTCGCCGGCCGACGGTGACTCGCCGCTGCTGCACGACGTCGCGCGCGCCGGTACCCCGATGGTCTTCGTGGACCGCTGGATGCCGGGTGTGGACGTCCCCGTCGTGCGCGCAGACGGCCACCGGGCCATTCAGGACCTGGTCGCCCACCTGTACGCACTCGGTCACCGCAGGCTCGCGATCATCGCCGGGCCCGCGGCCACCACCACCGGTGACGAGCGTGTCGAGGCCTTCCGGGCGGCGATGAGCGCGCACGGACTCGCGCTGCCCGACGCCTATATCGGCCAGGGCGACTTCCAGGCGGCCAGCGGCCGGCGCGCCACCGAGCACTTCCTCGCTCTCCCCGAACCGCCCGAGATCGTGTTCGCGGCGGACAACCTCATGGCGCTCGGCGCCCTGGACGCCATCCGCGCCCACGGCCTGCGCGTCCCCGAGGACATCGGGCTCGCCGCCTTCGACGACATCCCCTGGTTCGTCCACACCGCACCGCCGATCACCGCGATCGCCCAGCCCACCGGCGAACTCGGCCGCGCGGCCGTACGCGCCCTCGTCGACATCGTCGAGGGCCGCCCCCCGCAGTCCGTCACCCTGCCCGCCCGGCTCGTCGTACGCGGCTCCTGCGGTGAGCGCACGGACGGGCCGGACCCGTCCGCCACCGAGCCGAGGAGCAACGCGTGAGCGAGTCAGTCGAGTTGCTGCGCATCGAAGGCGTGCGCAAGACCTTCCCCGGGGTGGTCGCCCTGGACAGCGTCGACTTCGATCTGCGCAGCGGCGAGGTGCACGTCCTGCTCGGCGAGAACGGCGCCGGCAAGAGCACCCTGATCAAGATGCTCTCCGGTGCCTACCGCCCGGACAGCGGCCGGATCTTCGCCCGGGGCAGTGAAGTCCGCATCCACGGCGCACAGGACGCCGAGAAGCTCGGGATCGCCACGATCTACCAGGAGTTCAACCTGGTGCCCGATCTCACGGTGGCCGAGAACATCTTCCTCGGCCGCCAGCCGCGCCGGTACGGACTGATCGACCGGCGCCGGATGGAGGCCGATGCCGAGGTCCTGCTGAACCGCGTCGGCCTGCACGTCTCGCCTCGGGCGAAGATCCGCGAACTGGGCATCGCCCGGCTGCAGATGGTCGAGATCGCCAAGGCCCTCAGCCTGGAGGCGCGCGTCCTGATCATGGACGAGCCGACGGCGGTCCTCACCTCCGAGGAGGTCGACAAGCTCTTCCGGATCGTGCGCAGGCTGCGCGAGGACGGCGTCGGGATCGTCTTCATCACCCACCACCTGGACGAGATCGCCGCCCTCGGTGACCGCGTCACCGTCCTGCGCGACGGCCGCAGCATCGAGCAGGTGCCCGCCTCGACCCCCGAGGCGGAACTCGTCCAGCTGATGGTCGGCCGCAGCATCGACCAGCAGTACCCGCGTGAACGTGCCGACGCCGGGGAGCCGTTGCTGTCCGTGCGCGGGCTCAGCCGCGACGGCGTCTTCCACGACATCAGCTTCGAGGTGCGCGCCGGTGAGGTCGTCGGCCTCGCCGGACTCGTCGGGGCCGGCCGCACCGAGGTCGCCCGCGCCGTCTTCGGCGCCGACCCGTACGACGCCGGAACGGTCGACGTACGCGGCGAGCGGCTCGGCAGGCACGACGTCACCGCCGCGATGAACGCCGGGATCGGCCTCGTCCCCGAGGACCGCAAGGGCCAGGGACTGGTGCTCGACGCCTCCGTGCAGGAGAACCTCGGCCTGGTCACCCTGCGGGCGGCGAGCCGGTCGGGGCTCGTCGACCTCAAGGGCCAGCGCGCGGCCGCAGCCCGGATCGCGGACCAGCTCGGCGTACGGATGGCGGGCCTCGGCCAGCACGTCCGTACCCTCTCCGGCGGCAATCAGCAGAAGGTCGTCATCGGGAAATGGCTGCTCGCGGACACCCGCGTGCTGATCCTCGACGAACCGACCCGGGGCATCGACGTCGGCGCCAAGGTCGAGATCTACCAGCTCATCAACGAGCTGACCGCCTCCGGCCACGCCGTCCTGATGATCTCCAGCGACCTGCCGGAAGTCCTCGGCATGAGCGACCGGGTGCTGGTCATGGCCCAGGGCCGGATCGCCGGTGAGCTCACCGCCGAGCGGGCCACCCAGGACGCCGTGATGGCCCTCGCCGTCGGCTCCGCCCCCGAGGCCGAGCCCGTCAACGACCTCATCAAACCGACCAAACCCACCAAGCCCAGCGAATCCACCGAACGCATCGAGAACGACGAGGAGGGCCCCCGTGGCCACTGACACCCACCCGGGCAAGGCGGGCGCGGGAGCCGCCGGGCCGGGCCTGCGCCGACTGCTCCTCGACAACGGGGCCCTCACCGCCCTGGTCGCCCTGCTGCTGGCGATGTCCCTGCTCTCCGGGGACTTCCTCACCACCCAGAACCTGCTGAACGTCGGCGTGCAGGCCGCCGTCACCGCGATCCTCGCGTTCGGCGTCACCTTCGTCATCGTCTCCGCAGGCATCGACCTCTCCGTCGGCTCGGTCGCCGCGCTCTCCGCGACGGTCCTGGCCTGGTCGGCGACGTCGGCGGGGATGCCCGTCGTACTCGCGGTCCTCCTCGCGGTGGCCACCGGCATCGCCTGCGGCTTCGTGAACGGCGCCCTTGTCGCGTACGGGAAGCTGCCCTCGTTCATCGCGACGCTGGCCATGCTGTCGATCGCGCGAGGCCTGTCCCTGGTGATCTCCCAGGGAAGCCCGATCGCGTTCCCCGACTCCGTGTCCACACTCGGTGACACGCTCGGCGGCTGGCTGCCCGTACCGGTCCTCGTCATGATCGCCATGGGGCTGATCACCGCCCTCGTCCTGGCCCGCACCTACCTCGGCCGCTCGATGTACGCGATCGGCGGCAACGAGGAGGCGGCCCGGCTCTCCGGGCTGCGGGTCAAGAAGCAGAAGCTGGCCATCTACGCGCTGTCCGGCCTCTTCGCCGCCGTCGCGGGCATCGTCCTCGCCTCCCGGCTGACCTCCGCCCAGCCGCAGGCCGCGCAGGGGTACGAGCTCGACGCGATCGCGGCGGTCGTCATCGGCGGCGCCAGCCTCGCGGGCGGCGTCGGCAAGGCGTCCGGCACCCTGATCGGCGCGCTGATCCTCGCGGTGCTGCGCAACGGCCTCAACCTGATGTCCGTGTCCGCCTTCTGGCAGCAGGTCGTCATCGGTGTCGTCATCGCCCTCGCGGTGCTGCTCGACACGCTGCGCCGCAAGGCCGGCTCCGGAGCCCCGTCCTCGGCCGGCTCCTCCGCCGCCGGGCCCGGATCACCGGGATCGGGACGCAGGGGAGTGATGAAGGCCGGTCTCGCACTGGTCTGCGTCGCGGCTGTCATCGCCGCCGTCACGTTCTTCAACTCCGGTTCCTCCGGCGGCAACACCCGGGTCGGGATGTCCCTGTCCACGCTCAACAACCCCTTCTTCGTCCAGATGAAGGCGGGCGCGCAGGCACAGGCCAAGGCCGCCGGGATCGACCTCACCGTCACCGACGCGCAGAACGATGCCTCCCAGCAGGCCAACCAGCTCCAGAACTTCACCAGTTCCGGAGTGGACTCGATCATCGTCAACCCGGTGGACTCCGACGCGGTCGGACCGGCCGTGCGCAGCGCCAACGACGCCGACATCCCCGTGGTCGCCGCCGACCGGGGCGTCAACAAGGCGGACACGGCGACGCTCGTCGCCTCCGACAACGTGGCCGGTGGCAAGCTCGCCGCCAAGGCCCTCGCCGGCAAGCTCGGCGGCAAGGGAAGCATCGTCGTCCTGCAGGGCACCGCCGGCACCTCCGCCAGCCGTGAGCGCGGGGCGGGCTTCGCCGCCGGCATCAAGGCCTACCCGGGCATCAAGGTCGTGGCCACCCAGCCCGCCGACTTCGACCGCACCAAGGGCCTGGACGTCATGACCAACCTCCTCCAGGGCCACCCCGGCATCACCGGTGTCTTCGCCGAGAACGACGAGATGGCGCTCGGCGCGGTCAAGGCGCTCGGTGCCAAGGCAGGGAAGTCGGTCTCCGTGATCGGCTTCGACGGCACCCCGGACGGTCTGAAGGCGGTCGGTGCGGGCACGCTGTACGCGTCCGTCGCCCAGCAGCCCAAGGAGCTCGGGAAGATCGCCGTGCAGAACGCGGTCCGGGCGGCCGACGACAAGAAGGTCGCCGGCACGGTCAAGGTGCCGGTCAAGGTCGTCACCCGGCAGAACGTGGCCGACTTCTCCTGACCGGGCAGCACACCCCGGCCACGTACTCCACGGAAGGAAGGCAGTAGCAGCAGATGTACGAGAACGAGGACTCCGGTCCCGCCCGGTACGACCTCCTGGTCGTCGGCTCGGCCAACGCCGACCTGGTCGTCGGCGTCGAACGGCGCCCGGCACCGGGGGAGACGGTGCTCGGCTCCGACCTCGCCGTCCACCCGGGCGGCAAGGGCGCCAACCAGGCGGTCGCCGCGGCCCGCCTCGGCGCCCGCACGGCGCTGCTGGCCCGGGTCGGTGACGACGCGCACGGCAGGCTGCTGCTCGAATCGCAGCGGTCGGCGGGCGTCGACACCGGCGGAGTCCTCGTCGGCGGAGCGCCCACCGGGGTCGCCCTGATCACGGTCGACCCGACGGGCGACAACAGCATTGTCGTGTCGCCGGGCGCCAACGCACGGCTCACCCCCCAGGACATCCGGGCGGCGGCCCCCCTCCTCGCCGCCGCCCGGGTCGTCTCCGTCCAGCTGGAGATCCCCCTGGAGACGGTCGCCGAGACGGCCCGCGTCCTGCCCGCCGGAACCCGCCTCGTCCTCAACCCGTCCCCGCCCGCCCCGCTGCCCGCCGAAGTGCTGGCGGCCTGCGACCCCCTGGTGGTCAACGAGCACGAGGCGCGCTCGATCCTCGGCCGGGACGCGGGTGCCACTCCCGAGTCCTGGGCACGGGCGCTCACGGCACTCGGCCCCCGCTCGGTGGTGATCACCCTGGGCGCCGGCGGTGCGCTGGCGGCCGACACCCGTACCGGCGACTGTGTACGGGTCCCGAGCCCCGAGGTCGACGCGGTCGACACGACGGGCGCGGGCGACGCGTTCACCGCGGCCCTGGCCTGGCGGCTCGGTCTGGGCGAGGATCTCCCCGCGGCCACCGCCCTCGCCGTCAGGGTCGGCGCGGCCGCGGTCACCAGGGAGGGCGCGCAGGCGTCCTTCCCCACAGCGGAAGAGATCGGCGCACTGTGAAGAAGTCAGGCATCCTCAACCGTCACCTCGCGGGCGCCCTGGCCGAGTTGGGCCACGGCGACGGCGTGCTGATCTGCGACGTCGGCATGCCCGTCCCCCCGGGCCCCCGTGTCGTCGACCTCGCTTTCCTGGCGGGAATCCCGTCGTTCGCGCAGGTGCTCGACGGGCTGCTGGACGAACTGGTGGTGGAGGGCGCGACGGCGGCGCAGGAGATCCGGGAGGCCAATCCGGACGCGTCGCGCCTCCTGACCGAACGCCTCCCGGGGCTCACCCACGTACCCCATGACGCCCTCAAGGCGCTCACGGCGGACGCCCGCCTGGTGGTGCGTACGGGAGAGGCGCGGCCGTACGCGAACGTGCTGCTGCGCTGCGGGGTCTTCTTCTGAGAGCCCGTCAACACGGCCCGGCCGGGAGCGGCCAGGTCACTCGGCCGTCACGATGCCATGGCGCGTGACGGCCACGAGCACCCGCCGGTACTCCACAGGGCGGGCCGCGAAGTCCACCCGCGCGGCCGGCCCGGCGGCGTCACTGTTCTGGCCGCGCAGCAGATCCACCGACGTCTGCGCGAACCGTTCCGCGAGTCCGTCCCGCGCGGCTGAGGTCGGCTCCTGACGCAGCAGCGCCACGGACTCCCGGGCGAGACGGCGCCGGTCCGGTCCGGCACGCAGTATCTCCCGGTATCCGCCGCACGGCTCGGCGTCGGCCAGCAGCGGCTCCAGCCGCTCGGCCAGGGGCCTTCCCGTCTCCGCCGTGCGCCGGGCCGCCGCCCCGCCCTCCGCCTGCACCTGAAGGGCCACCAGCAGAGCCGCGGTGCGGGGCTCGGGCCGGTGGGGGTCGACCAGTACCGCTGCGGTGGTCTCGGCCCGCTAGGAGAGCCGCCGCGCGGCGGCCATCGCCCGGCAGGCCGCCCGGGGCCCGGCCCCCGGCCCAGCACCTGCCGCAGCTCGGGGAGGCCCGGCGCGGCGAAGTGCGCACCCAGCGAACAGCCGATCAGCACCAGGCCGACCGCAAGCACCCACCGGAACACAGGCACCTGCCTCATACCGTCCCCCCTCGCCCCGCGACAGACGTCCTCCCGCCCTGCCGGCTTGCGCCGCGGCAACGCCAGGCAACAAGAAGCGGGACCGGCAGCCCCGGCCCCCGGTGACTTCCTGGTTCCGGCAAGCGGGTGCGGTCCGGCCGGCACCGGTCAGTCGGTCGCCGCGAACAGGGCGTCTAGGTAATCCGATACGGCCCGGGAGACATCGGAGAGCGGGAAGCGGGCGCCGAGCTGTCCGTCCGGGCGTATGACGAAACCGGTGGGCCCGTCCGGGCGGTAGAGCCGGGCGAACTCGCCTGCCGTGTCGCGGTACCCAGGGCTGTCCGCCGGGGCGTCGCGTCCGAGGACGGTGACCGTGTGCATCCCGGCCGCGTCCGCCGCTCCGGCGCCGGTGCTCCCCTCCGTGTACAGAACCAGTACGTGGTCCGGGTGTTCGCGCAGGACGTCGAGCAGGCGCAGCGGGTAGGTGGCGATGGGGACGGTCAGGCCGCCGCAGTCCGGGGCCCGGTCGCCGGGCTGCGGTGCGTCGGGCGGGCCGTACGGGGCGCCGGCCAGGGGGCCGTCGCGGTATCCGACGAGCAGTTGGGCCTCGCGGAGCATCAGGGTCTGCGGATCGTCGGCGTCGTTCTCCATGCCCTGGGTGGCGTGCCGGACGGTGCGGCCGACGACCTCCTCACCGACCGGGCGGCGCTCGGCGTCGTACGTGGTGAGCAGGGCGGGTCCGGCCTCGCCCCGGACGACGAGGGCCAGCTTCCAGGCCAGGTTGCAGGCGTCCTGGATGCCGGTGTTCATGCCCTGGGCGCCGGTCGGCGGGTGGATGTGTGCGGCGTCGCCGGCGACGAAGACCCGGCCCTCGCCGTAGCGGTCCACGATGCGGTGGCTGATGCGGAAGACGGAGGACCAGCGCATCGTGGACAGGGTCGCCGGACCGGGCGCCAGACGGTCGACGACGGCCTGGATGTCGCTGAGCTGCGGGGTACGCCCACCCTCCAGCCCGTGCGCCACCTCGCCGGTCCCCGGCGCCGGGTTCTTCGGACGGGCGGAGAGCTCGGGCGGTACGAGCATCGACATCCGGTAGCGGCCCGTGCCCGGAAGCGGGATGCAGACCAGCAGATCGTCGGTGGAGCCGTCCTCGGCGGTGTGGCTGGAGCGCAGGCCGTAGCCGTGGGGCAGGTCCCAGTCGGTCTCGACGTCGGCCAGCATGTACTCCTCGGCGAACGCCCCGCCCTCGAAGCCGAGCCCCAGCCCCTTGCGCACGACGCTGTGCGCGCCGTCGCAGCCGATGAGATGGCCGGCCCGGACCTCCTCGGTCGCCCCGGAGGCGGTGCGCAGCCGGGCCGTGACACCGTCCGTGTCCTGGGTGAACCCGAGAAGTTCGGTGCCGCGCTCGACGGCCGTGCCCAGGCCCGCGACGTACTCCTCGAGGATGCGCTCGGTCTCGTACTGGGGAAGGGCGGCGAAACCGTACGGCACCTCGGGCGGCAGCCCGAGGTCCATTCTGGCCACCTGGCGGCCGTTGACGCGGATGAGCTGGCCCCGCATCGGGACGGCTGCCTCCAGCACGGTGCGGGCCAGGCCCATCCGGTCCCAGAGCTCCAGCGTGCGCGGCTGGACACCGACCGCCTTGGCATAGGGGAGCCGGGCCGGCAGGCGGTCGATCAGGCGGCACGCCACCCCGCGGCGGCGCAGTCCGGCCGTGGCGCTCAGCCCGACCGGGCCCGCGCCCGCGATCAGTACGTCGGTGGAATGGGCGTGTGCCACGGATGCCTCCCGGTACCTGGCCCGGCCGCCCCCTCACCTCCATGGTCGCCCGATCGGACGGGGGCGGCGAGCCGGGCTCTCCGGGCCACGCGGTACACGCGTACCGGTCACCGGCCGCGACCACCGGCTACTGGCCCGACGCCACCAGGGGGTAGTGGTCGGAGAGGTTCGTGTACGTGTAGTCCGTCCCCCAGCTCGACACCGTCCACGGCGCGCTCTCCTCCTTGATCACCTCGTTCGTCCATCCCGACGGCTTCGCGTGCCCGGTGCGGTGCAGGACGTGGTCGAGGTCCTCGCGGGGATCGTCGGGGTAGCGCTCGGATGCGATCGAGTTGTCCTGGGTGTCGAACGAGTAGGGGTGCCCGGTGCGGGAGTCCGCAGCGGTCAGTCCGGCGTTCGCGAGCATGGTGGCGTACTCGGGCGAGCGGGAGTCCACGTTGAGGTCGCCCGCCACGATGACCTGTTCCGAGGCGGGGATGTTCTTCGCGTCGAGGAACGCGTCGATCCGGCGGAACTGCCGAGCCCGGATCTCGGCAGCCTCGCCCGATGCACAGCCCGGATCGGTCGACTGGGTGTGCGTGCCCACCACGTGAACACGCGCACCGTTGACGTTCAACTCGGCATACGCGAAGCCCTTGTTGGACCACCAGTCGCTGCCGCAGGCGTCCTGGTAGATGTGCTGCTCCTGGCGGACGACCGGCCATTTGCTCAGGATCGTGACGCCGCCGTCCTCCGGCGTGGTGGCCGAGTAGGCGCCGCTGGTGGCATCCCAGCCGCTCCGGCTCCGGCCCACCACCGGTGTGTGGTACGGGTATTGGCCGGAGGCGTTACGGGTCAGGGCGTCCGAGGCGCTGTTGTCGAACGCTTCCTCCAGTACGACGACGTCGTTGCCCCGGAAGAAGCCGGCCTTCGGTATCTCGGCGGCCCGGTGCGCCTGCCCCCAGTTCGGGTAGAGGTTCGTGCTCATCAGGAACGTGTTGTACGTGAGCACCCGCAGTGGCGGGGTGTCCGAGGCCGACGCCCGAGGTGCGACGGCCACGAGTGCGGCGGCGGTGAGCACGGCGGACAGGGTCACGCCGGAGACGCGGCGGAGTGCGGAGTGCGGCACGGGGTACTCCTGAGTCTGCTGCTGCATGGGGGCGGGCGAATGCTGGGACCCATGAAAGCAGGGGGAGTTACCCGTGGGTAGACGGCAGGTGCCGGGATCCCTGCCCGCAGCCGTCCATCAGGTGCCCGCCTGCCGGGGCAGCTGTCACCTCCGCCTTCGGTTGCCCGTCACTTCCTCTCGGCGTACACGATGAGGTTGTCCACGGGGTGGCCCGCGGCGTCGAACGCGCCGTCGCAGGTGATCAGCCGCAGCGCGCGCGCCTCGGTCCTGCCGTAGACCCGCGAGGTCGGGAACGCCTTCTTGCTCGCCGTCTCCCGGCCGGTGACCTGGAAGTGGATCTCGGTGCCACGCTTGTCGCGGACGGCGATGTCCGCGCCCTTGGCGATCTTCTTGAGGTCATGGAACACGGCTCGGCCGAAGCGGGTGTCGTTGTGGCCGATCAGCACGGCGGGGCCCGGCCGGCCGGGTACGGAGCCGCCGGTGTACCAGCCGACCGTCATGCCCTTGTCGGCGGGCGGCACCTCGACCGTGCCGTCGGCGTTGAGCCCGAGGCGCATGACCGCGCTGTCGATGCCGAGGGAGGGGATGGAGACACGGACGGGCGGCGAGGCGGGCTTCGCGGATGTGGAGCCGGCCTCGGATCCGGATGGGGACGAGGGGCCGGACGCGGTTGCCGGGCCGGGCGAGGGACTTCCGGTCGTCGCGGACGAGCCGGCGCTCCGGGCCGGGGACTTCGCCGGGGAGGCGTCGGAGCAGCCGGTCAGCGAGGTCAGTGCGGTCAGCGCGAGGCAGGCGTACACCGGCAGTGCGGTGCGCCGGAGGAACTGGGGCGTGCGGGACATGAGGACGGGCTCCAGGAGAGATCGGCCGACGGCAGTGGCGCCGCCCCGATGCGGGACGGCGCCACTGTCGGCTCTTTCGGCTGAGGGTTGGTCAGCCGTTGCGGCGGCCGGTGGAGCGGCGTCGCAGGACGACCGTTCCGGCGCCCGCGACCAGGAGGGCCGCCACGGCGGACCCCGTGACGGCGGCGGTGTTGTCGCCGGTGCCGGTCGGGCGCTCGCCCGCCGCGACTCCGCCGCGAGGCGTGCTCGCGGACCGGACCGCGGGCGCCGGTGCGGGGCTGTCGCCCGCGGCGACTCCGCCGCGCGGGGCCTTGGTGGGCACGGCGGAGGCGGGGGCGGGGGCGACCGAGGGGGCCTCCGAGGGGGCCTCCGAGGGGGTGGCGGCCTTGGTGGGGGCGGGGGAGGAGTCGGCGAAGGCCGAGGTGGCGGGGACACAGACCGCGCCGGCCACCACGGCGGCGAGGACGGCGGTACGCAAGGACGAACGCAGGGACATGGATATGGCTCCGTTCCAGGACGGCCTCGACGGCTCCGTGATGCGGAATCGCACCGCGGTGCGAGGCGTGCCGACAGGCTGTCCGGGAGTTATGAAGAAGCTGTCAGGACGCTGTGTTCATCGCATCAGGGCTGTCCGGAGCCGCCCTCGGAACGGTCCGGTCCCTGGGCGGCGACGTCTGCGGGCGGAGGTTCCTCCGGCGGGCCGTCACCGGCCGCATCCCCGCGGTCGGCCGGAAGGCGGAGGGTGAACACCGACCCCTGCCCCGGCTCGCTCACCGCCGTGACCGTGCCGCCGTGCGCCTCCGTGAGCTTGCGTACGATCGCCAGGCCCAGCCCGCTGCCCCCCGTACGCCGGCTGCGGGACTTCTCGCCGCGCCAGAAACGGTCGAAGACATGGGCGAGATCCTCCGGCGCTATGCCACTGCCCGTGTCGGTGACGTCCACCAGCACCGCGTCCCCGGACTCGGAGCCGTACGGGCGCAGCGTGACGCTTCCGCCGGACGGGGTGTGGCGTACGGCGTTGGAGACCAGGTTGCCGATGGCCTGGCGCAGCCGGACCGGATCGGCCGTCAGCCCCGGGACCGGGCGGTCCGGGGGTGCGGGCAGCACCGTCAGCGCGACCCCGGCCGTCTCGGCGCGGGCCTGGTGCGCGGCGGCCACCTGGCTGAGCAACTCCGCGATGCGTACCGGTCCGGCGTGCAGCCGCAGCGCGCCCGCGTCGGCCTGGGCCAGGTCCTGGAGGTCGTCGATGATGTGCTGCAACTGCACCGCCTCCTCGTGCAGCGAGGCGATGAACGCCGGGTCCGGGTCGGCCACTCCGTCCTGCGCCGCCTCCAGCCAGCCCCGGATGTTGCTGAGCGGGGTGCGCAGTTCATGGGCGACATCGCTGACCATGGCCTTGCGCTGGGCCTCCAGCCGGGCGCGGTGGGCGGACATGTCGTTGAACGTGGCGGCGAGCCGCCCGATCTCGGTGTCCGCGGCGACCAGCACCGGCACGCTGTCCTCGCCGTCCCGCATCCGCTGGGCGGCGCCCGTCAGCGCGCGCAGCGGGCGCACGAGCCGTGCACCCACGAGCACCGACGCGCCGACGGTGAGGGCGAGGACGAGAGCCGCCGTGCCCGCGATCTTCGCGGTGTTCGCCGGTGAGAGATCGAAACCGGGCACCGTCGTGCCGCCGGTGTCACCGATGAACAGCAGGGCGGGCGAGGCGACGTACGAGCCGAGCTGTTCGCGGCGGGCGGTGCCGACGCAGGAGGCGATGGCCCGGTCGTCCTCACCGTTGCCGACGGCGGCCGAGGGACGGGCGTCACGGTCGCCGGGCGGTTCGGTGGGCGCGTAGGTCGGAACGGGGGTGGGCGACTCGTCCGGCTGCTTGCTGGGGGCCGCAACCGCCGGCATGGGTTCCGGGGGCTGCCCCCAGGACAGGTCGAGCTTCAGGTGGACGCCGGCCCGGTCCTGGCGCTTCAGACAGGCGTCGGCCAGCTGGTTGAGGGCCTTCAGCGCCTTCTTCTCGGTCGCGGTCGGGACGTCCAGTTCATCGGTGGCACAGCGCGTTCCCAGGAGGCGGTCGGGGTCGTTGCCCACCACCTGGATCCGCGGGCGCCCGCTCGCACTGCGGACCACGTCCGAGGCGATCCCGGTCGAGCCGAGGCAGGCCACCTTCCCGTCCGCGATCTTCTGCAGCGCCTCACGCTCCTCGGCGGGCAGCCGGAACGGCCCGACCGCCCGCGGATCGACCCGGTCGGCCGGAGCCCCGGACGCGCCCGCGGTCTCGGCCGCCAGCGCGGTGTCCACCGACAGCGGGTCGACGATCGCCGAGGCCTGCGCCGGCAGCGCGGCGGACGACTCCGGGTCGGCCGAGTCGGCGAGCGGCGCGCGCCGTTCCGTCGTCAGCGCGATCCGCCGGCCGGACTGCTCGGCCAGGTCACGGACCGTCTTCCCGACGCCTTCCCAGGTGGGATGAGCCGCCGCGTAACCGAGCAGGCTGTGGTAGATCCGGGCGTCGGCCGTGAGGTTCTGTCCCTGCTCCTGCCTGATCGCGCCGGACGTCGTCTGTACGGCGAGCCAGGCGGTCGCGGCGACCGAACACGCCGCCACGAGCGCCGAGACGGCCAGCAGCCGGGCGAAAAGGCTCTTGCGCAGGGGCAGTCGGGCCCGTGGTCCGGAGCCGGCCGTCCGCTGCCCGGGGTCCGGGGCCCGTCGTCCGGAGCCGGGCGCCTGTCCTTCGCTGCTACGACGACGCACGTGTCGCCGCCTTCGCCGGGTCCGTCAGCTTGTACCCGACGCCGAAGACGGTCAGCAGCCGGACCGGTCTGCGCGGGGCTGGTTCCACCTTCTTGCGCAGGTTCATGATGTGTACGTCGACCGTGCGGTCGCTGATGTACCGGTCGAAGCCGTGCAGTTCCGCGAGCAGTTGCTGCCGTGAGAAGACCCGGTCCGGCTCGGCCGCGAGCGCGGCGAGGATCCTGAACTCACCGGGGGTGCACTCGACCGGCTCACCGCCGACCGACACCAGGTGCCGGGCCGGATCGACGACGAGTGAACCGACGGTCAGCAGCGAGTCGTCGGCCGGATCGGCGCCCGTGGCGCGGCGACTGCGGCGCAGCAGCGTACGGACCCGGGCCATCAGCTCACGCGGGCTGTACGGCTTGGTCACGTAGTCGTCCGCGCCCAGGTCGAGTCCGAGCAGCAGATCGTCCTCGGTCGTCCGGGCCGTCAGCATCAGCACCGGCAGCTCCCGGCACTCGGCACGCAGGACACGTACCACGTCCAGACCGTCGGCACGAGGCATCATCACGTCGAGGACCAGGAGGTCCGGCTCGCAATGCCTGACCAGGTCCAGGGCCGCGAGGCCGTCGCCGACGAGGGTGACGGCATGGCCTTCCCGTTCGAGGTACCGGCGAAGGAGTTCGGCCTGCTTCTCGTCGTCTTCAGCGACGATCACGTTTGCGCACACGTGCTCGATCGTAGAGGGGTTCGAACGGTGGACGTCGATCCCTTGCCCGAGGCACCCCCGAGCTGCTCTTGTGTACTCGCAGGTAACTGGCCTGCGCGACAGCCCGCGCGCGTCGCACGCCGGACGAGGCGTACGCGACGGGCACGGCGTTCACGAAGGCGGTAACAGGGTGGAGCCGGTGGCGGGGCACGAGGTACGGGGCAGGCTGCCCGAAGGGCTGGCGGACGCCGTACGGGCGACGGCCGCGGACATCGCGGCGCTGCTGCGCGCCGCCCCCGGCACCGGTCGGCCGGTCCCCAGGTCGCAGTGGACGGTGGGGGAGGCGGCGGCGCACCTGGCGCAGGCCAACCAGCTCATGGCCGAGGTGGCCGCCGGCCGCCCGCGCGACCACGGGGATGGCACCCCGCAGGGCCTGGCGGCGGCCAACGAACGGGCCCTCGCCGCGTTCGGCGAACGCGCGGGGGAGCCGCTGGCCGCGATGATCGAGGCGCAGACCGACGCGTTCCTCGACGCGGTGGCCGCGCACCCCGTGGACGAGACGCTGAAGACGCCGATGGGGCCGATGAACCGCGCGGTCCTCGGCTCGTATCTCCTCACGCACATGCTGGGCCACGGCTACGATCTGGCGCGGGCCCTGGGCCGCCCGCACATGGTCGACCGGCCCAGGGCCGGGCTGACACTGCCGTTCTTCGTCGAGGCCATGCCCCGGGTGACCGACGCCGCCGCCACGGCGGGCCTCACCGCCCGCTACGCGGTACGGCTGTGGGGCGGCGGCCGTTTCGGGGTGACGTTCACCGACGGTGCGGTGACGGTGGGCCACCGGCCGCCGGAGCGCCCGGACTGCACGATCTCCATCGAGCCGGTCACGTTCCTGCTGATGGCACTCGGCCGCATCGCCCCGGCGGGCGCCATGGCCAGGGGGCGGGTCCTGGCGTGGGGGCGCAAACCGTGGATCGGGCCGCGCTTCCCGGAGTACTTCACCGCGCCCTGAGCCCCGTCCGACGGCCGGTCCGGTACGGGCCGCCGCGCTACGGGGCTCCCCGCACGGGCGCGCCGCCTTCCGGCCGTTCGTCGCGCTCCGTCGTCACCCCGTGATCCTTCGGCCGGCACCGAAGCGTCCGCGCCCTACCGTCGGCCGTATGAACACCGCAGCGCCAGACCGCGTGCCCACCGACCCGCCGTCGGACCGAGTGCCCACCGACCCGCCGTCCGAACACGTGCCCGTCACGCCGAGCATCCTGTACTTCGGAACGCCGGTCGTGCTGCTCTCCACCGAGAACGAGAACGGCTCCTTCAACCTGGCACCGATGTCCTCGGCCTGGGCGCTGGGCCACGTGATCGTCCTCGGCCTCGGCGCGGCGGGACAGACAGCCCGCAACCTCCGCAGCCGACATGACCTGGTGATCAACCTCCCCGCGTCCGCGCAGTGGGCCGCGGTGGAGCGACTGGCACCGCTGACCGGGCGTGCCCCGGTCCCCGAGCACAAGCGCGACGCCTTCCGTTTCGAGCCGGACAAGTTCGCCGCCGCCGGACTGCGCCCCGAGCCCTCCGAACTGGTCCGGCCGCCCCGCGTCGCCGAATGCCCCTTGCAACTGGAAGCCCGCGTCGCCCACGCCCGCCCCGATGCCTCCGGCGACTTCCTCATCGTCGAGGCCCGCGTGCTCAAGGTGCACGCCGATCCCCGGATCGTCGTCCCCGGCTCCCAGCACATCGATCCGGCGGCGTGGAGCCCGCTGATCTACAACTTCCGCCACTACTACGGACTCGGGCCCGAACTCGGCCACAGCTTCCGCTCCCGGACGGCCTGACGAGTACGCGGGACATCCCGAGCGCGAGCCCCCCGGCAGATCAGGAGCATCGCCCGGTTCCTGGGACGGTCGCGGGAACAGTCAACTCCCCCTCCGGGAGCGCGTGCGCACACCTGGCACCGCCCGACTCGGTAGATTGCATTCGCACGGTGGCAGCGGCGGTGCCGGGGAGGGCGCATCGCGCGGAACGCCGGGAACGGGGAGTGCGCCACATGCTGGATCCCATTTCGCTGACGGCCGTTTCGGCGGTGCTCGGTGCGGTCGGCTCGGGAATGGCCAACGAGGCCGGGAAGTGGGCGTGGGAGTCGACGGGCGGATTCGTCCGCCGCATCGCCGGCCGCGAGGTTCCGGCGCCCACCGCGCCCGGCGAACTCGACGCCGTGGCGCGCATGGTGTCCGACGGGCTCCGCCAGGACCCTCGACTCGCCTCCTCCTGGGCGGCGTTCGCGAGCGGGGTGGGCGGCGCGGGCCGGGGTCCCGCAGGCGCCGTGCCCCGGGCCGGTCAGCCGGGTCTCCCCGCCTCGACGAGGTTCTTCACCGACCGCAAGGAGGGGCTCAAGAGCCTCGACCGGGAGGCGTCGCGTCGCGCGGACGGAACCCCGAGGCTGGCTCTCGTGCACGGCGCCGAAGGCATGGGAACCAGCGCGCTGGCGGTGCACTGGGGGGTACGCCAGGCGGGCCTGTTCCCCGACGGACAGCTCTACGCGGACCTTGCCGGCACCGCTGCCGCCGCGCGTGGGACGGGAACCGTCATCCGTGCCCTGCTGCGCCAACTCGGTGTACCGGACGAGGAGATGCCCACCTCTGCCGACCGGCTGAGCGAGTTCTTCCGTCTCTGTGTGGCGGACCTGAGACTGCTGATCGTTCTCGACCACGTGTACTCGGCAGCCCAGATCCGGCCGCTCCTCACCTCCGCGCCGGCCGTGTTCACGATCGTGGTGGCGCGTAACCCGTTCCCCGGTCTCGACGCGGTACGCGTTCCGGTCGGCCCGCTGACGGACAAGGACGCGGTACGGCTGCTGACCCGGCTCGTGGACAAGCCGGCGATCGCCGCAGCCCGTGCCACCCTGCCCTCCGTCCTCGCCCGCTGCGGCGGATCGCCCTACGCCCTGCGCGCGGCGGCCCCCCGCCTCACCGCCCCCGTCTCGGGCACGCCGGCCGGCGGCGACCCCGTACGGGCGGCGGCGCAGGACACCTACGGCTCCCTGGAACCGGGGACGGCGAAGCTGTACCGACTGCTGGCGGTACGCGAATGGCCCGCCCTGGACGCGGCGGTGGCCGCCCGGGTGACCGGGACGACTGCCGAGGACGCCGAGCGGCGACTGGACGAACTGGCGGACGGACTCCTGCTGGAGCGCAACACCACCACCCATGCCCTGCCCCGCTACCACTACCGCCCGGCAGTCCGCGTGCACGCCGAGGCCGCCGCCGTACAGGAGGAGGGCATCGCCGCCTGCTCGGCCGCGCTGGCGCGGGCCCTGCGCTGGTACGTCGACCTGTCGACATCCTTGGCACACCAGGTACTGCCCGAGAGCTGGCGGGTCCCCGCGCCCTCCGGCGCCCGAGGGACACCGGCCTTCGAAAGCCGGGGCGACGCGCTCGACGCACTGGTCGCGGAGTCCGGGAACCTGGTCCAGGCAGTCCACTGCGCCGAGGAGTCCGGTGATCCGGCCTCGGCCGTACGCCTGTGCCGTTCCCTGTGGCCGCTGCAGCTCAAGGCCGGTCGCCACGAGACGCTGCTGCCCGCACTGCGCGCCGGAGCGCGGCTCGCCGAAGCCCACCTGCCCGGAAGCGCGGACGCGGGGGCCCTGCACGCCCAACTCGCCCACACACTGACCGAGCTGCGCCTGTGGGACGAGGCGGAGGCCGAGGCGCTCGCGGCGGCGCGGGCCGAGGAGTCGGCGGGGCACAAGCGGGGCCAGGCGTCGGCCACGGAGTTCCTCGGGCTGCTGAGGCTGCGGCAATGGCGGTTCCAGGAGGCCTACGAGTGCTTCGAGGCGGCGGACGCCGTGCTGATCACGATGCGGGCCGATGACGAGGGGGCCGCCGACGTCCCCCGCGCACGCGCCCTGCTGGAACGCCACCGAGGCCGTGCCCTGCGCGGGCTCGGCAGGTTCGAGGAGTCCCGGGACCGGCTGGATACGGCGCTGGGTCACTTCCGTGCGGGCGGCGACACGTACAACACGGCCCGGACCCTCACGGACCTGGCCGAGACCTGGCTGGACGAGTCGGACGTGGCCGCCGCGCGCCCCCTGATCGAAGCCGCGATGACGACGCTGAGCGGTCAGAGCGCCGAGTACCACGTGGCGTATCTGCGCTCCATGCGTGAGCGCTGCACGGCCGGGGAGCGGGACAGCGGCTGAGGCGCGTCACCCGGGGGACAGGCCGACGACGCGGACCCGCGCACTCCGGGCCCCGGTCCGGACCGTGAAGCCGCCGTCGGCCAGCAGGGCCACGAGCCGGCCGGCCACGGCGTTCCCGCCGCCGTCCCCGGCACCCAGCAGTGCGTGGAGGGCGGAGGCGGCGGCAGCGGGGTCCACCGGGGCCTCGGGCGCCGACGTCAGACCGAGGAGCCGCCCGCCCCTCGGTCTGACGACACATTCGGACGGCCCGGCCACGAACGCGGCCAGCGCGCAGCCGGGGTGGCGGTCCAGCACCTCGGCCGTCCAGAGCGCCGGAGAACCGAAGCGCGGGTCGTCGGGCCGGCCGTCCCGGAAGACGACGTCGGCCAGCTCCAGTCCGTCCACGTCACGGGTGTCCTCGTGCACGGCGATGTGCACGTCCCCGTCCGCGCATCCGGCCGACGGGGGCGCACCCGCCCAACGGGTCATCGTGACCTCGCCCCGGTGCGACACCCGGGTCAGCACGTGGAGGGGGACCGTGACGGACACGGGCTCGTGGCCGGGCAGCGGCAACGGCTGCAACGAGGCGGGCCACTCCGGCTCCGCCGCACCCATCATCGAGTAGAAGAGGGACCGCAGGCGTGCCGCCGCCTCACCCGGCACTGACGTCGTGAACTCGGCGGGCCCCGGCAGCGGCCGGTGGCGCTCGACGAGCCGGTCGACCTGCTCGCGCAGCGGCGCACCGGGATCGAGCCGGGGCGCCACCCGCATGAAGTCGGAGATCGGCGCCTCGGGATCGAGTTCGTGCAGCGGGGCCGCCGCCAGCAGCACCGGAGTGCCGAGCGCCGCCGCGTAGAAGGTGACCGACCCGTGGTCCCCGACCACCGCGTCGGCCGCCACCAGCGCCTGCCGCCAGCCCTCCAGCGGATCGATCAGCGCCAGCCCGCCACGCCGCGCCCGGTCGAGCCAGGCCCGCACCTGGCCGGGGCCGTGGCCGTGCCAGATGTTGGGGTGCAGGACGGCGGCGAACCGGTACTCGTCCACGGGGAACTCGCGCGCGAGCCGGGGCAGCAGCGCGGGCAGCAGATCGTCGCCGCCCGTGCCGCCGTCCCCGAAGAAGGATGCCGGATTCCACGTGGAGTTGAGGACGATCAGCCGCTGTCCGGCCCGTACCCCGAGGGCCCGGCGGAAGCGCTCGCGGTAGGGGCGGGCGGCGAGTACGCGGTCGAAGCAGGGGTCACCGGCGAGTACGGCGGTCGGCGCTGCCTCGGGGCACGCGGCACGCAGCCGGTCGCACTGCTCGGGATGCGAGAGAACGAGGGCGTCCGCCACGGGTACGCCGTCGGACAGAACCCACTGCGGGGCCTGCCCGAACACGGGCACGGGACCGGACTCCGATCCAGCCCTGGCACCAGCCTCTGTCCCTGCCGCGGCCCCGGCATCCGGTGTCCGGTGTCCGGTGTCCGGTGCAGCCAGCCTCTTAGTGTACCCAACGCCATGCGAGAGCACGGCCAACTTGCCCCGAAGCAGCTCCAGTTCGCCACCGAAGCTGGCGGACACGGCCAGGTCCACCGGCGTCTGCAGAGCTTGTTCCCACGGCAGTACCGGCACGCCGGTTCCGGCCAGGAGCTCGGCCGTGCCGGCCGAGAACGCGGAGGACTGCGGGCAGGTGGCGAGGAGCTGGATCCGCAGATCGCCGTCGAAGAGCGGCAGCACATCCAGGAGCCGGGTCGCGGAGGTCACGTTGTGCACGACGACCAGCACCCGCAGGCACTTCCCGCGGGTGGCCCACCGCACGGCTCCGTCCCCGACCGGCACCCGCAGCCATTCGGCCCGTCCCTGTGTCACCCGCGCCCCCACTCGGCCCATGGACCGCGCGACTGCCCGGCCGGCAGGCCACGATATCGGCCCCCGTCAGGCGGCCATGGCCACGGAAGTCTTCCTGAGCACCCGGGTGCGGGCCCCCGCTGCCTTCCGCTCCCCGAAGACCACCACGCGCAGCAGCGCGAACCGGCCTGTCCCGGCGAGCGCCGACGCCGACAGGTACACGCTCTGCTCGACCAGGGCCGACGGATCGGACCGGAACGCGTACAGGCAGAGCAGCGCGCCGGTCGTGAAGGCGTAGCTCACGGCGACGGTCAGGCCTGACTGGAGGTGCACACCCCACCCCCGGCGCCCGCTGCGGAAGGAGACCCGGCTGTGCAACTCGGTGGCTATCACCGTGGACACCACGGTCACCAGCGCGTTCGCCAGGGCCAGCGGCATCCGGTCGTGGAGCAGGATCAGCACCCCGCTGGAAGCGACCCCGACCCCGCCGCCGCAGACGACGAAGCGCACGAAGGCCGCGACAAGGGCGTGGGGCGTGCGAGTCGGCTGACGGTCTGGCGCGGTCACGAGCTGCCTCCGGAGGCTGTGGTGGGGCGGTAAGAAGATCTCACCCCAGAACCTACGGACCCGGCGTCCTCCCCACGACCCGGTTTTCCCCCGACCTTCCTGGGGGTTGTCCCCCAGGGGACAACGGGGCACTTGCGACGAGAGGGCGCCGGCGAACGTCCCCGGCGCCTGCGGTCCGGTGTGCGGTGCGGACGGCCGGCGCCGCTGCGGGCGCGTCAGGGCTTGCGTGCGAGGCCGCCGTGCTCGCCGATCTCCCGGGGGGCGGAGGACAGGGCGTCCGGGCGCCAGAGGGGGACGGAGACGACCCCGGGGTCGAGGAGTTCGAGGCCGTCGAAGAACGCCGCGATCCGGTCGACGGGGCGCAGGAAGCAGGGGACGGCGCCGCCGGTCATCCGGTCATCCGGGCGGAACAACTCCGCCGTCCCCAACGCAGGTGCCAACAACCCTGACACGTCCGGCGGTTCGTACCGGAGACGGGAGGGGCCCAGGTCGCTGAGGGCGGCTGGGATGCCGGACCCCTGTCGAGGCTGTGGACAGGATTTCCACCGCACCGTCGCCGACTGTTCGGCCGAATGCCACCGCGTGCACACCGCACGGGTCTTCCGTCGGCCCGCCGGTTCTGGAACACTCCTGTCGTTTTCGCCCTTATGTTTCCTCACCCCACAGAGGCCCCACTCATGGCAGAACTCAACCGTCGCCGCCTCCTGCAGCTCGCTGGAGGCACGGTCGCCTTCAGCGCGTTGTCGAGCAGCATCGCCCGTGCCGCCTCGCTGCCCGCGAAGGGCCGTACCGGCACGCTCCAGGACGTGGAGCACATCGTGGTGCTGATGCAGGAGAACCGTTCCTTCGATCACTACTTCGGCACCATGAGGGGTGTGCGCGGCTTCGGTGATCCGCGTCCGGTCACGCTGCCCAGCGGGAAGCCGGTCTGGCACCAGAAGGACGGACTCGGCAAGGAGGTGCTGCCGTTCCGGCCCCCCGCCGACGACCTCGGGCTGCAGTTCCTCCAGGATCTGAACCACGACTGGGCCGGCGGTCACCGGGCGATGAACAAGGGCGCGTACGACCAGTGGGTGCCGGCCAAGACGGCCACGACGATGGCCCACCTCACACGCGCAGACATCCCGTTCCACTACGCCCTCGCCGACGCGTTCACCGTCTGCGACGCATATCACTGCTCGTTCCTCGGCTCGACCGACCCGAACCGCTACTACCTGTGGAGCGGGTACACCGGCAACGACAAAACCGGCGGCGGCCCCGTGCTCGGCAACGACGAGGCGGGGTACGGCTGGAAGACCTATCCCGAGCGGCTGGAGGAGGCCGGGGTGTCGTGGAAGGTCTACCAGGACATCGGCGACGGGCTCGACGCCGCCGGTTCCTGGGGGTGGATCGACGACGCGTACCGGGGGACGTACGGCGACAACTCGCTCCTCTACTTCAACAATTATCGCAACGCCAAGCCCGGCGACCCCCTCTTCGACAAGGCGCGCACCGGTACCGACGTCAAGAACGGCGACGGGCTCCTCGACGACCTGAAGGCCGATGTCCGGGCCGGTACGCTCCCCAAGATCTCCTGGGTCGTCTCGCCCGAGGCCTACAGCGAGCACCCCAACTGGCCCGCGAACTACGGAGCCTGGTACATCTCACAGGTGCTGGACGCGCTGACCTCCAACCCCGAGGTCTGGGGCCGGACCGCCCTCTTCATCACCTACGACGAGAACGACGGATTCTTCGACCATGTCGTGCCGCCGTTCGTGCCGTCGGGCGCGGCGCAGGGACTGTCGACCGTGGACACCTCGGCCGACCACTTCCCCGGCGACGTCCGGTACGCGGCCGGGCCGTACGGGCTCGGCCAGCGCGTGCCCATGACGGTCGTGTCCCCCTGGAGCACCGGCGGGTTCGCGTGCTCGGAGGTCTTCGACCACACCTCCGTCATCCGGTTCATGGAGAAGCGCTTCGGCGTGCGCGAGCCCAACATCTCGCCCTGGCGGCGGGCCGTCTGCGGTGACCTCACCTCGGCATTCGACTTCAGCCGCACGGATGCCGCACCGGCCGAGCTGCCCTCCACGGACGGATACGCGCCGCCGGACGGGGCCCGGCACCCCGACTACGTACCGGTACCGCCGGTCTCCGGCCGTGTGCCGAAGCAGGAGACCGGCACCCGGCCCACCCGGCCGCTGCGGTACGCGCCCCTCGTGGACGGAGCGGCCGACCCCGGGGCCGGGAAGTACCGGCTCACCTTCAGTGGGGGCGACGCGGCCGGGGCGCAGTTCCTGGTGACGTCGCCGAACCGGGGCGACGGGCCCTGGACCTACACCACCGAGGCGGGCAAGTCGGTCTCCGACAGCTGGAACACGGCCTACTCCGGCGGAGTGACCGACCTCACCGTGCACGGTCCGAACGGGTTCCTGCGCGGCTTCCGTGGGCCCGGCAAGGCGGCCGGACCGGAGGTGACGGCGCGTCACAACCCGGCCAGTGGTGCCCTCGACCTGACCCTCACCCACACCGGTTCGGGGACCGTCCAGCTGACCGTGCGCAACGCGGACGCGTACGGCGGGGGCGCGCAGACCTTCGCCGTGCGGGCGGGCGCCACCGTGAAGCACACCGTTGACCTGCGGGGGAGCAAGCGCTGGTACGACGTCACGGTGGTGTCGGACGCGGACGCCACGTTCCTGCGCCGGTTCGCCGGACACGTCGAGACGGGCGAGGCCGGCACGAGCGACCCGGGCCTCGTCACCGGCTGACCGGCCGCCCCGGCGCCGTAACCGGCAGCCGGCGCGGAGTGTCGGGGGCGCACGGGCCGGGCCGGCCCGGCCCTGTGCGTTCCTGACTGCCCGTCGGCTGATTGGGCCCGGCGTGTCGGAGGGTGCCGCCGCGGTGCGTTAGGGTTTTTGCCGGGTCATGAGTTCCAGTGCGCAGCCCCGGCTTGCTGGACGGCACCCCGCTCCGCTGCGGGTGCTCCGGGTGACGACCTGCCCCGTGCGCGAGGTACGGGGAACAGCGGACCGCGGTGCAGAGCGCTCGGGGTCCATCATCCCCGGGAGGCGGGAATCACCATGCTGCGTCATCTCACCGAGCACGGCTCCGTGCGGAGCGAGGACTGCGACCGGTACGCCGCAGGCCATCAAGTGCACTGGATCCATGCCAAGAAGTGCCGGCAGGAGCCCGGTCAGGCCGTTGAGATACTGCTGACCGCCGGTGATGTCCGGGACGATGGGTGGGTCGAGCTGCGTGCCGCGTTCGACTGCGCGGGCAGCCTTCCTAGGGTGTGGACGCACGCTCCCGACGGGCTGCGGGAATCGCTCGCCGGTCACCGGGGGCGCGTGTACTGGCTCGCCCGGTGGCATGCGCTCAAGCTCGTCGACGGTGCCGACCGGGTCGCCGGACTCGTCAACGTCGCCTTGGAGAGCGGCGAGTTGTGCGGAGACCTGGCTTCCGGACGCTCGTAGCCGAGTGCGGCGGCTGCCGTCCCCGGGTGGAGACGGGGCTTCGACGGGGTGATCAATTGTCGTGACTTGTCAGCCTGTTGCTTCATTCGGGGCGCACAATTGATCGCCATTGACCGCTGTGGCGTCACATAACATCCTTATAGTGGACGTGCGTTGATCGCACGATCGTGACGCGTGACGTGTTCGCCACAGAAGTCAGGACGATGACGCGCCCATCCTCCACAGAGCCCGAGTCCGCCTCGCCCCCTCCAAAGTGCCCCGCGCACGCGGGGACGGGGGCCGTGCCCCTCAGCGGGCCCTCGTTCCAGACCGAGCCGCAGGCCGTCTACCGCGCCATGCGGCGGGACCACGGGCCGGTCGTCCCCGTCGAGCTGCCGGGCGGATTCCCCGCCTGGCTGGTCATCGGGTACCGCGAGCTCCATCAGGTCACCAGCGACGGTGAGTTGTTCCCCCGCGATGTCGGACTGTGGAACCAGTGGGAGCACATCCCCGACGACTGGCCGCTGCTGCCCATGGTCGGACGACCGCTGCCGTCCATCTACTTCAGCGCCGGGGACGAGCACCGGCGGCACGCGCGGATGGTCGGACCCGCCCTCGAAGGGGCCGACCCGTTCGAGATCCGCCGCCACAGCGAGCAGCTGGCCGACCGGCTGATCGACGCCGTGTGCAGCCGGGGCGCCGCCGACCTCGTCGCCGACTTCTGCGAACCCCTTCCCGTGCTCGTCCTCGCACGGCTGGTCGGCTTCCCCGACGACGAGGGCGCCGGCATCGCCCGGGTGCTGAAGGACCTGGCCGACGGCGGTCCGGGCGCGCAGGAGGCCCACCTGCGTTTCGGGGAGCACATGACACGGCTGGTCGCCGCGAAGCGTGCCGAGCCCGGCGACGACGTCACCTCGCGGATGCTCGCCTCCCCCGAGGCCTTCACCGACGAGGAGTACATGCTCGACCTGATGGCCATCACGGCCGCCGGGCACCTCACCACCGCCGACTGGATCAGCAACTCGCTGCGGCTGATGCTCACCGAGGACGAGTTCGCGCACTCGATGGCGGGCGGCCGGCGCAGTGTGGGCGAGACC
Organism: Streptomyces sp. 840.1; assembly: GCF_003751445.1. Taxonomy (NCBI): domain Bacteria; kingdom Bacillati; phylum Actinomycetota; class Actinomycetes; order Kitasatosporales; family Streptomycetaceae; genus Streptomyces; species Streptomyces sp. 840.1. Next base: position 917,649 of record NZ_RJUU01000003.1, on the reverse strand, counting down.
ATGAACGAGGTGCTCTGGGAGGACGCGCCGACCCAGATCCTCGCCGGACGCTGGGCCGCCCGGGACACCCGGCTCGGCGGACATTCGATCGCGGCGGGGGACATGCTGCTGCTCGGGCTCGGCGCGGCCAACACCGATCCGCTGATCCGGCAGAGCCTGTCCGGCGGCGGCCCCTGCGCCCAAGGGGGCAACGGCGCGCATCTCGCCTTCAGCCACGGCGAGTACCGGTGCCCTTTCCCGGCCCAGGAGATCGCGGAGACCATCGCGCGCACCGGCATCGAGGTGCTGCTCGACCGGCTGCCCGATCTGGAGCTACGGGTCCCCGTCCCGGACCTCGTGCGACGGCCCTCCGCGTTCCTGCGCGGGACCACCTCGCTCCCCGTTCGGTTCACCCCCGTTCGTACGACAGGAGACCTCTCGTGAACTGCCCTCACGCCGCCGCGCACGCCGCCGCCCCGAGCGTCGCGACCGTCGTCATCGACCCCATGGTCCAGGACCTGGACGGCGAGACGGCGAGGCTGCGCGAAGCCGGCCGGCTCGCCCGGATCGAGCTGCTCGGCGTACCGGCCAGGACCGTCACCCGCTATGACGACGCCCGCCGGCTCCTGGTCGATCCGAGGCTGGTGAAGGACCTCGACGCCTGGGGGCTGTGGCAGAGCGGCGAGGTGACGCACGCGTGGCCGCTCATCGGGATGATCGACGCCGGGCGGTCCATGTTCACCGTGGACGGCGCCGAGCACCGGCGGCTGCGGACCAAGACCTCGCAGGCGCTCACCCCGCGCCGCTTGGAGGCCATCAGGCCCGACATCGAGAAGTTCACCCAGGAACTGCTGGACGCGCTCGCGGAGGGCGGCAGGGACGGGGCCGTCGTCGACCTCAAATCGGTGTTCGCGCAGCCGCTGCCGATGCGGGTCGTCGGGATGCTGATGGGCGTGGACCCCGCCGAGAACGCGATGCTGACCAGGCAGTACAAGGCCTTCTTCTCGATGCTCACCCCGCAGGACGAACGCCTCGCCCTCCTCGCCGAGCTGGACGTCTTCTACGCCGGACTCGTCCGCGAGAAGGCCGCACGGCCCACCGACGACCTGACCTCCGCGCTGATCCTGGCCGACGAGGGCGGCGAGCCGCTCACCGAGGAAGAGGTGGTGGGCAACCTCAAGGCGATGGTCGCGGCCGGCCACGAGACCACCATCGGCCTCATACTCAACGCGGTTCGAGCACTCCTGGCCCACCCGGACCAGCTGCGGATGGTCCTGGAGGGGGAGGTCTCCTGGGAGACCGTGATCGAGGAGACGCTGCGGTGGGACACCCCGACCACCCATCTGCTGATGCGGTTCGCCACCGAGGACATCCAGGTGGGTGACGACGTCATAGCCAAGGGCGAGGGCGTGGTCATCTCGTACCGGGTGATCGGCCGGGACCTCGAGCAGCACGGCGCCGACGCGGACGCCTTCGACATCACCCGCCCCACCCCCATCCGGCACATGACGTTCGGCCACGGGCCGCACATCTGCCCCGGCGCGGCGCTCTCCCGCGTCGAGGCGGGGATAGCCCTGCCCGCCCTCTTCGCCCGGTTCCCCGCCCTGCGACTCGCGGTGCCGGACGCGGACATCCGCAAGCTCCCGGTGATGACCCAGAACGACATGGAGGCCTTCCCGGTACTGCTCGACGCCTGAGTCCGGGCCGGGGACGGAGCCGGTGGCCGTCCGGACGGCCGGAGCCGCGCGCGTACCCCCGAGGCCATGAAGATCCGCTTCGGAGTGCTCGGAGGCGGAACTGCTGTCCCGGCAGAACCGAGCGCCTCGGGCATATCGTTGCGACAGGTACGGGCGGCCGCCACGTCGGGCGGCGGCGGCTGGACAGTGAGTCGAAGCGCTTCGACGGGGCTATGGACACGCTGTGTGTGCGGGTCTAGGGTCGCACTGTCCGTGCACGTCAGAGGCAGCAGAAGGAAGTCGAAGCGCTTCGTCTCGGTTGTGGCTGCCGGTGCAGGCCGGTATGCGTGCCGGTGTCCGACGTCGTTCTGTGATGGAGAGCTGAATGGTCACCCTTGCCGAGGTCGCGCAGCACGCCGGAGTCTCCGCCAGCACGGTGAGCTACGTCCTCAGCGGGAAGCGGTCCATCTCGGCCCCCACCCGCGAGCGGGTCGAGCTGTCCATCAAGGAGCTCGGCTACCACCCCAACGCGGGTGCGCGGGCGCTCGCCAGCAGCCGGTCGAACATCATCGCGCTCATGGTGCCGCTGCGCACCGACATGTACGTCCCCGTGATGATGGAGATCGCCATCGCCGTCGCGACGACGGCCCGCACCCACGGCTACGACGTCCTGCTGCTGACCGGTGAGGAGGGTCCCGCCGCGGTACGCCGGATCGCCGGCAGCTCGCTCGCCGACGCCATGATCCTGATGGACGTCGAACTGCACGACGAACGGCTGCCGCTGCTGCGCGAGACCGACCGCGCCGCCGTGCTCATCGGGCTGCCCGCCGACACCGAGGGGCTCACCTGCGTGGACCTCGACTTCGAGGCGACCGGGGCGCTCTGTGTGGAGCACCTGGCCGGCCTCGGGCACCGTGAGATCGCGGTGATCGGTGAGGCGGCGGCGGTGTACGAGCGGCACACCGGATTCGCCGAACGCACCGTCGACGGGGTGCGGGCCAAGGCGCGCGAGGCCGGGGTTCGGGTTCTGCACCGGCCCTGCGAGGGCGGTTATCCGGCGATGGCCCAGACCCTGTCGCGGATATTCGACGAGCGCCCCGGCACCACGGGCTTCATCGTGCAGAACGAGTCGGCGGTCGAGCCGCTGCTCAACCTCCTGCGGCAGCAGGGCCGGGCGGTGCCCGAGGACGTGTCCGTGGTCGCGATCTGCCCCGAGCAGGTAGCCGCCCAGGCATCGGTGCGGCTGACCTCGGTGGCCATCCCCGCGCAGGAGATGGGGCGCCGCTCCGTCGAACAGGTCGTCGCCAAGCTCTCCGGCCGGGGCGCCGACGAAACGGAGCTGCTGGCGCCGGAGCTGACGGTACGGGAGAGCACGGGACCCGCACCGAGGTGACGCCGCACGACGCCTGCGCGCACGAGCCGGCCCCCGCGAGGGGGACCGGCTCCCGGTGTGCGCGGTTCAGCTCGCCGAGACGCCGAAGCCGTTGGTGGTGAAGTCCAGGCCGCCGGCGGACGAGGTGATCTCGTAGCCGAACTGGACGTCACCGATGGTCTCGTCACCCCACCAGCCCTTGGTGTCCTTGATCCACTTCAGGATGGGCAGGATGTTCACCGAACCCGCTGTGGAGTCCGAGGTGCGCAGGAACGAGAAGACCTGGTTCGCTCCGTTGTCGCCCTTGTACACGGTCCAGGAGTGGCCGCCGAGCGTCACCGTTCCCTGCGAGGTGCCGAGCGGACCGACGGCGCCGTTGTAGTTGACCCAGAGCATGACCTCGTAGTCGTAGTCGGTGTCCCAGATGTCGTACGAGGTGTTGTACGCACCGGACGACGGGACGGTGACGTTGTAGTCGCTGGTGAGCGACGACAGCGAGGTGATCGACTTTCCGACGACCTTCTTGGCGTTCGGGTACGACTTGATGCCGCCGGTGTTCGGGTGATCGGCCGAGACGCCCCACTTCGAGGACGAGTCGGCCCAGATGGACTGCGAACCCGCTCCGGAACCCCAGATGTTGTTGTACAGGGTGTATCCGTCGTCGGTCGTGTAGTTGCCCCACTGGTCCGACGAGGACCAGATGGCGGCCTGGGCGGGGGCGGCTGCGAAGGCGAGCAGAGCCGCCGCTGCCGTCGCCGGGACCGTGACGAACCTGCTGAGCGTGCGGGTGCGTGTTGCCATGGTTGTCCCTTCCATGGGGGGATGTGGGGGAGTGCTACCGCGGCCCCAGACGGAGGACGCGGTCCACGCCGGCCGTCAGCTCCAGGGGAGCCGAGGCGAGTCCGGCGGAGGAATCGGTGAACGCGCTGCGGCTTCCCGTGCGGACATCGACACGGGCGGCGCGTGTGGGGCGCAGCACCGCGGTCGCGGTCCCGTCGGCGGACCAGCGAAGGTTCAGGACCGCGCCGAACCTGGTACGTATGCCCCGCAGTTCACCGCTCGGGCAGCCGGTGAGCGGCGCGGGCAGCAGGACCAGCCGGTGGGGCGTCGACTGGACGAGCGACTCGATCACCGCGGCGGGCAGCGCGTGGGCGGCGTCCGCGTTGTAGACGTCGCGCCCCGGATAGTGCGCGCTCATCAGGGAGTCGTGGAAGAAGTCGCCCGAGAGCACGGCGTTCAGCGCGGCGGAGGCCCGCGCCCCGTCCCGCAGCCGCGCGGCGACCAGCGCGTGGTGCAGATGTCCGTGGGCGGAGTCGTTCTCCGAGCCCCGCAGCTCCAGCGCTCGATGCGCGGCGGCCGCCAGCTCCGGGGTGTCGTACGGGTTGACCGCGTCCAGCGGCCACACCGGGTAGAGGTGGCTGAGGTGGCGGTGGTCGTAGTTCTCCTCCAGCCCCGGCCACGCCCATTCGGCGAGCGCGCCGTCCGCGTTGACGGCGAACTCCGGCAGCCGCGCCGCCAGGTCGCGTCGGCGGGCGGACGCCGGGTGGGCGGGGGAGCGGTCGGCCGGCGCGGTCAGCGCATGACGGGCGGCCGCGAGGTCCATCGTCGCGTTCACCGTCACCCAGCTCGCGTTGGCGGGCCGGTTCTCCGGAGAGTACGAGGGCACCAGGGCGACGGTCCCGTCCGGGGCGGTCCGGGTCAGGAAGTCCTCGTAGAACAGGGCCGCCTCGTGCAGGGCCTCGTCCAGCCGGGGGTCCGGCACCCCGCTGGTCTCGGCGTGTTCGAGCAGCGGTGCCAGGAGCCAGTCCGCACCGGCCGTCCACAGATGCAGCGGGTACGCACGCTGGAAGTGGCGGGTGTGGCCGGACTCGCCGTCCGTGTGGGACGGGGCGACGATCCCGCGCGCCCCGAAGACCGCCCGTGCGTTGTCCCGCCAGTCATCGAGCTGCCCGTACACCAGGGCGGCATGCGCCAGGGACACCTCCGGCAGCGCGGCGGCCGCCGCCGAGGCGATCTGGAGGTTGAGGTTGGCGTTCGTGGTGAACGCCCCCGACCAGGCGGTGTCCCAGTCGCCCGTCCACAGCCCCGTCAGCCGGGGCGGCAGCACACCGGAGGACGAGAGCAAGTGGTAGCGCCCGGCCGCGAACAGCCGCTCCAGGAGCGCCGGGCTGTTCGGCAGACGGGTCAGCTCGCTCCCGGGAAGCGCCCGCTCCGCCGGGTCCGCGTCCAGGGTCAGGGCGGCCCGCTCGAAGGCCGGGCGGTGCAGCGCGAGGTGCCGGCCGAGCAGCGCCTGGTAGTCGCCGTCCGGCAGCGCCGCGTACTCCGCCGCGAGGTCGAGGCCGCCCGCATGGCGCCGCACCCGGGTGAGCACGAGCAGGGACCGGGCCCCCTCGACGCGGATGCCCTCACCGGACACCGACACCTTCCCGCCGTCCGCCCGGACGACGCTCACCCCGGTGTACGCCGCCTCGCTGTCCGGGTAGCCCACCCGCAGCGCCAGCCGGCCGCCGCCGGGGAACAGCGCGGTGCCGCGCCCGATCGCGAGCCGGGCCGGGGCGCCGGGCAGGGCGTGGTCCAGGGTCAGGTCCACCGCGCGCCCCGGGCCGGTCACGCGCTGCACGATCACGTCGTCCGCGCGGGAGACGAAGACCTCGCTGCGCCGGCCCTCGCAGACGGCCGTGATCTCACCCGTGGCGAAGTCGACCGACCGCCGGTAGCCGGACGGGGACACAGGCTCTCCCGGGGCGGAGACGGGGGCCGGGGCGGGACGGATGCGGGTCTGGAACGCCGGGTGGAAGGGCTGGACCCAGACCAGCGGACGCCCGTCCCCGAACCCCTCACCCGCCCCGGTGTCCCCGGCCAGCAGGGCGTCCCGCAGCCGCTCCAGCCGGTCCGCGAGCTCGGGCGGGCGGGTGCGCTCGCTGCCGTTGGGCCGCACCAGCGTGTGGTGGTTGACGACGACCCGGTCGTCGGCCGGGTCCCCGTGGACCATGGCGCCGTGCCGGCCGTTGCCGCCGAGGAAGGCGTCCTCCCAGCGGGCGGCTGGGCGCGGCTCCCAGGTGCCGTCGATGTGTGCGCGGCCGGTCACGGCGCGGCGCTCCTCAGCACGGCCACACCGTGGCGGCCCAGCTCCACCGTCCCCCGCACCGCCCGGCCGGTCAGCAGGTCCGCCAGGTCGCCGGGCACGTTCACGGCGACCGTGCCCCGCCCGTGGTTCAGCAGGAAGAGCAGCTCGCCGCGGCGGACCGCCTCCACCCCGGGGGGCAGCCCCGCCAGCACCGGCTCCGCGCCGGCCTCCCGTGCCACCCCGTCCAGCAGTGCCCGCAGCGCCTCCGGGCCGGGCAGGGTCGACACGTACCAGGCCCGGCCCCGGCGCAGCACCGCGGGCAGCCCGGCCAGCTCGCCGTCGCGGTAGGCGGCCACCACCTCGGTGTCCGGCTCCGCCTCCAGCTCCTCGGACCAGAGCCCGCCCCGGAAGCCGTCGCACTCCACGGCCGCGCCCGCGTCGAGCGGCCACCACTCGTGCAGGGTCCTGATGCCGAAGAGCGCACGCAGCCGTGCGTCCATGCCGCCCGGCCTGATCCGGTCGTCCACGTCCGCGACCCCGCTGAAGAACCCGCAGACCAGCCGCCCGCCGCCGCGGACGTACGCCACGAGGTTGTCGATCGCGGCGTCCGTGAGCAGGTACAGGTGCGGCACGGCCACGACCTTGAACTGGCTCAGATCGGCCTCGGGCCGGGCGAACTCGGTGGCGAACCCGCCCTCCCACAGGGCTCGGTGCCAGCTCCGTACGATCTCGGTGTAGTCCACCAGCGAGGACGGCCTGCCCTCCTGCTCGCCCGCCCACCAGGAGTCCCAGTCGTGCAGGACCGCCACCTCGGCGGCGACACCGCTGCCACTGACGGCCGGACCGAGCAGAGCCAGTTCGGCCCCCAGGCGCTTGATCTCCCGGAAGGTGCGGCCCTGTTCGCCGGCGTGGGTGAGCATGCCGGAGTGGAACTTCTCCGAGCCCTGCCGGGACTGGCGCCACTGGAAGTAACAGACGGCGTCAGCGCCGCGCGCCACCGCCTGGAGCGACCAGAGCCGGTTCAGGCCCTCGGGCTTGGGGTGGTTGACCCCGCGCCAGTTGACCGGCCCCGCGGCCTGCTCCATGAGCATCCACGGACCGGCGGCCTGTGAGCGCGTCATGTCGGCGATCATCGCGTTGTACTGGCCGCCCAGCGGGTCCCGGGGGTCCGGGTAGATGTCGACGGATACGACGTCCTCCTGGGCCGACCAGGCCCAGGCGTCCTGTCCCGACCACAGCGGCATGAAATTGGTCGTCACCGGGATCTGCGGGGTGTGCCGGGCGACGATGTCGCGCTCGGCGGTGTAACACTCCAGCAGCGCGTCGGAGGTGAACCGTCTGAAGTCCAGCACCTGCGCCGGGTTCTTCATGTACTGCGCCGTGCGCGGTGGCAGGATCTCCGTCCACGCGTCGTAGCGCTGGCTCCAGAACGCGGTGCCCCAGGCCTCGTTGAGCGCGTCGAGCGTGTCGTACCGGCCGCGCAGCCAGCGGCGGAAGTGGGCCGCGGTCCCGTCGCACCAGCAGTGCGTGCAGTACTCGTTGTTGATGTGCCAGACGGTGAGCGCCGGGTGGTCCGCGTACCGAGCCGCGAGGTCCTCGGTGAGGGCCGCGGCGTAGCGCCGGTAGACGGGGGAGCTCGCGCAGAACTGCTGACGCGACCCGTACCAGACGATCGAACCGTCCTCCGAGCGCGGCAGGGTCTCGGGGTGCCGCGCCCCCATCCACGGCGGCGGGGAGGCGGTCGGGGTGGCGAGCACGACGCCGATGCCGTGTGCGTGCATCAGATCCATCAGCCGGTCCAGCCAGCCGAACTCCCGAGCGCCGGGGCGTGGTTCGATCTTCGCCCAGGAGAAGACGCCGAGGGTGACGGAGTTGACGCCGGCCTCCTTCATCAGCCGGGCGTCGTCCTCCCACACCTCCTCGGGCCACTGCTCGGGGTTGTAGTCGCCTCCGAAGAGGATGCGGCCGCGGGCCGCGTCACGCAGGGACGGCATGGCGTCTCTCGTTCCTTCTGCTCGTTCGGGTCTTCTGCTGCGAACCCGGCGTACGGGGGACGGCACGGCCGGAGGTCAGCCCTTCACGGCGCCCGTGAGCATGCCCTTCTGGAAGTGCTTCTGGACGAACGGCGACAGCACCGCGACCGGGATCAGCGCGAGGATCATGACCGCCATCTGCACGGCGAGGCTGTTGATCGCTCCGCTGCTGACCGCCGCGCCCATGGCCCCAGGGGGCACCTGGTGCTGGAGGACGAGCTGACGCAGGATCATCTGCAGCGGGTACTTGTCGCTGTCCTGGATGTAGAGCATCGCGTTGAACCACTGGCTCCAGTAGCCGACCGCGTAGAACAGCGAGATCACCGCGATCACCGCGCGCGACAGCGGCATGATGATCTGGAGCAGGATGCGCCACTCGCCGGCGCCGTCGATCCGGGCCGCGTCGATGAGCTCGGGCGCCGTGTCCATGAAGAAGCCGCGCAGGACCAGCACGTTGAAGACGCTGATCGCGCTGGGCAGGATCATCGACCAGTAGCTGTCGCTCAGCCCGATGCCCGTGACCAGCAGATACGTCGGGATGAGACCGGCGCCGAAGAACATCGTGGCCATCAGGGTCATCAGCAGCGGTCGGTGCGCGTAGGAGTCGCGGCGGCTCAGCCCGTAGGCGCACAGGACCGAGACGACCATGCTGACCGCGGTGCCGACGACGGTGAGGCCCACGCTCACGGCGGCCGCGCGGGTCACCGCGCCCCCGCTGAGCAGCTCCTTGTAGGCGACGAAGGTGATGTGCCTCGGCCAGACGACGAGGCCGCCCGCCTCGTTGATGGTCCTGGTGTCGGAGAGGCTGGTGACGAGCACCACCCAGATCGGGATGATCACGACGGCGCAGATCGCGACGAGACCGAATCCCTTGAAGGCGAGCCCCGCCTTGGTGGGCTCCTCCTCCCACACCGGCCGGGGCTCCGTGCGCAGGGCTCGCTGGAGCGGGGTCTCCGTGCGGGGCGCGGCCTGCGCCCGGCCCTTCTCGTGTTCCAGGAGAGTTGTCATTTCTTGGAGTACACCCCCTGCTCACCCAGCATGTGGGCGACCTTGTTGGCGCCCAGCACCATGGCGACGCTGAACAGCCCCTTGAAGATTCCGGCGGCGGCCGCGTAGCCGAAGTCACCGGTCTTGATGCCCGTCCACCAGATGTAGGTGTCCAGGATTTCCGAGGCCCCGGCGCCGACCTGGTCGCGCTGGAGCAGGATCTGCTCGAAGTCGAGATTGAGCGCGCTGCCCACCCGCAGGACGAGCAGCAGTGCGATGACCGGGCGCAGCGCCGGCAGCGTCACGTGCCACATGCGGCGCCAGCGGCCCGCCCCGTCGACGGCGGCGGCCTCGTACAGATCGGTGTTGACGGCGGCGAGCGCGGCGAGGAAGACGATCACGCCCCAGCCGGCGTCCTTCCACACCGCCTGGGCGGAGACCAGGAACTTGAAGAAGCCGGGGTCGGTCATCAGGTCGAAGCCCTCGTGACCGTGGTCGCGCAGCCACTGGGCGACCAGTCCGGCGCCGCCGAACATCTGCTGGAAGACGGTGACGACCAGTACCCAGGAGAAGAAGTGCGGGAGGTAGACGACCGCCTGGACCCAGGCCCGCACCCGGGCGCTCATGATCGTGTTGAGCAGCAGCGCGATCGCGATCGGGATGGGGAAGAAGAGGACGAGCTGGGTGACGAAGATGACCAGGGTGTTGATGAGGACTTCCCAGAAGCGGTAGTCCTCGAAGATCCGGGTGAAGTTGTCGAAGCCGACGAAGGGGCTGCCGGTGATGCCGAGGTCGTAGACGTCGTAGTCCTGGAAGGCCACGATGTTCCCGAGCAGCGGGATGTAGTTGAAGATCAGCAGCAGGGCGATGGCCGGCAGCGTCATCAGCACCAGGGTGCGGTCGCGCCGCAGCCGCTGGCGCCAGGTGATGCCGCCCGCCCGCGGCCCGGGGCCCGCCGGTCCGCTCCTCCTCGTCCCGTTCTCCGCCCGCCGGTTCTTCGCCGTGCGGTTGCGGCGGGCGCCGGTCGCCCGGGACCTGCCTGTCCGCCCGGCGCTTGCGTGCTTGCCGTCACCGTCACCGCTCCCGCCGGCCGGGGCACTCGCCCCGTCGGCGGTGCGGCCCGGGTCGGCCGTAACCGTGGCCCGTGGCTTCACCCTGTGCTCCCCATGTCGTGCTCCTGGCCCCGGCCGCCGGGCTTTCCGCGCCCGGCGGCCCTCTCACCGCGCACCGGTGCGCGTCCCGCGCCTCAGTTGCCGGAGCCGTTCTTGTCGAGAATGTCCTGGTACCAGGCGCGCAGCTTCTCGCCGCCGCTCTTCTTCCAGGTGTTCACCGCGTCGTCGATGTCGCTGACCTTCTTGCGGCCGCGCCTGATGTCCTTCTGCAGGTCGTCGAAGGGCGTGTACAGGGAGGCGTAGCGCTGCGGCTCGACGATCTGCATGCCGAAGAAGAGCGGCTTCCTGACGTTCGGTGCCTGGCGCGCCATCCAGGCCGCGTAGTCCTTCGCGAGCTGCGGCTGGTCCGGGTAGGCGATGGAGGTCGGGGGCGAGGCGAGGAAGAGGAAGGTGGACGGCTGGGCCTCCTCGACACCCTGCGGGGTGTAGGTCGGGGCGCCGTCCTTGAGTGTGTAGTGGGTGCCCTCGACGCCGTAGTTGGTGAGCATGAACTCCTTGGTGCCGAACGGCGCGGCCGCGTAGTCGGCTATCGCGAGGAACTCCTCGATCCGGGCCTTGGAGAGCTTCTTGCTGAGGAAGGTGAAGATCCCTGCCGGATCGTCCTGCCACAGCACCGGCCTGCTGCCGTCGTGGCTGAAGAAGTCCAGTGCCTGCATGTCGAACGTGGCGTTCGCGGAGGCCTGTTCGGTGACCATGCCCTTCCAGCCGCCGGTGCCGTCGTTGTACATCACCACGTGTCCGCCGGTGAAGCGGATCTTGGCGTCGGCGTCCTTGTTGGCCTCGGCGTCCGGGTGTACGTAGCCGCCGTCGTGGAGCTTGCGGGCGAAGGCGAGCGCCTCGCGGTACTCCTGCGTCTCGATCTTGTGGACCAGCTTGCCGCTCTCCAGCTGCCAGTAGTGCGGCGCGTCGGGCAGCAGGCCGTAGATCTTCTGGATGCAGGTCCAGAGGTCGTCGAAGGCCCACACCTTCTTCTTCGGAGCGGTGTACTCCTTGCCGAACGCCAGCAGGTCGTCCGCGCTCCCCGGCACGGCGCCGGAGCCGGTCAGGTCCTTGCGGTAGAAGATCGCGTTGCCGATGACCGGCGTCGGCATGGGCAGTCCGCGCAGCTTGCCGCCGAAGACGGAGTACTGCCAGGCGCCCGTCGGGATGTTCGCCAGGTTCGGGTACTTCTTGACCGCGTCGCCCGCCAGGTACGGGCTCAGGTCGGCGAACTTGGCGGTGATCGCGTTGCGGATCTGTCCCTGCATGTTCCAGCCGGGGATCGTCATGACATCGGGGATGTCCGAGCCGGCGAGGACCGCGCCGATCTTGTCCTGGTAGGTGTTGCCGTCCTGCGGGTCGAAGTTCAGTGTGGCGCCGACCGCCTTGTTCACCGCCGTGTAGTACGGGTTGTTCCTCTTCGGGACGGTGCCCCACAACGGGGTCATGACACGGAACTTCGAGCCCTTGCCCGGCACCGACTTCACCGAGGTGACCAGCGGGTCCGGGAGTTTGGTGAAGCCGGGGCTCGAACCGTTGACGCTCGCGACGTCGGGCTCGACCAGGTTCAGCGGGGCGTACGACGGCACAACCTTCCTGAGCGCCTTGCCCGTTGTCGTTCCCTCCTTGGTCCCGGCGCCGGAGCCGGAACCCCCGCACGCGGCCAGCAGCGGCACCCCGCCGGCCACGGCGACAGCGGCCACCGCGCCGGTGGCGAGGAAGCTTCTCCGGCTCGGAGCCGTGGGGGAGGGGGAGGAATTCGGCGTCATTGCGTCAACCCTTCGAGGCGCACCAGGACGACACGTGGCGGGCGACCGCCGTTCGGTTCCTGTGTCTGAGGTGGAGCGTTGCTGACTGGGCCGGCGTGACCGGCCGCAGGTGAAGCGGTTCAACAGGGAGGCGGCAGAAGCAGTCGCCGTCCCAGGAAATCCGGGGCGCCGGGCGCCCCGTCGGAGCTCGGTCGAAGTCTTGTCGAAGCGCTTCGATGTTGCAGCGAGGTTAAGTGAAGGGTCCTGGCCGCACAAGAGTCCGTTTCCAGATTCCTCCGACCTGTTTCCTAACCGTTTCCTGGCTCAACGAGAGCCGTCGTGCGCATCCGGGTACGGAGGTCGAGGTCGAGGCCTTGACAGGGGCGGGGTTGGCCGCCGAGCATCGAAGCGCTTCGAAGGATCTTCTGAGGTTTCTCGGAGGCTCGCACGAGGTCCTGGCGTCAAAACCTCCCACCTCTCCAAGGGGACCCGCACGTGACGGAACAACCGCAGCCCTTCCGCGACCCCCGGCTGCCCTTCGCCGAGCGCATCGACGACCTGCTCGACCGGCTCACGCGCGACGAACGGATCGCGATGCTGCACCAGTTCGCGCCGGCGGTCGACCGGCTCGGGCTCGGTGCCTTCAGGACCGGCCAGGAGGCCCTGCACGGAGTCGCCTGGATGGGGCCGGCGACGGTCTTCCCGCAGGCCGTCGGGATCGGCGCCACCTGGAACGCCGAACTGGTGCGCCGGGTCGGCGAAGCGGTCGGCAACGAGGTCCGCGCCAAGCGGGCCGAGGACGAGCGCGTCGGCCTCAACGTCTGGGCCCCGACGGTGAATCTGCTGCGCCACCCGCTGTGGGGCCGGAACGAGGAGGGGTACTCCGAGGACGCCTGCCTCACCTCCGCCATCGCGGTCGCCTACACCCGGGGGCTGCGCGGCGACCACCCGCACTACTGGCGCACCGCCCCCGTCCTCAAGCACTGGCTCGCCCACAACAACGAGACCGGCCGCGACACCTCGTCCTCCTCGGTCCGCCCGAGGGTCCTGCACGAGTACGACCTCAAGGCCTTCCGTGACGCAGTCCGGGCCGGGGCGGTGGCCGGGGTCATGCCCGCGTACAACCTGGTCAACGGGCGCCCGAACCACGTATCGCCGCTCCTGGCCCAGCAGTTGCGCACCTGGAGCGAGCGCTCCCTGGTGGTGTGCTCCGACGCGGGGGCGCCGTCCAACCTCGTCGACTCCGAGCACTACTTCGACACCCACGAGGAGGCGACGGCCGCCGCCCTGCGGGCGGGTGTCGACAGCTTCACCGACCACGGCCAGGACTCCTCCGTCATGACCGGCCGCGTCCGGGGGGCCCTGGAGCGCGCTCTGATCGACGAGCGCGACATCGACACGGCCGTCCGCAGACTGCTCGAACTGCGCTTTTCGCTGGGCGAGTTCGATCCGGACCTCGATCCCTACGCGCAGGCCGCCGACTTCGACACGGCCGGACACCGGGCGCTCGCCCTGGAGGCCGCCGAGCAGGCCGTCGTCCTGCTGAAGAACGACGGGCTGCTGCCGCTGGAGCCCGCCGCCGGGAAGACCGTCGCGGTCGTCGGGCTGCTCGCGGACGCCTGCAAGCTCGACTGGTACAGCGGCACACTGATCCACCGCTCCACGCCGCTCGACGGGATCCGGGAACGCTTCGGCGCCGGGAACGTCGTGTTCGCGGAGGGCGCCGACCTGGTCCGGCTCAAGTGCGAGGACGGCTGGCTCCAGGTGCCTGCGACGGACACCGGGCAGGACGCGCCGCGCGGAACACAGGGCGCCCTCGACCCGGCCCTCGTCCGGGGACGCACCGATCTGCCCGCGCTGACCTGCGGCGACACCCCGGCCGAGCTGGCGCTCGTGGACTGGGGCAACGGTGTGATCACCCTGCGGGAACCGGCGGGCCGCTATCTGTCGGTGGCCGATGACGGCTATGTGCGGGCGTCCGCGGACGAGCCCGGCGGCTGGATCGTCCAGGAGACGTTCCGCCTGGAGGCGGTGGAGGGGCATGCGGGCGGTCACCGGCTTCTGCACGTCGGAACGGGTGGCTATGTCTCAGTCGCCGCCGACGGCGTAAAGGTTGCCGCTCCCGGCGGGGAAGTTCCCGCCCCCGGTGGAGGGGCCCGGGGGCAGGACGGGGAAGTTCCCGGACGCCCCGGCCCGTCCGGCACCGTCTTCGGGATCGAGGTGACCGAGCGCGGCGAGGACGCCGTGGCCCGCGCCGCCGCCTCGGCCGACGCCGTGATCGTCGTGGCCGGCAACGACGCCCACATCAACGGGCGCGAGACCGAGGACCGCACCACCCTCGACCTGCCGGCCCATCAGGAACGCCTCTGGCGCGCCGCCCACGCCGCCAACCCGCGCACCGCCTTGGCCGTCACCTCCGCCTACCCGTACGCCCTCACCGACGCGGCGGCCACGCTGCCCGCGCTGCTGTGGACCGCCCACGGCGGGCAGGCCGCCGGAACGGCGCTCGCCCGGGTCCTGGCCGGGGACGTCTCGCCGGCCGGCCGGCTCCCGCAGACCTGGTACGCCTCCGACGCGGAACTGCCCGGTCTGCTCGACTACGACATCATCGGCTCCCGCCAGACCTACCTCTACTACCGGGGCGCACCGCTCTACCCCTTCGGCCACGGCCTCTCGTACAGCGAGTTCACCTACAGTGCCCTGACCGCCGGGCGCACGGGCGACCTCGTACGGGTGTCGCTGACCGTCACCAACACCGGGCCCGTCGCCGCCGACGAGGTCGTCCAGCTCTACGTACGGGCGGTCGCCCCCTCGGTCCTGCGGCCGCTGCGGCAACTGGCCGGCCACCGCAGGCTGCACCTGGCACCCGGCGCCGCCGAACGCGTCGAGTTCGACGTGCCCGTCACCGAACTCGGGCACTGGGACGTGGCGCACGGCCGCTGGACCGTCGAGCCCGGGGCGTACGAGTTCCAGGCAGGAGCATCCAGCACGGACATCCGCGCCGTCGCCGTGGTCACCGTCCAGGGCGAACCGAGCCCGCCCCGGCCCGTCCTGACGCGGGGTCTGGAAGCGGCCGACTACGACGAACAGCTGGGCACCGCGATCGTCGACCGGACGAAGGCGGACGAGGACGCCGTGACCCCGGTCGCCGACCGAAACGAACTGCTGTACCGCCGCTGTGACTTCGGCACGGGAGCACGGGGCGTGACGGTGTCGGCGTCGGGCAGGGGAGCCGTCCGGATCACCATCGACGGCACCACGGTCACCGTCCCGGTGACGGCCGGCGGCGGACCGTACGACTACCGCGGCCGGCGGGCCGCCATCGCCGCCTCGGGCATCCGCGACCTGCGCGTCAGCCTGGACGGCACCGTACGGCTGGCCCGGATCGCCTTCACCGGGGAGGGCGAGTGAACCGGCCCGCACCGCGTAAGCCCGCTCCTCCCCACCAAGCCCCTCCCGTTCCAGTTGCCCCCGGCAAGGAGTCCGCATGAAGTTCACCGACGGCTTCTGGCTCATGCGTGAGGGCGTACGAGCCTGCTACGCGACCGAGATCCGTGACCTGAGCGTCGGCGATGACCGGTTCACCGCCCATGCCGCGGTCAAGCACGTCGCCGAACGCGGCGACACCCTCAACACCCCGCTGATCACCGTCGAATGCTTCTCCCCGGCCGAAGGCGTCATCGGCGTGCGCGCCACCCACCACGCCGGGACGGTGCACCGCGGACCCGACTTCGCCCTCCCCGGCCTCGACCCGGCGGCCGCCGGCGCCCGGACGACGCGGGAGGGCGCGGTCACCGAACTGACCAGCGGACCGCTCACCCTGCGCATGGACGGCGACGGACCCTGGGGCCTCACCTTCCGCGACGCCGGCGGCCGGCGGCTCACCGGTGTCGACGCCAAAGGCACCGCCTTCGCCACCGCACCGGACGGCACCCACCACATGGTCGCCCAGCTCGCCCTGGACATCGGGGAGAACGTCTACGGCCTCGGCGAGCGCTTCACCCCGTACGTGAAGAACGGTCAGAGCGTCGACATCTGGCAGGCCGACGGCGGCACCAGCAGCGAACTGGCCTACAAGAACATCCCGTTCTACCTCTCGTCCCGAGGCTACGGCGTCTTCGTCAACCACCCCGGACGGGTCTCATTCGAGATCGGCTCGGAGTCCGTGGGACAGGTCCAGTTCAGCGTCCAGGACCAGTCACTGGAGTACTACGTCATCGCCGGGCCGACACCCAAGGAGGTGCTGGCCCGCTACACCGCACTCACCGGCCGCCCCGCGCTGCCACCGGCCTGGTCGTTCGGTCTCTGGCTCACCACGTCGTTCTGCACCTCCTACGACGAGGAGACCGTGACGTCGTTCGTCGACGGCATGGCGCAGCGCCGGATCCCGCTGTCCGTCTTCCACTTCGACTGCTTCTGGATGCGCGAGTACCAGTGGTCGGACTTCCTGTGGGACCCGGACGTCTTCCCCGACCCCGAGGGCATGCTGGCCCGGCTCAAGGAGCGCGGCCTGCGGATCAGCATGTGGATCAACCCGTACATCGCCCAGAAGTCGTCGCTGTTCGCGGAGGCGGCGGAGCGCGGATTCCTGGTGCGCCGGCCGGGTGGCGACATCTGGCAGTGGGACCTGTGGCAGCCCGGCATGGCCCTGGTCGACTTCACCGACCCGGCGGCGCGCGAGTGGTACAGCGGGAAACTCCGCGTCCTGCTCGACCAGGGAGTCGACTGCTTCAAGACGGACTTCGGCGAGCGCGTGCCCACCGACGTGGTCTGGCACGACGGCTCGGACCCGGAGCGGATGCACAACTACTACGCACAGATCTACAACCGCACGGTCTTCGAACTCCTGGAGAAGGAGCGCGGACACGGCGAGGCGGTGCTGTTCGCCCGCTCCGCGACGGCCGGCGGCCAGCAGTTCCCGGTGCACTGGGGCGGCGACTGCTTCGCCTCGTTCACGGCGATGGCCGAATCGCTGCGCGGCGGCCTCTCGCTGAGCCTGTCCGGCTTCGGCTTCTGGAGCCACGACATCGGCGGCTTCGAGGGCACCCCGGACCCGGCGGTCTTCAAGCGCTGGCTCGCCTTCGGCCTGATGTCCTCGCACAGCCGCCTGCACGGCAACGTGTCGTACCGGGTGCCGTGGGCGTTCGGCGAGGAGGCGGTGGACGTCACCCGCAGGTTCACCCTCCTCAAGCACCGGCTGATGCCGTACCTGTACGGGGCGGCCGCCACCGCCCACCGGACGGGCGTCCCGATGATGCGCCCCATGCTGCTGGAGTTCCCCGACGACCCGACGACCCGGATGCTGGACCGCCAGTACATGCTCGGACCGGACCTGCTGGTCGCACCGGTCTTCACCGAGGACGGGCAGGTCGAGTACTACGTCCCCGAGGGCACCTGGACCTCGCTGCTGACCGGCGAGCGCGTCACCGGACCGGCCTGGCGCCACGAGACCCACGGCTTCGACAGCCTGCCGCTCCTGGTGCGGCCCGGCGCGGTGCTCCCCTGGGGCGCCGACGACCAGCGCCCGGACGCCGACTGGCTGGACGGACTCACCCTGCGCGCCTTCGGCCCGGCGGCCGCCGCCGGCACCCTGGTCACGGTGCCGGACCTGACGGGCGCGGTCGCCGCGACGTTCCGGGCGGTCAGGGACGGGACCGGCCTGCGCGTCACCGCCGAGGGCAGCGACCGGCCCTTCCGCGTGGTCGACGAGGAGACAGGAGCCGCGGGGGAGGGTGCGGGCACGGTGGTGGTACGGATCGCCTGAGGGACCGACGCCGGGGCGGCCGTTCCGGGGCGGCGGGCGGTGCTCCGGCTCCGCCCCGGCACCGCTTCGGCCTCAGCGGGTCGCGTCCGCCAGGGCCCGGTCGGCAGAGGCGCGGGAGGTGTGCCACAGGGTCGTGATCGGCTCCCACACCTGGATTCCCCGGCCCATGCCCACCGTCGCGGCGCCGAACGTGACGCCGTGGTGCGAGGGGTCCGCCGCCACGGACAGGGTGCGCACGACATGGCCCTCCGAGGCGCCCGGGGCCGCCGTGCGCACGGCGGCGTACCCGTGCTCGCCCGGCGAGAGCGTGTAGGGGGCGCTGGTGGCCGGCGGCGCCGCCTCGGCCGAGCCGTCCAGCCCCCGGAAGGTGACCGTCGGGATCCGGTCCACCACACAGGTGGTCCCGCCCCGGTTGGTGACGGCGATCCGGGCCACGTTGCGCTGCCCGCCGGAGGAGGCTGACACCTTGAGCGCCTGCTCCTGGCAGACGCCGGGACGGGCCGCCGTTCCGGCGGCCTGGGCGGCGGCCGCGCCGGGGACCGTCAGGGCCAGGGCGGCCGTCGCGGTGAGCGCGGCGGTGAGGGTGGAGGACAGACGCATGATGGTTTCTCCCCTTGGATCGACAGCCTGCGGTCGTGGCCGGAGGGCCCCGGCGGCCGGTACGGCCGGCAAGAACATTCTGGACGGTATGCCACGCTCCTGGCGATAGATAGGACATATCGGTTCAATATCTGTCACGGAGGGCTCGTGGGTATCTGTCGCAGGCGGCCCGTGGGTAATTGCCTATTTACCTACACCTATTAGGTAAATCAAGAGTAGGTGTAGGGTGGTGGTGATCGCCGACGGAAGGACGAACATGGTGCGCGCAGGGCTGACCCCCGACCGCCTGGCCCAGGCGGGGGCGGAGCTGGCCGACGAGGTCGGCTTCGACCAGGTGACCGTCTCGGCGCTCGCCCGGCGGTTCGACGTCAAGGTCGCGAGCCTGTACTCGCACCTGAAGAACTCCCACGACCTCAAGACCAGGATCGCCCTGCTCGCCCTGGAGGAGCTCGCCGACCGAGGTGCCGCCGCACTCGCCGGGCGGGCGGGCAAGGACGCGCTCCGCGCCTTCGCGGACGTCTACCGCGACTACGCCCGTGAGCACCCCGGCCGCTACGCCGCCGCCCAGCTGAGGCTCGACCCGGAGGCGGCCGCCGCCGGCGCCGGCCGCAGACACTCGCAGATGACCCGGGCCATCCTGCGCGGCTACGACCTGACCGAGCCCGACCAGACCCACGCCGTCCGGCTACTGGGCAGCGTCTTCCACGGCTACGTCAGCCTGGAGATGCAGGGCGGATTCAGCCACAGCGCCCCCGACTCGCAGGAGAGCTGGTCGCGGTCGCTGGACGCCCTGGACGCCCTGCTGCGCAACTGGCCCGCGCCCTGACCGGAGTTCAGCGAGCCCAGGGCCGAGGCCGGCCGCCCGCCGGTGAGACCGAACACTTCGACGTTCCGAGCACAGGTAGAGACATGCAGACTGAATCCGACTGGATCACCACACCCATCACCGCCGGCCTCCTGCGCGGGGCCCTCGACCTGGAGCGCACCGAGCACGGGCTGCGTCCGCACCGGCTGCCCGCCCGCGCACGCGCGCAGTGCGCCGACGGACAGCTGGCGATGGCGGAGGCCCAGCCGTCCGGGGTGCGGCTGGTGTTCCGTACCGGAGCGTCCGCGATCGAGCTGGACGCGCTGCGCACCAAGACCGCCTACGAGGGCGCCCCGCCCCGCCCCGACGGTGTGTACGACCTGCTCGTCGACGGCCGCCTCACCGGGCAGGTGAGCGCGACGGGAGGCAACGTCCTCATGGTCGACATGACCGCAGGGACCGCGCGGACACAGGCGGGGCCGGTCGGCACCGTGCGCTTCCCGAACCTGCCCGAAGGTGTCAAGGACATCGAGATCTGGCTGCCGTACAACGAGTCCACCGAGCTCGTCGCCCTGCGCACCGACGCCCCCGTCGAGCCCGCACCGGACCGGGGCCGCAAGGTGTGGCTGCACCACGGGAGTTCGATCAGCCACGGCTCCGACGCCGCGAGCCCCACCACCACCTGGCCCGCACTGGCCGCATCGCTCGGCGGGGTGGAGCTGGTCAACCTGGGCCTGGGCGGCAGCGCCCTGCTCGACCCGTTCACGGCACGGGCGATGCGCGACACCCCCGCGGACCTGATCAGCGTCAAGATCGGCATCAACCTCGTCAACGCCGACCTGATGCGGCTGCGGGCCTTCGCCCCGGCGGTGCACGGCTTCCTCGACACCATCCGTGAGGGGCACCCCACCGCGCCGTTGCTGGTCGTCTCGCCCCTCCTGTGCCCGATCCATGAGGACACCCCGGGCCCGAGCGTGCCGGACTTCAGCAACCTCGGTGAGGGGCGGCTCCAGTTCAGGGCCATGGGCGACCCTGCGGAACGGGCCGCCGGAAAGCTGACGCTCAACGTCATCAGGGAGGCACTGAGCGGCCTCGTCGAGCAGCGCTCCGCCGACGACCCGAACCTGTACTACCTCGACGGACGCAGCCTGTACGGCGAGCGGGACTCCGCCGAACTGCCCCTGCCGGACCAG
This sequence comes from Streptomyces sp. 840.1, assembly GCF_003751445.1. Lineage (NCBI taxonomy): Bacteria > Bacillati > Actinomycetota > Actinomycetes > Kitasatosporales > Streptomycetaceae > Streptomyces > Streptomyces sp. 840.1. The sequence goes on along the minus strand of NZ_RJUU01000003.1, from coordinate 897,274 downwards.
CTCCACCCGGACGCCGCCACCCACCGGCGCATGGGCGACCGCTTCGCCGCCCTCGCCTTCGCCCCGGACGGCCCGTTCGCAGCCGAACGCCTCTCCTGACCACCTCCGCCCCCGGCCCGCGCACCCGGAGCAGCCGATGCAGCCACCCAGCTCTCCCCGAGTCCTCCCTCCCCGCGTCCTCGTCTTCACGCGGACGACGGACTACCGCCACGACTCGATCCCCGAGGGAGTCGCCGCGTTCCGGGCTCTCGGTGCGGAGCACGGCTTCTCCGTCGACGCGACCGAGCAGCCAGAGGTGTTCGCCGACGGGCTGCACCCGTACGCGGCGGTGGTCTTCCTCTCCACCAGCGGGGAGGTCCTCACACCCGCCGGACGCGCGGGACTGCACGCGTACTGCGCGGCGGGCGGCGGCTTCATGGGGGTGCACGCGGCGGCCTGCACCGAGTACGACTGGCCGTTCTACGGCGAGCTGGTGGGCGCCCGGTTCGACCGGCACCCCGAGTTCCAGCAGGGCACCCTGGTGATCGAGGACCATCGGCACCCGGCCACCGCGCACCTGGCCGGTACCTGGGAGTTCAGCGACGAGTGGTACGAGTTCCGGGAGAACCCGCGCGGCCGGGTACGGGTGCTGGCCTCGGCCGATGCGTCGTCCTACGAGGGGGCAGCGGGGGAGGGGCACCCGCTCGTCTGGACCCATGAGCATGGTGGGGCCCGGGTGTTCTACACCGCCCTCGGGCACGCCGGTGAGGCCTACGCCGACCCGGCCTTCCGCGCCCATCTCCTGGGCGGACTGCGCCATGTGATGGTCTCGGCCGCGGCCTGACGATCCCCGCCCGACGGGCCCGGTCCGCCGGCCGGCCCGGGGTTCCGGACCGGCCGGCGGCGCTGCGTCACATGCCCGGCGGGACCCGGGAGGGGCGGCCGCTGCCGCGGGTCAGCGAGTAGCCGAAGACGGCCGCGAACGCGCCCAGCACCCCGCCGCCGACGGTCCACAGCCAGCGGTCGGTCCACCAGCCGGAGGCCCAGCCGTCCTCGGGCTCACCGGCGAGCGGGACCGGGGCGGCCGACGCACCGTCGGTGGAGGCCCGGTCGGCCGTGGACACACCGGGCACCAGCGGCTCGGAGAGCGTGCCGTCGATGTCCCCGGCACCGCCCTTCCCGGCCGACGTGACCTCGACCTCGGTCCGCACCGGCAGGCCGAGATCCGCCGAGGGCAGATCGACGACGGTGAGCCGGACGTAATAGCTGCCGGGCAGCGGGTCGTTGGCCCACGGCTCGGACCAGGCCCGGACGGTACGCAGGACACACGTCAGCTCGACCGTGGTGGCATCGGCGGCGGCCTTGCCGGTCTGCTTGCCGTATATGCAGGCCTGCCGGCGGCGCAGGCCGTCGTACACGTCGACCTGCCAGGTCGAGACGCCGTGCCGGGTGGCGGCCTCGGGCAGGGTGACCTTCGCCTTGACGGTGGCCCGCTGGCCCGCGTCGGCCGGGAACACCCAGTACAGGTAGTCGCCAGTGGAGCCGCCCGCGGTGGCGGTCTGGTTCTGCTGGATCGCGGTGGCCGTACGGAAGGCGGTGCCCGCCTCCGTGGGGCCCGAGCCGTCGCCGGAGGCGCTGGGGCTCGGTGACGGGTCGTCCGCGACGGCGGCTCCCGCCCCGGTGAGCAGGGCGAGGCCGGTCAGCAGCGCGCCCGCGAGCACACGTGTCGTACGGATCATCGGTTCGTCCTCCAGACGGCGATGCGCCAGCGCGAGATCCAGCCGGTCAGCAGGCCCGCGACCAGTCCGGTGAGGACGAGCACGCCGAGCAGCCACCAGCCGCGGCCGAGACCGAACACGGCGACGTCGGCGGCGTTGTCGGGCCCGTCCACCACGTCGACGGTCAGCTCGACCGGCATCCCGGGCGAGGTCTTCACCGAGGCGGGCGCCGAGAAGGAGTTGCTGACCTGGAGGCAGACGGTCTCCGGGACCGGCTCCTCGTCGTCATCGTCCTGCTCGGGCCTCGGGTAGCGCAGCCCGGACGAGATGGCGTCGGTGCGCCCGGTGCCGGACTCGGAGCCTCTGACGATCTCCCGGCCGTGCACGGTCACCGCGCGCAGCAGCGTCCCGTAGTCGTTGTTCACCGCGCGGTCCGCGAAGACGCTGGCCGAGGCGCGCAGTTCCTGGCCGGGCAGCACTTCGACCCGGTACCAGCGGTGCTCGCCGATCTTCTCGCGGTCGGTGTACAGGCCAGACTTGAGCTTCGGGGCGTCGGTGCAGCTGTCCGTGCCCTCGGTCGCCACGGGGGTGACGACGGGCTCCGCCGCCCGGTCGACCAACTGCGTGACCCGGCCGGAGAGTTCGTCGGTGTGCTGGACGGCGGTGTAGGTGCCGCCGGTGGCCTCCGCGATGCAGGTCAGCTGCTTGCGGATCTTCTCGTTCGGCACCAGGCCGAGAGTGTCGATGACCAGGTGGATGCCGCGCGCCGCGATGTCGCGGGCGACCTCGCACGGGTCGAGCGGCCCGCAGGTGTCCTCGCCGTCGCTGATCAGCACGATCCGGCGGGTGGAGTCGCCGCCCTCCAGATCGTCGGCGGCGCCCAGCAGCGCGGGGCCGATCGGGGTCCAGCCGGTGGGGGCGAGAGTGGCGACCGCGGTCTTGGCCTCGGTGCGGTCCAGCGGTCCGACCGGGTAGAGCTGCTTGGTGTCCTTGCAGCCGACCTTCCGGTCGTCGCCCGGGTAGTCGGCGCCGAGAGTGCGGATGCCGAGCTGCACCTGCTCGGGCACCGCGTCCAGGACCTCGTTGAACGCCTGCTTCGCCGCGGTCATCCGGGACTGGCCGTCGATGTCGCGGGTCCGCATGGAGCCGCTGACATCGAGCACCAGCTCGACCTTGGGGGACGCTTTCGTGGGGGTTTCATCGGCCGCGGCGGGGAGTGCCGAGCCGAGCCCGGCGGTCAGGGTGGCGAGCAGAATGCCCACCCCGACCGTCAGCCTTCTTCTTATGATCATCGCCGGATAGTAGTGAACATCAGTTCGCTATCCAAAACGGGTCGCTGACGGCCCGTCGGCTCTCGCGCTCAGTGCCGTGGCCGGTCCGCGCCCAGCAGCGGTCCGGCCGCCCGGTCCAGTACCGAGCCGATCCGGTCCCAGGTGGTCAGGTCCCGTTCCACCGCCGCCAGTTGCCGGTCCTCGCCGGTCCGCCAGCCGGTGGCGACGGCGACCGGGTCCGTGCCCGTGGCGGCCGAGGCGGCGAGGGCCGCCGCGCCCAGCGCGACGAGTTCGCCGCTGGCGGGTACGGTCACCGGGCGCCCGGACAGCCGCCGTACGGTCTCCACCCACTGCTCCCCCTGGGCGCCGCCGCCGATCAGCAGCAGCGGCCGGGCGGCCACCTCGGGGTCGGCCGGGTCGAGCCCGCAGGCCCGCAGCAGTTCGTCGAGCGCGCGCAGCACGGTGAAGACCGCGCCCTCGTAGGCGGCGCCGAGCAGCTGCTGGGGGGTGGTGTCGTGCCGCAGGCCGGTGAGGAGGCCGGCGGAGGTGGGCAGGTCGGGGGTGCGCTCGCCGTCCAGGTAGGGCAGGAGCACGGCCTCGCCGCCGGGCGCGGCGTCGGCGCGGTCCAGGCCGAGCAGGGCGGCGACCTTGTCGACGGCGAGCGTGCAGTTCAGGGTGCAGGCCAGCGGGAGGTACGTACCGTCGGCCGCGGCGAAACCGGAGAGCGCGGGGGAGGCCGGCCTGGTCCGGGAGGCGGCGAAGACCGTGCCCGAGGTGCCGAGGCTGAGCACCGGGTGGTCCAGGAGCCCGGCGCCGCCGAGTCCGAGGCCGACGGCGGCGCTCATGTTGTCGCCGGTGCCCGCGGCGACGGCGATCCCGGCGGGCAGGCCGAGCGCGCCGGCCGCGTCGGCGGTCAGCGAGCCGATCCGGGCCGCGCCGCTCGGGGCCACCTCGGGAAGCATCGCGGGCTCGATGCAGAGGAGTTCGAGCAGCTCGGGGTCGTAGGTGCCGGTGGCCGTGGAGTACCAGCAGGTGCCGGACGCGTCGCCGGGGTCGGTGACGGCGCGGCCGGCGAGCCGCTCGGTCAGGAAGTCGTGGGGCAGCCGGATCGCCTCGGTCGCCGCGGCGGTGGCCGGTTCGTTCTCCCGCAGCCACTGCCACTTCGACGCCGTCATCGCGGCCACCGGTACCGATCCGGTGCGCGCGGTCCAGGCCTCGGGCCCGCCCAGGGCTTCGGTGAGGGCGGCGGCCTGGGGGGCGGACCGGGTGTCGTTCCACAGGAGCGCCGGGCGCAGCGGACGGCCGTGCGCGTCCAGGACGACGAGGCCGTGCTGCTGACCCGCCACGGCGATTCCGGCGACGGCGGCCGCCGGGACGCCGGACTCCTCGAGGCCGGCGGCGACCGCGTCCCGCAGCGCCTGCCACCACACCTCGGGGTCCGTCTCGCGGGCCCCGGCCTCACCGGTGACGACATGAGGGGCACGGCCGACGGCGAGCAGGCGGCCGGTCGCGATGTCGACGAAGGCCGCTTTGGTGGACTGGGTGGAGCTGTCCACACCGATGACGACGGTATGCGGCGGCATGGCTGACCTCATTCTCTGGCCTCAGGGATCGGTCCCGCGCCGTGGGATGCCGGGGCACCGCCCTGCGGGTATTTGATCGTACGGAGAACAAATTAGGTGATCAAACCGGCAGGGAACAGGGGGTGGGGTGGTTTTCCATCGAAGGGTCCAGCGGATGGTCGCACGGGTGTTCGCGTGAGGGATTGGGTATGTGGCCGAGTCGGGGGGTTACGTCGCCGGGGTGCTCCGTGCATGATTAGTCATGACACTGAACAAATTGAGGTTCGGCCGCCCGACCGGCTGCGGACCCATGGCACCGAAGGCGGTTGGACCATGACCGAACGTTTCACCCCCACCCCCCAGGACAAGTTCACCTTCGGCCTGTGGACCGTGGGCTGGCAGGGGCGCGACCCGTTCGGTGACGCGACCCGGGAGGCGATCGACCCGGTCGACACCGTGCAGCGCCTCGCGGAGCTCGGCGCGTACGGTGTGACGTTCCACGACGACGACCTGATCCCGTTCGGCTCGACGGACTCCGAGCGCGAGGGCATCGTGAAGCGGTTCCGCCAGTCGCTGGACGCGGCCGGTCTCAAGGTGCCGATGGCGACGACGAACCTGTTCACGCACCCGGTGTTCAAGGACGGCGGGTTCACCTCGAACGACCGTGATGTGCGCCGGTTCGCGCTGCGCAAGGTCATCCGCAACATCGACCTGGCGGTCGAGCTGGGCGCCGAGACGTATGTGGCCTGGGGTGGGCGTGAGGGTGCGGAGTCCGGGGGTGCGAAGGACATCCGGCTCGCGCTGGACCGGATGAAGGAGGCGTTCGACCTGCTCGGCGAGTACGTCACCGAGCAGGGCTACGACCTCCGCTTCGCCATCGAGCCCAAGCCGAACGAGCCGCGCGGCGACATCCTGCTGCCGACCGTGGGTCACGCACTGGCCTTCATCGAGCGTCTTGAGCGTCCCGAGCTGTACGGCGTGAACCCCGAGGTCGGCCACGAGCAGATGGCCGGGCTGAACTTCGCGCACGGCATCGCGCAGGCCATCTGGGCGGGCAAGCTGTTCCACCTGGACCTGAACGGCCAGTCCGGCATCAAGTACGACCAGGACCTCCGCTTCGGCGCCGGCGACCTGCGCCAGGCCTTCTGGCTCGTCGACCTGCTGGAGACGGCCGGCTACGAGGGCCCGCGCCACTTCGACTTCAAGCCGCCGCGGACCGAGGACTACGACGGCGTGTGGGCCTCGGCCGCAGGCTGCATGCGCAACTACCTGATCCTCAAGGACCGGGCCGCCGCCTTCCGCGCCGACCCGGCCGTCAAGGACGCGCTGCGCGCCTCCCGGCTGGACGAGCTGGCGCGGCCCACCGCCGCCGACGGTGTGGCCGGGCTGCTGGCCGACCGCACCGCCTACGAGGAGTTCGACGTGACGGCCGCGGCCGAGCGCGGCATGGCGTTCGAGGCCCTGGACCAGCTGGCGATGGACCACCTGCTCGGCGTCCGCTGACCCGTGGCGGGGGCGGACGCGCGCACCCGGCGCGTCCGCCCCCGCCTCGTGCGGACCCTCAGGCCGTACCCCGGCCCGCGTACGCCACCGGGTCCGCGAGCACGTCCGTCATGACCAGGGCCGCCGCGCCCCGGGCCGCGTCACCCGCGACCGAGGAGGCGCGCAGCCGGCCGCTGCCCGGTGACCACAGCCCGGACACGACCCGGCCCGTCAGCTCCTCGTCGACGGGCGGCGACAGCCACGGCATCAGGTTCCGGTAGATCCCGCCGAGCACCACGGCGTCCGGGTCCAGCAGGTTCACCGCGCCGGACAGCACCCGGCCCAGCATCCGGCCCGCCCCGGCGACCGCGGCGACCGCCCGCTCCTCGCCCGCCCGGGTGCGCCGCTCCAGCTCGGCGACCCCGACACCGCTGCCGGTCTCCTCGATGCCGGCCGCCCGCAGGAGCGCCGCCTGACCCGCGTACTGCTCCAGGCAGCCGCGCGAACCGCACCGGCACTGCGGCCCCCGCGAGTCCACCACCACGTGCCCGATCTCACCGGCGAAGCCGTGCGCGCCGCGCAGCAGCTCGCCGTTGATGACCAGGGCGCCGCCGACGCCGATCTCACCGGTCAGGTACAGGAAGCTCCGGATCCGCTCCAGCCCGCCGAACCACAGCTCGGCCAGCGCCGCGAGATTGGCCTCGTTCTCCGAACTCACCGTCAGCGCCTCGTGGCCCGGCCGCTCGGCGGCCAGCGCGGTCGCGAACAGTTCCTGCGCCGGGACCTGGTTCCAGCCCAGGTTCGGGGCCTGGCGCACCGCGCCGCCCGAGACCAGTCCGGGCAGCGCCAGCGCCACCCCGACCGGGAACAGCTCCTGCTCGCCCGCCGACTCCAGGGTGCGCGCGGCGATCCTGGCCGCCCGCGCCAGCACCTCGGCGGGCGGCGCGCCCCGGTTGTCGAGGTGCTCGGTGAGCCGGACCCGGCCGGTGCCGGCCAGGTCGACGACGCACACCGACACATAGTCGATGTTGACCTCGACGCCGAGTCCGGCCGGGCCGGTCCGGGCCATCTTGAGCGCGGTGCCGGGCCGGCCCGCCTGACCGCTGAACGTCTTGCCGGACTCCGTGAGGAACCCGCTGTCGAGCAGCTGCTCGACGAGCGAGGACACGGCGGCCCGGGTCAGCCCTACCCGCGCGGCGACCCCGGCCCGGGTCGCCTCGCCCTCGCCCTCGTCGCGGACGGCTCGCAGCACGAGGCTGAGGTTGCTGCGCCGGACAGTGTCCTTGTCGGCCTTGGGCCCCAGCGGTGTGAGGTTGCTCTTCATATCGGAGCCGAGCCTATGCGATCGCGTACGCCCGTACGGTCCGGATGCGGTGGACCGCGGCCCCGGACCCGCCCTGCTCAAGGGGCGTGTCCGGGGCGGGCGGTTCAGCCGGCGGCCCCGCGCTCCTCGAGCATGTCCGCCATGAGCGCGATCTCCGAGCGCTGGCCCAGCACCATCCCCGAGGCCAGGTTCCTGATCTCGTCGGTGCCCGCGGCGGCAGCGGCGGCCTGTGCCATGTCCGCGCCGGCCCGGTGGTGCGCCGTCATCAGCCGCAGGAACCGCACCTCCGCCTCCCTGCCCTTCGCCTTACGCAGGGCGTCGAGTTCCGCGTCGGTAGCCATGCCGGGCATCAGCGCCCCGTCGCCGCGCGGGGTGAAGGTGTGGCCCATCCACTCCATGGGCGGGCCGGGCGAACTCTTCGCACGGCCCCACATCTCCAGCCAGCCCAGCATCATGCCGCGCTGGTTGGCCTGGGTGTTGATGATGTCGAACGCGAGCCGGCGCACCGCCACGTCGGTGGTGCGGTCCCGGACGATGAACGACATCTCGACGGCCTGCTGGTGGTGGACCGACATGTCACGGGCGAACCCCACGTCCGCCGAGGTCTCGGCGGGAGCGGATGCCGCCGCCTTCCCGGCCGGTGCCGGTGCCGACGCGGAGGGGCGGGCCAGCATGAGCGCGACCAGGGCCAGTGCGAGCAGCAGCAGCGCGCCGCCGGCCAGCACCAGCGGGCGGGACGCCCGCGGCGCGGACCGGGCCGAGGGGGTCACCCGGCGACCCCGCCGCCGCACGCGGCACCGGGCTCGGGGGTCTGCGGGCCCTGGACGTACTTCGTGAAGAACTGCGCGACCCGGGCGTCGGAGGCACTGGTCACGGTCACCTGCTTGCCCCAGGCGCTGAGCATCAGCGGGGCCGCCTGGTCCTCGACGGGACTCATCAGGGAGTACGGGGTGGCCGAGACCCGCTCACCGAGCTTCTTGACGTCGGCGGGCTTCGCCTTGCCGTTGTACGTGACCCAGACGGCGCCGTGCTCCAGCGAGTGGACGGCGTTCTCCTTCGGTATCGCATCGGTGTAGACGTCGGCGTCGCAGTTCATCCACACCGGGTTGTGGTCGCCGCCGACCGGCGGGTTCATGGGGTAATCGACCTTCTTGTCGACGTGCTCGCGCGAGAGCTTGTCCCAGTTCTTCTCGCCCTTGACGGGGGAGGACTTGGCGGCCGTCTCGGCCTTGTCCTGCTTGTCCGCGCGGTTCATCAGGTAGCCGCCGCCCGCGACGAGGCCGGCCAGGACAGCGACGGCGGCGGTGATCGTGACGATGCGGCTGCGGCGCTCGCGGGCCCGCTCCTTGCGGCGGGCCTCCTCGAGCTTGGCGCGGCGGGCGTTGGCATGCGGGTGCTTCTTGGCGGAGGCCATGGCGGGTCCTCTGGTTCGGTGAGCCGGACGGATTGAGGGCAGGCGGAAGCGTCCCCGGAGAGACCGGGGGACGGGGCAGCCCATGGGGCCTTTGAAAGGCCTGGGTCTTTCGTTTGGATCAGGCCGGATCAGGGAGCGGTGTCCGGTGCGTGCGGCTGCAAGGCGGAGGAGGGAGTGAATGCGGAGCATTGGCGACCGACGACAACGCCGCAGGTGTGCGTGCCGGACACCGCGAGCCCGGCGTGATCCAAACGAGAGGCCCTAGATGTATTGACCCGCAGCGTTGTTGACACGGCTGATCGGGGGCTGGCCTCCGAGGGCGGTGTGGCAGCGGTGGTGGTTGTAGGTGTGGAGGAAGTCTGCCAGGGCGGCTGTTCGCTCGTCGTTGGAGGTGTAGGGCCGCAGGTAGGCCCACTCGTCGGCGAGGGTGCGGTTGAAGCGTTCGACTTTGCCGTTGGTCTGTGGTCGGTAGGGGCGGGTGAGTTTGCCGGTCGCGCCGATGTCGCCCAAGGCCTGTTTCCAGGCCAGCCCCTTGCGGTAGGCCCAGGCGTTGTCCGTCAGCACGCGTTCGATCCGGGTGATGCCCAGGTCGGCGAAGAACGCGGCGGCCCGGGTCAGGAAGGCTGCGCAGGTCGCGACCCTCTCGTCGCCATGGATTTCCGTGTAGGCGAGGCGGGAGTGGTCGTCGACCGCGGAGTGGAGGTAGTCGAAGCCCATGTTGCTGCGGGTGGCGCGGCCGGCCTGGCGGCCCAGGACCTTGTGGCCGCCGCCGTCGGGTATCCGGCCCAGTTTCTTGACGTCGACGTGGACGAGCTCACCGGGACGCTCGCGTTCGTAGCGGCGGATCACCGAGCCGGTTGGCCGGTCCATCCAGGCGAGGCGGTTCAGTCCGTGACGGGTCAGGATCCGGTGGACGGTTGAGGCGGGAAGGCCGAGGACCGGGCCGATCCGTGCGGGTCCGAGTTTGCGGGACCGGCGCAGGTCGCAGACGCGGGCCTCGATCGCGGCCGGAGTGCGGTGCGGTGTCGTCCCTGGCCTGCTGGAGCGGTCGGCCAGGCCCGCCTCGCCCTCGGCCCGCCACCGCCGCACCCACTTATGGGCGGTCGCCCTCGAGATGCCCATCTCGGCAGCGACATGGGCGACGGGACGGCCGGACGTGACTCGTTCGACCAGCAGACGCCTCCCGAAGACCGTCAGCCGGGCATTACGGTGGGACACGAAGACCTCCGTGTGGTGTGTTCCTAGACAGCTCCACCACACCGGAGGTCTTCGCCTTTGATCAAGACCCCCGTGTCAACAACGCTCGTGATCAATACACCTAGATCCGTTGAACCTGGAGGGTCAGATGGTCCACGTCGCCGACGGCGTCGTTGGTGGGGCCCCGGATACCGGCTGCCCCGGCCGGGCAGCCCGCCGGAGGGACGGCGGTCGCGCAGGGGAGCGCGGCCGGGGCGGGCGGGGACGGCAGCAGGACCGGCGTCGCGTCGTCGGGCGCGACGTGGCAGGAACTCCCCGAGCCCCGGTCCTGCGGGGCATCGGCCACCACGACCCGCGCCGCGACGGCGGCGACCGGGGTGAAGGACCGGAGGGCGCTGAGCGGGACGGTCTCGTGATGCGTGCCGTCGGACCGCGCGGAGGCGGGCGAGCAGCACGACGCCACGGAGAGCAGCACCAGCAGCCAGCCGAGCAGCACGGGGACGCGGGCGCCGCGCACCCGGACGGTCCGTCCGCTCAGCCTGTTCATCCCGGACATCCTAGCGGTGTGTGAACTTTCAAATGACTGCGATGCCGGATCGGAAGCTGTGGATGTGCGGGGAGGGGGCCCCGCCGACGGCGTGGCGGGATAGTGTGCCCCGGTGACAACGCACTCGAACGTATCTGCGGGATGGTATCCGGATCCGCATGGCGCGCCCCAGCTGCTGCGCTACTGGGACGGATCCCAGTGGACCGAGCACACCAACCCGGCGGGCGGGCAGCAGCAGACTCCGGCCCAGGGCCAGGCCCCTGCCCAGGCGCAGGTGCCGCAGCAGCAGGCCCCGCAGCACCAGCAGCAGGCGGGCGGTCAGCAGTACGGGCAGCAGCAGGCCCCCGCCCAGCAGCAGTACCAGCAGCAGGCTCCCGCCCAGCAGGCCGCGATGCCGCAGCAGGGTGCTCACCCTCAGCAGGGCGGCGGTCCGGGTGCGGGCTCGCTCTTCAACCAGCAGGTCCTGGTGGTGAACCAGAAGGCCAAGCTGATCGAGGTCACCAACGAGTACAGCGTCTTCGACCAGCACGGCAACACTGTCGGCTCGGTCGTCGAGGTCGGTCAGAGCGCGCTCCGCAAGGTGGTGCGGTTCCTCAGCAGCATCGACCAGTACATGACCCACCGTCTTGAGATCCGTGACGCCTACGGTCAGCCGCAGCTGCTGCTCACCCGCCCGGCGAAGTTCATCAAGTCCAAGGTCATCGTCCAGCGCCCCGACGGGCAGCCGGTCGGCGAGATCGTCCAGCAGAACGCCATCGGCAAGATCAACTTCGCGATCATGGTCGACGGGCAGCAGGTCGGCGCGATCAAGGCGGAGAACTGGCGTGCCTGGAACTTCGCGATCGTCGACCACAACGACGCCGAGATAGCCCGGATCACCAAGACCTGGGAAGGCCTCGCCAAGACGCTGTTCACCACGGCGGACAACTACGTGCTGCAGATCCACTACCAGCTGCCCGAGCCGCTGCTCAGCCTGGTGGTCGCGACTGCGCTGACCGTGGACACCGCACTCAAGCAGGACTCCCGCGGCCTCGGCTGAGCCGCGAACCCGCACGCGAGACCGCCCGCGCCCCCTCACCCGACACGGTGAGGGGGCGCGGGCGGTCTGCCGCGTTCAGTCCGCAGGGCGCTCCGGTTTCGTGTCCGGCGGCCCCAGCCTGGCGAACACCGCCGCCAGGATCACCGCCGCCAGCGCCCCGGCGGCCACGCCGCTGCCGAAGACGGTCCGGGCCCACACCGGCATCCCCGCGTACATCTCGGGAGCGAAGACCGGCAGCAGCCCGACACAGAGCGCGAGCGCGACCACGATGCCGTTGGTGCCGTTCGTGAGGTCCTCGCGGCTGAGCATGCCGAACCCCATAGTCGCGATCACCGCGTAGATGATCAGGCCCGCCGCGCCGACCACCGGCTCCGGGATGGCCGCGAGCAGCCGGGTGAGCGGTGTGATGAGCCCGCACAGGATCAGCAGCACCCCCGCGCCCGCAGTCACGAACCGGCTGCGCACCCGGGTGAGCTGGACGATGCCGATGTTCTCCGCACTGGTCACCATCAGCGAGGTGCCGAAGATCCCGGCGCCCAGTGAGGTCACGGCGTCCGCGCGGGAGATCCGCGGGACGTCCCGGGCCGGGTCGGGGGTCCGCCCCACCGCCTCGCTGTTCAGGACGGTCTGCCCGGTCGCCTCGGCCAGTGAGGCGAGCGCGAACACCAGCAGCGGTACCGCCGCCAGCAGATCGAAATGCGGCGTGCCGTACGGGAACGGGTCGGGCAGCGCGAACGTACTGCCGTGCGCCATGTGGAACGCCGTACCGCTCACGGCGGCGACGAGCGTTCCTCCCACGAGACCGAAGAGCACCGACATCTGCCGCCAGACACCGCGCATGAACAGGAAGAACAGGGCGATGATGCCGAGCGTGGCGAAGCCGAGCCCCGGTCCCGAGGCGATCATCGGCGCGGTGATCTTGATCATGTTGATGCCGATCAGGACCACCGTGGTGCCCATCACCAGAGGCGGGAAGAACCGCACCAGCCGTCCGTAGAGCGGCAGCACGGCGATCAGGAAGACCGCCGCGATCAGTACCGAACCCGAGGCGGTGGCGGGCCCGTGCTCCTTGGCGACCTGGAGGAAGATCGCCACCGCCGCGCCGCCGGGCAGCATCAGGAACGGCAGCCGGGCGCCGACGCGCAGCGCCCGTACGCCCAGCGACTGGAGCAGTGCGCCGATGCCGCAGAGCACGAGCGTGGCGCTGAGCAGCGACGCGGTCTGGGACGCGGTCAGCGACAGCGTCGTGCCGATCAGGATCACCGAGGAGACGGGGGCGGCCACCCCGGCCAGCAGGTGCTGGAACGCGAGCGGAACCAGCCGGGGGAGCGGGAGCCGCTCGTCGACGGGTGCGACGGAGGGGGCCGGCGCGTCGGCGGTCGTGTCGGGGGCGGCCGTTTCGGGGACGGGGGAGGCCATGGTCCGGCTCAGCCCTTCGGGACGTCGAGCCAGGGGAGTTCCCCGGCCGAGTAACGGTAGGAGCGGAACACGGCGTTGGGCTCGGACGGGAACAGCTTGCGCACTTCCTCTTCGCTGTAGCCGCCGAAGAACGGCACGATGTACTCCCAGCACAGATAGCCGTCCTGGGTGACCTCGAAGAGCCGTCCGGCCGGGGAGTCCGTCACGAGCGTGTTCCCGTTCGGCAGCCGCTGGGCGCTTCCCATGAACGGGGCGAAGAACGACTCGCGCGCCGGGTCGTGGTACTCCCAGACAATGGTGCCACTCGACCGCTCGATCTCGATGACCCGGCTGAACGGCACGTCCCAGCGCGGCCGGAAGACGCCGTTGTCGAAGACCAGGAAGTTGCCGTTCTCCAGCTCGGTCGGGCAGTGCTGCTGCGATACGACCCCGGGCCCGCTGCGCCAGATGATCTCGCCCGTCTCCCGGCTGATGACGATCACGGCGGACGCGGAGCGCAGGCTCGCCAGGATGTTGCCGTCGCTCGTCGGCAGCACGCTGTTGATCAGCGGGTAGTGCTCGCGCGAGTAGTCGGGGTGCAGGGGGAACGCCTCGCGGTCGAGGTGCTCGGAGACCTTCCACTCCCAGACCGTGCGGCCCTCGGCGTCCACCTCGACGATGGTGTCCGCCCAGACCGTGCCGTCCGGCTCCGAGCCGGGTACCCCGCCCCGGACCGAGGCGGCGGCCTCGCCGGTCAGCGGCTCCAGCGCCGCGTACAGCAGCCGGCCGTCGCCGTAGTGGTACGCGTCGTGGTGCTGGTAGCGGTCGCGGTGCTCGCGCACGACGGTGCCGTCGGGGGTGATCTCCTGCATGATCCCGCCGCGGTACTTGTGCCACATCGGGAAGAGCGCCGGCTCGTCCGGGAGGACGCCGCTGTAGGCGAGGTTGCCGTTGGGCAGGATCCTGGCGTGCCGCCCCGGCCGGTGCGGGAGGTCCCACCGGTGGACGACCTCGCCGCGCATGTCGATGAGGTACACCTCGCCGCTGCCGGTCAGCGGGGCGAAGAGGGTGTACCCGCCGTAGGAGGCCTCCTCGTCCAGGGCTATGAGCCCGGTGCCACGGCGCCGTCGCTGGTTCTGGTCCACGAGGGGCATGGATCGGTCCTCCCGGTTAACTTTATTAGGTGGGACTTAAAAGGTTAACCGGACCGGTAGGCTGCTGGCTGCCCCGCCGGCTGTGGTGTGCGGCACGCGGGACACGGAGTGAGTGAGATGAGCGAGGCGGACACGCCCCAGGTCGGCCCGGGAATTCGCCGACGGCGCCGCGCCCTTGAACTGACCCTCGCGGAGGTCGCGCGGCGGGCCGGGCTCTCCACGCCCTTCCTCAGCCAGATCGAGAACGGCCGCTCCCGGCCGAGCATGGGTTCGCTCCAGCGCATCGCGGACGCGCTCGACACGACCGCGGTCCAGCTGCTGGCCACGGCGGAGGCGCCCCGCCCCGTCGATGTGGTGCGCGGCGCCTCCGCGTCCGTGCGGGAGACCGGTGCGGAGGGCGGCGACGGCCTGATGCGCCCCCTGGTACGCGGCCACCAGCGCCTGCACGCCCTGGAGTTCACCGGGGACCACGACTGGGGCCGCGAGTTCAGGCACCGCAACGACGAGATCCTGTACGTCGCGGACGGCGGGGCCGAGGTCGAGGCGGACGGCAACTTCTACCGCCTGGAGCGGGGTGACACGCTCTACTGCGCGGGAGGCCTCGTCCACCGCTGGCGCCCGATCGAACCCGGCACCCGGGTCCTGGTCGTCGGCATCGCGGACCACGTACAGGCGACGGACGAGCAGACCGGCTGACGAGGCCCGCACCGGGGCGGCGCGGCCTCGTCAGCCGGGAGGCCCTGGGGCCTGACAGTTTGAAGACAGGGCCTAGCCGTCCAGGCGGTGCACGCCGAACACGGCGCCCTGGGGGTCCCGGACCACGGCGATCCGCGGGCCCTGCGCAATGGTCGTGGGCGGCATCAGCAGTTCGCCGCCGGCCCCCTTCGCCGCTTCGGCGCTCGCGTCCACGTCCGCGACGACGAAGTACGGCAGCCAGTGCGGCGGCACCTCGGGCGGGAACTTCTCGTCCATCGTCAGCACACCGCCGAAGTCCGCCCCGTCGATGCCCCACTGGGGGTACGACTCCGAGGCGCTGACCGTCCAGCCGAGCACGGCCGGATAGAAGGTGAGCGCCGGTCCGGCATCGCGGGTGACGAGCTCGGCCCAGCCCAGCGTGCCCGGGTCGTTGAACAGGTCGGCGCCCGCGAACGCGCGCCCCTGCCACAGCGAGAACACCGCGCCGGACGGGTCCGCGGCCACCGCGAACCTGCCCTGGTCGAAGATGTCCATCGGGCCGACCAGCAGTGAACCGCCCGCCGCCGTCACCTTCTGGGCCGAGGAGTCCACGTCCCCGGTGGCGAAGGAGACCGTCCAGGCCGGCGGCTGCCCCGGCTGGTAGACGGGGCTGAGCGCGGCGACGCGGGACTCACCGAGGTGCGCCGTCGTGTAGCCGCCCGCCTCCTCGCGCGGATCGGTCTCGCACCGCCAGCCGAAGAGCCTCTCGTAGAACGACTTGGCCGCCGGGACGTCCGAGGTGCTGAGCTCGATCCAGCAGGGGCCACCGCGCACCGGTGCCGTGAGTTTCATTCGGATTCCTCCGCGCCTGTCTCGTTCCGTGTGATTTCACTGCCGGTGTGAACGCTATGGCCGTGCGCGGCGGCGGGCCATCGGGGCGAGATACCGATCCAAGTGTTTTATAGGTGTAATACCTGCTAACGTATTTGAGTGAGTGATACAACTGCACGGCCGCGCAAGCAGCCCTCCGTCCACCGGCTCCCGCTGGCGGCACCGCTGCGACTGGCCCGGCCCTCGGACATGTGGCTCAAACCGGCCTCCAGCGTGGTCGTGGCGACCGCGATACCCAACCTGGTGCTGTTCTCCGTCGACCGCCTCGACCTGGTGATGTACACGATGGCCGGCTCGCTCTGCGCGCTGTACGGCCACAGCCTGCCGTACGCGCGGCGCGCCAGGTCCGTCGCCGGGGTCGTCCTCGGGATGCTCGCCGGCCTTGCGGTGTCCCTGGTCACCGCGTCGCTGACCGGTTCCACCGCCGTCCTGATCGCCGTCGGCGCGCTCCTGGCGGCCGGGCAGAAGCTGTTCTGCGACGCGACCCGGATCGGGCCCCCGGGACCGCTGATCTTCACCTTCGTCAGCTCCGCCGCACTGTTCGCCCCGCAGCACCTGGGCCAGGTGCCCGGCCACCTCGCCCTGACCCTCGGCGCGGGCGCGGTCTCCTGGCTGGTCACCGTCGCCGGACCCGCGCTCGTGCGCCGCGAAGGGCCCGAGCGCCACGCGACCGCCCGCGCCCTGAACGCGGCCGCGGCCCACGCCGCCGACCCCGGCCACGGCACCCGGCGCGCCGCGGTCGCCGCGGTGCACGCGGCCTGGCAGACGCTCCTCGCCGCCGGACGCCCCACCCCCGTACGCCGTGCGCTGGAACGCCTCGTGGTGCACGCGGAGGCCGCACTCGCCGCCGACGGGGGAGCCCCCGCCACTACCGACCCCGCCGTGCTGCGTGACTGGGCCGCCCGGACCCGGGCCCGGGGGCCGGTGCCCACCCCGCCGGCCGCCCCCGGCACAGCCGCCGAACTCTTCGGCATCGAGGCCGAACGCGCGGTACTGCGACCCACCGGCCCCGGCGAGGCGCGCCGCGCGCTGCTCCGCCGCCTCGGCCCCGGATCCCCGCTGCTGCCCATCGCGGCCCGTGCCCTGATCGGCTGCGCCCTGGCCGGCTACGTCTCGTCGGCCGCCGGCGTCGGCCGCCCCTACTGGGCGATCGTCACCGCCGCCTCCCTCTACCAGGCCAACGTCACGCTCTCCTGGAACCGGACACTCCAGCGCACCGTCGGCAACCTCATCGGCGTCCTGGTCTTCGCGGCGGTGCTGCCGGTGACCCGGACCGGCCCGCTGGCCCTGATCGGCTTCTGCCTCTTCTTCAGCTTCGCCGCCGAGGCCCTGATCACCCGTAACTACTGGCTCGGCTCCGTCGCCGTGACCCCGATGGCCCTGCTCGTCCTGGAGTACGCCGGAAGCCACCCCGCCGGTGAACTCATGGGCGACCGGGTCCTGGACACCGTCATCGGCGCCTCGGCCGGATTCCTCGCCGCGATGCTCGTCACCAACCGGCGCGCCGCAGGCCGGGTCGAAGCGGCCCTCGCCGCCGCCGAACTGGCCCGCGCCCACGCCGTGCAGACCCTCGCCGCCCCCGGCCGGAGCCCCGCCGCACTCGAGGCCGCCCGCCGCAGGCTCACCGGATCCCTGGTCGAGCTGCGCGACGCGGACGACACGGCGGCCGGCGAATGGTGGCAGCGCGACCTGCCCCAGGAGGAGGTACTCGCCGCCGAGCAGGCCGGACACCGTACGCTCGCGGCGACAGCAATGCGGCAGGGGCTGATCGCCCCGGCCCCGGAGAACGGAGCGGTGTGACCGACGACATCGTCGCCTCGGTGGTACGGCAGTGGCGGGCAGTCAACCCGGAGCTCGACACCGGGCCCATGGAGCTCATCGGCCGGATCAACCGCTGTGCCGCCCTGCTCCAGCAGGCCGAGGACGCTCCGCTGCGGGCGGCCGGACTGAGCCGCGCCGAGTTCGACCTCCTCGGCGCGGTACGCCGCACCGACCGTGAGCTCACCCCCGGCGAACTGGCCAGGGAGACGTTCTCCTCCGGCGCTGCCGTGACCAAACGCCTCCGGGTCCTCCAGGAGCGCGGCCTCATCGACCGCCGCAGCGACGCCCGCGACCGCCGGGTCGCACACGTGCGGCTCACCGACGAGGGCCGCGCCCTCGTCGACGGACTGCTGCCGCAGCAACTGGCCTACGAACGCGCGGTGCTCTCCGGCCTCGACGCGGAGTCCAGGGACCGGCTCAGCGCGCAGCTCAGCGAGCTCCTGGTACAGCTGGAGGGGCGCATCGGCGGGGCCCGCCGCTGACCTGCCGGAGTGCGGCGGACCGCCGCAGCTCCCCGGCGTGGCGCACCAGTGCGGCGTCGTCGCCCCGGTCGGCGGGGGTGCAGGCCGTGAGCGCGAGCAGATCTCGCCGGCCCGCGCCGGCCAGCGGGACGGCGACCGTGTGCACGCCCGGCACCGGCCGGCCCCGGCCGACCGCGTATCCGCACGCGCGGATCTCCGCCAGCTCGTCGAGCAGCGCCGACCGTGAGCCGCCCGGCCGGCCGTCCCCGTCCAGCCGCTCCAGCGGGTAGAGGGCGCAGACCTGTTCCGCGGTCATCCGGGAGAGCAGCAGCCTGCCGCCCGAGGTGGCGTACGCGGGGTAGGTGCGGCCCGTCTCCGGCACGACCCGCACCGGCTGCCGGGACTCGCGGCCGTCGGTGACGAGGATCCGGTCCCCGACGAGCGTGACGCTCTGCACGGTCTCGCCGGTGCGCCGCAGCGCGTCGTCCAGTACCGCACCGACCTGTGCCCGGTCCCCGGCGCCGAACCCGGCGGGCCGGCCCAGCGCCATGAGTTCGGGGCCGGGTGAGTAGCCGCGGCCCGAGGCGTCCCGGATCACGAAGCCGCGTCCTTCCAGAGTGCTGAGTACCCGGTGCGCGGTGGAGCGCCCGACGGAGAGCCGTGCGGCCGCCCCGGAGACGGTGAGCGAGTCATCCGTGAGGAACAGCCGCAACAGCCGCAGCCCGGTGTCGAGTGACTCGATGGTGTAGTCCCGCGTCGGCCCCATGAGATGTCCGTTCCCCTGTTCGTTCGGGCGGCGACCACGCGCTTCACTCGCGTGTCGGTCAGAAATCTGTTCCTTTCGATCCGCTTCGATCACATGTGCCCCTGTACCGCTGTCCGGTACGAACTGGACCGCAGGGGAGCCGACCTGGTCGCCATTCTCTTCAGGTCACCATATCCGGCAGGGTAGTTGAGCCCGTGCTGCGCTGCGGTGCCCGCATATCCGTCCTTCACAGCGGGACGCCGAGGGGTGATTCCTCCGGAATCCGCCGTCCCGTCACTCCCCGCGCACGCTCGGAGGCGGTGCGTGCAAAACCCGCGAGTGTATTACCGCTGGAGTGCTCGCGCAGGGGGTTGGGTGAATGTGCCGAAGCACTGTTTCGATCTGACTAAGCTCACGCGCAGTGAAGTCGAGTTGATGTGAATTCGAGCGCTTGTTCCCAACTGCCCTGTAAGCGCTGTACTTCCTGAATACTCCCCCGAGTCAACCGCCAGAGGTTTTAGATGGTTCGTGTTGAATCACCGCCGATCGACCGAGAAACACCTGTCGTCCGCGCCGTGTTGCTGCCCGTTGTCGTGATGGCGGGCGCGACCGCCGCAGCCGTCGCGCTGGTTTCCGGGGCCGCGCGGATACCAGTCGTCGCGTGCGGCGCTCTCACCACCGTCGTGGTCGCCGTGCTCACCGCCGAACTGGCCCGCCGCGCCCGGACGATCCGCCGGCAGCGTGCCCAGTTCGAGCACCGCTGCGCGGGCCTGGAACGCCGCCTGGCCAACCACGACGAAGAGACCGTACGGATCAGCAAGGAGCTGCTGCCCGCCGCGATCCACCGGCTCCGGGTGGGCAACTCCCCGGACGAGGTGCTGCGCGACGTCGTGGACGCCGACCCGGTCTACCGGCATCTGCCCGACGCCCAGCGCTCCCTCGTCTACACGGTGCTGGACATCATCGACAACGAGGAGGCGACGCGTGACTCCGCGCAGCGCGCCTTCGTCAACGTCGCCCGCCGGGTCCAGGCGATCGTCCACCGGCAGGCCAGTGAGCTGCGGGAGATGGAGGAGCACCACGGGCGCAACCCCGACGTCTTCGACGACCTGCTCCGCATCGACCACGGCACCGCGCTGATCGGCCGGCTCGCGGACTCCATCGCCGTGCTCGGCGGTGCCCGTCCCAGCCGCCAGTGGCCCAAGCCCGTACCGCTGTTCAGTGTGCTGCGCGGCGCCATGTCGCGGATCCTGGAGTACCCGCGCGTCGATCTGCACTCGATCGCCAAGGTCGCCATCATCGGCACCGCGGTCGAACCGCTCATCCACGCCTGCGCCGAACTCCTCGACAACGCCACCCGGTACTCGCCGCCGCAGACCCGCGTGCACGTCACCGCGGTCGAGGTGCAGACCGGCATCGCCATCGAGATCGAGGACGGCGGCGTCAGCCTCAGCGAGGAGGCCCGCGCGCGGGCCGAGAACATGCTCGCCAGGGCCCAGGCCGGCTCCAGCATGAACGACCTCGGCGAGTCCCCGCGGCTCGGCATGGCGGTCGTCGGCCGGCTGTCGCGGATGTACGACCTCCAGGTCTCGCTGCGGCAGTCCGCGTACGGCGGTGTCCGCGCGGTGCTCATCGTGCCCCGCTCCATGATCACCACCGGCCCCGCGCCCGGTATCGCCCACGGCATCGGCGCCACGTCGCGGCCGACCAGCGACATCGACCTCGCGGACATGAAGCACGTCGTCCCGGCCCGCAGCACCCACCGCAAGCCCAGCCCGCTGGGCGCCCGCCCGGCCACCGGTCCGGTGGCACCCGCCACCCGCCCCTCGGCACCGGCCACCCGCCCCTCGGCCCCCGCCGGCCCGGCCATCGCCATGGAGGACGAGCTCCCCGTGGTGACGGAGTGGACCGCCGGCGGACTCCCGCAGCGCCGCAGCCGCGGCCGTGCGCCGCTCGGTTCCCACAACCTCCCCGCGCAGCCCGCAGATCCCACCGCGGGCCGGACCAACGGCTACGGAAACGGTCACGAGAACGGCAAGGAACCGCCGCCCGGGATCTGGCTGGAGGCGTTCACCAAGGGCGCCAACGGCGTTCCCCGGGACCCCGGGCCCGACGAAGACTCCGATGACGCGTGGGACAACAAGGGAGACCTGAAGTGATCCAGCAACGGGGCAACATGGACTGGATGCTCAAAGAGCTGGCCGACGACGTTCCGGACATCCACCAGATCGTGGTGCTCTCCGCGGACGGACTGCGCATCGCCCGGCACGGCGGCGACCCCGACGTCGCCGACCGCCTCGCGGCGGCCTGTGCTGGACTGCAGAGCCTGGCCGCGGCCGTCGCCTCGGAGATCCCGTACAGCGACGGCCGGATGCGGCTCGTCGTCATCGAGGTCACCGGCGGCTTCTTCTACCTGATGGCCGCGGGGGCCGGCGCGTATCTCGCCGTGCTCGCCGGTGAGACGGTGGACGCGGGGCTCGTCGGATCGCGGATGCGCGACATGGTCGTACGGATCGGCGCCCATCTGACGAGCCCGCCCCGGCACGACGGGCAGGCCGGATGAGTTCTATCCGACGAGAACGCCGCACGGTCGATCCGGCGCTGAGCGATCCGGAACGGCTCTACGTGATCACCGGCGATCCCGACGGCAGCGAGCGGGCCGCACTCGACCTGGTCACGATGGTGGTCTCGAAGTCACAGCCGACACCCACGGTCCAGCCCGAGCAGGCCGTGATCCTGCGGCTCTGCCAGGCCCCCTTATCCGTCGCGGAGATCTCCGCCTATCTCAGCCTGCCGTTCAGCGTGGTGACCTCGCTCCTCACCGAGCTCCTCGCGACCGAACTGATCGAATCGCGAGCGCCGATCATCCGCGCGACCCTCCCGGACAGGTCCCTCCTCGAAGCGGTGATGCATGGACTTCAGAAACTCTGACACGATCACGGGCCCACGGAGCGAGGACGTCCTGCCCACCACGGCCACCGCCGCGGTGAAGGTCGTGATCGTCGGCGGGTTCGGGGTCGGCAAGACGACGATGGTCGGATCGGTCAGCGAGATCCGGCCACTGACCACCGAAGAGACCATGACCCAGGCCGGCGTCGGCGTGGACGACAACTACGGCGTGGAGAGCAAGACCGCCACCACCGTCGCCATGGACTTCGGCCGGATCAGCATCAGCGAGGAGCTGATCCTCTATCTGTTCGGCACCCCCGGCCAGGAGCGCTTCTGGTTCCTCTGGAACGGCCTGTTCGAGGGAGCGCTGGGCGCCGTCGTCCTCATCGACACCCGCCGGCTGGAGGTCAGCTTCGACGTCATCGGACGACTGGAGGAACGCGGCGTCCCGTTCGTCGTCGCGATCAACACCTTCCCCGACGCGCCGAAACACCCCGTCGAGGCCCTGCGCAGCGCGCTGGACCTGCCCGACGAGGTCCCGATGGTCGACTGTGACGCCCGGCTGCGCCCTTCCAGCCGCGATGTGCTGATGACCCTGATGCGGTATCTGCACAGCGCGGCCGTTCCGCTCGGCTGACGTCCCGCACGCGTTCTGCGCACCCGTTTCGCGCGCCCCCACCGCGTACCCCAATCATCGTCCGCCCTTGGCAGTCTGATCCCTGGAGCGATCGTGACAACCCCATTTCACTACGAGCCCGGAGCGGCCACGGGGCCGGTTCCGCCCCCCGAGTGCCCGGCCCACGGCCTGGGCATCGGCCCCGGTGGCCTGCGACGGTTCTACGGCCCCGAGGCCGAGCAGGACCCGCACGGCCTGTACGACAAGCTGCGCGCGGAGCACGGTTCGGTGGCCCCCGTGCTGCTGCACGGCGACGTGCCGGCCTGGCTCGTCCTCGGGCACAGCGAGAACCTGCACATGACCCGTACGCCCTCGCAGTTCTCCCGCGACTCACGCCGCTGGCGAGCCCTGCAGGACGGGTCCGTCGCGCCCGACCACCCGCTGGCGCCGATCTTCACCTGGCAGCCGATCTGCGTCTTCGCGGACGGTGCCACCCATGAGCGCCAGCGCGGCGCCGTCACCGACTCCCTGAACCGGATCGACACCCGCGGCGTCCGCCGCCACGTCAACCGCTACAGCAACCGGCTCGTCAACGACTTCTGCCGGGAGGGCCGCGCCGACCTGGTCAGCGGCTTCGCCGAGCGGCTGCCGATGATGGTGATGTGCGCGATCCTCGGCATGCCCGAGGAGTACAACGACCGGATGGTGCAGGCCGCCCGCGACATGACACGGGGCACCGCCACCGCAGTGCAGAGCAACGCCTACGTGCTCGCCGCGCTGAGCCGCCTCGTCGAGCGGCGCCGCCGTGAACCCGCGGACGACTTCGCCACCTGGCTCGTCGAGCACCCCGCGGACATGAACGACCAGGAGGTCGCCGAGCATCTGCGACTCATCCTGATCGCCTCCTACGAGGCGACCACCAACCTGATCGCCAACGTGCTCCGCATGGTGCTCACCGACCCGCGGTTCCGGGCCAGGCTCAGCGGCGGCCACATGACCGTCCCCGAGGCGGTCGAGCAGACCCTGTGGGACGAGCCGCCGTTCACCGCCGTCTTCGGCCGCTGGGCGGTCGGCGACACCGAGCTGGGCGGGCAGCGCATCAAGGCGGGCGACGCCATGATCGTCGGTATCGCCCCCGCCAACACCGACCCGGTGGTACGGCCCGACCTCAACGCCAACATGGAGGGCAACCGCGCCCACCTCGCCTTCAGCGGCGGCCCGCACGAATGCCCGGGGCAGGACATCGGGCGCGCCATCGCGGACGTCGGCGTGGACGCGCTGCTGCTGCGGCTGCCCGACCTCGAACTCGCGGTGGACGAGAGCGAGCTCACGTGGGTCGGCAACATCATGGGCCGCCATCTGACCCAGCTCCCCGCCGAGTTCGCCTCGCGCCCGCCGCAGGACGACCGGGAACCGCCCTCCATGGGCAAGCCGAACCCGGCCCGCCAGGACTGGGAGGTGCAGTCGGCGGTCCGCCACACCGCACCGATCCCGGTCCGCGCATCCGTTCCGTCGGAACCGGCCGGCACCGCCCCGACCGGGGCGACCGTCGCGGCCGACGGCTCCGCCGCCGCGCCCGGTGAGGCGACGGGCCTCATCCCGCAGCAGCGCCGGCCCGCGGCCCCGGCCCGGATGTGGCGCGTCGTGACCCGCTGGTGGAACGGCCACTGACCGGCGGCGCCCGGTGACGACGGCCCGGCGGAAGCGGCCCCAGGTCCCTTCCGCCGGGCCGTCGTCACCGCGCGACGGCAGCACCGGCCCGTCGCGAGGGGCCCTCCGCGACACCCCCACGTACCATGCGGAAGCGTGAAGCTGACAATTCTGGGTGGCGGCGGGTTCCGGGTTCCTCTGGTGTACGGGGCACTGCTCGCCGACCACGCCGAGGGGCGGGTCTCCGCGGTCACCCTCTACGACACCGACGCCGACCGGCTCACCGCCGTCGCCCGGGTGCTGACCGAGCAGGCCGAGGGCATCGCGGACGCCCCGGCCGTCGTCGCCACCACCGAACTCGACGAGGCGCTGCGCGGCGCCGACTTCGTCTTCTCGGCGATCCGGGTCGGCGGGCTCGCGGGCCGGGCCGCCGACGAACGGGTCGCCCTCGACGAAGGCGTGCTCGGCCAGGAGACCGTCGGCGCCGGCGGGATCGCCTACGGACTGCGCACCGTGCCGGTCGCGGTCGACCTCGCCCGGCGCATCGCCCGGCTGGCCCCGAACGCCTGGGTCATCAACTTCACCAACCCGGCGGGTCTGGTGACCGAGGCGATGTCCGCCCACCTCGGCGACCGCGTCATCGGCATCTGCGACTCGCCGGTCGGCCTCGGCCGCCGCATCGCCCGGGTGCTCGGCGCCGACCCGGACCGGGCCCGGATCGACTACGTGGGCCTCAACCACCTCGGCTGGGTGCGCGGGCTGTACGTCGAGGGCCGGGACGAACTGCCGCGCCTGCTGGCCGACCCGGAGCTGCTCGGCTCGTTCGAGGAGGGGAAGCTGTTCGGCACCGACTGGCTGCGGTCCCTGGGCGCCGTCCCCAACGAGTACCTGCACTACTACTACTTCAACCGCGAGGCGGTCCGCGCCTACCAGGACGCGGAGCAGACCCGGGGCGCCTTCCTCCGGGAACAGCAGGAGGGCTTCTACGGCCGGATGAAGAAGGCGGACACCCCTGCCCTGGCCACCTGGGACCGCACCCGCGCGGAGCGCGAGGCCACCTACATGTCGGAGAACCGCGAGGTGGCGGGGGCCGGCGAGCGCGAGGCGAGCGACCTCGGCTCCGGGGGCTACGAGCAGGTCGCGCTCTCCCTCATGCGGGCCGTGGCCCGTAACGAACGGACCTCCCTGATCCTCAACGTCCGCAACCGCAGCACCCTTTCGGTGCTCGACGCGGACGCCGTCATCGAGGTGCCGTGCCTGGTGGACGCGAACGGCGCCCTCCCGGTCGCCGTCGACCCGCTCCCGTACCACGCGGTCGGGCTGGTCACCGCGGTGAAGGCCGTCGAACGCGCGGTGCTGGACGCGGCGTCGAGCGGCTCGCGCGCCGACGCCGTGAAGGCATTCGCCCTGCACCCGCTGGTCGACTCGGTCTCCGTCGCCCGGCGCCTGGTCGACGGCTACACCCGGGTCCACCCGGGCCTCTCCTACCTCGCATAAGGCCGCTCACCGGGCGGGCCACCCGGACCGGGAAGGCCTTCGGGCGGGCCGCAACCCGCCCGGTGGGTCGTGCCTGCTCCGCCCTGTCAGGGAGCGGAGGAGACACGCGGGCCGCCCGCGGACGTCCATGAGGGCGTTACCCCGGTCACCTGGCAGACCATCAGGTAGAGCGGGATGGGCGGCGTATAGGGGGTGCGGCTGTCGGGCCGGTGGATGAGCCGGGGCCGCACCGCCGGGACGTAGGCGCCGCGCGCGTACGCGGCCTGGGCGGGCCAGTCCAGTTCGAGGTCGGAGCCCGAGGGGACGATCCACCACCAGCGGTCCCCGTCGTCGAAGACGCAGCCGGTGCGCGGCAGATGAGACATCAGCCGGAAGCCGTACCGCGCCGGTACCCCCACCGCGTCGCATCCCAGGGTCGCCGTGAGGGCCGAGGGGAGCGGCAGCTGTACCCGGCCGCCACCGGGACGGCCCGGCTCACGGGGGCGGCGGGTTCCGAGGAGGTGGGACATCGCGTTCTTCAACATGTGTGCTCCGAGCCGTGCGGCAGTTCTGCCCAGACGATGCGCCCCGAGCCGTCCCCGGCGTCGCGGGACCCCCAGGCACTGCACATCGCGTCGACGAGCAGCAGGCCGCGTCCGTGCTCGTCGTCGGCGTTGCGGCACAACTGCGGCCCGCCGGGCTGGTGTCCTTGGTCCTGTACGGCTATCCGCAGCCGGTGGTCGAGGCAGCGCAGCTCGCACACGACGCGAGAGCTGTTGGTGTGCACCACCGCGTTGGTCACCAGCTCCGACACGATGAGGATCGCGGCGTCGTGCGCGTCGTCGTCCAGCCGCCACTCGTCCAGCCTGGCCCGGGTCAGCCGCCGGGCACCGGCCACCGACTCCGGTTGCGCGGGCAGCGCGAAGCAGTACCGGAGCGCTTCGGTCCCGGGGCTGAGGTCGACGAGCCGGGAGATGAGCGCACTGCCAGGTGCCACGACCGAATCCTCACAGTGGGGGCTGCGTCACGCTTCGCGATCTTGATGAAAAGAGGTGAGCGCGACTAGTGAACTGGTTCACTCACCAACTCTCCCCCTGTCGCGAACACTTGGCAAGGGGCACTCTGAAATTTCCAGAGTGGCTGTGTCTTTGACGGCACGCGCATGGCACACTGCTGGCAACAGCGCATGGGGAGGTCTGAAGTGAGTGAACCGCGGTCCGCCCCGACCGTGGGTCAGGTCGTTCTCGGCAAGCGCCTGCAGGATCTGCGGGAGCGTGTCGGCCTGAGCCGTGACCAGGCTGCGAAGGTGCTGCGCGTCGCGCCCGCGACGATACGCAGGCTGGAGACGGCCGAAGTCGCCCTCAAGATCGCCTATGTGCAGCTCCTGCTGAAGGCCTACGGGATCTCCGAGGAGGAGGCCGACGCCTTCGTCGTCCTCGCCGAGGAGGCCAACAAACCGGGCTGGTGGCAGCGTTTCCACGACGTGCTGCCCGACTGGTTCAGCATGTACGTCAGCCTGGAGGGCGCCGCGAGCCTGCTGCGCATGTACGAGCCGCACTTCGTCCCCGGTCTGCTGCAGACCGAGGACTACGCGCGCTCGGTGATGCGTACCGGAGCGGTCGGCCAGACCAGGCCCGAGGACATCGAACGCCATGTGGCGCTGCGGATGGAACGCCAGTCCCTGCTCACCCGGCCGGACGCCTCACGGCTCTGGGTCGTGATGGACGAGACGGTGCTCCGCCGTCCGGTGGGCAGCCCGGAGAACATGCGCGCCCAGATCGACCAGTTGCTCGAGGCGACCGAGATGCCGAACGTGACGCTCCAGATCGCCGAGTTCTCCACCGGCCACCACCCGGGCACCTACGGGCCCTTCGTGCTCTTCCGGTTCGCCGTCCCTGAGCTGCCCGACATGGTCTACAGCGAGTACCTGACCGGGGCCGTCTACTTCGACGCCCGCCCCGAGGTGGCCTCCTACCTGGAGGTCATGGACCGTATGGCGGCCCAGGCCGCGACTGCACAACGCACGAAGGAAATCCTCCGGGGCTTCCGCAAGGAGCTGTGATGACACCCATATACAACGGCATGCCGGCCGCCGAGCTCGGCGCCGAGGGCTGGTACAAGCCGTGGAGCGGCGGCAACGGCGGCAACTGTGTCGAGGCGATGAAGCTGTCCGACGGACGGATCGCCATGCGCCAGTCCGCCGACCCGGACGGCCCCGCCCTGATCTACACCCACCGCGAGATCGCCGCGTTCATCCAGGGAGCCAAGTCGGGCCAGGCGGACTTCCTGCTGACGTGACGGCCCGCCCGGCTGCCCGCCCGGCGCTCCCGCAGGCCACAATGGACCCATGTCCCGACGCACCTCCCACTCCCGGCGGCCGTCCTCCGCGAGGACCCGCCCCGCTCCCGCAGCCGTGATCACCGCGGCATCGCCGTGCCCGTGCGGACTGCCCGCCGAGTACGCCGCGTGCTGCGGGAGGCTGCACGCCGGGGCCGCCGCACCGACCTGTGAGGCGCTGATGCGCTCGCGGTACGCGGCCTTCGCCGTCCGGGACGCCGCCTATCTGCTGCGCACCTGGCACCCCGGCACCCGGCCGGACACCCTCGACCTGGATCCGGGGACGCGCTGGGAGCGGCTGGAGATCCTGGGGACGACGGAGGGCAGCGCCTTCCACACCACGGGCACGGTCACCTTCCGGGCGCACTTCAGGGACAACGGCCGCGCCGACTCGCTGTACGAGAAGAGCCGCTTCGTCCGGCACGGGGGCGCCTGGGTCTACGAGTCGGCGGTCGACACCGACTGACCTGCCGGGCACCGGCTGATCCGCCCGGCTCAGACCGGCGCGCCCGCCGGGGCGGCCGGGGACAGCTCCTGCGTGAGGTCCTCGGCCAGGAGCCGCTTGGCGATGACGTCGACCGCGGCGCGCAGGCGGACGTCGTCCGGGCGCTCGCCGTCGTGGCCGAGCTGGTCGTTGAGCCAGGTCGCCCAGGCGTCCGTGATGGTCGCGGCCTCCCTGCTGCCCGCGTCGGTGTGGGCGAAGAGGTGGCCGTCCCCGGTGAGGTAGCCCTCCTCGATCATCCGGTCGAAGACGGGCACCAGTACCTCCGGCGGAATGCGGTGCCGGGCCGCGATCAGCCGGAGCCCGGCATGGCCGACCATCCGGGTGAACAGCTCGACCTGCATCACCGCCCAGGCCCCCGCCATGTCGAGCCGGGTGTCCGATTCCGCGATGATCCGGCGGGCCGTGTCCGGGTCGACCCGCCGCAGGACCTTGGCCACCGAGAACTCCAGGAGCCGGGCCGAGTCCCCGGTGTTCGGTGAGGCGAATCCCTCGCCCATGTCGGTGGAGCCGGCCCGCACCGTGTCGCGCAGCTTCACCTCCTTGAGGAAGAGCGCGACGAGGAAGCCGAGCACCGCGACCGGCACCGTCCACAGGAACACCGTGTGCAGGGTGTCGGCGTACGCCTGGGCCAGCGGCGCCGACTGCGCGCCGGGCAGCGAGTGCAGGCCCTCCGGGCTCTGCGAGGCCTTCGCCAGCACCGCGGGGTTGCCGCCGGCCCGCGCCGCCGACGCGATCCCGTCCCTGAGGTTGGGGCCGAGCGTGTTGGCGTAGATCGTGCCGAACACCGCGGTGCCGAAGGCGCTGCCCAGGGTGCGGAAGAACGTCACGCCCGAGGTCGCCGTGCCCAGGTCCGAGTAGTCGACGGTGTTCTGCACCGCGATCGTCAGCACCTGCATGGACAGTCCGATGCCGAGCCCGAGCACCAGCATGTACAGGGACTCCAGCCACACCCCGCTGTCCGGGCCCATCCGGGAGAGCAGGAACAGACCGGCCGCCATGACCAGCGAGCCGACGATCGGGAAGATCCGGTAGCGGCCGGTCTTGCTGACCACGTTGCCGCTGACCACCGAAGCCACCAGCAGACCGATGACCATGGGCAGCGTCCGGACGCCGGAGAGGGTCGCGGAGTCCCCGTCCACGTACTGCAGGTACGTCGGCAGGAAGATCATCGCGCCGAGCATCGCGAATCCCACGATGAAGCTGAGGATCGAACAGACCGTGAAGACCGGGTTCCCGAACAGCCGCATCGGCAGCATCGGTTCCTTCGCCCGGAACTCCACGAGGCAGAAGAGCGCGAGCGCGACCAGCCCGAGTGCGAACAGGCCGATGATGACGGGGGAGCCCCAGGCGTACTGGTTGCCGCCCCAGCTCGTCGCCAGGATCAGGGAGCTCGCCCCGATCGTGACCATGGCGATGCCCAGGTAGTCGATGACCGGACGCCCCGCGGCCTTCACGGACGGGATGGTGCGGGCCGCGGCGATGACCACCACGATGGCGATCGGCACATTGACGTAGAACGCCCACCGCCAGGTCAGGTGGTCGGTGAACAGCCCGCCGAGCAGCGGCCCGATGACCGTGGAGACCCCGAACACGGCACCGATCGCACCCTGGTACTTGCCCCGGTCGCGCAGCGGGATGACGTCCGCGATCAGTGCCATCGAGGTGACCATGAGCCCGCCGGCCCCGATGCCCTGGAGACCCCGCCACACGATCAGCAGCGTCATGTTCGTCGCGAGGCCGCACAGGAACGAACCGGTGATGAAGATGATCGCGGACAGCTGGAAGACGATCTTCCGGCCGAACAGGTCGCCGAACTTCCCGACCAGGACCGTCGCCACCGTCTCGGCGAGCAGATACGCCGTGACCACCCAGGACATATGGGCGGCGCCCCCCAGATCCGAGACGATCGTGGGCAGCGCGGTCCCCACGATCGTCTGGTCCAGCGCGGCCAGCAGAATCCCCAGCACGATCGTGGCGAAGACGATGTTCCGGCGTCGCGGATCGAGCAGGGGCGGCGCGGCGGCACTCTGCGCGGCGGGGGCGGTCTCGCTGGCAGTGGTCACGTCTGCACCCTCACACCGCGCCCTGTCACCCGCATGCCGGGGGCGGCCGGACGTGTGGTCAGGCCAGCACATCCCGCAGGGAGGCCGTCATCCGGGTCACGAACGCCTCCCGCACCGGCTCCGCCACCCGGTCCAGCGAGAGATACGGATTGAGGTCCTCCAGCTCGGCGAGCAGCAGCTCACCGTCGGCCGTCCGGCACGCGTCGACCCGCTGGATGCCGTGGTCGAGGGTGTTCCACGCCACGAAGGACCGGGCGAACCCGAGGTCCTGCTCACTGGCCCCGTACGGCTCCAGCACCCACCGCCGGTCCGGGTGCGGCGCGTACAGCGCGTACTGGAAGTCGTGGTCGACGAAGTAGAAGGACACCTCGTAGCGGAAGTCGATCCGGGGCTGGACCAGCTGCGTCCCGTCCGCGTCGGGCGCCAGGGCGGGAGTGCGGACGAAGCGCAGGCCGACCGAGTCCGCGCCCAGCTTCGGCTTGACCACGTAGCCGTCGGCCTCCGGCAGCAGTCCCAGGTCCGCCACCCGGTCCACCGTCGGGATGACCGGATACCCGGCGCGGCTCAGGTCGACCAGGTACTGCTTGCCCGCCATGTCACCCCGCCCGGTCAGCGGGTTGTAGACCCGGGCGCCCAGCTCCCCGGCCCGTGCGCGGAACGCGTCGTAGGCGTCCTGGTAGTGCAGCACCGGGCCGCTGTTGCGTACGACGGCCACGTCGAAGCCGTCCAGCAGCGCGGCGGCGTCACGCGGATGGCAGAGCGCGGTGTCGAAGTCCGCTCGCAGCCGGGAGCTCAGGAAGATGTCCTCGTCGCAGTAGCGGCGCCCACGTGCCTCGTAGGCCAGATCGGTGACGAAGAGGACGGACGGGCGCGAGCCGGTGGCCATCGGGTTTCCCCCAGGGGGTGGGTGAGCGGACGGGTGGTCAATAACCTGGACGGCGTTGTCCGTCAACGACCTTGGAGCGCCATGACGTCCGCCCCGCAGGAGTCGCTCGCCCCGCACGAGCCGTCCGTGCCAGACATTCTCTCGCCCGCCTTCGCCGCCGACCCCTACGGGGCCTACCGGATCATGCGCGACAGCGCCCCGCTGATCAGGCACGAAGCCATGAACAGCTACATCGTCTCCCGCTACGAGGACGTCGAGCGGGTCTTCAAGGACAGGGCGGGGGAGTTCACCACCGACAACTACGACTGGCAGATCGAACCCGTCCACGGCAGGACCATTCTCCAGCTCAGCGGCCGCGAGCACGCGGTGCGCCGGGCCCTGGTCGCCCCGGCCTTCCGGGGCAGCGACCTGCAGGAGAAGTTCCTCCCGGTCATCGAGCGCAACACCCGCGAGCTGATCGACACCTTCCGGCACACCGGCGAGGCCGATCTCGTCGGCGCGTTCGCGACGCGGCTGCCCGTCCTGGTCATCGCGGACATGCTCGGCCTGGACAAGGCGGACCACGACCGCTTCCACGGCTGGTACACCAGCGTGATCGCCTTCCTCGGCAACCTGGCGGGTGATCCCGCGGTGGCGGCCGCCGGCGAGCGCACCCGGCAGGAGTTCGCCGAGTACATGATCCCGGTCATCCAGGAGCGCCGGGCCGCCCCCGGCGACGACCTGCTCTCCGCCCTCTGTGCGGCCGAGGTCGACGGCGTACGGATGAGCGACGAGGACATCAAGGCCTTCTGCAGCCTGCTGCTGGCCGCGGGCGGCGAGACCACCGACAAGGCCATCGCCTCGATCTTCGCCAACCTGCTGACCCACCCCGAGCAGCTCGCGGCCGTACGGCAGGACCGCGGCCTCGTCGACCGGGCCTTCGCGGAGACGCTGCGCTACACCCCGCCGGTGCACATGATCATGCGTCAGACCGCCATCGAGGTGGAGCTCGGCGGCGGCCGGGTGCCGGCGGGATCGACCGTCACCTGTCTGATCGGGGCGGCCAACCGGGACGCGTCCCGGTACCGCGACCCGGACCGGTTCGACATCTTCCGCACGGACCTGACCAGCACCACGGCGTTCTCCGCTGCGGCCGACCATCTGGCGTTCGCCCTGGGACGGCACTTCTGCGTGGGCGCGCTGCTGGCCAGGGCCGAGGTGGAGACCGGGGTCAACCAGTTGCTGGACGCGATGCCCGACGTACGGCTCGCGGACGGATTCACCCCGTCCGAGCAGGGCGTCTTCACCCGGGGGCCGAGGTCGCTGCCTGTCCGCTTCACCCCGGTCGCGGGGTGACTCCGGGGGCCCCGGAGCCCCCGGACGGCGTCCCGGCGGCGGGCGCCGCGTACGGGTTCAGCGGATGTGGCGGCCCGAGATCGCCCGTGCGATGACCAGGCGCTGGATCTCGCTGGTCCCCTCGAAGATCGTGTAGATCTTGGCGTCGCGGTACATCCGCTCGACCGGATGCTCCCGGCTGTACCCGGCGCCGCCGAGGATCTGCACGGCCTTCTCGGTGGCCGACACGGCGAGTTCACCGGCCCGGAGCTTGGACATGGAGCCCTGCCCCGCGTCGAACGTGCGGTCGTTGCGGGCCATCCAGGCGGCCTGCCAGATCAGCAGCCGCACGGACTCGATCTCGGTACGGATGTCGGCGAGCGCGAAGGCGATCGACTGGTTCTCGATGATGGGCCGGCCGAACGCCTCGCGCTGACCGGCGTACTCCAGCGCGTACTCGTACGCCGCGCGCGCGATGCCGAGCGCCTGGGCGCCGACCGTGGGGCGGCTGACCTCGAAGGTGGCCATCGCCGCCTGCCCCTTGCCGTTGCCGCCCTCGCGGGCGCGGGCCAGGCGGGCGTCGAGCTTCTCCTTCCCGCCGAGCAGGCAGTGTCCGGGGACCCGGACGTCGTCCAGGAAGACGTCCGCGGTGTGTGAGGCGCGCAGGCCGAGCTTCTTGATGGTGCGGCTCGCCGCCAGGCCCTTCGTGGCGGGCGGCACGATGAACGCGGCCTGCCCGCGGGCGCCCAGCGCCGGGTCCACCGAGGCGACGACCACATGGACGCCGGCGATCCCGCCGTTGGTGATCCACGCCTTCTGGCCGGAGATCACCCACTCGTCCCTGGCCTCGTCGTAACGGGCTTTCGTGGCCATCGCGGAGACGTCCGAGCCGGCCTGCGGTTCGGAGACGCAGAACGCCGCCACCTTGGGGTCGTCCTCGTCCCCGTAGCACTGCGGAACCCACTCGGCGAGCTGGTCCGGGGTGCCGGAGGCGAAGATCCCGGCGACGGCGAGGGAGGTGCCGAAGAGCGCCATGCCGATTCCGGCATCGCCCCAGAACAGCTCCTCGTTGGCTATCTGGAGGGAGAGCCCCGTCGGGTCGCCGTACATGTCGGCCAGTGACTCGAAGCCGTACAGACCGATCCGGGCCGCCTCCTGGATGACCGGCCAGGGAGTCTCCTCGCGGGCGTCCCATTCGGCGGCCGCCGGGCGCACCACCTGGGCGGCGAAGCCGTGTACCCAGTTGCGCAGGTCCTGCTGCTCCTCGGTGAGGGCGAGGGAGAAGTAGCTCATCGGCTCAGGCCTTCGGGATGTCGAAGTAGCGGGTGAGGCCCGAGGCGAGGCCGACGTCGCCGGCCACCTTCAGCTTGCGCATCATGAACATCGTCACCGGATTGCCGTTGCCGGAGACCAGTTTGAGGAAGTCGGCGTCCCCCATCACCAGGGTCGTGCGCGGTTCGGCGTCGGAGCGGCCCTCACTGATGGTGCAGGTGCCGTCCGCGATCGAGGTCTCGAAGACCGCGTCGCTGTCCCCGGTGATCTTCCAGCGGATCAGCGCCTTGAGCTGTCCCGCGGCGTCCGGGCGGAACTGCTGCCGCATCCGGCCGAAGACCTCGCCGAGCACCCGGGCGCGCAGTTCGCCGTGCATGACCTCGCCGAGCTGCCTGGCGGACAGGCCCTTCACGATCCGCGCGAACTCCGGCGGGGAGACGGCCGCGAAGTCGAGTGCGGCCAGTTCACCGGTGAGGTTGCCGCTGCTGTTGTCGGCCACGCCAGTTCCTTACTCTGGAGTAAACTTACTTTTGAGTAAGGTAAGCGTCGGGCCGCCCCTCCGCAAGCACGGCCCCCTCCGGTCACCAAGCGCTGCCGGGGCGCACCGTCAGCAGGGGGTGGTGGGCGGCCAGGAACTTGTTGGCGCGGGCCAGCTCGGAGAGGGCCTGCTCGCGGTCGGCCTGGTCCTCGATGCCGAGCCGCGGACCGCGGAACCTGCGGACCTCGCGGGCGGCGCACTCGGCGTCGAACTCCGCCTCCAGTACGTGCTGCGGGATGCAGGAGCCGATCAGCGCGGCGACCCGGTCCGGGATCGGCACGGGGACGAGCAGGTGCGAGGCGGTCATGGGGGTATCCCTCTCGAATGGTGGCCAGGAGGTCATGCGGTGCGGCCGCCGGGTGGGCGGCCGACTCCTCCATATAACGGGACGCAGTTCCGGGTTTCTCGTTGAGAACGTCTCCGTGTGGCAACCGTTTGGGAGTGACCGGGTATTTCGCCTTACCCATAAGTAAGTTGACTCGACGTGAGGGCCGTGATCCGGCCGGAAACCGTTCTGCGGGACTTCTACGGCGTGGACTCCTGGCTCCGGGACTGCAGTTGCAGCGCCCGCAGCACGGCCTCGGTGGAGAACCTGCTCTCGGGGTCCACCAGTTGCTCGCCGAAGATGGATTCCAGGTTGCGCATGCGGTAGCGCACGGTCTGCGGGTGCACATCCAGGAGTTCGCCCATGTGGGCCGCCGTGCCGCGGGTGTCGAGCCAGATGCGCAGGGTCTCGACGAGGCGCTCCCGGCGGGTGGCGCTGATCGAGGCGATGGGGGCGAGCTCCCGCCGGGCGAGCTGGTCCAGGAGGACCGGGTCCGACAGCAGCCACAGGGTGATGAGGTGGTCCTCGCAGAGGATGAACGGCGCGTCGTCGATGACCCCCGCGTCCACGAGTTCCAGGACCCTCCTCGCCCAGCGGATCGAGTCCGAGGCCAGGGCGGTGGGGACGGTCAGCCCGATCGCGGCCCGGGTGCCGAGGAGCGCCTGGCCGAGCATGGATCTTCGCGCGTCGTCGAGGGGGCCGGGGATGAGTAAATGCGGCTGGGGGTCGCTCAGATCGACCAGGATGTCCCGGTCGGCGCTGACCCGGTCCAGCCCCGCCGGGGCGCGTGCCGCGACGAGAGTGACCTGGTCGGGCAGTGTCCACCCGGTCTGCTCGCACAGCTCGGCGATGGCGGAACGGGGTACGGGGCGCCCGGCCAGGATCAGGTGGAGCAGGCGCCGGCGCATGGCCTCGCTCTGCTCGCCCGACTGGGACTGCACCTCCAGGAAGCCCTCGCGGGAGAGCGATTCGAGCTCGTCGATGTAGGTGAAGAGGGCGTCCGCGAAACTGAGCATCAGGGTCGGTGAGAAGTTGTAACTGCGGCCGACCTTCTTCGCCCGCCGCAGCGCGACACGTGCGCCGAGCCGGTAGGCGCCCTGGAGCGTTTCCATGGTGCGGCCCTCGTACGCCTCGAACCGTCCGAACCGGCGGCACATGTCGTCGCGCAGCGAGGTGGAAGTGGAAGGTTCCGCGACCAGGTCCACGAACGAGGAGAGACTCTGTTCGACACCCACGCGAATGGCCTGGCCATTGGGTCCGCTGAGCAGACGCGCGTATTCCGGATAGGCGCGGGTGACTTCTACGCCTATCTCCTTGATGAGGCTGGGCAGTTCGGGTCGCATGATCGCGGCGAACTCCTGGGGAAGCGGCCCCAGCGGATCCCCTGTGTCCAATGGCGAAATGACTTCTCGCATGACGTGTCCCCTCGCTCTCCGGCGCCCGGTGGGGGGTGAGGCAGTGGGGGAAAGCGCTCCCACGAACCGACAGGTGCGTACCAAGTCCGCGATGAAGATAGACCAAGTCAGCGGTCGAGCACATGACTTGCACAAGATCGAAGTGCAGGGGCCACACATCTCGGTCTCATCGTGGTGCTTCGGTGCAGGTGGGACGGGACTGCTCACTTTGAGACAACATTTTCGGCCGCGCGGAACGCGGCGAATGGGGCGGGGCGCCGGGACCCCGGTGGCTACGGCACATCCCGAGGGACGGGGTGGGAAATCGGTGGTGTCGCTCTTGCTCAGGGAATGACAAGCGCTACCACGCGAGGAGCGGGCTGCGTTGACGAATTGCGGCCTGACCGGGAACGGCGGGCAACCGGAACGGGCTGACGGACCGACGGGAGCGCGTTCACCGCGCGAATGCTCCCGCCCACCGTGAACCCCGCAGTGCTCACCCCTCGCACCCCTGGCCGTCGGCGCCGCGCACCCGGCGGTCACCGTGGGCCGAGCCTCTCCTCCCGGTCGCACGTCGGGGCACACGCAGGGCGCCGCCGTCCCTCCACGCGCCCCGGTGCCGGCCGCCCGAAGGAACCGCCGGCGATACTGCGCACTAAATGACAAGTGGTTCGGGAGAGTTAGTAAGCCGCGTACGAGAAAAGAACTCCGTGCGAGCAATTTCGCCCAGCAGGATTGTGCTCGAAGTTTCTCGCAAGTAACGTCACGGCCTGTCACAGATTAGATGTGGCCGAGAGTGTACGTCTCCCCCTCGGAGAAGTGGTTCGTAGACGTGCTTCCTGCCCCTTGGGCAGCTGTGAAGCACGTCCCCGCAAGCAGTGCCACCCGCATTGTCGAATCGGAGGAACTAACTGTGCGTAATACCCTCAAGAAGATCGCCATCACCACCGGCGTGGCTTCTGCGGCTGTCGTACTCGGGGCCACCCAGGCCATGGCCTTCCCCGCCACCACGTGGACGGTCGCGCCCAACCCGGCTCCCTTCACCGCCGTGTCGACCAACACGGTGCTGTCGGTGAGCGGGATTCCGCTCACCTGCCCGACGGCGGGAGCGGCCGGTTCCGCGTTCAGCGCCACCGGCAACCCGGCCACCGTCGGCAACATCACCTCCGCCACCTTCGGCACGACGTCCAGCCCGTGCACGAGTGCGCTCGGCCCGGTGACGCCGGTCGCCACGACCAGTCCGGCCTGGCAGCTCGTGGCGCAGGACTACACCTCCGGTGTGACCACCGGCTACATCAAGAACATCCAGGCCAAGCTCACCGTCCTCACCTGCAGTTTCAAGGTCACCGGTGAGGTCAACGCCAAGTACACCAACAGCACCAAGAAGCTGTCGGTCTCCAACTCCTCCGCCCACCAGCTGACCGTCTCGGGGGCCACCGCCGCCTGTGCCGGGATCGTGGCGAACGGGGACCACCCGACCTTCACGGGCGACTACAGCGTCACCGGGATCACGAGCATCATCGGCACCTGACGGGCTGCCGGCAGTCGAACGTTCAGCAGACCGCACCGCGGGGATCCTGCCGTGCGGTCTGCGCCGTCGATGGAAGGAAATGACGAAGGATGATGATGCGCGGGACAGCAGGGCGGAGCCGTGGGCGTGCGACGGCACGGGGCGGAGCCGTTCTGGCCGCGGTCCTCATGGCCGGAATGATTCCTGGCGCACAGGCGTCCGCCGGTGATCGTGACGTCCACATCGACGTGAAGTACGGCTGCGACTTCCCCTCCGGGAACAAACCCGTCTCGGTCCGGGTGTCCGCGACGGTCCCGGAGGGGGGCGAGGTGGACAAGCCCGTCCAGCTCCGGGACGTGCGTACCGAGCTGACTCTGCCCGAGGCCGGACTGCCGGATCTGGCCGGCCTCGGGGCGGCCGGCGTCGAGGCCGAGACCAAGCTGACCATGGGCGTGGCGCAGGGCGAGCACACCGCCGAGACCGAGTGGATCGGGACCACCGGTGACCCGGTGGCCGTACCGGAGACGGGGGAGTTCGCCCTCACCTCATCCGGTGACGTTCCCGCGGTGACCGCGGGCTCGTCCGGCGATCTCACCTTCACCGCGGGCAAGCTGACCGCGGTGCTGACCCCGCCGCAGACCAGCGACGCCGACGCCGAGCCCGCAGCCGTGACACTGACCTGCGCCCCGGAACCGGACCAGGAACTGGGGCTCGGCGCGGTACGGATCGCCGGAGACCCGGAGTGGCCTTCACCGGAGCCCACCGGCACCAAGGAGGACACAGCCTCCGGCGACAGCGGCACCAGCCGTGACGAGGCGACCCCGAAGGTGGGTGACCCGGCGCAGCCGACCCTCCAGGACGGGAAGGCACCGGTCTGTGTGGGCGACCAGGAAGACCAGTTCAGCCTGAACGCCTATGTCACCGGCTACGCGAACGTCGCCAAGCTCAAGGCCGCCACGCTGTTCCCGGTCGCGTGCACACAGATCGAACAGGGCGCGACGGTGATCAAGATCCAGGACGGTCTCGTCCACCTGTTCCAGGATTCGACGGCGATCCTGGACTATCAGGGCAAGCCCAAGCTGCCGCCCGCCACGGGTACGTTCCTGACGTTCGGTTTCATGCCGACGACCGCGACCCTGGAGATGACCCAGATCCCGCCGGCCGACGGCCCGGACGGCAAGCCGTCGCCCAACATTCATTCCGACCTGAAGATCCTCGGACCCGGGAACAGCGAGGCCGTGACCACCATCGAGCTCCAGCTCCAGCTCCGGCTGTACGACGTGAAGGTCAACGGTGTCGCCCTGGACGTCGGTGGCAACTGCCGTACTGAACGCCCCTTCACCTTGCCCCTCCGGGGGGACATGCTTCTCAAGGACGGGGTCCAGACCGGATACACACTGGCCACCGGCGGCGTGCTCACCGGCCAGGTCACCCTGCCGCCGTTCTCCGGCTGCGGTGTCGGTGAGGACCTGGACGACATCTTCACCGCGTCCATCTCCGGTGTTCCCGGTGCCGTGAAGCAGGTCCAGGCACCGCCCTGTGCGGCGGCCCAGCACGACCAGACGGTGTGCACGGAGGACGGCCAGCCGGT
This sequence comes from Streptomyces sp. 840.1, assembly GCF_003751445.1. NCBI lineage: Bacteria > Bacillati > Actinomycetota > Actinomycetes > Kitasatosporales > Streptomycetaceae > Streptomyces > Streptomyces sp. 840.1. The sequence goes on along the minus strand of NZ_RJUU01000003.1, from coordinate 858,230 downwards.
GCACGTTCCCAAGCCGGAGCGCTGAGCCGGCATCCGTCTGCTGTTCCCGTCGTCGCTTCCGAACCATCCCATTCGCTCGGCCCACCATGAATTGAGGGAGTAATGAGAGCTGTCCCGAAGAGATGGCGTACCGGCCTGCTCGCCGCCGGCGCCGCCGCGGTGGTCGCGATCCCGCTGACCCCTCTGTCCGCCTCCGCCGCCTCCGCCGCGAACCTCAACGGGGACTGGGCGCCCTTCTCCCGCTGCCCCGTCGACGATCCCGCCATGCTCGCGGCGGACGGCCAGGACCTCGTCGCGTCCTGCGTGTCCTCGTACTCGCCCGGCGGCTCCATCAAGCTGGGCAGCACCGAGGCCACCACCGGCGCCAACGACATGCAGTTCGGTGTCATCCAGGACACCGCGGCCGGCACGTTCAAGGTCATTCCGCCGGCCGGCGGCTCGCTCGTGGGAGCGCCGACGACCATACCCGGCGGGCTGCTCGGGCTCATGTGCCCCAGTGACATTCCCGTGGTCACCGGCGTCTGCAACTCGATCACCAACGTCAGCCTGAACAAGGTGGTGGCGACGGTGGAGTCCGCAGGCACGCCCACCGAGTTCAACCTGACGTCCGGGCTCACCACCGGTCAGCAGATCGTCAAGCTGCCGGTCCGGATCCATCTGGAGAACCCGCTCCTCGGCTCCAACTGCTACATCGGTTCGGCCTCGGACCCGGTGATCCTGCGCCCGCAGAACACCACGGCTCCGGCCGTCGCCATCCAGCGGTTCGACGGCGACGGAACCCGCAACGCCGCCGAGGGCTCGATGCTGAGGTTCGCGCTCACCGGGAACACCCAGGGCGACACCACGTTCTCCGTGCCGAAGGCCACCGGCTGCGGTCTGGGCGGAATCCTGAGCTGGGCGGTGAACCTGAAGACCGGCCTGCCGTCGGCCTCCGGGAACAACCACCTCACGCTCAACAACGCCTCGACGTACAGCGGCGCGCTCACCTCCCCCGGGCTCGTCCTTCCCAACGCGGGCAAGGTGCTTTCCCAGAACTGGCACTCCGCGGTGAAGTAGGACTACCGCGAGGTGAGGTAACACCGCTTTTCGCGCCGTTTCACGATGCCCGTCCCGTCCGGGATATCCGCCGGAGGGGGCGGGCATCGTCAATATCCGCCGGAGGGGGCGGGCATCGTCATGGGCCGTTCCATACGAATGTGAGCACTTCGAAGGGCGGCGAAGGCTCCGGAACGACTCACTTGCCGATAACTCCGCAGGGGCCCCTGCTCACCTCCGTACAAAAACAACCCGCACGTCGACACCCGTGCAAAAAGTTCAGGAACCGCTATTGCGAAGGCAGGTTACTGAGCCGTAGCGTCCCAGGACCAGGGGCGGTTCCCGCTGCCGGGGGTCAGTTGCCCCGGCTCGCGCGCCGGAGATCTTGCGCAGATTTCGACAAAGCCGCCGCACGGCTTTGTCACTCGGTGACAAGTGATCCACATCGAGCACCGTGTTCGTCGATTTCCGCTGTTCAACGGCTTGTCCTGGCGGTTTCTGCGGACATAACGTGCGCCTCCTGGTGCATGTGTGACGAGCCGCCATTGGATTTCTCAGAGCCGGAGCGCTGACAGATGACCACGTTCACCTACACGTCGAGGGAGGGCCGATGGGAATCGAAGTAGTCGTTGAAGGCCTAACGAAATCCTTCGGTAAACAGAACATCTGGCAGGACGTCAGCCTCACCCTGCCCGCCGGCGAAGTGAGCGTGATGCTCGGCCCTTCCGGTACCGGAAAGACCGTCTTCCTGAAGTCCCTCATCGGACTGCTCAAGCCCGAGCAGGGGCGCGTGCTCATCAACGGCGTCGACATGGTGAACAGCCCCGAGCGGAAGATCATGGAGACCCGGAAGCTGTTCGGGCTCATGTTCCAGGACGGTGCGCTCTTCGGGTCGATGTCCCTCTTCGACAACATCGCCTTTCCGCTGCGCGAGCACACCCGCAAGAGGGAATCGGAAATCCGCCGGATCGTCATGGAGCGGATCGACATCGTCGGACTGCTGGGCGACGAGGACAAACTGCCCGGCGAGATATCCGGAGGCATGCGCAAGCGCGCCGGCCTGGCCCGCGCCCTCGTCCTGGACCCGCAGATCATCCTCTGCGACGAGCCGGACTCCGGGCTCGACCCGGTCCGCACCGCCTACATCTCGCAGCTGCTCATCGACCTCAACGCGCAGATCGACGCGACGATGCTGATCGTCACCCACAACCTCGACATCGCGGCCACCGTCCCGGACAACATGGGCATGCTGTTCTGCCGCAACCTCGTCACCTTCGGGCCGCGCGAGGTGCTGCTGACCAGCGATCTGCCGGTCGTCTCCCAGTTCCTCTCCGGCCGCCGCGAGGGGCCCATCGGCATGTCGGAGGAGAAGGACGCCGCCACGCTCGCCGCCGAGGAGGTCAACGGCTACGGGCAGGGCATCAGCTCGGCCAACGCCACCCGCACCGTGGTCCCGCAGCTGGAGCCCTCGCCGGGCCTGCCCGTACGGCAGGGCGCGCTGCGCCGCCGGGAGCGGGTCATGTCGATGATGGGGCAGCTGCCGGAGGCCGCCCGTACGGCGATCCTGAACAGCTACAGCCCGGCGGCGGGCGGTGGACGCCCGTGACCGCCCCCATGCCGGTGCGGCCCCCGGAGCCCCCCGGGCCGCCCCCGTACCGGGCGCCGGAGAAGGGCAGGGCGCCCGAACAGCGCCGCCCGACCCGGCTGTTCGCCCCGCTGCGGGAGACGGGCAGGCTCTTCGCCCTCGCCGGGACCGTGTGCCGCGAGACCTTCCGCCGGCCCTTCCAGGTGCGGGAGTTCATCGAGCAGTTCTGGTTCGTCGCCAGCGTCACCATCCTGCCCGCCGCCCTCGTCTCCATCCCGTTCGGCGCGGTCATCGCCCTCCAGGTCGGCTCCCTCACCCAGCAGCTCGGCGCCCAGTCGTTCACCGGCGGCGCCAGCGTGCTCGCCGTCATCCAGCAGGCCAGCCCGATCATCGTGGCGCTGCTGGTCTCCGGGGCCGCCGGATCCGCGATCTGCGCCGACCTCGGATCGCGCAAGATCCGCGAGGAGCTCGACGCGATGGAGGTCATGGGCGTGTCGCCCGTGCAGCGCCTCGTCGTCCCCCGGGTGCTGGCCACCATGCTGGTCGCGGTCCTGCTCAACGGACTCGTCTCCGTCGTCGGCACGCTCGGCGGCTACTTCTTCAACGTGATCCTCCAGCACGGCACCCCCGGTGCCTACCTGTCCAGCTTCTCCGCCCTGGCCCAGCTGCCCGACCTGTACATCAGCGAGATCAAGGCGCTGATCTTCGGCTTCATCGCGGGCATCGTCGCCGCCTACCGCGGCCTCAACCCGCGCGGCGGGCCCAAGGGAGTCGGGGACGCGGTCAACCAGTCCGTCGTCATCACCTTCATGCTGCTGTTCTTCGTGAACATGATCCTCACGGCGATCTACCTCCAGATCGTCCCCGCGAAGGGGAGCTGACCGATGTCGATGCTCAGCTGGCTCGACCGATCCGGTGACCAACTCGCCTTCTACGTCAGGGCACTGCTCTGGATCCCCCGGACCCTGCGGCGCTACCTCAAGGAGGTGCAGCGCCTGCTGGCCGAAGTCGCCTTCGGCAGCGGCGGACTCGGGGTCGTCGGCGGCACCATCGGCGTGATGATCGCGATGACACTGGCCACCGGCACGGTCGTCGGCCTCCAGGGGTACGCGGCGCTCAACCAGATCGGCACCGCCGCGTTCACCGGCTTCATCTCCGCCTACTTCAACACCCGGGAGATCGCCCCGCTCGTCGCCGGGCTCGCGCTCTCCGCGACCGTGGGAGCGGGCTTCACCGCCCAGCTCGGCGCCATGCGGATCAACGAGGAGATCGACGGCCTGGAGGCCATGGGCGTGCGCTCCATGCCCTACCTCGTCACCACCCGCATCATCGCCGGGGTCGTCGCCATCATCCCCCTGTACGCGATCGGGCTGCTCTCCTCCTACCTCTCCTCCCGCTTCGTCACCGTCCTGTTCAACGGACAGTCGGCCGGCACCTACGACCACTACTTCAATCTGTTCCTGTCCCCCGAGGACGTACTGCTGTCGGTGCTCAAAGTGCTGATCTTCAGCGTGATGGTGATCCTCGCGCACTGCTACTACGGCTTCCACGCCACCGGTGGACCCGCCGGGGTGGGAGTGGCGGTCGGCCGGTCCGTGCGCAACGCGATCGTGCTGATCAGCGTCACCGACTTCTTCCTCTCGCTCGCCATCTGGGGCGCCACGACGACCGTGAAGGTGGCCGGCTGATGAGCAACCGGACCACGCACCACACCCGTCGCAGACTCTCCGGAGTGGCCTTCCTGCTCGTGCCCGCCCTGCTCATCTGGGTGTCGGTCGCCGTGTACAACAAGGACTTCACCGACGACGCCACCGTGACGGTACGGACCGGGAGCGTCGGGAACGAGATGCACGACAACGCCGACGTGAAGCTCCGCGGGGTCGTCATCGGCCAGGTCCGCGACATCTCCGCCGACGGCGAGGGCGCCCGCCTCACCCTGGCCATCAAGCCCGACGAGCTCGACCGCATTCCGGCCGACGTCACGGCTCAGATGCTGCCCACCACCCTGTTCGGGGAACGGTTCGTCGCGCTCGTACCGCCCGCCGTGCCCTCCGCGAGCACCCTGCGCGCCGGAGCCGTCATCCCGCAGGACCGCTCCAGCAACGCCATCGAGCTGGAGCAGGTCCTCGACAACGTCCTGCCCCTGCTGACCGCCGTACAGCCGCAGAAGCTCTCCGCAACGCTCAACGCGGTCTCCCAGGCACTGCGGGGACGCGGTGAGAAACTCGGCGACACCCTCGTCAGGCTCGACGCGCACCTCCAGAAGTTCAACCCCCAACTGCCCACGCTGAACGCGGACATCAAGGAACTCGTCAAGGTGAGCAGGGTGTACGGGGACGCCGCACCCGACGTCCTGGACGCACTCACCGACTTCACCACCACCAGCGGAACCCTCGCCGACCAGCAGGCGGAGCTCGCCGACCTCTACGGTTCGACGACCGCCTCCGCGCACGACCTCACGACCTTCCTCCAGGAGAACAAGGACAACCTGATCCGGCTCTCCGCGACCGGCAGGCCGACGCTGGAACTCCTCGCCGAGTACTCCGACGAATTCCCCTGCACCCTGCGGACCATGGCGGGATTCGTCCCCGCGATGGACAAGGCGCTCGGCAAGGGCACCGGAGAGCCCGGCCTCCACGTCACCCTCAAGTCCGTGAAGTCCAAGGGCAAGTACGTGGCCGGCAAGGACACCCCCGTCTACGACGCGACCGGCGGACCGCACTGCTACTCCGTGCCGTACGTCGGTACGACGGAGCCGACGGCGGCCGGCCGGGCCGCGGCAACCCCGGCCCCCGGCGACAGGATGGCCGCCGACCCGCAGACCGGGACAGGGCCGAAGGCGACGGACACCGCCCTCGGCATGCCCAACTCCCCGCAGGAGAGCCGGCTCGTCAACGAGCTGGTCGCTCCCTCACTGAAAGTCCAGCCGCAGAGCCTGCCCGACTGGAGCAGCGTGCTCATCGGCCCGGCCTTCCGCGGTGCGGAGGTGAAGCTCAAGTGAAGCGCCGCTCCCTCGCGGGACCGCTCGCGAAATCGATCGTCTTCATCCTGGTGACCGTCCTGGCCACCACCGTCCTCGGCCTCTCGATCGCCAACACCGGGGTCGGTGACACCACCTCGTACAAGGCGCGGTTCACCGACGCCACCGGGCTGATCGTCGGTGACAGCGTCCGGATCGCCGGGGTCAAGGTCGGGCAGGTCGAATCGATCGACGTCGCGGACAAGCGGCTCGCCGAGGTCGGCTTCGCCGTCCGCAAGGGGCGCAGCCTCCCCGCCTCGGTGACCGCCTCGATCAAATACCTCAACATGGTCGGCCAGCGCTACATCGACCTCGACCAGGGCGCCGGTCCCGTCGGCCGGCACTTCCAGGCCGGAGCGACCATCCCGCTCGCGCGCACCACACCGGCGCTCGACCTCACCCAGCTCTTCAACGGCTTCCAGCCGCTCTTCGAAGGACTCTCCCCGCCCGACGTCAACCAGCTCGCCGGCTCCATCGTCCAGGTGCTCCAGGGCGAGGGCGGCACCGTCGACAGCATCCTCCAGCACGTCGGCTCACTGACCTCCACGGTCGCGGCCAAGGACAAGGTGATCGGTGAGGTGATCAAGAACCTCAACACGGTCCTGAAGACCGTGAACGACCGGGAGGCCGGCTTCAACGACCTCGTCGACACGCTCCAGCAGCTCGTCACGGGCTTCGCCGGCGACCGCAAACCACTCGGGCAGGCCGTCACCGCGATGGGCGCGCTGACCACGGTCACCGCCGACCTGCTCCAGGACGGCCGCAAGCCCCTCAAGGACGACATCAAGCAACTCGGACGCCTGTCGGACCAGTTGGGCAAGGGCACCCCGCAGATCGAGAACTTCCTCAAGAAGACCCCCGCCAAGATGGAGGCGATCAGCCGGCTCGCCTCGTACGGCTCCTGGCTCAACCTCTACCTCTGCGAAGCCAAGGTCAGCGGTGTGACCACCGAGGACGGCAGCACGCCGCCCACCGGCATCGCGATCACCCAGCCGAGGTGCCTGGCATGAGAATCAAACCCCTGCGGGAACGCAACCCCGTCGCCATCGGCATCGCCGGACTCCTCGTCCTGGCCCTCATCGGCTACGGCGCCTACCGCGCCGACTCGCTGCCCTTCATCGGCGGCGGCACCACCTACACCGCCGACTTCACCGAATCCGCCGGGCTCGGCTCCGGCGACGAGGTGCGGATCGCCGGCGTCAAGGTCGGTGAGGTCACCGGAGTCTCGCTCGACGGAGCCAAGGTCAAGGTCAGCTTCCGGGTCAAGGACGCCTGGATCGGCAACTCCTCCACCGTGGGCATCGCCATCAAGACGCTGCTCGGCGACAAGTACCTCGCCGTCGATCCGCTCGGCACCGGACCCCAGGACCCGGACCGGCGCATCGGGGCGAGCCGCACCACCTCCCCGTACGACGTCACCCAGGCCTTCAATGGACTCGGCGAGACCATCGGGGAGATCGACACCAAGCAGCTCGCCAAGAGCTTCGAGACGATCTCCGCCACCTTCAAGGACTCACCGCCCGACGTGAAGAGCGCCGCCGACGGGCTCTCCGCACTCTCCAGGACCGTGTCCCAGCGGGACGCCCAGCTGGCCACCCTCCTCAAGGGCAGCAAACAGCTGACCAAGACCCTCGCCCACAAGAAGAGCAGCTTCGAGATCCTGCTGGAGGACGGCAACCTGCTCCTCGGCGAGATCCAGGCCCGCCGCGACTCCATCCACCTGCTGCTCACCGGCACCCAGGACCTCGGCACCCAGCTCACCGGCCTGGTCGCGGACAACAACAAACAGCTGGGGCCCACCCTGAAGTCGCTCGGCCGGGTCACCGCGGTCCTGGTGAAGAACCGCAAGAGCCTCGACAAGGTGCTCTCCCTGACCGGTTCGTACAGCCGGCTCGTCGGCAACACGCTCGGCAACGGCCGCTGGCTCGACAACTACGTCTGCGGGGTCGTGCCCAGGGACTACCTGCCCGCCGACACGCCCCCGGCGACCGGATGCATGCCTCCCAAGCAGCAAGGCGGCCGCTGACATGAGAATCACGCGCATCGTCGGCATCGGCGCCGGACTCGCCGTCGTGGCCGTCGCGGCCACCTCAGGCGTGATGGCCATGGACGACGAGGGCAGGACGACGGTCACCGCCTACTTCGACCAGGCCACCGGCGTGTACGCCGGATCGGACCTGCGGATCCTCGGAGTCAAGGTCGGCACGGTCGAGTCCGTACGGCCCAAGGGCGAGGAGGTCGAGGTGCGGCTCCGTGTCGACAAGGGCGTCAAGGTGCCCAAGGACGCGCACGCCGTCGTCGTCGCCCCCAGCCTGGTGGCCGACCGGTACATCCAGCTCGCCCCCGCCTACCGAGGGGGACCGCTGCTGGCGGACGAGGCCGAACTGCCCGCGTCGCACAACGCCACCCCCGTCGAGGTCGATCAGCTGTACGCCTCCATCACCGAACTCTCCACCGCGCTCGGCCCCGACGGAGCCAACTCCGACGGCGCGCTGGCCAGGCTCCTGGACACCGGGGCGAAGAACCTCGACGGCAACGGAAAGGCGATCGGGAACTCGATCGAGCAGTTCGGGAAGGCGACGAAGACCCTCGACAAGAGCAGCGGGAACCTCTTCGACACCCTCTCCTACCTGCAGACCTTCACCACCATGCTGAAGGACAACGACGGCGACGTCCGCAAGGCCGAACAGCAGCTCAACTCGGTCACCGGATTCCTGGCCGACGACAAGGAGAACCTCAGCGCGGCCCTGAAGGAGCTCGGCACCGCACTCGGCCAGGTCAAGACCTTCATCAAGGACAACCGAGGCGCCCTGAAGGCGAACGTGGACGCCCTGGTGCCGGTCACCCAGGCGCTGGTGGACCAGCGGGCCTCGCTCGCCGAGTCCATGGACACGCTGCCGCTCGCCGCGGACAACGTGATCAAGGCCTACGACCCGTTGAACCGCACCCTCAACGGCCGCACCAACCTCAACGAACTCTCCATGGGCGGACCGCTCACCGACGCGTCCACGGGCCCGAGTGGTCTCACGGCGGTGGACGCCACCCGCCAGAAGGCGCTGCCCTCGCTGCCGCTGCCCGCCGTGGGCACCGTCTACGGCACCCCCGACAAGTCCGCCACGCAGAAGAAGGGGGCCAGGCGATGAGCCGCTTCCCGAGCCGGCCCGGCGCCCGCGCGACCGGCGTCGCCGCCGTGCTGGCGGTGGGCGTCGGCCTGGCCCTGATCGCCACCACGGTCGACCTGCCGACGTTCACCGGCATCGACCAGGTGCCGCTGCCCGGCGGCGCGGACCTCGGCGACCACCCGTACGAGATCACCGCCGAGTTCGGGGACGTGCTCAGCCTCGCCCCGCAGTCCTCGGTGAAGGTCAACGACGTGGCCGTCGGCCGGGTCACCAAGATCTCGCTGGCCGAGGGCGGCTGGAACGCCAAGGTGACCATGAAGGTCAACGGGGGAATCAGACTCCCCGAGAACGCGTACGCGCACCTGGAACAGTCCAGCCTGCTCGGCGAGAAGTACATCCAGCTCTCACCCCCGGCATCCGGCACAGCCAAGGGCGCCCTCGCGGACGGCGACCGCATCCCGCTCACCCGGACCAACCGCAACCCCGAGGTCGAGGAGGTGTTCGGCGCGCTGTCGATGCTCCTCAACGGCGGTGGCATCAACCAGCTCAAGACCATCACCACCGAACTCAACAAGGCACTGGCCGGACAGGAACCCCAGATCCGCTCCATGCTCAAGCGGGTCGACACCCTCGTCACCAACCTGGACGACCACCGGGCGGACATCACCGACGCCCTCGACGGAGTCAACCGGCTGTCAGCCACCCTCGCCACCCGCAAACAGGACGTCGGCACCGTCCTGACCAAGCTCAGCCCCGGCATGAAGGTCCTGGAGAAGCAGCGCGGCTCGCTCATGACCATGCTGCGCTCGCTCGACACGCTCTCCACCGTCGCCGTCGACACGGTGAACAAGAGCAAGGCCGACGTCATAGCCGATCTCAAGGCCCTCGCCCCCACCCTCCAGGCCCTCGCGGACTCCGGCCAGGACCTGCCCGACTCCCTCCAGGTGCTGCTCACCTACCCGTTCACCGACGAGGTGCTGAACGGAGTGAAGGGCGACTACCTCAACGTCTACCTGGATGTCACGGCCCTGCCCGGCACCCAGATCATTCCGCCGATCACCCCGGCCGGTGGCACCGCGCCCCCCGCCGCGGGGGGCGCCGACGCCCTGAAGTCCGGCACCGCACTGCCGCTGCCGCTTCCCTCGGTCACGGGCCCGGCCACGAAGGGGAGCAACCGATGATCACCCTGGCCATCCGGCTCAAGAACATCGCCTTCCTGATCATCGCGGTGCTCGTCCTCGGCTACCTCGGGGTGCGCTACGCCGACCTCGGCCACTACGTAGGCATGCGCAGCTACTACACCGTCAAGGTCCAGCTCCCGCAGACCGGCGGCCTGTTCACCCACTCCAACGTCACCTACCGGGGCGTCTCCGTGGGCCGGGTCGGCCCGATCGAGCTCACCGACGACGGGGTGGAGGCCGAACTCCGCATCGAGAAGGACGCCCCACCCATCCCGGACGCCCTGAAGGCCGTCGTCGCCAACCTCTCGTCGGTGGGCGAACAGTACGTCGACCTGCGGCCGACCCGCTCCGAGGGCCCGTACCTGGCGAACGGCTCCGTGATCGACCAGGCCGACACCACCATCCCTGCGCCCGTCACCGACGTGCTGACCAGCGTCAACGACCTCGCGGGCTCCGTCGACCTGGAGTCCCTGCGTACGGTCGTCGACGAATTCGGCACCGCCTTCGACGGGCGCGGCGACGACCTCCAGGTACTGCTGGACACCAGCAGCGACTTCGTCCAGGCCGCCGACGACGCACTGCCCGTCAACACCCGGCTGATGATCGACGGCGAGACCGTGCTGCGCACCCAGGCCGAACAGGGCGACGCGCTGAAGGGCTTCGCGTCCGGTGCCAAGGATCTGGCCGCCGAACTCAAGGGATCCGACACCGATCTGCGCAAGCTGATCGCCGTCACCCCCGACGCCACCGGCCAGATCAGCGGACTCCTGCGGGACCTCGACCCGAGCTTCGGAGTCGTCGTCGCCAACCTCCTCACCACCTCGGACGTCGCCGTCACCCGGCAGCGCGGGCTGGAGGAACTGCTGGTCAAGCTGCCGGAGGTCGCGGCCGTCGGCTCCAGTGCCGTGGACGAGAACGGCGCCAGGTTCGGCATGTCCGTCACCTTCTTCGAGCCGCTGCCCTGCACCTCGGGCTACGGCGGTACGACCTACCGCAACGGGCTCGACGTCACGCCGGGGCCCGCGGTCAACACCAAGGCCCGCTGCGCCTCGTCGCCCGGCACGGGGATCAACGTCCGGGGCAGCGCGAACGCTCCGAAGGGCGGGGCCCTGCCCCCGCCCGCCAAGCCCGGCTCGATGCTCCTGGGCGGCGACAAGTCGACGGACCGGCTGCCCGGGACGCTCGGGGTCACCCCCGACACCGCCCCGGCCGCCGACGGGATGGCCGGACTACTGGGTCTCGGCCGGGGAGACGGTTCATGACACCACGCACGAGGACCTCGATCGGCTGGGCCGCACTGCTCGCCGCCGTACTGGTCTGCGCACTCGGCGGCTGGTCGTACGCCCAGGCGCGCGGGGACGACGACCTGGCCTACGCCAAGAGCCGCGACACCGCGCTGGCCGACGGGAGAGCGCACCTCGCCCGTCTCAACACCCTGGACGGCAAGGACGCCAAGAGCGTGGACGCCGGACTCGGCGGCTGGCTCGGCTCGTCGACCGGCCCCCTGCACGAACAGCTGAAGCGGACCCGGACCAAGGACGCGAGCGAGCTGACGAAGTCCGGCTCGACGGCGCGCGGCAAGGTCACCGACGCCGCGCTCACCGCGCTCGACGAGCGGACCGGCACGGCGCAGATGATCGCGACGGTCGATGTCCAGGTCACTCCGCGCACCGGAAAGGCCGGCACCGAACGCAAGCGGTTCGAGGCCACCCTCGCCCGGACCGCGGACGGCTGGAAGGTCAAGGCACTGACGGCGATACCGGTCGGGAGCGGCACATGAGGGTACGGGGCGGGGCGACGGTCGTGAACAGCGCCACGGAGGACCCGGTGGCGGAGGACCCGGTGGCCGGCGCCACGAGCGAGGAGCCGGCCGGGCCCGTAACGCCGGATGCCACAGGTGACGATCCGGGGCCCGGCGCCGGCCGCCGCAGGCTGCGCCTGGTGGCAGGTGTCCTGGTCGTGGCGCTGCTCGCGGCCGGAGGCGGACTCTTCGCCATGGGCCGCCAGCTGCGCGACACCCCCGCCACCTCCAACAAGGCGCTCACCGACAGCGAGGCGACCACCCGGGTCGCGGGAGACGTCACCAACGCACTCGGCAAGGTCTTCTCCTACAGCCCGTCGGCCACCGCCGTCACCAAGGAGTCCGCGAAGCAGCTGCTGGCGGGCAAGGCGCTCCAGCAGTACGCGGCGCTGTTCGGCCAGGTCGAGAAGCAGGCCGCCGACCAGAAGCTCACCCTCACCACCCACGTCGTACGAGCCGGGGTGACCCGGCTGACCCACGACAGCGCCCATCTGCTCGTCTTCCTCGACCAGGTCTACGAACGCCGGGGCAAGGCCGCCAGCACGGCGGCGGCGCAGCTCTCCGTCACCGCCCAACTGAGGGACGGGCGCTGGACGATCGTCGAGATCACCTCCAGATAGCGCGGCAGGGACGCAGAGCGGACACAGCACAGCACAGCACAGCAGGGCACAGCACAGCACGGCACAGCAGGACACAGCACAGGGCCGGCCGGCAGGGAGAGGCAGCAATGGCACGGGTACGGATGACGAGGAATCCGCTGGTGGCGGCGGCGATCGTGCTGACGGTCGCGGCGGCGGGCGCGGCGGGCTGGGGCGGGGTGTCCCGGTACCAGGCATCGCACGACGACTCGGCGGCGTACGCGCAGACCCGGGACGACGCACTCGCGGCGGGTGAGCAGGCCGTGCAGAACATGAACACGCTCGACCACCAGAAGCTGGCCCAGGGGCTCGACAGCTGGGAGGACTCCACCACCGGCGACCTGCACCAGCAACTCATCGACGGGCGGGACGCGTTCGTGAAGCAGATCCAGGAGGCAAAGACCGTCAGCACGGCCAAGGTGCTCTCCGGTGCGGTCACCGAGCTCGACGACCGGGCCGGGCGGGCCGGGGTCATGGTGGCGCTGCGGGTGACCGTGACCGCACCGAAGGGCAAGCCCGCGGTGAAGGAGAGCCGGATGCTCGGGCAGCTCACCCGCACCTCCGAGGGGTGGAAGCTCAGCGCCCTCGGTCAGGCGCCCGTCGGCAACACCGCCGGCTGACGCCACCGACTCCCACCCCGCACCGAGAGGACCCCGCACATGTCGACGACCCGTCACCTCGTCAACCGGCAGCGCCGCCTGGCCACCGTCGCCGCGGCGGAACGCACCGCCGCCGCCACGGCCACCGCGCCCGAAGCCACCCGTCCGGACAGCGGGCCCGAGGGCTCCGGACCCGTGGGCGCCGGACCCGGGGGCAGCGGGCCCGGGAGCGCCGGCGCGTCCGGCGAGGACAGTGCCGGCGGCGAGGCCGAGCCGTCGGACAGGGCGGAGGCGGAGGACGAGGCGGCACGGTCCGGGCGCTCGTTCCGCCCCAGGGCCTCCCTGCCCGCCGTCCTGTGTGTACTGACCGTGCTCCTCGGTTCCTTCGCCGCCTGGTCGTTCACCTCGGCGGGCAGCCTGCGCGACGAACCGGGCCGGCAGAACACCGCCCTCACCGACATCAGCAGCACCAGTGAGGTGAAGGGGCAGATCACCGAGGCGGTGGGCGCGGTGTTCTCGTACAACTACGCCTCGCCGGCCAAGGCCGACACCGCGGTGAAGACCTACCTGGTCGGCAAGGCGGTCCAGCAGCACAAGGACATGCTCGCGGAGGTACGGGCCCAGGCGCCCAAGCAGAAGCTCGTCCTCACCACGACCGTCACCGAGAGCGGTGTGGAGCTGCTCGACGGTGACCGGGCCCGGCTGCTGGTCTTCGCCGACCAGAGCAACACCCGTACCGGCAAGTCCGAGGAGACGACCTACGCCGCCGCGATGTTCGCCGTGGACGCGGTCCGCCGGGGCGGCAACTGGCGGATATCGGTCATCGACACGTTCTCCCGGTGACCCGGGGGAGAGGAGAGCACGCATGAGGTTCAACGGCACCATGCGCCGCGGACTGGGCGGCACCGCAGCCGCCGTCGCCGCGATGGCAGCGCTCACCGCCTCCCAGGGACCGGGGCTCGTCGCGCACCAGGAGACGCCGAAGCAGCGCCAGGAGTCGGACGACGTCAAGTGGTCGGAGGTGGCCAACGACGACTCCTACCACACCGAACTGCCGCCGCTGAAGAGCCCCGAGCCCCCGAAACCTGGCGTCAAGCGGGCCCCGGTCGTCGTCGCGGCGTGGGCCGAGGCGGGGATTCCGGCCACGGTGCTCGACGCCTACCGCAAGGCCGAGGCCTCCCTGGGGCGCAGCGATCCGGGCTGCGGGCTGCCGTGGCAGCTACTGGCGGCCATCGGCAAGGTCGAGTCCGGGCACGCGGGCGGCGGCAGGGTCGACGCACACGGTACGACGCTGTCACCGATCCTCGGACCGGTGCTCAACGGCGCGGGATTCGCCAACATCCCGGACACCGACGGCGGGGCGTACGACGGGGACAAGACCTTCGACCGGGCGGTCGGCCCGATGCAGTTCATCCCCTCGACCTGGGCGCACTGGAAACGGGACGGCAACGGCGACGGTCGCAGCGACCCGGGCAACGTCTACGACGCGGCCCTGGCGGCGGGCGGCTACCTCTGTGCCGGATCGCGTGATCTGACGGGACGGGCCGGTCTCGACAGCGCCATCCTGAGCTACAACCACTCCGACACCTATCTGCGCACCGTGCTGTCCTGGCTGGAGTTCTACCGCAAGGGCACCCATCCGGTCGCCGACGGCAAGGGCCCGGTTCCCAGGACCCCCGGCGCCGGGAGTCCGAACGAGCCCAGGCACCCGGTGGGCGGGCCGGGCAGCGGCAAGGACGGTGGAAAGGGCGGCGGCATCGAGGTCGGGGCCCAGCCCGGCCACACGAAGAGCCCGACGGCATCGGCGTCCCCGGACCCGTCGCCGGGCGGTTCGGGAACCCCGGACCCCGGCGGCTCCACCGACCCGGGCCAGTCGCCCGATCCGACCGACAGCGGGTCCGCCACCCCGGATCCCGGTACCAGCCCCGACCCGTCCACCAGTCCGGATCCCGACCCGAGCACCACGAAGCCCGGCCCCGGCTGCGAGACGGAGTCCCCGTCGCCCGGACCGACCGAAACGGCCGGGGCCACCGAGTCTCCGTCACCCGAACCGACCACGACCCCTGAGCCCTGCACCACACCCACTGTGCCGCCCGCCGCCGGCTGAGCCCAGGACGTCCGCTCAGCCACCGCCGGCCGACAGCACCGCGCCGAGGTCGTACCGCACCACCTCTTCCAGCTGGGCGTACGTACAGCTGGAAGAGGTGCGGTCCGGCCGCCACCGGCGGAACTGGGCCGTGTGCCGGAACCGGTCACCCTCCATGTGGTCGTAACTCACCTCGCAGACCCGTTCCGGGCGTACCGGCACCCAGGAAAGGTCCTTCTTGCCCGACCACCGGCTCGGGGTACCGGGCAGCCGGGCGTGCTCGTGCGCCTCGGCGTCCTGCCAGGCTCCCCAGGGGTGGCCGGCGAAGTCCGTGACCAGCGGCTCCAGTTCGGTGACGAGCTCGGCGCGGCGCTTCATCGGGAACGCCGCGCAGACCCCCACATGCTGGAGGACGCCCGCCTCGTCGTACAGACCGAGCAGCAGCGATCCGACGACCGGGCCGCTCTTGTGGTGGCGGTAGCCGGCCACCACGCAGTCGGCGGTCCGCTCGTGCTTGATCTTGTACATCACCCGGGTGTCCGGCCGGTAGGGCAGGTCGAGCGGTTTGGCGACGACCCCGTCGAGGCCCGCCCCCTCGTACCGGTCGAACCATTCCTGGGCGACGGCCGGGTCGGTGGTGGCCGGGGCGAGGTGGACGGGGGGCGAGGCGGCGGACAGTGCGGCCTCCAGCACCGTCCGGCGATCCGACTGGCGCGTTCCCAGCAGCGAGTCGTCGCCCACCGCGAGGATGTCGAAGGCGACCAGCGAGGCCGGGGTCTGCCCGGCCAGCAGCCGCACCCGGGAGTCGGCGGGGTGGATGCGCTCGCTGAGCCGGTCGAAGTCGAGCCGGCCCTCGTAAGCGATCACGATCTCGCCGTCGATCACACAGCGCTCCGGCAGGTTCTCCCGGACCGCGGTGACCAGCTCCGGGAAGTAGCGGGTCAGCGGCTTCCCGGTGCGGCTGCCGATCACCACCTCGTCGCCGTCCCGGTGCACGATCGCCCGGAAGCCGTCCCATTTGGCCTCGTACTGCATCCCCGGCGGGATCCGGGACACGGACTTGGCGAGCATCGGCTTCACGGGCGGCATCACCGGCAGGTCCATGCCCCGATTGTGGACCGTACGACGGCCGGAGTCTCCCGATATGCGGCATATGTGTGCCCGGCCTACCGTGGCCGACATGGCAGCAGCGGGCAAAGCGGTGGAGCTGGACGCGGGCGGACGGCCCGTCCGGCTGTCCAGTCCGGACAAGGTCTACTTCCCGGAGAAGGGGTACACCAAGAGGGACGTGGCCGAGTACTTCCTCGCCGTGGGGCCGGGTATCACCCGCGCCCTGCGCGACCGGCCGACCACCCTCCAGCGCTTCGTGGACGGCGTCGAGGGCGAGTTCTTCTACCAGAAGCGGGCCCCGAAGAACCTTCCCGAATGGATCCCCACGGCCCGCATCGCCTTCCCCAGCGGCCGCCCGGCCGACGAGATCTGCCCCACCGAGGTAGCCGCCGTCATCTGGGCCGCCAACCTCGGAACGCTCACCTTCCACCCCTGGCCGGTCCGGGGCGGTGACACCGACCACCCCGACGAGCTGCGCATCGACCTCGACCCGCAGCCCGGCACCGACTACGCCGACGCGGTGCGGGCCGCCCACGAGCTGCGCTCGGTACTGGACGACCACGGACTGCGCGGCTGGCCCAAGACCTCCGGCGGCCGGGGCATCCACGTCTTCGTCCCCGTCGAACCGCGCTGGACGTTCACCGAGGTCCGGCGGGCGACGATCGCGGCGGGCCGCGAGCTGGAACGCCGGATGCCGGACCGGGTCACCACCGCCTGGTGGAAGGAGGAGCGCGGCGAGCGGATCTTCGTCGACTTCAACCAGACCGCCCGGGACCGCACGATCGCCTCGGCCTACTCCGTACGCCCCCGCCCGCACGCCCCGGTCTCGGCGCCGCTGCGCTGGGAGGAGATCGACGACGCGCACCCGCGCGACTTCGACATCCGCACCATGCCGGCCCGGTACGCCGAAGCCGGCGACGTGCACGCGGACATGGACGACCACGCCTTCCGGCTCGACCTGCTGCTGGAGCTCGCCGACCGCGACGAGCAGGAGCGCGGCCTGGGCGACATGCCCTACCCGCCGGAGTACCCGAAGATGCCCGGCGAACCCAAGCGCGTCCAGCCGAGCCGCGCCCGGCACGACGGGGACGAGGACGCATGAGCACCTCTGACAGCGGGGCCACCCCGCCCGAGCCCGTCCCCGGCACGCAAGGCACGCAAGGCACGTCCGGCGCCGAACCCGGCCCGCCGCACGGAGCGCACGGACGGCCGCTCACCCGCGGCCAGAAGTGGACGACGTACAAGGACTCGCCCTACTTCCCGGCGACCGTCCTGCTGCTCATCCTCGCGGCAGCCGCCGGGCTCTTCGCCGGCTCGTACACGTACGCGATGGCCAACCCGACCCCGCACCAAATCCCGGCAGCCGTGGTCAGCCTCCAGGAGACGGCCCGGGGCAAGGCGTTCGTCACCGCGATGGACGAGGCGCTGGACGCCTCCCTGGACGTACACCGCTACGACACCGCCGCGCAGGCGCGTGAGGCCCTGGAGGAACAGGAGGTCTTCGCGATCGTGCGGCCCGGCGGGGCGGGGGTGTCACTCGACGTGGCCGGCGCCTCGGGCGCCGCCGTCGCCCAACTGCTCGCGGAGTCCGCGGTGAAGGTGGGGGACAAGCTCGGTGTGCCGGTCGCCGTGAAGGACGTCAAACCGCTCCAGAAGGGCGACCCACGCGGACTGGCCCTCTTCTACATCTCGCTGGCAGCCGTGATCATCGGCTTCGTCGGCTCCATCCAGCTGAGTGTGCACGCCAGAAGCCTGATCCCGCTGGAACGGATCGCGTTCACGATCGCCTACTCGCTGCTGGGAGCCTTCTCCATCGCCGCGGTGGTGGACTGGCTGCTGGGCGCCGTCGATCTGCCCTTCGCCGAGTCCTGGGCGATCCTGGCGTTGACGATGTTCACCTCGGGCATGGTCTTCACCATGTTCAACACCCTGATGGGGCGCTGGGCCATGCTCCCGACCTGGGGCCTGATGGTGATTCTGGGGAACCCGTCGTCCGGCGGAGCCGTGTCCTGGCCGCTGCTGCCCTCGCTGCTCGGGCACATCGGGCGCTGGCTGCCGCCCGGTGCCTCGGTCAACGCCCAGCACACCGCCGTCTACTACCAGGGGCATCAGCGGATCTTTCCGTTCCTGGTACTGGCCGCCTGGTCGCTGGTCTCCTGCACCGTCTTCTGGGTGTGGCGCCACCGGCACCCCGGAGGCCGCGACCACATGCCTCAGCATGCGGCCGCGGCCACCTGAGCCACTCCCGGGCGTCGTGCCTAGAGCTCCTGGATCCGGATGTCCCGGTAGGAGATCACGTCCGAGGTGCTGTGGACCTGGAGACCGATGTAGCCGGAGGCGTACCGCCGGCCGTCGGTGCCCGGGTCGTCGCCCCGCGGCGGCTCGAAGACCTGACCGCCGATGTTGTCGAACTCGTTGAGCAGGACACCGTTGCGGTAGATCGAGTAGTGCTGGTCCACCACCCGGATCTCGTAGTCGTTCCAGGTGCCCTTGGGCGTGACCCCGGCGCCGCCGAGACCCACCCGGTCGAATCCGTACACCGAACCGGTCTTGTACATGTCGCCGTCCGGCCGGTCGTTGATCTGGATCTCATGGCCGTACTTGATGGCGACCCACTCCGGATTCGGCTCCTCCGGGTTGTCGTGGACGTTCGGGAACCGCACGAACACACCGCCGTTGGCGTTGCCCGCGCCCGGGGCGTCGTCCCGGAACTGGAGCTTCAGCGAGAAGTCCCCGTACTGGCGGCCCGGGAACCACAGCATGCCCATGCCGTCCACCGTGGTGGAGCTGTTGAGCGAGCCGTCCTCCTCGTTCAGCGAGAACTGCCCGCCGCCGACCTGCTGCCACTTGGCGAACGAGGCCGCCGTGCCGTCGAAGAGCTTGTGGTAGCCCTCGTCCTGGCCCGGCTTGCCGACCCCCGACTGCTTGGCCGCCTTGTAGATCTTCTTGACCTCGCGGGCGTCGACCACCCCGGCGGTGAGCAGCTGGTCGAGGACCTTGTCGACGTGCTTGAGGAACAGCGCGTGCGACGACCAGTCCTTCTCGTCCTCGATCAGCTCGTTGATCGTGCAGCGGTTGCCGGTGATCCGGTTGGGGACCCCGGTGTCGACGGTGCCCACGATGACGGTGAGCCGTACGTCGAACTCCGGGCAGTTCGGCGCCGGCACGCCGCCGCTCTGTGCGACGGTGAACGACGTCTTCTTCGCCTCGGAGGTGTTGCCCGCCTTGTCCGTGGCCCGGTGGGCGACGGAGTGGTAGCCGACGCGGTCGACGATGACGGTGTCGGTGTACGCGAGGTACGGACCGCCGTCCAGCGAGTACTCGACCTTGTCGACGCCCGTGTCGGCGTCGGTCGCGGTGACCGTCACCTTGGCGCTGGTGAGGTAGGCGCCGTCGGAGTTCTTGTCGCCCGCGACCTTCGCGGAGGTCTCCGGCGGTGTGGTGTCCTTCGTCGGCGGCTCGACGACGGTGAACTCCACCGCCTTTTCGGCGGCGGCGTTGCCCGCCTTGTCGGTGGCGCGGTAGCGGACCTTCTGCGCCCCCACCTCGTGCACCATCACGGGACCGGTGTACGGCTGCCAGGCGCCGTCCGCGCCGACCGCGTACTCGATGGTGTTGACGCCGGACCCGGTGTCGGAGGCGGTCACGGTGACCGTCGCCATGCCCAGGTACTGCCCCTGGTCGTCCTTCTCACCGGACACGGTCGCGGAGGTCTCCGGGGCCGTGGTGTCGTCCGTCGGAGGGGCAGCGACGGTGAACTCCGCCGTCTTCTCGGCGGCGGCGTTGCCCGCCTTGTCGGTGGCGCGGTAGCGGATGACGTGCGCGCCTACCTCGTTCACGACGACGGGCGCGGTGTAGGGCTGCCAGGCGCCGTCGGCACCGACCGCGTACTCGACGGTGTCGACGCCCGAGCCCTCGTCGGTGGCCGCGACGGTGACCGTCGCGGAGCCGATGTAGGCGCCGTCGGCGTTCTTGTCGCCGTCGACCTTGGCCGAGGTCTCGGGTGCGGCGGTGTCCTCACCGCCGCCCCCGTCGGTCACGGTCAGGATGCCCTGCATCGCCTCGTGCCCAGGCATCGTGCAGTGGTAGAAGTACCGGCCGGGGGTGAGCGTGACCTCCGCCGTCTGCTTGCCGCCCTTGTCGTCGCCCGGGTTGGCCAGCAGGTTCAGGGGGACGTCGTTGTTGAACTCCGGGTCCGAGACGCTGAAGGTCAGCGTGTGCGGCATCCCGCTGGTGTTCCCGGTCCCCTCACTGTTCTCGAAGACGATGGTCGCCTTGCCGGCCACCGCCGTCTTCGGTGCGGACAGGTAGTGGTCGATGGGGTTGCCGGCCGTCCAGGTGAGCACCTGGTCGGCGGCCGCCGCGCCGGCCGGGGCGACGGTCCGCCCGTAGGCCGCCGTCGAGGTCAGTCCCAGCACCATGAGGAACGACCCCAGCAGGGCGAGCCACAGCCGGGCGGGCCGTGACCGCCTTCGGAAGTAGATCGAACGGTGTCTCACTTCACTGCCGCCTTCCTGGCCAGATCCTTGGCGGCCGGGGTCGCTGCGCCGCCCTTGTACGTCACGCGCCACAGCGCGGACTTGGAGTCGGAGGTGAAGAAGCCGCGCCCGTAGTCCAGGACGTACAGCGAACCGTCCGGGGCGAACTTCCAGTCCATCAGGTTGCGGATGCCGGTTGCGCCGACCGGGATGATCTCCTTGAGGGACTCGGCGTGCGTGGGCAGCCCGCCCTTACCGACCGTCTTCGGGTCGGTGAGCACGGCGTGCCTGGGCTGGGTGTCGTCGTAGAAGTCACCGACGAACCACTTGCCGTCCCAGTAGGACGGCCACTTGTCGGCGCCGGCCTTCTCGTCGTACCGGTAGACCGGGCCGTTCATCGTGGCCTGGCCGCCACCCTTGAGCCAGGGCAGGAGTTCCTTCTGGTCCTCCACCTTGTAGCTCGGGATGCCGTTCTCGTCGCGCGGGTAGTCCACGCCGCCGCCCTGCGGCGAGTACCAGATGTTGTTCGCGGTGACCGGCGGCAGGTTCACCAGGCCGTCGTTGTTGGGCGACTCGTTCTTGGGGTGGTCGCAGTCGTACCAGCCGAGCGGCTTGCTCGGATCGGGCAGATTGCGGTCCCGGTAGGGCTGCTTGTTGCCCATGCAGTACGGCCAGCCGCGGTTGCCCGCCTGGGTGATCGCGGCGAACGTGTCGTACTTGGCGGGGCCCCAGGTGGTGCTCGGCTCGCCCGCGTCGGGGCCGACCCAGCCCGCGTACAGCGTGTCGGTCGACTTGTCGACGGAGATCCGGGCCGGGTTGCGCACACCCATCACGTAGATCTCGCCCCGGGTCTTGCCACCGCCCTCGTCGGTCTCCTTGCCGGTGAACAGGTTGCCCTGGGGCAGGGTGTAGGTGCCGTCGTCCTCGGGGTGGATCCGAAGGATCTTGCCGTTGAGGTTGTTCGTGTTGCCCGCGGTGCGCCGGGCATCGGCGAACGAGACGCCCTTGTAGTTCGGCTCCGGGTTGTTGCCCGAGTAACCGTCGCTGAACTGGGAGGAGTTGTTGTCACCGGCCGCGATGTACAGGTTGCCCTTGGAGTCCCAGGCCATGCCGCCGCCCGCGTGGCAGCAGCTGTGGATCTGGACCGGCCAGTGCAGCAGCACCTTCTCCGAGGAGAGGTCCAGTTTGTTCGTGGCCAGGTCCATGGTGAACCGGGAGACCTGGCGGACCGCCATCTGCTTGTCGCGGTCGATCTTGTCGTGGGGTGTGTAGTGCAGGTACACCCAGCCGTTCTTCTCGAAGTCCGGGTCGAGCTCGATGCCGAGCAGCCCCTCCTCGACCTTGACCAGCTCGTCGCCGCCGCCCTTGTTGCCGAAGACCGTCAGCTCTCCCGCGAGGGTGACCTTCTTCGTCTTCGGGTCGTAGACGTGGATCTGGCCCAGACCCTTGCCGACGTTCGGGTCCTTCCAGTCGGTGACGACCGGAACGCTGCTGTCGGCGCCGCCGCGGCCGATGTACAGCACGCGCCCGTCGGGTGCGGTCACCAGACCGTGCGGCTCGCCGATCTGGTCGTTCTTCCCGGGCTGGTTGGGCTGGGTGACGCGCTCCGCCTTGTAGTTGGAGGTGATCGTCGCCTTGCAGTCGGCCTGCGAGATCCGGGTCGTCCAGTCGAGCGCGCCGCGCAGGTGGTCGCGGAAGTCGGCCTCCGCGAAGCTGTCGACCGTACCGCCCATCGCGGTGTAGAAGGACCGGCCGCCGTCGTAGTCACGGCACCAGGAGACCGGGTGGTCCCAGCCGTTGGCGCTCGCCCCCGGCTTGTAGGTGATCTCCCGGACGCGTGCCACGGTGTGCACGTCGCCGGACGGGTTCTCCTTCCAGTTCAGCCACTTGTCGGGACGCTTCCACTCCAGCGGGAGGTTCTTGGTCGCCGGGTGCTGCCGGTCCCCGATCTCCACCGTCGCGCGCTGTACGGCGGTGGGGCTGTCGGCCGCCGGACGGGCACCGACCAGTCCGGTGAACCAGTCCGAGTACGGCTCGGTGCGCGCCGCGTCGTGGATGCCGAGGAAGCCGCCGCCGGCCTCCATGTACGCCTCCAGACCGGCCTCCTGCTCCGGGTCCAGGACATCGCCGCCGCCCGTCAGGAAGACGACGGCGTTGTACTTGCCGAGCTGTTTGCCGTTGGTGAAGACGGCTGGGTCGTCACTGGCCACGGTCTTGAAGCGGCCCGCCTCCGGCCCGGTGAGCCCGATCTTCTCGATCGCCGAGATACCGGCGTCGACCGTCGGGGACTCATCGGACGCGGAGGCGTGGAAGACCAGCACCTTCACGTTAGCGCCGCCGGGCGGCGTAGGCAGGGACAACGTTGTCGCCATGGACTCGTGCGGTCCGGGATACGGCCTGGCACTGGCGGCATTGCCGCCGAGCAGGGATGCGGTCAGTGCGCCGGCCGCTACGGCCGCCGCAAGTCCGCGTCGCGATCTGGACCTGTGATGTGGTGTGCGCTGCATGTGGTCACCCACCCCTCTTTGGTCACTGCAACAGCGCATGAAGCTAGACCTCTTTTCGCGACTCGCCAATAGCTATGGCAGCAATCGCACGAACTTTGTCCTTAGTGTGGATAAACGAAGATCCCCGGGCTACGGTATGGCCCGTCCCCGAGGACCACCCGTGCCCGGCGGCGTTGACCGCCATGACCTGCGTACCTCTGCGCCGCGCGCCGCAGTTGCCTTGGGTTTCTCCGCAACACCCGTCTGAAAGTGGGGAGTTCGACATGGATCGACGTAGCTTCAACCGGCGGATTCTGATGGGCGGCGGGGTGGCGGCGGCAACCGGGGTGACATCGTTGTCCCTCGGTGCGATCGAGGCCACCTCCGCCGAGAACCCGCCCCGGACGGCCCCGGCGGGAGGCGTGGTCCGCCACCTCAAGATGTACGCGGAGAAGCTGCCGGACGGACAGATGGGGTACGGCTTCGAGAAGGGCAAGGCCTCGATCCCCGGCCCGCTCATCGAGATCAACGAGGGCGACACCCTGCACATCGAGTTCGAGAACACGATGGACGTGGCGGCCAGTCTCCACGCGCACGGCGTCGACTACGACATCGCGAGCGACGGCACCCGGATGAACAAGAGCATCGTCGAACCCGGCGAGACCCGGACCTACACCTGGCGCACCCATGCCCCGGGCCGCAGGAAGGACGGCACCTGGCAGGCGGGCAGTGCGGGCTACTGGCACTACCACGACCACGTCGTCGGCACCGATCACGGCACGGGCGGCATCCGCAAGGGGCTGTACGGGCCGGTGATCGTCCGCCGCAAGGGCGACATCCTGCCGGACAAGACGATCACCATCGTCTTCAACGACATGCTGATCAACAACAAGCCCGCCGACCAGAGCCCCGACTTCGAGACCACGGTGGGGGACCGGCTCGAAGTCGTCATGATCACGCACGGCGAGTACTACCACACCTTCCATGTCCACGGTCACCGCTGGGCGGACAACCGGACGGGCATGCTCACCGGCCCCGACGACCCGACCCGGGTCATCGACACGAAGATCGTCGGACCGGCCGACTCGTTCGGCTTCCAGGTCATCGCCGGTGAACACGTGGGCGCGGGTGCCTGGATGTACCACTGCCATGTGCAGAGCCACTCCGACATGGGCATGGCCGGGATGCTGCTGGTCGCCAAGGCCGACGGGACGGTGCCGGGCCACGAGGCGCACTCGATGTCCTCGCACGCCGCGAAGTCACCGGATGCCAAGGCCTCTGGCGCCAAGTCACCGGACGCCAAGTCACCCGACGCCAAGACCTCTGATGCCAAGAGCTCGGACAAGGCGGCGGCGCACGACGGCCACTGACGGGTGAGGGGCCGCGCCCGCCGCTCCTGGACCGGCGGGAACCGCTCAGGACAGGGCGGTCGGCCGGCGTGGGGGCGGGACGGCCCGGAGCAGTTTCCACAGCGGGCGGGAGCCGGACGCCCACGCCGCGAGGGTGTGCCGGTCCACGACGTGCAGCCGCTGCTGTTCGGCGAAGACCACAGCGGGTGCGGTGACCCTGCCGTTCGTCACGATCACCGCGATGTCGGCTCCGTGCACCTGGCGGGCGGTGCCGTTGAGGACCTGGAGATCCGGTGTCCCCACCGCGGAGCCGGCCAGACCGGCGCGCCGGTGTTTGCACTGGATCACCCAGCGGCGCCCAAAGGGGTCGGTGGCCTTCACGTCGGCGCCGAGGTCCCCGCCGCCGCCCACCCGGAGCGCGTCCTGGCAGCCGTCGCGGCGCATCAGGTCCCGTACGGCGTCCTCGAAACGGGTGTGGTGCAGGGCATCCAGCTGGGACAGCTCGTACCGCAGGCCCTGCGCGCGGACCGCTTCCCACCGCGCGTGCTGCCGCCTCCGGTGGAGCAGCCCGCCGCCGGCCAGTGCCGCAGCCGCGCCGATGGCGATCAGGATCCACCAGTGGACCAGCAGCCAGTTGACCAGGGCCATTGCGAGGACGACGGCCAGGACGGCCGCCAGGAGGCGGCCGAGCATCCGGTCGTCCGCGCGCCGGCGCCGCATGCCGCTCGTGCTGCGGGTACGGCGCCGCGCCGGCGGACGCCTGGCCGGTCGACGTGCCGCCCGGCCCCTGCGCACCGGGCGGCTCATCGGCCCGACTGCGTAACGCCGTTCGCGAGCCGGCTCCGGGCCTCGGTACGCCGGCGCAGCCGGACGAAGACGATGACCGCGAGCAGCACAGCCACATTGATCGTCAGCAACTGCCGGACCTCCCACCAGAACACGGCCTGTACCGAAGAGGGCAGCGGACATCGGCCCCGGCCCTCTTGTCTAGCCGTGACTCGGCGGCGTCGTGACCGAGTTGCCGGTAAATGGCAGTAAAACGATCCTCTGGCCGAATGCCGCAGGAGAACGTTCTTGCGGATGCTTTGTGCGTCGCGGGGAGCCGTCAGACACCGGCTCCCGAGGCCGGGCTCCCGATGTCCGTGCCCGTGCCGGTGTCCGCTTTCGGCCTCGCCTCGGCGGCGAGGCGCTGCTGTTCCTCCTCGACGATGCGGCGGGCCAGCGATCCGTCCGACACGTCCACGGCGTCCGGTGTCGTCTCGGCGACGGTGCTGCGCCGTGCGTACGCGTCGAACAGCCGCTCCTTGCGGGCCAGGATGTCCAGCATGCGTTCGTCGACGCTGTCCGCCACGAGCAGCCGGTGCACCTGGACCGTGCGTATCTGGCCCATCCGGTGGGCGCGGGCCACCGCCTGGTGCTCCATCGTCGGCTTGATCTGCGGCTCGCAGAGAATGACGACCGAGGCGGCCTGCATGTTGAGCCCGATCCCGCCGGCCTGGATCTGGCTCAGCAGCACCGCGTGGCCGTCCGCCGCCGTGAAGGCGTCGATCAGCTCCTGGCGCCGGGCGGCCGGCACGCTGCCCGACAACGGGCCGAACACATCGCCGTCCAGAGCCTGGCGGACCGTCTCCAGCACCTCGCGGAAGTACGAGAACACCACGACCTTCAGGCCGTTGCCCGAGGCCTCCGCGACCAGTTCGCGCAACCGGTTCAGTTTCGCCGAGGTGGCCGGAGCGGCGTACGCGGCCCGGCGCATCCGCATGAACTGCCCGGCGCCCACCGCCTCGTGGTAGGCCAGCAGATCGGCCGGGCTGAACTCCTCCCACTCGTCGACCTGGACCAGCGCCGGGAGTTCGGTGAGGACGTCCTCCTGATTGCGGCGCAGATAGGCGGGTGCCACGGCCCGGCGGAAGGTCTGGGATCCGGCGGCGCCGTGGCTGGTGCTGATCAACGGGGCCAGTTCGGGCTGGAGCTGGCGGACGAGGCTGCGGAACTCCTCCACCCGGTTCTCCATCGGTGTGCCGGTGAGGAACAGCACCCGCTCGGTCCGCTGCGACCAGCCGGCGACCGCCCGGGAACGGCGGGTGGCGGGGTTCTTGACGTAGTGGGCCTCGTCGACCACGAGCATCCCGGGCCGCAGCCCGGTGCCGTCCGCGTCGGGGAGGGTGTGCAGGGCGTCGAACGTGGTGAGGGCGACCCCGCCGTCCGCACGCCACTGCGCGAACGCGTCCTGCCGCTCCGGACCGTGCACGGGCAGCACCCGCAACGTCGAGCGGGACCGGACCTCGCGGGCCCAGTTGATCAGCACGCTCGCCGGGCAGACCACCAGGAAGTGGGTCTCGCCCCGGGCCGCGAGATGGGCCAGCGCGGCGATGGCCTGCACGGTCTTGCCGAGCCCCATCTCGTCGCCGAGGATCACCCGCTTCTGCGCGAGCGCGAAGCGGGCCCCGAACGACTGGTAACCGCGCAGCGACACCCGCAGCCGCGCGTCGTCCAGCCGCAGCCCGCGCACCCGGTCCGCGATCCCGGAGGGCAGGAACCCCTCGGCCGCGTCCCGGTCGGGTCCGGTGCCGGACATCTCGGCGAGCAGGCTGTAGTACTCGGCGGAGCGCACCTCGAAGTCGACCCAGGCCGCGACCGCGGAGTCAGGGTCGCGCAGCAGGTCGACCGACACCTGCCCGAACAGCAGCGGGAGCTCCCGCTCCGCCGCCTCGGCCGTCACGGCCCGGACCTCCGCGAGGGCGGCCAGCGCCTGCGCCCGTGCCGGCCGCCGGGCGAAGAGCATCCGCAGCCGCCCCCTGGCCGGGGCCGCCGCGGCCAGCAGCGGATCCAGCCGCTCGGCCAGGCCGCGGGCCCCGTCCACCGCCCGCCGCACGTCCGGCCCCGCCTCGACCAGCCGGTACAACGCGGTGACCAGAGCGGTCGTGGCGTCGTCCGGGGACTCCACGGCTATCCGCACCGTGACCGTGTCCCGTACGGCGTGCGCGATCCGGTTCGCCGCGGCGAGCGCCTGATCGGCGGTCTGCGCGCCGACGCCGGGGATCTGGCGGAGCTCGTACCGGTTCGCCCCGTGCACCTCGGCGACGTTCGTGAGACCGGCCTGCTCGAACGCGCCGACGCGCAGCCGGCCCTCGGTGACGTCCTTCAGCCTGGACACCGGGATGCCCGCCAGCTCTCCGCCGACGAGGGCGTCGAGCAGCGGGTCGAGCGCGGCCCGTACCGCGTCGACGGCGCGGGTGTGATCGGCCAGCACCCCGCGAGCCGCGTCCAGCAGCTGCTCGGCCCGCGCGAGCAGCTCCCGGGCGGCCCGCCCGGTCGGCACCCCGCCCTCGGCGGGCACGGCCTCAGTCATGTACGTCCCTCTGTCCCCGCGGGTCTCACCACCGCTCCCGGCAACCGGCCGGAGCGACTCGTATCGTCCCATGCGCGGCTGACAGCGCGGGAGGACGCGACGGCTCAGGGAGCGGGCGGCCGGCGCTGTGCCGGTGAGAGCAGCAGGACCTCCAGTGCGCGGGCGCAGGAGCGGGCCTGCGTCAGGAACCAGTCGGTGCGCCCCTCGGTGATCACGGAAGGGGTGGCCCGTACCGCCAGGGCGAACCGGGCGTGCCCGGCGCCGTCCAGCACGGGCACCGCCAGGGTGCGCACCCCATGGGCCGACTCCCCGTCGTTGAGGGCGTAGGTATCGGAGCGCACCCGGGCCAGCTCCGCCTCCAGGGCTGCCGGTTCGACGATGGTGCGGTCGGTGAACGCGGGCAGCGGGGGCAGTGAGAAGGGGCCTCCCTCGCCGGGCCTCGCCCAGGCCAGCAGCACCTTGCCCAGCGCCGTGGAGTGCAGCGGCCGCCGCAGCCCCACCTTCGGCGTCACCGAACCGCCCGCGACGATCACCGCATGCGGTCCGCTGCGCAGCGCGAGGTCGGCGGTGGCGCCCGTGCGCTCGGCGAGATCCGCCAGCTCCGGAGCGGCCAGGTGCAGCCCCCGCTGGTGGTACGAGAGGCGGCCGAGCTCCGTCACGGCGGGCCCGAGCCGGTAGCGCGACGTTCGGGCGTCCTGCTCCAGGAAACCGGCGCCCAGCAGGGTGCGGGCCAGCCGGTGGGCCGTGGAGACCGACAGGGCCAGGCGCCGGGCGAGATCCGACGCGCTCAGGTCGGGGCCGTTGTCGTGGAAACAGTGCAGGACGTCCAGGGCGCGCTGTACCGCCTGCGCCCCGCCGGGAGCGCGTGCTGCGGCGGCCTCGGTCATGGGGGTTCACTCTCCGCTCGTGGGGGGTGCGGGGCCCGAGATTGCCACATTACGGGAGGCGGGAAGGCATGAAACCTCCCTGGGAAACACTGCGTTCACGCCCGGTCCCACATCATGGGAAGCGAGTTGTGGGCCGGATCCGGTCCGTGGCAGGCTTCGGCCCGTCACCACCGACGAGCCGAAGGGAGCAGTGCCGTGGCCGACAGCCGAACCGCGCCCCACGCCCACGCCGCTCCGGTCCCGCTCGCCCTCACGCTGCGCCGTCACATAGACCTGGCCCGCGTGTCCAGCGCCGCCTGTCGCTGACCTCCCCGTCTTCTTCTCCGCCCCCGCGTCACTCCGCCGCGGCACGGGCCGCTGCGGTACGCGCTGCCCGGACCGGGGACGTACGCGCCATGCCCATGGCCCCCGTTTCACGCCCCCGTCTCACCGCCCCGTTTCACCGATCCTCGGGAAGACTCCATGACGCACGCCGTCCTGCCCCGGACGCTCTGGTTCACCCGCTGTCCCGTACCCACCGCCACCGGCATCGCCGCCGACCGGCAATGGCTCACCGACGAGTTCGCCGCCGACGGCATCACCGTCCGCTCCCTCCAGGACGCAGCCCCGGACGCCGACCGTGCCGCGCACTACACCCACTCCCTGCCCGGCCTCTTCCGGGAGGGCGGCAACGTTCCCGCGCTGTGGGCCCGTTCGCGTGGCGAGCGGACCCGGCTGGTCGGGCTCACCTGGATCGAGGAACGGCAGACCGTCCTGGTCGCACCCGGTTCCGGAATCCGGGGCGCCGGCGCACTGCGCGGGCTGCGCCTCGCCCTGCCCGAGCACGACATCGCCATCGACTTCTGGCGCGCCATGGCGCTGCGCGGCTTCGAGGGCGCGCTCGCCTCGGCCGGTCTGGGGCTCGACGAAGCGGTGCTCGTCGATGTGCCGGCCGCCGGGCACGACGGACAGTGGGCGGCCGAACTGGCCGCGCTGCGGCGCGGTGACGTCGACGCGGTGTACGTGAAGGGCGCGCTGGCCGTCGAGGCTGCCCGCCGGGCCGGCGCCGAGGTGGCCGTCGAGCTCGACGAACTGCCCGACCGCCGGTTCCGGGTCAACAACGGCACCCCGCGCCCCATCACCGTCCACCAGCAGCTGCTCGACGACCATCCCGACCTCGTCGACCGCTTCCTCGCCGTGCTGCTGAGGGCCGCCGACTGGGCCGCCGGACAGCCCGCCGAGGTCGACCGCATCCTCGGCGCGGAGACCGGGGCGGGAGCCGACGGCGTCGCCGGCGCCTACCGGCCCGGCACCCACCTCAGCCTCCACCCCGACCTGTCGGCCGAACGCCTCGCCCTGCTCGCCGCGCAGGAGGCCGGCCTGCGCGCCCACGGATTCCTGCCCGAGCCCGTCGACATCGCGGCCTGGGCCGACCACGGGCCGCTGCGGCGCGCGACCGAGTCCGCCCGCCGCACTTCCGCCCGATGAGTCCTACGAGACCCATGAACACCGGAGAACCCCTCATCATGAATCTCCCCCGATCGCTGCGCACGGCCGTCCGGCCGGCGCTCCTCACCGCCACCGCGCTCCTGGCCCTCACCGCCTGCGGGACCTCCGGGGCGGACAGCGCCGGCCGGACTTCCGGCAGCAGCGCCACCGTGTCCGTCCGCATTCCCGACCCCGGCAACTCGGGCGTCCTCGCACGCGGCAAGAAGGACGGCAGCCTCGACAGGGCCCTGTCCGCGGTGGGCGCCAAGGTGCAATGGACCGGCAGCGCGGGCCCCTTCGCCCCCGCCGCCCAGGCGATGAACGCCGACCAGCTGGACATCGCCACCGGCTCCATCACCTCCGGCATCACCTCGCTCGCCCAGCGTCCCGGCTTCAAGTTCTTCACCGCCGTCGCCCCGGACGCGGCGGGCGAGGGCATCCTCGTCAGGAGCGGCTCGAAGATCGGCTCGGTCGCGGATCTGGTCGGCAAGAAGGTCGCCGTCAACCAGGGCGGCACCGGTGAGTACCTGCTGCTGAAGGCCCTCGCCAAGGCCGGCATCCCGGCGGACAAGGTCACCCGGGTCTACCTCCGCCCCGACCAGACCGCGGCGGTCTTCAACGCGGGCAAGGTCGACGCCTGGGCCGTCTGGGCCACCTACGCGGTCGCCGAGATCGGCAGCGGCAAGGCGCACTTCGTCGCCGACGGCGCGGCGATCGGCTCCGACAACTACAGCCTCAACGCCGTGCGGACGGACTTCGCCGCGCAGCACCCGAAGGTCGTGAAGGCCCTCTACCAGTACCTCCACGAGGCCAGCGCCAAGGAGAAGCGGGACCCGGCCGCCTACCTCAACGTCTTCACGGACGTCGGCCCCACCGCCGTCACCGGCAAGGCCAAGAAGGTGCAGACGGAGTTCACCGCCAAGGGCGGCACGGTCGAGCCCATCGGCGCCGACGACACGAAGCGCTTCCAGGACGTCGCCGCGTTCTACGCCGAGCAGAAGGTCACCAAGGACCGCGTCGATGTCGCCGCGCACCTGCTCGACATCGGGAAACTGACATGAGCGGCCTCAGCGCCGCGCCGCACGCCACCACCCCGCCCGCCGGGCTCGTCGTACCGCGCCCCCAGCTCCGCAGGGCCCGGGGCAGGGGCTACGCACTCGCCGTCCGCGCCATCGGACCGGTGGCCCTGCTCGCCCTGTGGTGGGTGGCCTCAGCGACCGGACTCCTCACCCCCGACGTACTGGCATCACCCGGTGAAGTACTGCGGGCAGTAGGCGAGTTGTGGGGCAACGGGCAGCTCCCGGACGCCCTCACCACCTCCCTCACCCGCTCCGGACTCGGCCTGCTGATCGGGCTCGCCGCCGGGCTCACGCTCGGCATCACCACCGGCTTCACCCGGCTCGGCGACGAACTCCTCGACTCCTCGCTCCAGACCCTGCGCACCATTCCCTTCCTCTCCCTGGTGCCCCTGTTCATGGTCTGGTTCGGCATCAACGAGACGGCGAAGATCCTGCTCATCGCCGTCGCCACCACCTTCCCGATGTACGTGTCGACGTCGAGCGGGGTGCGCGACACCGACCCGAAACTCATCGAGGCCATGCGGAGCTTCGGCATGGGCCGCCTCGCACTCGTCCGCGAAGTGGTCCTGCCCGGCGCCCTGCCGTCCCTGCTCGCCGGGCTGCGGCTCTCCATGACCCTGAGCGTCATCGCGCTGATCGCCGCGGAGGAGATCAACGCCACGGCCGGCATCGGCTACCTGATGTCCCAGGCCCAGAGCTACGCCCGTACCGACATCCTCGCCGTCTGCATCCTGGTCTACGGGCTCCTCGGACTGGCCGCCGACATCCTCGTACGGCTGCTGGAGCGCGTACTGATGCCGTGGCGCACCCGACAGGGAGTGGCCCGATGACCGCCCGCACGACCCCCGTTCCGGCCGTACGGGTGCGGGGCCTGCGCCGCGTCTTCGGTGACCGGGCCGTCCTCGACGGGCTCCGACTCGACATCGCCCGGGGCGAGTTCGTCGCCCTGTTGGGCGCCAGCGGCAGCGGGAAGACGACGCTGCTGCGCATCCTGGGCGCCCTCGACGGGGCCGACGGGGGAGAGGTGTTCGTCCCGGAGGCCCGCACCGTCGTCTTCCAGGAACCCCGGCTCGTACCGTCCAAGAAGGTCCTGGCCAACGTGACGGTGGCGCTGCCGCGCAGCCGTTCGGCGGACGGGCTCCGGGCCCTGGCCGAGGTCGGTCTGGAACGCCACGCCGAGGCCTGGCCCGCCACCCTCTCGGGCGGTGAGGCTCAGCGTGTGGCCCTCGCCCGTGCCCTGGTCCGCGAACCCGAACTCCTGCTGCTCGATGAGCCCTTCGCCGCGCTGGACGCCCTGACCCGGCTGAAGATGCAGGACCTGGTCGGCGAGCTGTGCCGCCGGCACCGGCCCGCCGTCCTGCTGGTCACCCACGACGTCGACGAGGCCGTACGGCTGGCCGACCGGGTCGCCGTCCTGCGCGACGGGCGGCTCGTCACCGACGAGAGCGTCGACGTCGCCCGGCCGCGCGACCCCGGCGATCCGGCGTTCGCGGCCCTGCGCCGGCGACTGCTCGACGACCTCGGGGTCGAGACCGCCCCGAAGCCCACCCCAACCCCCGACCGTGCCGAAGCCGGAGTGATCTGAATGACCCTGACCATCGGTGTCCACAGCAGCAATCCGTCCCTCTACTTCCTGTACCACCTCTCCCGTCTGGGCTTCGCCCAGGAGGAGCTGGCCCCGCTGGGCGAGCGGGTCGTCTTCCACCCGTACACCAACGGCGTGCGTACCGGTGAACTCCTGACCAGCGGTGTCATCGACTTCGGCGGCACCGGATCGACCCCGCCGATCACCGCCCAGGCCGCCGGCCACGACCTCGTCTACACCGCGGTCTCCGCCCCCCGTCCCGAACACGGCGCGATCCTCGTCCCCGAGGACAGCCCCGTGCGCACGGTCGCCGGCCTCAAGGGGTCGACCGTGCACCTCGCGATCGGCTCCTGGCAGACCCATCTGATCGCCAAGGCCCTCGACGACGCTGGGCTCTCCTACGCCGACGACATCACCGCCGTCCGCAGCGGCGACGACAGCGAACGGTCGTTGCGGGCGGGGGAGATCGCCGCATGGGTCGCCCAGGGCGACCGGCTGGCCGCCGCCCGGCGCACCGGGGGCCTGCGGACCCTGATCCGTACCGGCGACGTCATCAGCGACCGCTCCGTCTTCTTCACCCGCAGGGACCTCGCGGAATCCAGGCCCGAGGTCATCGAGGCCCTGACCCGGGCGCTGCGGCGAGCCGACGACTGGGCGGCGGCCCACCCCCGGCAGGCCGCCGAGATCGCCGCCGCCGACCTCGGCGGATCGGCGGACGACTGGGAGACCGCGCTCGAATCCCTGCCCTGGACGATCGAACCGGTCACGGACGCGTTCATCACCGAGCAGCAGGAGGCCGCCGACATCTTCCACCGCACCGGCTTCATCGAGCGGCCGGTCACCGTCGGCGACGCCCGCGCCCGTGCTGCCGCCGAAAAGGCGGTATGACGACATGGCGACCGAAGTCCTCTGGTACATCATCCCGCGTGAGGGCTCCTACCCCTGGGAGCCCGAGGGGCGGCGCCCGGTGGACCTGGGCTACCTCTCCCAGCTGGCCGGCACGGTCGAGCGGCTCGGCTACAGCGGTGCGCTGCTGGCCACCGATCTCTACGACGTCTGGCCGCTCGGCAGCGCGCTCGCCGCGTCGACCAGCACCCGCTTCAAACCGTTGCTCGCCGTCCACCCCGGACTCATCTCACCGACCCTGCTCGCCAAGATGGCGCTCAGCTTCGACACCCTGTTCGGGGGCCGGCTGCGGTTCAACGTGGTCAACGGTTCGACCCGGTCGCTCCAGGAGTACGGCCTCCACGTGGAGCACGACGAACGGTACGAGCTGAGCGCGGAGTACTGGTCGATCGTGAAACGGCTGACGGCCGGCGAGGTCTTCGACCACAAGGGCCGCTTCTACGACCTGAAGAACGCCGGCGCCTCCTTCCGGGAGCTGAAGCCGGTCCAGGACTCGCACATCCCGCTCTGGTTCGGCGGCTCGTCCGACCCCGGCATCGAGATGGCGGCCGAGCACGTCGACGTCTTCCTGACCTGGGGCGAGCCCCCGCACCTGCTGAAGGAGAAGCTGGCGAAGGTCCGGGCACGGGCCGCCGCGTACGGGCGCACGCTCAGGATCGGGCTGCGGCTGCACCTCATCGTCCGGGACACGGAGGACGCGGCGTGGGCCGCGGCCGACCGGCTCCTCGACGTCACCAGCGACGCCACGTACGCCCGTCAGCTCGGCGACCGGGCGGGTGAGGACGGGGTGGGCTGGCAGCGCCAGTTCCGCCAGCACGGCGGGAGGGTCCCGGCGCACGCCCGGGAGCTGGAGGTGCACCCCAACATGTGGCCGGGGATGAGCCTCTTCCGCCCGGGTCCCGGAACCGCCGTGGTGGGTTCCACCGCGCAGGTCGTCGAACGGCTCAAGGAGTTCCAGGACCTGGGTGTGGACACCTTCATCCTCTCCGGCAACCCACTGCTGGAAGAGGCCTACCGGGTGGCCGAGACGGTGCTCCCGGCACTGGGCGTCACCCGCTGAGCCGTCCGCACCGGTGCGGACGGACTGCGGTTGTCGGTGCCCGGTGCAAGACTCGGACACATCAGGAGGAAACCTGATGTGTCCGAGAACGGGACGACCGAAGGAGCACCCCATGCTCACCACCCGTTTTGTCGACGGAGCCCCCAACTGGCTGGATCTCGGCACCCCGGATCTCGACGGTGCCACGGCCTTCTACACCGCTCTTTTCGGCTGGGGGTACGAGGCCGGTGGCCCCGAGACCGGTGGCTACGGCATGTTCACGCTCGACGGGAAGTCGGTCGGCGGCGTGATGACGGTGCCCGAGGAGCAGTCGAAGTCGTCCTGGTCGGTGTACTTCCGGTCGGCGGACGTCGACGCCACCGCGCGGCTCGTGGAGAAGTCCGGCGGTTCGGCGCCGTTCGCGCCGATGGACGTGCTGGAATTCGGCCGGATGGGCGGGTTCACCGACCGGGGCGGGGCGTACTTCGGTATCTGGCAGCCGAAGCGGCTCGCGGGGCTCGGGGTCGCGGGGGACACCGGCAGCCTGTGCTGGGCGGAGCTGTACACCCCGGACGTCCCGGCCGCCGCGGCGTTCTACGGTGCGGTCCTCGGCTGGGAGAGCAGCCAGATGCCCTATCCGGACGGCGGCGGCTCGTACACGGTGGTCCGGACTGCGGGCGGCGGCGAGGAGAGCTCCTTCGGCGGGCTCGTCCCGCTCGACGCCGTACCGGCACGGGCGGCCGTGGGCCCGCACTGGCTGCCGTACATCGAGGTCGAGGACTGCGACGCCACGGTGGCCGAGGTCGAGCGGCTGGGCGGCAAGCTGACACTGGAGCCGCTGGAGATGGAGGGCGTGGGCAGGTTCGCCAACGTCACCGATCCCTGCGGTGCGCCGTTCGCGGTGATCAGGAGCGCGTAGCCGCCGCCAGGCCCCGGCGGCCCGGGGCCTGTGATTGATGCGTCGTTGATCAGTCGTTTATCGCGGCACGGCACTGTGTGCTGCATGCTGATCAACACCCCGACCGACCCCGCTCTCGCCTGGCAGGAGACTGCGCTGTGCGCGCAGGCGGGGCCCGAGTTCTTCTTCCCCGCCCCCGGCAGCTCCACCCGGGAGGCCAAGCAGCTCTGCAACGCCTGCGAAGGGCGTCAGGCCTGCCTGGAGTACGCCCTCGACAACGACGAGCGCTTCGGTGTGTGGGGCGGGCTCTCCGAGAAGGAGCGGGACCGGCTGCGCAGAGCGGAGCGCGACCGGGCGTGATCGCGGGCGCCGGGCCGGTGACCCCGGCCGGACGCCCCGCGACACGACGCCCGTGTGCCCCTGGGGCGTGTCGTCGAACTGCCGTCTGCCGGGCGACGACGGCAGTTCGACGACACGCCCTGGTCAGGACGCCACGTGGAAGGTCTCGCCGTACATCTTCCACGTCAGCGGCGGAGTCAGCCCCAGGTTGCCGTCGTACAGGAACTCCCGCTGCGCCGTGTCGATGCGCGAGGTGTCGTGCTGGTTCTTCTTCGACTTCATCACGGCCCGCGCGGCGTCCAGGAACGCGTCCAGATAGGCCTTCTCGTCGCCGCCCTCGTCGACCGTGTCGGCCTCGGCCAGGGCCGCCTTCCGGATTCCGTAGAAGGCGTCGGGCTCCGTCCCCGGGCCCTGCAGCACCATCGCGTCGAAGTAGATGAACTGGCCGAGCGTGCCGAGTCCGTCCAGCTTGGCCAGCCGTACGGCCGGCTCGAAGTACTGCTTGTCCCTGACGCGGTCCTGTGCGGCGCGGAACACCGGGTCCTCGGCCGACTGCTTCCACGCGGCCGTGAAGCCGGGGTCCAGGCCCTTGTGCGAGCCGGTGCCGTCGACCTCACGCAGAGCGGGGACGTACCGCTTCAGCGGGCTGTCCGGATGGTCCTTGGTGAATGCCTCGACGAACGTGAGCATGTCGTGCGTTCCGGAGCAGAATCCGACGATCCCGGCGGTGTAGCCGGTGCCGTCGCCGTTGTCGTCGATCACGCCGTACTGGCTGTGCCAGTCCAGCGTCGAGCTCTCCGACGTCGCCAGCAGCTTCCAGGCCAGCTCGCGCTTTGCCGGTGCGGCCAGTCCGGCGGGCATCGCCTCGACGCGCTCGTCCAGCTGACGGCGTTCCTCGTCGTTCGCGGCCGCGTACGGGTCGGGGCCCACGGAGGCGTCGGCCGGGTCCGCGGCTGCTGCGGAGCCGCCGGCGGGGGAGCCGGCGGACGGCTCGGGATCGTCGCCGCCGCCGCCGTTGAGGAGGATGGAGGCGGCGATGGCTATCGGCGCGGCGAAGAGAACGAAACGCGTCACAGGTTTCACCGGCACAGAGTACGGTCCGCGAGCCCGCTGTGAGGGCCACCCCGCCCCGCGGCGAGCGGTCGCCGCGAGGCGGGGCGGGGCCGGAGCGTCAGGCCTGGGCGCGGGCGGCCATCCGCGCCTTGCGCGCGGCCAGCTTCTCGTCGAACTTCGAGGCCTCGCTGTCCAGCCCGTTCATGTACAGGCCGAGCTCCTCCTGCGCCTTCAGACCCTCCGGGCCGAGCCCGTCGATGTCCAGCACCTTCAGGTAGCGCAGCACGGGCTGGATGACGTCGTCGTGGTGGATGCGCATGTTGTAGATCTCGCCGATCGCCATCTGCGCGGCGGCCCGCTCGAAGCCGGGCATGCCGTGGCCGGGCATCCGGAAGCCCACGACGACATCGCGCACGGACATCATCGTCAGGTCCGGGGCGAGCTCGAAGGCCGCGCCCAGGAGGTTGCGGTAGAACACCATGTGCAGGTTCTCGTCGGTGGCGATCCGCGCCAGCATCCGGTCGCAGACCGGGTCGCCCGACTGGTGGCCGGTGTTCCGGTGGGAGACCCGGGTGGCCAGCTCCTGGAAGGCGACATACGCCACGGAGTGCAGCATCGAGTGGCGGTTGTCGGACTCGAAGCCCTCCGCCATGTGCGCCATCCGGAACTGCTCCAGCTTGTCCGGGTCGACCGCGCGCGACGTGAGCAGGTAGTCGCGCATCACGATGCCGTGCCGGCCCTCCTCGGCCGTCCAGCGGTGCACCCAGGTGCCCCAGGCGCCGTCGCGGCCGAAGAGCGAGGCGATCTCGTGGTGGTAGCTGGGGAGGTTGTCCTCGGTCAGCAGGTTCACCACCAGGGCGATCTTGCCGATGTCGGTGACCTTGGACTGCTCGGACTCCCACGCCTGGCCGTCCTCGAAGACGCCGGGGAAATTCCGGCCGTCGGAGAAGGGCACGTACTCGTGCGGCATCCAGTCCTTGGCGACCTTGAGATGGCGGTTGAGTTCCTTCTCCACCACCTCTTCCAGCGCGTACAGCAGTTGGGCGTCAGTCCACGCCTGTGAACTGCCGAGGTGGGGAGAGGTGATCGTCACGGGGAGCTCCTGGGGACGGGAGAATTACCTACGGCTTCGTAGGTTACGAGACCGTAGGTTAAAGCGGCAGTAAGGCCGGAGCCAAGCCCACCCGGGGGATATTCGCCTACCTTGCGTGATAGTCGCAGGTCAGTCCGGTATACGGAGGGTCAGGACGGCTGTGGGGGAGGGGGTCAGAAAAGCGAAAAGACCGGGCCCGGCCCCCGGTGGCGATGGGCTCTGAACAGTCGGCGTACTCGGAGCACACGGCGCACAGGGGGCTCGGCCGGAGGCGGATCAGATCAGATGATCCGCCGCGCCGGACTTCACCGCGAAGATCAGTGCCCGCAGTGCCTCCACGGAGTCGCTGACGTAGGTGGCGGTGTCGGTGGTGGAGCCGATGTAGGCGCGGCCCTGGTCGTCCAGTCCGAAACGGAAGCAGTTCGCGCCCTCGCTGCAGAACGCCTCGTCCCAGCAGATGTCGTTCATGTCTCTCCTCAGAGGTCCTTGGCTATGCACCGGATGAATTCGCGTGATTCCTCGACGGGTAGTGCGAGCGCCCGAAGCCGCTCCAACAGTCCTCGGTAGCGCCGCAGTTGCATGTCCGCATCGAGCAGCATCGAGCCGTGCGAGGAATCGAGCTGCACGGTATCGAGCTGGGGGACCGCCGCGCTGACATATGTGAAGGACTGCCCGGCGCCGGGGAACCCGCCGGCCGCGAACGGGATCACCCGGACGGTCGTCCGGTCCCGTTCGGACTGGGCGAGGATGTGCTTCAGCTGCGCCTCGGTGACCTTGGGGCCGCCGAACTGCATCCGGAGGGCGGCCTCGTGGACCACCGCCTCGTACAGGGGTGGCCGGTCCCGTTCGAGCACCTCCTGGCGGCGCAGCCGCAGCGAGAGCCGGGCCATCAGGTCGGGGCGTGGCAATTGGGGGTCGGCGGTGTCGAAGACCGCCCGCGCGTGCTCCTCGGTCTGCAGCAGCCCCGGGATGTGCGTGGTGGTCGCGGTGTGCAACTCCTCCGCGTGGAACTCCAGTTCGGCGATGTCCAGCAGGCTGGGCAGCAGGAGTCCGCGATGCTCCTCCCACCACCCCCTGGCTCTCTCCTGCGCCATCTCGGCCAGCAGGTCCACGAGGCCGGTGTCGGGGCAGCCGTAGTTGAAGGC
Source organism: Streptomyces sp. 840.1 (assembly GCF_003751445.1). Lineage (NCBI taxonomy): Bacteria > Bacillati > Actinomycetota > Actinomycetes > Kitasatosporales > Streptomycetaceae > Streptomyces > Streptomyces sp. 840.1. The sequence continues at coordinate 818,898 of NZ_RJUU01000003.1, read as the reverse complement.
GAGGGTGCGGACCCGTTCGGCGCTGATGCCGAAACGGCCCGATTCGATGTTCGGGATCCGGGTGCGGTCGACGCCGAGCAGTGCGGCGGCCTGCTGGGCCGTCATTCCCGACTGCTCGCGCAGCTTGCGCAGTTCGTACCCGAGGCGCTGCTGCCGGGCGGTCGGGGTGCTCCTGGGAGGCACGGTGTGTGTCCTTCCGGGTGTGGGGAGTCAGTGAAATGACCGGAACAACACAAGTAGTAGCACTGTGCTCCACTTGTGGGCTACGGTCGGTAGCGTAAGTCTCACACGGGGCGACCATGCCTCTGTGTGACCGTCGCCACACGAACCGGGATATGTGAGTACTTTGATGAAGGGCGCACTGCGTTGCCTCCCCGCCCTCGCACCCGCCGGGCCCCACCCGCCGAGAGCGGACAATCTGAGCTATTCGTTCGCCCTGCCCGGTGGCGCCTTCTGTGCCGGACTCGCCCGCCGCGTCGTGAGTGACCTGCTCATCCGGCACGACCTCGCGGGACTCCGCGACACCGCGGTCCTCGCCGCATCCGAACTGGTCGCCACGGCCTACCGGTTCACGCCCGACCGGGAGATGCTGCTGCGGATCCACTGGCACTTCGGTGCTCTGCGGATCGTCCTCTACGACCAACACCCGTGTCACGGAACGCCCGAGAGGTCCGAGGAGTGCAGGGAGCGCCGCAGCGCAGACATGTGGCTGCTGGCGGCCGCGGTCGACGCGCACGGCGGGGACTGGGGCCTCGCCCCCGCGCTGACGGCCACCGGCGGCTCGAAGACCTGGGCGTTACTCCACCCCTAGGGGGTTTCGTGTGAGTTCCTCCGGCATGAGCCGAAAGACCACTTCGGTCCCGACGCCGCGGGCATCTTCCTCTGGTCCGCCAGGCGATCCAGGCGAAACGGCCCAGCCGTACGGGCTTGACCATCACCGTAACCACGTCACGGACCCACCAGTGCACATGACCGTCGGGTCTGCTGGTGGCGGGTGCGGGTGCGGGTGCGGGCTCGGGTGTTTCGGTGAGGTGGGCGTCTAAGGGTGCGAGGTCGATGGCGCCACCGGTATGCGAACCCTGCGATATTTACCGGGCGCCGCGCGTTTGGACATTGAGGCGTCGGACCGGTGGTGGGGTGCGCTCCTGGACGCCCCCGTGGAACTCGACGTCAGCGACGGCGGGGTTGTGCACGCCGGGGTGGCAACGAGTTCACACTGTGACTTCCGGTTGTTCCGGGCTGAGATAGTGCACGCGGGTCTGCGCGGCGTGGAGCATCAGCAGGCCGTGCAGCTCCTCGGCGGCGAGCTTGAGCAGGTGGCTGTCGCGGGTGGCGTGGAGGGTTTCGAGGACGAAGGCGACACGGCCGGAGTCCTCGGTGACGCGGGTGCGGTGGGCGTCGCGGTGGTTCCAGTGGCGGGTCAGGACGCCGGTGGTGTCGTCGTAGATGATCTCGCCGGGCTTGGGGTTCTCAATGGTGTCGGGTTCGCCGAGCGGGGTGAAGGTCTCGGTGCCGTCCGCGTACCGGATGGTGACGTCGCCGGTGACGTGGTCGAGGTCGAAGGCGCCGGCGGGCAGGCCGTGGAGGACGGAGACGGCGTTGTAGGAGTCGACGGCCGGGTTGATCCGGGGAAGGGTGCCCTTCTTGGCGAGGCGGCGGCCGAGGGCGTCGACGCTGGGGCGGATGCGGCGGGGGTTGGTGCCGAAGGAGCGGTAGGCGGTGTGCCATGCCTCGATGCGCGGGTCGGTCTCGTCTGCGGGCTGCCAGGCCCCTGCGGAGAGTTGCTGCTCCAGCGTCTCCAGGGCGGCGGCGGTGTCGGGCCAGGGCTCGTGGCCTCGAAGGCCGGTGGCGGCGACCACGGCGATGAGGGTGTCGGGGAAGGCGTCCGCGACGGCGGGGGCGATGCGGAAGTCGGTCATGGGAGGTGTTCTCCGTTCCTTCGTGCGTATGGGGCGGGTGGTCAGGGCTTCCAGGGGCCGATGCGGCCCAGGCGGCGGCGCTGCTGGTGTGCGGTGGGGGCGTCGAGGCCCTGGCCGCGTTCGGTGAGGCGGTCGGCGACCGCGGTGCGGTGTCCGACGGGCTTGTGGTCGTCGTATGTGAACTTCGCCCGTACGCCGGTGACCTCCAGGCGCAGGCCGCGGATGCCGGGCAGCATCCGGTCGTACGGGGGCTGGTCGACGGAGATGGGGGCGTGGTCGCCGTCGGGCTGGAAGTGAGCCATCTGGCGGCGCAGCAGCTCGGCCTTGTCCTCGGGGTCGTCGACAAGCGTGGCGCGGCAGGTGAACTGGACGGCCGCGTAGTAGCTGGTGGGGACGCCGTCGGCGGGTGGGGTGTCGGGCTTGGCGCGCCAGGGACCGGGGATGAAGGCGTAGTCGCCGAAGACGGTGAACAGGACGTTCGGGTCGTTGTCGATCGCCGTCCACACCGGGTTGGGGCGGGCGAGGTGGACCAGGAGGTGGCCGGCGTTCCAGGGCTGGATGAACATGCTGGTCTCCTTGCGAGGCGGTGGTGCTGGAGGTCTCAGGTGAGGGCGAGGAGGCTGACGGCGATGGCGGCGGCGCCCAGGCCGGCGAGCTGTGCGCGGTGGATGCGTTCGGCGAGGACACTGCGGGCGAGCAGGACGGTGCCGGCCGGGTAGAGGGCGGTGATCACGGCGACGACGGCGAGGTCCCCGCTGCGGGCGGCGAGCAGGAACAGCAGGTTGGCCACCGAGTCCAGCACACCGGCGGCGGCCGAGATCGCGTACGCGGGCTTCTCCGTTCCGAGCTTGCGATACATCAGACCGGCCGCGGTCAGGGTGACGGCGGAGGAGACCGCCCGCCCGACGATCAGGGGTGCCACGCCGCTGTCGGACGGGGCCTGGTGCAGGAAGATCAGCTGGAGGGCGATGGCGGCGCCGGCCCCGAGGGCCAGCAGCAGGGCGGTACGCGACGGGCGGGCCGATCCGGCGCCGTGGCCTGCGCTGACCATCACCACGGCGGCCAGGGCGAGCGGCAGCCCGATCAGGCCGGCGGTGCCCAGGCGTTCGCCCTGGAGCAGGCCCACGCCGACCGGCAGCATGGCCGACACGAGGGCGGTGACGGGCGAGAGCACGTTCATCGGGCCGATCGCGAGGGTGCGGTAGAGCAGGGCGAACGCGGCGGCCGATGCCACGCCGGAGGCGGCGCCCCAGCCGAGCGCGGCAGGGCTGAACGAGGCGCCGAGCACGGGCCACAGCAGCAACTCGACTGCCAGGCTGGCCGGCGCGGCGATCATCACAGTGCGCAGCACGTGGGCCTTCCGGGCGCCCAGGCCGCCGAGGAAGTCGGCGCATCCGTAGGTCAGTGAGCTGACCAGGGCCAGCAGTAGAGCTATCACGAGACGATCCCTTAAGATGCAGTGGAACGACTAAACCGTACAACGGAATGACCGCCCCTTGTCAACCGAACGACCGGGTGGTCCATTCCATTGACCAACCGATGGGGATGGTGACCAGGTGACCGAGACAGAGGCGGCTCTGCGCACGCTCGCGCACAACGTCCGCTCGGCTCGTACGCGCGCGGGCCTGTCGCTGGACGAGCTCGGTCGCCGGGCCAAGGTCAGCAAGGGGGCCCTGGTCGGCCTGGAGAAGGCGCAGGGCAATCCGAACTTCGCGACCCTGGTCCGGCTGGCCGACACGCTGGGCATCTCGGTCTCCGTGCTGATGGAGGGTCCGGCCGAAGGGCGCGTCCGTGTGGTCTCGGTCAGCACCGTGATGCCGCTGTGGGCGGGCGAACGGGGCGGCGAGGCCCGGCTCATGCTGACGACCTCGGGCCCCGCTCCGGTCGAGGTGTGGCGCTGGCGCCTGGAACCGGGCGAGGAGTACCCCAGCCACCCCCACCAGGCCGGCGTCGTCGAGACTGTCAGCGTCACCGCAGGGCGCATGGTCCTGGTCGTCGACGGCGCGGAGCACCCGGTCACGGCCGGGCAGACCGCCACGTTCGAAGGCGATGTCGCCCACACCTATCGCGGGGAGGGTGACGAGACCTGCCACCTGATCATGACCGTCCATCTGCCGCCTGGGCCCGCATCCGCGGCCTGATCCGTCCGCGTAGGTCCGGCCGGACACGTCGGAGGCGTGGAACCGGCTCGGGATCCTCGACCGTTTCCTCACTGACGCCGCCGACGGTGCCCGCGGCCGGTTCGTGTCCTGGGCGAACCATGGCGCCTGCGCGAAGAACACGCTCACAACGCTCGCGGCCATTGAGGCCGAGCGGCTCGCCGACCGCATCGCCGTGGTGACCCGCGACGGCACCGTGCTGTACGACAACGAGGTCGTCGATTGTGCGTGGCGCCGTCGGCCCGCCGCCGGCAAGGCAGTCGCCCGCGGGCGCTCCCACGCGTGGACGGTCCGCGAGCCGGCCGCCTTCCACCATGAGATCGCCCGCGCCGAGGTGCGCGTCCACAGCGATCTTCCCGAGGACGAACGACTGGCAGTACACCGGGATGCCGGGCGGGCCGCGGTGCTCGCCGAGCCGGTCCGTCGTACCGCCTCGGTTCCGTGCTCAACCGGGTGAGTCGATGGTCGGACCGGCCGCCCCTATATATGTGCGCGGAAGACGTTGACGGCGTGTCCGTCACGGTCGTCGTCCTCATTTGCGCCTTGGCGACCGTCTTCGACAAGCAGTGCCCCCGCAGCTCGACGGCTGGATTCGCCGGGGTGGGCTATCTCACTTTCGGATTGATCAATCCATAAATCATTGACGTTGCGACCTGACCTGGGCGAGAGTTACGGCATGAACGATCCAGAATTCGACGCGAACGGTCCCGGTTCCGGACCTCCGCCTCTGAGCCGGGTGACGGTGCTGCTGCTGGCCGTGGTCTGTGGCGCGGCGGTGGCGAACATCTACTACGCCCAGCCGTTGCTGCCCGTGCTGTCGCGGTCCCTCGGGGTGTCCCAGGGAACCGGTGGCCTGGTGGTGACCGTGTCGCAGATCGGCTATGCGCTGTCCCTCGCCCTGCTGGTGCCCCTGGGGGACGTACTCGAACGGCGGCGCCTGGTGACTGTGCTGCTGGGCCTGAGTGCCGTGGCTGTCCTCGGTGCGGCGGCGTCCCCTTCGCTGGGGCTCCTGCTCGTCGCGATCGCGGTGGTCGGAGCGACCTCGGCGGTGGCACAGATCGTGGTGCCCATGGCCGCGTCGCTGGCGCCGGACCACCAGCGCGGTTCGGTGGTGGGCACGGTGATGAGCGGTCTGCTGATCGGCATCATGATCGCGCGTACCGTCGCCGGGCTGCTCGCCCAGATCGGTGACTGGCACCTGGTGTTCGTCTTCGCCGCGGTCCTGATGGCGGTCCTTGCGGTCGTCCTGCGCGTGGTGCTGCCTCCTGTCCCGCCGACGGAGAACGCGACCTATCCTCAGCTGCTGCGCTCGACACTGGCGCTGGTGCGCACCGAATCCCTGCTGCGCAGGCGCATGGCCATGGCAGCGGTCGGCATGGGCTGCTTCACCGTACTGTGGACCGCTTCCTCGTTCCTGCTGGCCGGGGCGCCGTACAACTACGGACCCGCCGTCATCGGCCTGTTCGGCCTGGCCGGAGTCGCCGGAGCAGCCGCCGCGGGTATGGCCGGCCGGCTCGCCGACCGCGGACGCGGCCGTCAGGTGACCACGGGTGGGCTGATCCTGCTGGCGGGCAGCTGGCCCGTGCTCGCCGTCGCCGGTGTGGGCGGGCCGGGCGGTCTGATCGCGCTGACCGTCGGCATCGTCGTGCTCAACCTTGCCCAGCAGGCCCTTCTGATCAGCCATCAGAGCGCGATCTACCGCCGGGCCCCGCACGCCCGGAGCCGGGTGACGACGGCGCTGATGGTGTCCGCGTTCGCCGGGGCCACCGTCGCCTCGGCGCTGACCACAGCGCTGTACCCGCTGGCGGGGTGGCCGGGTGTGTGCGGACTCGGCCTTGTCATCGCGCTGGCCGGGGCCGGGATCTGGGTTCTGGAGCTGGTCCACCCCAGCCCGGCCGAACCGCTCGCCGCCCCGTCGGCGGCCGTGGACACCGGCGTGCCCGCCCGGCATCCGGCAGCCGCGGGCCGCGTGGGCGCGAGCCGTGAGGAGGCCGGCTGTGCCTGACATCCACCGTGTCGCGATCCTCGACGACTACCAGAAAGTCGCGCGACGGCACGCCGACTGGAACGCCCTGCCGGACAGTGCGCGGCTCACGGTCTTCACCGAGCCCCTCGGCAGCCCCGAGAGCGTCATCACCGCACTGGAGCCGTTCGATGTCGTCGTGGCCATGCGCGAACGCACCGCGTTCCCGGCCGAGGTCATCGACGGGTTGCCGAACCTGCGTCTGCTGGTGACGACGGGCCCGGCCAACGCGGCCATCGACGTGGCCGCGGCCACGCGGCGGGGAGTCGTGGTGTCGGGTACGCGCGGGGCCGGGGCGGCGCCGACGGCCGAACTCACCTGGGGCCTCATCCACGCACTGGCCCGTTCCCTCCCCGCCGAGGAGCGCGGCATGCGCCGGGGCGCCTGGCAGCGGACCATCGGACGCGACCTCTACGGCGCGCGCCTCGGCGTCGTAGGACTTGGCGACGTGGGCACCCGCGTGGCCCGCGTGGGGCTCGCCCTGGGCATGGACGTCGTCGCCTGGAGCGCCCACCTCGACACCGAGCACGCCCGTGCCGTCGGGGTCACCCCGGTCCGTAAGCAGGAACTGCTGGCCACCTCCGACGTGGTGACGGTCCACCTCAAGCTCTCCGCACGCACCACCGGGCTGCTGGGCCGGGACGAACTCGCGCTCATGCGGCCGGACTCGCTCCTCATCAACACCTCGCGCGGGCCCGTCCTCGACGAGGACGCACTGCTCGCGGCCCTGCGCGCCGGGACGATCGGCGGAGCAGCCCTGGATGTTTATTCCACCGAACCTCTCCCGGCCGACTCGCCGTGGCGCAGCGCCCCGCGCACGGTACTCGCCCCGCATCTGGGCTATGTCACCGCGGGAACCTACGACGTCTTCTACACCGACGCGCTCGAGGACATCCTCGCGTACGGCGCCGGTGAGCCGATCCGAGTGATCACCCCGTGAACAGACCACCCACCACCACATCCCCCCACACGCACATCCGAAAGGCCGGCCCTGTGGCGACGCACGCACAGCATCCCGAGACGAACAGCGCCGCGGGCGGGGAGCGGGACGGCTCGGGATTCCGGCTCCCCGCGCTCTGGACGCGCACCCTGGGCGAACTCACCTTGAGCTACGTTCCCGACGCGGGCGTCGACATGATCCCGACCCGGGTCTACCCCGCCTCCGCCGAGGAGAACTGGGACGAACACCGCTCGCACATGACCCGGGCGGGCCATCTGTCCATGGGGTGCGGGGCGCTGCTCGTCGAAAGGGGCGGGTCCCGCCTGCTCATCGACGCGGGCCATGGCCGCATATCGGGCCACGACCTGGAGGACTTCCAGCACGCCTTCGGCCATGTGCGGGATCTGCCCGCGTCTCTGGCGTCCCTCGGCGTGGATCCGGCCGAGCTGGAGATGGTCGCCTTCACCCATTTCCACGCCGACCACACCGGGTGGGCCCGGCCCGACGCGGTCGAGGACCCGCGAAGTCTGTTCACGAAGGCGCGCTGGATGGTCGGGAAGGGCGAGCAGGAGAGCGTAACGCCCGGGTCCGGCCCGGTCCTGGCCGGCCAGGACGAACGTACCGTGACCGTGACCGACGGGGCCGAGATCGCCGACGGCGTCCGCGCCTGGTCGCTTCCCGGGCACACCCCCGGGCACACCGCGTGGATCCTCGACACCGGCGACGGACGGGAGGTCGTGGTCTTCGGCGATGCCATGCACTCACCGGTCCAGGTCCAGCACCCGGACTGGGAAGTCGTGCTCGACACCGACCGGAACGCGGCCGAACAGGCGCGGCGCCGGCTCGTGGACCGCCTCGCGCGGGAGGGGGTGTACGGCTTCGGCGTCCACTTCGCCGACCAGCAGCTGGGAACCGTCGACGGCTCCGGCCGCTGGCGCCCCTGGAACGACGAGACGGATGCCTCCTGACGCCCGCCCGGAGCGCGGCGACGACATGAACGCGGCCCTGGCGGCTCGGCCGCTGGGCTTGCGGTCAGCGTGCTCCGCGGCAGACCGGCGAGCAGCCGGCATCTGGAGCAGCGACCCGGACCGGCGAGCAGCCGGTCTCTGGCGCAGCGACCCGCATCGGGCGCCACGGCCGGTATCTCGCGCAGCAGTCGCGCCCGCTAAACTAGATTAATCGTTCCATTATGGCAGGAGGTGTCACGTGCCCTCAGTCGGCCGTCCCCGTACCTTCGACATGGAAGGGGTCCTTGAGGCCGCGATGCGGTTGTTCTGGGAGCAGGGCTTCGAAGCGACATCGATGGCCCGGCTGCTGGAGGCCACGGGGCTGTCCTCGGCGAGCCTGTACGGCGCGTTCGGCTCGAAGCAGGGTCTGTTCGAGCGGGCGATGGAGCACTACGCCGCCGGGCCGGGCAGCGTCACCGACGTCATCGACGACGCTGCCCTGGCCCCGCGCGAGGCCATCTCCCAGATGCTGCACGCGTCCATCGACATGCAGACCGACACCTCCCACCCCCGAGGCTGCCTCGTCGCCCTGTCAGGCACTGTCGGGGACCGCGATACCGCGGTGCGCCGGGCGGCCTCGGCCCGCCGTGCGGTGGACCGAGCGCGCATCAGGGCATGTGTCGACCGGGGTGTCGCCGCAGGAGAACTCGCCGAGGAAACGGATGTGGACGGCATCACGCTCATGATCCACACCTTTCTGCTCGGCGTCTCCACCCAGGTGTGCGACGGCACGCCCGCCCACGAACTGCACGCCTCGGCGGACGCTGTCCTCGCTCCCTGGCACCGGCCGGTACAGGCGGCCTGAGCGAAGCGGCGCCGCAGCTCCGGCAGGCCCCCGGGAGGCAGTGCCGCCGGTCGACCAGGCGGGGGCCGCCAACTCCGCAACCGCCGGGAGACCGCCCCGGAGCATCAGGACGTCGTCTTCGGTGACGCGAAGCGGGCGGCCCTTGGGGAGCGGCCCGGTCACGTCTGCGCCGAGCCGCTCCGAGCGGACAGTTGCGTGCTTCCCGTGAGGGGAAGCGCTCTGGTCATGACGCCAGGCGGGTGCCGCGGCGCCAGATGGCGCGGGTGTTGAGGGTGTCGCTGATGTTCCTCACCGGGTCGCCGTCGACCAGCAGGAGGTCGGCGCGGAGCCCCTCGGCGATGCGGCCCCGGTCGCTGAGGCGGAAGCGGCGGGCGGTGGTCGCTGTGGCCGCGCGCAGGGCCCGTGCGGGCGTGAGGCCGGCAGCCACCAGGTACTGCAATTCGTGGTGCAGGCTCGCTCCGTGTGCCAGGCCCCCGAAGAACGTCTCGGGCATGGAGACGTCGGTGCCGGCCAGCACGTCGACGCCGGCTGCGTCCAGGGCGCGCACGGTGTCGTACACCTCGTCGAGCTTGCCCTGCGGGTAACGGTCGTAGCTGGAACGCAGGGTCTGGTCCCACTTGCTGTCGAGGCGTGCGGCGACCCGTGGGTCGTCGGCGAGTTCGCTGCCGGTGATCCCCATCATCGAGGCATTGAGACTGATGCAGGGAATGACGAACATGCCCGCATCCTTGACGAGGGCAATGATCTCGGCGGTATGCGGCTGGTCCATGAACACGTGGGTGACGCCGTCGACGCCGGCTTCGGCGGCCATCCTGGTGGCCTCCACGGTCAGCGCGTGGGCCACAGTGAGGGCACCGTACTTCTTGGCTTCGGCCACACCGGCGGTCACGGTGGCCTGATCGAGCGAGGGCAGCCCGGGGTGCCCCTCCACGCTGCCGTCGTCGATCATGAACTTGATGAAGTCGGACCCCCTGGCGAGGAGCTGGGGCACGAAGGCGACCGCTTCCTCGGGGGTGGTGGAGAACGGCATCAGGGGCATCACTGGAGGCAGATCCCACTTCGGCCGGAAGCCCTCCGGCATCAGCTCACTCGGGTGGCCACCGGGCGGTGTGATGGCAAAGCCGGAAGAACGCACGTCAGCCACGCTGTCGTCGTCGGTGATGAGCCCCCGGTTCTCCCGTGTGTTCATCCCCTGCATCTCCAGTTCGGTCGTCACGCCGAACCGCAGGGCGAGCGCCAGGGAACCCGGAGCGGAGTGGACATGGGCGTCGATGAGTCCCGGCAGCAGTGTGGCGCCGCTGCCGTCGACGATCTCGCTGCCTTGAGGAGCGCCGCCACCGACACGAGCGATCCTCCCGCCGTCGATGACCACGGTCCGCACGCCGACCGTCTTCTCTCCGTCAAAGATCTGCGCGTTGGTGATCGCGGTGAGCGCCATAGCAGTCCGCCTCGTTTCTCGCTCGTCAAGATTTACATACCTAATGCTATGCACTTGCCTACTGGTATGCAAATGTGCGGTCGGAGCCTAGAATCAGTCACATGAGCAGCGCGTCCTTCTCCGAGCAGCCGTCCGACGACCTGGCACTGGACCAGATCGGCCCGGCACTGTCACGTCTGCGACGACGCACGCCGGCATCGAGTAAGGACCTCTCCCGCAACCTCGTACTCAATGTGATCGCCGACGCGCCGGGCGAGACGACGGTCGGGGGCCTCGCCGCCGAGATGGGCATCGCCCAGCCGGTGGCCAGCCGGACCGTCGCCGCTTGCATAGAGGACGGGGTGCTGCGCCGGACGGCGTCCCAATCCGACGGCCGCCGCACCGTGCTCGAACTCACCGAGCACGGCGAGGCCGAACGCAACCGCTTCGCCGCTGAACAGCGAAAAGCGTTCGAGGAGATCACCGCCGCCTGGTCACCGCAGGAGCAGATCCAGTTCGCACGCCTCTTGGCCCGATACGGAGATGACGCCACCGCGTGGTCCAGGAAACAGGCCGCAAGCCGCGACTGAACGAGAGGTGCCCGTGCGCCGCGTCACGGCCAGGAGCCCGGACGCCGCGGGCCCGCGAGGATCCGCCGGACGGGCCCTGGCCCCGCACCGCGCCCGAGCCCGGCCTCTCCCCGCACACACGGGGTTCCTCACATACCCGCGCGCACCTCCTGCGCCGTGGTGTCCCGGAGTTCACCGTCGAGCAGCAGCCAGCGCGTGATTCCGAGTGACTCCAGGAACGGCACGTCGTGACTCGCCACGATGAGCGCTCCCTCGTACGACTCCAGTGCCGCCGTCAGCCGGTGCACGCTCGCCAGGTCCAGGTTGTTCGTCGGCTCGTCCAGCATCAGCAACTGGGGTGCCGGTTCGGCGAGCAGCAGTGCGGCCAGCGCCGCACGGAACCGTTCGCCGCCCGACAGGGTCCCCGCGGGCCGGTCCGACCGTGCTCCCTTGAACAGAAAGCGTGCCAGCCTCGCCCGGATGGCGTTGTCCGTGGCATCCGGTGCGAACCGCGCCACGTTCTCCACCACGCTCAGCCGGTCGTCGAGCACGTCCAGCCGCTGCGGCAGGAAGCGCGTGGGAACCTCCACCTCGGCCTCGCCCGACACCGGTGCCAGCTCACCGGCGAGCGTCCGCAGCAGCGTGGTCTTGCCCGCTCCGTTACGCCCCACCAGTGCGATGCGCTCCGGACCGCGCACCTCGAACGCGCCCTGGACCCGTGCTCCGTAGGCCAGTTCCAGCTCGCGCAGCACGAGCACGCCGCGGCCCGGGTGGACCTTGGTGTGCGGGAGCTCGACCCGGATCTCGTCGTCGTCGCGCACCGCCTCGACCGCTTCGTCCAGGCGCTCCCGTGCCTCGGCCAGCCTGTCGGTGTGCATGATGCGGTGCTTGCCGGCCGACTCCTGCGCGGCACGCTTGCGGGCGCCCATGACGATCTTCGGCTCGCGCTTCTGGTCGCTCATCTTCTGCCCGTATCGCTTGCGCCGGGCCAGCTTGACCTGGGCGTCCGCGAGTTCTCGCTTCTGGCGGTGCACATCGGCCTCCGCGACCCGCACCATGCGCTCGGCCGCCTCCTGCTCCACGGCGAGCGCCTCCTCGTACGCGGAGAGGTTTCCGCCGTACCAGGTGACCTCGGAGCCCCGCAGATCCGCGATCTGGTCGACGCGGTCCAGGAGTTCCCGGTCGTGGCTGACGATCACCAGGACCCCGCTCCACGCGTCGACCGCGGCGTACAGCCGTTGTCGTGCGTGCAGGTCCAGGTTGTTCGTCGGCTCGTCGAGCAGCAGCACGTCCGGCCGGGCCAGCAGCAGCGCGGCCAGCCGCAGCAGCACGCACTCGCCGCCGGACACCTCACCGATCGTCCGGTCGAGCCCGATGTGTCCGAGACCGAGCTGGTCGAGCGTGGCGCGGGCCCGCTCCTCCACGTCCCAGTCGTCGCCGACGGCCGCGAACCGCTCCTCGCCGACGTCGCCCGCCTCGATGGCGTGCAGCGCCGCACGGGCCGAGGCGATGCCCAGGGCCGCGTCGACCCGCAGCGCGGTGTCCAGGACCAGGTTCTGAGGCAGGTACCCGACCGTGCCCGTCGCCCTGATCCGGCCCTCGGCCGGGGTGAGGTCGCCGGCGATGAGCCGCAGCAGGGTCGACTTGCCGGCGCCGTTGACGCCGATGAGACCGGTACGGCCGGGTCCTACGGTCAGATGGAAGTCGTCGAACACCTCGCTGCCGTCCGGCCAGGCGAAGGAGAGCGACGAGCAGGTGATGTGTGCGAGCGGAGCTGACATGGGGAATCTCCCGGTTGCGAGGAAGGTCGGGGGCAACGGGATCGAGACACCGGCCACCGGCGTTCCACGGAAGGATTCCGGATTCCGGAAATGTGGAGGAAAGCCCTGGTCGCGGAGGACAGCTCGTAGAGCCGAGGTCACACTCGGGCACGCGGGCATGTGGGGACATGGCACGGCGTGCGACGCGGTGTCTCAAGACCTCAGACGAGCAACGTCCTGCTCCGATCGGCGACGACAGGGACAGCGCAGACGCTACGCCCGGCCGGGTGGCGGGGCAAACTAATTAGCGGGAGCCGCCGAGCAGGTCGGTCAGGCTCCGGTCCAGGTCCAGGAACCGGTGCTCGGCGCCGACGGGCACCAGCTGCTGGGTCCGCCGCAGGAACCGCCGCAGGTCGGCGGTGCGTACGTGCACCATCGCGATGCCCTCGGCGGCGTGGAACTCCAGCACCGTGCGCTCGTAGCCGAAGGGCCTGATCCGGACGTCACCCAGGCCGGCCGGCGCGTCCGTGCCCTCCGCGAGCAGCTCCCGGGAGAACTCCCAGGCCACCTCGGTGCCCTCCAGCGTCGCGGGTGCGGGGAAGGCCATGCGGATCGCGAAGGGGTCCGTGCGGTCGTAACTCAGGACGGCGGGAAGTGTCTCCATCTGCGGCGCGGACGCCACCATGCGGGCCTGCACGGACTGCTCGATAACGATGGACAAGACCTGCTCCCTCTCGCGACCGGATGAACGGGTTCCCGGCACTGATACAGACGACGGAGGCCGCCGATCCGTGCACCGGGGGACCGCGTGAGCTGCGTCACCGCTCACCGCTCACCGGCCCCGCAGAGGCACGGTCACAACTGCTGGCGGTGGGGCGCGAGGGCCTCCGAGGTCCTGGTCGCGATGAACTCCGTGATCCGGTACGCGCAGACTCCGTGCACGGCGAAGGGGTCGGTCGCCGTGAGCCGCTCGATGGCGGCCCGGTCGTCCCCGACCGCGAGGATCACTCCGCCGTCCCGCGGGTTCTTGCGGCCGGAGGCGATGAACACCCCGGCCGCGTACTGCGTGTCGAGCCAGTCGGCATGCTCCTTCATCAGCGCGTCGACACGGTCCAGCGGTGCGGAATAGGACAGCTCAAGTACGAACATGATCTCCAGGCTACGGGAGGCCGGGGGCGGTTGCGGGCAGGGGCGACGCGGCCGCCGCCCCGAACGAAAGACCTAAGCTGGTCGCCACCATGACAACTCTTCGGATGCCCGCCGACGAGGCCGCGGCCCGCGCCCTCCAGGACTCCCTGCGCGCCCGCGTGGTGCTCGACGAGCCGGGGCCGCCGCCCGGCACCGGCCGGGTGACAGGTGTCGACGTCGCCTACGACGACGAGCGCGACATCGTCGTGGCGGCGGCCGTCGTCCTCGACGCGGCAACCCTGGACGTGGTGGCCGAGTCCACCGCCGCCGGCCGGGTCACCTTCCCGTACGTGCCCGGACTCCTGGCCTTCCGCGAGATCCCCACGGTGCTCACCGCGCTGGAGTCCCTGCCGGTCGACCCCGGCCTCGTCGTCTGCGACGGATACGGGCTGGCGCACCCCCGCCGCTTCGGGCTCGCCAGCCATCTGGGGGTGCTCACCGGGCTGCCGGTCATCGGCGTCGCGAAGAACCCGTTCACCTTCTCGTACGAACAGCCCGGCCCGCGCCGCGGCGACCGCTCACCGCTGCTCGACGGGGACGAGGAGGTGGGCCGGGCGCTGCGCACCCAGGACGGCACGAAACCGGTCTTCGTCTCCGTCGGCCACCGCACCGGCCTCGACAACGCCTGCGCACACACCCTGCTGCTGGCCCGGGACTTCCGCCAGCCCGAGACCACCCGCCGGGCCGACGCGCTCTGCCGGCGGGCGCTGCGCGAGGCGACCGCCTGAGGGCGGCGCGGGAGGCGGCGAGGGTGTCTGAGTATCCGTACGGATAGCGTTTGACGATCATGGTCGGCACTCTGGACACATGAACGTACCTCGCACACCCACCCGAACCGCACCCCTCCACCCCGCTCAGCGCCGCGCCGCGGCGGGCATGCTGATCGGGGGTGCGGTGGCGTTCGTCTGGGCCGGAGCGATGCTCTACACCCTCGCCTCGTGGCTCCTCTAGGGCGTGTCGTCAAAGTGCCGTCGTTGCCCGAAGGACGGCCGGTGCGGCGAGAGTGCGTGCATGGCGTCGCCCGGCGGACGGCAGTTCGACGACAGGCCCTGGCGGCGCGTCAGCGGACCGCCGCCACCCGGAAGCCCAGCCCGGACGCCCGCAGCCGTTCGCCCAGCGCGTCGCCCATCGCGACGGCCGTGGTGACCTGCCCCGACACCGTCGGCAGCTCGTCCAGCGCCAGGCACAGCGCGGACTCCGCGAGCATCCGGGCCGTCTCGCCGTAGCCCGGGTCGCCGCCCGACACCTCGGTGAACACCCGGCGGCCGCCGCCCTCTCCGACGAAGCGCACCGTGAACCAGCTGCGCTGCCGGCGCTCCGCGTCCGGGCCCGAGCCGGGCTCGTACCGGTTCATCAGCCATGTCCGTGCGGCCGGCAGCTGCGCCGCGCCCAGCAGGGCGCCCATCGCCGCCGTGCCGCCCAGTGCCACCGGCAGGTGCTTGACCGAGGCGTAGTGGCGGTAGCGGAAGTCCGGGCCGTAGCGGGGCAGCGCGCGGGCCGAGCGCTTCACGAGCTGCCCGTCGATCGTGGGCAGCGGAAGGGCCCAGGTCCCCGTCTCCGTGCTGAAGCGCGGCCCGCCCATCGGGGCGCGTGCGCGGCGGCCGACCAGGCGCGGCTCGTGCAGCCTGCGCTCGCGCGCGGCGCGCAGCATCTGCGGGCCCCGGCCCATCGAGTTGAGCGCCGAGGCGAACGTACCGCCCGAGAAGGCGGCGTTGCTGCGGACGAATCCGTCGATCCGCAGGGGCACCCCCTCGGGCAGCTGCTGGACCGTGAAGTACACCCCGAGGTCGTGCGGCACGGAGTCGAAGCCGCACGCGTGCACGATCCGGGCGCCGGTCTCGCGCGCCCTGGCGTCGTGCTCCAGGTAGACCCGGTCGATGAACTCCGGCTCGCCGGAGAGATCCGCGTAGTCCGTACCCTCCTCGGCGCAGGCCGCGACCAGCTTCTCGCCGTACCAGACGTACGGGCCGACCGTCGTGGCCACCACATGGGTGGACCCGGCCAGTTCGCGCAGCGACCCGGCGTCGTCCGCGTCGGCGTGCAGCAGGGGGATGTCCGCGCAGTCCGGACGGAGAGAGGTGAGGTGATTGCGCAACTGCTCCAGTTTGGCGCGATTGCGGCCCGCCAGAGCCCATCGGCAATCCTGCGGCGCGTGAGCCGCCAGATATTCGGCGGTGAGGGCTCCCACGAATCCGGTGGCGCCGAAGAGGACTACGTCATAGGGGCGTTGTGCCCCGTTCTGCCTGTTCACGAGTGCCTCCGCACGGGCCGGCGCCGATGTAGCAGCCAGAGGGTAGCGGAGGTGGACGTGGCGGTGTGCGGCCGGGAGGGTTTCGTGGGGGAGGATCGGCCGAAAAGAACTAAGCGCTTGCTCGGGCGAAAGGGTTGTGCGGAGGGCGGCCGGTTCTTAGCATCATCGGTGTTACATCAGTTGTGTCATACCGCTGGGGGCTTGATGGCAACAGCAGGGAACGGTGCGCACGGCCCGCGGGGCCCGCTCGCCGGAGTACGGGTGGTCGAGCTGGCGGGCATCGGGCCCGGTCCGTTCGCCGCGATGCTCCTGGCCGATCTGGGCGCCGACGTGGTGCGGGTGGACCGGCCCGGCGGCGCCGGACTCGGCATCGATCCGGCCCACGACCTCACCAACCGCAACAAGCGCTCCGTCCTCGTCGACCTCAAGGCCGAGGGCGGCCCGGACACGGTCCTGGACCTGGTGGGGCGCGCCGACATCCTCATCGAGGGCTACCGGCCGGGCGTCGCCGAACGGCTGGGAATCGGCCCCGACGCCTGCCTGGCCCGCAATCCGCGCCTCGTCTACGGGCGGATGACCGGCTGGGGCCAGGACGGGCCGCTCGCCGAGCGGGCCGGGCACGACATCGCCTACATCGCCCTCACCGGCACCCTCTCCATGATCGGCAAGCCGGACGAGCCGCCCACCGTCCCGGCCAACCTGCTCGGGGACTACGCGGGCGGCTCGCTCTACCTCGTCGTCGGCGTCCTCGCCGCCCTCCAGCACGCCCGCACCCCCGGCGGCTCGGGCCAGGTCGTGGACGCGGCGATCGTCGACGGCGCCGCCCACCTCGCCATGATGATCCACGGGATGCTGGCGGCAGGCGGCTGGCAGGACCGGCGCGGCTCCAACCTGCTGGACGGCGGCTGCCCGTTCTACGGCTCCTACGAGACCGCCGACGGCCAGTACATGGCGGTCGGCCCGCTGGAACAGCGGTTCTACGCCGAGTTCACCGAACTGCTCGGCGTCGCCGAGACGGCGCCCGACCGAGGCGACCTCTCCCAATGGGACGAACTGCGCGCGGTCGTCGCCGCCCGGTTCCGCACCCGCACCCGCGCCGAGTGGACCGAGGTCTTCGACGGCTCGGACGCCTGCGTGGCGCCTGTCCTCTCGCTCCGCGAGGCACCGCACCATCCGCACCTCGCCGCCCGCGCCACCTTCGTCGAACACGGCGGACTCACCCAGCCCGCACCCGCGCCCCGCTTCTCGGCCACGCCCGCCTCGGTGCACAGCGGCCCGGCGCTCCCGGGCGCAGACACCGAGGACGTCGCCGCCGACTGGGACGTACCGGCCCTGCGGACCATCCGGAAGGACACCACCGACTGATGCAGCGGCAGATCTTCACCGACGAGCACGACGCGTTCCGCGAGGCCGTGCGCACCTTCCTGGCCAAGGAGGTGCTCCCGCACTACGAGCAGTGGGAGCAGGACGGCATCGTCTCGCGCGAGGCCTGGCGCGCGGCAGGCCGGCAGGGGCTGCTCGGCCTCGCGGTGCCCGAGGAGTACGGGGGCGGCGGCAACGCCGACTTCCGCTACAGCGCCGTACTGGCCGAGGAGTTCACCCGGGCGGGCGCCGCAGGGCTCGCGCTCGGTCTGCACAACGACATCATCGGCCCCTACCTCACCGGCCTCGGCACCGACGAGCAGAAGCGCCGCTGGCTGCCCGGCTTCTGCAGCGGCGAGATCATCACCGCCATCGCCATGACCGAACCCGGCGCCGGATCCGACCTCCAGGGCATCCGCACCACGGCCGAGGACAAGGGCGACCACTGGCTGCTCAACGGCTCCAAGACCTTCATCTCCAACGGGATCCTCGCCGACCTGGTCGTCGTCGTGGCGAAGACCACCCCGCAGGGCGGTGCGAAGGGCCTCTCGCTGATAGTCGTCGAGCGGGGTGCGGAGGGCTTCGAGCGCGGCCGCAACCTCGACAAGATCGGCCAGAAGTCCCAGGACACCGCCGAGCTGTTCTTCAACGACGTCCGGGTGCCCAAGGAGAACCTCCTCGGTGAGCTCGACGGCGCCTTCATCCACCTGATGACCAACCTCGCCCAGGAACGCATGGGCATAGCGGTCGCCGGGATCGCCGCCGCCGAGCACCTGGTGGAGATCACCACCGAGTACGTCAAGGAGCGCGAAGCCTTCGGGCGCCCGCTCTCCAAGCTCCAGCACATCCGGTTCGAGATCGCGGAGATGGCCACCGAGTGCGCCGTCACCCGCGCCTTCCTCGACCGGTGCATCGTCGACCACTCGCAGGGGACGCTCGACGCCGTGCACGCCTCGATGGCCAAGTGGTGGGCCACCGAACTGCAGAAGCGGGTGGCCGACCGCTGCCTCCAGCTCCACGGCGGCTACGGCTACATGACGGAGTACCGGGTGGCCAAGGCGTTCACCGACGGCCGCATCCAGACCATCTACGGCGGAACGACCGAGATCATGAAGGAGATCATCGGCCGCTCGCTGCTCGCCTGAGCCCCCGCACCGCGCTGACAACCACCCCCGAAAGGCAGCTGTCTTGAGTACCGAAGCATTCGTCTACGACGCGATCCGCACCCCGCGCGGCCGCGGCAAGGCCAATGGCGCCCTGCACGGCACCAAGCCGATCGACCTCGTCGTCGGCCTGATCCACGAGATCCGCAGCCGCTTCCCCGGCCTGGACCCGGCCGCCATCGACGACATCGTCCTCGGCGTGGTCAGCCCGCTCGGCGACCAGGGCTCCGACATCGCCCGCATCGCCGCCATCGCGGCCGGCCTCCCGGACACCGTCGCCGGCGTCCAGGAGAACCGCTTCTGTGCCTCTGGCCTGGAAGCCGTCAACCTGGCAGCCGCCAAGGTCCGTTCGGGCTGGGAGGACCTCATCCTCGCGGGCGGCGTCGAGTCGATGTCCCGGGTCCCGATGGGCTCCGACGGCGGCGCGTGGGCGATGGACCCGATGACCAACTACGAGACCGGCTTCGCCCCCCAGGGCGTCGGCGCCGACCTCATCGCGACCATCGAGGGCTTCACCCGCCGCGACGTCGACGAGTTCGCCGCGCTGTCGCAGGAGCGGGCCGCCGAGGCGTGGAAGGACAACCGCTTCGCGCGCTCCGTCGTCCCCGTCAAGGACCGCAACGGCCTCGTCGTCCTCGACCACGACGAGCACATGCGGCCCGGCACCACGGCCGACTCACTCGCCGCGCTCAAGCCGTCGTTCGCGGGCATCGGCGAGATGGGCGGCTTCGACGCCGTCGCGCTGCAGAAGTACCACTGGGTGGAGAAGATCGACCACGTCCACCACGCGGGCAACTCCTCCGGCATCGTCGACGGGGCGGCCCTGGTCGCGATCGGCTCGAAGGAGATCGGGGAGCGCTACGGCCTCACCCCGCGCGCCCGGATCGTCTCCGCCGCCGTCTCCGGCTCCGAGCCCACCATCATGCTCACCGGCCCGGCGCCCGCCACCCGCAAGGCACTCGCCAAGGCCGGGCTCACCATCGACGACATCGACCTCGTCGAGATCAACGAGGCCTTCGCCGGCGTCGTCCTGCGCTTCGCCAGGGACATGGGGCTCTCCCTCGACAAGATCAACGTCAACGGCGGCGCCATCGCGCTCGGCCACCCGCTCGGCGCCACCGGCGCGATGATCCTCGGCACCCTCATCGACGAACTGGAGCGCCGGGACCAGCGCTACGGCCTCGCCACCCTGTGCGTCGGCGGCGGCATGGGCGTCGCCACCGTCATCGAGCGTCTCTGACCGTCCCCCTTCCTACGGAGAAGACAGACACATGACCGAGAGCACGACCATCCGCTGGGAACAGGACGGGACCGGCGTCGTCACCCTCGTACTCGACGACCCCGACCAGTCCGCCAACACGATGAACCAGGCCTTCAAGGACTCCATCGCGGCCGTCGCGGAGCGCGCCGAGGCCGAGAAGGACACCATCCGGGGCATCATCTACACCTCCGCCAAGGAGACCTTCTTCGCCGGCGGCGACCTCAAGGACATGATCAGGGTCGGGCCCGAGAACGCCCAGCAGGCCTTCGACACCGGCACCGAGATCAAGCGCTCGCTGCGCCGCATCGAGACCCTCGGCAAACCCGTCGTCGCCGCCATCAACGGCGCCGCCCTCGGCGGTGGTTACGAGATCGCCCTCGCCTCCCACCACCGCGTCGCCCTCGACGCACCCGGCTCCCGCATCGGCCTGCCCGAGGTCACGCTCGGCCTGCTCCCCGCGGGCGGCGGCGTCACCCGCACCGTACGCCTCATGGGCATCGCCGACGCGCTGCTCAAGGTCCTCCTCCAGGGCACCCAGTACACCCCGCAGCGGGCTCTGGAGAACGGCCTGGTCCACGAGGTCGCCGCCACCCGCGAGGAGATGCTCGACAAGGCCCGCGCCTTCATCGAGGCGAACCCCGAGTCCCAGCAGCCCTGGGACGTCAAGGGCTACCGGATCCCCGGCGGCACCCCCTCGAACCCCAAGTTCGCCGCCAACCTGCCGGCGTTCCCGTCCAACCTGAAGAAGCAGCTGAACGGCGCGCCCATGCCCGCGCCGCGCAACATCCTCGCCGCGGCCGTCGAGGGCTCCCAGGTCGACTTCGACACCGCCCTGACCATCGAGGCCCGGTACTTCACCGAGCTGGTCACCGGCCAGGTCTCGAAGAACATGATCCAGGCCTTCTTCTTCGACCTCCAGGCCGTCAACTCCGGCGCCAGCCGCCCCAAGGGCATCGAGGAGCGCCAGGTCCGCAAGGTGGCCGTGCTCGGCGCCGGGATGATGGGCGCCGGCATCGCGTACTCCTGCGCCCGCGCGGGGATCGACGTCGTCCTCAAGGACGTCTCCCCGGAAGCCGCCGCCAAGGGCAAGGCCTACAGCGAGAAGCTGCTCGACAAGGCCCTCTCCCGGGGCCGCACGACCGAGGCGAAGCGCGACGAACTGCTCGCCCGCATCACCCCGACCGGCGACCCGGCCGACCTCGCCGGCTGCGACGCCGTCATCGAGGCCGTCTTCGAGAACACCGAGCTCAAGCACAAGGTGTTCCAGGAGATCCAGGACGTCATCGAGCCCGACGCGCTGCTCTGCTCCAACACGTCCACGCTGCCCATCACCGCCCTGGCCGAAGGGGTCTCGCGCCCGGCCGACTTCATCGGGCTGCACTTCTTCTCGCCCGTCGACAAGATGCCGCTCGTCGAGATCATCAAGGGCGAGAAGACCGGCGACGAGGCCCTGGCCCGCGCCTTCGACCTGGTCCGCCGGATCAGGAAGACCCCGATTGTCGTCAACGACTCACGCGGCTTCTTCACCTCGCGCGTCATCGGCCAGTTCATCAACGAGGGCGTGGCGATGGTCGGCGAGGGCGTCGAGCCCGCCTCCGTCGAGCAGGCCGCGGCCCAGGCCGGCTACCCGGCCAAGGTCCTCTCCCTGATGGACGAGCTGACGCTCACCCTGCCCCGCAAGATCCGCGACGAGACCAGGCGGGCCGTCGAGGAGGCGGGCGGCAGCTGGGCGGGCCACCCCTCGGACTCGGTCATCGACCGGATGGTCGACGAGTTCGGCCGCCCGGGACGCAGCGGCGGAGCGGGCTTCTACGAGTACGACGAGAACGGGAAGCGCACCCGCCTCTGGCCCGGCCTGCGCGAGCACTTCACCAAGGCGGACACGGACATCCCGTTCACCGACATGCAGGAGCGGATGCTCTTCTCCGAGGCCCTGGACAGCGTCCGCTGCCTGGAGGAGCACGTCCTGATCACCGTCGCGGACGCCAACATCGGCTCCATCATGGGCATCGGCTTCCCGCCGTGGACCGGCGGCGTGCTCCAGTACATCAACGGGTACGAGGGCGGCCTGCCCGGCTTCGTGGCCCGCGCCCGGGAGCTCGCCGAGCGCTACGGCGACCGCTTCCTGCCGCCCGCGCTGCTGGTGGCGAAGACGGAGAAGGGCGAGACCTTCCACGACTGACACGCCGCGCTGCGGGCCGCGCCCACCCGGGCCGGACCCGACCGGCCCGCCTCACCCATCGGTGAACGCGGCCCGCAGCTCCTCCTTCAGCGACCGCTGGAAGGCGGTCACCAGTGCCTGGAGCACCATCGGCTGCATGTGCGCGGACAGCGACTTCATCGCCTTGACGTGCTCCGGGTCCGACTCCCGCTCCCGGTAGGGGCTCCACACCTCGTCGCGGAAGAGCCGGGTCAGCTCGTGAGCGGCCGAACGGGTGTGCTCCAGCAGGACCGTACGGGCGGCCAGGATCGTCTCGTGCGCGATCGGCACGTCGAGCAGCTCCACCCCGAGCCGCAGCAGCCCCGGATCCACCCGGTAGGGGTCCTCGCCGGGATCGGCCCGCTCCAGCACGCCCATCGCGGCCAGCCGGTCGATATCCTGCCCGGTCAGCGTCCGCCCGGCCCGCCGCTCCAGCTCCGCCCGGGTCACGTCCTCCGCCGAGTCCGGTGCCCAGGAGGCCACCAGCGCCCGGTGGATCGCCAGGTCCTGCGCGCTCAGATCGGGCGGCAGCTGCTCCAGATACCGTTCGATCGCGGCGAGCGTCATCCCCTGGTGCTGGAGCTCCTCGATCAGCGCGAGGCGGGAGAGGTGGTCGTGCCCGTAGTGCCCGACCCGGCGCGGCCCGATCACCGGCGGCGGCAGCAGCCCCCGGGTGCTGTAGAAGCGCACCGTGCGCACCGTCACCCCGGCGCGGGCGGCCAGCTCGTCGACGGTGAGCGTCGGCTCCTCGGTCCCGGTCGCCATCTCTGCTCCTCGTGTCCGGCCCCGCGGCTGGACTGCCGGGCGTGTGCGTCGATCAGGTTCAACAGTATTGCTGTCTCACCACTGTTGTGAAAGTGTCCGGCAGCAGCGAAGCGCGATCCACCCCGGGCGCCGGCCCGCCCGGTCGGCCGAAGGCGACAGGAGGCGGCCGTGACCACGATCCTGCGGCTCCCCGCAGACCCCGATCAGCTCACCCTCCCCGCTCTGCTCCGGCGCAACGCCGAGGACCACGGCGCCCGCCCGGCCCTCTCGTGGCGCGCGAACGGCGACGGCGACGAGTGGACGACGCTCACCTGGCAGGAGGTCCGGCGCGAGGTCGCGGTCCTGGCCGCCGGATACGCCGCGCTGGGCGTACGGCGCGGCGAACAGGTGCTCATGATGGTCGGCAACCGCCCCGAGCACTGGCTCACCGATCTCGCCCTCACCCACCTCGGCGCCGTCCCCGTCACGGTGTACGGGACCTCGGCCCCCGGGCAGATCGCGCACATCGCCCGGCACAGCCGCGCCCGGTTCGCGCTCGTCGAGGGCGGCCGCGAGCGGGAGCTGTGGGAACCGCTGCTCACCGACGCCACCGTGCGGCTGGAACGCCTGGTCGTCGTGGCGGCCGCCGAGGCCGGACCCCACCGCACGTACGGCTCGCTCCACGCCACCGGCACCCGGTTGCACCGCCCGGAGGCCTTCGAACGGGCCTGGCAGGCAGTGCGCGCCGACGACCCGCTCACCGTCGTCTACACCTCCGGCACCACCGGCGACCCGAAGGCCGTCCCGATCACCCACCGGGCCGTCGTCCGCAACGCGATGGCGCTGGACGCCGTCGTCGAACTCCCGCCCCACGTCGAGCACATCTGCTACCTGCCCCTCGCCCATATCGCGGAGCGGATGCTGGGCATCTACCTCTCGGTCTTCCGCGCCTCGCACGTCCACCTCTGCCCCGACCCCTCGTCCGTCGCGGCCACGGCACGCACCCTGCACCCGGCCCAGTTCTTCGGCGTTCCCAGGGTCTGGGAGAAGCTCGCCGCCGCGGTGCGGGCGGCGCTGCCGTCCGAGGGGCGGGCGGAGACCGAGGCGGCGGGGGAGACCGCACGCGCACACATCTCCTGCCGGGAACGCGGCGAAACGCCGCCGCCGGCGCTCGAAACCGCCTACCGGGAGGCCCGGGAGACGGTCCTCGAACCGGTGCTGGCCCTCGCCGGCTTCGACCGGCTGGTGTGGACCGCGAGCGCGTCCGCACCGATGCCGCTCGACGTGGTCCGCTTCTGGGCCGGCTTCGGAATCGTGATCATGGACGCCTGGGGGCTGACCGAGACGGTGGGCGTCTGCACCACGAACAGCCCGTCCGGTTTCCGGCTCGGATCGGTCGGCCGCCCCCTGGAGGGCGTGGAGGTGCGGACCGCCGACGACGGGGAGATCCTCGTCCGGGGCGAGACGGTGTTCGCCGGATACCTGCGCGCCGACGGCACCGTGGAGGGCGCGCTGGACGCGGACGGCTGGTTCCCGACCGGGGACATCGGCCGGATCGACGAGGACGGCTACCTCTGGCTCACCGACCGCAAGAAGGAAATGATCGTCACCTCGACCGGCAAGAACGTCTCCCCGGCACTCGTCGAGAACACCCTCAAGGAACACCCCCTGATCGGCCAGGCCCTCGTCCACGGCGACGGCCGCTCCTCCCTGGTGGCCCTCCTCGTCCTGGACCCCGAGACGGCACCCGCCTGGGCGGCGGCCCGGGGCATCGACGCGGACACCTCCGCACTCGCCGCCCACCCGGCCGTCCGGGAGGAGGCCGCCCGCGCCGTGGCGGCGGCCAACGCCCGGCTCAACCGCACCGAGCAGGTCAAGCGCTTCCACCTGCTCGGGGAGGAGTGGAGCCCGGAGAGCGGCGAGCTGACCCCCTCGCTGAAACTGCGGCGCGCGGTGATCGGCGAGAGGTACGCCGAGGCCATCGCCGCGCTGTACCGGCCGGAGCCCGGCCAGGACGCGTGAGCCCGCCGGCTGTCGGTACGCGCGGCGGACGGCAGTCTGACGACAGGCCCTAGGGTGGAGCCGAACCGGCGCAGAGCGGGGAGGGCCCATGGCCGCACGGAGCACGGACGAAGCGCTGCTGGCCGGCGCGCTCGACGGGACGCCGCCCTCCGACGCCCTGAACGAGCAGATCCTCGACGCCGCGCGCGAGCAGTTCATGACCTTCGGGCTGCGGCGTTCCACCGTCGACGACGTCGCCAAGCGGGCCGGGGTCTCGCGGGTGACCGTGTACCGACGGATCGGCAACAAGGACAGCCTGGTCTCCGCCTGCCTGCTGCGCGAGTACCGCCGCTTCGTGGTGGAGGTGGACCGGGCGGTCGCCCCGCTGCCCACCACCGAGGACCGTATCGTCGAGGGTTTCGTGACCGTCCTCCGCCACATCCGCGAACACCCCCTGGTAGGAGGCCTGTTGCGACTGGAACCGGAGATCATGCTCCCGTTCCTGACGGTGGAGAGCGGACCCGCCCTGATCGCGATGCGCGGCTACGTGGCGGGCCGGCTGCGCGAGGCCGGGCGCGCGGAGGGGCGGCCGCAGACCGACCCGACCCCCGTCGCCGAGCTGATGGTGCGGATCACGGTCTCCTTTCTGCTCAACCCGGTCAGCTGTTTCGAACTCGACGACGACGAGCAGCTGCGGACGTTCGCCCGCAGCTACCTGGTGCCGCTGATCGCGATCCCTTCGGCGGACGGCCCCCGGCTGCGCTGAGCCGTCCGGCCCGCGCCGGGGCATGGTCAGTGCCGGTCGTCGATCCGGACCAGATTCGTACCGCGCAGGGTGTAGAGGAGTCCGTGCTCGTCGTGGTTCAGGTGCGGGCCGCTGTACCAGGCTCCGTTGATGCCGGACACCACGGTGCTTGCCGCGAAGGTCTTCCGGTCGAACCGGAACAGTGTGGTGTCCGACACCCCGTACACGGTTCCCCTGTTGGTGACCATTGCCGCGAATCCGGGGGAGATGTCCTTGAGGTCGGCGGTGTGCACCACCCGCCGGCGCGGGAGGTCGATGACGAAGAACTCGCCGCGCCTGGAGAGCCCGTACAGATTCCGGCCCAGGACGGTCATCGCGGCGATGCCCCCCTTCTGGTCCAGGTCGAGGCGCCACAGTTCCCGTCCCCTGCGCGGGTCGAAGGCGACCACCGTGGCGCGGGGGCCCTGGCCCTGGAGGTTGTCGCCGCCGAGGAACGCCACCCCCTGCCGGGTCGCGACCGCCCTGATGAGCTGGCGTTCGTCCACGGGGTTGACGTGGATGGCCGACCGGCCGTTCCCCGGGTCGTACGTCCACAGCGAACCGCCTCCCTCGGTGTCGGACTGGACACCGACGAGCAGCAGGCGGTGGTACGGGTCCCAGCAGGTGTCCAGGGGGCGGTTCTGTTCGGCGGCGAAGCTCGCCACCTGGTGGGGGAGCCGTTTGCCCGCCGGGTCGTAGGACCAGATCCCCTGCGCGTTGTACTGGCCGGTGTACAGCACACCGTCCACCACGTCCGCGTCCTTCGCCTCACCGGGGACGCGGAACTTGACCACCTCGCCGGTGCGCACGTCGTGGCGGGCGATGGTGCCGGTGCCGCCGGTGTACACGTACCCCCCTCCCGCGGCGATCCCCATCCCCAGCTGCGGCCCGGCGGGCGCACCGGCCGCGCCGAGGTCGGTGACGACCGAGGTACGGGCCGCCAGGTCGATCTCGGCCACGAACCCGTAGGCGGAGACGACCACCAGGGTGCCGTCGCGGTGATCGACGCCCCAGACCTCGCCCAGGTCGAGGCCCCCGGCGTCGACGCGGGTGATCTCACCGGTCGTCAGGGAGTAGACGTGCGCGCCCGTCTCGTCGGTGAAATAGACGGACGTCGCCTCGACGGCCATGGTCTTGACCATGTTCCCCCCGGCGGTCACCACGGTGTACGAGGAGTAGTCGTCCAGGTCCATCACGGCCAGCTTGGCCGGGCTGCCCGAGGCGGAGGTTCCGATCACCAGCTTGTCCCCGGCGACGGCGAGTTCGCGCAGCGAGGGGTCGGCCTCGCACTCCCTGGGCACGATGGACGTGAACGTCTTCGCGGCGCGGTCGTAGGCGAACAGCGATGCCCTGCTCGCGTCGCCGCCGCCGGACAGCACGCTTCCCGCCCCGAAGAAGACCGTGCTCCCGGTGGCCACGACGGCCCTGGCCAGGGTGGCCTTCGGATCGGGCACTCCCAGGCTGGTCAGAGCGCCCGTGGCCGGGTCGTACTCCCAGAGGGCGGGCGGGACGCCGGGGAGGCCGCCCACCGAGTAGACCTTGCCGTCCGGTGCGACGGTCAGATCGCGGATGTCCGTCTCGCTCCCGGTCAGCCCCAGCGGCACGGCGGCCTCGTCCGTCCTAGTCAGGTCCCACCGGAAGAGGTTCGGATCGCCCTTCTTCTTGGACAGCACGCCGGCGTAGAGGTAACGGCCCGTCGGATCAGCGGCGAGAGCGGAGACCGTCGAACCTGCCGACAGGTCGGTCCGTGAGGTCACGCTGCGGGTCGGCAGGTGGAAGCCGATCACGCGGGCGGGGCTCAGGTTGCGGGAGCCGATGTAGACGGTGTCGCCGATCAGCAGGCCGCTCATCAGGGAGAACTGGACGACGGCGGGCCCCAGGTCGGTGATGGTGGTGCGCGCACCGGCGGCCGAGGCCTGCGGGGCCAGCACGGCCGCCGCTGTGGTGAGCCCGGCCGCACCGGCGAGCCGAAGGACATGGCGCCTGCTCGGTGACGGGAACTGGTGCATGGGAACTCCTCGATGTTCGGCGGTGTGCTCGTGGCGGGGGTGCGGCGATCTGGCGGAGCTGCCGGGGGACGGGGTTCGTGGCGGACGCCTGTGGCCTGCTGGGGCACCGGGTACGAGAGAGGCGGGCTGTCGGGGCGACTGCGCTGCCTGGAGCGGAAACCTGCCAGTCCGTCGAACTTTTGTCAATGACAAAAGCGTGAACGGATATCAGCTCCCGAGCCACATCCCCGATACGTCGCAAGGGCATTGACCGGCTCTCACCGACCGTGCAAGCATCCGCTGCCAACGCCCCGCAGCCTCGGACAGGCCGCCGGGCGACAGGGGGCACGCGGCTGCTCCTGCGACTCCTTCAGTCGTTCCCACAGGTCCGCGGCGCCGCTTCTTGCCGCCCGTCGGCCCTGGGGGCCCGGCCACGAGGCCGAGGCCGCCGGCCGCGCTCACCGCCTCCCGCAACAACGCGCCGGTTCACCGCCGCAACGGGCCCGTACCCTGCGCACCTCGTGGAAAGAGAGCTCCATGACAATCACGCCCACTGCCACCACTCCGGGCCCGGACGGCACGCGCCGGGCGAAGGGCCACCGCAATTCGCGCAGCGCGGGGTTCGGCTGCGTCGCCGTCCTCGTCGGGGGCACGCTCGCCCTGGCACCGCCCGCCGACGGCGCATCCGGACAGGCATCGGCCCTTCCGGCCGGCTGCGCCGACCCCGTCAACGGGACAACCGTCTTCAGCGACGGATTCGAGGGAACGGCCCCCGACTTCGGCTTCGTGAAGCACCGCTACGACGGCGCCGATGCCACCGCTTCCATCAGGGCGGCCACCTCACCCGTCCTGGACGGGAGCGGCTCCGGCCGGTTCACCGTCCCCGGGGACGGGAAGTCGTGGCGGTCCGAGGTGGCGAACGACGCGGTGGGCTACGGCGCCTACCGGTTCAGCTTCTCCGACTTCCTGCCCGCCGACTGGGAATGGTCCAACTACGACACGATCCTCGCCCAGTGGCACGGCAAACCACTGTCCGACGGTTCGGACACCAACCCGCCCATCGCCCTTTCGGTGCGCAACTCCGAGTGGCTGCTCAGCGTGTTCAACCTGGCGGACCCGGACGACACCACCCCCGTGCGGCGGGCGTACTCCCTGGGCCCGGTCACGCGCGGCGTCTGGAACAACTGGACCTTCGACATCGACTGGTCCACCCCCACCCATCCAGGGGCGCTGCGGGTGTGCCGCAACGGCACCCAGCTCGTGGACGACTCGGGCGAGAACAACTACCACCAGCCGAACGAGCCCTACTTCAAGACCGGGATCTACCGGCCGTCGTGGAACCCCGCGAAGGGCCGCGACTACCCCACGGGTGTCTCGGTCGTCGACGTGTACGACGACTCCGTCTCCGTGACCCGCCTCGGCTGACGCCTACCGGGCCGCCGCTCAGCCGGTGCCGGCGACGCAGCGGAATCCGATGTTGCCGGAGCTGCTGTCGGGTGTGTTGGAACTGCGTGCGTCCACGCGGTAGCGGAAGCAGTAGCTCTCGTGGCAGAGGTAGGAGCCGCCGCGCATCACCTTGCGCTCACCCCTCGGCGGCCCGGCCGGAGCGGTCCGCGGACCGGTGGCGTGCCAGCTGGGGTGGAACCAGTCGGAGCACCACTCCCATACGTTGCCGCAGGTGTTGTACAGGCCGTACCCGTTGGGTTCGAACGCGTTCGCCGGAGCGGTGCCCAGGTAGCCGTCCGCGTCGCTGTCGCGGATGGGGAACTCGCCCTGCCACACGTTCATCCGGTGCACACCGCCGGGTTCGCGCTCGTCGCCCCACGGATAGCGGGCCTGGACCAGACCGCCGCGGGCCGCGTACTCCCACTCGGCCTCGGTGGGCAGCCGCTTGCCCACCCATCTGGCATAGGCGCGGGCGTCCCGCCAGGTGACGTGGACCACCGGGTGGTCCATCCGGCCGGCCAGTCCCGAGCCGGGGCCCTCGGGCCTGCGCCAGTCCGCGCCCGGCACCTGGTACCACCACGGAGTCCCCGGCACCGGACGCGCTCCGCGCGGGTGCTCGGGCAGGAACGCGGCGAACACGAAGGAGGTGCCGAAGCGCTCCGCCAGTGTGATCCAGCCGGTCGCCCCGGTGAACTCGGCGAACGCGGCGTTCGTCACCGCCGTCGTGTCGATACGGAAGGGGGGCAGTTCGACCTCCCGCACCGGTCCCTCACCGTCGGCCGGGTAGCCCCGGCCGTCGTCGGTCCCCATCAGGAAGCTGCCGCCGGGCAGCAGAGCCATGCCGTTGTACGACGGTTCCGGAGGTCCGTCGAGGTCGCGCGTGGCCGGCCGGGGCCCCGGCGCCGGCGGTGGCTGCGCCCCGGCCGCCCGGCTCGCGGCGCAGCACGAGGCGTTACCGGTCACGGGAGGGCCTCCTCGGGCCGGCGGGGGATCGTCACCGGTGCGCCGGCCGAACGGCTGCGGTGGGCCGCCTCGACGATGGCCACGATGGCGAGCACTTCGGACCCGGGGACGTTCGGGACGCCCGTCCGGCAGCTCTCGACGATCGACGTGAGCAGCCCGGTCAGCATGGCCGGTCCGGCCTCGATGGCGAACGTGGGCCCGCCGCCCCGGCCGTTGACGTGCCCGGTCGTCAACGGTGACCACTCCGTGTCGCCGCCGAGGGTCGCGATCCGTCCGTCGGCCCAGGTCAGTTTCGTGCGCCCGGCGTCCGTGGCGTCGACCTCGACGCATTCCGGCCCGAGGGCCGCGACCGCCAGATCCACCAGGTGTACCCCGTACCAGGCCAGGAACGGGTGGCCGGGCTGGGTGGGCAGGGGACCCGTCAGGTCGAGCCGGTCGACGTCGCCGGAGCCGAGGGCCTGCCGGAACTCGGGCGTGAACCGTTTCGGTGAGCCGGCCAGGGGCAGGCAGGCGTGGCGACGCGCCGTGGCCAGCATCGCGCGGGCGTCGCGGAGCGCGAGGGCGAATCGTGTGTCGACGTAGACGGGCTTGCCGAACGGCGCGAGCCGGGTGAAGTAACCGGGGTGGGTGCGGGCGTCGGCGGCGACGATCAACAGCGCGTCGCAGCGCTCGGCGACCTCGTCGGGGGTGGAGCACAGGGGAACTCCGAGCTCCGTCACCTCGCGGGCCAGGGCATCGACGCGGTCGCCTCCGAGGGGGAAGTCTGCGGCCGCCACCCCCTTCCAGGCCGCTGTCACGGTGGCGCCGGGCACGGCGCCGGTGACGCCGTCACCGAACAGGCGTGTGAAGGACGGCGCGTGCGGGGAGTCGACTCCGATGAGCCCGAGCCGCAGGGGCGGGGGCGTCGATGCGGACGTCATCCCTTCACCCCCGACGAGACGACTCCGGCGACGATGTGCCGCTGCAGCACCACGAAGATCACCAGGCAGGGAAGGAAGCTGATGCAGGCGGCGGACATGATGCCCGCGGTCGACACCGTCTCCGTGTGCAGAGTGGCGAGTCCCACTGTCAGCGTGCGCGCCTCGTCCGTCTGGCCCACGACCAGGGGCCACAGCAGGTCGTTCCAGTGCCACAGGAAGACGAAGATGGCGAGCGTCGCGAGGACGGGCCGGATCAGCGGCAACACGATCCGGGTGAATGTGCGCCACTCGCCGGCGCCGTCGATACGCGCCGCGTCGAACAGTTCGTCGGGCAGATCACGCACGAACTGCCGGATGAGGAAGACGGCCTGAGCATTGGCCAGGGTGGGCATGATCAGTCCCCACAGCGTGTTCACCCCGTCCAGGCGTGCGACGAGGATGAACGTCGGGATGAGGGTGGCCTGCATCGGCACCATCAGCGTGGCGACGATCGCCCACAGCAGGGCGTTGCGCCCGGGGAACCGTTTGCGCACCAGGGCATATGCGGCCATGGAGGACGTGAGCAGGATGACCACGACCGAGACGACGGAATAGACGAAGGAGTTGAGCAGCCAGCGGGGGAAGTCACCCACTTCGAAGACCCGTGTGATGTTGTCGAAGGTCAGTGAGTCGGGGATCGCCTGCGGCAGGGTGGGAGCGTCCTCGGGCGACAGCGCGAGCACGATCACTGCCAGCAGCGGTCCGACGGTGAACAGCGAGATCACGGTGAGGGCAAGGGCCGGCAGCCACCTGCGGGGCGGGCGGGCGTCCGGGCGGATGCCGAGTGCGGCGGGCGGCGTGGTCACGGGGTCTCCTTCTCTTCGATGAACCGTCGCTGTACGAGGGACAGGACGAGCACGATGGCGAAGAGGACCATGCCGATCGCCGACGCGTAGCCGAAGTCGAGGAACTTGAAGCCCTCGTCGTAGAGGAAGTAGATGAGGCTGCTGCTGGCCCGGTTGGGGCCGCCGCCGGTCATCACGTAGATGGTGTCGAACACCTGGAAGCCGGTGATCGTCTCGATCACGAGGACGAAGAAGAGCACGGGCCTGAGCAGTGGCAGCGTCACGTGCAGGAAGGCCTGCCGGCTGCTCGCACCGTCCAGCCGTGCCGCCTCGTGCACCTCGGCGGGCAGCGCCTTCAGGCCGGCGAGGAAGACGAGCATCGAGTAGCCGAACCCCTTCCATACCGAGACCAGGGCGAGGCATGAGAGAACGAGTAGTTGGTCACCGGAGAGGAACGGCACCGGGCCGAGCCCCCCGAGCGCGGCGTTGAGCGGTCCGTCCGAGGCGAAGATCCAGGACCAGATGATGCCGGCCATCACGAAGGAACTGAGATACGGCAGGAAGAGCACGGCCCGGAACGTGCCCTGGAATCGCACGAGTTTGTTCAGGAGCAGGGCGCCGCCGAGGGAGACCAGGATGATGAGCGGCACGAATATCAGTACATAGGTCGCAGTCACTCCGAGGCTCTTCCAGAAGAGCGGATCCGAGGACAGGCGGGTGTAGTTGTCGGCCCCGAGCCACGACACGTCTCCGTTGAGGCGGTAGCGCGTGAGGCTCATGGCACCGGCACCCGCGATGGGCAGGAACTTGAACACGGCGAAGATGACGACCGTCGGCAGGACGAACAGGATGCCCGTCGTCGCCTCCCGGCGCTTCAGCCGACGACGGGCCGAGAGACCGTCCGGGGACGGGGCCGGGGTTGCCGGGGGAGGGATCTTGCGAAGCTCCGAGACATGGCTCGGGGTGTGCACGGACATGGCGACCTATCGGTGTGGAGAAGACGGGCCGGTGAGTCCGGTTCCATGGGTGGGCGCCGGACTCACCGCACTGGCTGTGTCAGGACCGGGAGAGCAGCTCGCGTGCTTCCCCTGCCGCCTTGTCCAGGGCCTTCTCCGGCGAGAGGTCGCCGCCGAGTGCCGCCTGGATGCTGGGCGCCAGCGCCGCCATCACCTGGCGCGCGGCGGGCGAGGACTCACCGGGATTGGCGAACTGAAGCGCTTCGTTGAGCACTTGGTAGTCAGGCCCGGTGTCGGGTGCCTTGACGTCGGTGCGGGTGGGGAAGCTGCCCGCGGCCGTGTTGAGTGACTTCTGCACCGTGGGCGAGCTCAGGTAGGCGAGCACGTCGTAGGCGGCGTCCCGGTTCTCGTCCTTGTTTATGGAGGTCAGGGAGAGCAGGCCGGGGTTGCCGTAGGTCGCGCGGACCCTGCCCTGGAGGGGCGGACCGAGCGATACGTTCTTCGCGCCCAGCGCCGCCCGCATCTGGGCGAGTTCCGGCAGGGAGGTGACTGGCCGCATGGCGACCTTGGAGGCGGCTATGGGGGCGCCCTGCACGGCGGGGCCTTCGGTGGCGGCGTCGGCGGGCAGGCCGCCCGCCTTCTTGAGGCCGACGAGGAACTGAAGGGCCGAGACCCCCGCCGCGGAGTCGAAGGCCACGTCCTTGCCGTCGCCGCTGAAGACCCGGCCACCGGCCTGCCAGAGCAGGGGGTAGAAGGAGAGGTTCAGCGTCTGCTCGGGGCTGCCGGCGTAATCCATCACGGCGATGCCCTTCTTGGCGAGCACCGGCGCGGCCTTACGCACGTCGTCCCAGGTTCTGGGGAGGGCGAGCCCGGCGTCGGCGAATATCTTCGTGTTGTACGCGGTGCTGTTGATGTTCTGGAAGACCGGTACGCCGTACAGCTTGCCGTCGATGGTGGCGGCCTTGAGGGTCTCGGGGAAGAACGCGCCCCGCTGGGCGGCGACGGCGTCGTCGACGGGCAGCAGCCCCTGGACCTTGTTGTAGGTGGCGGCCTGGTCGGGGGTGATCAGCACGATGTCCGGGCCGGTGCCCGCGGCGAGGGCGGCGGAGATCTGCGCGTCGCGCTTGTCGAAGGTCTGGAGTTCGATGTTCAGGTCGGTGTCCGGGTGCGACTTCTCGAACGTGGACTCCGTCCGCTCCCAGAACTTCTTGCTCGCGGCCTCGTCCTTGATGACCGGGTACATCCACACCGTGACCTCGGACCTGCCGTCGCCGGCGCCCGACGCCGAGCAGGCGGAGGCGGTCAGAGTGGCGGCCGCGGCGACGGCCGCGCAGCGAAGCAGTCGTGTGCTCATGCTCGTTCTCTCTCTCGTTGTGCGACGGCCTTGCCGGGGAGCGAGCGAGGGCCGGTCGTGGATGCGTCGCGCGGAGTGGCGGATCCGCCGTGAGGTGCGGCGCCGGCCAGCACGGTGAGGGCGTCCTGATGGCGGCCCAGCAGGGGCGGGGAGGTCAGCAGCGGGTCGTCGACGTCACGCATCCACTGCGACAGCGCGAGGGTGAGCTCGCCGCGAACGCCGGCGTATGCGGGGTCATCGGCGCGGTTGTCACGCTCGTGGGGATCGCGCACGAGGTCGTACAGCTCGACGACCGGGCTGGTCTCCACCGTGGGCCCCCGCAGGTCGGCCGGGAGGCTGCGGCGCACCCAGGACTGCGTGGGGTCCATGGCACGCGGGGCGTTGGCAAAGTTGACGACCAGCTTGTGCGAGGTGGAGCGGACCGAACGCTTGGGGTCGTAGTAGATGTGGTGGGTGAGCTGGCCGAAGGTGTGGGTCCGCGGCACCGTGCCGCTCTCCACGGCCGGCACCAGGCTGGTGCCCGGCAGGCCCACGGGAGCGGGCAGGCCCACGAGTTCGAGCAGGGTGGGCAGTACGTCGACATGGCTGGCCATCTGTACGACGCGGCGCCCCGGCCACTGCTCGCGACCGGGCGCCCGGATGAGGAGGGCGACTTCCAGGCCCGGGTCGTAGAGGGTGCACTTCGCGCCGGGCAGCGCCAGGCCGTGGTCGGTGGTGAACACCACGACGGTGTCGTCGCTCAGGCCGAGCGCGTCGAGGCGGGCCAGGACCCGCCCGACACCCTCGTCCATGTGGCGTACGGCTCCCTGCAGTTCGGCGATCTCCTCGCGGGCTCCCGCGTCGTCCTGGAGATAGGCGGGGACGGTGATCCCGAGGGAGCTGTCCGGGCTCACCGTGTCGCCGAGGAAGCCCATCACGCCGGGGCGGTCGTCGCGCGCGGGCGTGCGGTGCGGTTCGTGGAAGCCGACCTGAAGATAGAAGGGAGCGTTCGACACGGCCGCCCGGTCGAGGGCGTCCACGGTCCGCTCGACGACCGTGTCCCGGTCGCCGCCGGAACGCACCCGGTCGAACCCCAGCCGTTCAGCGACTATCTCGTCCGGAAGCACCCTGGACTCGTGGTGCACACCGATCAGTTCGGTGGTGTAGCCGGCGGCCGCCAGCCTGCTCGCGACGTGGGCCGACGGATCGGTGAGGTCCCATCCGAACGGGTCGTGCGTGAGGCCGAGTACGCCGTTGGTCTGCGGATAGGCGCCGGTGAAGAGGGAGGCTCGGGCGGGGCTGCAGTGCGGTGCGGTGGCGAACGCCGACTCGAACAGCGCCGACTCGGCGGCGAGGGTGTCCAGATGAGGGGTGACGACCGTGGGGACCTCGTACGCCCCGAGGAAGCGTCCGAGGTCGTGGCAGTGGATCAGCAGGACGTTGCGTGCCGTGGTCCGGGTCATCCCATCCTCGCCAAGTCGCCGCGCGTAAGTGCGTGTTCCAGAGGCTGTCCCGTCAGGTGGCGGCGGATCTCCTCCACGACGATCCGCCCGGCGCGCCGGCGCGAGTCCGCGGTCGCGCCCGCGATGTGCGGCGTCAGCAGGGCGTTCGGCAGGCCGCGCCAGCGGTCGTCGACGGGCAGCGGCTCGCTGGCGAACACGTCGAGCGCGGCGTCGATCCGCCCCGAGGCGACCTCCGCGTACAGCGCGTCCATGTCCACCACCGAGGGCCGGGC
Organism: Streptomyces sp. 840.1; assembly: GCF_003751445.1. Classification (NCBI taxonomy): domain Bacteria; kingdom Bacillati; phylum Actinomycetota; class Actinomycetes; order Kitasatosporales; family Streptomycetaceae; genus Streptomyces; species Streptomyces sp. 840.1. The sequence goes on along the minus strand of NZ_RJUU01000003.1, from coordinate 783,180 downwards.
GGTGTTGACGAGCAGCGCCCCGTCCCGCATCGCCGCGATCTCCCCGGCACCGATCATTCCGTGGGTCTCCGGGGTGGCGGGTGCGTGCACCGCGATGACGTCACTGGTGGCCAGCAGCTCGGCCAGCCCGGTGCGGAGCTCGGTGAGTGGATCGCCGGGCGGGATGTAGGGGTCGTGGACGCGTACATCGGCGCCGAGCGCCCGGCACATGCGGATGTAGTGACGGCCGGTGCGGGACGCGCCGACAACGCCGACGCGCGCCCCGCTGATCTCGCGCCCGCGCCCCGTCTCCCTGGCCGTGTCCCAGTCCTGGCCGGACCGCAGGGCGTGATCGAGGCGGTGGGTGCGACGCAGCAGCGACAGCGTCAGCGTGAGGGAGAGCTCCGCCACAGCCGGACCCATCGCCGCTCCCGCCTGCGAGACGGGCAGACCGGTGGCCCAGAAGTCGTCGCCCACCAGCCAGTGGATCGAGGATGCGGCGTGCATGACGAACCGCAGATCGGGGGCGAGTGCGAGGCGGGTGGCGTCGAGCCGGGGGAACCCCCAGGCGGTCACGAGTACCTGCACACCGTCGAGGGCGCGGCCGAATTCGTCGGGCGTGTGCAGCGCGAGCGGCTCGCTCTCGGTGATCTCGCCGAGAGCGGCCAGCGCGCCGAGCGTCGGCGCCGGGAAGAACGCCCGCCGTTCCGCGGGCGCGACGCTCAGGTGAATCCGGATGGGCGGGCCCTGGGGGCGATGCCCCTGACCCGCTCCGAGGTGGTCATTCATGGTGTGGAAGCTAACCAGCGTATAACTTCTGTCAATGACCGAATAAATTACACTGGGCCTCGCTCTACGGGGCGCCTGTCCGCTGGATCATTAGGAGGAAACGTCAGTCATGAAGCCACGCGCCGGGAGCAAAGCCCTGATCCGGGAGATCAACGAAGCCCTGGTCCTCGATGCCGTGCGGGTGCGCCGCCCCGTCGCCAGAGCGCGGATCGCGGTCGAGACGGGGCTGAGCCCGGCCACCGTCACCGGCATCACGGCCCGATTGCTGGGCGCCGGGCTGCTCGCGGAGACCGAGGCGGGCCGCAGTACCGGAGGCAGGCCCGCCCGGCTGCTCGATCTGAGCAGTGACGGAGTGCTCGCCGCCGGGGTCAGGCTGTCGAGCACCGAGGCCTATGTGGTGCTGGTCAACATGCGCGGCGACGTCGTCGCCTCGCATCAGGAGCAGCTCACCTCCACGCGGCCCGAGGATGCGGCCGACACCATCGCCCGAGCGGTGCGCCTCACGACCGCGAGCAGGGCCTCGGCCACGCTCGTCGGGGTCGGGGTCGCCGTGTCGGGTGTCGTCGACCAGCAGGGCGGGATAGTGAGGCACAGCGGTTCGATGGGCTGGGAGAACGTCGCGTTCCGGCGCCGGCTGGCGTCCCTGATGGACACCCCGGTCGTCATCGACAGCTACGTCAACTCCGTGGCTTCCGGTCTGCTGCTCTTCGATGGAGGGCCCGGCGGCCGCAACCTCGTGATCTTCAGCGTCGGGGAGAGCCTCGGTGCCTCCGTGGTGGTGAACGGAAGCATTCACCGCGGCTTCAACGGCACCGCGGGCGGATTCGCCCATTCCTGCGTCGGCACCGGCAGTAAGCGTCCCTGCCACTGCGGAGCGCAGGACTGCCTCGAGACCTGGTCGAGCCGCTGGGGAATCGAGCGCGAGCTGGAGAGGCGCGGGGTGGCGCCGGACGGCCTCGCCGGAGGCGATGACGTCATCGAGAGCGCTGCGGACCGGCTCGGCGCCGCCGCGGCCAACGCCGCCAAGATGTTCGGCCCCGAGGGCGTCGTCATGGCGTTCACGCCGGAGATGAACATTCCGGCGCTCACGGCGCGCACGGAACAGGTGTTCCGCGGTCATTACGCCCACAGCGCCACGCCGCACCCCACGCTGGAACTCACCGCGACGGGCCCGTTCGACCACGCGTCCGGCGCCGCCTACACCGTGCTGGCTCAGCTCTTCACCGCCAGCACGTCCGACGCCGCCCCCGGCGACTCGCCGAGCGCGGCGACCGTCGGCTGACCCGGTCGCCGGCGCCGCCGAGGTGCGGCGCCCGCCGCCGCCCGGCACGGTTCAGGCGGCGGCAGCCGTCTCGTCGGGCAGCGGCTCCAGGGGGCGGCTGCCCGCCCAGTGCGGGCCCAGGTCGTCCAGCCGCCAGCCGAAGGGGTAGGAACGCGGCTGCGGGCGTGAGGGCAGCCAGCGGGGCCGTGCCGGGAGGAGGCGCACGCACCGCGAGCGGGCCCGCAGCGATGCGGCGGCCGCCGAGCGGGCCCAGCGGGGCTGGGCGCGGAATCCGAGGGCTCGCAGCAGCGGTTCGTCCAGCAGGGCGAGCGAGAAGCGTGCGATCACCGGGCGCAGTGGGCGGGGGTACCAGGCGGCCATGGTCCGGAACGTGGCGTTGGCGACCCGCCGGTTCGCCGGGTCGTACGCGAACATCCGCTCCTCGTAGGAGTCCAGCAGCCGCTCGAACCCCTCGTAGGTGTCCGGCGCGTCCTCGATGCCCATCATCGCGGCCATCTTCCGGCCCACCTCGGTCAGCGCCTCGGTCTCCACCCGGCACAGGGGGCGCCAGCCGAAGCGGTCGATCCAGCGCTTCGGCCCGACGACGGTGGTCGCCAGGACGTACAGGAAGTCCTCGTTGGGTATCCGGTACTTGCCGTGGATCCGGTTGAGGTGGCGCGCGGCCGCCCGCCCGCGCTCCGAGTCGAATCCGTCGGCGGCCATCTCGTACCCGATCAGCACCGTGTCGTCGTACCGCTTCTGCCCGGCCCGTTCGAACTCCTGGGTCCGGTCCAGGAGCACGGAGATCCGGGGGATGCCGTAATCCCGCAGGAAGGCGACGCTCACCCCCTGCCGGTAGTCCCAGGGGAACTCGTACTGGGAGATCAGGCGGAGGATCTCGGCGTAGTCGCGCGCCGGATCCATCCGGCGAATCTCGTGCAGACGGCTGTATCGGCCCATGGTGCGCCCTCCCTGTCCGGGTACCGGCTTTCCAGTTGACGGTCCAACTCCATTGATCCGAAAGGGATGTGAGGGGCCGTCTGCTGCCGTGAGTCAAAGTTACAAATACTATTGACTTGTTTCACGAGGTCGTCAACAGTGCCGACGGGCGGGCCTGCGGCAAGGGGCGGCGGGGCCGGTGCGCGTGACGTACGAAGCGCTCGCATACTGGATCACGAGGGGGACCGGTCGCCGGGCCGGGCGCCCGCAGACCGCCGGGAGAACCGAATGAGCAGCGAGCCGGAACCCGTACCGCCCCCGCCCGGGGGTGTGCTGTGGAGCCTGTCCGGTGACGTCCGGGCCCTGCTGATGCTGCCCGCCGCCCTCACCCTCCAGGTCGCCCATCCCGCGGTCGGCGCGGGCGTCGACGAGCACTCCGTCTTCCGTACGGACCCGTGGGGACGCGGTGAGCGTTCCCTGAGCTCGCTCCAGCTCTGGGTGTACGGGGGAGCGGAGGCCGCGCAGGAGGGGCGCAGGCTCCGCCGGCTGCACCGCACCATCCAGGGCACCGACACCCGGGGCCGCCCCTATCACGCGCTGTCGCCGGAGAACTACGCATGGGTGCACGCCACGGGATTCCCGGTGTACCGGCACGCGGCGCGGTATCTGATCCGCCCGCTCGACGGGGACCAGGAGCGGGCCCTGTACCGGGAGTGGCTCCAGGTGGGCCGGGTGCTCGGGATCCACGACCGGGACATGCCGCAGACGATCGAGGAGTTCTGGCCCTACTACCGCGCCATGCTGGCCGAGGAAATCGAGCGGACCGTCGTCGTCGACGAGCTCGTCGCCCCCCGTACCCCCGTACCGCCGCCGGACCGGGGCCCCCTCCTCCTGCGGGTGCTGCTCAGGGCGCTGTGGCCGGTGCTCCTGGTGCCGCTGGCCCGGTTCCGCCGCTTCCTCACCATCGGGCTGATGCCCCGGGACGCGCGCGAGGCGATCGGCCTGGAGTGGACGGACGGGCAGGAGCGGGCCCTGCGGCGGTTCTGTGCCGTGGCGCGGGTGGTCGTACCGGTGCTGCCGGAGCGGCTGCGGTACCTGCCCCGGGCGCGCCGGGCGAGAGCGGCCCACCGGGCGGCGGAGGCCCGGCGGCGTGCGGGGGCAATGCCCGGCTGAGGGGCGCCGCGGCGTGGTCCGGTCACCCGGCGACCGCGGGGCGTGCGGATCAGGCCGAGGCGCGGCGGACCAGTTGTGTCGGCATGATCACCGAACCGGCGTCGCCGGTCCCGTCCTCAAGCCGTTCCATCAGCAGCTTGACCATCAACCTGCCCATGCTCACCACATCCTGACGGACCGTCGTCAACGGCGGATCGGTCGTCTCGGCGACCGACTCCATGTCGTCGAAGCCGACCAGCGCCACGTCCTGCGGCACCCGCCTGCCGTGCTCGCGCAGCACCCGCAGGGCGCCCGAGGCCATCAGGTCGTTGGCGGCGAAGACGGCGTCCAGGTCGGGCCGCCTCGCCAGCAGGCCGGCCATGGCGCGGGCGCCGCCCTCCGCGGTGAAGTCGCCGTCCGCGACGAGCGCGGGATCGCCGTCGGGCAGCACGTCGAAGTAGCCGTCGATGCGGTCCAGCGCCGAGGTCTGGTCGCGCGGGCCCGCGATGTGCGCGATGTGGCGGCGGCCGAGCGAGGCCAGATGGCGTACGGCCTCCCGGGCGCCGCCGCGGTTGTCGCAGTCGACATAGGGGACCGCGAGTCCGGAGGCCGCCCCCGGCCGTCCGGGCCGCCCGCCGTACACCGTCGGCACCCGGAACCGGCTGATGACCGCGGACAGCTCGTCGTCCGTGTGCAGCGAGAAGGCCAGCACTCCGTCCACGTGGCCACCGGCCAGATAACGGGTGACCCGGTCGAAATCCCCGCTTCCCTCCACCAGGAGCAACACCAACTGGGCGTCATACGTGATGAGTTCGCGGCTGATGCCACGGATGTGCTGGGAGAAGAAGGGGTCCGAGAATATCCGGACCTCGGGCTCGTCGATGATCACGGCGACCGCTCCGTTGCGCCGGGTCACCAGCGTCCGGGCGGCATGGTTCGGTATGTAGCCCAGCTCGTCGACCGCTTTGCGCACCTGGTCCACCAGTGGCTGCCGAACCCCGGCACCGCCGTTGACCACCCGGGAGGCCGTCGCCCGGGACACCCCTGCCAGAGCCGCCACGGCTTCCAGGGTCGGGCGTGCGTCGCGGGAGGCATCGGGGATCGGACGGGGCAAGGGACGCTCCTCTGAAGCGCGGGAGGGAGCCGGGGACAGCCGGGGCCCCGGCCGGACAGCACGGACCCCGCCAGCCTAGAGCCTCCCGGTAATCCCTGGCGGGCGCACAGCGGTTACGGCGCGGCCCCGGGTGTCCCGCACGGCCGGAGACCTGTCGCGCGGGCGCCCGGCACGGTACCTTCCGGCCATGCCGACACGAGTGCGGGGTGCCCGCTCGGGCCGTCGCCCGCGCCGCGGCCTCGTGCTGGCGGCCGTCGCCACCGTGCTGGCCGGCGCGCTGCTCACGGGGTCCGCCGAGGCCGCGCGGACGCCGCCGCGTACCGGATTCGAATCGGCCGGCGGGGCGCGCTGGACCGGCGCGGCCGGTGAGCGCGCGCTGCTCGCGGCCGTCGACCGGCACAGCGACCGGGTCTCCGTCCGGCGCATCGGCACGACGAAGCAGGGCCGCCCGCTGCGGCTGGTCCGGATCGGCAGCCGGCGCCCCGGCGCGCTCAAGGTGCTCCTCGTGTGCAGCCAGCACGGCGACGAACCGGCGGCCCGTGAGGCCTGTCTGACGACGATCCGTGACCTCGGCTATGCCAGGGACCGGGCCACCCAGGACCTCCTCTCCCGCACCGAGATCCTCGTCGTGCCCACCGCCAACCCCGACGGCCGTGCCGCCGGCACCCGGGGCAACTCCGACGGGGTGGACATCAACCGCGACCACCTCGCACTGCGCACCGCCGAGGCCCGCGCCATCGCGGCGGTCCTGCGCGAGGACCGGCCCGATGTGGTCTACGACCTGCACGAGTACGGCGCGAGCCCGCCCTACTACGACAAGGACCTGGCCGTACTGTGGCCCCGCAATCCCAACGTGGACGGCCGGGTGCGCGAGGAGTCGGAGGTGCTGGCCGAGGACCATGTGCGTCCGGCCGCCCGGGACGCCGGACACGACAGCGGGCTCTACGGAATCTGGACCGACCCGGTCACCGGCCGGCCGGTCAGGCAGACGGCGGGCGACGGACAGGAGCGCATCCTGCGCAACGCGGCGGGCCTCAAAGGCGCGGTGACCCTGCTCGTCGAGTCCCGCGTGGATCCGCTCACCGACGCGGAGCGGGCCGACCCCGCTCTCAACGACCGCCGCCGGGTGCACTCCCAACTCGCCGCCCTCAAGGGACTGTTCTCGTACGCCGAGGAGCGGCGCGGCGAGATCGCCGCCGCCACCGCACGCTCCAGGGCGGCCGGGTCCACCGGCCGGGGTCCGGTGCTGCTGGGCGGCGCCGACAACGAGGCCCCGGGGCCCGGCGACGTCCTCGCGCATCCGCCCTGCGGGTACCGGCTCACGGCGGCCCAGTTCGCCGGGGCCGGGGACGAACTCGCGCTGCACGGCGTCACCTCCCGGCCCGACGGTGACGGTGTGTACGTACCGCTGGCCCAGCCCGCCCGGAGGCTGATCCCGCTCCTGCTGGACGCACGTGCGTCATACCACCTCATAAACGGTCAAGCCGATACCGCTTGTTGATCCCGGAAGTTGTGCACCGCGTGTGGTACTGCCTACGGAGAGCGAAACTCCAGCCTCCGTGAAAGGTGCCTTTCGTGTCGCAGGACGATCAGAGAAAGGGTGAAAGGGGGGATCTGTCGGTGACGGCGGATCTGCCCGGCGACCCGACCCAGGGCCGGCGCCCCACGACCGACCGGGTGGTGTTCGGCGTCACCGCCGTCCTCACCCTCGCCTTCGTGGTGTGGGGGGCCACGGCCACCGACTCGCTGGAGGACGTCTCCAGCACCCTGCTCAACGGATTGATGCACAACGGTGGTTGGGCCTTCATGCTGGCCGCCTCCGGATTCGTGGTCTTCGCACTCTGGCTCGCCATCAGCCGTTACGGAAAGATCACCCTCGGCCAGGAGGGCGAGGAGCCGGAATTCAGGACCGTGTCCTGGGTCGCCATGATGTTCAGCGCCGGCATGGGCATCGGCCTGATGTTCTACGGGGTGAGCGAGCCCCTGGCGCACTTCGTCCACCATCCGCCCGGAACCCACCCCGCCGACGCCGCCGAGGCGATGCAGACGGCGATGGCCACCACCCTCTTCCACTGGACGCTCCACCCGTGGGCGATCTACGCGGTGGTCGGTCTCGCCATCGCGTACAGCACCTTCCGGCGCCGCAGGCGGCAGACGATCAGCGCCGTCTTCGAACCGCTCATCGGCGCCCGGCACGCCCACGGCGGCGTCGGCAGGCTGATCGACATCCTCGCCATCTTCGCCACGCTCTTCGGCTCGGCGGCCTCGCTCGGCCTCGGCGCACTCCAGATCGGCAGCGGTTTCCACGAGCTGAACTGGAAGGAGAAGACCGGTACCGGCCTGCTCGTCCTGATCATCGCCGTGCTGACCGTGGCGTTCGTCGCCTCGGCGATCTCCGGCGTGGAGAAGGGCATCCAGTGGCTGTCCAACATCAACATGGTGCTCGCCCTGATCCTCGCCGTGTTCGTGTTCATCGCGGGCCCGACCATCATCGTGCTCGACCTGCTGCCCACCTCGATCGCCGCCTACATCGGTGATCTGCCCCAGCTCGCCGGGCGCACCGAGGCGACCGGCGAGGGCGAGGTCGCCGACTGGCTCAGCAGCTGGACCGTCTTCTACTGGGCCTGGTGGATCTCCTGGACCCCGTTCGTCGGCATGTTCATCGCCAGGATCAGCCGGGGCCGGACGATCCGTCAGTTCATCGGCGGGGTCATCCTGGTGCCCAGCACGGTCAGCCTGATCTGGTTCGCGATCTTCGGCGGCACCGCCATCAAGCTCCAGGAGGCCGGGAAGCTCGACGGCGCCGACACCCAGGAGGCCCAGCTCTTCGGTGTGCTCCAGCAGTTCCCCGTCGCCACGCTGATGAGTCTGCTCGTGATGATCCTGGTCGGGATCTTCTTCGTGTCGGGCGCGGACGCCGCGTCCATCGTGATGGGCACCCTGTCGCAGAAGGGCATCCTCGAACCGGCCAAGTGGGTCGTCGTGTTCTGGGGCGTCACCACCGGTGCGGTGGCGGCGGTCATGCTGCTGATCGGGAACGGCAAGGGCGACGCGCTGGCCGGCCTGCAGAACCTGACCATCCTGGTGGCCGCGCCCTTCACGATCGTCATGATCGGGATGTGTGTGGCCCTGATGCGGGACCTGCGCGAGGACCCGCTCATCGTGCGCCGCGAGTTCGGCGTCGAGGCGGTCGAGTCCGCCGTCATCGAGGGTCACGCGAAGTACGACGGCGACTTCGAGATCCGGATCGGTCCCGGCGGCAGCCAGATCACCACCGAGCGCGGGGAGGGGCCCGGCGGTTCGAGCCGGGCCACCGACTGAGGTCCGCCCGCCGGCCGTGCGCGGTCCGCTTCAGTCCACCAGCCGGGCCGTCGCCTCCGCGCAGCCCAGGGCCACGGTCACGCCCGCGCCGCCGTGCCCGTAGTTGTGCACCAGGCGCCCGCCGCCGGGCAGCGGCTCGGCCTCGATGCGGACCCCGGCGTCCCGGGCCGGCCGCAGCCCCACCCGGTGTCCGATGACCCGGGCGCGGGCGATCTCCGGCCGGACCCGGGCACACCGCGCCACGATCTCCTCGGCCGCGCGGGGATCGGGCACGGTGCTCCAGTCGTCCGTGCCCGCGGTGCCGCCGAGCACCAGCCGGCCCGGCTGCGGGAAGAAGTACGTCGTCGTGTCCGACGCCGGGTCCGCCTCGGTGAACCACTCCTCGATCCCCGGGTTCTCCACCATGACCAGCTGACCGCGCACCGGCCGCATCCCGGTGTCCGGGACCAGCTCACGGGCACCGAGCCCGGTGCAGTTGACCACCGTCGCCGCCTCCGCCGCCGCCTCGTCGAAGGAGCTGACCGTGCGCCGCTCGACCGAGCCCCCGGCCGTCCTGACCTGTTCCTCCAGCCAGTCCAGGTGCACCGGCATGTCGATCAGCGGCAGCCGGCACCGCAGCCCCTCGGCGCTCTCCACCACATCCCTCAGCTGCCCGGCCCACGCCCCGAGCGCCGCCAGCCGCTCGCCCCGGTGCAGACCGGCGACCAGCCGTACCCCGGTCTCCCCGGGGCGGGCGGCCAGTTCCTCGTACCGGCGCAGCGAAGCCAGTGACCAGTCCCCGACCCGGTCCTGCGGCTCGATCCGGTACGGCCACCACAGGGCTCCCGCCACCGCGGACGTCGTGGTCGCCGCGGGCTGGCGGGACCAGACCCGCACCCGGTGGCCGCGTCCGGCCAGCACCACCGCCGTGGTGAGGCCGCTGACCCCACCGCCCACCACGATCACTTCCGACACTGCCGCACCGCCGCTCGTCTCTGCCCGGCCCACCCGATCCAAACGAAAGACCCTAGCCGAGGTCCACCGCCAGGGCGATGCCTCGGCGACCGGCAGTCCCGGGCGCCGATTAGGATCGACCCCCTGATGACTGCCACCCTCGTCGCCAAGGACCTCGCCGCCGGACACGGCGACCGCACTCTCTTCGCCGAACTCGACCTCGTGGTCGCTCCCGGTGACGTGATCGGTCTCGTCGGAGTCAACGGCGCCGGAAAATCGTCGCTCCTGCGGCTCCTCGCCGGACTCGACCAGCCGGAGGAGGGTGAGCTGCGGCTCTCCCCGCCCACCGCCACCGTCGGCCACCTGCCGCAGGAACCGGAGCGGCGCCCCGGCGAGACGGTGCGGGAGTTCCTGGCCCGCCGGACGGGTGTCGCCGAGGCCCAGGCGGCGATGGACGCGGCCACCCAGGCCCTCGTCGACGGCGCGCCCGGCTCCGACGACGCGTACTCCGAGTCACTGGAGCGCTGGCTCGCCCTCGGCGGCGCCGACCTGGACGAACGCGCCGAGGAGGTCGCCGCCGACCTGGGCCTGACCGTCGGCCTGGACCCGCCGATGACCAGCCTCTCCGGCGGCCAGGCGGCCCGCGCCGGCCTCGCCTCGCTGCTGCTCTCCCGCTACGACGTCTTCCTGCTCGACGAGCCCACCAACGACCTCGACCTGGACGGCCTGGAACGGCTGGAGCGGTACGTCAGCGGGCTCCGCGCCGGCACGGTCGTCATCAGCCATGACCGCGAGTTCCTGATGCGCACGGTCACCAAGGTCCTCGAACTCGACCTCGCCCAGCAGCAGATCAACCTCTACGGCGGTGGCTACGCGGCCTACCTCGAGGAGCGCGAGCGGGCCCGCAGGCACGCCCGCGAGGAGTTCGAGGAGTTCGCGGACAAGCGCTCCGCCCTTGAGGGCCGCGCCCTGATGCAGCGCTCCTGGATGGACAAGGGCGTCAGGAACGCACGCCGCAAGGCGGGCGACTCCGACAAGATGGCTCGCAAGTTCCGGAGTGAGTCCAGCGAGAAGCAGGCCGCGAAGGCCCGTCAGACCCAGCGCATGATCGAGCGCCTCGACGTCGTGGAGGAGCCGCGCAAGGAGTGGGAGCTGCGGATGGAGATCGCCTCCGCCCCCCGTTCCGGCTCCGTCGTGGCGACGCTGCGCGAGGCGCGGGTCGTGCTCGGGGGCTTCGCGTTCGGCCCGGTCTCGCTCCAGGTCGACTGGGCTGACCGGATCGCCATCACCGGCGCCAACGGTGCCGGGAAGTCGACCCTGCTCGCCGCTCTGCTCGGCCGCCTCCCGCTGGACTCGGGGCACGCGAGCCTGGGCTCGGGCGTGGTGGTGGGGGAGGTGGACCAGGCGCGCAAGCTGTTCCACGGCACGGAATCGCTGCTGGAGGCGTTCTGCGCGGCCGTCCCGGACACGGAGCCGGCCGAGGTCCGTACCCTCCTCGCCAAGTTCGGCCTGCGCGCCGATCACGTGATGCGCCCCGCGACCACCCTCTCCCCGGGTGAGCGGACCAGATCGGCACTGGCCCTGCTCCAGGGCCGGGGTGTCAACCTCCTGGTCCTGGACGAGCCGACGAACCACCTCGACCTGCCGGCGATCGAGCAGCTGGAGTCGGCGCTCGACTCGTACAAGGGGACGTTGCTGCTGGTCACGCACGACCGCCGGATGCTGGAGGCGGTGCACACGACGCGCCGCGTCGAGGTCACGGCCGGACGGCTGACGGAGAGCTGAGGCCGGCCCATACGGCCGTAGTTGGTATGCCAAGAGTGAGGGCTCTGTCTCACCCATCCACTGATTGAGGCTTGAATTCCGACTTATTTCTCATAACTCCTGAAGGTGCGGGCACTTGGTATGCCAAGTGCTACTGTCGCCTTGTTCCGGCCGGGGAGCCGCCGTTCCCGTCGCCCGGCCGGAACGCGACCGGTTCACCCGCACCCGCAGGAGGCCCCGTGCGAACCCGCTGGCGTGCCACCCACGTCCTCGCCCACCGCGACGGCGGCCACGCGCTCCTGCGGGACGGCGAGATCGTGTGGGAGGGCGACACGATCAGCTACGTCGGGCGCGGCTACGACGGCCCCGTCGACATGGACCTGGACCTCGGCGAGGCCCTGGTGATGCCCGGCCTCATCGACCTGGACGCACTCACCGACATCGACCACCTCGTCCTGGACTCCTGGGCCCCGCCCGCCCGCGCCGCCGGACTCCTCTGGTCGCAGGAGTACTTCGACCACCGCAGGCGCGAGGTCTTCACCCCGGCGCAGCGGGCCACCGTCCGCGAGTACGCCCTGGTGCAGCTGGCCCTGCACGGCATCACCACGTACATGCCCATCGCCTCCGAGGTGCACAGCGCCTGGGCGGAGCCGTACGAGGAACTCGTCGCCATGGCCGAGACCTCCCGGCGCATCGGCCTGCGCGGCTACCTGGGACCCGCCTACCGCTCCGGCGTCAACGTGGCCCGCCCCGACGGCGGCCGCCACGTCGCCCTCGACGAGGAGCGCGGGCGGGCCGGGCTGCGGGACGCCGAGCGCTTCCTCGACCACACCGCGCGCCTGGGCGACCCGCTGGTCAACGGGGTGCTGCTGCCCTGCCGCATCGAGACGCTCACCGATGAGCTGCTGCGCGGTACCGCCGAGCTCGCGCTCCGCCGCGATGTCCCCGTACGCCTGCACTGCCTCCAGGGCCTGCACGAACGCGACCTCGTACGCGAGACGCACGGCTGCACCCCACTGGAGCTGCTGGCCCGCGCCGGCCTCTTGGACACCCGGCTGCTCGTGCCGCACGGCGTCTTCACCGACCGCCATCCCGCGGTGCACGGCGAGGACCGGGGCGATCTGGCCGTGCTCGCCGCAGCCGGCATCTCCGTCATCCACTGCCCGCAGACCTCGCTGCGCTACGGACAGGTGCTGCACTCCTTCGGCGCCTACCGGCGCGCGGGCATCAACCTCTGCCTGGGCACCGACTCCTTCCCGCCCGACCTGATCCGGGGCATGGACACGGGCGTCCACCTCGCGAAGACCGCCGACGGCCGCGCGGACGCCGCACCCGCCGAGCACTACGTCGAGGCGGCCACCCTCGGCGGCGCCCGCGCACTGGGCCGCGCCGACCTCGGCCGGCTGGAGCGCGGCGCACAGGCGGACCTGGTCGCGTTCCGGCTCGACGACATCCGCGACGGTGTCCAGGACGACCCCGTCCGCACCTTCCTGCTCAACGGCACCGCCCGGCAGGCCACCCACTCCGTCGTGGCGGGGAGGCCCGTCATGACCGACGGCCGGATACCCGGCATCGACCTGGCGAACCTGCGCCGCCGCGCCCAGAGCCTCTTCGAGACGATGCGGGAGGGTTACGCCGAGCGCGACGCGCACCGCCGAGGTGCCGACGTGCTGTTCCCGCCGACTTTCCCGCCGTTCGAGGAGACGACACCACGATGACGACGACCGAATCGCCCGACGCCAGTGAGTCCCACGCCGACCACGCCGAGCGCACGATCCGGGCCGGCATCCTGTCCGGCGCGTACCCGCCCGGCGCCCGGCTGCGGGAACGCGAGCTGTCGGAGGCCCTGGGCTTCTCCCGTATCCCCGTCCGCGAGGCGCTCACCCGGCTGACCGGCGAAGGCCTGGTCGTCATCTCCCCCCGGCGCGGCGCGTCCGTCCGCAACCTCTCGCTGCGCGACGTCGCGGAACTCTTCGACCTGCGCCTGAGCCTGGAGGTGTTCGCCGCCCGCAGGGCCGCCGAGGCCTGCGCGGCCGGACGCGGCGGTGACCGGCTGCGCGCGCTCATGGAGGCGGCCGAGGACGCCACCCGGCGCGGCGACGTCCACGAGATTCCCGCCGCCAACACCGCCCTGCACGCCGAGATCGTCGCGATGACCGGGAACCGGCTCCTCCAGGACGCACTTCAGCCCTCGCTCGGCCTGGTGCAGTGGCTGTTCACCCTCACCGGCGGCCTGGACCCGCGCGTCCAGTGCACCGAGCACCAGGACATCTGCGCCGCGATCTACGCGGGCAAGCCCGATCTGGCCGACGCCCTCGCCTACGCGCACATCGAGCGCGGCCGGGGGCCGTCCCTGGCCGCGCTGGCCGAGGTGCTGCCGGCCGAGTGACCCGCCCGGCCGGCGCCGTCCGGACCGGGCCCGACCCACCCCGACCGCCCCACCCCGGCGGCCAACCGAGGAGATGCACCACATGCTGATCACAGACGTCCGTCCCTGGGGCGGCGAGCCCTGCGACATCGAGATCAAGGACGGCGTGATAGCGGCGATCACCCCGCACGACCCCGCCCGCGTCGTCGCCGGCGAGAGAGTGGACGGCCGCGGACGGCTCGCGCTGCCCTCGTTCTCCGACGTCCACTGCCACCTCGACTCCACCCGCATCGGGCTGCCGTTCCGCCCCCACACGGGCAAGCCCGGGGTCTGGGGCATGACGATGAACGACCGCGCGCACTGGCGCGAGGACGAGTGGTCCGTCGCCGAGCGGGCCACCCACACCCTGGGCCGCATGATCGAGCGCGGCACGACCCGGGTGCGCAGCTACGCGCAGATCGACGCGGACTGCGGACTGGAGCGCTTCGAGGGGGTCCTCGCCGCCAAGGAGGCGCACGCCGGACGGTGCGAGGTCGAGATCATGGCCTTCCCGCAGGCCGGCCTCTTCAAGGAGAAGGGCGTGCCGGAGCTGATGGACCAGGCCCTCGCCTCGGGCGCCGCCGTGGTCGGCGGCATCGACCCGTGCACCCTGGACCGCGACCCGGTGCGCCACCTCGACGTCGTCTTCGGGCTGGCCGAGCGCCATCAGGCGCCGATCGACATCCACCTCCACGAGCCCGGCGCACTTGGTGTGTTCAGCGTCGACCTCATCCTGGAGCGGGTGCGCGCCCTCGGCATGGCCGGCCAGGTCACGCTCTCGCACGCGTACGAACTCGGCACCGTGGACGAGGCGACGACCCGGCGCCTCATCGAGGAGTTCGCCGAGCTGGACATCGCGATGGCGACCATCGCCCCGGCCCAGCAGCAGCACGCCCTGCCGCTGGCCCAGCTGACCGCCGCCGGAGTGCGGGTCGGCCTGGGCGAGGACGGCCAGCGCGACTTCTGGTCCCCGTACGGCAACGGCGACATGCTGGACCGCACCTGGCAGCTCGCCTTCACCAACCGCTACCGGGCCGACGAGCTCATCGAGCACTGCGTGGCCGTCGCGAGCCGCGGTGGCCACTCGATCCTCCAGGGCGGCCCGGAGCGCCTGAGGTCCGTCGCCGACCGGCCGGGCCTCGCCGTGGGCGACGAGGGTGATCTGCTGCTGGTCGAGGGCGAGACCGTCGCGTCCGCCGTGATGGACCGCAGCGACGACCGCACGGTCCTGCACGCGGGCCGCGTCGTCGCCGACGGCCTCGAACTCGTCGGCTGACCCGCCCGGACATGACGGAGCCCGTCCACCGCGAGGTGGACGGGCTCCGTCATGTCCAACAGCGCTGTTACGCGGCGGACACCGCGGCGTCCGGCACGCTGCCGTCGTCCGCCACGAGGTGGCACGCCACCTGCCGCGTGAGCGACGGGTCCGCCGCCACCGGCAGGGTCCGCAGTTCCGGTGCCTCGGTACGGCACCGCTCCGTGGCCAGCGGGCACCGCGTGTGGAAGTGGCAGCCGGGTGGCGGGTCCAGCGGGCTGGGCAGGTCGCCGCCGAGCACGATCCGGCTGCGGCGTCGCTGCTCGGCCGGGTCGGGCACCGGCGCCGCGGAGAGCAGCGCCTGCGTGTACGGGTGCTTCGGCGCGGCGAACAGCTCTGCGGCCGGGGCCTGTTCGACGATCCGGCCCAGGTACATCACCGCGATGCGGTCCGCCAGATACTCCACGGCCGCGAGGTCGTGGGTGATGAACAGGCAGCCGAAGCCCCGGTCGCGCTGGAGGTCCGCGAGCAGGTTGAGAACGGACGCCTGCACGGACACGTCGAGCGCCGAGGTCGGCTCGTCGGCCACCAGCAGGTCCGGGCCGACCGACAGAGCCCGTGCGATCGAGACCCGCTGGCGCTGGCCACCGGAGAGCTCGTGGGGATTGCGGTCGGCGAGTTCGGGCCGCAGGCCCACCTGGGCGAGGAGCTCGTCCACCCGGCGCGAGGCCTCGGCACGGTTCGCCATCCTGTGCAGCCGCAGCGGCTCCGCGATGATCTGCCGGATCGTCATCCTGGGGTTGAGGGAGGACGAGGGGTCCTGGAAGACCAGGTGGAAGTCCTTGCGCAGGGGCCGCAGTTCGCGCGGAGAGAGCGCGGTGATGTCCCTCCCGTTGATCTCCACACTGCCGCCGGTCGGCCGGTCCAGGCGCACGACGCACCGCCCGACCGTCGACTTGCCGCTGCCCGACTCCCCGACGAGGCCCACGACCTCACCCGGCATGATCGTCAGCGACACCCCGTCGACCGCCTTCACGGAGCCGCCGGACCCGTCGAAGTGCCGCTTCAGATCGTGCACGGCCAGCACCGGAGCTCCGGTGCCCGGGGTGCGGGCGGGTGGGACGAGGCTGGCGCTCATCGGTCGGTTCCCTTGCTCGCGGCGGGTCGGGCCGGCGCGGAGTCGGCCGCACCGGACGGGTGGTGACAGGCGATCAGGTGCGTGCCGGCGGACCTGCTCAGCGGCGGCCGGTCCGTCAGGCAGTCCGCGTCCGCCGAGGCGCAGCGCGGGGCGAAGCTGCACCCGGCGGGCTGCTCGCGCAGATCGGGCACGAGGCCGGGTATCTCGTTGAGCCGGTCGCGGCCGTTCGCGCCCCGGCTGCCGGGACGCAGTACGGCTCCGAGCAGACCCCGGGTGTAGGGGTGCTGCGGGGAGGCGAACAGCTCGTCCACCGAGGCCTGTTCGACGGGGCGGCCCGCGTACATCACCAGGACCCGGTCGGCGGCGTCCGCGACGACTCCGAGGTCGTGCGTGATGAGCACGATCGCGGTCCCGAGCCGGTCCCGGAGTGAGCGCAGCACATCGAGGATGCCCGCCTGCACGGTCACGTCGAGGGCGGTCGTCGGCTCGTCGGCGATCAGGACCGCGGGGTCGCACGCGACGGCGATCGCGATCATCACGCGCTGCCGCATTCCGCCGGACAGCTGGTGCGGGTACTCGTCGACCCGCTTGTGCGGCGCGGGGATGCCGACGATGCCGAGCAGTTCGACGGCCCGCTCCCTGGCCTCGCGCCGGCCGAGGCCCTGGTGGCGGCGGAGCACCTCGGTGATCTGCCGGCCGATGGTGAGCACCGGATTGAGCGAGGTCATCGGCTCCTGGAAGATCATCGACAGCCGGCGGCCGCGCAGCGAGCGCAGCTTCTTCTCCGGCGCGCCGACCAGCTCCTCGCCGTCCAGGGTGATGGACCCGCCGATCCTGGCGGTCGGCGGGAGCAGCCCCATCACGGCCATGGAGGTGACGGACTTGCCGCAGCCGGACTCGCCGACCACGGCCAGCACCTCGCCGGGTGCCAGGTCGTAGGAGACACCGTCCACGGCGTGTACGGTGCGCTCCGCGCCGTGGAAGGAGACCGTGAGATCGCGGACCCGGAGCACCGGCGCGGCGGCCGCGGTGGACGTATCGACTTGGGTCACCGGGAGCCTCCGCGGGGGTCGAGGATGTCGCGGACACCGTCACCGAGCAGGTTGAACGCCAGAGTGGCGAGCACGATGACGAGGCCGGGGAAGACCGCCATCCAGGGCGCGTCCGCGATGAACGGCTGGGCGCTGGAGAGCATCACACCGAGCGAGGGCGAGGGCGGCTGCACCCCGAGACCGAGGAAGCTGAGCACCGCCTCGCCGATGATCGCGGACGGGATGCCCACGGTGGCCTGCACAATGAGGGTCGAGGTGGCGTTCGGCAGGATGTGGCGGAACAGGATCACGCCGTCACCGCCGCCGTTGGCCGTAGCGGCACCGACGTAGTCCAGGTGCTTGAGCCGCAGGGTCTCGGCACGGGTGACGCGCACGATGCCCGGGATCTGCGAGATGCCGATCGCGATGGTCGCGTTCTCCAGGGACGGGCCCATCACCGCGGCGAGGCCCACGGCCAGCACCAGGAACGGGAACGCCAGCATGGTGTCGGTCAGCCGGGAGACCGCCGTGTCGGCGAACCTCCCGTAGTAGCCGGCCACCAGCCCGAGCGGCACGGCCACGACGAAGGCCAGCAGCACGGCCAGCACCCCGACCTGCATGGACGCGGTGACCCCGACGAGCACCCGGGACAGCTGGTCGCGGCCCAGGTCGTCGGTGCCCAGCCAGTGCGACCAGCTGGGCTCCCGCAGCGCCGCGTCGAAGTCCGGCAGCGCCGGGTCGTACGGGGCGATGAGCGGTGCGACCAGGGCGACGAGGACGAATAGGGCGGAGAGCACCGCACCCACGAGCGCCAGCCGGTTGCGCCGGAGCCGGCGCAGCGAGGTGGCGAGCCGCGCGGCCCTGGTGGGCGGCCGGGACGCGGGAGGCGCCGTGGCGGGCGGGGCGGGCGCCGCCGCCGTCGACGGGGAGAGGGTCATCGGGAACCTCCGAGCCGGATGCGCGGGTCGACGACCGAGTACAGGAAGTCGACCAGCAGGTTGATCAGGATGTAGGCGGCCGAGGTGAACAGCACGACGCCCTGCACCATGGCGTAGTCACGGGTGAAGACCGCGTCGATGGTGAGCTTGCCGAAGCCGGGCAGTACGAAGACCTGCTCGGTGACGACGGCACCGGAGATCAGGTGGCCGAGCTGCAGGCCCAGCACGGTGATCACAGTGACGAGCGAGTTGCGCAGCCCGTGCCGGCCGATCACCGCGGCCGGGGCGAGCCCCTTGGCACGTGCGGTGCGCACGTAGTCCGAGGACATGGCGTCGATCATCGCCGCCCTGGTCTGGCGCATCACCACCGCGGCGAGGCCGGAGCCGAGCACGATGGCGGGCAGTACCAGCCGCCGCAGGTTCTCCAGGGGATCGGTGCTGAACGGTACGAAGCCGGAGGCCGCGAACACCGGCATGGCGATGGCGAACACCAGCACCAGCACGATGCCCAGCCAGAACGCGGGGATCGACATGCCGAGCAGGGCGATGCCGTTGGCCAGCCACTCCTCGGGCCTGCCGCGCCGCACGGCGGCCATGACCCCGGCCCCGATACCGACGACCACGGCCATCAGCAGGGACAGCGCGGCCAGTTCCAGCGTGATGGGCAGGGCCTGGGTGATGGAGTCGAGCACCGGCAGCCCGGTCCGGGCCGAGGTGCCGAAGTCGCCCGTGGCCGCGTTGCTGACGTAGCGCCAGTACTGGACGGCGATGTTGTCGTCGAGCCCGTACTCGGAGCGGATCGCGGCCAGCACCTCCGGGGAGGTCTGTTCACCGGCCAGCGCCTGAGCGGTGTCGCCGGGCATCGCGCGGACCCCGAGGAACACGGTGATGCTGACGAGCACCATCGTCACCAGCGACTGGCCGATGCGGCGGCTCACGTACGACGTGAGCAGTCTGCGGAGGGTGGTCACCGGCTCCCCTTCGTGTATCCGGCTTCCTTGACCCTGATCAGGCCGTCACCGGAGAGCTTGATGCCGCTCACGTCCTGCGAGGCGGAGACGTAGCTGATGTTGCGGTAGAGGTAGATGACGCCGTGCTGCTTGTTGATCGCGGCGGTGAGCTTGCGGTAGATCTCGCGGCGCCCGGCCACGTCGGAGGTGCTGCGCCCCTCCACGATCAGACGGTCGATCGCCGGGTCGGAGAGCTTGCCCTGGTTGTTGCTGCCCTTGGTGCCGACGAGGCTGTCGATGTTGCCCGCGGGATCGGGCTGACCGCCCCAGCCGCCGGTCCTCGCCTGGAAGTCGCCCGCCAGGGTCCGGGTCAGCCCGGTCGCGAACTCGGTCGGGCGCAGCTTGACGTCGAAGCCGGCGTCGGCGGCCATGGCCTGCACGACCTGGCCGAGACGGCTGTCCTCCGGAGTGGTGTTGATCATCAGCTCCAGCGGTACCGGCGTCTTGACCCCGGCCTCATCGAGCAGCCGCTTCGCCTTCTCCACGTCCCGCCCCGGGCAGGTGACCGGGGAGCTGAGGGGCGTCCCCGGCGGCACCGGGCCGCAGGCCGGTTCGTACATGCCCTGGAAGACCAGCTTGTTGATCAGCGCCCGGTCCAGCGACAGGTCGAAGGCCTCCCGGACCCGCACATCGCGGCCGAAGGGGCTGTCGACCGGGCTGGGGTCCTTGTCGATGCCGTGCGAGTTGGCGACGTTGAGGGTCAGCGCCATGTAGCCGAGCGACGGGGTGTTCAGGAGCTGGAGTCCCTTCTCACCCATCGAGTTGCGGACCTCGACCGGGCCCATCTGGTCACCGATCTGTACGTCACCCGAGCGGATGTTGGCCATCCGGATGGAGCCGTCGGTGATCGTCTTGTAGATGACGCCGTCGAGATGGACCTTGTCCGCGTCGTAGTACAGCGGGTCCTTCTTCAGCTCGATCCGGTCCCCGACGACCCGCTTGACGTACTTGAACGGGCCGACGCAGGACGGATGGGCCGCGAAGTCGGCCCCGTACTTCTTGATCGCCTTCGGGGACATGATCAGCCCGGCGGTGTTGGCCAGCCGGCCGAGCAGCGGTACGTCGGGGTGGCTCAGCGAGAGCCGCACGGTGTACGGGCCGGTCGCGGTGACCTTCTCGACGGAGTCGATCTCGGAGGCCCGGCCGGAGCCGCGCAGATGCAGGTGGCGGTCGAGCGAGGCCTTCACCGCGGCGGCGTCCAGCCGGGCACCGTCACTGAACCTGGCGCCCTCGCGGACGGTGAAGGTGAAGGTGCGTCCGCCGTCGGTGATCTTCGGCAGGGTGGCGGCCAGCTGCGGGACGAACGTGTTGTCCTGGTCGACGTCGTAGAGCTGTTCGCACATGGAGGTGAACACGGTGCGGGCGACCAGCGTCGTGGTGAGGCTCGGGTCGAGCCTGTCGGGATCGGACTTCAGCCCGATCGTGACCGTGCCGCCGTCGCGGACGGGACGCATGTCGGTGAGGCGCGGCTGGGCGGTGGTCTCCTTGCCGGGCGGCGAGAGCGAGCTGCATGCGGTGGTGATCGCCAGCAGTGCGGCCACCGACAGAGCGGCCGGAATTTGACGCATGGGATCGAGCCTCCTTGGGGACGGCAGGGGGGCAGGACGGCGCAACGAGCACCGGCGTGGGGACGCGTGGGCACTCGTTGGCTACTCGTTGAGCCGAACGGTATACCAGAAGCCTTCGGGCTCATCGAAGGGCGAGCGACCCCGTTTGCCGCATTTGCAGCGGAATTTGGCGCATGAATCGGGCAAGTCGGCCTGAAGGATTTTCGAAAGAAATCGTGACTTGAGATCGACTTGGTATACCGACCTGATCGGGTGGATTGGTGGGCGGTCTGGTCGACGGAGCTGGGGGAGGCGCCTCGGGCCCGGCCGCCGTCGGCGAAGGGGTGGCTGGAAACGGTCCCCGGACATGGCAAAGGGCGGGGCGGGGAGGAGGCCGCCTCGGGCGAACCTCTCCCCACCCCGCCCCGATGTCCCCGGGCGGGATTACGCTCCCGTTACCGCTTCTTGCCACCCTGCTTCGGGTCCAGCAGGCCGGCCCGACGAAGCGCGTCGGCCATCGCCCCGTTGGCCGGAGCCGCGGCCGGAGCCTGGCGACCGCCGCCGTTGCCGCCGCCGTTGCCGCCGCGCCGGTCACGCCCCTGGCCGCCGGCCTGAGTGCCACGCGGCCCCGCGCCGCCCTGGCCCTGCCGCTGGCGCGGCGGGCGTCCGCCCCGCTCGCCGCCCGAGCCGTTGGAGCCGCCGGACCCGGAATCGCCGCCCGCCCCGGCCCGTGCGCCCGCACCCGCACCCGCCCCGGCCTCGTCGTCCAGACGCAGCGTCAGCGAGATCCGCTTGCGCGGGATGTCGACCTCCATGACCTTGACCTTGACGACGTCACCCGGCTTCACGACATCACGCGGATCCTTGACGAACGTCCTCGACATCGCGGACACATGCACCAGGCCGTCCTGGTGCACCCCGACATCCACGAACGCGCCGAACGCCGCGACGTTCGTCACGACTCCCTCCAGTACCATCCCGGACGCCAGGTCACCGAGCTTCTCGACGCCCTCCTTGAAGGTGGCCGTCTTGAACGCCGGACGCGGGTCGCGCCCCGGCTTCTCCAGCTCCTTGAGGATGTCGGTGACGGTCGGCAGCCCGAACTTCTCGTCCACGAAGTCGTCGGCCCGCAGCGACCGCAGCACATCCGTGTTGCCGACCAGGGACGCGACGTCACTGCCCGTCCGCTTCACCATCGCCCGGACCACCGGGTACGCCTCCGGGTGCACGCTGGAGGCGTCCAGCGGGTCGTCACCCCGGATCCGCAGGAAGCCCGCGCACTGCTCGTACGCCTTCGGGCCGAGCCTGGCCACGTCCTTGAGCCCCTTGCGGGAACGGAACGGGCCGTTGGTGTCGCGGTGCGCGACGATGTTCTCCGCGAGCCCCGAGCCGATCCCGGAGACCCGCGAAAGCAGCGGCGCCGAAGCGGTGTTGACGTCGACGCCGACCCCGTTCACACAGTCCTCGACGACCGCGTCCAGCGAGCGCGACAGCTTCACCTCGGACAGGTCGTGCTGGTACTGCCCGACCCCGATCGACTTCGGGTCGATCTTCACCAGCTCCGCCAGCGGGTCCTGGAGGCGGCGTGCGATCGAGACGGCGCCGCGCAACGAGACGTCCATGTCCGGGAGTTCCTGCGAGGCGAAGGCGGACGCCGAGTACACGGAGGCGCCGGCCTCCGACACCATCACCTTGGTGAGCTTCAACTCCGGGTGCTTTTCGCACAGTTCACCGGCGAGCTTGTCCGTCTCGCGGGAGGCGGTGCCGTTGCCGATCGCGATGAGATCGACGTGGTGGGTCTTCGCCAGCCGCTCCAGCGTGGCCAGCGACTGGTCCCACTTGTTGGCGGGCACGTGCGGGTGGATCACATCGGTCGCCACGACCTTGCCGGTCGCGTCGACGACGGCGACCTTCACCCCGGTACGGAACCCCGGGTCGAGCCCCAGCGTGGCCCGCGTCCCGGCAGGCGCGGCGAGCAGCAGATCGCGCAGGTTCGACGCGAAGACACGTACCGCCTCGTCCTCCGCCGCCGTGCGCAGCCGCAGCCGCAGGTCGATGCCGAGGTGGACCAGGATCCGGGTGCGCCAGGCCCAGCGCACGGTGTCGGCCAGCCACTTGTCCCCGGGACGGCCCCGGTCGTTCACCCCGAAGCGCCGGGCGACCATGTTCTCGTACGAGGAGGGGCCGGGCTCCGGGGACGGCTCCTCGGGTTCCAGGACGAGGTCGAGGACGTCCTCCTTCTCGCCCCGCAGCATCGCGAGCACCCGGTGCGAGGGCAGCGCGGTGAACGGCTCGGTGAAGTCGAAGTAGTCCGCGAACTTGGCGCCCGCCTCCTCCTTGCCGTCCCGCACCTTCGCCACCAGCCGGCCCCGCGTCCACATGCGCTCACGCAGCTCGCCGGTCAGGTCGGCGTCCTCCGAGAAGCGCTCCGCGAGAATGGCGCGGGCCCCCTCCAGAGCCGCCGCCGGGTCCGCGACGCCCTTGTCCGCGTCGACGAACGGGGCGGCCGCGACGAGCGGGTCCGCCGACGGATCGTCCAGCAGGCCCGAGGCGAGCGGTTCGAGCCCGGCCTCCCGGGCGATCTGCGCCTTCGTCCGCCGCTTCGGCTTGAACGGCAGATAGATGTCCTCAAGACGCGCCTTCGTGTCGGCGGCCCGGATCCGCGCCTCCAGCGCGCTGTCGAGCTTGCCCTGCTCCCGTACGGATTCGAGGATCGCGGCACGGCGGTCCTCCAGCTCCCGCAGATAGCGCAGCCGCTCCTCGAGCGTGCGCAGCTGCGCGTCGTCGAGCATCTCGGTAGCTTCCTTGCGGTAGCGCGCGATGAACGGCACGGTCGATCCGCCGTCGAGCAGCTCGACGGCCGCCCTCACCTGTCGCTCCCGTACGCCGAGCTCCTCGGCGATCCTGCCTTCGATGGACGTCGTCACGGTTCTACCGACTCGCCTTCTCCTGCTGGCTGTGCTGGTCGGGCCCGGGGGCCGGCCGTGCGGGCCGGACCGGAGCCACTCGCCTGCATTCTGCCGGGTGGCCGGGCGCCGTGTCGCCCGGCCACCCCACAATCCGGCCGTCGGCTGCGCGTCCGGTCAGCCGGTCGCCTCCGCCGGGAACGCGCCCGCGGCGAACGCCGTGGCGAGGAAACCCCGGCCCAGCTCGGTCAGCCGGGCCACTCCGGCGCCGCCCAGGTGTTCGTACGGGGCGAGGTCCATCCGGTCCGTGGACTCCTCGACGCCGGCCCGGAGCGCGGTGCCCTCCTGCGTCAACTCGCCCTCGGCGGTGAGCAGTCCGCGCTCGCGCAGCCGCTCGGACGCGGCCTCCCAGTCGGTGCGCCGCCAGCCGCGGGTGACCAGGATCCAGCGCGGCGCCATGCCCTTGCCGGTGGCGGTGTGGCTGACCAGGGCCTCCAGCGGGTCGAGGCCGGCCGCGACGAGGGCGGCGAGATGGGCGTCGCCGCGGTGTTCCCGCAGCAGGGTCGCGGCGTGCCAGTACGCCAGGTGCGGCTGGTCCGGCACCGGGAGATCGGCATGGGCGGCGTAGAGCGGCCGGGCGTGTCGCGTACAGCCCTCGGTGGCGCGCAGGGCGAGCTGCGCGGCCTCCGCCATCTCGGGCGAGGTGATGATCTCCTCGCCGAGCAGCCTGCGCAGCGTGGAGTCGGCGGCGCGCAGCCGGGCCGCCAGGACCTGGCCCGGTGAGGCGGTGTCCCAGACGGCGGGCACGTGCCGGGCGACGAGCTCGTGGTTGAAGTTGTAGAAGGTCGCGGTGACCGTACCCGCCCCGACGGCGCCCATCGCGGCCGAGCGGGCGGCGAAGTACGCGGCGGAGGAGTCGGTGATCCCGATCCCGGCGAGCTCCTTGCCGAGGTCGGGGGAGAAGTAGAGCGCGGAGTGCAGGGGGTTGAGGGCGTTGTGGCAGCGGCGTCCGGCACGGGGCGGGAGAGTACTCATACCCCGCACGTTACCGACTGGTCGGTACGTGCCGGAACCCCGGGCCGCGAATCAGGTACGCCACGACGCGTCATGGCAGGAAAGGTGGGGAACCCGTCATTGCGGCCATCCGGGCCGAGGCTCAGGATGGCGGACATGAAGCAGCGATCCGTGCTCGTCGTGCTCTTCGACGGCGTCCAGAGCCTCGATGTGAGCGGCCCGATGGAGGTCTTCGCCGGAGCGTCCCGGTCCCCGGAGATCTCGTACGACCTGCGCACCGCCTCGCTGGACGGCGCCCCGGTCCGCTCGTCGAGCGGCCTCACGCTCGTCCCCGACAGCCGGCTCGCGGACGCCGGAGCGGCCCACACCCTCCTGGTCCCCGGCGGCGCGGGTACCCGCGACCCCGACCCCGCCCTGATCGACTGGCTGCGCGGGCACGCCCCGCACGCGGAGCGTCTCGTCTCCGTCTGCACCGGCGCCCTGCTGCTCGCCTCGGCCGGGCAGCTGGACGGGCACCGGGTGACCACGCACTGGACGGTCTGCGACCACCTCGCCCGCACCCATCCGGCCGTCGAGGTCGACCCGGAACCCATCTTCGTGCGGGACGGCAGACTGGCCACCTCGGCCGGGGTCACCGCGGGCATCGACCTGGCGCTGGCACTCGTCGAGGAGGACCACGGCCGGGAGGTGGCGCTCGCCATCGCCCGGCATCTGGTGGTCTTCCTGCGCAGGCCGGGGAACCAGGCCCAGTTCAGCGCCCAGCTCACCGCCCAGACGGCCCGCCGCGAACCGCTGCGCGAGGTCCAGCACTGGATCACCGAACACCCCGGCGGGGACCTGTCCGTCGAGGCACTCGCCGCTCGCGCCCGGCTCTCGCCGCGCCACTTCGCCCGTGCGTTCCACGCCGAGACCGGTATGACGCCCGGCCGGTACGTCGACCGCGTCCGCCTCGAACAGGCCCGCAGGCTGCTGGAGGACACCTCCGACGGTGTCGCCGGCATCGCGCGGCTGTGCGGCTACGGCACTCCGGAGGCGATGCGCCGCGCGTTCGTCAAGGCGCTGGGCACCGCACCCGCCGAATACCGCAGACGGTTCGCCCCTCGGCCGCAGGACCCGCCCCCCGGCCGGACCGCCCCCGCCGACCCCCGGCCCCTCACCATCGGTCTCTGACCGGAAGGAAGGCAGCACCATGCAGATCGCCATCGTCCTCTTCGACCGCTTCACCGCGCTCGATGCCGTCGGACCCTACGAGATCCTGTCCCATGCCCCCGGCGCGGAGACCGTCTTCGTCGCCGAGCGCACCGGACCGGTGCGCAACGACTCCGGCAGCCTGTCGCTGGTCGCGGACCGGACGCTCGAAGAGGTCCCGGCGCCCGATCTGGTGATCGTTCCCGGTGGTCCGGGGCAGAGCGCCCAGATGACGAACGAGACCCTGCTCGACTGGCTGCGCGCCGCCGATGCCACCAGCACCTGGACGACCTCCGTGTGCACCGGTTCACTGCTGCTCGCGGCCGCCGGACTCCTGAAGGGACGGCGCGGGACCTCGCACTGGCTCGCCCTCGACACGCTGAAGGAGTACGGCGTGGAGCCGGCCGCCGAACGCGTCGTCATCGACGGCAAGTACGTCACGGGCGCCGGCGTCTCGTCCGGTATCGACATGGCACTCACCCTGCTCGGCCGGATCGCCGGGGACCGGTACGCGCAGTCCGTGCAGCTGCTGGCCGAGTACGACCCGCAGCCGCCCTACGACGCCGGGTCCCCCGAGAAGGCGCCGGCCGCGATCGTCGAGGAGTGGCGCGCCAAGAGCCGCTTCGTCCTCAGCTGAGGGGAGCGCTCACTCCCGGGCCGGCCAGGTGAAGTGCGGCGCGCGCCGCTCCAGGAAAGCGGCGACCCCCTCGGCCGTGTCGCCGCTGCGGCGGGCCTGGTCCGCCCAGTGGGCGTCCCGGTCCTCGCGCCCCGCGGCGAACTCCTTGGCGGCCGCCTGGGTCAGTTGCGAACGGGACACCAGGACCCGTGCGTAGGCCCCGACCCGTACGTCCAGCTCACCGGCCGGCAGCACCTCGTCGACCAGGCCGGTCCGCAGCGCCCGCCCGGTGCCGATCAGCTCGCCGGAGAACAGCAGGTGCTTCGCCGTCGCCGGGCCGGTCAGCGCGACCAGCCGGCGGGTCGAGGACGCGGGGTAGACGATGCCGAGCCTGGCGGGGGTGACCCCGAACGACGCGCCCTCCTCGGCGAACCGCAGATCGCAGGCCGCCGCCAGCTGGCTTCCCCCGCCCACGCAGTAGCCGCGCACCGCGGCGAGCGTCGGCCGGGGGAACGCGGCCAGTGCCTCCTCGGCGGCCACCGCGAGCTCCTGCGGGGCGTGTGCCGGGTCGCGGAGGGAGGGGATGTCCGCCCCGGCGCAGAAGGTGTCCCCGGCGCCCGTCAGCACCAGGGCACGCACCGAGGGATCGGCGGCCAGATCCGTGAGCAGCACCGGCACCGACCGCCACATCGCGGCCGTCATGGCGTTGCGCTTGGCCGGATTGCTGATGACGAGGGTGGCGACGCCGTCCGCGACGGTGAGCTCCAGCCGGGGTTCCGTACGGTCCATGCGCCGGATGCTATCCGTACCGTTCGAACCTATGATCAAGAAGGGGTCACGCAGCAGGTACGCACCCCGAGGAGCTTCCGGTGGCCGATCCCGTAAAAGAAGGCAGGAAGCTCAGCCGCAGCTTCGGCGGCCTCGCCCTGCTGGGCGGCGTGCTCGTCGTCGCCGGTCTGGTGGGTCTCGTCTACACCGGCGTCGCGACGCTCACCTCGATGATCCTCTTCGGCTGGCTGCTGCTGATCGGCGGCCTGGTCGGGCTGCTCCACGCGATCCAGTCGCGCGGCACCAACTTCTTCTGGCTGGGCGTGGTGGTCGCCGCCCTGAACATCGCCGCCGGGGTCGTGGTCATCCGCCACCCGCACGGCACGGCCGAGGCGCTGACCATGTTCGCCGCCCTGCTCTTCCTGACCGGTGGGGTGTTCCGCCTCGTCGGCAGCGTCGTGGTGCGCGGCCCGCAGTTCGGCTGGACCCTGCTGCAGGGAGCCTTCGGACTGCTGCTGGGTCTGCTGGTCCTCTTCGACTGGCCGCACAGCAGCCTCTACGTGCTCGGCTGCTTCTTCTCGCTCGCGCTGCTCTTCGACGGACTCGGGCTCATCGCGATCGGTGTGGGCGGCCGCCGGATCGTCTCCATGGTCTCGGACCAGCTGACGCCGGCCGGAGGGACACCCGTGACGGGCCAGGACCGCACGGGGGCGGACCGGGCCGGGCCGGAGAAGGGTTCGGGAGACGAGCAAAAGCGGTCTGAGGGCTGACGTATTCGCAGCTGTCCGGTCAAGTTCTGTCGATAGGAGTCGACTTCCGCGCAGTGGCACGGACCGGACCAACTACGCCCCGCACCCTGTACTCGACGTGCAGTCACCATCGAGTGGAGAGCGGGTACCGGTCTATGGAGAGCCGCGGGAGTGTCCCCGCCGGGCCCGTGTCGTACGAAGGGGTCTGGCGGTTCACCGCCCCGGCCACGGATGTGTCCGTACCCCGGGCCAGGTACGCCGTACGCGATCTGCTGGACCGCCAGGGCGTACCCCTGGACGAGGACATCGCCCAGGGGCTGCTGCTCATCGTCTCCGAGCTGGTCACCAACGCCGTGAAGCACGCGGCACTGCTCTCCCCGGAGCTCGCCGTGGAGGTGGCGGTGGACGCCGCATGGGTACGGGTGTCCGTCGAGGACAACCACCCGTACCGTCCGACGGCGCTGGAGACCGACTACGCGCAGACGGGCGGCCGTGGGCTGCTGCTGGTGCGGGAGATCACCAGAGAGGCCGGCGGGGTCTGCGACGTGGAGCACACCGCGGGCGGCGGAAAGGTCATCTGGGCGGCGCTGCCGCTCAGCACGCGCCCCTGACCGGCCCCTCCGCGCCCGCGGTCGCCGGCTACCAGCCCGCGGCCGGGCCGGTCAGCTCACGGATCGCGGGCCGGGCCGCGTCCAGCACCGTCATGAACCATGCCGAGAAGGGCGCCTCGGCATGCCGCTCGGCCAGCTCCCCGGCCGACACGAAGGCCGTCTCGCCCACCTCCTCCGGATCCGGCCGCAGCCGCTCCTGGGCCATGCCCACGAAGAGGTGGTTGAACTCCTGCTCCACCAGACCCGAGGCGGGGTCCGGGTGGTTGTAGCGGACGGTGCCCGCCTCGGCCAGCAACGAGGGGGAGATGCCCAGCTCCTCGTACGTCCGCCGGGCGGCGGCGGCGAAGGGCGCCTCGCCCGGATACGGGTGACCGCAACAGGTGTTGGACCAGACACCGGGGGAGTGGTACTTCCCCAGGGCGCGCCGCTGCAGCAGCATCCGGCCCTGCTCGTCGAAGAGGAACACCGAGAAGGCGCGGTGCAGTTGGCCGGGTGCCTGGTGGGCAGCGAGCTTCTCCGCCGTGCCGATGGTGGTGCCGTTCTCGTCGACCAGTTCGAGCATGATCGCTTCTGCTGCGCCGTTCGACGAGCTGTTCGCCGCGGTGGCTGGTTTGGTCGGCATACCCATCCTTCGCTGTGGTCCCGGCCCCGTGCGCCGGTCCCGTCGAGTCTGCGCAAGTCTGCCGTACAAAAGCGGCTTGTCGGCACTTCGGGCCCTGGCATGTTCGGTCCGGCGGCGCCACGGGGACCGGACGCGCACGTCAGACCCCGAACGCCGCCGGATACTGGATCGTGCCCCGGGGCACGGTTGCGGAACCATCGAGGACCAGCGCCATCATCGCCCCGTCCGGCACCTCGAAGCCCGCCCGGATGCCGTACCGCGACGCGGGCACGAAGCCGAACCTCGGGTAGTACTCGGGATGGCCGAGCACCAGGATCAGTGACTCCCCGCGCAGTCGCGCCGCGTCGAGCGCGGCCCGTACCACCGCCTGCCCCGCGCCCCGGCGTTGGTGCTCGGGCGCCGTGGCCACCGGGGCGAGCGCCAGGGCGGGTGCGTCCCCGACCCGGCAGCGGGTCAGCAGGGCGTGGGCGGCCACGGAACCGTCGGCCGCGTCGGCGACGAAGGAGAGGCCGGGCAGCCAGGCCGCCGGGTCCTCGCGCAGCGCGTCGACCAGATCGGCCTCGGCCCGGGTCTCGAACGCGGCGGCGTTCACCGCGTGCACGGCGGCGATGTCCGCAGGCGTCTCGGGGCGGGCCGTCCAGTGCCGGGGCTGGTGGATTTCGGTCAAGACGAGGAACCTTTGATCGAGAGTGGATCCCA
Organism: Streptomyces sp. 840.1; assembly: GCF_003751445.1. NCBI lineage: Bacteria > Bacillati > Actinomycetota > Actinomycetes > Kitasatosporales > Streptomycetaceae > Streptomyces > Streptomyces sp. 840.1. Next base: position 753,429 of record NZ_RJUU01000003.1, on the reverse strand, counting down.
CCGTACATCGGCGATTCCGGCGGCCTCCCGGCGGCCGTCGTGCGCTGTCGCCCGCCGGCGCGCACGGGTCCTCACGTGCTCAGCGGCACAGCTTCGCCTCGTGCTCGGCGTGCCCGCTCGGCTCCAGCTGGAAGGTGCAGTGCTCGACGTCGAAGTGGTCGCCGAGGCAGCCCTGCAGCTCGTGCAGGAGCTTCTCGTGCCCGATCGAGTCGAGCAGCTCCTGGTGCACCACCACATGGGCGGACAGCACCGGCATGCCGGAGGTGATCGTCCAGGCGTGCAGGTCGTGGACGTCCAGCACCCCGGGCAGGGCCGTGATGTGGTCGCGCACCTCACCCATGTCGACTCCCTTGGGCGCCGACTCCAGCAGGACGTTCAGGGTCTCCTTGAGCAGCTTCGCCGTACGCGGAACGATCATGAGGCCGATGAGCAGCGAGGCGATCGGGTCGGCGGCCTGCCAGCCCGTGGCCAGGATGATGCCCGCCGAGATCAGCACGGTCACCGAACCGAGGGTGTCCGCGAGCACCTCCAGATAGGCGCCCCGCACGTTCAGGCTGTCCTTCTGCCCGCGCATCAGCAGCGACAGCGACACCATGTTCGCCACCAGGCCGACCAGGGCGAAGGCGATCGTCAGCCCGCCCTTGGTCTCGGCCGGGCTGACGAACCGCTCGACCGCCTCGAAGAGGAGGTAGCCGCCGACCCCGAGCAGCAGCAGACAGTTGGCCAGCGCGGCGAGGATCTCGGCGCGGGCGTAGCCGAAGGTTCGGTTCGGTCCGGCCGGCCTGTTGGCGAAGTGGATCGCCAGCAGGGCCATGCCCAGGCCCAGCGCGTCGGTCGCCATGTGGGCCGCGTCGGCGATCAGTGCCAGGGAGCCGGAGACCAGCCCGCCGACGATCTCCATGACCGTCACGGTGAGCGTGATGCCCAGCGCGATCCGCAGCCGTCCCCGGTACGCGGCGGCCGCGGTGCCGGTGGGTGCGGGGCCGCCGTGCGTATGTCCGTGGTCGTGCCCAGCCCCCATGGGGACGCCTCCCGGTCGTCGCGCGGACCCGGACGCTTTTCGTCCGGGCAATGCCAGTGAACTACGGGCGGGGGGTATCGGGCAACACGGCAGTGAACACCGTTGCCAACTACTCTGACCTGCAGAAATGGCCGCAGGTCAGAGCGCCGGACGGGCCCTCGGGACGGCTCACGGGGCGGGCGGCGCGGGGTGGTGCAGCTGCCAGCCCCGCCAGGCCGACCCGACCATCTCGCGTACCCCGCGCCGGGCCTTCCAGCCCAGCTCCCCGGAGATCCGGTCGCAGGACGCCACCGCCTTCGAGGCGTCGCCGGGCCGCCTCGGGCCGGACTCGGGCCGCTGGTCCAGGCCGGTGACCTCCGCCACCAGATCCGCCAGCTCACGCACCGAGACGCCCTCGCCGCGTCCGATGTTGACGGTCAGGTCCCCGGGGCCGTCCTGGGCGCGAAGGCGCCGGGCGACCGCCAGGTGCGCGTCGGCCAGGTCCGAGACATGGATGTAGTCGCGGATGCAGGTGCCGTCCGGGGTGTCGTAGTCGTCACCGAAGATCAGCGGGGCCTCGCCGCGGGTGAGCCGGTCGAAGAACATCGGGATCACGTTGAAGACGCCGGTGTCCGAAAGCTCGGGCGCGGCCGCGCCCGCCACGTTGAAGTAACGCAGACAGCCGGTGGACAGGCCGTGCGCCCGCCCGGCCGCCCGCACCAGCCACTCCCCGGCGAGCTTCGTCTCCCCGTACGGGTTGATCGGTACGCAGGGGGCCTCCTCGGTGATCAGCTCCGCCTCCGGTACGCCGTACACCGCGGCCGACGAGGAGAACAGGAAACTCCGCACTCCGGCGGCCGCGACGGCCTCCAGCAGGACGGTCAGCCCGCCGATGTTCTCCCGGTAGTACAGGAGCGGCTTCTCGACGGACTCGCCGACCTGCTTCTTCGCCGCGAGATGGATCACACCGCTCACGCCGTGCAGGGCCAGCACCCGGTCCAGCAGCGCGCGGTCGGATGTCGAGCCCCGGACCAGCGGGACCCCGTCCGGCAGCCGGCCCGGATTGCCGGACGAGAGGTCGTCGAGAACGACCACCCGCTCACCGGCTTCCCCCAGGGCCCGCACCACATGTGCCCCGATATATCCCGCTCCGCCTGTGATCAGCCATGTCATGCGCGCCACCCTATGGGCAGGCCAACCGCGTTTTGTCAGGCGAGGCCGCCATCGACGATGATGATCGCGGGCGGCGCCGCATGATCCAGGCCCACCCGGAACGGAGCATAAACGGGCAGTGAACTCCCGCTTCCGTTCATCCGATAGCCTCTGCCGACATGCCGCCGGCCCGCATCGGGGCCGTGCCGTCGCGCGCCGACCCGTGTCAGCACCAAGGAGTGAGTTCGTCTGTCGACCGCCATTCTCACAGGTGCTCCAGTGCCCGGATCGTCCATCGAGGACGATCTGCGGTCACTGGGCTTCGACGTACAGGTCGCCGCCGATGTCAGTGAGGCCGCGCGGCTGCTGTCCGGCGTTCCCGCCGACAGCCGGGTCGCGCTCGTCGACCCCCGCTTCGTCGGCCACGTCCACGCCCTGCGGCTCGGACTGACCGACCCCCGCTTCCCCGCCGCCACCGTGCCCGGCGCGCTCACCGTGCAGCCCGAGGCGCGCGACGCCCTGGTCCACGCCCTGAGCAGCACCAGCAAGGCGGTCGGCGCCGGCGTTCCCACCGGCCCGCCCGGCGGCACCGTCACGGTCACCGACCGCACCGTGCCCGGCCGGCTCGCCCTCACGATGGACGCCGAGGGCACCGCCGTGCAGCGCCCGGAGCTCGGTTCGCTCGTCGCGGCCGTCCCGGCCGACGACGGCGCCCGCGCCGCCGGGCTCGCCGCGGTCGCCGCCGTTGACGACGAGGCGCTCCGGCTGCGCAGCGCCGTGAAGGCCCGGGACGGCTTCTTCACCACGTACTGCATCAGCCCGTACTCGCGCTACCTCGCCCGCTGGTGCGCGCGCCGCGGATTCACCCCCAACCAGGTCACCACCGCGTCCCTGCTGACCGCGCTGGTCGCGGCCGGCTGCGCGGCCACCGGCACCCGCGGCGGATACGTCGCGGCCGGCCTGCTGCTCCTCTTCTCCTTCGTCCTGGACTGCACCGACGGGCAGCTGGCCCGCTACTCGCTCCAGTACTCGACGCTGGGAGCCTGGCTCGACGCCACCTTCGACCGGGCCAAGGAGTACGCCTACTACGCGGGCCTCGCGCTCGGCGCGGCCCGGGGCGGCGACGACGTCTGGGTACTGGCGCTCGGCGCGATGGTGCTCCAGTCCTGCCGCCATGTCATCGACTTCTCGTTCAACGAGGCGAACCACGACGCGGTGGCGAACTCCAGCCCCACGGCCGCCCTCTCCGACAAGCTGGACAGCGTCTCCTGGACGGTCTGGCTGCGCCGGATGATCGTGCTCCCGATCGGTGAGCGCTGGGCGATGATCGCCGTACTGACCGCGTTCACCACACCCCGGATCGTCTTCTACGCACTGCTCGTCGGCTGCGCCTTCGCGGCCTGCTACACCACGGCGGGCCGGCTGCTGCGCTCGCTGACCCGCAAGGCCCGGCGCACGCTCCGGGCCGCGCAGGCACTCGCGGACCTCGCCGACTCCGGCCCGTTCGCCCAGCTGGTGGCGGCCGTAAGCCCGCGGATCCCCGGTGCCTGGACCGCCCCCGTGCTCGCGGTCGTAGGAGCGGGCGCGCTGATCGCGGCCGCGCTCCAGCAGCCGTTCGGCAGCCGGCAGATGATCATCGCCGCCCTCTTCTACACGGTCTGCTCCGGCATAGCTGTCGCCCGCCCCCTCCTGGGCGCACTCGACTGGCTCCTCCCCCCGGTGTTCCGGGCCGCCGAGTACTGCACGATCCTCGCGCTGGCCGCCCGCAGCGACATCGACGGGGCGCTTCCCGCGGCCTTCGGACTCGTATCGGCGGTCGCCTACCATCACTACGACACGGTGTACCGCATCCGGGGCGGCACCGGCGCGCCGCCCCAGTGGCTGGTCCGCAGCATCGGCGGACACGAGGGCCGGACCCTGGCGGTCGCCGTACTCGCGGCCGTACTCACCGCAGACCAGGGGTTCACCCTGGCACTCACCGCTCTCGCAGTGGCCGTGGCCCTGGTCGTGCTGGTGGAGTCCATCCGCTTCTGGGTGTCCTCCGGGGCGCCCGCCGTTCACGACGAAGGAGACCCCGCATGATCGGCCTCGTACTGGCAGCGGGCGCGGGACGGCGCCTGCGCCCCTACACCGACACGCTCCCCAAGGCGCTCGTGCCGGTGGACGGCGAGAAGACCGTTCTCGATCTCACCCTGGCCAACTTCGCCGAGATCGGCCTCACCGAGGTCGCGATCGTCGTCGGCTACCGCAAGGAAGCCGTCTACGACCGCAAGGAGGAGCTGGAGGCCAGGTACGGCCTCAAGATCGTCCTCGTCGACAACGACAAGGCCAAGGAGTGGAACAACGCCTACTCGCTGTGGTGCGCCCGTGAGGTCCTCAAGCGCGGTGTGATCCTCGCCAACGGCGACACCGTCCACCCGGTCTCCGTCGAGCGGACCCTGCTGGACGCCCGGGGCAAGGGGCAGAAGATCATCCTCGCCCTCGACACGGTGAAGACCCTCGCCGACGAGGAGATGAAGGTCATCACCGACGGCGACAAGGGTGTGCGGCGGATCACCAAGCTGATGGACCCGGCCACCGCGACCGGCGAGTACATCGGCGTCACCCTCATCGAGGCCGAGGCCGCCGAGGAGCTGGCCGACGCGCTCAGGGCGACCTTCGAGCGCGACCCGGACCTGTACTACGAGGACGGCTACCAGGAGCTCGTCAACCGGGGCTTCACCGTCGACGTGGCCCCCATCGGTGAGGTCACCTGGGTCGAGATCGACAACCACGACGACCTCGCGAAGGGCCGGGAGATCGCGTGCCAGTACTGACCCGGCTCATCCCCTCCCCGGTCTTCGTCGACATCAGCCGCGGCGCCATGGACGACCTGGCCGGCCTCCTGGCCGACCAGCGGATCTCCGCCTCCGGCAAGCTCGCGATCGCGATCAGCGGCGGCTCGGGCCAGGCCCTGCGCGAGAAGCTCGCCCCGGCCCTGCCGGGCGCCGACTGGTACTGCGTCCCGGGCGGCAACATCGACGCGGCCGTGCAGCTGGCCGACGACATCAAGGGCAAGCGCTACGACGCCGTGGTCGGCCTCGGCGGCGGCAAGATCATCGACGTGGCGAAGTACGCCGCGGCCCGGGTCGGTCTGCCGCTGGTCTCCGTCGCCACGAACCTCGCCCACGACGGCCTCTGCTCACCGGTCGCGACCCTGGACAACGACAACGGACGCGGCTCCTACGGCGTCCCGATGCCGATCGCCATGGTCATCGACCTCTCGGTGATCCGCGAGGCCCCGGAGCGCTTCGTGCGCTCCGGCATCGGCGACGCCATCTCCAACATCTCCGCGATCGCCGACTGGGAGCTCTCGCACCAGGTCAACGACGAGCAGATCGACGGACTGGCCGCCGCCATGGCCCGTACCGCCGGCGAAGCGGTGCTGCGCCACCCCGGCACCGTCGCGGACGACGAGTTCCTCACCGTTCTCGCGGAGTCGCTGGTGCTCTCCGGCATCGCCATCTCGATCAGCGGCGACACCCGGCCCTCGTCCGGCGCCTGCCACGAGATCAGTCACGCCTTCGACCTGCTTTTTCCCAAGCGGGCCGCGAGCCACGGCGAGCAGGTCGGCCTCGGCGCGGCCTTCGCCATGCACCTGCGCGGAGCCCGCGAGGAATCGGGCCTCTTCGCCGAGGTCCTGCGCCGGCACGGCCTGCCGGTCCTGCCCACGGAGATCGGCTTCACCGCCGACGAGTTCGTGCAGGCCGTCGACTACGCCCCGCAGACCCGTCCGGGACGCTTCACGGTCCTGGAACACCTCAGCCTGTCCACCGACCAGATCAGGGACGCGTACGCCGACTATGCCAAGACCATCAGTAGCTGAACTTCGCCCGGTCGTTCACCCCCCGGGCGTCAAGGACCGGCGCAGCGGCGAGCACTGGGCGGGCCGGATCTACATGCGCGAGGTCTCGCTGCGTGTGGACCGGTACCTGGTCAACACCAAGGTCACGCCCAACCAGCTGACCTACCTGATGACCATCGCCGGGGTGCTCGCCGCTCCGGCCCTGCTCGTCCCGGGCATCACGGGCGCGCTGCTCGGCGTGCTCATGGTCCAGCTGTACCTGCTGCTCGACTGCGTCGACGGCGAGCTGGCCCGCTGGAAGAAGCAGTTCTCGCTGGGCGGCGTCTACCTGGACCGGGTCGGCGCCTACCTCTGTGACGCGGCCGTGCTGGTCGGCTTCGGCCTGCGCGCCGCCGACCTGTGGGGCAACGGGCGGATCGACTGGCTGTGGGCCTTCCTGGGGACGCTCGCGGCCCTGGGTGCCATCCTGATCAAGGCCGAGACCGACCTCGTCGGTGTCGCACGCCACCAGGGCGGGCTGCCGCCGGTCAAGGAGGCGGCTTCCGAGCCGCGCTCCTCCGGCATGGCCTTCGCCCGCCGGGCCGCCGGCGCGCTCAAGTTCCACCGGCTGATCCTCTGTGTCGAGGCCTCGCTGGTGATCCTGGTCGCGGCCGTCCTGGACGCGGTCCGGGACGACCTCTTCTTCAGCCGCCTCGCGGTCGCGGTGCTGGCCGGCATCGCCCTGCTGCAGACCCTCCTCCACCTCGTGTCGGTCCTGGCATCGAGCAGGCTGAAGTGAGCACCCCCATGAAACTCGGCGCGGTCATCATCACGATGGGCAACCGCCCGGCCGAGCTGCGCGCCCTGCTCGATTCGGTCGCCGCCCAGAAGGGCGACCGGATCGAGGTGGTCGTCGTCGGCAACGGTTCCCCCGTACCGGACGTCCCCGCAGGCGTGCGGACCGTCGAGCTGCCCGAGAACCTGGGCATCCCCGGCGGCCGCAACGTCGGCATCGAGGCCTTCGGGCCGTCCGGCGCGGACGTGGACGCGCTGCTGTTCCTGGACGACGACGGGCTGCTGCCGCTCACCGACACCGCCGAGCTGTGCCGGCAGGCCTTCGAGGCCGATTCCAAGCTCGGCATCATCAGCTTCCGCATCGCCGACCCGGACACCGGGGAGACCCAGCGCCGCCACGTGCCCCGGCTGCGGGCCGCCGACCCGCTGCGCTCGTCCCGGGTGACGACGTTCCTCGGCGGCGCCAACGCCGTACGCACCCGGGTCATCGCGGAGGTCGGCCCGCTGCCGGGCGACTTCTTCTACGCGCACGAGGAGACCGATCTGGCCTGGCGGGCGCTGGACGCCGGCTGGCTGATCGACTACCGCGCCGACATGGTGCTCAACCACCCCACCACCGCCCCGTCCCGGCACGCCGTCTACCACCGCATGGTGGCCCGCAACCGGGTCTGGCTGGCCCGCCGCAACCTGCCCGCGCCCCTGGTCCCCGTGTACCTCGGGGTGTGGCTGCTGCTGACGCTGCTCCGCAAGCCGTCGGGACCGGCGCTCAAGGCCTGGTTCGGCGGATTCCGGGAGGGCTGGTCGAAGCCCTGCGGACCGCGACGCCCCATGAAGTGGCGTACGGTGTGGCGGCTGACGCGACTAGGCCGCCCTCCGGTCATCTGAGAGGCTCGCCTCTGGGAACATGAGGCGTATTTTTCTATTCGGGACCTGTCCGCCCTGAGCCGCGCCCGCGACTGGCTGCGCATTTTGAATACGAGAGTCTTATCTGGTGAGTGACACAACCCATGATGGTGCGGTCGCGCTGAGCACCCCGCCATCGGCAGACGACGGCCTGAGCTCGGCCGAGCTGGCCGCGAAGTACGGTCTGACGGTGAGCGGAGCCCGGCCGGGGCTCTTCGAGTACATGCGCCAGCTCCGCGGGCGACGCCACTTCATCATGGCGTTCTCCCGGGCGAAGCTGACCGCTCAGTACAGCCAGGCCAAGCTCGGCCAGCTGTGGCAGGTGGCCACCCCGCTTCTGAACGCCGCGGTCTACTTCATCATCTTCGGCCTGATCCTCGGCACCAAGAGGGGCATTCCGCAGGATGTCTTCATCCCGTTCCTGGTGACCGGTGTCTTCGTCTTCACCTTCACCCAGAGCTCCGTGATGGCGGGCGTCCGGGCCATCGCCGGCAACCTCGGTCTGGTCCGCGCGCTGCACTTCCCCCGTGCCTCGCTGCCCATCTCGTTCTCGCTGCAGCAGCTCCAGCAGCTGCTGTACTCGATGATCGTGCTGGTCGCGGTGACCGTCGGCTTCGGCAGCTACCCGCGGCTCTCGTGGCTGCTGGTGGTTCCCGCCCTGGTGATGCAGTTCTTCTTCAACACCGGCCTCGCGCTGATCATGGCGAGGCTCGGTGCCAAGACCCCCGACCTGGCACAGCTGATGCCGTTCATCATGCGAACCTGGATGTACGCGTCGGGCGTCATGTTCTCCATCCCGGTGATGCTCGCGGACAAGCCGTCCTGGATCGCTGATGTGCTGCAGTACAACCCCGCGGCCATCTACATGGACCTGGTCCGGTTCGCGATGATCGACGGCTACGGCTCCGAGAACCTGCCGTCGCACGTCTGGCTGGTCGGGCTCGCCTGGGCGCTCCTGGTGGGCGTCGCGGGATTCGTGTACTTCTGGAAGGCAGAGGAACGGTACGGCCGTGGCTGAGGACAACACCGGGGGGCGCGTCCCCACCGTGATCGCCGACGACGTGCACATCGTGTACCGCGTCAACGGCGGCGGCGGTGGCAAGGGCGGCGCCACCGCGGCACTGAGCCGGATACTGCGCCGCGGCAAGGGCGAGGAGCGCGGGATCCGCAAGGTGCACGCCGTGCGCGGCGTGTCCTTCACCTCCTACCGGGGCGAGGCGATCGGTCTCATCGGGACCAACGGCTCCGGGAAATCGACCTTGCTGCGGGCCATCGCGGGGCTGCTCCCGACCGAGCGGGGCAAGGTCTACACCGACGGCCAGCCCTCGCTGCTCGGGGTGAACGCGGCCCTGATGAGCGATCTGACCGGCGAGCGCAACGTCGTCCTCGGCGGACTCGCCATGGGGATGAGCCGTGAGGAGATCCGGGAGCGGTACCAGGACATCGTCGACTTCTCCGGCATCAACGAGAAGGGCGACTTCATCACCCTGCCGATGCGGACGTACTCCTCGGGCATGGCGGCCCGGCTCCGGTTCTCGATCGCGGCCGCCAAGAACCACGACGTCCTCATGATCGACGAGGCGCTGGCGACCGGTGACCGGAAGTTCCAGATCCGTTCCGAGGCGCGCATCCGGGAGCTCCGCAAGGAGGCCGGCACCGTCTTCCTCGTCAGTCACAGCAACAAGTCGATCAGGGACACCTGCGACCGGGTGCTGTGGCTGGAGAAGGGCGAGCTGCTGATGGACGGTCCGACCGAAGAGGTCCTGAAGGCGTACGAGCGGGAGACCGGCAAGTAGCGCCTGCCCCGTCCACCGCACCGTGGCGGCCCCCGCCGGACTGATCCGGCGGGGGCCGCCACGCGTGTTCCGGCCGGGGTCCGGACGCCGGACGTCCACGGCTCGTCGTACGCGCCCCGGCAAGATCTCCTCCCGCCGGATGACGTCAATCAAGGTGCGCACGGGGAAAGTTGGCACGGCACGGCGCGCACTCGACAGGTGTCCCGCACCCCGGCGTATCGATGAGCGTTGTACAACGTAAGCTGTACCGGTGCTGATTCGTTGCAAGTGGGGCGATACCGCCTGAGTGGAAGGCCCATGGGGGTCCTCCGCACTGGGGAGGGCGGGCGGCGTGTCCGGAATGGGTTGTTTTGGGTCGGCAGTGTAGAACGGGAGATGTGACGGCTATGACGGATAATCTCCAGCTCCGAGGTGCTCACGCCGTCCCCGTGCAGGGCGGTCCGCAGTGACACGAGCCCGCCGGACGCGGCTTGATTCCGCCGTACCCGGAACCCTTGACAAGGCCGCCGACGAGAATTTCCCGGTGGCTCCGTTCTTCCTGCCGCGGGCCTGGCGCGACGATCTGATGGCCGTCTACGGATACGCCCGGCTCGTCGACGACATCGGTGACGGCGACCTCGCACCCGGCGGCGCCGACGCCCGCCACCTCGGCCTCGACCCGGCACAGAGCGAGGACCGCCTCGCCATGCTCGACGCGCTGGAGACCGACCTGCGCCGGATCTTCGCCACCACCGGGGAGACCCCGCACCACCCCCTCCTGCAGGCGCTGCGCCCCACCGTGCGGCGCCGCGCGATGACCCCCGAACCCTTCCTCGGCCTCATCGAGGCCAACCGGCAGGACCAGAAGGTCCGCCGCTACGGGACGTACGAGGAACTGCTCGCCTACTGCGAGCTCTCCGCCAACCCCGTCGGCCACCTGGTTCTCCAGCTCACCGGGACCGCGAGCCCCGAACGCGTCCGCCGCTCCGACGCCGTGTGCACCGCACTGCAGATCGTCGAGCACCTCCAGGACGTCACCGAGGACCTCGGCCGGGACCGCATCTACCTGCCGGCCGAGGACATGGCAAGGTTCCATGTGGCCGAATCTGATCTGGCGGCCCCCAGCGGGGGCGCATCGGTGCGGGCACTGGTCGCGTACGAGGCGGAACGCGCCGGGGATCTGCTGAATGAAGGCACCCCTCTGGTGGGTAGCGTCCACGGCAGGCTCAAGCTGCTCCTCGCCGGCTTCGTCGGAGGGGGGCGTGCCGCCCTCACCGCGATCGCGGCCGCCGGGTTCGACGTACTGCCCGGACCGCCCAAGCCCACCAAGCCCAGCCTGCTGCGCGAGGTGGGAGTTGTCTTGCGAAGAGCGCGTAGAGAGGGGTGAGCCGGACCGTGGAGGGACAGACGACGTACATGTCGGCACCGGTACAGGCCGCATACAGTTACTGCGAGGCGGTCACCGGACAGCAGGCGCGGAACTTCGCGTACGGCATCAGGCTGCTGCCGGCCGAGAAGCGACAGGCCATGTCGGCGCTGTACGCCTTCTCCCGTCGTGTCGACGACATCGGTGACGGTGAGCTGGACCCGGAGACCAAGCGCGTCCGCCTGGAGAGCACCCGCACCCTCCTGGACCGGGTGCGCGGCGGCCGGGTCGACGAGGACGACACCGATCCGGTGGCCGTCGCGCTCGCCGACGCCGCCCGCAGGTTCCCGCTGCCGCTCGAGGGGCTCGACGAGCTCATCGACGGCGTGCTGATGGACGTGCGCGGTGCGACCTACGAGACCTGGGACGACCTCAAGATCTACTGCCGGTGCGTCGCGGGCGCCATCGGCCGTCTCAGCCTGGGCGTCTTCGGTACGGAGCCCGGCGCGCCCGGCTCGGAACGCGCCTCGGAGTACGCCGACACGCTCGGCCTCGCGCTCCAGCTGACCAACATCCTGCGCGACGTCCGCGAGGACGCGGGCAACGGCCGCACCTACCTGCCGGCCGACGACCTCGCCAAGTTCGGCTGCTCCGAGGGCTTCCACCGGGCCACCCCGCCGCCGGGCTCGGACTTCGCCGGGCTGATCCACTTCGAGGTCCGGCGCGCCCGTGCCCTGTTCGCCGAGGGCTACCGGCTGCTGCCGATGCTGGACCGGCGCAGCGGTGCCTGTGTGGCGGCGATGGCCGGGATCTACCGCAGGCTCCTGGACCGGATCGAGCGCGACCCCGAGGCGGTGCTGCGCGGCCGGGTCTCGCTGCCGGGCCACGAGAAGGCGTACGTGGCGGTGCGCGGCCTGTCCGGTCTTGACGCCCGTTACATTTCGCGCCGGACCGCCAGGGGGCGTGTCTGAATGCGCCTCGCGGACATCTCGCGCACCATGAGCACCATGGATGATCAGTGCGGACGGCGGGCAACCCTCGGTCGTACCGCTGCGTCCCTGACGGGAAAGACCTGGCGAGAGGGGGATTCATGACGGATGACAGCCTGCGCTCCTCCCGGGCTGTGGTGATCGGCGGCGGCCTCGCCGGCATCACCTCGGCCCTGCGCCTCGCCGATGCCGGGCTTGACGTGACCCTGCTCGAAGGGCGGCCCCGGCTCGGCGGCCTCGCCTTCTCCTTCCGGCGCGGCGAACTGACGGTCGACAACGGCCAGCATGTCTACCTGCGCTGCTGCACCGCCTACCGCTGGTTCCTGGACCGTGTCGACGGCGCCCGCCTCGCCCCTCTGCAAAACCGTTTGGACGTGCCCGTTCTCGACGTCGGACGGCCTGCCGGGCCCCGGCTCGGACGGCTGCGCCGCAACGGCCTGCCGGTCCCGTTCCACCTCGCCGCCGGACTCGCCGGATACCCGCACCTCTCGCTCACCGAGCGGGCGGGCGTCGGGCGTGCCGCGCTGGCCCTGGGCCGGCTCGACCCGGACGATCCGGCACTCGACGACATCGACTTCGGCAGCTGGCTCGCCCGGCACGGCCAGTCGCCGCGCACCATCGAGGCGCTCTGGGACCTGGTCGGCGTCGCCACGCTCAACGCCACCGCGCCGAACTCCTCGCTCGCGCTCGCCGCGAAGGTCTTCAAGACCGGCCTCCTCTCCGAGCCGGGCGCCGCCGACATCGGCTGGGCGAGCGTCCCGCTCGGCGACATCCACGACACGCTGAGCCGCAAGGCCCTGGACGCCGCCGGTGTCCGCACCGAACTCCGGACGAAGGCCTCGGCCCTCAGCCGCAGCGACGACGGACGCTGGGTCGTCGACACCGGGGCCGAGCGGATCGAGGCGGACACCGTCGTCCTGGCCGTCCCGCAGCGCGAGACCCACGACCTGCTGCCCGAGGGCGCGCTCGACGCGCCGGAGAAGCTGCTGGAGATCGGCAGCTCACCGATCCTCAACGTGCACGTGGTCTACGACCGCAAGGTGCTGCGGCGGCCGTTCTTCACCGCGCTCGGCTCGCCCGTCCAATGGGTCTTCGACCGCACCGAGGCCTCGGGTCTCACCGGACCCGGGCAGTACCTCGCGGTCTCCCAGTCCGCGGCGGACGAGGAGATCGACCTGCCCGTGGCCGAACTGCGCGCACGCTACCTGCCCGAGCTGGAGCGGCTGCTGCCGGCCGCCCGCGGTGCCGGGATCAGGGACTTCTTCGTCACCCGGGAGCGGACGGCGACCTTCGCACCCGCCCCCGGAGTCGGCCGGCTGCGGCCCGGGACCCGTACCGGGGCCCCCGGAGTCTTCCTGGCCGGCGCATGGACCGCCACCGGCTGGCCCGCCACGATGGAGGGCGCCGTCCGCAGCGGTGCCGGCGCAGCGGACGCCGCACTCCTGGCACTCGGCCGCCCCCACGAACATCCGCTGCAGGAGGCGGCATGAGCAGTACCACCGGAACAAGAGGAGAGTCAGTGACCCCGGCGAATCCGGCTTCCGACACCGTGGCGGACACCACGGACGTCACCGCGCTTCTGGAGCGCGGACGGGCCCTTTCCACGCCGGTGCTCCGGGCCGCCGTTGACCGGCTCGCACCGCCCATGGACACCGTGGCCGCCTACCACTTCGGCTGGATCGACGCCCAGGGCAGGCCCGCCGACGGCGACGGCGGCAAGGCCGTGCGCCCGGCGCTGGCCCTGCTGTCCGCGGAGGCGGCCGGCGCCGCCGCCGAGGCCGGCGTCCCCGGCGCCGTGGCCGTCGAACTCGTGCACAACTTCTCGCTGCTGCACGACGACCTGATGGACGGGGACGAGCAGCGGCGCCACCGTGACACGGTGTGGAAGGTGCACGGCCCCGCCCAGGCGATCCTGGTCGGCGACGCACTCTTCGCGCTGGCCAACGAGATCCTGCTGGAGCTCGGGACGGTCGAGGCGGGCCGCGCGGCCAGGCGGCTGACCTCGGCCACCCGCAAGCTCATCGACGGGCAGGCCCAGGACATCTCCTACGAGCACCGCGAGCGGGTCACCGTCGAGGAGTGCCTGGAGATGGAGGGCAACAAGACGGGCGCCCTGCTCGCCTGCGCCTGCTCCATCGGTGCGGTGCTCGGCGGCGCCGACGACCGTACCGCCGACGTCCTGGAGGCGTACGGCTACCACCTCGGCCTCGCCTTCCAGGCGGTCGACGACCTGCTCGGGATCTGGGGCGACCCGGAGTCCACGGGCAAGCAGACGTGGAGCGATCTGCGCCAGCGCAAGAAGTCCCTGCCGGTCGTCGCCGCGCTCGCCGCGGGCGGACCGGCCTCCGAGCGCCTGGGCGAGCTGCTCGCCGCCGACGCGAAGAGCAGCGACTTCGACAGCTTCTCCGAAGAGGAGTTCGCCGCCCGTGCGGCACTCATCGAGGAGGCGGGCGGCCGCGAGTGGACCGCTCAGGAGGCGCGTCGTCAGCATGCGGTCGCCATCGAGGCGCTGCACGGTGTCGACATGCCCGAAACCGTGCGGGCGCAGCTCACGGCGCTCGCTGACTTCGTCGTCGTACGAAAGAGATGATCGCCATCTGTTCCATATGACTCGCAGTCGCCGGCCGGTGTCCCGCACGGACGCCGGCCGACGGAGACCCCAGCACAGCAGAGGACCAACTGCACGAAGGGGAAGCCATGACAGCGACGACCGACGGAAGCACCGGGGCTGTGGATCCCCGCGCAGCCTCGGCCAGTAGACCGACATCCGAATCGACCACCGCCGCGGACGACGTACTGGCCGCCGCGCGACGGGCCGCGGAACGCTCGGTGGAGCACCTCCTCGGCAAGCAGGACGAACAGGGCTGGTGGAAGGGCGACCTCGCCACCAACGTCACCATGGACGCCGAGGACCTGCTGCTCCGCCAGTTCCTCGGAATCCAGGATTCCGCCACGGTCCGGGCGGCCGGCCGCTTCATCCGGGGCGAGCAGCTCGGTGACGGCACCTGGGCCACGTTCCACGGCGGACCGGGAGACCTCTCCGCCACTATCGAGGCCTACGTGGCACTGCGGCTGGCCGGCGACCGGCCGGACGACCCGCACATGCTCCGCGCCTCCGGGTGGGTCAGGGAACAGGGCGGGATCGCGGCCAGCCGGGTGTTCACCCGGATCTGGCTGGCCCTGTTCGGCTGGTGGAAATGGGACGACCTGCCGGAACTCCCGCCCGAGCTGATGTTCTTCCCGAAGTGGGTCCCGCTCAACATCTACGACTTCGGCTGCTGGGCCCGCCAGACCATCGTGCCGCTCACGGTCGTATCGGCGAAGCGTCCGGTCCGGCCCGCCCCCTTCGCACTGGACGAGCTGCACACCGACCCGGGCGAACCCAACCCACCCAGGCGCCCCGCACCGGCGGCCAGTTGGGACGGTGTCTTCCAGCGTCTCGACAAGGCGCTGCACCTCTATCACCGGATCGCCCCGCGCCGGGTGCGCCGCCTCGCGATGAACGCGGCCGCCCGCTGGATCATCGAACGCCAGGAGAACGACGGCTGCTGGGGCGGTATCCAGCCGCCCGCCGTCTACTCCGTCATCGCACTGCACCTGCTGGGCTACGACCTCGACCACCCGGTGATGCGGGCCGGACTCGCCTCGCTGGACCGGTTCGCGGTCTGGCGCGAGGACGGCGCCCGCATGATCGAGGCCTGCCAGTCCCCGGTCTGGGACACCTGCCTCGCCACCATCGCGCTCGCCGACGCCGGCCTGCGCCCCGACCACCCGGCGCTGGTGAAGGCAGCGGACTGGATGCTCGACGAGGAGATCGCCCGGCCGGGCGACTGGTCGGTGCGAAGGCCTCAACTCCCGCCGGGCGGCTGGGCGTTCGAGTTCCACAACGACAACTACCCCGATATCGACGACACCGCGGAAGTGGTCCTGGCGCTGCGCCGGGTCCGCCACCCGGATCCGGCGCGCATCGAGGCCGCCATCGCGCGCGGGGTGCGATGGAACGTCGGCATGCAGTCCCGCAACGGCGCCTGGGGGGCGTTCGACGCCGACAACACCAGCCCGTTCCCCAACCGGCTGCCCTTCTGTGACTTCGGCGAGGTCATCGACCCGCCGTCCGCAGACGTCACCGGGCACGTGGTGGAGATGCTTGCCATCGAGGGCCACTCCGCCAACCCCGTCACCCGGCGCGGCATCGAGTGGCTGCTCGCCGAACAGGACGCGGCCGGCGGCTGGTTCGGCCGGTGGGGCGTCAACTACGTATACGGGACAGGGTCGGTGGTGCCCGCACTCGTAGCCGCCGGACTGCCCGCCGCGCATCCCTCGATCCGGCGCGCGGCCGACTGGCTGGAGTCCGTCCAGAACGACGACGGCGGTTGGGGCGAGGACCTGCGCTCCTACAAGGAGGACAAGTGGATCGGCCACGGGGCCTCGACCGCGTCCCAGACGGCCTGGGCGCTGCTCGCACTCCTCGCCGCGGACCGGCGGGACACCCCCGCCGTGGCCCGGGGCGTCGCCTGGCTCACCGAGACCCAGCAGGCCGACGGCTCCTGGGACGAGCCGTACTTCACCGGAACCGGCTTCCCCTGGGACTTCTCGATCAACTACCACCTCTACCGGCAGGTCTTCCCGCTGACCGCACTCGGGCGGTACGTGCACGGCGATCCCTTCGCCGGCCGCACGGCCATCCGTGAGGGGGCCTGATGGGCGAACCAGCGGGGCCGCCCGGCCCCGCCGCCCCGCTGCTGATCGCCTGCGCGCTCGGCATCGAACAGCTCGCCCTGCGCACCGGCAGGAGCAGGGCGGACAAGGCGCCGGGGCCGGTGACCGTACTCCGTACGGGCATGGGGCCGAAGGCGGCCGAAGCCGCCGTGGCACGGGCGCTCGGCGAGAGCCGGGCACTCGGCGCCGCGGTCATCGCCTCGGGGTTCTGCGCCGGGCTCACGCCCGGCATGCACCCCGGAGATCTGGTGGTGGCCGACGAGACCCGGCTCGCCGGCGAGTCGGCCACCTGCACCGGCACCGAACTGCTTGCCGACGCACTGGCCAGAGCAGTACCGGGACGCACCGTCCACACCGGTCCGCTGACCGGCTCCGACCATGTCGTACACGGGCATGAGCGGGCCGGGCTGCGGACCACCGGAGCGATCGCGGTGGACATGGAGTCCGCCGCCACTCTGCGCACCGCCCTGCGCGCCGGGCCCCGCCCGGTTGCGGCCGTACGGGTGGTCGTGGACGCTCCACAGCATGAGCTCGTCCGCATCGGCACGGTCCGCGGTGGAATATCGGCATTCCGCGTTCTCCGTGCCGTCCTACCGGCTTTCTATGAATGGCACCGATCTTTGCTGCTCCCCAGGAGGTGAGCTAGATGGCCATGCCACTCCGTCAGACCATCAAGATTGCGACGTACCTTGCTGAACAGAAGCTCCGCAAGCGGGAGAAGTTCCCGCTGATTGTCGAGCTGGAGCCACTGTTCGCCTGCAATCTCGCCTGCGAAGGCTGCGGGAAGATTCAGCATCCGGCCGGAGTTCTCAAGCAGCGTATGCCGGTGGCCCAGGCCGTCGGCGCGGTGCTCGAATCCGGTGCTCCGATGGTCTCCATCGCGGGCGGCGAGCCGCTGATGCATCCGCAGATCGATGAAATCGTCCGGCAGCTCGTGGCGAAGAAAAAGTACGTCTTCCTCTGCACCAACGCGATGCTGATGCGGAAGAAGATGGAGAAATTCACGCCGTCGCCGTACTTCGCGTTCGCCGTGCACATCGACGGGCTGCGCGAGCGCCACGACGAATCGGTTGCCAAGGAAGGAGTGTTCGACGAGGCGGTGGCCGCGATCAAGGAGGCCAAGCGCCGCGGCTTCCGGGTCACCACCAATTCCACCTTCTTCAACACCGACACCCCGCAGACCATCATCGAGGTCCTGAATTACCTCAATGACGATCTGAAGGTCGACGAGATGATGATCTCGCCCGCCTACGCGTACGAGAAGGCGCCCGACCAGGAGCACTTCCTGGGGGTCGAGCAGACGCGTGAGCTGTTCAAGAAGTCCTTCGCGGGCGGCAACCGGGCCAGGTGGCGGCTGAACCACTCGCCGCTCTTCCTGGACTTCCTCGAGGGCAAGGCCGACTTCCCGTGCACGGCGTGGGCCATTCCCAACTACTCGCTCTTCGGCTGGCAGCGGCCCTGCTACCTGATGAGCGACGGCTATGTGCCGACGTACCGGGAACTCATCGAGGAGACCGACTGGGACAAGTACGGCCGGGGCAAGGACCCGCGCTGCGCCAACTGCATGGCGCACTGCGGCTACGAGCCCACCGCCGTACTGGCCACCATGGGGTCGCTGAAGGAATCCCTGCGCGCCGCGCGGGAGACCATCGGCGGGAACCGGTGAGCTGATGACCGCCGGAGAACCAGTGGTACTGGCTCTCCGCGAGCTGCCGGCCCGGCCGCTCGCGACGCGTCGCCGTGCGCGGCGCGTCCAGGCCGGGCCGGCAGCGGCCGGCCGGGACGCAGCGGTTCCGGCGCAGGCGATGACGAGGACCGAGGCGTCACCACCGGGGGTCCCCGCCGTCAACGTGAGCTGAGACAGGATTAGAGAGGGGGCCCGGTATGACGCTTCTGCGGAGCATCCGGGGGCCGCACGATCTCAAGACGCTCAACGAACCACAGCTCGGCGAACTGGCCGAGGACATCAGGAAGTTCCTGATCGAGGCGGTGGCCAGGACCGGCGGCCACCTGGGACCCAACCTCGGCGTCGTGGAGCTCTCCATCGCCCTGCACCGGGTCTTCGACTCGCCCGTGGACCGCATCCTGTGGGACACCGGCCACCAGAGCTACGTACACAAACTCCTCACCGGGCGGCAGGACTTCTCCAAGCTGCGCGGCAAGGGCGGCCTCTCCGGCTACCCCTCCCGCGAGGAGTCCGAGCACGACGTCATCGAGAACTCGCACGCCTCCACGGTGCTCGGCTGGGCCGACGGCCTCGCCAAGGCCAACCAGGTACTCGGCCGCCCCGACCACGTCGTCGCGGTCATCGGCGACGGAGCCCTCACCGGCGGCATGGCCTGGGAGGCGCTGAACAACATCGCCGCCGCCAAGGACCGCCCGCTCGTCATCGTCGTCAACGACAACGAGCGCTCCTACGCGCCGACCATCGGCGGCCTCGCCAACCACCTGGCCACCCTGCGCACCACCGACGGCTACGAACGCTTCCTCTCCTGGGGCAAGGGCGTCCTCCAGCAGGCCCCCGTCATCGGACAGCCGCTCTACGAGTCGCTGCACGGCGCGAAGAAGGGGTTCAAGGACGCATTCGCCCCGCAGGGGATGTTCGAGGACCTCGGCCTGAAGTACGTCGGCCCCATCGACGGCCACGACACCGCCGCCGTCGAGTCCGCCCTGCAACGGGCGAAGCGCTTCCACGGCCCGGTGCTCGTGCACTGCATCACCGAGAAGGGCCGTGGCTACCGGCCCGCCCTCCAGGACGAGGCCGACCGTTTTCACACCGTCGGCGCGATGGACCCGCTGACCTGCGTCCCGCTCGCCCCGGCGGTCGGTCCGTCCTGGACCTCCGTCTTCGGGGACGAGCTCGCCGCGATCGGGGCGGAGCGGCCCGACGTCGTCGCCATAACGGCCGCGATGCTGCACCCGGTGGGGCTGACGAAGTTCGCAGCGGCCTTCCCGGACCGGGTCTGGGACGTGGGCATCGCGGAACAGCACGCGGCGGTCTCCGCGGCTGGACTGGCCACCGGCGGACTGCACCCCGTCGTCGCCGTCTACGCCACCTTCCTCAACCGCGCCTTCGACCAGCTCCTGATGGACGTCGCGCTGCACAGGTGCGGCGTGACCTTCGTCCTGGACCGGGCCGGCGTCACCGGGCCGGACGGCGCGTCCCACAACGGCATGTGGGACCTGTCCCTGCTCCAGGTCGTACCGGGACTGCGGATCGCGGCACCGCGCGACGCCGCCCAGCTGCGGGCCCAGCTGCGCGAGGCCGTCGCTATCGACGACGCCCCGACCATGATCCGGTTCCCGAAGGAGTCGGTGGGGGAGCCGGTCCCCGCCGTCGGCCGGATCGGCGCCATGGACGTACTGCACCGCGACGAGGACGCCGATGTGCTGCTGGTCGCGGTCGGCGTCATGGCCCCGGTCTGCCTGCGGGCCGCCGATCTGCTCGCGGGCGCCGGCCTCCGCTGCACCGTCGTCGACCCCCGCTGGGTCAAGCCGGTCGACGAGCAGCTGGCCCCGCTCGCCGCGCGCCACCGGCTCGTCGCCGTCGTCGAGGACAACAGCCGGGCCGGCGGCGTCGGCTCGGCGGTCGGGCAGGCGCTGCGGGACGCCGGGACCGACGTACCGCTGCGCACGTTCGGGATCCCCGAGCAGTTCCTCGCCCACGGCAAGCGTGCCGAGGTGCTGGCCGACATCGGACTCACCCCGGTCGAGATCGCGGGCCGGATCAGCGCCACCCTGGCCACCCGCGGGCCGGCCGGGGCCGCCGGGCACCGACTGCCGCCCGGCGACGGACACCACCAGCGCGACGCCCTGGACAACGGGCACAAGGAGAGCGGGGCATGAAGGACGACGGGCCCAAGGGCTTCGACCTGGCGCAGCTCCTCGCGGAGCGCGGCGCCGAGCGCTACGAGCTGCACACCAAGCACCTCAACCACCAGCTCCCGCGCATGCTGCACACCATCGGCTTCGACAAGGTCTACGAGCGGGCCGAGGGCGCGCACTTCTGGGACGCGGAGGGCAACGACTACCTGGACATGCTGGCCGGTTTCGGCGTGATGGGGCTCGGCCGGCACCACCCGGTCGTACGCAAGGCGCTGCACGACGTCCTGGACGCCTCGCTCGCCGACCTCACCCGCTTCGACTGCCAGCCGCTGCCGGGGCTCCTGGCCGAGAAGCTGCTCACGCACAGCCCGCACCTGGACCGGGTGTTCTTCGGCAACAGCGGTACGGAGGCCGTCGAGACGGCGCTCAAGTTCGCCCGCTACGCGACCGGGAAGCCTAGGATCCTGTACTGCACGCACGCCTTCCACGGACTGACCACCGGCTCGCTCTCGGTCAACGGCGAGGACGGCTTCCGGGACGGGTTCGCGCCCCTGCTGCCCGACACCGCCATCGAGCTCGGCGACCTCGACGCGCTGCGGCGCGAGCTGAAGCGCGGCGACGTGGCCGGTCTGGTCGTCGAGCCGATCCAGGGCAAGGGCGTGCACGCCTCGCCGCCCGGCTTCCTGCGCGCCGCCCAGGAGCTGCTGCACAAGCACAAGGCCCTGCTCATCGCCGACGAGGTGCAGACCGGGCTGGGCCGCACCGGTGACTTCTACGCCTACCAGCACGAGGAGGGCGTCGAACCCGATCTGGTCTGCGTGGCCAAGGCGCTCTCCGGCGGCTATGTGCCGGTCGGGGCGACGCTCGGCAAGGACTGGATCTTCAAGCGGGTCTACTCCTCGATGGACCGGGTGCTGGTCCACTCGGCCAGCTTCGGCTCCAACGCCCAGGCGATGGCCGCCGGGCTGGCGGTCCTGGCCGTGATGGAGGACGAGGAGACCGTGGCGAACGCCCGCCGCACCGGTGATCTGCTGCGCGAGAGGCTGGCCGCGCTGGTCGGCCGCTACGAGCTGCTGCACGAGGTGCGGGGACGCGGACTGATGATCGGCATCGAGTTCGGCCGGCCGTCCTCGCTGAAGCTGCGCAGTCGCTGGACCATGCTGCAGGCGGCCCGCAAGGGCCTGTTCGCGCAGATGGTCGTCGTACCGCTGCTCCAGAAGCACCGCATCCTCACCCAGGTCTCCGGCGACCACCTCGAAGTGATCAAGCTGATTCCGCCGCTCGTCATCGACGAGGCGGACGTGGACCGGTTTGTGACCGCGTTCACAGCGGTGATGGACGACGCGCACGACGGCGGGCTGATGTGGGACTTCGGCCGGACCCTGGTGAAGCAGGCCGTCGCCAACCGCTGATCAGCGGGGTTTTGCCTGGGAGGCAATAAATTTGCCTCCCAGGAAAGATCCTGGCCCAATGGACACATGAATCCTCCAGAAGGAGGGGTGGCCGACGAGCTGCCCGGTGTCGCACCGCGCCTGCGCGATCTGCGCCGCGGCCGAGGGCTCACCCTGGAGACCGCCGCCCAGCGCGCCGGGCTCTCGCCCGCCCATCTGTCCCGGCTCGAAACGGGCCGGCGCCAGCCCTCGCTGCCGATGCTGCTCGGACTCGCCAGGATCTACGGTACGACGGTCTCCGAGCTGCTCGGCGAGATCCCCCCGGAACGTGACGCGATCGTCCGCGCCCGGAAGTTCGAGGGGGCCGAGGCCGACGGCTGGATGTATCAGCAGGCGGGTGGTCCGGGCCGGGCGATGCAGGCGCTGCGCGTCCGGGTCCCGTACGGCGCGCAGGGCGACCTGGTGCGGGTCCACCCCGGTGAGGAATGGCTGTACGTCCTGGCCGGGAACCTCCGGGTGACCCTGGGCGAAACGGTGCACGACCTCGGCCCCGGGGACAGCGCGCACTTCGACTCGCTCACCCCGCACCGGATCGCGGCACCGGAGCGCGAGGGCGCCGAGCTGCTCTTCGTCCACACCCTGCTGCAGAGCCCCGCCGCCGAGCTGTGCCTCGGCAGCGGAATCCACCGTCGCTGAGAAGCCGCCCCCGCCACCGGCCCGGCCGGTTGCCAGAGAGGACTGTCATGTCCGATTCCGAGAACTACGACCCGCTCACCCCGGCCGCGCGCAAGGACGCCGACACCCAGGAACGCAAGATGCCGCGCGGGCTCGTCATCAGGCTGTTCGCCTACCTGGTGGCCGGGCACGTCATCGCGGGCTTCCTCTACCTGCTGTTCGCGGTGGGGATGCACAACCAGTAGCCGCGGACCCCGCGGCCCCAGGCCCGGCGGACGCTCACGCCTCGTCGAGGAGCCGCTCGCGCAGCCGCTCCCGCGTCGCGGGGGTGATCCTCAGTCCCTCGGAGAGGTAGCGCTCGGTGCCGCCCCACGTCTCGTCGATCGTGGCGAAGGCCGCGGCGAGGTATTCGCTGTGGGCGCCGAAGAGGGGGCTGAGGAGCTCCATCACCTCGGGCGACATCCCGGCGGCCGAGGTGTCGCTGCGGCGGACCCGGTAGCGGCGGTGGGCGTCGTTGGACTTGAGGTAGTCCGCCTCGACGGCGTCGCGGCCGACACCCACCGCGAGCAGTGAGACCGCGATGGAGAGCCCCGCCCTGTCCTTGCCCGCCGCA
This sequence comes from Streptomyces sp. 840.1, assembly GCF_003751445.1. Lineage (NCBI taxonomy): Bacteria > Bacillati > Actinomycetota > Actinomycetes > Kitasatosporales > Streptomycetaceae > Streptomyces > Streptomyces sp. 840.1. Next base: position 730,403 of record NZ_RJUU01000003.1, on the reverse strand, counting down.
CAGTGCATCAGGGCCGGGACGCTGTCCTCGGCCAGGGCGTGCAGCACCCGGCTGTGCTCGGCGGTGCGGTCCAGGATGATCGAGCGGTACGAGGAGACCATCCGCGCCGTGCCCTGGCCGTTGCCGAGGATCCCGCGCAGCTCGTCCATCTCGCCGTCGCGCACCATCCGCCAGAACTCGCTGCCGTCCGCCGGGTCGGTGAGCGGGATGTTCACATTGCGCACGCCGGGCAGCTCCACGTCCGCCCCGTCCAGCTTGAGGTCGGCAGCGTTGCGGAAGTCGAAGACCGTGTGCAGCCCGAGGCCGCCGAGGAACGCCGCGTCCTCGGGGGTGGCGTCCGCCAGGTGACCGCTGCGGAAGAGCCGTCCGTAGCGGACCCGGCGGCCGTCCGTGGTGGGCAGTCCGCCCACGTCGCGGAAGTTACGGACCCCCGCCAGCTCGGGTTCCGTCGACGGGGTCTGCGGCAGCTGCTGCGTCACGGTCACTCCTGGAGGCTCTGGCGCCGACGCGTGTCGCCGACGGGTCCACTCCCGTGACGATACGACATCGGATATTCGGACGATCATCCCGGCGACAGCCCTGATCCTGCCGCCGCGCGCCGCCTCTTCGTGGAGCGCCGGAGTGGACGACGGGCATGACATGTCCGTATTGAGGCTTTTAGTCGAACATGCCCTGCTTATGCGGGAGATGGTCACCCGCTCGTGAGCGGGATCATATCCGTGACGGTGTGTGGCGGTGGGCCCGTCGGGTAATCCGTACGCCGCGCGGAATGCCAAGATCCATAATCCACGGAGTGTCACCGTAATTCCGTGCCGATTTTCCCGAGCGGAATCCGGAGCGGAACCCGTGGCTTGTTTCCGCCGTCCCGGCTCGCTTACGTTCCATGTCAATCCGGATGGAACGCCTAATCCTGCCGCCGTCCGGAATTCGCACCCACTCACCGTGTGGCAGGAGCGGGGGAACCAGGTAAGCCGCCGACCGGAGAGATCCGGCCGGCTCGGGGTGAAGTCGCGCCAGGCGCGACCGGGCATCTCCAGCCCGAACCCGACAGCTCACCTCGTAGGCGCCGGAGAGGAAATTCTTCATGCCCATTCCGGGTAAGCACCGCCGTCCCAAGTCCGCCACCATCGCCCGCGGCGTCGTCGTCGCGAGCGCCGGCGGAGCCGTCATCGCGCTTCCGCTGCTCGGCGCCACCGGTGCCAGCGCCGCGGAGCACGCCGCTCCCGCCACCGCGCAGTCGGCCGCCGCGCACGCCACCCCGGCCAAGCCGGTCGCGGACAAGCAGTCCGGCACCAAGACCTACTCCGTGGTCTCCGGCGACTACCTGTCGAAGATCGCTGCCGAGCACAAGCTCAAGGGCGGCTGGGAGAAGCTGTACCAGGACAACCGCAAGGTCGTCGGCGACGACCCGAGCCTGATCTTCCCGGGCATGAAGCTGACCCTCGGCGGCAAGGCCTGGGGTCACGCCCCGGCCACCGGCTCGCACACCTCCACGGGTGACACCACCCCGTCGAAGGCCCCGTCGAAGGCTCCGGCCCAGACCGAGTCGAAGGCCCCCGCGGCCTCCACCGACACCCAGGCGTCCAACACCGCCTCCGCCGACCAGGGCTCGTCCTCCGGCTACGTCCACCCGGTCCCCGGCAACCACACCACCGCCTACCGCGCCTCCGGTGCCAACTGGTCCAGCGGCAGCCACACCGGCATCGACTTCCCCGTCTCCACCGGCACCAGCGTGAAGGCGATCACCTCCGGCACCGTCGTCACCGCGGGCTGGGGCGGCGCGTACGGCAACGAGGTCGTCATCAAGCACGCCGACGGCCACTACTCGCAGTACGGCCACATGTCCTCGCTCTCCGTCTCGGCGGGCCAGACCGTGACCGCGGGCCAGCAGGTCGGCCTCTCCGGCGCCACCGGCAACGCCACCGGCCCGCACCTCCACTTCGAGGTCCGCACGGGTCCGGCGTACGGCTCGGACATCGACCCGATCGCCTACCTGGCGTCGCACGGGATCAACGTCTGATCCAGGCAGTACCGGTCCGGCGACCCGGACCCTGGCAATACACCGGAGGGACGGTGCGCGGCGGCGCACCGTCCCTCCGCTTATGTGCGGCCGGCGTTCGGAGGACGGCCGCACTTATTCCCCCTTTACCGAAAACTGACTGGGTGGTCTATCTCACCACCCGTCAACCCCGTATTACGGTCGCGTAGGTCACAATCGACGGTGCAGGATATGCCCTTGTGGCAGACGATTCGAGAAACATCCGACAGGGCGTCATCAACCGACAGGGCGCCATCGAGTCGTACGCGGCGATTGGCGACAGCTTCACCGAGGGAGTCGGCGACCTGGGCCCGGACGGGACATTCGTCGGCTGGGCCGACCGGTTGGCGGTCATCCTCGCCGACCAGCTCCCGGACCCCGAAACGGCGCAGGACACCATGGGTGCCGCGCACGGAAACTTCCGGTACGCCAATCTCGCCGTACGAGGACGCCTCCTCGACCAGATAGTCGAGGAGCAGGTACCGCGCGCCAAGGAACTCGCCCCCGACCTGGTGAGCTTCTGCGCGGGCGGCAACGACATCATCCGGCCGGGCACCGACCCCGACGACGTCGCCGAGCGCTTCGAGCGCGCGGTCGCCGAGCTGACCCGGTCGGTCGGCACCGTCATGGTCACCACCGGCTTCGACACCCGCGGCATTCCGGTGCTGCGCCATCTGCGCGGCAAGATCGCCACCTACACCGCCCATGTGCGGTCCATCGCGGACCGCTACGACTGCCCGGTGCTCGACCTGTGGTCGCTGCGCTCCGTGCAGGACCGGCGCGCCTGGGACGGGGACCGGCTGCACCTGTCGTCCGAGGGGCACACCCGCGTCGCGCTGCGCGCCGCCCAGGTCCTCGGTCTCGACGTGCCGGCCGACCCGGACCAGGAGTGGCCGCCGCAGGTGCACCGGGGAACCCTCGAAGTCCGGCGCGACGACATCCACTGGGCCCGCGAGTACCTGGTGCCGTGGATCGGGCGGCGGCTGCGCGGCGAGTCCTCGGGCGACCACGTGGCGGCGAAGCGGCCGGACCTGCTGCCGCTCTGAGGGACCGGGCCGCCAGGACTCCGGGGCGGCCGTCCCCGCGGAGCCGTTCATCTCCGGCAACAGGGCTCGTCGACGGCGCTCAGGACATGCTGCCCCGGCATACCGTCCCCGGGGCCGGGGTGCGGCCCGTGCGGAGGTAGTGGTCGACCTTCTCCGTGACGCAGCGGTTGTTCGGGTATGTCCCGTGGCCCTCTTCCTCGGCCGTCAGGAGGACGCCCACACCGTCGCCCAGGGCGCCGGCCATGTGGCGGGCGCCGGGGTAGGGGGTGGTCGGGTCGCCGGTGCCGCCTACCACCAGGACCGGGGCCGCGCCCTGGGCGTCCACCTGGAGCGTGGCGCGCTCGCCGTCGAACGGCCAGCCGTAGCAGAGGTAGACGCCGGTGGACCAGGCCGCGCCGAAGACGGGCGAGGCCGCTTTCACGCGGGCCTCGTCCTTGCCGAGGCGCTCGACGCCGGGGCGCAGGCTGGAGTCCGCGCAGGTGATCGCGTGCCTGGCGGCGCGGGTGTTGCCGGGCGGGGTCGCGGTGCGGTCGGCGGAGCCGATGTCGTCCGCGCCCTTGCTCAGCAGACGGCCGTCGTTGTGGTCGACCAGCGCGGTGAGGGCTTTGGCGAGCGGCGACCAGCCGTCCCTGCCGCGGTCGAGGTGGTCGCTGACGGCGTACGCGAGCCCGGCGGCGTCGATCTTGTTTCCGGAGCCGGCCGGGGCGGGCTTCTTCTCCAGGCGGTCGGCCAGGTGCGCCATGAGCCGCGCGGCCTCCTCGGGCCCGTCGCCGGTCGGGCAGTGGCGGATACGGGCCGCGCAGTGCACGGCGAACCGGTCGAACGCCGCCTGGACCGCCTTGACCTGTGACAGCTGCTTCTCGGTGTGGTCCTCGGTCGGATCGACGGACGCTTCGAGGACGAGCCGTCCGACGTGCGAGGGGTACAGGTGGGCGTAGACCGCACCGAGCGCCGTTCCGTACGAGACGCCGAAGTAGTGCAGCCGCTTGTCGCCGAGCAGGTACCGCATCAGGTCGAGGTCGCGCGCGGTGTGCGAGGTGCCGATGTACGGGAGGAGCGCCCCCGAGTGCTTGGCGCAGGCATTGGCACCGTCGTAGCCGGTGTCGTCCGCGGTCTTACCGCAGCGGACGGGGGTGGTCGCGCCGGTGCCGCGCGGGTCGAAGGAGACCAGGTCGTAGCGGTCCAGCAACGGCTGGTACTGGCTGAGGAATTCGGGCAGCCCGCTCACGCCGGGCTCGCCGGGGCCGCCGAAGTTGAGGACGAGCGAGCCGATGCGCCGGGCGTTGGGGCCCGTGGCCCTGCGGCGGATCAGGGCGACGTCGATCGCCCTGCCGTCCGGCTTGCGGTAGTCCAGGGGGGCCTTCATGGTGGCGCAGTCGTAGCCCGTGCGCGCGGTGGGCGGCGAGGTGCAGCGGGACCAGTGGAGGCGCTGGCCGGTGGTGAACGCCGCGGGCAGCCCGGCAGGCGGATTGTCCGCGGTGAACTCCGTACGCGGCTCCGCTTTCCTTGCGGGAGCGTCGCGCTGGAGCCAGGCACCGACGAACCCCACCACGAGGAGAAGGACCCCGGCGATGATGTACCCGCCGGCCGGGAGGCCCGGCCTGCGGCTTCGTATCGGGTATCCGTCACTCATCGAAACCCCCGTGATCCCCCTGGACGCCCGCCCCGTGCCCGCATCCCCGTACCTGTGATCGTCCGATCATCGAACGGGTGCAGGTTACAGGCCGCTGCCCGGGACCGGCAGCGGCGCCCACGCCAGCCAGGGGCGGGCGATCCGCGCCCCGGGAGCTACGCCCGCGCCCGCCCGAGGCCGAGCAGCGGCCGTGCCGGCACGCGCTCCAGCACCCCGCCCGCGAAGACGTCGTACAGCGGCAGCGTCTCCAGATGGACGTAGCCGATATGGCAGTCGCACACCGCCAGCGGGCACGCCCGAGGGCCCAGCGCGTCCCGGTAGCTGCCGTCATACAGATTGCCGAGCTCGGCCCGGACGAAGTGGCAGCGGCGCACCGTGCCGTCCCCGTCCACCGAGATCACGGACTCACCGGTGCGGCAGGGCAGCCCGGCAGAACGGTGCGGATGGCGGCTGTACGGGAACAGCGGGTCGATCTCCGTCCACCGGCCGGCCTCCTCGTCCGTGTAGGTGTGCCCCTCCGCTGCGTTGACCCAGAGATACACCTCCTCGGGAAGCGCCGTCCGCAGCCGCCGGGCCTCGTCGAGATGATCCTCCAGACCGACCACGCCGACGCTGTGCCGGATCCCCAGGGACCTCAACTCCCCGCACCTGTCCAGGAAACGCTCGTACGGGGTCTGCCCCGGGTGGTACGTGCACCAGAGCGCGAGCTTGTCCCGGCCCGCGGCTCCCGCCTCGGCGAGCCACTGCGTGCGCCCGCTCAGGTTCGTCTGGATCGCCACCCGGCGGATGTGCGGCAGCCCGGCCAGCTCGACCATCGCCCGGCGGTACCAGGAGCGCACCAGCCCTTCGCCCCACGGTGTGAACAGCACCGAGATCCGGTCACCCCGCTGCGCCGCCGCCCACGCCGTGAACCGCTCCAGCGCGGCCCGGTCGGCCCGCAGCTGCTCCCGGCTGTCGCGCCGCTTGGCGAACGGGCAGTACGGGCAGTCGTAGTCGCACGACGCGAGCGGGCCCCGGTAGAGAATCGTCAGGTCCATCCGGGGCTCACTTCAGCTCGTACGAGGCCATCGCGGCCCGCACGGCAGGGGAGAAGAGGTCGGGGCCCAGCGCGTCGGAGTGCGCCAGCCCCTCGGGGGACAGGCGCAGCAGCCCGGCGGCCGGAGCGTCCGGATCGAGCCAGCCCCGCTCCTCGAACAGGGCCAGCTCAGCGGGGAAGTCCTCCTCGGGGCCGCTGCCGAACCGCTCGCGGTACTCCGACAGCCGCAGCCCCCCGGCCTGGAGGACCGACTGCAGCAGATGACGGCGGCGCGCCTCGTCGCCGTCGGTGTACCGGCCCACCTCCGCGCGGGTGAAGTCCTCGGTCGCCGTGTAGCCGTCGATGATGGACCGCACCTCCCGCATCCGGACCGCGTAGTCGAAGGAGTAGTGCAGCCGCGAGGTGTACGAGCGGGCGCCGCAGCCCAGCCCGATCATCCCGTCGGTCTGGCAGGCGTAGTCGTCGGGGCCCTCGGCAGCCGGGGCACCGGCCCGCCGGAACATCCGCATCGACACCTGCTCGTAGCCGTGCGCCAGGAGATGATCGCGCCCGGCCCGGTACAGCCGCAGCCGCTGCTCGTCCCAGGCGGACTCCGCTTCCGCCGCCGAGGCGCCGGTCCGGCCGAGACCGGTCAGCGGACGCACGTACAGCGGGTAGAGGTACAGCTCCTCCGGACGCCACTGGAGCGCCGCGTCCAGGGAGGTCTGCCAGCTCGCCTCGTCCTGGCCGTCGATGCCGTAGATCAGGTCGATGTTGAGGACCGGGATGCGGGCGTCCCGGATCAGCCCCAGGGCGGTTTCGACGTCCGCCCGGCGCTGCGGACGGACCGCCGCACGTGCCTCGTCCTCGACGAAGCTCTGCACACCGATGCTGATCCTGGTGGCCCCCCGCTCGGCCAGCACGGCCAGCCGGTCGGCGGTCGCGGTCGACGGTGACGTCTCGACCGACAGGGGCACCGAGCGGAGATCGGCGCCCATCCGCTTCTCCGCTATGTCGCACAGGCGCTCCAGCTCACCCGCCGTCAGGAAGGTCGGGGTACCGCCGCCGAAGGCCGCCGCGGCGAAACGCACCGGTTCGGCGTCGTCCAGCGCGTCCCGCACGGCCGTCGCCTGCCGGTCCAGCGCGTCCAGGTAGCGGGTGGTGAGCTCGTCGGGGGCGCCGACCCGGGTGAAGAGGTTGCAGAAGCCGCAGCGGACCTCGCAGAACGGTATGTGGAGGTAGAGCGAGAGCGCGTCCTTGCGTTCCCCGGCCCACAGCTCGCTCAGCGCGGGCCGCCCGCCGGGGTGCTCGGACAGCCTGCCGTACGCCGTCTTGTGCGGGTAGGCGTAGACGTAACTCTGGTAGGGGCGGGGGGAGTACGGGCTGTTCATCGGGCTGTGGCCCCCGCTTCCAGGAAGAAATGGGCGTAAGGAACGGTCCAGACGGACTCGTGCCCGAGCCGGTGACCGGTGTAGCCGTCGTCGCCGTACGCCGTGCCGTGGTCGGAGCAGACGATGGCGAAGGCGCGGCGGCGGCTGCTCGCGGCGGCGAAGAGCCGGCCGATATGGGCGTCGACGTACTCCAGCGCGGCGGCGTGGGTCGCGCGGCTGTCGCCTGCGTCCCGGGTGGCCCCCGGCCGGTGGAACCAGTTCGGCTGGTGCAACGCGGAGACGTTGACGAACAGGAACAGCCGCTGCTCGGCCGGGAGCAGCTCGACGACACGCTCGGCACGGGCCACCTGCGCCTCGAAGGACGTCTCGGACGCCACACCGAACTCGGGCTCCCAGTGCGCCTCCTGGAACATCCCGGGCAGCACCGAGCCCAGGGCGCCCTGCCGGTTGAAGAACCCGACACCTCCGATGCACACCGTGCGGTACCCGGCCGAGGCCAGGCCCGAGACCAGATCGGGGGCGTCGAAGACGAAAGTGCGCTCCGCGGTGGTCTCGCTGCCCGCGAACCGGGCGGCGAACAGCCGAGGATGGGGCCCCGGAGCGGCCGGTGTGGGCAGGAACCCCGCGAAGATCGCCTGGTGCGAGGCGTACGTGAAGCTCCCCGGGGCGTGCCGCCGCTCCCAGCCCCCGGCCGGCAGGTGCCGGGCCAGGTTCGGGATACGGCCGGCGGCGGCGAGCTCCACCGCCACGTCGTACCGCAGGGTGTCCAGGGTGACGAGCAGCAGGTCGTCGCGGCCGACGACCTCGCTCATATCCGGGTTCGGGGCGTCCAGGACGCCGGACGGGGGTTCAGGATGCTGCGTCGACACGGTGGTTCCCTGCTCTGTTCTGTGCTCTGTCCAGTACGGCGGCGACCTGCGCGGCGTAGGTGTCCAGGCCCTCGGCGCCGCTGCCCGGCAGACCTGTCAGTCGCGGCAGCAGGTCACCGAAGGCGTTGACCTCGCCGACGGCGAAGCGCCGCCAGCCGGTCGCGGGCAGCAGGTCGACGCCCACGCACAGTGTGTCCGGGAAGGCGGCGCCCGCCCGCTCGCACACCGCCAGGGCCTCGCGCCAGCTGCCGCCCGCCGCCTCGGTGGCGGCCCGCGCCTCGTCCAGATCGCCGCGAACACCCCCGAGGTGCAGATTGGTCATGGGGGAGGGGCTGGTGCGGACGACGGCATGGGTGGCGCGGCCGTCCACCACCACGACCCGCAGATCCGCGGCCCGGCCGCGCTGCGAGGCCTTCGGCAGCCAGCGTTCGACGTGCAGACCGTCCGGCGCGAGCGCGTCGACGATCGCCGCGACCTCGCCCTCCGTCGTGAGCCGGCGCACGCGGAGCGAGTTGTGGAGCCGGCCGGCCCCGTCCCGTTCGACCGAGGTGGTCGCCCGCACCCGGCCGGGGCCGGCCGTCTCCACGGCGAGCACCCCCGAGGCGGAGGACCCGTGCGCGGGCTTCACGAACACCCTCGGCATCCGGTGGTCGGCCATCAGGCCCCGCACATCCGCCCAGCCGCGCACGGGCGGCGCGGCGGGCCCCGACGTGGGCGAGGCGGGCACCGGCACGCCCGCCGCGTCCAGCACGCCGTGGCACAGCCGCTTGTCGAACAGCACCGCGAGGTCACCGGGGTCGTCCAGCAGGACCGCACCGGCCTCGGCCGCGGCCCGAGCCACCTCCCGTACGGCGGTGGTGAACCGGGCGTACCAGCGGGACGAACCCTCCACCCTGGTCGGGTCCTCGACGTCCCGCAGCAGCCGTTCGACCTCGGCGTCCTCACCGGGGGAGTCGATGCGCACGGTCTCCCCGGGCCGGAAGACCGCCGCCCCGTCCAGCACGTCGAGCCAGGACACGGGGCGGGCCGGGGGCAGCCCGGCGGCTCGCACGGCCTCCTGGAAGAGGCCGACGCGGCGGTTGCCGGGATTGCCCACGACCGCGAAGCGCGGCGGGTCGCTATCCACTGACCGCGACATAGCGGGGCTCGTCGCCCTCGGGATCCCAGTAGTCCGCCCCGTCGAGATCGAGCCGGGTGCCCGACCTGGCGAACGACTCCCGGAGGCGGTCCGCCACCGGACCGGTGAGGTAGTGGTGGGACAGGTCCAGCGAGGTGAGGTGGGTGAGCGGCTGACCGTTGAGCAGGGCCGTGGCTCCCGCGTCGCTGAGGGTGCCCATGGAGAGGGCGAGCGACTCCAGCCGGGCGACCACCGGGGCGCCGGACACCGCCGAGGCGATCTCGTCCTGGATCTCGCTGTTCTGCAGACCGAGATGGCGAAGGCGCGGAAGGCCACCACCGGCCAGGAGCGGCCGCAGATCCTCGACCGTGGCGTCACCGCCGTACCAGCCGACGCCGAGCCAGAGCTCCAGCCTTTCCAGCGCGGGCAGCTCGCAGGACCCGACCGCCCTAACGACATGTCCCGGCAGACCGCCGGACTCGAACCTCAGCGACTTCAGCGCCTCGTGCCGCACCGGGCGCAGCTCCAGGTTCGCCTCCTCGGGGACGCTGTCCCCGCCGCCGCGCACGGTCAGCTCCTCCAGGAGCGGAAACGCATCGAGGACCGGAGTGATGTCGCACATGGCGAGCCACGACACCTCGCACTCCTCACCGGCCACATCGGCGAGGAACAGCGCGCGCAGATCAGTGAACCGGCCGGCCCCGGCGACGAGCCGCTCGACGACCGGGGCGAGAACCGAGTAGTCGTCCTCCCACCAGGGGCCGATCAGCAGGGCCCGGACCCCTGCCGGGTCGACCGTGTCGAGGAAGTGCTGCCAGAGCTCCGGGAACGGCACCCCGTCCTGTCCGCAGTCCAGCCGCCAGGCCACCGACCCGGCCGGGGGCAGAGCGGGCGCGCCCGCGACGTCCCCGGCCGGCAGGGTCAGCACGGGCAGGCCGTGGAACATCTCGGGGTGTTCGATGCTGTTCAACGTCCCATCACTCCGACACCGTGGTGTAACGGCCCTCGGGCCCGCCGTCGTCCCACGGCTCGCAGCGGTCCGACAGGTCGACCCGCACTCCGTGCGGTTCCAGGGCGTCGGCGATCCGGCGCTCCACCTGCTCGCTGAGGAAGTGGTGGTGCAGGTCGAGCACGTCGAGATGGGTCAGCGGCTGGCCCTCGAGGAGCGCGGCCGCGCCCTCGTCCCCGAGCGTGCCGCACGACAGGTCGAGGGTGCGCAGCCGGGCCACGAGCGGCGCCGAGGCCATGGCCGCCGCTATCTCGTTCTCCACCTCGCTGTTGCGCAGGCCGAGATGGTGCAGGGCCGGGAACCGGGTGCCGGACAGCAGTGGCGCGAGGTCCGCCACATCGGCGTCGCCGCCGTAGGCGGAGACACCCAGCCAGAGGTCGAGCTTCTCCAGCGCGGGCAACTCGCTGTCCAGCACCCCGCGGACCACCTCGACCGGCAGTCCGCCGGTCTCGACGGTGAGCGAGCGAAGGTGCTCGTGCCGGGTGGGCGGGAAGACGAGATCGGTACCGCCGCGCACCCCGAGCTCCACCAGTGCGGGGTAGGCGGCCAGCAGCGCGGTGACATCGCTCTGCTGGATCCAGGAGATCTCCGACTCCTCCATCGTCAGATCTGCGACGAACACCGCCTCGAGCGACGTCAGCCGGTCGGCGGCGGCCACCACGAGACCGATCGGGTACGACGAGTCCTCCTCGTACGACTCCCCCCACTGCCCGATGATCAGCGCGCGCACCCCGGCCGGATCGACGGCTGCCAGGAACGAGTCGAACTCCTGCTCCCAGGTGCGGTCGTCCTCGTAGGGCTCGACGAAGACGCGCCAGGCCACCGCACCGGCGGGAGGCCGCATCCCGTCGCTCGCGTCGTGCTGGAAGTCGACGGCCGGAAGGCCGAGCAGCTCGTGCAGGTGGTCCACATCGGACATGGCCCTGGGCTCCTGATGACGGTGACGGGTTGATGTCCGCAAGGTCTATCAACAGCCACTGACAACGGGAGCACCGGCCCCACCGCCCGGTGCTCCGGGGCCGGTTGTCAGACCCCCGCCGTAGCGTTTTCCTCGTGGCCGGCACAGCGGGTGCCGGTCCGGAGGGGAGACGTCTGTGTACCGGCAGGGCGATGTGCTGATCATGGCGCTGGAGGAGTCCGAGGTGCCGTCGAACCTCCTGGACGCACCTGGCGAACTGCGCGACGGGCGGGGCCGGCTGGTGCTCGCGCTCGGCGAGGTCACCGGACACGCGCACGCGGTGCCCGGACCGGGACGGCTGATCCGGGAGGCCGGGGTGTTCGGCCCGATGCTGCTCCACCTCCCCGACGGCGGGCGGGTGGTGCACGAGGAACACGCGGTCATCCCGCTGCCGAAGGGCTGGTTCCGCGTGGTGCGCCAGCGGGAGTACGCACCGGGGGCGGTCCGCATCGTCGCGGACTGAGCGGCCTTCGCCTGCCGGGCCCGCAGGGGCCGGCGGCGACGCGCGATCCGAGAACGCCCATAACGGGGCACGGCACAGGCAACAGGGGACGGGGAAGAAGATGCAGTACGTGGACTCATGGCGGGCCGTGGCGGCGGCGACCGGTGCGGCGGACCGGCCGGCGGCCGAGGACGGGGTGCGGCTCGCCTACCGCAACGCCGGGCTGGCAGAGCCGGCGGAGTTCGTCTGGGCCGATTCGCCCAGGGAGGCCGTCGGCATCCTGAAGAAGCTGACCGGCGCGGGCCGTTCGGTCCGCGAGGAGGTGAGGACCCGGCCCTGGGCGGACGAACGGCGCCGGATGTACGACGAGCTGGGCCCGGCCGGCTGGTCCGCGCTCTGGTCCGCCACCGGTGCCCAGCTGTGGGAGACCACGGCGGCGCTCGCCGACCGGATACGGGCCGCCGTCGTCGCCGAGGCGGCCGAGCGGCCCGAGGACGAGCCGGATGTGCGGCTGCTCCTCCTGGACGCGGTCCTCGGCCAGCACGACGCGGCCTGGCTCGCCGCGTTCGACGGCCGGGGCGACCGGCTCGACGGACTGGCGGCGGTGGCCAGGAACGCGGGCTGGTGGTGGCCCTACGAGCGCACCGTGGTGATCAGCGAGCGCCCCGGGGAGCTGTACCGCGACGAGGCGGGGCGGCTCGACCGGGGCGACGGTCCCGCGCTCTCCTACCGGGACGGGTTCGGGCTGTACGCCTGGCGCGGCATGCCGGTGCCCGCCGAGTTCCTGGCGGAGCTGACCGCGCTCACCCCCGAGCGGATCCGGGCCGAGGAGAACGCGGAACTGCGCCGCGTGATGCTGGAGTTCTACGGATACGACCGCTACCTCACGGAGTCGCGCGCCGAACCGGTCCACCGGGACGAGACGGGCATCCTGTGGCGGATCGCGCTGGACGGCGACGAGGACGTGGTCATGGTCGAGGTGGTCAACTCCACCCCGGAGCCGGACGGGACGCACCGCACCTACTGGCTGCGGGTTCCGCCCGCGATCCGGACCGCGAAGGAGGGCGTCGCCTGGACGTTCGGCCTGCAGGGCGAGGCCTACACGCCGCTGCGCCAGACCTGACGGACGGGGTCGCGGGGGCGGCCGCCGCCGGAGGCGCCGGGTGGGACGCGGACGGCCGGACGGTCAGGCCGTCAGCGTCTCGTGGTCGATGCCGAGTTCCCGGGCCAGTGCCTGTTCGGTCCACTCCAGCATCGTGGCCCGGGAGAGCGGGCCCGCGTACGAGGTCATCTGCACCGCCAGGCCGTCCAGCAGGGCGGTCAGCCGCCAGGCCACGGACATCGGGTCGTCGCAGTGGAACTCGCCCCCGGCCGCGCCCTCCTCGATGACCTCGGCCAGCTCCGCCTTCCACTGCTGGTCGAGATCGCCCGCCACGGTACGCAGTGCGGGGTCCCGGAGCGAGGCGGCCCAGCCCTCGATCCACAGCCGCCAGCCCTTGGCCTGGCCCGTCGGCGCGTACCAGCGGACGGCGGCGCGCAGCCTGCGCACCGCCGTGGTCCGGCGGGTCAACAGCTTGCGCAGATGGGCGAGATCGGCCTCGGCCGCGTGCGCGAACGCGGCGGCGACCAGCTTCTCCTTGGTGGAGAAGTGGTAGAGCACGAGTGCGTTGCTCACGCCGAGGACGGAGGCCACATCGGCGATCCGTACCGCCGCGACACCCCGTACCTCGATCTGCTCCACGGCAGCGCGCAGCAGCTCCTCGCGTCGCTCCGCCACACTCAACCGGACTCTGCCCACGGCGTCACCCTAACAACGGCCCTGCCGCGGCAGGGCGGGACCACGACCTGTCCGTGGGCCGCCGGGCCCGGTGGCGGGCGTCCGTGCCGCCGTCACATGTCCGGTCAGCGGTACCAGCCGAAGCGTTCCGCCATGACCGGCAACCGGTCCGCGACGACCGCGTGGGCCGCCGCCCGGGGGGTGCAGTTCTCCACCGAGGCCCGCTTCATCACCAGTTCGACGAGCGCGCGCATCGAGCTGCGGGTGTGGGCGAAGGCCTCGTCGGCGTCGGCGCGTATGTCACCGAACAGGGTCCACCACCACCAGGCGTTGGTGCCGGAGTTGACGACGACATCGGGCAGCACCGTGATCCCGCGCTCCGCGAGCAGGGCCTCGGCCTCCGGCAGTACCGGCATGTTGGCCGCCTCGACCACCCAACGGGCCCTGATCCCGGCCTGGTTTTCGGCGTCGATGGCGTAGGAGACCGCGGCGGGCACGAGTACGTCCACGTCCTGGTCCAGCCAGGCCCCGGCGGGCAGCTCGCGGTCGGCGTCGCGCAGTGCGCCGCGGTCCACCGTCCCGTGGCCGTCCCGGGCGGCGAGCAGGGCCTCGATGTCGAGGCCGGCCGGGTTGGCGATGGTGCCCCGGACGTCGGCCACGGCGACCACCCGGAGCCCGGCCCGCGACAGGAACCGGGCCGTCGCGCCGCCCATGGTGCCCAGGCCCTGCACGGCGACCCGCGCCCCGGCGTGGCCGACCCCGTCCCGGTCCAGCGCGGCCAGCACCGACTCGGCGACCCCGCAGCCGCCGACCAGCTCGTCGAGCCCGATGCCGTCCACCTCGACGGCGAAGGCGTCGGCCAGCCGCTGCCGGGCGGCCGCCTCGTCGTCGAGCAGCGGATAGACGGCCTCGATGGAGGAGACGAGCCCGGCCTCCGCGGCCGCCCGGTCGACCAGGTCCTGGCTGAGCCCCAGGTCCTCGCCGGTCGTCCAGATGTTCTCGACGTACGGACGCACGGCGCGCAGGTAGCGCACCAGGACGCCGTAGGCGGCCGGGTCGCGGGGATCGCAGTCGATGCCGCCCTTGGCGCCGCCGAGGGGTACGTAGCGGGCCCCGGTGCGGTCCGCGTCGAAGTGGAGCGCTTCCTTCATCGTCATGCCGCGGGCCAGCCCCGCCACCTCGTCGAGCGTGCAGCCCGCCCGCATCCGCAGCCCGCCGCTGGACACCCCGCGCACCAGCCGGTCGACGACCAGGTGCCCCTGGTGACCGGTGACGTGGTCCGTCCAGGTCAGGGAGATCAGCGGGGCGGGCGGGGACACCGCGGGCGTCGTCATCGGGGGTTCTCCTCGGTCACTGAGATCGGGGCGGGCCCGGGGGCGGCGCCCCGGGCCCCGGGCCGTGCGGGCCGGGGCGTGTCGGGCCCATGGTCTTTTACTGAATGGCCATTCAGTATTGGGACGATTCGCTGCCGCTGTCAACGCCGCCCGGCCGGAATCGCGGCCCGGTGGCCGGATGCGGTCGCGCGGCGCCTCGGAACGGACGCCGGGGGCCGGACGCGGAATCCTGCGCGGGGTCCGGACGTTGGATCCGTCATGACGGGAATCGACGCACAGCAGGATGCGCTCCTTCGGCTGTTCTCCGAAGGCAACAGCGGTGTACTGGTCACGCTCAAGCGCGACGGCAGGCCCCAGCTGTCCAATGTGAACCACTTCTACTACCCCGACGAGCGCATCGTCCGGGTCTCGGTCACCGAGGACCGGGCGAAGACCCGGAACCTGCGCCGCGACCCGAGGGCCAGCTACCACGTGACCAGCGAGGACCGCTGGGCGTGGACGGTCGCCGACGGCACCGCCGACCTCACCCCGCCGGCGGCGGACCCCGACGACGCCACCGTCGCGGAGCTGGTCGCGCTCTACCGCGACGTCCAGGGCGAGCACCCGGACTGGGACGACTACCGCCGGGCCATGGTCAGGGACCGCCGGGTCGTGCTGCGCCTGCACGTCGAGCACGCGTACGGGCAGCCGCGTGGCTGAGGCGGGCCCTGCGGGCCACCATCCTGTTGGGTGTTCTGCTCTCGCACTGTCGTACCCCCCGTCCATAATGAGATGACACCGACTCCCTCAGGAGATCTTGTGACCGGCGCTGACTCCACGTTCTCGCTCCGTACCAGGCTGCGTGCGCTGCGGCCCGCCGACTTCGGGGCCGACCCGGACGGCCCCCGTATGGAGCGCATCCGGCGTTCCCCGAATTTCGTCGACGGGGTGTTCCAGAACCCGGTGGGGGCACGGATCAGGCCGTCGGGGTCCGCCCTGGAGTTCGCGAAGACGTACTTCCGCAAGGAGGAGCGGGTACTGAGATCGCCGACCGGTGACGTACCGGTCCATGCCACCACCCTGGCCGATCTCGCCACCCCGCCCGCCTCCGGGCTGCGGCTCACCTGGATGGGGCATTCCAGTGTGCTCGCGGAGATCGACGGCCGGCGGGTGCTGTTCGACCCGGTCTGGGGCGACCGCTGTTCGCCGTTCGCGTTCGCGGGCCCCAAGCGGCTGCACCCCGCACCGCTGCCGCTGGGCGTACTGGGGCCGGTCGACGTGGTGGTGATCTCCCACGACCATTACGACCACCTCGATCTTCCGACCATCCGGGCGCTGGCCGGTACGGACACCGCCTTCGCCGTGCCGCTCGGGGTCGGGGCGCACCTGGAGCGCTGGGGCGTGACCCCGGACCGGATCCGTGAGCTCGACTGGAACGAGAGCACGGAGGTCGCCGGGATCAGCCTGACGGCCACCCCGGCCAGGCACTTCTGCGGCCGGGGCCTGCGCAACCAGCAGCACACCCTCTGGGCCTCGTGGGCCGTGGCGGGACCGGAGCACCGGATCTACCACAGCGGCGACACCGGGTATTTCCCCGGCTTCAAGGAGATCGGCGCCGAACACGGCCCGTTCGACGCCACCATGATCCAGATCGGCGCGTACAGCCAGTACTGGCCCAAGGACCACACGGACGGCCGGCCCGAGCCCGGTGCCTGGCCGGACATCCACATGAGCCCCGACGAGGGGGTCCAGGCCCATCTGGACCTTCAGGGCAACGATCCGGCGGCGGGGATCATGCTGCCGATCCACTGGGGGACGTTCAACCTCGCACTGCACCCGTGGGCCGAGCCCGCCGAATGGTCGATGCGTGCCACTCAGGTCGCAGGGGTGACGCTGGTGGCCCCGCACCCCGGCCGGCCGTTCGAGCCCGCCGACCCCCCGGCGGTGGACCCGTGGTGGCGTGCCGTGGCCGCAGAGCCCGCTGCGGGCTGGGGCAACTGGCCCCCGGTCCACGTACCGCTGCCCGGCGGAGCCGTGACGCCCGCTCCCGACCGGGACCGCGACCGGGCCGCCCAGGCCTGACGGCGTGGTGTCCGCGGGACGGTGCGGCGTTCCCCGGACACCGCACCGCGTCCTGTGCCCGGCCGGGGTCCGGCGCCGGTCAGGCCGGCGGGTGGAGGTGCCCGCGCTGCCCGTCGTGATCGAGGACGCACAGGATCTCGGCCGGCCCGCCGTGTGCCTTGATGGCGTGCGGGATCATGGTGGAGAACCGGGCGGTCCGGCCCGTCCCGACCCGCACGGCGCGCTCACCGAGGAGCAGCGTGACGGTTCCCGACAGCACCGTGAACCAGTCCTTGCCGGGGTGCACCCCCAGCCGGTCGACCCCCGGGCCCCTTGCCTCGTCGGTGATGCGCATCTTGGCGACAGTGGCACCGGCCGGGCCGGAGCCTTGGTTCAGCATCCAGGTGGTCAGCCCGCGCCGCTCGTCGCGCCGGGGCCTGATCACGGCATCCTCGTCGCTGACGCTCTCCACCAGCTGGTCGAGCGAGACCCCCAGGGCGCGGGCCAGCGCCGTGAGCTGGTCGAGCCCGATGCGCCGGTGCCCGGTCTCGATGCGGCTCAGGGTCGAGGGGCTCAGGAAGGCACGCTCGGCGAGGCTGTCGAGCGACCAGCCACGGGCCTTCCGCAAGCTTCTGATCCGCATGCGCACCGTGCTGTCCAGATCGCTTTCTTGCGTCATGCGCAAGAGTTTACGCGATGCGCGCAAGGCGGCGTTACGGTCGATACATGAACACCGCAGACCCGAATACCCCACGCCCGGACACCTCCCGACCGGCCCACGCCGATACCCGCGCCGACGACGGAACGGCCGCCATGGCCGAGATCCTGGAACTCGACGCCGAGGTCCTGGGTGCGTACCTGTCGGAGCTCACCACCTGGCTGGGTGAACTGTCCGACCGGGAACCCGGCCGCATCGTCGACCTGGGCAGCGGAACCGGGACCGGTGCCATCGCCCTGGCGCGGCGCTTCCCCCGGGCCGGGGTCCGGGCGGTGGACCGCTCCCCGCAGATGCTCCACCGGCTGTCGGTGAAGGCGGCCGAGCTGGGGCTCGCGGACCGGGTCCACGGCGTTCGGGCGGACCTCGACCAGGAATGGCCGGCCCTCGACACCAGCGACCTGGTCTGGGCGGCCGCCGCTCTCCACCACATGGACAACCTCGGCCGGGTGCTGTCCCACGCCTTCGGCGCCCTGCGGCCGGGCGGCCTCCTCGCCGTCACCGAGATGGACTTCTTCCCCCGCTTCCTGCCCGAGGACATCGGAGTGGGCCGGCCCGGCCTGGAGGCCCGCCTGCACGCCGCCCTGAACGCGGAACCCGCCGCCGGCTGGACGGACCACCTCGTCCGCGCGGGCTTCGTGCCGGAGGCCGAGCGGCCCTTCGTGATCGACCTGACTGCCCCGCTGCCGCCCGCCGCAGCCCGCTACGCGCAGCTCTGTCTGCGGAAGCTGCGTACCCACCTCGACGGGCAGCTCGCCGCCGAGGACCTGGCCGCCCTTGACGCCGTCACCGGCGACGAAGGCCCGCACAGCGTCCTGCGGCGCGACGACCTCACGGTCCGGACGACCAGGACCACCTGGGTGGGCCGCCGCCCCTGACCGCCCGGAGAGCGGCGGCATCCGCACGGCCGGGCGGGCGTCGAACGGCGGTACGCTGCCGTCGGGAAGCGGGTACGGTGCGGCGGCTTCCCGGTGCACCCCCGTCCACCTGCCCGCTGATCCGCCTACTCGCTGATCCGCCGGACACGGCCGAGGACGGCACCGGTGCGCCTCCACCTTCCAAGGAGCGGCCATGCTGCGGGTGCACTTCACCGCCGAGGATCTGGGGCGGGTCCGGGTGGCCCCCGGGCCGGACTTCCTCTGGGAGATCAGCAACAGCGTGCAGACCCTGCAACGCCGCGACGGTGAAAGGGAGTTCGGTGTCTGGCGCCGCTGGGTCCGGCCGAGGCTCTCCGCGAGCCCCCGGCTGCTGTCCTCGCTGCTGCCGCCACGCGGGTACTCGCCGGACTTCCTCACCCCCACCACCGGCGACCGGGCCACCCTGCACGCGGCCGTCGACACCCTGATGAGCACTCCGCGGCCACGGCTGCGGACCGATCTGACACAGCTGGCGGCCACGCTCCGACTCCCCGGCTGGGTGAGTTCCCTGGCCGGCGGCGACACCGAAACCCTCCGGCAGCTCGGTGAGGCGCTGCGCACCTATCAGCTGGAGGCGCTCGCTCCGTACTGGCAGCGCGTCCACGCGCACATAGACGCCGACCGGGCCCTGCGCCTGCGCAGTCTCCTCGACGGTGGCACCGAGGGGCTGCTGGCCGGGCTCGGGCCCCAGTTCCGCTGGCGCCCGCCCGTACTGGAGGCGACGTACCCCGTGGACCAGCAGCTCCGGTTGCGGGGGAGGGGACTGGTGCTGCAGCCGTCGTTCTTCTGCTGGCCCACGCCGATCACGCTGGCCGACGGGGACCTGCCGCCCGTTCTCGTCTACCCCATCCACCACGCCGCGGACTGGGCCGGCCCCGCCCCCGGCCTGCCGGCGCGGGGCGCGGGGCCGCTGGGCCCGTTGCTCGGTCACACCCGGGCCGGTCTCCTGCGCGCGACCCGCACCGGATGCTCCACGGTCGAGGCCGCGCGGCTCCTGGACGTGACCCACCCCGCCGTCAGCCAGCACCTGAACGTGCTGCGCGCGGCGGGGCTGGTCGCCACCGTGCGCAAGGCCGGCCGGTCCATCCACGTCGCGACGGCGGAGGGCCGGGCGCTGCTGGCCGTCGCGGAGCGGGCGAAGGGACAGCGGGGGCGGCCGGGCCCGTAAGCCTGAACTTTCGTTCCTTGCGCCGTCCTTGAGCGGGGAAGGACGCTGGTGCCCGCTGCCGGGACCGGCCGTGCCGCGCGGAGCCTTCGTGCGCGCCGGCCGGGCGCGTTCCCCGGCGGGCGTTCTTCCCGCAAGGCCCGTCCCCCCACCCTCAGGAGCCTTTATGCGCAGGAGACTCGTGTCCTCGGCGATCGCCGTGGCCGCCGTCGGCGTTCTCCTCCACCCCGGCACGGCCCAGGCCTCGCCCGTACCGCACACCCCATCGGTATCCGTGCTCGCCCACGGAACGAAGGCCGGCACGGCCGTCGTCAGCGGGCACAACGCGCCCGGCACCCGGCTGAAGGTCGCCTCCGGCCGTACCAGCAGCGGGCACTGGCTGGAGATCGACTACCAGGTGCAGGAGACCGGCTACTGGTGCGGACCGGCCGCCACCCGCATCGCACTCTCGGCCAGGACCGCCCCGCCCAGCCAGGCCGTCCTGGCCGGCCAGCTCGGTACGACCGAGGCCGGCACCGACCACATCGGCCAGGTCACGGGCGTACTCAACGCGAACCTCGGCGGCGGCTGGTACGAGACCAAGGAGATGCCGAACGACCCGCCCACCCAGGGCCAGCGCGACCTGCTGTGGAACGACATCGTCTTCGACATCGACCGCAACTACCCGCTGGTGGCCAACATCGTGGCCCCGCCCGGCAACCAGCCGCCCGGCTACCCCTCGGACCAGACGATCTACCACTACTTCACCGTGTTCGGCTACGACGACGTGGACCGCACGGTCCTCATAGCCGATCCCGCCTCCTTCAGCGGCAACCAGATCTACTGGATCTCCTTCGATCAGCTCGCCACGCTGATCCCGCCGAAGGGCTACTCGGCGTGACCCGTTCCCTCGCCACCAGGAGGCCGTGTTGAGCAGCCACCGCAGCAACCGTGCCCACAGTCCCACCCGCAGGAATGTCATCAGGGCCGCAGGCGGGCTCTTCGCCGCGACGGCCCTCGGCGCCGGGGGCGTCCTCGCGGCCGCGTCCCCGGCCGGCGCGGCGGGTGACGGCTTCGGGCTGCGCATCGTGGAGCACGACGAGAGCGATCCGCGTATGTGGTTCTACCGGTTCGCGACCGACGCGATCGGCTGGGACCCGGGCGTCAACGTCCTGCTCCCGGACGACTACCACACCGGCGCACGCACCTACCCGGTCCTCTACCTCTTCCACGGGGGCGGCACCGACCAGGACTTCATCACCTTCGACCGCGCGGGCATCCGGGACTGGACGGCCGGGAAGCCCGTCATCGTCGTGATGCCCGACGGCGGGCACGCGGGCTGGTACTCCGACCCGGTCAGCACCAACACGGGCCCCCGGAACTGGGAGACGTTCCACATCGGGCAGCTGATTCCCTGGATCGACGCCAACTTCCGTACCTACGCCGAGTACGACGGCCGGGCCGTCGCCGGATTCTCGATGGGAGGCTTCGGCGCACTGAAGTACGCGGCGAAGTACTACGGCCACTTCGCCTCGGTGAGCGCCCACTCGGGCCCGGCCAGTCTGCGCCGTGACGCGGGACTGGTCACCCACTGGGCCAACGTGTCCTCCGCCGCCCTGGACCTGGGCGGCGGCACGGTCTACGGAGTACCGCTGTGGGACGAGGCCAGGGTGAGCGCCGACAACCCGGTCGAGCGCGTCGAGAGCTACCGGAACAAACGGGTGTTCCTGGTGGCGGGCACCAGCCCCGACCCGGTCAACTGGTTCGACACGGTCAACGAGACCCAGGTGCTGGCCGGCCAGCGGGAGTTCCGGGGCCTCCTCGGCGCAGCCGGTATCCCGCACGAGTGGTACGAGGAGCCGGGCGGGCACGTGATCCGCGACTACCTGGTCCGCCGCGACCTCGACGGCATCGTCGCCCGGCTCCGCAAGGCCTGACGGCCCGCGGCAGCGGCGCCCGCAGGATCGCTCCCCGCCCGGCCCGGTCCGGCGGACAGGCCGTGCGGGGAGCGGGACACCGGCCGCCCGCACATCCGGCAAGCCCCCTCGGTGATGTCCGAGGGGGCTTCTCGCGTGCCGCCGGGGACGACGGCACACGCCCGCCCCCACCGCATGACGCACTGACCGGACCTGCCTATTCGGTCGCTCGTGCGAGAGGTCATACCAGAGCGGGACGGATAGCGGGCAAGTTCCGCAACTGCCCGCCGCGGCCTCGCTCCGGGCGACTACCGTGTGTGTCCGGTGATCAACGGTGGGCTCATATTCCCGTGCCCGCCCGGCCGATGATCCGAGAATGACCGACCACCGTAGGTGCCACCACATGGATACCGATTACTGGGGCCCCACGTACCGAGGACGCTGATGTCTCAACTTCGCGCACCCGACGCGCGACCGGAACGCCGAGAGGGCGGGCGGCACGGCCGACCGGGTGCCCGTTCCCACTCGGCCGCGGCCAGACCGCGCGCTGCCCAGCCGTCCCCCGAGGCGCGTATACGCCCCCAACTCCTGCGCACCGCCGTGCTGCCGGCCGTCGCAGTCATGCTCACCGGCGCCGCGGCCGTCATCCTCACGGTCCGCTCCACCGGCACCGCGCCGTCCACCGAACTCTGGACCGCGCTCGGCGCGGCGGCAGCCCTGGCACTCGCCGCCGTGGCGGCGGCCTTCCTCGCCGCCAACCGCGTCGCCACCACCGTCCTCGGCCGGTGCTTCGCCCTGCGCCGGGCCAGCGCACAGGGCCAGGCCGAACTGCAGCAGGTGGTGGAACAGCTCCGCAACGGCGAACCCGTACCGACCCGCAGGGCCCCGCAGACCACCGCCCCCGGCAGCGACGCCTTCGAACTGCTGGCACAGGAGCTCGGCCGGCAGCAGGAGGCGGCCGTGGCCGCCGTCGTACAGGCCTCCCGGCTCTCGGAACACACCGGCGAGGACCAGAAGGTCGAGGTCTTCGTCAACCTCGCCCGCCGGCTGCAGTCACTGGTGCACCGCGAGATCCAGCTGCTCGACGAGCTGGAGCACGAGGTCGAGGACCCCGATCTGCTCAAGGGCCTCTTCCACGTCGACCACCTGGCCACCCGGATCCGCCGGCACGCCGAGAACCTCGCGGTCCTGGGCGGCGCCGTCTCCCGGCGGCAGTGGAGCAACCCGGTCACCATGACGGAGGTGCTCCGCTCCGCGATCGCCGAGGTCGAACAGTATCCGCGGGTCAAGCTGGTGCCCCCGATCGACGGCACCCTCCGCGGCCACGCCGTGGCCGACGTGATCCACCTCCTGGCCGAACTGGTCGAGAACGCCACGGTGTTCTCCGCCCCGCAGACCCAAGTGCTGCTGCGCGCCCAGCGCGTCACGGCGGGTCTCGCCCTGGAGGTCGAGGACCGGGGCCTCGGCATGCCGGCCAACGAGCAGAAGCGGATGAACGCCCTGCTTGCCGACCCCGACCAGGTCAATGTCGCCCGGCTGCTTCAGGACGGCCGGATCGGGCTGTTCGTGGTGGCCTCACTGGCCCGCAGGCACGGCATCGCCGTACGGCTGCAGAGCAACATCTACGGCGGTACGCAGGCCGTGCTCGTGCTTCCGCAGTCCCTGCTCGGGGCCGAGGACGACACCGGGGCCGGCGAGGCCCCGGCCCCGCCTCCCGGCCCCGTGCACCGCCCGCCGCCGCTGGACGAGGCCCCCGCCCCCCGCGACCTCGGCCCGGGTACGACGCCCGCCCCCGAGCCGGAGCGCCGGCCGTACGTCCCGCAGCAGCAGGCACTGCGCATGCACCAGCCGCAGCAGACCCGGCGTCAGGGCGAGGGCCCGCCCCTCCCGCTGCGCGCCGAACGCCTCGACCGCCCCACGCCCCCCGAGGCCCGGCCCGGTATCCGCCCGGCCGACGACGCGGTACCGGCGCTCCCGCCGGAGACCGGAGTCGTCCGCGGCACGATGGGCCGGCCGCAGCTTCCCCGGCGCGCGAACCAGGAGCACCTGGTTCCCCAGCTCAGGGAAGCCCCGGCCCCGCGCACCGAGGACGAACCCACCCTGCACGACCCGGGCCTGGTGGCGGCCTTCCGCCGCGGCATCGACCTCGCGGAGGCCCGCGCCGAGACGGAACCCGGGGCGGAGCCCGCGCCGGAGTCCGGCTTCGGAACGGATCCGGCGGTGGCAGCCGCACCGCTGGACCCGCTTCCCGT
Source organism: Streptomyces sp. 840.1 (assembly GCF_003751445.1). NCBI lineage: Bacteria > Bacillati > Actinomycetota > Actinomycetes > Kitasatosporales > Streptomycetaceae > Streptomyces > Streptomyces sp. 840.1. Next base: position 706,790 of record NZ_RJUU01000003.1, on the reverse strand, counting down.
GCGCGGCGCCGCGGCCCCGGGCCGGCTCCTGCGGGCCGGTTCCTACCACAGCGACCAAGACCCACTCGACGTGAACACCTCCAAGGAGTAGATGCACCATGGCGACCGATACGCCGTCCGGTCAGGTCTCGGACCTCGACTGGCTGCTGAGCGGGCTGGTACAGCGCGTGCCGTACACCCGAAGCGCGGTCCTGCTGTCCGCCGACGGGCTGGTGAAGTCCCTCCACGGCATGGACGCCGACAGCGCCGACCACATGGCGGCGCTGGCGGCCGGCCTCTACTCCCTCGGCCGCAGCGCCGGGGCGCGGTTCGGGGACAACGGGGAGGTCCGGCAGGTGGTGGTGGAGCTCGACTCGACGCTCCTGTTCGTGGCCACCGCCGGTTCCGGCACCTGTCTGGCGGTGCTCGCCGGGCGGAGCGCCGATGCGGCCGTGCTGGGCTACGAGATGACCATGCTGGTCAAGAGTGTCCGGCCCTATCTGATGACCCCGACCAGACAAGCGGCCGGGGTGCCGGGCGCCACGGGGCTGTGAGCGTGTCGGCCACGCAGGACGCGCCGTTGCTCGACGATGCGGCGGGCCGCCTCATCCGCCCGTACACGGTGAGCGGCGGCCGCACCCGCCCCACCACCGTGCTCGACCTGCTCTCCCTGGTGATGGCCACCGGGACCGTCCCGCAGGTCCACCTCGGCCCCGAGCACTCGGTCGCGCTGGGACTGTGCGGCGGACCCACGTCGGTGGCCGAGATCGCCGCACACCTGCGACTGCCCGCAGTCGTCACCAAGGTGCTCCTCTCCGACCTGGTCGACTGCGGAGCGGTCACCGCGCACCCGCCCGCCTTCCATGACATGCCCACTGACCGATCCCTGCTGGAGGCAGTGCTCGATGGCTTACGACGACAGCTCTGACGGTTTCGACAGCTCCGCCCCGCACCCGGGGGCCGGGAGCCCAGGAAACGTCGGCTACGCGGAGGGCCCCGGGAGCGCTGGTCACGCCGGGGTCCCGGGAAACGGGGGATACGAGGACGCCCCCGGCTCCCTCGGGCACGCCCAGGGGCCCAGCAGCTCCGAGGGCTTCCCCGTCGCCCTCAAGGTGCTGGTGGCCGGCGGCTTCGGTGTCGGCAAGACGACCTTCGTCGGCGCGGTCAGCGAGATCGCGCCGCTGAGCACGGAGGAGCTGCTGACTCAGGTCAGCGCGGCGACCGACAGCCTCGAAGGCATCGAGTCCAAGACCTCCACCACGGTGGCCATGGACTTCGGCCGCATCACGCTGGACGAGCAGCACGTGCTCTACCTGTTCGGCACCCCCGGCCAGGAACGCTTCTGGTTCATGTGGGACGAGCTCTCGCAGGGCGCGCTCGGAGCCGTGGTCATCGCCGACACCCGGAGGCTGGAGGAGTGCTTCGCCGCCGTCGACTTCTTCGAACGGCGCGGCATCGGATTCATCGTCGCCGTCAACGAGTTCGACGGCGCCTTCCGATACGGCCCCGAGGAGGTGCGGGCCGCACTTGACCTGGCGCCCGCGGTGCCCGTCGTCCTGTGCGACGCCCGGATCGCCAGCTCGGGAACCGGCGCGCTGGTCACCCTCGTCCAGCACCTCATCAACGCCACCGCCGAGCCGGCCCCGCTCTCCGGGCACGGCAGTTTCGGAGTCCCTACGTGATCCCGCACGCCATCGGGCGGATGCTGCTGACTCCCGTCGACAGCGACGCCCGCGCCCGGACCCAGCGGCTGCGCAGCCTGGACCTGGGGGAGCGGTCCGATGCCTCCTTCGACAACTTCGACGCCTTCGCCGACCGGGTGGCCGAAGTGACCGAAGTGCCCTTCTCGATGGTCAACTTCATCGACGGCAACCGGCAGTTCTACGCCGGACTGCACACCCCCGCCGGCATCCGCAAGGGCGCCGACCTGGGCGCCACTGCGGCGGGCAGCGGCCGCAGCGGCCGCTACGTCGCACTCGACCACGGCTACTGCCCGCACGTCGTGGTCCGGCGCAGGGCGCTGGTCCTGGAGGACGTCTGCGACTACCCGAGGTTCGCCGGGAACCCGGTGGTCGACGACATAGGCATCCGCTCCTACCTCGGGGCGCCGCTCATCGACCGCACGGGGATCGCCCTGGGCGCGGTCTGCGCCGTGGACACCGTGCCCCGCCCGTGGGGGCGGGCCGGGCTCGACACCATCAAGTCCCTCGCGCAGGAGCTGATCGGGCACATCCACAGCCGGGAGGACAACAGCATCGGGATCTGAGCCCGCCCCGCCGGCCGGGCCGGGGGGCCGCCGGTCAGACCTCCACCCGGCTGCCGTCCAGGAAGGTGAGCACCACCGCGTCGCCGTCCACCCGCACCCGCACCGCCGTCCGCAGCGCTTCCGGATGGACGGTGTCCCGGGAGAGCACGACGAGCGACACATGAACGCTCCGGCCGCCGGGACGGGGTGCGCCGCGCAGATACGGGATCGCCGAGTGCGGTCCGTACGCGTTGGACTCCACATCGCGCGCCACCGCCGCCCCGTCGGCGCCGCCGTCCCAGCCGTACAGCGCCACCACCGCGCTGGTCAGCCCGTCGGCCGTGCGGGCGAGCGCCCAGTCGGGACCCGACGAGGCGAACGGGCTCACCGGACCGGCGACCGCGTGGCCGCCCTCCCGGACCACCGCGCCCTCGGGCGAATCGACCCGGTGCACCCGGATCTCCCACGGGCCGTGCAGCACGCTCGTCGTCCCGATCCGGTACGCGCGCTCGTCGCCCGGCAGCCGCGCCGCCGACCAGGAGGAGGCGACGCGGCCCTCGCAGTGCAGCGGATGGATCCGGCGGCGGCGCGACGGCGTGCCGTCCGGGGCGATCAGGGCCAGGTGGTTGTCGATGTTCCGGGCTGCGGCGTGCGGTGCGGACTGCGGCGCGGCCGCCGTCGAGTACGCCAGCTTCGCGTAGTGCGGGTCGTCCTCGCCCGCGCCCCGGTCCGGATCGTCCTCGCAGGCATTGGCCCCGGGCGCGGGCGGGTTGTGGTCGCTGCCGTGATTGACCAGCCGGACGATCCCGTCGTTCCGGGTGCCGTGCAGCAGCCAGCCCGGTGCGGGCAGCGCGGTGTACGTGTCCGACTCCTCGACGGGCAACGGGAGTTCGCGCTCCGTCCACACCGCGTGGTCGGCCGGGAGCAGCAGCCCGAGGAAGCCCTTGCTCGCCCAGTACGGCGAGGCCGGACCCGAGTAGGGCTGGGTGGACGGGAGGAAGGTGTCGTACCAGCCGAGCGTCAGCAGCCCCCGCTCGTCCGGCACCCCGCGCTCCGCGAAGTGCCGCAGCGTGCCCGAGGCGAGCCGGCGGGTGAGTCCGGGAGCCAGCGGGGTGCAGTCGGCGAGCGCACCCATCCACGCCGGGGCCAGCGCGGCGAAGCGGTAGGCGAGCGAACGGCCCTGGTGGACCGGCGAGCCGTCGGCCCCGAAGAAGTGCTGGTAGTCCTCCAGGAACCGGCTCAGCCGCCCCCGGTACACAGCCGCCCGGCCGCCGTCGCCCTCCGGCCCGGCGATCCGCGCCCACAGCAGCGGGTACAGGTGCATCGCCCAGCCGATGTAGTAGTCGAAATTGCGGCCGTCCCCGTCGGTGTACCAGCCGTCACCGACGTACCAGTCCTCGATCCTGTCGAGCCCGTCCTCGATGTCGGACCGGCTGTACGGGGCGCCCACCGAGGCGAGGAACTGCTCGGACACCACCTGGAACAACCGCCAGTTGTTGTCCCAGGTGCGGCCGCCGACGAATCCGGAGAACCAGTCGACGACCCGCTCCTGGACCCCGGCGTCCAGCCGGTCCCAGATCCACGGCCGGGTCTCGTGCAGTGCGAAGGCGACCGACGCCGCCTCCACCATCTGCTGCGAACAGTCCGTCAGGCGCGGCCAGGCCTCGCCGCTTTGGGGGTCCGTTCCGGCCGCGAGACCCGCCGCGTACCGCTCGGTCAGCGAGGGGTCGACCGCCCCGCCCGCGCCCGCGCCCGCGATCCGGCAGGCGGCGAGCAGGAACGAGCGCGCGAAGCCCTCGAGGCCGTCCGAGACGACCCCCGACCAACTGCCGCGTCCCGGCAGCCGGTACTGCGCGAAACCGGGTGAGGCGTATGGCGTCAGCGCGTCGAGCATCCGGTCGGCCGTCGCCTCCCAGTGCGCCCGGGTCCAGCCGGTGCGCGACGACAGGACCCGGTCGGTGGGCGGCAGTTGCAGATACGGGGTGGCGGGCATGGCGGCGCTGCTCCTCGGGATCGACACTCGGAAGAGGTGGTTACTGGACGAGTTCGGTGCGGTGGGTGTGGCCGCGTGAGCCGCCGGTCTCGACCGTGAGGACGGTCCTGCGGCCGAGGGCGACGCGCACGGTGGCATCGGCGTGCGCCACCGACCGCACCCGGAAGGGGAGTTCGACCGTGAGCGAGGTCTGCGTCCGGCCCGGGTCGGCGACCGCGACGGACACCTGTGAACCTCTTCGCCGCACGATCACCGACGCCGGCCCGGACGAGGTGATCCCGGCGGCGGAGCCGGCACCCCAGAAGTGCACGGCGCTGAGCCCGCTCCTGCGGTCCTCCACGGCCTGCGCGACGGCGTCGTTGGCGACGATCCGGACCGGCCGGGAGTGCGCCCAGACCGCGGTGGCGGCGGCCGACGCACCCGGCAGCAGCACATAGGCGTAACCGTCGTCGGCGGGCGAGACGCCGTGGTCCACCCAGAGGGTGACATAGCGTCGGGTGACCGGATCGGTGCTGCCGCCGGTGTCCGCGCCCGTGTTGACGGCCCGCCATGTTCCGGTGCGCTCCTCGCGCAGGGTGTGCAGCGCGGCGCCCCCGGGGAAGACATAGCCGCCGGTTCCGTCGAGATGCGCCCACCGGGCCCGGTGGAACCTGTCGGCCCGGCCCTGTTCCACGGGCAGCGGCACGCCGTCGACCAGCAGCCGGTCCCGGCCGAGCGCGCCGAGGTTGCGGTTCTCGACGATCGTCTCGACCGCGCGGCCGTCGCTCGCGGTGATGGCCGCGCCGAGCGCGACCACCGCGTTGTCCAGCAGGAACCACGCCTTCCTGGTCCGCAGCGTGCTGCCCGGGGCGCCGGCCACCTCCATCGCGGCCACCGTGTACCGGCCGTCCAGGACGGTCCCGCCCGCGACACTGTTCGACGGCAGGTAGGTGGAAGTGCCCGCGCCGGTGCCGAGATCGTCGCGGTGGCGGGTGTCGACCGTGGTGCCGGGGAGCCGGTACGGGTCGACGGTCGGCCAGAAACCGTCGTTGTACTGCCCGAGGCCGCCCCCGTCGTACAGGTACGTCATGCCGTCGCCGGTGTACCAGCCGTGCAGGTTCTCGCCGTTGCCCGCTTCGTACGCGGAGATCCGCTTCGACGAGAGCGACAGCGCGCAGGCCCAGCCGGGGCGGCGGTGCACCACGCGGTCCATGTCCGCGAGGACGAAGCTGCCCGTCGTGCGCGCACCCGCGCGGACAGAGGGGTCGTCGAGCACGGCCTTGGCCAGGGCCAGTTGGGGGAGTGTGGCCAGGGCCGCGAACGGGGTGGTGCGGTTGCGGGTCAGCCAGCCCTTGACCAGAGACCGCCAGCGGTCCGCGTAGGAGCCGGGTGCGCCGGACGCCAGGAGGAGGATCGCCGCGAGGGCCGAGGCGCCGTCCCGGTGGTCGCCCGCACGCTCCCGCGACACGGCCCGCCCGCGCACCGAGTCCATCATCAGCCCGTCGAAGACCACCGGAGCGAAGCTGCGCTCCACGGCCTCGTACATCACCGACACCTTCGGGTCGGCGACAGCCCACGGCGAGTCCGCGAGGAGCGAGAGCAGCCAGGCGGCGCCGCCCAGCAGCACGGTGCCGTACGAGCCGGTGTACGCGACCACCTCGTGCTGGACGAAGGAGCCGTCCTGGTAGAACCCGTCACCCGAACCCGCGTACCGGAAGAGGCTGTTGCGTCCCGAGTCGCGGACGTCGGAGAGGGCGTCACGGGCCGATGCGACCTTGTCCGCGTCCTTGCCGAGCAGCCCGCGCAGCGCCACGATCACGGCCTTGTCTGTGCGGTTGGCGCCCGTCTCGGACAGTGCGGGGGAGTTGGTCCGGCGGTCCGCGTCGGGGCAGTACCGGTCGACGACGCCCAGGTAGTCCGCGAGATCGGCCTCGGGCAGCCGTGTGCGCAGCAGGACGCAGCAGTCCATCAGCGCGCGGGGGGCGCCGATCTCCCAGAACCACCAGTTGCCGCTCTCGCCCGCCTGCGGATGGTAGGCGGTGTCGTAGGTGAAGCGCAGCGCGTCGAGCAGGGTGTCGGCGATCGCCGCGTCACCGGACAGGGCGGCGCCGGGCGTGGCCCATGCGGTGGCGAGGGTGCGCAGCCGGGTGTAGCTCTGCCCGAAGTTGCCCGCAGCGGTGACGGGGGAGAGGTCGGCCCACAGCGCGGTCCGTCCGGTGCCGCGGTCCAGGGTGTCCCACAGCCCCTTCGCGGTGCTGTCGAGGGCCGCGAGGGCGGCTGCGAAGTCGGGGTCGGACGGGTCGAACCCGCCTCCGGTGATCAGGGTCTCCGCCCGCCGGAGGAGCCCGTCGAAGTCCTGGTCCGTGCCGGGCGCGGTGTCCGCGGCCTGTGCCGTGCCCGCCGTCGGGGCGAGCGCCGCGCCGACGGCGGTGGCGCCGCTCGCGGCGAGGAGGGTCCTTCTGCTCAGTTGCACGATGACTCCCTGTCCGGTGCGGTTGCGTCGTCCATGTGTGCCGCTCAGTCGGTGAGCGTGCTCGGGTCGACGTCCGGCCGGGGCAGGTTCAGGGCGGCGAGCTCCGCCCGGCCGACGGCGTCGATCGGGAAGGCCCAGGTGCTGACGAAGAAGTCCGTGAGGTCGCGGCCGGCGACGCGGCTGGAGTAGGTGGCCAGCGCCCGGTAGCGTTTGTCGGTCTCCGTGGAGTCGGACTGCGGGTTCTCCTCGCGCACCAGCTTGTGCAGCCGGGGCCAGAAGTCGTCCCCGAAGGCCAGCTCCAGCTGGCGCAGCGGCACGAGCTTCTCGTAGGCGCCGAACGACTTCTCGTACGTCAGCCCGGCCGTGCCGAACTTGGCGCGTGCGGTCTGGAAGGCGGTCCGTCCGGTCGCCGGGTCGACCGTGAGCAGGTTGGACGGCTGGTCCAGGGTGCGCTGTGCGGCCAGCGAGTAGATGTTCACCGTGACTTCGGTGAGGCCGCCCGGCTTGTAGGCCATCTGCTGGTGCAGGTGGCCGAGTTCGTGGTAGAGCCCCCAGCCGCGGGTGCGCAGTCCCTCGACGGTGGTGGCCCGGTCGAGATAGGCGCGCGGGAAGCCGTTGTAGCCGTGCGTGGCGTACGCGCCGACACCGGTCGGCACCTTGCTGACCTCGGTGAAGTGGTACGGGCCCGCCTTGCGCCGGTGCACGGGGCGTGAGCCGTCGAGGCCGCTGATCCGGGCGTGCGAGTCGATGATCGTCCCGACCAGCCGGAGCAGTGCTGCGTGGTCCTCGTTCCGGTACTGCAGTGCGCCGTCCCGGGTCAGCGTCATGATCGTGTCCGGCCCGTGGAGTTCGACCCAGGGCGAGGTGGTCAGGGTGTCGAGCTGCCGCTGGTAGTCGGCCTCGGTGGTACGGCCCAGGATGAAGACCGGCATGGGGACGGCTCCGGAGCGGATGAGCACCGAGGCCCGTTCGCCGTCGCCGGTGAGCGTCAGGTAGACCGGGCCGCCGTGCGGGTCGGTCACCGTGTTGGCGCCCGCGGTGAGCGGGTGGGCGCGCGGTTCGGTGACCTCGCCGTAGTAGTCCCAGGCACCGATCCAGAGGGTGGGCAGCAGGCCGTCGTGCGGCCGGACGGTCAGCGAGAGCGGGGTGCCGGCGGGGACGTACAGGCCGGTCGGCTGGAACTCCGAGCCGCGCAGCGCCTGGGCGAGCCGCAGCCGTTCGGCCTCGGCGCCGGGGCGGGCGGTGACGGTCAGGGAGACGGGGCGGGCGAGCGGCCGCCCGGGGGCGGCGTGCGACGGGGCCGCCTGCGCGGATGAGGCGGTGGCGCCGAGTGCGGCCACCGCCGCGGCGCCGGCCGCGGCGGCGAGCACGGAGCGGCGGGCGACCGGGGCGGCGGAGGGTGCGGAGGGGGTGTGCTTACGCATGCGGAACTCTCCCTGCAGAAACGAATGAGGGGCGGAAGCGTGCGGAACGGGGTGGGACGTGCCGTCAGCATGTAAGCGGTTGCTGTCGAGCCGCAAGGGGAGTCGGGAAGTTACTGTCTTTTTCTATGGCCAACTGCGGACAGGCAGGAGGTAACCGGTCAACCTCGGGCGGGCCTGCCGGCCCGGGGGCCGACGGAATCGCGTACCACGATGTGGGTACCGAGCCGCAGTGCGCCCGTGGTCGGCTCCCGCCAGTCGTCGTCGTCGCCGCCGGAGACGGCCAGCCGCACGGCCTGGCGCCCCATCTCCTCCAGCGGCACGTGGACCGTGGTCAGCCGGGGGCGCAGCTCCTGGGCGACCGGGATGTCGTCGTAGCCCACCAGCGAGATGTCCTTGGGCACCCGCAGCCCGGCCTCCTCCAGCGCCTGTGCGGCACCGGCGGCCACCACGTCGTTCGCCGCGAAGACGGCCGTGAAGTCGAGCCCGTCCCGGATCAGTTCGGCCATCCGCCGGTAGCCGAAGTTGCGGCTGAAGGCGCCCGACTGGACCAGTTCGGGATCGGCGGGCAGTCCGCGCAGCTCCAGCGCCCGCCGGTGCCCGGCCAGCCGGTCGCGGGTGGTGGAGAGCTTGGGCGGGCCGCCGAGGTAGAGGATGCGCTCGTGGCCCTGCATCAGCAGGTGGTCGGTGATCGCGAAGGCGCCGCCCTCGTTGTCGTACTCGACCGCGGCGGTCGGGGCCGCCTCGCCCAGCGGCGGCCTGCCGCACAGCACCAGCTTGGAGCCGCCCGCGTCCAGCTCGCGTGCCCGGCGCGCCAGCTCCGAGGTGTAGCCCCGGTCGGCGATGGAGCCGCCGACCACCACCACCGCGTCGGCCCTGCGCTCGTGCATCAGGTCGATGAAGGCAAGCTCGCGCTGCGGGTCGCCCTGGGTGCAGCACACCAGGCAGAGCCGTCCGCCGAGCGCGGCCTCGCGCTCCACGCCGCGGGCGATGTAGGCGTAGAACGGGTCGATGACCTCGTTGACGATGATGCCGACGGTGCGGTTGGAGACCCCGGCCAGCGCGCGGGCGTGCGCGTTCACCACGTATCCGAGCTCGCGCATGGCCGACTCGACGCGCTCCCGGGTCGCCTCCGCGACCGGGTAGTTGCGGTTCAGGACGCGGGAGACGGTGGCCGTCGAGACCCCTGCGCGCCGGGCGACGTCGGTGACCGTCGCGCGCCGCTGTCCGTCCGCGGCCGTGCTCTGCCGGCGCATCCGGCTCACCCCCTGGTGGCTGTTGTGTGACGCCGAGCCTAGGCCCTGTGGCGGGACGGAGCTCATGCGATTCTCCCCAGGTCGGTCCGGTGCACCGGGTGGCCGAAGGGCTCGCCGCGCGCGTACCGGGCCAGTTCGTCGACGGCGAGTGCGCCGAGGCGGCCCACCTCGTTGCCCTGGGCCCCCGCGAGGTGCGGGGTCAGGAAGACGTTGGGCAGGTCCCACAGCGGGTGGCCGGCCGGCAGCGGCTCGGGCGAGGTCACGTCCAGGACCGCGTCGAGCCGCCCGCTGACCAGGTGCCCGGTCAGCGCCTCGGTGTCCACCAGCGGGCCGCGCGCCGTGTTGACGAGGAGGGTGCCGGGACGCATCAGGCCGATCCGGCGGGCGTCGATGATCCCCCGGGTCTCCGGGGTGTCCGGGGCGTGCACGGTCACCACGTCGCTGGTCGCCACGAGAGTGTCCAGATCGGCCGGGGTGACACCGAGCAGCGCCGCCTCGGCGGCGCTCACGTACGGGTCGTACAGCAGCACCTCCGCGTCCAGGACCCGCAGCAGCTCGATGACGCGGCGGCCGATGCGGGAGGCGCCGACCACGCCGACGGTCAGCCCGTGCGTGCCGAGCCAGTGCTGCCGGTCGAGGTCGGCGCCGGTGCGGTGGGTGCGGCGCTCCCGGTAGAGCCCCGCCAGCGGGAACACCCGCTTCGCGCCCATGATGATCGCGGCCAGGGTGAACTCCGCCACCGGCACCGCGTTGGCGGCGGCCGCCGAGGAGACGGTGATCCCGCGGTCGAAGGCGTCCGGGGACAGGAACGTCTTCACGGTGCCGGCCGCGTGGATCACCGCCCGCAGCGCGGGCGCCCTCGCCAGCAGCGCGGCGTCCACGGGCGGACAGCCCCAGCCGGTCAGCAGCACCTCGGCGCCGGCGAGCGCCGCGATGGCGGCGGGGGAGCCGAACTCGCTGATCACGGACGGGTCGAGGAGGTCCGCCGTCTCCTCCAGCCGGGCCCGGACGGGAGGCGGGAAGACCTCGTCCAGCAGTCCGGGGCTCATGACCAGAACCGTGCGCGGCCGCCTTCGGGGCGGGGTCGCGGCATCGGTACCGGATTGAGCCGGTGCCTCTTCGGTGGTTCGCACCCTGCCTCCGGACAGTAATCGCGTTCTATGGAATGACCGGCACGCTAGGGAGCACGACGGCAGACCGTCAAGCTCCCTCCGCGTACAACTGGCCGTATTCAGACGTAATAAGGCGATTTTCTGGCCCGGATTTCCTCCGGAGAGCACTGCGAAACAAAGACGTTCGCTCGGATCCCTTGACGCTTGGGTTAACCGCTTACTAACTTGCGGCCGCAGAAGGCTCACTACGCGCCACCCGGCCGAACAGGACGCACCATGGCTGAAACAGCACCCCCGCTGCCGCGGGAGAAACGGCGGCAGCGGGCCGATGAACCCGCCCCGCCCGAAGCCCGGACCGTTGCCGCGCCACACCGGCTGACGCTCGGGCAGCGGATCAAGCGCGACCGGGTGATGCTGCTGCTCACCCTGCCCGGCCTGCTCTACTTCGTCGTCTTCCACTACGTGCCGCTGCTCGGGTACGTGGTGGCGTTCCAGGACTACCAGCCCTACCTCGGCTACATGCACAGCGTCTGGGTCGGCTTCGCCAACTTCTCCTCGGCGTTCGGTGAACCCGCCTTCTGGAGCGCGACGTTCAACACCCTGGAGATCGCCCTCGTCCAGCTGGTGTTCTTCTTCCCGATCCCGGTCGCCCTCGCCCTGCTGCTCAACAGCATCGCGAGCGACCGCATCAGGCGCTTCGTGCAGAGCGTCGTCTATCTGCCGCACTTCATCGGCTGGGTCATCATCGTCTCGATCTTCCAGCAGATCCTGGGCGGCGCCGGGCTGCTGCCCGACGTACTGGGCGGTCTGGGGCTGCCCCGGTACGACATGATGAGCGACCCCGACGCCTTCCCCTGGCTGCTGACCCTCCAGGTGGCCTGGAAGGACGCGGGCTGGGGCACGATCATCATCCTCGCCGCGCTCCTCAACATCGACCGGCAGAGCTACGAGGCCGCCGCGATCGACGGCGCGGGGCCCCGGCGCCGGCTCTGGCACGTGACGCTGCCGGGCATCGCCCCCGTACTGATCCTGCTGCTGATCCTCAACCTCGGGCAGATCCTCTCCGTCGGCTTCGAGCAGATCCTGCTCCAGCGCGACGCGGTCGGCCCGGACGCGGGCGAGGTCCTCGACACCTACGTCTACTACCACGGCATCAAGGACAACGACTGGGGCGTCGCCGCCGCCGTCGGAATCGTCAAGGCCGTCATCGGCACCGTACTCGTGCTGGGCGCGAACAAGTTCGCCCACCGGCTCGGCCACGAAGGGGTGTACCGCGGTGCTGACCGCTGAGAAGACCCGCGCCACTACGGCGACCACCGCACCCGCGCCCCGGCCGGCCCGGAAGAGCAGGACCGACGGCAGGCCGCCGTGGATGGAACGCCCGACCCGGATGGGACAGACCGCCAAGGCCGTCGCCGTCGTCGTGGTCGTCCTCGCCGTGGCCTATCCACTGGTCGGCGTCATCGGCACGAGCTTCGCCTCGCAGACCGACATCATCAAGGCCTCCGGCCTCGTCCTGTGGCCCGACCACCCCAGCCTCGACGCCTACCGCACGATCTTCACGGGCGGCGTCGTCACCCGGGCGCTTCTCGTCTCCGTGGGCATCACCGTATTCGGGACCCTCGCCAGCCTGCTCGTCACCGTCGGCATGGCCTACGGGCTCTCCCGCCGCGATGTCACCGGCTCCCGGCCCATCCTGATGATCGCCCTGTTCACCATGCTGTTCAACGCGGGCATCATCCCGAACTTCCTGCTGGTCAAGGGGCTCGGCCTGTACGACACTTACGCGGCGCTCGTCATGCCCACCCTGGTCAGCGCCTTCAACCTGGTCGTCCTGCGGTCCTTCTTCATGAGCCTGCCGGACGAGCTGTACGACGCGGCGAAGGTCGACGGCGCGGGCGACTTCCGCATCCTGGTGCGCATCGTCCTGCCACTGTCCAAGGCCGTTCTCGCCGTGATCAGCCTCTTCTACGCGGTGACGTACTGGAACGCCTTCTTCAACTCGCTCCTGTACCTCAACGACTCCGACAAATGGCCGCTGCCGATGGTGCTGCGGACCTACGTCCTCCAGGGCCAGAGCCTCAACTCGGCCTCGGCCGACGAGGTGCTCGCCCCGCAGCAGGCCGTCCAGATGGCGGTCCTGGTGATCGCCGTCGTACCGATCCTCTGCGTCTACCCGTTCCTCCAGCGCTACTTCACCAAGGGCGTGCTCACCGGCGCCGTCAAGGGCTGAGAGGGCGCCGGGCGATCTCCGACCGGGCGGACGAGGCCCGGCACCCTCTGAGCGCGACCACCGTCCTCCCACTCCTTCCCTTCCCTCTCCCAAGGAGACTCAGGTGCCGAGCTCTACCCCCGTCAACCGCAGAGCGCTGTTCCGCATGGGTGCGGGCATCGCTCTGGGACTGGCTGCCGCCCCGCTGCTCGCCGCCTGCGGCGACGGCGGCACGACCGCCAAGGCCGAGGCCAAGAGCGCCTCGCTGCTCCCCGACACCGCGATCCGCAACATCGGTCTCAAGCCCGACCTGGCCGGCACCGCGGCCGGTGTCCCGCAGGGCTTCTTCAGCTACCCCGCCAAGCCGCTGCGGGCCACCAAGGGTGCACCGCTCAAGGGTGCGAAGGCGATTCGAGCGACGATGGAGACCTTCTCGCCGCCGCCGCCCTCGCGCGGCAGGAACGCCGCCTGGCAGGCGATCGAGGAGCTGCTCGGCGGCCAGGTCGACATCACCGCCGTACCGGCTGACGACTACGGCACCAAGTTCTCCACCATGATCGCCAGTGACAGCCTGCCGGACCTCTTCATGTACCCGGAGGTCGGCGGCGTCGACAACAAGGCGGCCTTCCTGCGCGCCAAGTGCGCCGACCTGACCCCGTACCTCGCCGGGGACAAGGTCAAGGACTACCCCAACCTGGCCGCGATACCGAAGGGCGCCTGGCAGAGCGCGATCTTCGGCGGCAAGCTGTACGGCGTTCCCATCGCACGGACCGGCACCGGCGGTGCGGGTTTCTACCGCCACGACCTGTTCGAGGAAGTCGGCGTGAGCAGCCTCGACCAGATCACCGGCCTCGACCGGTTCGTCGAGGTGTGCAAGGAGCTGACCCGGCCCAAGAAGGACCAGTACGCGATCATCGCGGGCGTCACGAACGTCCTCGCCATGTCCGCCGGTGCCCCCTACGCCTGGCGGATGGACGCCGCCACCGGCAAGTTCACCACCGACCTGGAGACCCCGGAGTTCCGTCACGCGGTGGAGACCGCCCGGTCGCTGTACCAGGCGGGCTGCTTCTACCCGGGCACCCTGCAGATGTCCGGGGCGCAGAAGGCCCAGTACACGGACATGTTCAAGAACGGCAAGGGCGCCTACGTCTACGACGGCATGCCCACCTACCTGGCGCCCGGGGTCGGCTACATCGCGGCGATGAAGGCCATCGACAAGAAGTACGACCCGAGGCCCTTCGTACCGTTCGGCTCCTCGCCCGTCGCCTGGATGGACAACGTCAAGCTGGAGAACACCTATGTGAAGAACGCGTCCGGGGAGCGGGTGCGCCAGATCCTGGCCCTGGCCGACTTCGCCGCGTCCCCCTTCGGCAGCCAGGAGTACACGCTCATCAACTACGGGGTCGAGGGAAAGGACTTCACCCGCGACGCGAAGGGCAACCCGGCGCTCACCAAGCAGGGCACCCAGGACGTCACCGTGCCCTGGAAGTTCATCTCCTCGGCCGTCCCGGCCATCTTCAGCGCCGACTCGCAGGACGGCGTGCGCCATGTGCACGAGGCGTTCACCAAGATGATCCCGATCATGGAGCAGGACCCGACGCTCCAGTACTCCTCGCCCACCTGGGACTCCAAGGGCTCCGGCAGCCTCTACTCGCTGAAGCAGGACGCGCTCAAGGACATCATCTCCGGCCGCAAGTCCATGTCCGCCTACGACCGGCTGGTCAAGGACTACCTCGCCAAGGGCGCCGAGCAGGCCCGCGGCGAGTTCGAGGAAGCCGCCCAGAAGGGGAAGAAGTGACGACCCGACGCACAGCCCTCAGACTCGGCGGCGCCGCTGCCGTCGCGGCCGCAGCCGTCCCGGCCCTCGCGCCGGCCGCCGCCGCCCGGCCGCACCGCTTCGACCCGCAGCCCGGCTCGAACGGCGTCGGGGACCCGCTCTTCCCGACGCTCGGCAACGGCGGCTACCAGGTCCTCCACTACGATCTGGCCTTCCACTTCACCCCGGTCACCTACGACTTCTCCGGCACGGTGAAGATCAACGCCAGGGCCACCCAGGACCTCTCCGCGTTCAACCTCGACACCGACGGCCACACCATCGACGCGGTCACGGTCTCCGGCCGGTCCGCGACCTGGGAGCTCACCGCCGGCCGGAGCGGCCAGGAGTTCACGATCACCCCGGCCCGCCCGCTCCACGACGGACAGGCCTTCACCGTCGAGGTCCGCTACCGGGGCAACGGCAAGGCGCCACGGCTCGGTCTCACCGGCTGGAAGTTCGGCACCGACGGCGGGTTCGCCTCGGCCGCCCAGTCCTCCCGCGCCGACACCTTCCTGCCGTGCAACGACACCCCGTCCGACAAGGCGACGTGGACCTTCCACATCAGCGCGCCCAAGGGCTTCGTCGCCACCGCCAACGGCGAACTCACCCACCGCACCCGCCGCGCCGACGGCTCCGCCGTCTGGCACTTCGCGCTGCGCGAGCGGATGGCGACCGAACTCATCGGCATCGCCGTCGTCAAGGGCACCTACCTGTACGGCACCAGTCACCGCGGCCTGCCGCTGCGGCACATCGTGCCCCAGGGACAGGAGGAGAAGTACGGCCCGATCGTGGCCCGTACCCCCGACCATCTCGCCTGGCTGGAGGCGAAGTTCGGCCGCTACCCCTTCTCCGTCTACGGCCTCCACATCTACGACGGCTACACCGACGCACTGGAGAACCAGACCCTGTCGCTGTTCTCCACCAACTGGTTCAAACCCAACGCCGCCGGACAGCCGGGCTACGAGACCACCATGGTCCACGAGCTCGTCCACCAGTGGTTCGGCGACTCCGTCACCCCGAACGACTGGCAGCAGGCCTGGCTCAACGAGGGCCCCGCCGTCTACTACGCCGGCCTGTACGGCGAGGAGCGCGGCTGGTCCGTCTTCGAGGACAAGATGAGGGCGACGTACGAGAAGCTCGACGCCGTCCGCGCGGCCGACGGCCCGCCCGGACTCCCCAAGGCACTCGGCGGCACCAACATCTACGACGGCGGCGCACTCGTCCTGTACGCCCTGAGCCTGCGGGCCGGGCAACGGAAGTTCGACACGGTCATGCGCGAGTGGGTCAAGCGTTTCAAGGACTCCACCTACACCACCGAACAGTTCATCCGGCACACCGCCGACGTCACCGGCGACCGGTCGCTGGACCCGTTCCTGCGCGACTGGCTCTTCGGTGCCGTCAACCCGCCCATGCCCGGCCACCCCGACTGGAAGGCCACCGCGTGAACCGCCCGTCGAACGCCCTGCGAGGAACCGCCGCCACGGCCACCGCGGTCTTCCTGGCAGCACTCCTCGCCGCCCCGGCCGCCCAGGCGGCACCCGGCACCCGCACCCTGTACGCGGCCCCCGACGGCCGGGGCGCCTCCTGCACCGCCGTCCGCCCCTGCACCCCGCAGGGCGCCCGCGACCTGGCCCGCACCGAGAACGGGCGCGACGTCCGGGTACTCCTCAAGGACGGCACCTACCGGCTCGACGCGCCCCTGGAGCTCGGCCCGGACGACTCCGGCACCACCTGGTCCGCAGCGCCCGGCGCCCACCCCGTCCTCTCCGGCGGGCAGGACATCACCGGCTGGCACCGCGACGCCGACGGCACCTGGAGCGCCCGCGTCCCCGCCGGGACCACCCCGCGCCAGCTCTTCGTCGACGGCAGGCGCGCCACCCGCGCCCGGGGCGAGGCCTGCCCGGCGAGCACCTGCGACGCCACCGCCACCGGAATGACCGGCGCCACCGCGACCGGCATCGACCACTGGCAGCGCCCCACCGACGCCGAAGCCGTGATCCGGGTCCGCTGGCGCAACTACCACTGCCGGATCGCCGGCGTGAGCGGCGACACCATGACCTTCGTCCAGCCCTGCTGGACCAACTCGGCGAGCGGCACCGACCGCACCGGACCCGCCTGGGACTCCACCGCCGTCGACTCCACCCGCTACAGCGGCGTCGCCTTCTTCGAGAACGCTCCCGAACTCCTGGATCAGCCGGGCGAGTTCACCTGGGACTCGAAGGGGCGCACCGTCACCTACCTGCCGCGCAAGGGCGAGGACATGCGCCGCGCGCGGACCGTCACCCCGCACACCGAACAGCTGCTCGTCATCGACGGCGCCCACGACGTCACCGTCAGCGGGATCGGCTTCGCGTACGCGGCGTACCACCAGCCCGGCACCGACGAGGGTTACGCGGGAATGCAGGCCGGTCTCACCCTGACCGGCGCCACCGGCCCCGTCGACCACGCGGGCCGCTACTACACCAAGCCGTCCGCCGCGGTCACCGTCCGCGGCGGACGGCAGGTGCGCATCGACAGCGGCCGGTTCAGCCACCTCGGCGGGGCCGGCGCGATCCTGGAGGCCGGCACCAAGGACAGCGCGCTGACCCGGTCGTCCTTCACCGACCTGTCCTCGGGCGCCGTGTACGTCGGCGACACCGAACCGATGCCCCAGCAGTCCCTGGCGGGGGAGCGCAACACCGTCGCGTACAACACCATCAGCCGCTCCGGCGTCGAGTACACCGACTCGGTGGGCATCTGGGCCGGGTACGAGGCCGGTCTGAGCATCGACCACAACAGCCTGGACCACCTCCCGTACTCAGCGGTCTCGGTCGGCTGGGGCTGGAACCAGCCCGAGGCCCAGAAGTCCGTACTGCGGGACAACAAGGTGACGGCCAACCGCATCACCGACGTCATGGAGGTCGCACAGCAGCAGCACGACGGCGGTGCGATCTACACCCAGGGCGCGCAGCCCGGCACGGTCCTCAGCGGCAACTACATCAACCGCTCCGCGTACGGCAACACCGAACGCGACGGCAACGGCATCTACCTCGACGAGCAGTCCTCGCACATCACTGTCGAGCGCAACGTCATCACCCGCATCGGCTACAAGTGGGTCTCGAACTGGGCGGACTACGGAATCCGGAACACCGCGCGCGGCAACTGGACCGACACCGCGGCCCCCGCTCTCGGCGGTGCCGGCTCCGTCATGACGGACAACCTGACGGGCCTCGACCGGCTGCCCGCCGAGGCGCTCGCCGTCGCCGCGCGGGCGGGCGCCCGGGGCGGCCCGGTCGAGCAGCTCCGCGCCGACCTGGCCCGCACCGGCACGGCCACCCAGTCATCGACGGACGGAACGGCGACGGCGGCGCTCGCCCTGGACGCCGACACCAACACGGACACCCGCACGCTCTCCGAGGCGGGTGCCTGGTGGCAGGCGGACCTCGGCGCCGTCCGGCACATCCGGCAGGTCGAGATCTGGAACAACGCCTCCAGCACGACGGCCGACTTCGACGTCGTCACCGACGACGGAACGGTGCACGTCAGCGGGAAGGCGCTCCGCCCCACGCTGGTGAACCTGGACAGCCGGACCCGCACGGTACGGATCGTGTCCTCCGGCACGGGCCGGGTGGCGCTCTCCCAGGTCCTCGTCCACCCCTGACCCCCGCGGCACCGCATCTGCCACTCCGTATGCGCCACACCGCATACGCACACTGATCGCCGGACCGGCCC
Source organism: Streptomyces sp. 840.1 (assembly GCF_003751445.1). Lineage (NCBI taxonomy): Bacteria > Bacillati > Actinomycetota > Actinomycetes > Kitasatosporales > Streptomycetaceae > Streptomyces > Streptomyces sp. 840.1. Next base: position 688,593 of record NZ_RJUU01000003.1, on the reverse strand, counting down.
CAGGGCCCGTCCGGCGATCGGCGTTGCGGGACGTCCGGTCACTCCAGCCCGAAGGCGTCCGCCAGCATCCCGGTCTGTGCGTCGAGCAGGGCGTCCACGCTGTGGCCCATCCCGGTGAACTGGCCCGTCGCCTCCAGGCCCACCGATCCGTGCAGCTGTGTCCAGGTGAGCAGTGCGCCGGCCAGCGCCCGCGCACACGCCGCGCTGTCGGCGGCCGCCTCGGGCGCGTACTCGCGGACCCAGCCGCCCACGGCCGGGTCCGCGCCGAGCCAGTCGGACATCTGCGCGACCACCGGGGCCACACCCGCGCCCGGCGCCCCGCCCGCGAACACCGGCAGGAACGGCCCGAGCACCGCGCGGGCCCGGTCCAATGTGTCGGCGGGCGCGACGTATCCGGGGACCGGGGAGCCCTGGAGCAGCAGGTAGCGGTGCGGCTCCCCGACCGCCCAGGCCCGGTACGCCGCCGCGAGCGAGCGCAGCCGCTCCCGTGGGCTGCGCGCCTTTGCCGCCGACCGGTCCGCCGCCGTGGCGACAGCCGAAGCGGCATCGTCGTAGGCGTCCCTGATCAGCGCGTTCAGCAGGTCGTCGCGGCTTGCGAAGTAGCGGTAGAGCGCCGGCCCCGACAGGCCCATGTCCTTGGCGATCCGGGTGAGCGCGAGCCCTGCCACACCCCCGTCGGCCAGCTGCCGCAAGGCCGCGTCCTTGATCTCCGCCCGGGTCTGCTCCCGGTACCGGGCCCGCGGCCCCTGCTGTGCCCCGGCCATCCCGGACCCCTCTCGTTAAGCAAGCTCACTTCAGTTACGGAGTCTAACAGCGAGGCTTGCGATGGCTTCTCGCGAGAGTTACTGTCTCTAACAGAAGCGATGAGCCATAACGGTATCCGGTTCCGACCGGCTGAAGCCGGGCGCGTACCGCTCCACGACACTTCGAATCACAGGGAGTCCCCATGACCGCCACGCGTGATCTTCAGGTAGTTCTCGGCGCCGGCCCCGCCGGCACCGCGCTCGCCGTCGAACTCGTCCGCCGGGGCCACCCGGTCCGCCTCGTCGACCGGGCGGGCACCGGGCCGGCGCTCGAAGGCGTCGACCGGTTCGCCGCCGATGTCGCCACCCCCGAGGGCGCTCGGGCTGCGGTCGAGGGCGCGGCCGTGGTGTACCACTGCGTGAACGTGGCGTACCACCTCCAGGTCGAGACCATGCCCCGGATCCAGCAGGCCGTAATGGCGGCGGCCGAAGGCCAGGGCGCGCGCCTCGTCGTGCTCGACACGCTCTACCCCTACGGCGAGACGCACGGCGCGGTCATGACCGAGGACACTCCGTGGAACGCGACGACAGGCAAGGGGCTGATGCGCGCCGAGCTGGACACCCGCTACCTCGCCGCGCACGCCGAGGGCCGGCTGCGGGTCGTGCTGGGCCGGTCGGCCGACTTCGTGGGGCCCGGTGTCCTCAACTCCACGCTCGGCGGCGCGGTGTTCCCGGCCGCGCTGACCGGGGGAGAGGTCCCGGCCTTCGGCGACATCGACCTGCCGCACAGCTACACGTACATCGGTGATGTGGCGGCCGGCCTCGCGACGCTGGGAGAGAACCCGGACGGCGACGGCCGGGTCTGGCACCTGCCCACGGCCCCCGCGCTCACCACGCGCCGGATTCTGGACATGATCGCGGAGCGCGTCGGCCGTCCGCTGACCCTGACCGTCGTCTCGGAGCCCCGGGCCTTCGGGCCGTTCGACGAGGTGTTCATGGAGGCGTACGCCGAGATGTTCTACCAGCACACGGAGGCGCAGATCGTCGATTCCTCAGCCATCGAGAAGGCGTACGGCCTGGTGCCCAACCCGCTCTCCGCCACGGTCGATGCCACGCTCGCGTGGTACGGCGACCTGCTGGCGGCGCGCTGAGTGCGCCGCCGCACCGGCCGGCACCGGCCGTCGGGTGTCACCGCCCGAGGAACGCGCCGATCCGCTGCCGCAGGCCCCGCGGGTCCAGGCCGTGAGCGCTCAGGTGCTCGTCCATCCGCCCGTACCGGCGCAGCTCTTCGCGGGCGACGCCGAGGCCCAGGATCCGGTGCGGGAGACCGGCGAGTGCGTCGTTGGCCGCCGCGGTGGACGTGCCCGCCAGATACGTCTCGACGACGACCACGTCGGCGGTCGGCCGGTCGCCCACCGCCCGGCGCAGACCGTCCCCGTCGAAGGGCCGCACCGTCGTCGCGTAGAGCACGGTCGTGCCGAGGCCCTCGGTCGCCGCGAGGACGTTGTCGAGCATCGGCCCGACGGCGATCACCACGCCGCCCGTTCCCTCACGCACGACGGTGAACCCGCCCGCCCCGCCGACCGGGCGCGCCCGCTCGTTGGACTGCAGCGACAACCGCACGTAGACCCGGTCGTCGCCGGTGGCGGCCTCCCGCAGCAGTGCCTCGGCCTCGTCGGGGTGCCCCGGAACGTGCACGGTCCAGCCGTCGAGGGTGTCCAGGAGGGCGACGTCGCCGGGCGCCATGTGGGTGAACCCGCCGGCCGGCCAGTCGTAGGAGGCTCCGGCGCTGACCAGCACCGCGCCGACGCCCTGATGGCCGAAGTCCAGCTTCACCTGTTCGAAGGGTCGCTCCACCAGGAAGCTGGCGAAGGTGTGCACGATCGGCCGTAGCCCGGTGAGCGCCATTCCGGCCCCGGCCCCGATGAGCAGCTGCTCCCGGATGCCGACGTTGACGACGCGGTCGGGGTGGGTGCGCTCGGCCTGCTCGAAGCCGTCCCGGCTGATCTCGGCCAGTACGAGTGCCAGCCTGGGGTCCTCGTCGAGCATGCGCGAGGTGGTCGCGATGAATCGGTCGCGCATCGTGTCCATCTGGGGTCTTCCTCTTCTTCCGTGCGTGGTTGCGGTGTGCTGACGTGCGGGCGGGGCGGAGGGCTCAGCGCTTGGGGGTGACCCGGGCCACCACGGCGCGCGGCTGCCCGGGGTGGGGCGCGGTGAAGGCGGCGTACAGCTCCTCGTGGTCCTGCCCGTCCACGGAGGCCACCGACCAGCCCGCCGTCCCGAACCGGTCCGCGATGCCGCCGGGGCGGCCGTACGACGCCGAGGCGTTGTCGATCACCACGGTGTGCAGCCGGTCGAGGCCCGCCGGGGCCGCGTAAGCGATCGCCTCGTGGTTGCTGCCCTCGTCCAGTTCCGCGTCCCCGGTCAGCACCCACACGCGGGGACCGGTCAGGCCCTGGGCCCGCAGCCCCAGCGCGGTACCCACGGCCAGCGGCAGCCCGTGCCCCAGTGAGCCGCTGCCGATCTCGGCCCCGGGCACCAGCAGCCGGTCGGGGTGGTGGCCGAGCGGCGATTCGTACGAGCCGAACCCGGCGAGCAGCTCCTCGCCGAAGAACCCGTGCGCCGCGAGGACGGCGTAGTACGCCATCGGCCCGTGCCCCTTCGACAGCAGGAAGCGGTCGCGGTCGGGGGCGTCCACGTTCTCCGGCGACACCCGCAGCACCCGGTCGTACAGCACCCACAGGGCGTCGAGCGTGGAGGTGGCGGCCGGGCCGTGCTTCTCGTCGCCGGTCATCAGGCTCATCAGCCGGTGCAGATCACGGTAGGCGGGTGCGGGTGCGGCGGTCGTTTGCGTCATGTGCCACAGCCTTCAACATCAAGCATGGTTGAGGTCAAGCGCCCAAAAGGTGTTCGTAACCACCCGTTGAAGTGCGGTATTGTTCTCATGCGCGTTCGGCCAGGGGAAACCCCAGGTCAGACGGGTATCGGGACGTGGCGCAGCTTGGTAGCGCACTTGACTGGGGGTCAAGGGGTCGCAGGTTCAAATCCTGTCGTCCCGACTGGAGGCAGTCGCAGATCAGGGCCGGTTTCGGAGCAATCCGAAACCGGCCCTGACTCGTTTCCGGGAGCCGGGTGGGGACCGGCTGAGGCCGGCCTCCTTGACTGGGTCAGGGGTCGGCGAGTCATGACGATGAGGCTCGGCAGCGAGCGCGGAGCGCACAGCACGTCGAAGTGGGCCGACAGCGCCGCCCCGGCAGCCGTGATTTTGTGGACGTCCGGGTGCAGGTAGCGCTGGGTGGTGGTCAGTGAACCTTGGCCGGCGATCCTGCGGGGGACGTGTACTTGGACGCCGGCGTCGGCGAACCGCCTTCGCCCAACGCAGCTTTTCGCCGCCGTAGAGACGGTTCCGGACGCCGAGACCGAACGCTCATCGCGGCTACTCGATGAGCGTGTAGCGCAGATCGTCGGAGAGGCGGCAGCGGCGCCGGAGGAGGCTGCTGTCATCCAGGCCGCGCTCGGCAAGGTGCCCGCTCCGCCGATTGTGGCGCTGAAGCGTCCCGTGCCGGCAGATGCGGTCGAGCAGGTCCTGTCGCGTCCGTGCCTGCATCAAGGAGGCGGCGTAGGCGGCCGCACCGAGCACCCCGGTCCGGTCGGCCTGGTCGAGGACGAGCTGTTCTCTCCCTACGGTCACGCCGACCTGAAGACCTGGGCCGCACCGGAACCGCGCTTGCCGCGTTCGAGTACGACGGCTTCCACTTCGGCACCACGGGGTGGGTTCGCCGGGTCCCGGAGCCTCCCTGCTGGATCGGCGTGTCCAGGCGGGGGAGCGGGCTGGGCCTGTCCGGGCTGGTGTAGCCGTGAATCGGGCGGGGGTCAGGGGGGAGTGAGGTGGTCGAGTTGGGTGGCGAGGTCGGGGTGGGTGGCGGTCAGGTGGGGGTGGGTGGCGGCCAGGGGGGCGATGAGATCGGCGGGGTCGTTGTTGGCGAGGGCGGCGTGGAGTTCGCCGAGTGGGCGGTGGGCGGCTGTGGGCAGGTCGGTGAGGGCGGTGATCTGGCCGGCGAGGCGGCGCAGGTCGGCGGCGTGGGCGCGGGCCCACGCGGCGGTGGTGCGTTCGGCGGCACGGGCTTCGCGGGTGGCGGTGACGCGCTGTTCACCGGTGGTTCCGGCGGTGCCGGGGCGGCCCCGTAGATAGCGGCGTTCGGCGGCCTGGCGGCTGGCGACGCCGAGAGGATGGGCGAGGTCGGCCCAGCTGGCGCCCGCGTCGCGAGCGGTCTCGATCAGGCCGGTCTCCCACCCGGCGAGCTGCTCGCGAACCTGCCGCAGCAGCACCAGAGAGGCCAGGGCCTGCTCCGGGCCGGGCCCGGCGCCGGGCCTGTCAGGAGCCCGGTGCCCGGCTGTGTGCAGGGCGTCGTTGATGGTGCTCAGGGCCGCCGCGGCGGCGGGGAACGACGCCGGGCCGTGGGCATCCGAGTGGCTGATGCGCGGCTGGTCTGCTCCGGTCATAGGCACCTCCCTCATGGTGTCATCTCATTGACGACATCGTGTTTGTCATCCATTGGATGACATGCTACAACAGTGTCAGTGCAGCGCATTGGCAGCAACTGCCCGAACCCTGCTGGAGGTGTTTCACGATGTTGATGCGTACTGACCCCTTCCGTGAGCTGGACCGCCTGGCGCAGCAGTTGGCCGGTCCTGGCACCTGGTCGAAGCCGTCGGCGATGCCTATGGACGCCTATCGCGAGGGCGACGAGTTCGTGGTGGCCTTCGACCTCCCCGGCGTGAGCCCGGAGGCGATCGACATCGACGTCGAGCGCAACATGCTCACCGTCAAGGCTGAGCGCCGCCCCACGGCGAAGGCCGACGACGTCGCGATGGAGCTGTCCGAGCGGCCGCTGGGCGCCTTCTCCCGTCAGATCGTGCTCGCCGACTCCCTGGACACCGAGCGCATCCAGGCCGGCTACGACGCGGGCGTGCTCACCCTGCGCATCCCGATCGCCGAGCGCGCCAAGCCCCGCAAGATCTCCGTCGGCGTCGGCTCCGGTCACAAGGAGATCTCCGGCTGACATCGCCGGACCGGTGCGGAGGGCGGACACCTGATCTCCCCCCTCACCCCGCTCTCCGCACCCCCTGGGCAGTCCGAAGACGAAACGGGACGGCGGCCGAGATGACGATGCGACACGAAGCCTTCCTCGCCCACGTGAGGGAACGTGGCGCGTACGAATCCCTGGACGAGGCGGAGAGGGTGGCCCGCGTGGTTCTCGCCCTGCTCGGCGCGCACCTGGTAGGTGACGTCCGTGCCCGGATGGCGGCACGCCTGCCGGAGGAGTTCGCGCTGATCCTGCTCAACCCGCTGCAGAGCGCCGAGCCGTTGTCCCCGGAGCGGTTCGTCCGCGCGGCCGCCGCGTGGATCGAGGGCGCCACCGAGCGCACCGCGGCCTGGGACGTCAGCGCCGTACTGTCCACGGTCGCCGACACCGCCGGCGACGACCTGATGGGCGAGATCCTGCTCCAGCTCCCCACGGGCTACGACCTGCTCTTCGGCCGCCCCCAACTCACCTGACCAAGTCCCGGGGTGGTGCCACGTCCCCGGGCACCACCCCATCCCGGCTCCGATGAAAGGCATACACCGCAGTGATCACCGACGTGCGCGTATCGCTTGAGCACCAGCAGTCCTACGGGACGGCGTACGAGCAGATGCTGGAGAAGGTCCGCTACGAGGGCGCCTACCCCACCCGTGACCGGGCCGACGAAGCCGTCCGCCTCGTCCTGGGAGGGCTCGGACGGCAGCTGACCGGTGACGAACGTGTCGACCTCGCCGCCTGCCTGCCGCTGGAGGCCGCGCGAGTGCTCACCGCACAGATCCCCGACCTCCAGCCGCTGACCGGCTGGGCCTTCGTCAAGGACCTCGCCACCCGCTCCGGCGCTTCCCTGGCCACCACCCGCTGGGACACCGGATCCGTCTTCGCCGCCGTCGCGGACCAGGCCGGCGCGGGCCTGATCACCCGTATCCTGCGCCGGCTGCCCACCGGCTGGGCCCTGCTCTTCGGCCGCGCCGAACTTGCCCCTGCCGCATAACCAGCCGCCCGGCACCGGGGCGCAACAGTGGTCCGCCCGATCCCTCTGCGGGACGGCCTCGTACGGGCGGAGTCCCCGATCCACGAGATCGGGGACTTCACCTTTGCTGCGGCCCGCAGAAGAAGTTACGAGAACGGCTGTGGATGACCGTTCGGAGGAGCACCTCGGCGCAGCCGTCCCAAGGGCGCCTTGCCCGCACCCGGTCCGACTCTCACGCCCCGCCGGGAGCCCTGAGAAGCTGTTGTTCTATCGATCTTGGTGGGCGTGAGTTCAGGTGAGCCGGCTCGGGACCTGGCATGAGGGCGCGGATGCCTGTCCGCCTCGGCGTGCGAGATCCTGCGCGGTGCGTCAGCAGACCATCAGCTGCGGACCAGTGGATTCCACTCGCACCCACACCACCAGGCGACGAGAGAAACCCTCAAGGAGTCACGAACCACCCTCCGGAGAGTGCGTGTGGCGAGACGGGGTGAATCGCCTGGTCGGAACCCACGCCGAGGAGCCCGGCCTCCGTCCCTGGCCTCATGATCACCAAGTCTGGCCGCCGGCCCGGACAAGCAGCTCGTTGACCGCGACACGGCGGTCGCGGGTGATGATGTAGGTGACCGCGTCCGCGATGTCCCCGGGGTGCAGTTTCTCCAGGCCCTCGGTCTGGCGTGCGATGGCTTCTTGGAGGTCCGCGCGCACGTGGGTGCCGAGTTCGGTGTCGACGGTGCCAGGCTCGACCACACTCACGCGGACGCGCTGAGGCAGCAGCTCCTTGCGCAGCGCCTCGGTGAACGCGACGACTCCGGTTTTGGTCAGGCTGTAGACGGCGTTCCCGGCGCCGGCCACCCGCCCGGCGGTGGAGCTGATGTTGACGATGTCCGCCACCTTGCGCGGGGCGTCCTCGGCGGCACGCACCAGATGGGGCTGCGCGGCCTGGGTGATGTACAGCAGCCCTTGCACGTTGATCGCGAGCATCCGGTCCCACTCGTCGGCCGGGGCCTGCGCGAACGGGCCGATGAGCATGAGGCCCGCGTTGTTGACCACGGTGTCCAGGCGGCCCAGTACTTCCACCGTGTGCTGCACGGCGTCCCGCGCCGCGGCCCTGTCGGTGATGTCCGCCTCGATCTCCAGTGCAGTGCCTCCGTCGGACCGGATCGCCTCTGCGACCCTCGTCAGCTGGTCACGGCGCCGGGCCACCAGGGCCACGGCCGCCCCCTGCCCGGCGAGGGCGCGTGCTGTCGCCTCGCCGATGCCGCTGCTCGCGCCAGTCACCAGTGCCACGGTCCCGTCGAGCTTTCTGTTCATGACGTGCTCCTTCGCTTGGTCCAGACGCGGCGTCGGTGTCGTGTCCGCTCCCGCCGCCCCGGTCCTGGCCGAGGTCCTTGGACTTCACTCCGGCGTGCCGTGGGGCGGGACCGTCACGGCCGCCTCTGCGCCATGCGCTTGCGCCAGAGGTCGGTATCGCTGCGCACGGCGGCGGCGACGGCCTCGCGCGCTCGGTCGAGAGGCAGGTCCGTCGTGTAGACCGGGGTCCCCGGCTCCTGCCGCCAGGAGGTCTCCAGGTCACCGGCGTCGAATCCGTCGAAGCCGAGCTCGTCGAGCAACACCGTGACGACCTCCTTGGCGGCCGCGTCGGTGCCGGACACCGGAACGGCGATCCGGGCGGGATCCCCGTGCGAGCGGCCTCCTGCGGCGAGGCTCGCCGCGCCGACGGTGTTCAGGGCCTTGAGGAGAGGACGGCCAAGCTGCCGCGCGACCCAGAGACTCTCCGTGAGCCCGCCGTCGATCGCGGGAATGCGCTCGTCACGGAACTCGGGGACATAATTGCTGGTGTCGACGACAACGGCGTCATCCGGCAGATGGCTGCCCACCATGGGGCCGAGTCCGGGCAGCGCACCCATCGGTACGCTGAGGATCAGCACCTGGGCGCGCGCCATGGCATCGGCCGTCTCGGCAGCAGTTGTCCCGGTCCGGCTCGCGAGCTGTGCGAGGGACGCGGGTCCCCGGGAGTTCGCGATCGTCACCGAGTGTCCGCGCGCGGCGAGTTGCCGCGCCAGCGTGCCACCGATGCTGCCGCTTCCGATGATGGAGATGTCCATGTCTCTCTCCTGCTTCTTCCTGGTTGCTCCCGGGTTCTGCTGATCGCCCGGGAAGCGGTTTCCGGGCGTGTCATCCAGCGGGTGCGACCGCTTGTACGGATGGCCGCAATCCGTCCAGGACCACGGCGAGGTGGGCGGTCCTCGCCCGGCCACTGTCCGGGTCACGCGGCAGTGCCGAGATGATCGCGAGCACGTCGGCGGAGGAAATGTCGCGGCGCACGTGTGCCAGGTCCTGGGCGCGCCGGAACAGCACGTCGAACGCGGTCTTCATCGGTGCGCAGAGCTCCCCGACCGGGGAGACGTTCTCCAGCAGTGCGGTGCTGAGGCGGGCGCTCATCCCGCGATACTGAGCGCCGATCTCCTCGTATGCGTCAACCCACTCCAGCATTGCCTGCCAGGGATCTGCGGCTGCGGTCCGCATGCCCGCGGCCTCGACGAGGGCGTTCACCTGTGACTGGAGAATCGCCGCGAAGAGATGCTCGCGCGTGGGGAAACGGCGGTGCATCGTCGCCCGGCCCACCCCCGCCCGCCTGGGGATCTCATCGAGCGGGGCATCTGCTCCCAGGTCCCGGAAGACCTCCGTCGCGGCGGTCAGGATGGCACTCACGTTGCGTACCGCGTCGGCGCGGGTCACTCGGCTGGAGGCGGTCATGGTTGGACCGTAACAGCTAAACGGACACTGTGCCCACTTATGGCGTAGCGTTGAGGCGGGCACTGTCCATCGAGGAGTGGGAGCAAGAAATGGACCAGCGAATCTGGCATGTCGGCGTGGCTGTCGACGACCTCGAAAGGGGCATGAGGGAGTTCACCGAGGTGTTCGGCCTGTCCTGGCGCCCCACTCGCGTCCGCACGCTGACCCTGACCGACGCCCAGGGTGCCGAGCACGAGGTCGAGTGCCACGTGGCCTTCTCCGAAGGGGGGCCGTTCGCCGTCGAGTTGTGGGAATCGATCCCCGGCACGCCACTGGCGGCCGCGCCGGGCGGTGGTGTCCACCACGTCGGCTACTGGGTCGACGACACCGTCCAGGAGAACGCGCGGCTGTCGGCCCTGGGGTTCGGCCCCTACGCGACGGTCGGCGGGCACCCCCTGCTCAACACGGGGCCGTCCGGAATGGTGGTGGAACTGTGCGATCTGCACAGCGACCGCCCCCAGCTGCGCGACCTGTTCCCCGCCGACTCGCCGCATGCCGGACCTGCCGTTCTCGATTCGGCCCTCTGAGCGGGCAGGCCGCTTGCCGCACCTCGTCGTAACAAGTATGGTTACGACAGCGGTGAGGGCGAACGGAACGGGGACGGCATGAGCGCGAACAGCAGACTCACCATTGCGGCGCATGCGCTGACATGGATCGGTCTGTACCAGCGCCGTGGTCACGACGTCGCCACCTCCGAGCAGATCGCGACGAGCGTCAACACCAACCCGGTGGTGATCCGTCGCCTCCTGTCCGAGCTGCGCCGGGCGGGCTTGGTCGACTCGAGGCGAGGCGCCGGTGCCGGCTGGACGCTTTCGCGGGACCTGAAGGCGATCACCCTGCTCGATGTCCATGAGGCGGTCGAGCCGGGGCCGGTCTTCGCCCTCCATCGCTCGGCCCCCGACCCGGAGTGCGTCGTGGGCCGCGGCATCGGGCCCGTGCTGGGTTCGGTTTACGGAGGGATCGAGGCCACCCTCCGCAAGGAGCTGGCGAGAACGACACTGGAAGACGTCCTGCGGGACGTGCTCGAAGCCGCCTGAGGGGTGTCCCGCGATTCCTGGCGGGTGCGCCACGACAGCCACGGCACCTTGCCGCGCTGTCGGAAGGTCTGCATGCATCCAACCCCTTCGTCCGAGCTGTCGATCGCGAAGGTGGCCGTTTCTGCGGACTTCAATGTAACAAGTTTGGTTACCTCAAGAATCGGAGAACCTCATGGGACAGCTCGACGACAAGACCGCCCTGGTGACCGGCGCCTCTACCGGCATCGGCCTGGCCATCGCGCGCAGGTTCGCCGCCGAGGGAGCGACGGTCTATCTGACCGGCCGCCGCGAGGCCGCACTCGACACAGCCGTCGCGCAGGTCGGCGACCGCGGGATCGGTATCCAAGGTGACGTCTCGCGACTCGACGACCTCGACCGGCTCTTCGCCGAGGTCAAGGAGCGCAGCGGCCGCCTCGACATCGTCGTCGCCAACGCCGGCCTCGGGGACTACGGCCCTCTCGGCCAGATCACCGAGGAGGAGTACGAACGCACCACCTCCGTCAACCTCAAGGGCACGATCTTCACCGTCCAAAAGGCCCTGCCGCTGCTGTCGGCCGGCGCCTCGGTGATTCTGCTCTCTTCCAGTGCGGCCCTGCGTCCCGCCCAGGGCCTGGGCGTCTACGCCGCGACCAAGGCCGCGATCCGCAGCCTCGCCCGCACCTGGGCCGCCGAACTGGCCGGCCGTCAGATCCGGGTCAACACCCTCACCCCCGGCCCCGTCGAGACTCCCGGCGGCGACGAACTGCGGGCCGCGTTCCCGCAGGACGACCGGTCCGCGGCGGCCGCGCCCGCAGCACCGACCCCGCTCGGCCGCGCCGGTCGCCCCGACGAGGTCGCCGCCACCGCCCTCTACCTGGCCGGCGACCAGAGTTCCTTCACCACCGGTGCGGAACTGTTCGTCGACGGCGGCGCCACCCAACTCTAGGGCCTGTCCGGCGGATCTACGTGGAGCAGCCCGCACCGCCGTGCGTTGCGCGATGCGTGCCGCAGACATTTCCTGTTCCCGAGGCGGACGCCCCGGCGGACGCCTCTCATACATATGAAAGACAAGGACAAGGGCGATGAACGCAGATACCCGTACCTCGCGGGCCGTGGCCGAGCAGTTCGTGGAGCGCCTCGGCAAGCAGGACCAGGACGGCATTCAGGAGCTGTTCGCGGCAGACATCGACTGGTACGTCCCCGGCAGCGACGCGCTGCCCTGGACCGGCCGCCGTACCCGCCGTGAGGAAGTCGCCCCGTACTTCACCCTGCTGTGGCCGCACTTCGTGCACGGCAAGAGCGAGGTCGTGCTGGAGCGCATGATGGTCGACGGCGGTGACGTGATGCTGCTCGGGATCTTCACCCATACCATCGCGGCCAACGGCCGGGAGTTCACTACGCCGTCGGCCATGCACCTGGTGGTCGAGGGCGGCCGGATCGTCCGCATGCACCTCTACGAGGACACGCTGACCATCGATCAGGCGTTCCACGCCGGCCGGGAGTGAGGACATCGTACTCATCATCGAGTTCGGCGAGCCGCCCAGTCAGGGGAAGATCTCGGCCGTAGCGCTGGCGCGGGCTTGCCGGAGGCCGGTTCGCGACGGGCGCCAGCGGAGGCGTACTGGGGTGACGATCGTGTTGACGTGGACGCGTTCGGGGTCGTGGGTGCTCTGTGGACGGTGACGCCGCCTTGACCGTCTCCCGCACCTCGATGTTCTTGATCTCGTCTTCGGGAATCGTGAGGGGGGTGTCGCTCAGGATGACGAGGTCGGCGAGCCTGCCCACCTCGATGGTGCCCTTGGAGTCCTCCTCGACGTACTGATGGGCGGCATTGATGGTGATCGACCTGATCGCGTCTTACCTGGCTGGACAGGAGGGCGATCGATTGGGCAGGGCGACTGGAGCGTCGTGGTGTGAGGTGTAGATCGGGCATGACGACCGGCTCGCCCGGCATGAGCCGGCGGCGGGGTCTCCTGCCCCACCGCGGGCTCCAGGAAAAGGTCAAGGCATGCGGGACAACGGAACCGAGAACAGCAGCCGTTCGGGAATCACCTGCGACTTCCAGGTGCTGCTCGCATCCTCGTTCACCCACTTGGCGTTCTTGTCAGCGGCCCATTCGGTCTGGCTCCACACCGTTTTCGTACTCCACCAGAGCGACAGCCCCTGGGACTTCGCGGCCCAGCACGCGGTCGGTGCATCGGTACCGGCGCACGTCGTGGTCGTCACACCGGTGGCGTCGCGACGTTGGTAGACGCCGCGCTGGCCGACTCCGCCACGGTGCCTGGGCAGGTACCAGGACCGCTTCCCGGTCGTCGGGTCCCGGTAGGAGAGGGTGCCCTGCGCTCCGGCCATGTCGGCCGTGAACATCTCCGACACGTTCGCGTGCCCGGAGGAGTCCTTGAGCAGCGGCATACCCGACTCCGACGGGGCAGCCAGTTGGTAGCCCCACATCTTGCCGATCTTGGGGGTGCCGGAGGGCTGGTACTCGTTCAGGACGATGCTGTCCGGAGTGGCACTGCGGTCGAGGGAGACGTGGGCAGGGCAGGCGATGCCCGCTGCGGAATCGCACTTCTTGCTCAGGCCGTACGAGCCGATGGCCGGCATGACGTACTGGTAGCCGTGGGCCGAGTAGCCGCCGGCCACCCTGCCGATCGCGTTGCTGTTCGCGGTGGCCTGCAGGATGTGGTTCATGGAGAAGACGTACAGGGCGTTGGTGCTGGGGTCCCCGCCCTTGGCCGTGACGATCAGCTTGTCCCCGAACCACACCATGCCGCCCAGCTGGACCCCGGCGTTGTCGAAGTTGGCCCCGCCCTCGGTGGGAATCACGAGCAGTACCCAGCGATAGGAGAGCGAGCTGGGGTTGTTTGCGTCGATGAAGGCCACGCGTGCCAGATGCTGCCCGTTGGGGTCTTTGTCCAGCATGGCGGGAAAGTCGACGAACAGACTGTCGTTGGACTTCCAGCCGGACAGCATGACCTTGTCGTCACCCCACAGGCCGTCGTCGTCCGCATCGCCCGAGGAGGTCACGCCCTGCGGGAGCCAGCGCTGGGTGTACGCGTCGCCCGTGTCCCAGCAGTAGGCGGAAGCGGGTGCGGGATTCACGGGGAACGCCCGTACTTCTTGCGGGTAGCAGTCGGCCGAATTTCTCATCGTGTGGTTGGCGCTGGCCAGGACCTCGGCCACCCCGACCTTTTTCAGACGGGAGCCGAGCTCTGTGAGGGTGGCGCTGGAGACTCTGCGCTCCTCGAGCCGGAGCTTGGCTGCCTCGGTGGTGCTGGTGAGTGGCCTGACTTCGTCGTAGACCTCCTCCTGGGTCTGGGCGGCACCTGGGGTTATCCCCGCTGCCGCCAGGCTGAGCACGGCCGCGGCCAGTACCAGCCAGTTCCGACTCCTGCGCATGTTGCCCCCCGTTGCTGAAAGCCCACGTCACTGAGACGCGAGTGAATAGTGCGATGTGTCAACTGTCAACCAGGCATGGGGATGTGGAGGACGCGGCCGGTCCGGCAGCGTTCTTGGTCCGCGGCCCGGAACTCGGGGGCCGGCCTCGCGGTCGACCGGAGTGCGGCCGCGGCTGGCGGTGCGGGCGGCAAAGGCGCCGATCCGGACTCGGATCCGCACCGATGAGTTCTCGTGCCGTGTCGGTCTGTACTCGTGAGACCGACCTACGGGAGGCTGACGCCATGCGGAAGCTGATCTACGGCATGAACGTGACCCTGGATGGCTACATCGCCGCGCCCGGCGACGACATCGGCTGGAGCGTGCCGAGCGACGAGCTGTTCCAGTTCTGGTCCGACCGGTTGCAGGCGACCGGCCTGTCGCTGTACGGGGGCGGGCTGTGGCAGACGATGAGTTCCTACTGGCCGACCGGCGATCAGCGGCCGAACGCCACCCCGGCGGAGATCGAGTTCGCGCGCCGCTGGCGGGACATGCCGAAAGTGGTGTTCTCCTCGACGGTCGACAAGGTCGACTGGAACACCCGCCTGGTCACCGGCGACGCGGTCCGCGAGATCACCCGCCTCAGGGCCGAGGACGGCGGCCCGATGGACATCGGCGGCGCGACGCTCGCCGGGGCGGCCATGCGGGCCGGGCTGATCGACGAGTACGTGCTGGCCACCGCGCCGGTCCTGGTGGGCGGCGGCACGCCGTTCTTCACCGCGTTGGACAACTGGGTGAACCTGAACCTGGTCGAGACGCGGACGCTTCCCCGCGGCGTGATCCTGACCAGGTACGAGACGCGGCGCTGAGTGCCCGTCACGCGACTCGGCCGCCCGCAGGCTCCACACGGACGCCGCCACTGGGCGGAGTGCGGGTGGGACGGGGGCGGGCTCGTCCGGCCGGCGGACGGTCCGGGCGCCTGCGTCCGGGTGGAATCAGGCGTCGGCGGGTGCCCGGTCGATGACGGTCATCTTCTCTTCGAGGGTGGCCCGGACCTCGTGGACGTCGCCGGTGATGCCGGCGGACCCCAGTGCCCTGCGGACGGTGTCGGCCGGGGTGTCGGCGAGGCGGACGCGGCGGCCGGTGAGGGTGACGGGCAGTCCGGCGCGGTCGAGGGCCGCGAAGGCGTCAGCCCAGTGCCCGGTGTCGACCTCGCAGGCGGTGGTGTCCGCGATGATCTCGCGTTCGGTTCCGGCGGCCACCGCCTTGCCCCGGGACATGAGGATGAGCCGGTCGCACTGCTGGGCCTCCTGCATGTAGTGGGTGGTGACCAGGACGCCGGTGCCGTGGTCGGCCTGGTCGTGGATCTTGTCCCAGAGGCGGGCGCGGGCCAGTGGGTCGACGCCGGAGGTGGGCTCGTCCAGGACCAGGAGTTCGGGGTGGTGGGCCAGCGCGATGGTGAAAGCGAGCTGGCGTTGCAGCCCGAGCCCGACGGTGGAGACCAGGCGGTGCCGGACGGACGCCAGCGCCGGATCCAGCGCGGGGGGTTCGGCCCGGAACGCGGCGGAGGCGAAGGAGATGTTCTCCGCGACCGTGAGGGTCTGCCACAGGCCGAGGCCCTGGGGTACGTAGCCGAGGCGTTGCCGGGTGGTGCGGTCGGGCGCGCGGCCGAACGTGGTCACCGTCCCCTCGGTCGGCAGGGCCAGGCCGAGCAGCATGCGGATGACGGTCGTCTTGCCGGCCCCGTTGGCGCCGAGGAGGCCGACGATCTCGCCGGGAGCGACCTCCATGGAGACGGTGTCGACAGCGGTGAAGTTGCCGAACCGTTTGGTAATGCGGTCCGCGCCGACCAGGGCGGACGCGGGGGATTCGTGGTGGGCGCTCATGTCACTGCTCCGGATGCTGGTCGGCGAGGGTGAAGGCGATGACGGCGTCCTCCATGTCCGGCGCGACGGGCTGTTCGCCGGGCCGGGCGGGGCCCTGGTGCCAGGAACGGGTCTGCCTGCCCCGCCGCCAGGACAGTTCGCGGGGCCCGGCGGGGGCGTCGCCGGTGGTGATGGTGCCGGGCGTTTCGCCGAGGATGTCGGCGGGCGGGCCGGAGGCGAGCGCCCGGCCGTCGTCCAGGACCAGGCAGGTGGAGGCGCGTTCGGCTTCGTCGAGGTAGGTGGTGGCCATGACGACGGCGGTTCCGTCGGCCGCGGTCCGCGAGATCAGGCGCCACAGATCGACGCGGCTGACCGGGTCGACGCCGGTGCTCGGCTCGTCCAGTACGAGCAGCTGGGGCCGGTGGAAGATGGCGAGACAGAACGCGAGCTTCTGCCGCATGCCTCCGGACAGCTTCCCGGCGAGCCGGCCGGTGGCGTGCTCCAGCCCGGTGGCGTGCAGCAACTCCGCCCGTCGATCGGCCAGTTCGCTGCCGGACAGCCGGTGGGCGGCGGCGACGAAGTCGATGTTCTCGTTCACGGTGAGGTCCTGCCAGACGCCGGAGGCGCCGGTGGGCATGAATCCGCAGGCAGGGGTGCGCGGGGCGCTGATCCGGCCCGAGCCGGGTCGGATGCGGCCGACCAGGGTGCGCAGAAGTGTCGTCTTGCCCGCCCCGTCACCGCCGACGACGGCCGAGACCTCGCCGTTGCGGGCGGCGAGAGTGACGCTGTCCAGCGCGGTGGTGTCGCCGAACGCGACGGTGACGTCGAAGGCGCCCCAGCCGTCCGGTCCCGGAACCAGGTCCGCAGGCGTGGCGCCGCCGGCGCCGCTCTCGGGGTTCCCGGTCATCGGACGCTCGCAGCAGGAACGGCCTTGCGGGCAGCGCCCTTCGGTGCGGCGGGAGCCAGGTCGCGACGGAACCGGAGGACGGCCGCGGTGAACACCAGAGCCGCCATGCCGGCCAGGACTCCGAGCGGCAGCGCGAGGGAGTCGATCGGCGCGTCCCGGAGCATCACGCCGTTGCTGATCTTGTTGAAGTAGGTCAGCGGGAAGATGTAGCCGATCCAGCGGACCCCGGCGGCCATGGCCGCGAGCGGGAAGATCATGCCGGACAGCAGGATCTGCGGCATGAGGGTGAGGAGCGACATCTGCATGGCCTGTCCCTGGTTCTGCGAAACCGAGGAGATCAGCACGCCGATCCCGAGCACGGTGAACAGGAACAGGGCCGCGCCGAGCACGAGGACGGCGACGTTCCCCGTGAAGGGCACCCCGAACAGCAGGCAGCCGAGCACGGTCACCAGCATCATGTCGAAGGCCGCCAGGACGAAGTACGGGGCGATCTTGCCGACGATGACGTCGGACGCCTTGAACGGCATCACCGCGAGCTGTTCGAGCGTCCCCGCCTGCCGCTCGCGGACCAGTCCGATCGCCGTGATGATCGTGCCGATGAACGCCATGATCATGCCGACGAGGGCGGGAACCATCACCCACGACGTCTTCAGGTCCGGATTGAACAGCACCTCCGGTTTCAGGACGCCTCCGCCGGCCAGGGCGGCCGAGGCGGACGCCTGTGCCGAGAAGAGGTCCGATCCGTCGATCAGGACGATCGAGCTCCTCGACGATGCGGTGGTGACCACCACGGCCCCGGCGTCCTGGGAGCGCAGCGCGTCACGTCCCTGCCGTTCGGTCCCCGCCGGGTCCACCTCCCGTACGTCGAAGGGAGACTTCAGCTGTGCCGCCACGGCCTGGGCGTGGGGGCCGTACACCCGGGTGGGTACGTCACTGACGCGGAAGTTGGCGGCGTAGCCGAAGACCACCAGCAGGAGGAGCGGCAACGCGATGATCATCACCATCGTGCGGCGGTCGCGCCGCAGCTCCAGGAATTCCTTGAGGATCATCGCCCACATGAGGACACCGCCCTTGTCCTGGGGCGCCCAGGCCGTGGACGCCGCTGATCGGGTCACCCGGGGTACACCGTCCGGGTGGGCACAGGTTAGGAGCCCCTCACGCGATATGCAACGAGCGTTTAATTAAGTTAGGCTGAGCGAGTGAACGAGAGCGACGAACCAGCCGCGCCGGCTTCCCGCCCCGCCCGCGGGCCGGGCCGGCCGGTGGGCAGGCGGGCCGGTGACACCGTGACCCGCGACCGGATTCTGGAGTCGGCCCAACTCCTCTTCGCCCAAGGCTCCTACGGTTCCACGACCGTACGGGCCATCGCCGCGGCGGCCGACGTCAATCCCGCCCTGGTCATTCACTACTACGGGAGCAAGCGCGACCTGTTCGTCGCCAGTCTGAGGCTGCCCCTCCAACTGAGTGACCAGATCGCGGAGGTGCTGCGCACCGACAGGGACGGCTTGGGTGAGCGCCTGGTCCGCCTCTACCTCAGCCTCTGGCTGAAGCCCTCGTCCCGGGGGCCCCTGGCGGCGATGATGCGCTCGGTCTTCTCCGACCAGGAGGCGGCGGACGCTCTGGGGCAGTTCCTGTCCGAGCAGATGGTCGGGCCCGTCGTGGCGAACCTCGGCAGCGACCGGCCGCAGCTGCGGGTATCGCTGGTCGCGAGCCAGTTGGTCGGCCTGGTCGTCGGCCGCCACATCCTGGGGATCGCCGCTCTCGTCGAGGCGGACACCGAACTGCTCGTCGCATGCGTCGCGCCCGTGATCCAGCGCTACCTCACGGCGAGTCTGCCGCCCTCGAAGTAACCCGGGGTCACGGGCGGCGCCGATCAGCGCCCCTTGCGCACCTGCGACGCCCGGCGGGCCTCCGCCTCCTTGCGGGACTGGGCGGCGCGGCGGCTCTCCTTCGGGGCCTGGGCCCCCATCCCGCGGAACGGGCGCCTGCCGGTCTGTACGGGCTTGGTCGTCGGCGGCCGCTTCGCACCGGTGATCCGCGTCAACTCGGCTTCGCCCGACCGCACCTGAGTGACCGTCGGCCGGACCCCGGCCTCGGACAGCATCTTGCTCACGTCCCGGCGCTGCGCCGGGGTGACGAGCGTGACGGCCTTGCCGGCCCGGCCGGCCCGCGCGGTGCGGCCGCTGCGGTGCAGGTAGTCCTTGGCCTCCGTGGGCGCGTCCACGTTCACCACCAGGTCGAGGTCGTCGACATGGATGCCGCGGGCCGCCACGTTCGTGGCCACGAGAACCGTCACACCGCCGTTCCTGAACTGCTCCAGCGTGTGTGTGCGCTGCGGCTGCGACTTCCCGCTGTGCAGGGCGGCCGCAGGGATTCCGCTGGTCTTCAGATGCCGGGTGAAGGCGTCCACCGATGCCTTGGTGTCCAGGAACATCAGCACCCGCCCCTCCCGGGCGGCGATCTCGGTCGCCGCCGCGAACTTGTCGGCCGCGTGCACGTTCAGGACGTGGTGCTCCATCGTGGTGACCGAGGCACGGTCCCGGTCGACCGAGGCGAGCACCGGCTCGTCGAGGTAGCGCTCCACCAACTGGTCGACGTTGCGGTCGAGCGTGGCCGAGAAGAGCAGCCGCTGGCCGCCGGGGCGGACCTGGTCCAGGATCTCGGAGACCTGCGGCAGGAAGCCCATGTCGCACATCTGGTCCGCCTCGTCGAGTACGGCGATCCCCACCCGGTCCAGGTGGCAGTGGCGCCGCTCGATCAGGTCGCAGAGCCGTCCCGGTGTCGCGATGACCACCTCGGTACCCGCCTTCAGCGCGGCCGCCTGCCGGTTCATCGACAGCCCGCCCACCACCGTCGTCAGACCCAGCCCGAGCACCCGTGCGTACGGCTCCAGCGCGTCACCCACCTGCTGGGCGAGCTCCCGCGTCGGGACGAGCACCAGCGCGAGGGGGCGCTTGGCCTCCGCGCGCTGCCCGGCGGTCCGCACGAGCAGGGCGAGGCCGAAGGCCAGCGTCTTGCCCGAACCGGTCCGCGCCCGCCCCAGCACGTCCCGGCCGGCCAGCGCGTCGGGCAGCGTGGCCGCCTGGATGGGGAAGGGCTCCGTGACTCCGAGGCCGGTCATCGCCGTCAGCAGGGCGCCCGGCAGTCCCAGCTCCGCGAAGGATCCGGTGGCGGGCGGCTTCGCGTTCATGGGGGAACCTTCCTCGGGTGGGGGCCTCCGTAACGCGCCGGGGCCCGTGCTCCTCGGCACGGGCCCCGGCGATGTCGCAAGCTTCCGGCCCATTTTACCAGCGGGCGCCGGGGCCCGGTCCCGGCGCCGGGCAGTGCCCCAGGGGAGGGCGGTTTCCAGGCCCCGGGGAAGGCTCGACGGGGCCTGGCGAAGGTCAGGATGATCAGCGGAACACGGAGTAGGAGGCTTTTCCTGCCGGCGATGTCGAGAACCCGCAACCCGCTCCGTCCCCGTAGTGGGAGCGGCCGAAACGGTTCGCACCGGCGTCGGGGAGGACACCGTGGCCGCGGCTGCACGCCGAGGCGGCCCGGAAGGCTCCCGGCCTGGCTGAGCGGGACCACCTGACGCGTCAGGCCGCCCGGCTCAACACCCGGCGCTCCGGCTGATGCCCGGCCGGCGGTTCACTGAGCGGTCAGTGTCATCTCGAACGCGTACCGGGACGCCCGGTACAGGTGCGAGCCGAACTCCACCGGGCGCCCCGCGTCCCCGAGGACCGTGCGCTCCATGGTGAGCAGGGTGCCGCCTCGGGGTTCGCCGAGCAGCCGGCACTCCGCCGCGGTGGCCCGGCGTGCCCCGATGGTCTGGTCGGCGGTGCGCAGGGCGATGCCGGCCCGCCTGAGCAGTTCGTACAGGCCGTGTCCGGTCAGGTCCTCCTCGGTCAGGCCCAGGAGGTCTGCCGGCAGGTGGTTCTCCATGACCGCTATGGGCTCGTCGTCCGCGTACCGCAGCCGGCGCAGGGCGACGGTATCGGCGCCGGGCTCGACCTTGAGGGCCGCGGCGATCCGGGCGGAGGCGGGCACGGTGCGCATGGACAGCAGCTCGGTGCGCGGCCGCCGGCCGTCGCGCTTGAGGTCCTCGAACAGACTGGTCAGCTCGATCTGCCTGCGCACCCGGTTGTTGACGACCTGGGTGCCGACCCCCCGCTTGCGGGCGAGCAGTCCTTTGTCCACCAGATGCTGCATGGCCTGACGCATGGTGGGGCGGGAGAGCCCGAACTGGTCGGCCAGGGCGATCTCGTTCTCCAGCCGCGTCCCCGGGGCCAACGTGCCCGATTCGATGAGCTGTTGAAGCTGCTGTGCGACCTGGAAGTACAGCGGCACCGGGCTGCTCCGGTCGATGGTGATCAGCCTGGTGATCGACTCCATGTCGGGCTCCTCAAGACGTTCGGCCACGGGGTTCAGTATGCCGCACGTTCGACTCAAGCTCTGTACGTATATATGTCAGAACAAATACCGGACTCCGGGCGATTCCCCGAAGTTGCGGTGGGGGAGCGGCACCCTCTGAATGACCAGAACATCAGCGGGTTACCATATGAGCGCCTCCTAGCTCGAAAGATAAACCTGTGACTGTCAATGACGACTCGTTCACCAACTGGAAGAACCGCGAAGAGATCGCGGAGTCGATGATCCCGATCATCGGGAAGCTGCACCGGGAGCGGGACGTCACCGTCCTGCTGCACAGCCGCTCCCTGGTCAACAAGTCGGTGGTCAGCATCCTCAAGACCCACCGGTTCGCCCGGCAGATCGCCGGTGAGGAGCTCTCGGTCACCGAGACGCTGCCGTTCCTGAAGGCGCTCACCACTCTCGATCTCGGCCCTTCCCAGATCGACATCGGCATGCTCGCCGCGACGTACCGGACCGACGACCGAGGCCTCAGCGAGGCGGAGTTCACCGCCGGGGCCGTCGCGGGCGCCACCGGCGCCGACAAGATCGAGCGCGCCGAGCCGCGCGACGTAGTCCTCTACGGATTCGGCCGCATCGGCCGCCTCCTGGCCCGGCTGCTCATCGAGAAGGCCGGCTCCGGCAACGGCCTGCGACTGCGGGCCATCGTCGTCCGCAAGGCCGCCGGCCAGGACATCGTCAAGCGCGCCTCGCTGCTGCGCCGCGACTCGATCCACGGCCAGTTCCAGGGCACGATCACCGTCGACGAGGCGAACAACAGGATCATCGCCAACGGCAACGAGATCAAGGTGATCTACTCCGACGACCCGACGACGGTGGACTACACGGCGTACGGGATCAAGAACGCCGTCCTCATCGACAACACCGGCAGGTGGCGCGACCGCGAGGGGCTGTCCCAGCATCTGCGTCCCGGCATCGCCAAGGTCGTCCTCACCGCACCCGGCAAGGGCGACGTCCCCAATGTCGTGCACGGCGTCAACCACGACATGATCAAGCCGGACGAGCAGATCATCTCCTGCGCCTCCTGCACCACCAACGCGATCGTCCCACCGCTGAAGGCGATGGCGGACGAGTACGGAGTCCTGCGCGGTCACGTGGAGACGATCCACTCGTTCACCAACGACCAGAACCTGCTGGACAATTACCACAGCTCCGACCGGCGCGGCCGCTCGGCGCCGCTCAACATGGTCATCACCGAGACCGGTGCGGCGTCCGCCGTCGCCAAGGCGCTCCCGGACCTCGACGCGACGATCACCGGCAGCTCGATCCGGGTCCCGGTGCCGGACGTCTCGATCGCGATCCTCAGCCTGAAGCTCGGGCGCGAGACCACCCGCGCCGAGGTTCTCGACCACCTCCGTGAGGTGTCCCTCACCTCGCCGCTCAAGCGTCAGATCGACTTCACCACCGCCCCGGACGCCGTCTCCAGCGACTTCATCGGCTCGCGCCACGCCTCCATCGTCGACGCCGGCCCCACCCAGGTCGACGGCGACAACGCGATCCTCTACCTCTGGTACGACAACGAGTTCGGCTACTCCTGCCAGGTCGTCCGCGTCGTCCAGCACGTCTCCGGGGTCGAGTACCCGACCTTCCCGGTACCCGTGCTCTGACCACGCCGCACCGGCCCGTGTGCGGGCAGCCCGGAGGCTGCCCGCACACGGGAGCGGAACGCGCCGGCTAGCGGGCCGCCGCCGGGCCCGGCACCGTGCTCGGCGCCGGGGCGTAGCCCGTGGCCCGGGTGGTGAACGTCCCCCGGCCCTGGGTCCGGCTGCGCAGCCGGGTCGCGTAGCCGAACAGTTCGCCCAGCGGCACGGTCGCCGTGATCACCGCCGTACCGGGCCGCGCGGTGGAGCCGGACACCTGGCCACGCCGGGCGGCCAGGTCGCCGAGCACCCCGCCGACGGCGTCGTCCGGCACGGTGACCGTCACCTCGGCCACCGGCTCCAGCAGCACCATCGCGCAGGAGCGCAGCGCCTCCCGGAGTGCGAACCGCCCGGCCGTGCGGAACGCCATCTCCGAGGAGTCCTTGGGGTGGGTGGCGCCATCGGTCAGCGTCACCCGTACCCCGGTCACCGGATGCCCGCCCACGGGGCCCTCGGCCAGGGCGTCCCGGCAGCCGGCCGCCACCGCACGGACGTACTCCTGCGGAACCCGGCCGCCGGCGACGGCCGAACGGAACACGAACTCCGCCCCGCCCTCGCCGTCCTGCCCTCCGGCATCTGCCAACGGCTCGACGTCGAGCACGACATGGGCGAACTGCCCCGCCCCGCCGTCCTGCTTGACGTGCCGGTACACCAGACCCGACACACCGCGCACGACCGTCTCCCGCAAGGCGACCTGCGGGCGGCCGACCCGGACCTCCAGACCGTGGGCCCGGCGGATCTTCTCGGCCGCGACCTCCAGATGGAGTTCGCCCATGCCCGAGAGCACCGTCTGACCCGTCTCGGGGTCCGTCCGCACCGCCAGCGACGGGTCCTCCTCGGCAAGCCGCGCCAGCGCCGCCATCAGCCGCTCCGTGTCGCTGTTCCGGCCGGCCTCGACCGCCACCGACACGACCGGGTCGGCCACGGTGGGCGGTTCGAGGACCAGCGGGGCACCCGGCGCGCACAGGGTGGCACCGGCGCGGGCGGACTTGAGGCCGATCACCGCGACGATGTCCCCGGCCACCGCCTCGTCCACATCGACATGGCGGTCGGCCTGGACCCGCAGGATCCGGCCGACGCGCTCGCTGCGCCCCGCGCCCGCGTCCAGCACCGTCTCCCCCTTCCCGAGCGTGCCCGAGTACACCCGCAGATACGTCAGCCTGCCCGTGGCGGTCGCGGCCACCTTGAACGCCAGCGCGGCCAGCGGAGCCACCGGATCGGCGGCCCGTTCCACCACGTCGCCGCCGAGCGTGCCGCGTACGGGCGGCACGTCCTGCGGTGAGGGCAGGTAGGCCACGACGGCCTCCAGCAGCGGTTCGACACCTCGGTTGCGGTAGGCCGAACCGCACAGCACGACGACGCCCTCGCCGGTGCGGGTCAGATCGCGCAGGGCCTCGGCCAGCGTCGCCGCGGAGAGCGTGGAGCGCGCGCAGAACTCCTCCAGGGCCGCCGGGTGGAGCTCCGCCACCGTCTCCTCCAGCAGCCGTCGGCGCCGGAGCGCCTCCGCCCGCAGTTCATCGGGCACCTCCCCTTCCTCGTAGGTGTCGCTGCCGTCGGCCCAGACCAGTGCGCGCATGCGCAGCAGGTCCACGACTCCGCTGAAACGCTCCTCCTCCCCGATGGGGAGCTGGACTACCAGGGGCACCGTGTGCAGCCGTTCCCGGATCGACGCCACGGCGGTGTCGAGACGGGCGCCGACGCGGTCGAGCTTGTTGACGAAGGCGATGCGCGGAACGGCGTGCCGGTCGGCCTGACGCCACACCGACTCGCTCTGCGGCTCCACACCCGCGACCGCGTCGAACACAGCGATCGCACCGTCGAGGACCCGCAGTGAACGCTCGACCTCGTCAGCGAAGTCGACGTGCCCCGGGGTGTCGATCAGGTTGATCCGGTGGTCCGCCCACGTGCAGCTCACCGCGGCGGCGAAGATGGTGATGCCCCGGTCGCGTTCCTGGGAGTCGAAGTCGGTGATGGTCGTTCCGTCGTGGACCTCGCCGCGCTTGTGGGTGGTGCCGGTGGCGTAGAGGATCCGCTCGGTGACGGTGGTCTTGCCTGCGTCGACATGGGCGAGGATGCCCAGGTTGCGAACGCGGTCGAGGGTGCTGGTGAGCTGGCGGTTCGGTTCGGTACGCACGGTCCGTGGCCCTTCGGGGTGATCCGGAAGAAGACGGCGCGATCCCCGGACGAAAAGGCCTGTTCCCGGGTCTGCGGAACCCCCTGAACGCGGCGCGCCGCACAGGCGGCGCCGCGATGACGGTCAGTCGGAGAGGTGGCAGGGATCAGGTGTTCGTCGCGGGTGTCCGGGGCCGGCCGCGCAGCCGGCGCCGGGCGCAGGTAGACACCAGGATCACCTCGTACCGCGACAGGGGAACGACGACGGCGGTGCGGTGGTGCACGGCAGGTCTCCCCTCACTGGTCACGGTGCGCGCCCTGAACTGACAGCGGCGCGTGCTCTCGTGGCGAGTCTAGGCAGGCGATTACGGCCGGGGGAACCGGTTTTCCGTCGCAGCGGGGGCTGTTGCCGGGCCGTGGCCGTGAGAGGACGGGTCCGTGCCGCACCGGAGGGAACCACGGCCCGCGAACCGGCCGCGGGAACGGCACGCCGTACGGCACCGCCGCAGCGCCCTGCGGCCGCAGCCGCGCCACTCGGCGGATGAGACGCCCGCTCCCCGGCCGCCGCGGGTGATCAGCGCGTTCACCGGGCCGTGGGGATCCAGGGCCATCGTCCGGGCCAGCAGGACCCCGATCACCAGCGGGGCCAGGGTGACGGCCAGCGTGGTGCCGGCACTGGTGACGTGCTGCATGCGGGGGCGCGGTGCGTCGGGAGCCATGGCTCCATTCGACCGGCAAAGGACCCGTACGGGATCGGGTCAGGTACTCAGTCCGGGCGGCCCGGGTACTCAACCCGGCCGCCCGCGCCCCCGCTGAAGCGGCTACGCCGTGGTGCCGGGGCCGGAACCGGTGCCCGAGGCGGCCTTGATGCCCTTGGTGATGTCATCGAGGACGGACAGGGCGGGGGCCTTGCTGTTGATGTCGAAGCCCGAACGGACGACGATCAGCATGTTCTCCGCATGGGGGGAGGGGAAGGCCAGCGACTCGACGTACCCGTCGTCCCCCTTCTTCGTCACGACCTTCCAGCGCACCCGGTAGCCCTGTTGGCCGGCCACCGTGACCGCCTCGGACTTCAGTTCCTGGTGCGAGGTGATGCCGCCGTAGATCTTCTCGCCGTACGATTCCTTCGCGTTGGCGGCGATGTCCTTCTCGGCGGTGGCCTTCGCGGTCTTGGTGTTCAGCTTCAGCGCCTCGGCCGGGACGGAGAACACGCCGCCCCGGACGCACTTCTCCTTGGTGTCCCCGGGGCAGGCGTAGGAACCCGTGGTCACGCCCGCACCCATGCCCGACTCGCCCTTCCAGCCGTCCGGGACCGGGATGCTGATCCCGCTCGCCAGGTCGGTCGCGTAGCCGTCCTCGGTCTTCGGCAGCTGCTGCTCCGGGCTCTGGCCGCCGCCGTCGCTTCCTCCGTCGTTGCCGCCGCCACCGCTGCCGCCCGGTGCCCCGGGCCCGCGGCTGGGCGCGTGCGAGGGCGTGCCGGACGGGGCGGTGGCCGTGTTCTCCGACTTCTCGCCGGAGTCGTCGGTCAGCAGGTACACGCCACCGCCGATGGCGGCGAGCACCACCACCCCGGCGGTGATGCCGGCGCCGATGCGTATTCGGCGGCTGCGGACGGCCGCCGGTGGCACCCGGAGGTGATCGGTCCACTGGCTGCCGTCCCACCAGCGTTCCTGGATGGGGCCAAATCCTGTGTACCCGGGGTCTGGATGCCAGCCGGGCGGGCTCGTCTGCGTCACGGCAGCCACCGTAGCCGGGTTGCGTGAGAATCCTATGAATCAGATGAATTCGATGACCTGGGCGGCCGGTTCCGGTTCCGTTCCGGCCGTCCGGGAAATCCGGTTATGGTCTAGACAATTGATGACGTGGCTCGCTAGCATCCGCGACGGAGCGCGGTGGGTGCGCGGCAGCGGTCCGCCCGGTCCTTCGGCCACGGCAGGATTGAGGGCACATGGAAGCGACCGCTCCGGACCGCAGGTTCGCCGAGGACTACCGGATCGCCCGGGAGATTCCGCGCGACGGGCTCACCGCGTGGCGCGCGGCGGTCGCGGCCGAGGTGCCGCTGGGGCCCGGGGCGGTCGTGCTCGATGTCGGCGCCGGTACCGGGGCGTTCGCGGCCGTGTTCGCCGACTGGTTCGGGGTCCGGGTGCTGGCGGTCGAGCCGGCGGCCGCCATGCGCGCGCTGATCCCGCGGACCGAGGACATCGAGGTGCTGGACGGCCGGGCCGAGGCGCTGCCCGTGCCGGACGGGTGCGCGGACGCGGCCTGGCTGGGCTCGGTCCTCCACCACATCGAGGACCTGCCCGCCGCGGCGAGGGAGATACGCCGGGCCCTGAAGCCGGGGGCGCCGGTACTGATCCGCAACTCCTTCCCCGGCCGCTGCACCCGGGACCTGCGGGTGCGGTTCTTCCCCGGGACCGCGCGCATCGTCGACACGTACCCGACCGTCGAGCAGACCTGCGCGGCGTTCGCCGCAGCCGGTTTCGCCCGGGTCGCACTGCACGCCGTGCCGCAGGAGAGCGCGCCGACCCTGTCCGGCTTCGCCGACCGCATCCGCCGGGACACCGACGCGAAGCTCCGGGGCCTCACGGACGAGGAGTTCACGTCCGGGATGCGGCGGTTGCGGCAGGCCGCTGCGCAGGAGCCGGACCTGCCGGCCGTCAGCTGGATGGACCTGCTGGTCCTGGCCTGACCCGTACAGGGCGGAACCGCTGCGGCCTGATGGGTTCGGTCGTGCTGTCTGCCCAGGTCATGCGATCGACGTAGCGCGCAGGTCCGACGGACCCGGCGGGTCGATCGGCACTTCGGTACCGCTCGTCCGGGTCTGTGCCGGGCACGGCAGGCCCTAAGGTCTCCGCATGAACGGAAACGATGAGGAGGAGCGGTCCGTGCGGGCCGCTGTCGAGGGTGAGCTGCGGCTGCTCGATCCGGCGGTCCGGGCCCTGCCCGACGCGGTGACCGAGCTCCTCGACCCGGAGTTCACCGAGTTCGGCGCGTCCGGGCGGCGGTACGACAGGACGTCGATCCTCGCCGTCACCTCCGCCGACGGAGAGGGGACACCCGTCGCGGCCGCCGCCACCGGCATGTCCGGCAGGCTGCTGGCTCCGGGCGTCGTCCATCTGACGTTCGTCACCGAGAGGGACGGGCGCAGAGTGCGGCGCAATTCGATCTGGCGCCGCACCGGGGCGCGCTGGCGGCTGTACTTCCACCAGGGAACGCCGGTCAACGCCCGCTGACCCCGGGGGAATTCGAACGACGGCCGCCGGTGCGCCGTCTAGGCTCCTGTAATGACGAACCCCAGCAGCCCCGCCAAGCCCAGGCCCGGCGACCGCGTCGCCGTGCTGTCCCCCTCGTCCGGGCTCCCCGGCATCCTCCCGCTCCCGTTCGAGCTGGGACTGCGCAGGCTCCGCGAGGAGTTCGCTCTGGTACCGGTGGAGTACCCGAGCACCCGGAAGATGGGCTCCACGCCCCGGGAGCGGGCCGCCGACATCCACGCGGCGTTCTCCGACCCCGCGGTCAGGGCCGTTTTCGCCAGCATCGGAGGGGACGACCAGATCACCGTGCTCCCGTACCTGGACCGGGAGCTGCTGCGGGCCAACCCCAAACCGTTCTTCGGCTACAGCGACAACACCAGTCTCCTGGTGTTCCTCGAACGCCTGGGCATCGTCGGCTACCACGGCGGATCGGTGATGGTCGAGCTGGGACGCCCGGGGGCGATGCACCCGCTGACCGCCGGATCACTGCGGGCGGCGCTGTTCACCCACGACGCCCATGAGCTCGTCCCGGCCGAGGAGAGCGGCTGCGTGAACGGCCGCTGGGAGGACCCGCGGACCTTCGACGCCGAACCCGCGATGCTGCCCGCCGACGGCTGGACCTGGCACAACGCCGACCGCGTGGTCGAGGGTGCGAGCTGGGGCGGTGAGCTGGAGATCCTGTCCTGGATGCTGATGGCGGACCGGGAGATACGGCCGGTGGCCGAGTACGAGGGCCGGGTCCTGTTCCTCGAGACGTCGGAGGAGATGCCCGGCGCCGACCAGGTGTACCGGATCCTGCGGAACATGGGGGAGCGGGGGCTGCTGGAGCGGTTCCCCGCACTCCTGATGGGGCGCGCCAGGAACTGGTCCTTCGAAAGCCCGCTGGGGGCGAAGGAGGGCGAGGAGTACCGGGTGCTCCAACGGCAGGCCGTTCTGCGGGCGTTGAGCGAGTACGCCCCCGCGACGATGGCCGTCTTCGACGTGGACCTCGGTCACACGGACCCGCAGTTGATCATTCCCTACGGCGGTCGGGTGCGGGTGGACGGACCGGCCAGGCGCATCGTCGTCACGTACTGAGGACCGCATTGAAGGAAACCGAAGGAGAGGGCGGAGGGCGGAGGAGGCATCCGTTCTGGTCCGACCACATGTCGTGTGTGACATAGTTGGATGTTCGGACAAAACGTGACCGGCTGGGGAGCGGCGCCGGTCGAGGCAGGGAGTGGCGGATGCCCGTCGAATGGCAGCCCGTGCGGCAGTCGCGCACCCATGAGCTGGTGCTCCAGAGCATCGAGCAGCGGGTGTTCGCCGGTGAGCTCAGGGCCGGCGACCGGCTGCCGCCCGAACGCGAGCTCGCCCCGGTGCTCGGAGTGAGCCGGTCCGCCCTGCGCGAGGCCTTGCGGGTGCTGGAGACCATCGGGGTCCTGGTCGCACAGCCTGGCCGGGGGCCGGACGCCGGAGCGCGGATCGTGCGCAACCCCGACGACGCCCTCGGCAGGCTGCTCCGGCTCCACTTCGCCCTCGGCAGCTACAGCCTGGAGGACGTACTGGAGGCGCGCGTCGTGCTGGAGCGCTCCAGCTTCGAGGCCGCCGCGCGGCACGCGTCCGAGGAGGACCTGGACGAGGCGGGCGCATTGCTCGTGCGGATGGGGGCGCCGGACATCGGCGTGCCCGAGTTCAACGACCTCGACACCAGGTTCCACGTGCACATCGCGCGCAGTTCCGGCAACGAACTGACCTCCACGCTCACCTCCGCCGTCCGCGAGTCCGTCCGGCCGCTCATCCTGCGGGCCCTGGAGGCCGCGCCGGACTGGCGGGCCACCGCCACCGCGCTCAACGCCGACCACACCGAACTGCTGCGCCTGGTGCGCGCCGGCGAGGGGGCGCGGGCCGCCGATCTGGTGGAGGCGCACATCCGGGGACTGCACGGAACGCTCGTCGACGAGAAGCCCGGGGCCTGACCGGGGCCGGTCCGGTTCCGCCCTGCGCCCTTTCATCGCCGCAGGCCGCGTACTATGGTCCGACCATACAATGGTTCATGGTTCATGATCCGGTCGGGACCATGAAAAGGATCATGACGTTCACGTGCAGAGAAACGATCGGGGAGACCCATGCGCATCGGACTCTTCGCCACCTGTCTGGGAGACACGCTCTTCCCGGAGGCGGTGAAATCCACCGCGGTGCTGCTGGCCCGCCTGGGCCACGAGGTGGTGTTCCCGCCGGGGCAGACCTGCTGCGGCCAGATGCACGTCAACACCGGATACCAGCGCGAACCCGTACCCCTGGTGCGCAACTTCGCCGAGCAGTTCGGTGACTCCTCCATCGAGGCCGTCGTCATGCCGTCGGGGTCCTGCGCGGGGTCGGTCCGCCACCAGCACGCGCTCATCGCCGAACGCTACGGCGACGCGGCGCTGCGCGCGGGCGTGGCCGGCGTCAAGGCGAAGACGTACGAGCTGTCGGAGTTCCTCGTCGACGTGCTGGACGCCACCGATGTCGGCGCGTACTTCCCGCACCGCGTCACCTACCACCCCACCTGTCACTCGCTGCGCATGCTGAGAGTCGGTGAGAAGCCGCTGCGGCTGCTGCGGGCCGTCGACTCGATCGACCTGGCCGAGCTGCCCGAGGCCGACGCCTGCTGCGGGTTCGGCGGCACCTTCGCGCTGAAGAACGCCGACACCTCGACCGCGATGCTCCAGGACAAGACGCGCAACATCGCCGCCACCGGGGCGGATGTGTGCACCGCCGGCGACTCGTCCTGTCTGATGCACATCGGCGGCGGGCTCTCCCGGATCAGCTCCGGCACCCGCACCCTGCACCTGGCCCAGATCCTCTCCGCCACCCGCACCTCGCCGTACGTCCCGACGGAGGCCGCCCGATGAGCAGCACCTTTCTCGGCATGCCCGCGACGCCGCCCCGCTCCCCGTACGGCACGGGCAACCTGCGCGGTGACCGGAAGTTCCCCGTGGCCGCCCACGACGACCTGGGCAACGCGCAGCTGCGCCGCAACCTCGGCAAGGCCACCCACACCATCCGCGCCAAACGACTCAACGTCACCGGCGAACTGCCCGACTGGGAGGAGCTGCGCGACGCGGGCGCGGCCATCAAGACCGACACCATGAACCGGCTCCCCGAACTCCTGGAGGAGCTGGAGCGCAAGGTCACCGAACGCGGCGGCACCGTCCACTGGGCCCGGGACGGCGCCGAGGCCAACGAGATCGTCGCGCGGCTGGTCAGGGAGACCGGGAGCAAGGAGGTCATCAAGGTCAAGTCGATGGCCACCCAGGAGATCGGTCTCAACGAGCACCTCGAATCCATCGGCATCACCCCGCACGAGACCGACCTGGCCGAGCTCATCGTGCAGCTCGCCCACGACAAGCCCTCGCACATCCTGGTGCCGGCCATCCACCGCAACCGGGACGAGATCCGGGAGATCTTCCTCAAGGAGATCCCCGGCGTCGACCCCTCGCTGGACAATGTCCCCGCCCACCTCGCCGCCGCCGCCCGCGCCTATCTGCGCGAGAAGTTCATGACGACGAAGGTCGCCGTCTCCGGGGCCAACTTCGGTATCGCCGAGACCGGCACCCTGTCCGTCGTCGAGTCGGAGGGCAACGGCCGCATGTGCCTGACCCTGCCCGACACACTGATCACGGTCATGGGCATCGAGAAGGTGCTGCCGCGCTACCAGGACCTGGAGGTCTTCCTCCAGCTGCTGCCGCGCTCCTCCACCGGCGAGCGGATGAACCCGTACACCTCGATGTGGACCGGAGTCACCCCCGGCGACGGGCCGCAGACCTTCCACCTGGTGCTCCTCGACAACGGACGCACCGCCACCCTCGCGGACAGCATCGGCCGCGAGGCGCTCAACTGCATCCGCTGCTCGGCCTGCCTCAACGTCTGCCCGGTGTACGAACGGGCCGGCGGCCACGCCTACGGATCGACGTACCCCGGGCCGATCGGGGCCGTCCTCACCCCGCAGCTCGCCGGCATGCACGCCGCCAAGGACGACCCCAACAGCTCGCTGCCGTACGCCTCCAGCCTCTGCGGGGCCTGCTTCGACGCCTGCCCGGTCAAGATCGACATCCCGTCGATGCTGGTCGAGCTGCGCCACCAGCACACCGAGCAGGCCGGCACCACGGCGGAGAAGCTCGCGATGAAGGCGGCGGCCGCGGTGATGAGCCGGCCGAAACTGTTCACCACCGCGCAGAAGGCGTCCGGGCTCGGCCGCGTCGTCGCCGGACGGGACAAGAAGATCTCCCACCTGCCGCCCCCGTTCAACGGCTGGAGCGACAGCCGTGACACCCCGGCCCCGCCCAGGCAGACCTTCCGCTCCTGGCTGGCCTCGGCCGAGGGCGCGGCGACGATGCGGGCGGCCGCCGACGAACACACGCGCGACCAGCAGCAGGAGGAGAAGTGACGACCGCTCGCGAAACGGTGCTCGGCCGCGTCCGGGACGCCCTGGCCCTCGCACCCGCCGCCGACACCCCGATCCCGCGTGACTACCGCACCGGGCGCACCCTCCCCGACGCGGAGCGCCTGGCCCTGTTCACCGACCGGCTCCTCGACTACAAGGCCCAGGTCCATCCCTGCACGGCCGACCGCACGGCCGACGTCGTGGCCGAGGTGCTCCGGGAGCGCGGTGCCCGGCGGATCGGGGTGCCCGCCGGACTCGACCCGCAGTGGCTCGCCGCGTACGACGGGCAGGTTCAGCAGGACTCGGCCGACATCCCCGCGCCCCGGCTCGATGCCCTCGACGGTGTCGTGACCGCGTCGGCCGCCGGCTGCGCCGAGACCGGCACGATCTTCCTGGACGGTTCACCCGACCAGGGCCGGCGGGCGCTGTCACTGGTGCCCGACCTCCATGTCTGCGTCGTCGACCTGTCGGCCGTGGAGGTGGGCGTACCGGAGGCGCTCGCCCGGCTGGTGCCGACGCGGCCGACGACCCTGATCAGCGGCCCGTCGGCCACCTCCGACATCGAGCTCGAACGGGTGGAGGGCGTGCACGGCCCGCGCACCCTGGCCGTCGTCATCCGCACCGACGCCTGACGGGGCGGGGGCGCGCCGGAGCACGCCCCGCCCCCGCCGTCACCCGTGCTCGACCGTCACCGGGCCGAAGGCCACACGGGTCGTCGCGGCGTCCTCGGCCCAGCAGACCTCGACCGTGTCCCCGTCGACGTTCACCCCGCTCACCACCGCGTCGAGCGCGGCCGCGCCGGGCTCCGCGGTGAGCGAGGCGAGCGCGGCCAGCACCACCGTGCCCTCAGCGCCGGCGCCCAGCCGGGGCAGCACCGCCCACGGCGTGTACGCGGTGCCCTGCGGGGCGCGCACCTCGTCCCGCGACTCCCAGCCGTGCAGAGCGTGCAGCGCGGACGTGACCCCGGAGCCGGCTCCGGTCGCCCAGCCCGTCTCCTCGACCCGGGCGCCGGGAGGCGCGCCGAGCACCCGGTGCACCCGGAGCTCGTAGCGCCCGCGGACCACGGTCACGCTCTCCACCCGCAGTCCCGGCTCCGTGGCCGCACCGCTCGCGAAGACCGGACGGTGCCACGAGGCGGCCCAGCCCCAGCCCTCGCCGCCGCCCGCGCCGAGCGGGCGGATGGCGCGGCGGCGGCTGCGGTTTCCGCCGACGACCACGGCCAGGTGGTTGTCCGCGGCGTTGGCCGGGGCCGTGGGGCCGGTGACTGTCGAGTACGCCTGACGGCTGTACAGCGGATCGTCCTGCGCCGCCGACTCGCCCTCGTGCGGCCGGACATGGTCGCTGCCGTGGTTGTGCAGCCGGACGATCCCGTCCGCCCGGGTCGACTGGACCAGCAGCCCCGGAGCCGGCAGGGCGAGGACCCGGTCCGGCCCCTCACTGGGCGCCGGCTCCTCGGTCGCCGTCCACAGCGGATGGTCCGCCGGAGCCAGCAGGGACACGAACGCCTTGGACGCCCAGTACGGGGACGACGGGCCCGAGTAGGGCTGGAGCGTCGCGTCGTGCGGCCCGTGCCAGCCCAGGCTCAGCAGCCCGTCGGTGCCGGTCGCCCCCCGGTCCAGGAAGTAGCGCAGCGCCCCGCTGATCACCCGCCGCGAGGTGCCTGGCGTGAGCGGGGTGTGCCCGGTCAGCGCGCCGAGCCCGACCGCCGAACCGGCCGCGAAACGGTAGGTCAGCGAGCGGCCGAAGTGGATCGGCGCCCCGTCCCCGCCGAACAGCAGCCCGAAGCTCTCCAGGTGCTCGCGCAGGCGCGCCCCGTAGTGCGCGGCGAACTCCGCGTCGCCGGAGAGGTGGGCGTCGAGGACGGGGTAGAGGTGCAGCGCCCAGCCGTTGTAGTGGTCGTAGGCGCGGCCGTCGCCGTCCGCGTACCAGCCCTGTCCCCGGTACCAGACCTCCATCAGGTCGCGGGCCCGCTCCCGGGCGCGCGCGGTCTCCGCGTCGCCCCGGCCCACCGACTCCAGGAACCCGGCCACCGAGTACGGGAACAGGTACCAGTTGTTGGCCGCCGGGGTGTGGCGCAGGGCGCCGCGCAGCCACTCCTCGGCCCGGTCCCGCACCGCCGGGTCCAGCCGGTCCCAGAGCCACGGCCGGGTGAGGCGCAGCCCGATGGCGACCGAGGCGGACTCCACCATGGGCTGGCCGAAGACGGTGTGGTCGCGGATCAGCGGCCAGGACTCGGCGTCGTCCCGGCCCGGCGTGCGGGTGCCGGCCGCGAGCCCGTCCGCGTACCGGCCGAGCCAGCCGTGCGGGTCATCGCCGCCCGCGCCCGCGACCCGGAAGGCGGCGGCGAGGAAGGTGCGCGCGTAGCCCTCCAGCCCGTCGGAGCGGACCCCCGACGCGGAGGGGCGTCCGGGCAGGTCGAGCATCGCGCTGCCGGGGGTGGCCCACTTCCAGGCGGCCTTGAGCAGTCCGTCCGCGGCGGCCTCCCAGTGCGCGCGGGTGTAGCCGGTGACCGGGCTCGTCGCCCGGTCGTCGGCGGGGAGCTCCAGCGGGGAGTCGGGGTGCGGTCGGTTCATGCGAGGAAAGCCAGCCTTTCGCGTCGTACGGGATGGGCGAATCCGTCACCCTCGGCCCAGCGCTCGGTCTCGCTCACGGCCAGATCGACGAGCCGCCGCCACTCGTTGCCCTGGGAACCGGCGAGATGCGGGGTGATCAGGGCGTTCTCGCACTCCCACAGGGGGTGGCCGGCCGGCAGCGTGTCGGGTTCTGTGACGTCGAGGACCGCCCGGATGCGGTTCTGCAGCAGGACGTCGGTCAGTGCGTCCTGGTCGACGACGGCGCCGCGCGCGGTGTTGACGAGCACCCCGTCCGGCCGCATGGACATGAGCAGTTCACGGCTGACGAGCTTGTGGGTGGCGGGCAGCAGCGGGGTGTGGACGCTCACGACGTCGCTCTCCGCGAACAGTTCGCCGAGCCCCACCGGCCGGACACCGAGTGCGGCCGCCTCCTCGTCGGAGACGTACGGGTCGTGCAGCAGCACCCGCAGGTCGTAGGGGCGCAGCAGTTCGATGACCCGGCGGCCGATGAGCGAGGCGGACAGGATGCCCACGGTCCGGCCGTAGTTGCCCACGTCGGGGGAGGTGGCCAGCCAGTTGCCGCGGCGGCGCTCGGCGCGGTAGTCGCGGGCCCGTTCCAGCGCCCGTTTGCCGGAGAGCAGGATCATCGCGACGGTGTACTCGGCCACCGGTAGCGCGTTGGCCGCGGCGGCCGACGACACCTCGATGCCGCGCTCCCAGCAGGCCTCGGTGATGTGGCCGCGCACGCTTCCGGCCGTGTGTACGACGGCGCGCAGCCGGGGCGCGGCGGCCAGTGCCGCCTCGTCGATGGGCGGACAGCCCCAGCCGGTGACCAGCAGTTCCGTCTCGGCGAGCACGGCGCGGGCCCGGCCGGTGGTGAAGTCGTCGAGCACGGGCGGCGGCGCGAGGTCGCACACCTGCGAGAGCGCCGCCAGCGACGGAGCGTCCAGCAGGGCGTCCGAGGCATCCGGTTTCATCGCCACGGCGGCACGCGGCCGGCGGCGTGCGGCAGGGGTGGTGGGGGTGGTGCTGGGCATCTTTCTCCTGGTCCTCGACGATGTGTGACCGGTCCGGCTACTTGACGGCGCCCGCGGTGAGCCCCGACTTCCAGAAGCGCTGGAGCAGCGCGAAGGCGAGGATCAGCGGCAGGACCGCGAGCAGCGAACCCATGATCACCACGGGGTAGTACTCCGGTGAGACGGTGGCGGCGCTGTTCCAGGTGTAGAGCCCGAGGCTGACGGGATACAGGTCCTGGTCGGAGAGCATCACCATGGGCAGGAAGAAGTTGTTCCAGATCGCGGTGAGCTGGAAGAGGAACACGGTGACGAGTCCCGGCCCGAGCATCCGCAGCGCGACCCGGAAGTAGGTGGTCAGCTCGCCGGCCCCGTCCACCCGGGCCGCTTCGAGTACCTCGTTCGGCACGTAGCCCTGGCTGAAGATCCGGCCCAGATACACGCCGAACGGATTGAAGAGGACCGGGATGAAGACCGACCAGAAGGTGTTGACCAGACCGGTACCGGACGCCATCAGGTACAGCGGCAGCGCCAGCACGGTCTGCGGCACCATGACCGCGGCGAGCACCAGGCCGAACAGCTTCTCCTTGTGCGCGAAGCGGTACTTGTCGAAGGCGTACCCGCAGGCGATGCTGATCAGCGCCCCGAGGGCGGCGCCGAGGACCGCGTACAGCAGGCTGTTGCCGTACCAGCGCGCGTACAGGCCGCCGTCCATCGCGAACAGGTCCTTGAGGTTCTGCGTGAAGGAGAAGTGGTCGAGCGACAGCACGTCGCTGCCGAACAGCGCGTCCCGGTCCTTCGACGCGGCGAGCACCAGCCACAGCACCGGCAGCAGCGTGTACAGCACGGAGATACCGACGACCAGGTTGACCACGGAGCGGCCGAGCAGCCTGGGGCGCAGTACGGCGGTGGTGCGGGTGGGAACCGTCGCACTCATCGGGCTTCCTCCTCGGCGGCGTTGGAGCGGTTGGTCCAGCGGGTCACGCCGTAGGAGAGCGCGACGGTGCAGACCAGCAGGACGACCGAGGCGGCGGCGGCCAGGCC
The DNA here is from genome assembly GCF_003751445.1 of Streptomyces sp. 840.1. Taxonomy (NCBI): domain Bacteria; kingdom Bacillati; phylum Actinomycetota; class Actinomycetes; order Kitasatosporales; family Streptomycetaceae; genus Streptomyces; species Streptomyces sp. 840.1. The sequence goes on along the minus strand of NZ_RJUU01000003.1, from coordinate 651,386 downwards.
GTAGTTGTTACGGGTGAACGCGGCGTCGTAGATGTACATGCTGGGCGAGAAGCGCGAGCTGATCATCGGGGTCGACTGGCTGAGCAGCATCGGCTCCGTGAAGAGCTGGAGCGCGAAGATCAGGGTGAACATCGCGACCATCACGATCGAGGAGCGCACCAGGGGTGCCTTGACCTGGAGGGCGGTGCGGACGGGGCCGGCGCCGTCGACGACGGACGCCTCGATGACCTCGCGCGGCACGGCCTGCAACGCGGCGTAGAAGACCACCATGTTGTATCCGAGGTTGCTCCACAGGGCGATGTTGACGATCGAGGGAACGACCGTGTGCACACCGAGGAAGTCGATCGTGATGTCGGCCTTGCCGAGCAGGTCGACGACGGGGCTCAGTCCCGGTGTGTAGAGGTAGAGCCAGATGACGGCGGCGATGATCCCGGGCACGGCGTGCGGCAGGAACAGCCCGAGCTGGGCCCAGGAGCGCAGCCGCACCACCCCCGAGTCCAGCAGCAGCGCCAGCGCGAGCGCGCCGATCACCATCAGCGGGATGTAGATCACGCAGTACAGGACGACGGTGCCCAGCCCGCTGAGGAACGTCGGGTCGGTCAGTACGGCGGTGTAGCTGCGCAGACCGACGAAGACCCGGCGCTCCGGGCCGAAGCCCAGGCCCGGCTGGTCGTCGCTGAAGAAGCTGAGCCAGACGGCGGTTCCGACCGGGATCAGGAAGACCGTCACCAGGAGGATGAAGAAGGGGGTCATCAGCGCGCCGCACGCGCCCAGTTCACGCCGCTGCGCGGACTTGCGCGTGGAGCGCGGGGACGTCCTGGGAGGCGCCGCCGCGGCGGCCGCGGAGGTGCTGGCGGGGGCCGTCGTCGGTGTGGTCAGGGGGCTGGTCATGGTGTCACCTGCCTCTCTGCTGCTGGGGAGTCTGTCTGCCGGGGGTTCTGCTGCGGGGGAGACGGGGGCGGGGGCACGGTCAGCTGCTGTGCTCGGTGGTGGACAGGCCCAGCGCCCTGAGGTCGGGCATGGTGCCCTGCTGGGCCGCGCGTACGGATTCGAGCAGCGAGCCCTGGCCGCCGCCCACCCGGGCGAAGCCGTCCTGCATGACCTTGAGGGTGGCGGTCATCCGGGGCCCCCAGGTCCAGTCCCGGATCGTGCGTGCCTCGTGGTCGAAGAGGGTGTAGATGTCCTGGCCGCTGTAGTAGGCGCGGTCGAAGGCCTTGCGGTAGACGGGCAGGAGCCCGGGGACGGCCGGGTACTGGCTGCTGGCCCCGCTGGAGAGCCGGGCGCGCAGCGCGTCGGGGTGGGAGACCTGCCACTCGATGAACTCCAGTGCGGCTTCCGGCTTCTCGCTGTCCCGGGTGACCGCGAAGGTCGATCCGCCGTGGGTACCGAGCGCGGCGTCGCCCGCCTGCCACTGGGGGAGCGGCGCGATGGCCCACTTGCCCTTCTGGCCGGGGCGCGCGTTCATCTGCGCCCCGGCGTCCCAGGCGCCGCTGAGCCGGACGAGGACCTGGTCGCCACCGACCTGGGCGTCGTACTGCCGGCTGTCCACGGCGTTCACGAAGACCAGGTCCTCGTCGATCAGCCGCTGCCAGTAGGCCGCCACCCGGCGGGTCGGCGCGTCGCCGAGCGACACGTTCCAGGCGCCGCCGCCGGTGTCGAACCACCGGGCGCCCGCCTGCCAGGCGAAGGAGGCGAACTGCGGTCCGCCGTCCGTCGCGAAGGCCGTCAGCCGCCGGCCCGGTGTCTTCTTGGCGACGGTACGGGACGCCGCCTCGAACTCGTCCCAGGTGCGCGGGATTTCGAGGCCGTACTCGGCGAGGAGGTCGGTGCGGTAGTGCATCACCATCGGCTCGACGTCCAGCGGAACGCTCAGGACGCGCTTCTCGAAGGTGGTCAGGCCCAGGGCCTGCGGGAGCAGTGCCGACCGCAGCTTCGCGCTCATCAGGCCGGTGAGATCCAGGGCGACCCCGTCGATGGCGAAGCCGGGGATCTGGGGATACTCGATCGTCGCGACGTCCGGCGCGTTGCCGGCCCGTGAGGCGTTGCTGAGCTTCGCGTATCCGCCCTGGGCCCCGGACGGGATCTGCTGGAAGTCGACCTGGATCGTGTCGTGCGTCCGGTTGAACGCGTCCACCACCTCCTGGCTGCCGCGCAGGGCGGACCAGAAGGTGATGCGCGTGGCGTTGCGGCCGGCCTTGTTGCTGACGGTGCTGGACCTGCTCGTGCTGCTCGACCCCGATGTGCCACCGCTGCACGCGCTCAGCGCGCCCGCCAGCGGTACTGCGGCCATCGTGGCGAGCATGGATCGACGGCTCTGTCGACCGGGCATGGGCGCCTCCCGTGGCTCCTGATTGAGGACACGGGGAATCCTGTTCGGCTGATCGGTAACGGTCAATAGATCGCTCAGAAGAAAATTAAAGCGGTCAAACGATCAGTCCATGGTGGGGGTGATCGCCTGGGCCGATCCGCGGACCTTCAACTCCGGCAGCAGCTCCGTCCGGCGCACCGGTCCGGCCGCCCCGGCCGTCCCGGAGAGCCGGTGGAGGAGCAGCTCGGCGGCCGCCCTGCCGATCTCCGCCTTGGGTGGCGCCACCGCGGTCAGCGGCGTGCTGCCGAGGGCCGCGACGACATCGTCGTACGCCACCACCGAGCAGTCCCGGGGCACCTGCACACCGTTCTCGGCCAGGCGTTGCACCAGCATCAGGGCGTCCACGTCGCCGTGCAGCACCGCCGCCGTCGCGCCCCGCTCGCGCAGCAGGGCGGCGAGGTCGAGTGCGGGGCCGGCGCTCCCGGCGGAGGTGGCCGGTGCCGGACCCGCCTCGTCCGGGCCGGGGCCGGGCACCGCGTCCGGTGAACTCAGCACCACCGTCCAGTCCGCCACCTCGGGGTGGCCGGCCGCGATCCCGGCGAACGCGGCGCGCACTGTGCGGGCCGTCGGGCTGTCGTCGCGGGCGGCCAGCACGATCCGGCGGTGGCCCAGTGCCACCAGGTGCTCCACGGCCAGGTGCACCCCGTACCAGTGATCGGAACAGACGGAGTCCAGGGCGTGCAGCGCACTGCCCGGCCGGGGCCGCCGCTCCATCAGCACGGTCGGCACGTCCACGTCCGCCAGCCAGCCGTAGTCCCTCTCCTCGGAGAGCGCGTGACGCCATCGCGGGGCGATCAGCAGGCCGCGCGCGCCGTCCGCCAGCGCCCGCTCCACCAGCGGCCGTTCGGCGCCGGCCGACTGCGGTGCGATGTGCAGCGCGATCCTGATCCCGGCCTCCTCCAGTACGCTCCGCGCGCCGTGCAGCGTCTCGTACAGGTACGAGTGCCGCTCCGGCACGACCAGCGCCACCGCGCCGCCCTCGCCTGCCGGCTCGCCGCCCCGCGGGGCAGGCACGGGCGCGGCACCCGCCGGTTCCCGCAACGGCCTGGCCACGCCGTGGCCCCGCCGCAGCCGCCCGGCCCGGGTCAGCTCCTCGACGTCGCGCCGCACCGTCACCACGGAGACGTCCAGTTCGGCGGCGAGGACGCTGACCTTGACCGCCCCCCGCGACTCCACCACCGACATGATCCGCTGACGCCTGAGCTCAACCGGCTCCCGCATGTGCTGGCCCCCTGCCGTACCGCTGCGCATTGTGCGTTTGAACGCTTCGTCCGAGCGTTTGGAGCGCAGCATAGCCATGCAGCTTCCCCTGCTGGGTGAAGGCCGGAAATCATGGCAGATTACGATCTCTCCCTGGCATGGACACTCTCACCCTCTGGCAACTGGCGGCACTGGCCGCGGCATCCGCCCTCGTCGGCTTCTCCAAGACGGCCGTCAGCGGTGCCAATACGATCAGTCTCGCGGTCTTCGCGGCCGTCCTCCCGGCCCGCGAATCCACCGGAGTGCTGCTCCCGATCCTCATCGCCGGCGATGTGCTCGCCGTGCTGACCTACCGCCGCCACGCTCACTGGCCGACGCTGCTTCGGCTCTTTCCCGCCGTCGCCGTCGGCGTGCTGGCGGGCACACTGTTCATGATGTGGGCCGGCGACGCCGCCGTACGGACCTCGATCGGCGCGATCCTGATCTTCATGGCGGGCGTCACGATCTGGCGGCGCCGCGGCGCGGCCGGGAGCGCGGAGCCGTCGGCGGACGCGGGCCCGCCGGCCGCCGGCGAGCGGCTCATGGCCCGCTCGTACGGGGTGCTCGGCGGCTTCACCACCATGGTCGCCAACGCGGGCGGCCCGGTCATGTCGCTCTACCTGCTGTCCGCCGGATTCCGGAAGCTCGGCTTCCTCGGCACCTCCGCGTGGTTCTTCCTGATCGTCAACACGTCCAAGGTGCCGTTCAGCGTGGGCCTCGGACTGATCGACGCCCGGTCCCTGCTGCTCGACGCGTGCATGCTGCTGTTCGTGCTCCCCGGCGCCTGGATCGGCCGCACATGCGTGGACCGGATCAACCAGACGCTCTTCGAACGCCTCGTCATCGGGGCGACCGTGCTGGGCGGCCTCCAACTGCTGCTGAACTGACGGCGGCCCTCCCGGATCGCGGTGATCCGGAAGGGCCGGTGGCCACGACAGCGGCCGGACAGGCCGGGGCCCGGCGGCGGCCGAGTGGTCAGATGATGCCTTCCTCGATCTCCGCCTGCTCACGGGCGTTGCCGTACGCCGACGGGGTGCTGTACGAACCCCGCGCGACGAACCACCACACGGTGGCCAGGACCAGCACGGCGACCAGGGCGATCGAGGCGTAGTTCATCGAGTCGATCGTGACCGGGGACGACTGCGGCAGCAGGAACAGCACGGTGACGATCGAGACCCACACCACGGCGATCCAGCCGACCGGCTTCGACCAGCGGCCCAGGTGCCACGGCCCGCGCTCGAAGCGGTCACCGGCGCGCAGCTTCAGGAAGATCGGGATCGCGTAGGCGGGCGTGATGCCGATGACGTTGATCGCGGTCACCGCACCGTACGCGGTCGCGGAGTACAGCGACGGAACGGCCAGCAGCCCGGCGACCACGACCGACAGCCACACGGCGTTCACCGGCGTCTGCGTCCGGGCACTCACCTTGCGCCACAGCGCCGAGCCGGGCAGCGCGTTGTCCCGGCTGAAGGCGAACACCATCCGGCTGGCCGCGGCGACCTCGGCGTTGCCGCAGAACAGCTGCGCCGCGATCACGATCAGCAGCATGGCCGTGGCGCCCGAGGTGCCCAGCGCGTCGATCAGGATCTGGGCCGGCGGCACTCCGGTGGCACTGTCCTGGGTGCCCGCGTAGTCCTGGATCGCGAACGTCAGCCCGGCGAGCAGGACGAAACCGGCCACCCACGAGACCCAGATCGAACGGACGATGCCGCGGGCCGCCGAGACCGAGGCGTTCGAGGTCTCCTCCGACAGATGGGCGGAGGCGTCGTAGCCGCAGAAGGTGTACTGGGCCAGCAGCAGACCGATCGCCGCCACGTAGAGCGGGTTCTCCCAGCCGGTGTCGTTGACGAACTCGGTGAAGACGAACGACGGAGACTGGTGGTGGGAGGGCACGATCGCCAGCACCGAGACGATCACCGCGACGCCGGCCAGGTGCCACCACACACTGATCGAGTTGAGCACGCTGACCAGGCGCACGCCGAACAGGTTCAGCACGGCGTGCAGCAGCAGGATGCACAGGAAGATGACCATCGTCTTGCCCGGCGTCGGAGTGAACCCCCACTGCAGGTTCATCAGCGCACCGGTGAACAGCGCGGCACCGTAGTCGATGCCCGCGATCGCACCGAGCAGCCCGAGCAGATTCAGCCAGCCCGTGTACCAGCCCCACTTGCGGCCGCCGAGCCGGTCCGCCATGTAGTACAGCGCCCCGGACGTCGGGTACGCGCTGGTGACCTCGGCCAGCGCCATGCCCACGCAGAGCACGAACAGACCGACACCCGCCCAGCCCCACAGCATCACCGCGGGCCCGCCGGTCGACATGCCGAAGCCGTACAGGGTCATGCAGCCGGACAGGATCGAGATGACGGAGAAGCTGATGGCGAAGTTGCCGAAGCCGCCCATCCTGCGTGCGAGCACCGGCTGGTAGCCGAGCTCGCGCAGCCGCTGCTCCTCGTCCTTGGGCGTGTTGGCCTCGGAACCCGTGTGGGGCGAGGTGGATATGGACATGCGGGGGACCTCCGTGAGCGGTGACGGTGCGGGGGACAGGGACGGAGCGGGGGCGCCGGGCGCCGGATCAGCCGTGCGGTCCCCGGCCGGGGTCGCGGGCCGCGGCCAGGGCGCGGGTGCGGGCGCGCAGGAACACTTCCTCGGCGCCGCCGGGGTCCTTGGGGGTGCGGGTGCGGTACGCCCAGGGCACCGACGTGAAATAGGGGCCGAGCTCCTTGAACACCGGTGCGGCGTCGGCGAACTTCAGCGCTCCCCACAGGGCGTGTGCCAGGTGGTTGAGGTCGAGCAGCGTATGGCTGGGCGCGGACGTGGGCAGGAACCAGATCTCCAGAGCGCGGACGGCGTCGCGCTCGGCGTCCTCGGTCACCCAGTGCAGGTCCAGAGCCTTCTCATGGCCGCGTTCGCGCCGGTAGCGCTCGACCCGCACATAGAGCGGAAGTACGTGGAGTGCGGATCCCTGAGGCGCCGAGGAGGCCGCCCACTGCACGAAGTTGACCGCTTCGGAGAGGGAGCCGCCGGCCTTGCGCGCATAGACGAACTGGAGCATCCGGTGGTACGCCTCGCGGTTGTACGGATCGCGCTTGTCCGCCTCCGCCAGCAGCCCCCACGGGCCGGGGAAGAGCATGGGCCCAGGCGGGTGCAGCCGGTGCTCGTCCAGCCGCTGGCGCTCGTCCAGCTGGGAGAGGGCCAGCAGGCACACCCAGGGCACCGGGTCCGCGGGCGAGGCGTGGGCGGCCGACCGGCAGGCCTCCCAGGCCTGCTGCCACAGCTCCTGCGCGCGACCGTGCCCCTCGCGGTGGGCCCGGACGGCCCGCTCCACGACGACCCGGGCGTGCATCACGGCGGCCGCGACGCTCCGGGGCTCCTCGGTCAGCCAGGCCTGTACGGCGTCCGAACCAGCGGCGACCGCACCGAGCACCTGGGTGCGCTGGGTCCACAGTGTCCAGTCCGGGGTGCTCTCCAGCAGATTGCGCATGGAGAGCCAGCGTCCCGTCCGTAAGTCCTGTAACGCGGAACGGAGGTCGTTGTCGTGGCCGGCCGGGTGGTAGACCGGCCGGAAATCACTGTTGGCCATGGACGTGCTCTGGGCGTCGTGTCGGTCTCATCGGTCCTCAAGGACGTGGGGGGTGAATCAGCTGTTGAAATATGAACTGATGTAAAGCGTCCGCTTGTTGCTCGGCGGTGAGTGTAGAGCCCATTGCGCCCGAGCCCCGAATGAATCATGGATCGTATTCAAGTCGCTCCAGCAAATGGGAGGTTGGGCGTCAAAGGGGAGTTCCGGACATACGCTTTGCCGGTGCTTGACGGAACCGCTGGGCTGCACCACTCTTGGGGGCCGCCCCGAAGATCACGATTCCGTTCAAGCGCCGGAGCTTGCGTACCACTGGAGAGCCGATGACAGGTCCGGTACTCGCCGTGGACCAGGGGACCTCCGGCACCAAGGCGCTGGTGATCTGTCCGGAGCGGGGCGTGATCGGTTCCGCTTCGGCTCCGGTGAGCCCGAGGTTCGGCTCCGGCGGGGCGGTCGAGTCGGACCCGGGCGAGCTGTTCGGTTCGGTCGTCGACGCAGGGCGGCGGGCACTGGCCGAGGCGGGCGAACCGGTCGTCGCCGTCGGCCTCGCCAATCAGGGCGAGACCGTGCTCGCCTGGGACCCGGACACCGGGCGCCCGCTCACCGACGCCATCGTCTGGCAGGACCGTCGGGCCGCCGGTGTGTGTGCCGAGATCGCCGAGCGCGAAGACGAGCTGAAAGAACTCACCGGACTTCCCCTCGATCCCTATTTCGCGGCCCCGAAGATGGCCTGGATCCGCCGCGAACTGACCCGCGAGGGTGTCGTCACCACCAGCGACTCCTGGCTCGTCCACCGGCTCACGGGCGAATTCGTCACGGACGCCGCGACGGCCGGACGCACCCAGCTGCTCGATCTCGACCGGGTCGGCTGGTCACCCGACGCGCTGGAGATCTTCGGCCTGGACGGCGAACGACTGCCTTCGGTGGTGGATGCGGCCGGCTCGTTCGGGACGACGACCGCGTTCGGGGGCGAGCTCCCGCTGACCGGCCTCCTCGTCGACCAGCAGGCAGCCCTGCTCGCCCAGAGCGCACTGGAGCCCGGCGCCGCCAAATGCACCTACGGCACGGGTGCGTTCCTGCTGGCCCAGACGGGCCCGGTGCCCCGCCGCAGCTCCACCGGACTGGTCAGCTGCGTGGCCTGGCGGCTCGGCGGACGGACCAGCTACTGCCTGGACGGCCAGGTCTACACGGCCGCCTCCGCCGTGCGCTGGCTCACCGACCTCAAGGTGATCTCCGGCGCCGCGGACCTCGACCCGGTCGGCGGCTCGGTCCCCGACTCCGGGGGCGTCACCTTCGTACCGGCACTCGCCGGGCTCGCCGCCCCCTGGTGGCGCGGCGACCTCCGGGGTTCGGTGACCGGGCTCGGCCTGGACACCACCGCCGGACACCTGGTGCGGGCCCTGTGCGAGGGCATCGCCGCACAGGTGGTCGAGCTGGCCGAGGCGGTCGCGGCCGACCTGGGGGAGCGGCCCGGGGTGCTGCGCGTGGACGGCGGGCTGACCCGCTCCGCGCTGCTGATGCAGACCCAGGCCGACCTGCTGCAGCGCCCCGTCGAGGTGTCCGCCCTGCCCGACGTCACCGCGCTCGGCGTCGGAGCCGTGGCCCGGCTCGGTCTCGATCCCGGGCTCTCGCTCCGCCAGGCCGTGCCGGACTGGACGCCGGCCGCGGTGTACGAGCCGAGGATCGGCCCCGACGAGGCCGCCGAGCGCCTGGCCGGATTCCGCGCGGCCGTCGGCGCTCTGCTGGAGCGGTCGTGAGCACGGTGCGGGCCCGCAGTCGCTATTCGGCCGGAGTGGTCGTGACCTCCGCCGGGACCGCCCGGTGAACCGGACGGTCACAAGGGCCGGACAGCCGCTGCCCGACGGCCCCGCCTACGACGTCACGGTCATCGGCGCCGGAGTGGTCGGCACCGCGATCGCCCGGGAACTGGCCCGCCACCCCGTCCGGATCGCGGTCATCGAGGCCTCGGACGACATCGGCAACGGCACGTCCAAGGCCAACACCGCGATCCTGCACACCGGCTTCGACGCCGTGCCCGGTTCGCTCGAGGCCCGGCTGGTCCGCGACGGGCAGCGCAGGCTCGCCGCGTACGCCGCCGAGACGGGTATCTCCGTAGAACGCGTCGGTGCCCTCCTCGTGGCCTGGGACCAGGAACAACTCGACTCGCTTCCCCGCCTGTTGGCGAAGGCGGAGGAGAACGGCTACCAGGCGGCCCGGCTGCTGGACGCGAGCCGGCTCGCCGAGCTGGAACCGCACCTGGGCCCGGGTGCGCTGGGCGCGCTGGAGATTCCCGACGAGTCCGTCATCTGCCCCTGGACCACCCCGCTCGCGTTCGCCACCCAGGCGGTCCTGGCCGGCGTCCACCTGCACCTGGACTGCCGCGTCACGGCCATCGAGCCGGGCACCGAGCCCGGCAACGGGTCGGGCGACGAGCCCGGCACCGGCGTCCACACCCTGACCACCACCCGAGGCACGCTCCGCACCCGGGGCCTGATCAACGCCGCCGGACTGCACGCCGACGCGATCGACCGCCTGCTCGGCCACGACGCGTTCACCGTCACCCCGCGCCGCGGACAGCTCATCGTCTACGACAAGCTCGCCCGCGATCTCGTCCGCCACATCCTGCTCCCCGTACCCACCTCGGCCGGCAAGGGCGTCCTGGTGGCACCGACCGTCTTCGGCAACGTGCTGCTCGGCCCCACCGCCGAGGAGCTCGACGACAAGGCCGCCACCGAGTCGACCGAGGAAGGACTCGCGCTGCTGCGGGAGAAGGGCCGCAGGATCCTGCCCCGGCTGATCGAGGAGGAGGTCACCGCCGTCTACGCGGGGCTGCGGGCGGCCACCGGCCACGAGGACTACCGGATCAAGGCGTACCCGGACCTGCGCTACGTCGCCGTGGGCGGCATCCGCTCCACCGGGCTGACCGCCTCCATGGCCATCGCCGCGCACGTCACCGATCTGCTCGCCCGGACCGGGCTCGACCTGGGCGCACCGGCCGAGCTGCCGCCCGTCACCGTGCCGGTCCTCGGGGAGGCGGCCGACCGCCGCCCCTACCTGGACGCCGGACTCATCGCCCGGGACCCCGCCTACGGCACCGTGGTCTGCCACTGCGAACGCGTCACCGAGGGCGAGATCCGCGACGCCCTGGCCTCCGTGCTGCCGCCCGCCTCGGTCGAGGGCCTCGCCCGCAGGACACGGGCCGGCAACGGGCGCTGCCAGGGCTTCTACTGCGGGGCCCGGCTCCGCGCACTGACCGAGAGGGCCCCGGGATGACCCGCCACGAGCGCACGGTCGACGTACTGGTCGTCGGAGCGGGCCCGGCCGGACTCGGCGCGGCGGCCGAACTCGCCGCGTCCGGGGTACGGGTGGAGGTCCTGGAGCGCGAGCAGGACGCGGGCGGCGTCCCCCGCCACTGCCACCACGACGGCTTCGGCGGCCGCCGGACCACCGGCGGCGTGAGCGGGCCCGAGTACGCCAGGCGGTGCACGGCCGCCGCCGAACGGGCCGGCGCCACCCTGCGCACCGGCATCACCGTCACCGGCTGGGCCGGCCCCCGCACACTCGACGCCACCGGGCCGGGCGGGCTGGAACGGATCACCGCCCGCGCGGTCCTCCTCGCCACCGGCGCCCGGGAACGCCCCCGCAGCGCCCGGCTCGTCCCCGGCACCCGCCCCGCGGGCGTCTACACCACCGGGGAGCTCCAGCAGGCCGTCCACCTCCACCACCAGCACATCGGAACCCGCGCCGTGGTCGTCGGCGACGAACCCGTGGGCCATGCGGCGGCCGGCACCCTGCGCGTCGCCGGGGTCGAGGTCGCCGCCCTGGTGACCGGCCGTCCGCCGCAGCCCCTCGCCGTGCTGCGCCGGGGGCCCGGCGCGCCGGTGCTCAGCCGCACCTCCGTGACCGGCCTGTCCGGGCGCGGCAGGCTCACCGGAGTCACGGTCCGCCACGAGGACGGCCGGACCACGACCCTGCGCTGCGACACCGTCGTCTTCACGGGCGACTGGATCCCCGACCACGAACTGGCCCGGCGGGGCGAGCTCGCCCTCGACCCCGGCACCCGGGGGCCCGCCCACGACGCCTCGTACCGGACCGGCGAACCGGGCGTCTTCGCCATCGGCAACCTGCTGCACGCGGTGGAGAGTGCCGGCACCGCCGCCGCCGAGGGGCGGGCCGTCGCCGCCCCCGTACTGCGCCATCTGGTAACCGGGTCCTGGCCCGCAAGGCGGGCGGCGCTCGCGGTCGAGGCGCCGCTGACGTGGATCGCGCCCAATCTCATCGGTCCCGACGACGACCGGCCGCTGGACAACCGCTTCGTCCTGCGCACCGGGCGGCGCCGGGCCACCCCGCTGTTCGAGGTCAGGCAGGACGGGCGGCTGCTGCACCGGCAACGGCTCCTGCTGCCCGCCAGACCGGGTTTCCCCGTCCACCTGTCCGCGGACTGGCTGGACCGGGCGGACCCGCACGGCGCCACGGTACGGGTCCGGCTGCTCTGACCGATCCGGGCCGCAGTGCCCCGCAGATCACGGAATCAGCAGCCAGTCCGAACCGATCGCCGCGACCAGCCCGATCCCCAGCAGCCAACTGCCCAGCCGAGTGCGGCCGTTCCGGCTGAGCTCGATCACGATCCCGCACAGGATCAGCGCGAGCCCGTACACCCCGACCACCAGGACGGAGGACCGGCTCGCGATCCGCAGGCCCAGGACGACCGCCATCGCGGCCATGCCGACGGAGGACAGGATGATGCGCAGCCGTCTTGCCTGACGCGGGGTCAGCCGACGTTCCTCGGTGTCGGGTGCGGCTATCGGGGTGTCCACGGCCTGGTCCGGGTCAGAAGTGCTCATGACGCGGGATGGTAATAGCTTCGCGCGGCCCTGTTCACCGCTCTCGGTCAAGGGCAGGGAAAGGACGCGCCCGCCCCGTCCGCGCTACCGGCCGACGCCCCGCAGCCTCGGCGCCTCGGCAGCGGCGTCGACGGGCTCCGCGCCCGGTGCCTCCACCCGCCCGGCGAGCTCGCGCCCCCAGCCGGCCAGCGCACCGACATCGATCCCGTGCGCCGGGGACCCGCCGGGCTCCCCGGTGAACTGCTCGCGCTCCACGGACTCCACGGACTCCGTGAACTCCGTGAGCGCCGCAGCACCCCGCCGCAGCAGCCGCGCCCCGCCCGTCGCATTGCCCCGGGCCGCATGGGTCAGCCCGACCGCCAGCTGGGCCAGCCCACGCCACAACTCCCGTTCCGCCAAAGGGCCCGACTTCCACGCGTCCTCGAAAACCTCATGGGCGTGGAACGGCATCCCGGCCTCCAGCAGCCGCTGCGCCTCCCGCACGGTCTCCTCCGGGGTGCGGACCACACCCTCGGGCTGCCGCTCCACCCCCGGTGAGCCGTACGGCAGGGGGCGCCCCAGCCCGTCCCGGGGGCGCGCGTTGTGCGCCCGGCCTTCGGTGTCGCGGTCCCTGCGTGTCTCGTCCACCCCTCGATTGTGCCCCGCACCTGCGGCGAACTCCCCGAAGCACTGTTGGTGGGCCCCCGCGCACGACTACTCTCGACAGTTGTCCGTACCACTTTGGGGGAGGGCAGGCATGCAACCGTCCCGGCCGCTGTACGAGCGCGAACCGGAGATCGCCGCTGCCGCACAAGCCGTCGACGCACTCTGCGGCGCGCAGGCGTCCGGCGGGCTGCTGATCTTCAGCGGTGAGGCCGGCATCGGCAAGACAGCACTGCTGGCCGAGATCCAGGCCATGGCGGCCGACCGGTGCACCGTCTGGTCCGCACGCGGCGGCGAGACAGTCACCTCCGTACCGTTCCACGTCGTACGCCAACTGCTCCAGCCCGAACTCGAACAGCTCCCCGCCGACGACGTACGCGCCCTGTTCGGGTCCTGGTACGAGATCGCCGCGCCCGCCCTCGGCCTCGTCGAGCCGACCGGTCCGCAGCCCGACCCGCAGGGCGTGCGCGACGGCCTCGACTGGGTCGTCTCACGGCTCGCCTCCCGGCTGAGCCACCGCCCGCTGCTGCTCCTCATCGACGACGCGCACTGGGCCGACGGTGAATCCCTCGCCTGGCTGGCCTCGTTCACCGCCAGGCTCGGCGAACTGCGCGTCCTGGTCGTCCAGGCACACCGGCCCGAGGAACTCGCCGCCCGGGAGCCGGCCCGCAGCGCCGTGGGCGGGCATCCGGCACAGGTACGGGTCGCGCTGCGGGCCCTCACCCCGGACGCCACCGCCGAACTGGTCCGCGCGGGGCTCGGGGAACACGCCGACGACCCGTTCTGCCGCGAGGTCTGGGCCGTCACCGGCGGCAACCCGTACGAGGCTGTCGAACTCGTCGCCAAGGTCCAGGACCGCGAGCTGGCCCCGCTGGAGGACTCCGCCGGGCTGCTGCGTGAACTCGGCGCATCGGCACGCGGCAGCGGGCTCGTCGCCCGGCTCGAACGGCTCGGCACCAACGCCAACCGGTTCGCCTGGGCCGCCGCCGTGCTCGGCACCGACATCTCGCAGGACCTCGCCGCGACGCTGGCCGGAATGAGCCCCGCGGAGGCGGCGGACTGCACGGCCCGGCTGCGCGAGGCCCGTATCGTCAGCGGCTTCGACCCGCTGGAGTTCGTGCACCCGCTGATCGCCACCGCCGTGTACCGCTCGATTCCGCCCGCCACCCGCACCGCCATGCACGGCCGGGCGGCCTGGGCCATCACCCGTGCCGGTCTCGGCCCCGCCGCGGCCTCCCGGCACCTGCTCGAAGTCCATCCGGACGACGACCAGGAGCTGGTCGGGCAACTGCGGGCAGCCGCGGCGCAGCACCTCGCGGTCGGCGCCCCCGAGGCGGCCCGCCGCTGTCTGGAACGGGCTCTCCAGGAACCGCCGCGCCAGGACGTGCGCGCCACCCTGCTCTACGAACTGGGCTGCGCCACGCTGCTCAGCTCGCCACCCACCACGGTGCGGCATCTGCGTGCCGCGCTCGACCTTCCCGGCCTCGCCGACAACCTGCGGGTCGACGCCACCTTCCGGCTCGCCGCCGCGCTGTCCCACAACAACCAGCTGAAGGAGGCCGCGCTCGCCCTCGCGGCCGAGGCGGAGCGCACGGCGCCCGGCCCCGGCCTGATGCGCCTGCAGGCCGCGCATTTCCTCTGGGAGGGCATGCAGGCCACCGAGGACGACGGTCCGGGCCGCTCCCGCCGGCTCGCGGCCAACGCCGACCACCTCACGGGCCGGGACAATGCCGAACGGGCCCTGCTCACCCTGCGCGCCTTCGACGCGATGCTGCGCGGTGAGAACTCCCAGCTGATCGTCGACCTCTGCGAACGCGCCCTGGTCAACGGCCATCCCGCCCGGGGCCTCGGCTGGACCGATGCGGAGTGGGGCTTCGAGCTCCCCACCCTGCTCGGCATCACCTACGCCTTCACCGACCGGCTCGACCGCGCCGAGGAACTCTTCGGCGAAGCGGTGCGGGCCTTCGAGATCTCCGGCTGGAGCGGCGCCCACCTGGCGTTCGCCCATACGCTCCTCGGTCTGGTCAACCGCCGTCGCGGCCGCCTCGCGGAGGCGGAGGGCTTCCTGCGCGAGGGGCTCCGCCTCGCCGACCGCGTCGGCAGCGGACTGCCCGTCCACTGGGACGCCGCCTGCCTGCTCATCGACACACTGCTGGCCCGTGGCCGGGTCACCGAGGCCCGCAAGATCGCCGACCAGTACGACTTCGGCACGCCCTACCCCAGCGCCATGGTGCTGCCCGACGGGCCGTGCGTCCGGGGCCGCCTGCTGCTGGCCGAAGGCCGTACGAAGGAAGCCGTCACCGAGCTGGAAGCCGCCGGACAGGCCCTCGAACCGCGCGGCAGGTTCAACGGCATCTGGGGCCCCTGGGCCGGCGACCTGGCACGCGCACTGGCCGACGAGGACCCGGCCCGCGCCGCCCGGATCGCCAACTCGGCCCGGGTGCACGCCGAGCGCTTCGGCACGGAGACCGCGATCGGCGAGGCACTGCGCTGCGTCGCGCTGTTCGCCCGCCCGGAGGAGGCCGAACAACTGCTGGGCGAGGCCGTCCGCCATCTGGAGGCGTCCCCCTCCGGCTACGAGTTCGCCCTCGCCCTCTACGAGTACGGCATCGCGGCCCGCTCCCCGCGAGAACTCGCGCGGGCACACAAGCTGGCGACGGCCTGCGGCGCGGAATCCCTGGCGACCCGCGCCCAGCAGGCACGGGCGTCAATGCGGTCCACCGAGTGAGGTAATGTTTGTCCTGCGCAGCCGCCCGGGAGACCGGGAGGAATCGCAGCGGGACGTGGCGCAGCTTGGTAGCGCACTTGACTGGGGGTCAAGGGGTCGCAGGTTCAAATCCTGTCGTCCCGACTGGAGACAGTCGCAGATCAGGGCCGGTTTCGGAGCAATCCGAAACCGGCCTTTGATCATTTCTGGGGACCAGCTGGGGATCAGCTGATCGTGGAGCGGTCCCCTTGCCCGTGGGCGGGCGCCCGCAGGCGCCCGCCCATGCGCATTCCTGTCAGGGCGCCGAACCTTGCCGGGAACGGCGCGTGGCGCTCGATTCCCCACAAGGGTGGCTGCCTGCGGTGGCGTCGGAGCCGGACCACACTCGTCGAGGCGCAGAACCGGGTGGGCCCGGCTGGGCCGCTGCGGCTCAGCGTTCGAGCCTCCTGGTGTGCTCAGAAGGTATTTCGTGACCGGGCTCCGCGACGACGGAAGGAACGAGGTCCTCGGTGAAGTAGTCGGGGTCCTTGGGGCGTGCGTGCGCGGACAGCGCGCGGGGCGCCGGTTCGAGGTGCGGGATGTGTTTGGAGCAGTGCACATATGCCTCGTGGATGCCGATCAGCGTCCACAGTACGGGCCTGCGTCCGGGGGCGGCGTCGGCCGGTATCCAGGGGTGGGCGCCACGCAGGTCGTGATCACCGACGAGCCCGGCGGAGCCGTTGACGTGCAGCCCTATGTGGTCATGGGTGAAATCCATGAAGAGTAGTCCGACGTGAGGGTTCTCGGTGATGTTGCCTGCGCTGGCCAGGACGCCGTTGCCGCGGTACTCGGGGTAGGCCAGGGTCTGGTCGTCCAGGACAACGACGAAACCGGGGGGCCCCGCGCGGAAGGTGGCGTCGCACTGCCCGCGGGCATCAGCGGTGGAGACGAAGACCATCGACTGGCGGTGGATGAAGTCACGCATCGGCGCGGTGAGGTGCGCGTGGACCTGCCGGTCGTAGAAGGCGTCGGCGCGCTCCTGGCTGCCCAGATGAGCCTGCAGCCGGCGCTCTCCGTGCGAGGGGGTGGCGGCGTGGTTCGTCACAGGGTGTCATTCTCCAGACCGGGTCGGTGCGGTGTGAGGGGAGCGGTGAGCACAGGGGTGTCGATCGGGTCGTGATGGATGTGCGCCCGTGGGGTTCCCTGGCGCAGGAGAGTGTCAAAGGCCGTGGTGACCATGACGGGCGGGCCGCACAGAAAGGCCTCGTGCCGGTCCCAGGGGCCGAATTCACGCAGGACCTGCGGGAGCGTGCCCTGCTGGCCGGGAATCTCCTGGTGGGAAACGGATGCGCGGACAGTCAGCCAGTAGTGGCGCTGCGCCATCCGCAGCATGTCGTCGAGGCCGTACAGCTCCTCGGCGGTACGGGCCCCGACGAACAGGTCGACATATCGGCGCATTTGGTGTTCGGCCGCTTCCAGCAGCAGGGCGCGAATCGGCGCAAGGCCGGTACCGCCCGCCACGCACACCAGATCACGGTCTCCTGCCGAGGCGAGTGTCATGTCGCCCTGCGGCGGTCCCAGCCGCACGGTATGACCTGGCGCTGCTTGATACACCAGCGCGTTGCTCACCGGCCCACCGCGAACAGCCCGCACATGGAAGGTGAGGGTGCCGTCCGGACGCGGCGGGTGGGAGGGGGAGTAGTGCCGCCACGCACGGGGATGCCAGGGAGTTTCCATGCTCACGTACTGTCCGGCCACGAAGGGGTAGGGCAGATCGGGGCGGACGGTGATCTCGGCGATCCCGTGCCCTCGGTACGCACGGTCGATGATCTGCGCCTCCCAGGTGGCCGGGCGCAGGCGGATGTCATCGGCCGCGGCCGCGATCATCACGTGCGAAGCGACACCGTAGGACCGGGCCCAGGCAGCGGCGACCTCGTCGTTCCAGGCCGTCCCCGCATAGCGGGCCAAGGCGGCCAGCAGACATTCCCCCACTGCGGGGTAGTGCGCCTCCAAGGTCCCGAACTTGCGGTGGTCGCGCCCCAGCCGGGAGCAGAACTTCACAAGGCTGTCCACGTCGTCGACCAGGTCGATGATGCGCAGGAGTCCGCGCAGCAGCCGGTCACGCTGGACGTCCATGTTCTCGGGGAACAGGCTCCGGACGTCGGGATATCGAGCGAAGAGGATGGCGTAGAAGTACACGGTCAGCTCCGTGGCCTGCGGTGCAACGACCGCCAGGCTGGAGCGCACCAGCGAGACCTCTCTGCTCGTCGGGGGTATGGGCATCATCTCGGGCCACCGCACACCGGAAGACGGAACGGTATGGGGATCCGGTTACGAGACGGGTGGGGGGAGGAATCGGCCGCGCCAGATGCTGGGGTGACCAGGTCGACCGGGTGTACAGACAACACAAGCTTCGCAATCGTGAGGGGCTTCCAACTCCGGCGGGGCAGGTGCTGTGAAGCGTGATCAGTAGACGCCACATTGTGCACGGCGGCCGCGCGGCCGAACGAGCGCCCTGTGAGCCCACTGCTGACATCAGCGAGACCAGTGGTCCCGCTCGGAGGATTCGGCCGAAAGGCCTTGTCCCCCCACTGCCCTCTGCGTGCAGAGCCAGTCCTGTGTCACTCCGAAGGGTTCCGACCACTCACCAAAGCGCCCGATCCTGCTCCGGCAGGACCCCCGTGCGGACGCCGGCCCGGGTGCTGACCTGGGGCTTCGGGGGGAGACGGCGGCGGAGGGGCCCGTACGCCGGCCGCGTCGGCAGACTGCTCGACGCCGGTGGCGCAGCCGGTGGTCCTGCCGGTGGGGATGAGCAGGTGGGGCTGAAGGTCCTCGACGCTCTCGCCGTTCGTGCGGCGTTCGGAGCACCGTGTGCAACATGTCGTCAGTGACGACCGGCGGCCGGCCGCCGTGGTTGCCCGCACGGGCCGCGGCATCCAGCCCTTCGAGCGTGGACTCCCGGATGTTCTCCCGCTCCGTCTCCGCCATTGCCACTGAGAACCCGGAACAGCCGGTGTCCCGGCCCGCTGCCGTACCTCCCCTGGAGGGAACCGGCGAGGATCTCCAGCACCGGGCCCTGCGCGGTGAGGTGGTCGGCCGGAGCTGTCTGCTTTGCCGCCTCGCGCCCGGCCTCTGTCGTCCCGAACGGAGGCAGTGGCAGGGCAGGGCAGGTTCGGGAACAATCCCGGAGCGGGCCTCGGTCATTTCCGGGGGCCGGTTGGCGCCCCCCTGGCCGGTTCAACGGGGGGAGGCGACCGGGTCCGTCAGCGATCGCTGACCGAGTCGTCGGCGTCAGCCCACGTGACCGGCCCGCATGGCCTCGGGGCTCATCCGGGTGTCGAACCCGGTGTCGGGGTCGACGGTCCGGCCGTGCACCCACCAGTTCTCCGAAGCGGTCTCCAGAACAGTCATCAGGATGTCCTCCCGGCGCATCCCCGTGGTGGCCGTGATGCGGTCGGCGACGGCTTCGAAGAGCGCTGCCTTCTGCTCGGGGGGCCGGTGGTTGAACGTCATACGGATGATCACCGAGTCGGTGCTGCGTTCGATGCCGAAGAACGTCGACGGGTGCAGGATGTCGCCGGGCTCCATGTCGTGCACGACATGGAAGAAGTCGTCCTCCGGGATCTGGAACACCTCCCGCATCGACGCGTGGACCGCGGCGGAGAGGGCTTGGCGGAATTCCGGTGTCCTGCCCTTGCGCAGATAGATCTCGACGAATGGCATGGGGGTGCTCCTTGGCAGAAGTGGGGCTGGAGTCCGCGCGGTTTCGCGGCTGATGCAGCCAACGCTAGGCGGACCCAGCCCATGCGGCCAGCGAAACTCTGGCATGGTGGGTATGCATGAACGTCATGGAGCCCTCACTGACCGGCTTGCGGGTCCTGAGGGAGATTGCCGAACGCGGCAGCTTCACCGCCGCCGCCGCAGGGCTCGGCTATACCCAGTCTGCTGTCTCGCGGCAGGTCGCCGCCCTCGAACGCGCCGCCGGGGTCAAGCTGTTCGACCGCCGCCCCGGCGGCGTCGCCCTCACCGCGCCGGGCTTGACCCTGCTGCGGCACGCGGTCGTCGCGCTGGAGGCACTGGCCGCAGCCGAGCGCGAGCTGAAGGGAGCGGCACCCGAACGCAGTGTGGTGCGGCTCGGCACCTTCGCCAGCGCCGGAGCGCTCATTCTGCCGCGCACGCTCGCCGTCCTGCGCCGCACGCAACCTGGCATCCGCGTCACGACACGCGAGGCCACCACTCCGGCGCTGGTGCGCGCGCTGCGGGCGCGCACGGTCGACCTGGCCGTCCTGTCGGTCCGACCGCCCTACCGGCCCCTGGACGATCAGACTCCCCGTCTGGAGTGCGAGACGCTGCTGGAGACAGAGCTGCTCCTCGCGGTACCGGCCGACAGTGCGCTGGGCAGCCGAGCCACGGCGGACCTGGAAGAACTGGCCGATCAGGAATGGATCGCCAGTACCTCCAACCCCGCCGAGCCGATGATGGGCGTCTGGCCAGGTCTGCCTGGGCGGCCCCGCATCACCCACACCGCCCGCGACTGGCTGACCAAACTTCACCTGGTCGCAGCGGGCTGCGGCATCACCACCGTGCCGCCGGGGCTGGCCGACGCGGTTCCCACGGGCGTGCGCCTGGTCGAGGTCCGCGGTGGGCCCGCCGAACGCCGGCGGGTCGTCCTGGCCCGCCTCCCCGGCCCGAACCCGCCGGCTTTCGCCCAGGTTGTCCAGGTCCTGCGCCGTGAGGCGGCCCGTCGGCCCGACTGAGCGGTTCCGGAACGCGCGGGGACGGCGAGACCGCGGTCGCGAAGACGTGACGCCCGAGGTCCGCCCCGGGGCAGTCAGGCGCGGCGGCGCAGCCGCAGCGGGGCGTAGACGGCGAGGGCCGCGAGGAACGCCACCCCGTAGGCGAGGTCCGCCCCGTGCAGCGCCTTCGCCACCGGGCCCGCGTACAGGCTGGTGTTCATGAACGGCACCGCGGCGGCGAACGCGGCGCCGAAGGCGGTGAGCGCCGGCCACCACGGCTGAGTGCGGGAGCCCTCGGCCGCCAGGTCGACGGGGGAGCCGCCGCGGGCCCTCGCCCGGACGATCCAGTCGACGGCCACGATCGCGACGAACCCGGGGATCCAGTAGCCGACGAGCAGCAGCACGTTCTGGAAGCGGGCGGTGGTGTCGGCCGCGTGCATCCACAGGACGAGGGGGAAGCCGAGGGCCGCGGCGAGCGCGGCGGCGACGGGGCGCGGCAGGCGGACGCCCATGGTCTGCAGCGCCAGCGATCCGCTGTAGTCGTTCATGGCGTTGCTGCACAGCGCGGCGAGCGTGATGGCGAGCAGCCCGAACGCTCCGAGCGCGCCACCGCCCAGCAGGGCGTCGACGCCGTGCGCGGTCTGGTCGGTGAAGACGGACGCACCCCACAGGCCGAGTGTCTGGACCGCCACGAACGAGACGCTGACACCGAGCAGCGTGCACCAGAACATCCGGGGCCGCGAAGTGGTGCGCGGCAGATAGCGGCTGAAGTCGCTGGCGTACGGCGCCCAGGACAGCGCCAGGCTCAGGGCGATGGTGCACGTCAGGACGAACGCACCGGCCCGGTCGGCGCCGTGCGCGGTGCCGGTCGCGGCGGGGTGGACCCCGTGCAGGAGCTTGGTGGCGAGCACCGCGAACGCGGCGGCGAGGACGAAGGTCATCACGGTCTGGAGCCGGTGGATCACCTCGTACCCCAGCACGCCGAGCGCGCCCTGGGCGGCCATCATGACCAGCACCCCCAGCCAGAAGGGCCAGCCGCACAACTGGGCCAGCGCCTCCCCGCCGAACAGCCCGATCAGCGCGTCCCAGGCGATGGACGACAGCCACTGGAGCGTGCCCGGCAGCACCACGCCGCGCCCGAACGCCAGCCGGGCGAGCGGAAGTTGCCCGGCCCCGGTCTGGCTGCCCCAGGTGCCCAGATACGCGGTGGGCACGGCGCCCACGAGCGTGCCGAGCACGACGGCGGTGAGCGCGGTCGCGAAGTCCAGGCCGAGCGCGATGCCGACGGTGCCGGTGAAGACCCCGGTCATGGTCAGGTTGGGGGCGAACCAGACGGTGAACAGCCGGCCCGGCCCGCCGTAGCGGCGGTCCTCGGGGACGGGGGCTATCCCGTGCGCCTCGACGCGCAGATCGCCCGGGGCGGTGGGCATCCGCCCGTCGAACGCGGGCCGCCGGTCCGTGGCGGCGCGCTCGTCCTGGGCATACGGCAATGACATGAAGACATCCCTCCGCCAGTGCTAACTGGTTCAGGTTCGACGGGTGTGTTCTCAGCCCCTGCGAGGGGCACCCCGTGTCCGGTGCGGCGGCCAGGATAGCCGGATGTGTGCCGGCCGCTATGCGGGGGGCCGGACGGTGAGCGCGCAGCGGAAGCCGCCGTGGCCGGTCGTGCTGTCCGGGCTGTTCGAGGTGCGGGCGGCGACCCGGTAGCGGTTGCAGTAGGAGCGGTGGCACAGGTGCGAGCCGCCGCGCAGTACCCGGTTCTCGCCGTGCGGCGGTCCTGCGGGGTCGGTACGGGTCCCGGGGCGGCCGGCGGTGTGCCAGTCGGCGCTGAACCGGTCGGCGCACCACTCCCACACGTTGCCGGAGGTGTTGTACAGGCCGTAGCCGTTGGGCGCGTAGGCCTTGACGGGTGCGGTGCCCGCGTGGCGGTCGTCGCGGGTGTTGCGTACCGGGAAGTCGCCCTGCCAGATGTTGCAGCGGTGCCGGCCGTTCGGGGTCAGCTCGTCGCCCCAGGGGAACCGGGCCCGGACGAGGCCGCCGCGGGCCGCCTTCTCCCACTCGGCCTCGGTGGGCAGCCGCTTGCCGGCCCACCGGGCGTAGGCCGTCGCGTCGTTCCACGACACGTGGACCACCGGGTGGTCCCGGCGGTCGCCGATCGAGGTGCCGGGCCCCTCGGGTGCCCGCCAGTGCGCCCCGGTCACCGCCCGCCACCAGGGGGCGCCGGGCACCGTGCCCGGCAGTACGGCGCGGCGCGCCGACGGGGGGACGAAGGCGCCGAACACGTAGGACCAGCCGATGAGTTCGGCCTCGGTGCGGTAGCCGGTTGCCTTGACGAAGACGGCGAACCGGGCGTTGCTGACGCAGGCCGCGTCGATGTGGAACGGCCCGGTCGTGACCTCCCGCACCGGTCCCTCGCCGTCGTCCGGGAACGCGTCCTCGTCCTCGCCGCCCATCAGGAACGGTCCTCCCGGTACGGCGACCATGCCGCGCAGCAGCTCGGCCCGGCCGCGCACGGGGACGGCGAATTCCGCCGGGGGAGCGGTGGTCACGGCCTGGCCGCCCTCGCGGGCGGGCCCGCAGCAGGCGCTCACCGGGCGCTCCCGGCGCCGGGAGCCGGGCGGTCGAGCAGCTCCGCCAGGTCCTGGCCGGTGGTGCGCAGCAGCAGGGCGACCCCGCCGAGCGCGGCGGCCTCACCGCCGAGGGTCGAGCCGCGCACCTCGATGGTGCGGGGGGCGGACGGCAGGGAGAGCGCGGCGAGCTGTTGCCGGATGGGGGCGAGGACGAGACCGTCCAGGGCCGCCGGTTCGCCGTAGACGACGATGCACTCGGGGTCCACCTGCGCGGCGAGGGCGGCGAGCACCCGGCCGGCGACGAGGGCCGCGGTCCGGATCACGTCGGCGGCGTCCGCCTGGCCCCCGGCGGCGAGCTCGACCAGCTCTGCGGCGTCGTGCGCGGTGACCCCGCGATCGGCGCAGGCGGTGAGCATCGCGGGGACGGAGATGAGCCCCTCCAGGCAGCCGCGGCCGCCGCAGTGGCAGGGCTTTCCCTCGGGGTCGCAGCTGGTGTGGCCGATCTCGCCGGCCGCGCCGTGGGCGCCGTGCACGAGCGAGCCGTTGACGACGAGTCCGCCACCGACCCCTTCCGACCAGCGCAGATAGACAGCGTTGTCGAAGCCTCGGGCGGCGCCCCAGGTCACCTCGGCGAGTGCGGCGAGCCGGGAGTTGTTGTCCGTGAGCACGGGGGCGTCGAAGTGCCTGCCCAGTTCGGCGGCGACGTGGCCGGCGAACGGCGTCATCGTGCGCGGGTCGCCGGAGGCCGGGTTCTGTACGAAGCCGGGGAGGCCGAGGCCGATGCCCTCGACCGGGGCCAGGCTGATGTTCTCGCGCCGTACCAGCTCCTCGACGCCGCGGATCGCCTGCGCGGCCCGCTCGGCGGCGCTGCTGTCGGCGGGGACGGGGGCGCTGTACCGGCCGACGATCTCATGGGCGCAGTTGGCCACGACGACGTGGACGCGGTGGCGCTGGAGGTCGATGCCGATCAGCTCGGCGCCGCGGGAGTTGAGGGAGATCTCCAGGGCCGGCCTGCCCCGCCCGCGCGGCTGCTCCGGGTCGGGGGCCGGCTGCTCGACGACGGCCTTGCGCTCCAGTAGATCGGAGACGATCGCGAACAGTGTGGTACGGGAGAGCCCGACCCGCTCCTTCAGCTCGCCTCGGCTCAGCGCGCCCGACCTGCGCAGTTCACCGAGTACGGCGGCTTCATTGGCCCTGCGCAGGCGCTGCAGGGCATCGGTGCGTTCCGTCATGGACGCATGGTCGATCGGGTCAGGGCTTTCTGTCAACGCGCCGGACGAATTCACACAATGTTTATTCCCGAGGGTTGACGTAAAAAAGTCGGCGTCCCTACAGTTCCGGTCAGCCGACTGCACCGGCACCTGCCGAAGCACCGCGGACCGGTATCGGCCGGGTTCCCGGCAGCACACCGAGCGACCACCGAAAGGGCGGCCCGAGTGGCTCCGCGCAACGTCCTGTTCCTGATGACCGACCAGCACCGGGTCGACACCCTGGGCTGTTACGGCAACCCACTCGTCGACACCCCGGCCCTCGACGCCCTCGCGGCCGGGGGAACCCGTTTCGACCGCTTCTACACCCCGACCGCGATCTGCACCCCGGCCCGCGCCTCGCTGGCCACCGGCCTCCACCCCTTCCGTCACGGGATGCTGAACAACCCCGAACGCAACGGCGGGAGCAAGGACGAGCTCTCCGACGACGACCCCACGCTCTGGGGGCAGTTGACGGACCGGGGCTACTCGGTGGGGCATGTCGGCAAATGGCACATCGGCCGCGACCGGGGCCCCGAGTTCTACGGCCTGGACGGCGAGCACCTGCCCGGCGCCCTCAACCCCGTACACCACCCCTCGTACGAGAAGTGGCTGCGGGACAACGGCTTCCCGTCCTTCGCGGTACGCGAACCCGTCTTCGGGACCGCCGCCAACGGCACCGGGCGCGGGCACCTCATCGCGGGCCGGCTCCAGCAGCCCGCCGAGGCCACCATGGAGGCCTTCCTCACCGACCGCACACTCGCCCTGCTGGACCGCTACGCGGGCGAATGGAAGGCGAACGGCAAGCCGTTCATGCTGTCCTGCCACTGGTACGGCCCGCATCTGCCGTATCTGATCCCCGACAGCTACTACGACCTGTACGACCCCGACGACGTCCCGCTGCCCGCCTCGATGGCCGAGACCTTCGCAGGGAAGCCCGAGGCGCAGCGCCAGTACAGCGCGTACTGGTCGTCGGACGGATTCGACGCCGCCGCCTGGCGCAAGCTGATCGCCGTCTACTGGGGCTACGTCACGATGATCGACCACCAGGCCGGCCGGCTGATCGAGGCGCTCAAGGGGCACGGTCTGTGGGACGACACAGCGGTCTTCTTCACTGCCGACCACGGTGAGTTCACCGGCGCCCACCGGCTCAACGACAAGGGCCCGGCGATGTACGAGGACATCTACCGGATCCCCGGCATCGCCCGGATACCCGGCGCTCCGGCCCAGGTCAGCGACGACTTCGCCGGGCTCATCGACCTCAACCCGACCATTCTCGAACTGGCTGGAGCGCCCGTGCCCGACCAGTGCGACGGCACCAGCCTGCTGCCGATGCTGACCGGGGCAGGGGCCGGTTCTGCGGCTGCCCGCGACGAGGTCGTCGCGGAGTTCCACGGCCACCACTTCCCCTACTCGCAGCGCATGCTCCGCGACCGGCGGCACAAGCTGGTCCACAACCCGGAGAGCGTGCACGAGCTGTACGACCTGGTGACCGACCCGCACGAACTGCACAACGTGTACGAGGCGCCCGCCTACGCGGACGTCCGGCGCGACCTCACCGTACGGCTCTACCGCGAACTGCTGCGCCGAGGCGACCCCGCCTACACCTGGATGAGCTACATGGCCGACATCGGCGGCGACCGGGCGGCCGATGTCGACGGCGTTGCGGAGGAAGTGGCATGAAGACACCGGCCGAAGCCCCCGCCCCGCAGCGGGAACGGCGCCCGGACGCGGCGGGCACGAGCGGCTCCACCGCCCCGAAGACCGCCCGCGACCCCGCAAAGAAGGCGCGCGGGACCGGCCGGCTCACCGCCGCGCTCCTCGGCCTCGCCTCCGCAGCGCTCGGCCTGCTCGCCTGGGCCGTCCTCGCGAACAGCGGCATCGACGGCTTCCCCGGACCCGTGACCGTGGCCCGCCGCGCGGGTGAACTCGTCGCGGACGGAACCCTGTTCACCGACGCGGGCGCCAGCCTCAAGCGCGTCCTCACCGGCTATGTGCTCGGCGTCGTCCTGGCGGTCCCGGTGGGCTTCCTGATGGGCTGGTACCCGGTCGTCCGCAGGCTGATCGAACCGTGGTTGCAGTTCTTCCGCATGGTGCCGCCGCTCGCCATCATCCCGCTCGCCATCGTCCTCATGGGCATCGACGAGACCCCGAAGATCTTCGTGATCTTCCTGGCCTCCTTCCTGTCGTCCGTCGTCTCCACCTTCCAGGGCGTCGTCGCCGTCGACGTCACCCTCGTCAACGCCGCCCGGGTGCTCGGCGCCCGTGACCCGCAGGTCTTCATCGGCGTCGTCGTGCCCGCCTCCACCCCGTTCATCCTGGTCGGCATGCGGATCGGGCTCGGCGCCTCCTGGGCGACCGTCGTCGCCGCCGAACTCATCGCGGCCCAGGGCGGACTGGGCTTCCGGATGCAGCAGGCACAGCTCTACTACGACCTGCCGACCATCTTCGTCCAGCTCATCGCGATCGGCGCGATCGGCCTCGCCATGGACCGGCTGCTGCTCCTCGCCGAGCGCCGGCTCACCCACTGGCAGGAACGGCGGTAACCATGCCCACCATCAACTTCCGTGACGTGAGCCGCGACTTCGCGGTCAAGGACGGCGACTTCCTGGCCCTGGACCGGGTCTCCCTCGATATCGACGACGGCGAGTTCGTCACCGTCGTCGGCCCCTCCGGCTGCGGCAAGAGCACCCTGATGAACATCGCCGCCGGACTCCTCGACGCCACCGGCGGCGAGGTCACCGTCGACGGCGTCCCCGTGCGCGGCCCCGCCCCCGAACGGGGCGTCATCTTCCAGCAGTACGCGCTCTTCCCGTGGATGACCGTCGCGGCCAACGTCGAGTACGGACTCAGGGTCGCGGGGGTCAAGAAGGCCGAGCGCCGCCGGCGGGCCCGCGAGGTCATCGAACTCGTCGGCCTCACCGATTTCGCGGACTCGCTGCCCAAAACCCTCTCCGGAGGCATGAAGCAGCGCTGCGCCATCGCCCGCGCCTACGCCGTGGACCCGAAGGTCCTCCTGATGGACGAACCCTTCGGCGCCCTCGACTCCCTCACCCGGGTCCGGATGCAGGAGTCGCTCCTCGACACCTGGGGCCGCGACCGGCGCACCGTCATGTTCATCACCCACGACGTGGACGAGGCGGTCTTCCTCGCCAACCGCGTCGTCGTCATGGCGGCCCGCCCCGGCCGCGTCCACACGGTCGTCCCGGTCACGCTGCCCTATCCGCGTACCGAGGAGCAGCGGCTGTCCCCGGAGTTCGCCGCGTTGCGTGCCCGGGTGTGGCACGCCGTCCACCACCAGCCCGCCCCGCTCGAAGGAATCGCGTCATGAAGTCGATCCGTGCCGTCGGCCGTCGTACGGCCGGCCTGTTCCTGGCCCTGGCGCTCGTGTCCGTCACCACCGGCTGCGGGGGCGGCTCCTCGTCGGATGCCGCGGACGGCGGACCGCGGAAGGTGAGGTTCGGCTACATCGCCGACTACAGCGGTTCCGTCGCGCTCGCCGTCGCCCAGAAGCGCGGACTGTGGAAGAAGGCGGGCCTCGCCCCCGAGCTGAAGGTCTTCACCAACGGCCCGCTCCAGGTCCAGGCACTCGGCTCCGGTGACCTGGACTTCGGCTACCTCGGCCCCGGCGCGCTGTGGCTGCCCGCCTCGGGCCGCGCCTCCATCGTCTCCGTCAACATGCTGGGCCTGGCCGACCGGGTCATCGCCCGGCCCGGCTCGGGCATCGAGAAGCCCGCCGACCTCAAGGGCCGGAAGGTGGCCGTCGCGGAGGGCACCTCGGGCGACATGATCCTCAACCTGGCGCTGCGCGAGGCCGGTCTGAAGCAGAGCGACGTCAAGAAGGTCGTCATGGACGCCTCGACCGTCGTCACGGCGTTCTCGTCCGGCCAGGTCGACGCGGCGGCCACCTGGTACCCGCTGATCGACACGATGAAGAAGAAGGTCCCCGGTCTCAAGGAGATCAGCCGGACCCAGGACTACTACCCGAAGCTGACCTTCCCGAATGTCTTTGTGACCCAGCCGAAGCTGGCCTCCGGGGACCCCGAACTCGTCAAGAAGGTGACCGGGGTGCTCAAGGAGGCCGGTGACTGGACCGAGGCACACCCCGAGGAGTCGGAGACCGTCACCGCCGACTTCCTGAAGCTGCCGGCCGGGCAGCTCAAGGGCTCCACCGACTACGTGAAGATCCTTCCCTCCGCCGAGCTGACGAAGCTCAGCGAGGACGGCACGGTCGACGGCTGGTTCGACGAACTCGCCGCCGTCTTCGGCCGGATGGGGAAGCTGCCCGATCCGGGCAAGGCCGAGGACTACTACCTCGGTGACCTGTACGCCGAAGCCGGAAAGGCGGACCGTTCATGACCGACTCCAACCGCTCCCGTGACTTGGGGGACCGCGGCGACGTGGCCGCCACCACTGGCGCCACCGCGCCGGGCGCCATGAGATCCGGCGCCCTTGGACGGCGCGGATTCCTCGCGGGGGCGGCCGGCCTGGCCGGTGCGGCCCTGCCCGCCCTCACCGCCACCGGTGCCGCCGCGAGCACCCCGGCGGCGGCCGGCGCCCCGCTCCGCGCTGCCTCCGGCGGCCGGGCACGGGCCACCGTGCTCTGGTGGGGCGCGGGCAGCGCCGAGTTCGCCGCCACCGAACTGCGCGACTACATCCGGCGGATCACCGGGGTCCGGCTGCCCCTGCGCGCCGTGACCGACCCCGGCGCGCCCGTCCCCGACGGTGTCACCGGGCTGGTGGCCCTGCGCGCGGGCACCGGCGGCGCGGCCACGATCGGCGCCGGCCGGCTCGCGGACGCCGGACGGGAACTCGACGGTGCGCCGGAGGACTCCTTCACGCTGCTGGGCGACGACACGCTCCTCCTGCTGACGGGGCGCGGCGACCGCGCGCCGCTGTACGCCGTGTACGCCCTCCTGGAGCGCGCCGGTGTGCGCTTCTTCGCCCCGGCCTTCCCCGCGTACGAGGGCCACCACGAGCGGATTCCGAGCAGCCGCACCCTCGACCTCCCCGCCGTGCGCCTCACCGACCGGCCGGGCTACGACCTGCGGCGCCAGTACGCCGAGGAGGGGTTCAGCCACACCGCCGCGAGCCTGCCCCCGCTGCTCGACTGGATGGCCAAGAACCGGCTGAACACCTTCGTCTACCCGACGGACTACCTGGGCCTCGGCGTCACCACGTACGACGGGGTGCGCGACGTGCTGGTCCGTGAGGCCGCCAAGCGCTCCCTCCGCATCGAGACCGGCGGTCACGGCTACGACAGCTTCCTGCCGAAGGCCGACTACCCGCAGTTCTACGAGTCCGGCGGTCCGGTCTTCGACATCTACAACCCGCAGGCCCTGGACGCGTACGTGACCGAGGTCGTCGCCTTCCTGCGGGAGCGGCCCGAGATCACGCTCTTCGACTGCTGGCCACCGGACGTCGGCGCCTTCCAGAAGCCCGTCCTCGACCGGTACGGCACCGCGTCCAACGCCGAGTCGGTGGTGGTCAACGAGCTCGCCCGGGTGCTGCGCGAGGAACTGCCCGGGGTCCGGGCCGAACGGATCGCGTACGCCTCCACCGTGCAGCCGCCCGGCCCCCAGTACCCCTGCGACCCCGAGGTGGTGGTGGACTTCGCCCCGTACGGCCGGAATTACGACGGTCACCTGGGCGATCCCTCGGTGGGCGCCAACACCGCTCTGGCGAAGGCGCTGCGGGCCTGGCGCTCCACCCACCGGGGCCCGCTCGCGATGTACGAGTACTACCGGCGGTACCGCTGGCGCAGCCTTCCGGTCCACCCGCTCACCACCATCGCGGCCGACGCCGTCCACGAGTCGGGGCTCGGTCTGAACGGCATCGGCATGTACAGCGAGCCGGGCGACTGGATCACCTACGAGCACGTCCAGTCCCTGGTCGCCGCGCTGGCCTGGGACAGCTCACTGGACGCGGGCGGCTACCTCGACGGCTACCTGGAGGCCCGGTTCGGCGCGGCCGGGGCCGGCGCGATGGGGCGCTACTACGAGCTGACGGCCCTGGACCCCGACACGCACGGGCCCGGTGTGCTCACCACGAACTACGGGCAGGCGCGGGCCGCCCTCCAGGAGGCGGCCGGCCGGGCGGAGGGCCCCGTGCCGCGCACCCTGCTCGACCGGCTGACCCGCAACCTGGACATCGCGCTGGCCGACATGAGGATCGGCCTGGCACCGGCAGGCAGCGCCGAACTGGACGCGGCGCGCCGGGAGTACCGGGCACTCGTGCACCGCAATCGGTTCAACGGCGTCTGCCTGCCCAACATGCAGGCCCGGGGGCGCTGGAACGGCCCCGGCAGCCAGTCGCCCTACGACGACGCCCGCATCCGCCAGGACGTCGTCGACACCTACGCGAGCCCTGCGGCCGGGTTCGGTGATCCGGGATTCCTGGTGCTCGAACGGGGCGGTGCCCCGGTGCCGCTCGACGTGGAGGCCCAGGACGTCGACTTCGCCGGCCACACCGTCCACTGGACGGCGACCGCGCCCGACGGTGTCGTCGTGGCACCGTCGAGCGGCACGCTGAAGGTGCGCGGCACCCGGGGCGCCGCCGCCCGGGTCGCCGTACGGGCCACCTCGGACGCGGCGGCCGGCGCTCACCCGGTCACGCTGGAGTTCCGCCTTGCCGACGGGACCCGGCTGGTCCCCTCCAGGGTGGAGACCGAAATCCGCTGACAGGCGCGGCGGCGCGGCGCCCGTCCTGTCCCGCCCCGGCATCCGGCCTAGGGCCTGTCTTCAAACTGCCGTCGTCGCCCGAAGGGCGGGCGGGCGGCGTCAGGTCGTGCTCTCGGCGTGCCGGCCCCAGGCCCCGGTACTGGACGTACCGGGGTCTGGGGCCGGTGCGGCGAGAGTGCGTGCGTGGCGTCGCCCGGCAGACGGCAGTTTGAGGACAGGCCCTAGGGGGACGGGACGGCCGTCCGCCGCCCCCGCCGGTTCCGCGTATCCCCGGCTCAGCTGTAGAGCCTGGCCACGAACGCGGAGAGGTTGGCCGAGGTGCGGGCGATCTGCTCCTCCACCGTCAGCGACTCCTTGAACCGGGCGCCCGACGGCACGGCCTTCTTCCCCCGGACGTAGAGCGAGCAGGCCAGATCGGTGCACATGTACAGGCCGACCGAATTCCCCTCGCGCCCCGCCTGCCCGGACTTGCGGGCGGTCATCAGGGACACCCCGCTGCCGGGGTGTGTGGTCAGACAGAGCGAGCACATGCTCCGGTGCAGGAAGCCGCGCTGCTGGGAGGGGAAGCGGAGCGTGATGCCGGCCGTCCTGCCCTCGTGCTCGGTGACGATGTAGCTGCGCCCGGGAGCGGACAGGTCACGCCAGCCGAGGAAGTCCAGATCCTCCCACGGCAGCTCCTCGAAATCGCGGGGGAGCGGCAGACGCTTGGCTTCCCCCTTGGAGCAGTTGACGAACGATGTGCGGATGTCCTGTTCGGTCACGGCCTTCATGACATCGACGCTAACTCTGCCTATGACCCCTAGGCAAATGAATAACTGATTTAGGGGTTCACCTGTGTGGCCTCGGGCAATACGGTCAGCTTATGGGCAGGCGGGTGCGCGATGCCGAGATCGGGGCGCCAGGCCGCGAGGATCTGTGCCGAGGGGTCGAACAGCGGCGTCGGCAGCTCCTCGGGCCGGGTCCACCGCCAGGCGCTGATGAGATGGGGTTCGGTGACCTGGGGGCTGCCCGACTCCACCGTGACCAGGGCGGCCATGGTCACCCGGTTGATGCCGCCGGCCACGTCGTGCAGCATCGCGAAGACGCCCATGTCGCCCTCGGGAACCTCCAGACCCGTCTCCTCGCGGAGCTCGCGCACGGCCGCCGCCGCGATCGACTCGTGCGTCGGATCGACCTTCCCGCCCGGCAGCTCCCAGCTGCCGCTGTGGTGCCGGCCGAGCAGGACGCGCCCCTGCGTGTCCCGCACGATCACGCCGACCCCCAGGGCGGCCTGCGCCTGCGGCGGCCGGGAGTTGCGGTCCGGGATGCGCGTCGTCTCGCTGTCCATGTCTGTCTGCTCCTGGGGCTGGTCGGCGGCCGGTGACCGCCATGGGGCGCCGAGCCTACGGGCGGGGACCGGGGTGCTGCGGTCAGCCGGCCAGCCGCAGGGACGTGGGTGAGATGCCGAGCCGTACCGTCTGCCCCCAGGTCAGCTCCAGCGCGTCCGCCTCCATCCCGTCGCCGAAGACCACCACCCGGTCCGACTCCACGGTCAGCCGCAGCCCCTGCCCGCGCCCCAGCTCGCCCGAGACCAGTGAGGTGCCGGTGACCGGGGACGGCCAGGCCTCCCGGACGAACCAGAGCAGCCGGGAGTCGGTGGGCGCCGGCAGGGCGAGCGGGCTGCGGCGTTCCTGCCACAGGGAGCGCAGCCAGCCGGTGGCGCCGGTGCCGGTCCCGACCAGGACGCCGGAGGAGGCCTGGGACTCGGCGGGGGAGTCGTCGGGGCCGAGCCGGTAGCGGGCTGTCTGGTGCCCCGGCGGGCCGAGGTAGATCTCGTTGAGTGCCAGCAGCCGCTGGGTGTCATCGGCCACCGCCTCCACCATGGTCAGCTCGTCCACCGCGCCGCCCGGTGCCACGGCCGCCCGCAGCAGCGCGGCCGCGTCGGCGGGCCGGTGGCGGACCAGGACCCCGGGATTGCGCCCGGGATCGGTGTCGATGCCGACGACCGGCTGGCCGCAGAGGTACTTGGCGGCGTTGGCGACCAGGCCGTCCTGGCCGACCACGACCACCACGTCCTCGGGCGCGAAGAGGAACCGGTCCAGGTCCTGGCGCTCCACCCGGGACTGCCGCCACTGCAGCGGAACGGCCGCCGCCACATCGCTGAGCGCCTGCCGGGTCCGCTCGTGCCGCCGGGCGACCTCCTCGATGGACCGGCCCCGGCTCGTCAGGAAGAACGCCGCCTGGCCGTGGGTGCCGTGCCGCGCGAGCAGTTCCTCGTACTCGGTGGTGCGGTGGACCAGGACCGCTCGCGGCGCCAGGCTCACGCCCGGCTCTCCGGGGCGGGCCGGCCGAGCTTGGTGAGCAGGCCGGTGAGGACGTCGGGCGAGAGGGTGAGGCTGTCGATGCGCGGCAGGTTCTCCGCGAGCCGGGTGGCGGCCAGGGCGTGCAGCGTCGCGGCCTCCACCTCCCCGTGCACCCGCAGCCAGGCCGCCTGGGACTCGGCACGTGCCGCGCCGACCTCGCGGGCCGATTCGGCCTCGGCGCGGGCGAGGCGCACCTTGCGCGCGGCCTCGGCCTCGGCGCGCACGCCGTCGGCCGCCGCGTTCTCCTCGGCCTCGCGGCGGGTGTTCGTACCGCGCTGCTCGACCAACTGCTCCTCGCGGCGGGCGAGCTCGATCTGGCTGGCCAGCTCGTTCTCCGCGATGGTCCGCTCGCGCTCGACGGCCACGGCCCGCCGCTCGTACGTCGCGCGGTCGGCCTCCTGCTGGATCTGCTCACGGGCGGGGGTGCGCAGGGCCCGTTCCACCTCGGCCTCGGGCCGGATGGCGACGACGCGCACGGCCACCACCTCGATCCCGGTGGCGGGCAGCCGGGGCTCGGCGGCCAGGCCTGCGGCGACCCGCTCGCGCACGGCGGCCACGCCGTCGACGAGTGCGCCGGCCAGCGGGGTGCGGGCCAGCACGTCCAGGGTGTGCTGCTGGGCCGTCTCGGTGAGCAGCGTCGCGATCTGCTCCAGCGGGGCGCCGCGCCAGACGCCGGTGTCCGGGTCGACGGAGAAGTCCAGGCGCGCGGCGGCCTCGGCCGGATCGCTGATGCGGTACGTCACGGTGGCCTGCACGGTGACGTCCTGGAAGTCGGCGGTGCGGGCGTGGAAGGCCATGGCCAGCTCGCGGTCGTTGACCGGCACCTCGGAGAGCGCGGCGCTGAGCGACCGGTACCAGAAGCTCAGCCCTGCCCCGTCGTGGGCGAGCAGGCCGCGCTTGTGGTGGCGGATGTGGGCCGTGGGCGCGGAGCGCAGATGGCGCCAGCCGAAGCGCCTGGTGATGTCGGCCATGATGGGACCCCCTCGTTCTCGTCATTGAGACGATAAAGGGAGCGAGGTCATATCGTCAAGAGGACGAGAAGGGGGATTCCGGCCTGATCCAAACGGAAGGCCCCAGTGGTGCGGGCGTACGAAAGCGGGCGGCCGGTGACTTCCGAAGAAGTCACCGGCCGCCCGGAGGTGCGCCGCCCCCGTCCCCACGGTGCGGCGCGAGCGGGCCGTCGTCATCCGCTGGGGCGACGGCCCACGTCTGTCACGACCCGGACGCGTGGGCGTCCAGGCCGAGTGCGGGAAGGACGGCGCCCTCCACGAAGCGGACCAGGAAGGTCTCGTCCGCCACGGCGCCCTCCAGCAGGGGCCGGGCGCGCATCACGCCGAGCAGCTGTGCGGAGACGAACTCCGTGGCGGGGTTGTCCGCCGCCACTTCGCCACGCTCCACACCGCGCCTGACCATGGCGTCCAGTGCCGCAAGTTCCGGCAGGATCAGCGCCTCGCGCAGCGCGCACAGCAGTTCGGGGCTCTGTAGTGCGGCATGGCTCAGGGCCAGCATCAGCGTGGTGTCGCGCCCCGAACCCTCACCGATGGCCTTGGCCGCCGCACGCAGGTCTCCCGCCAGCGTGCCCGTGTCGATCCTCGGCAGCAGCCCGCGCCGGGTGCCGTGCAGGGCGGCGACGACCAGCTCCGGCTTGGAGCCCCACTGCCGGTAGAGCGTGGACTTGCCGCAGCGTGACCGGGAGGCGACGCCCTCCATGGTGAGCGACTCGTAGCCGCTCTCCCTGAGCATGTCGAGGACTGCCGTGTAGAGCTCCTGGGCCCGCTCCGGTGTGATCTTCGACCGGCGTGGCGCGGGGGCCGACTCCTGCTCGGTTTCCTGCGACGACATGCGCGTTCCCTCTCTGCGACTCTGCGACGAGGTCCATCGATACGCCAGTGTACCGATACGCGAGTGTTCCGATACGCTCCCGTATCGGTACACTGGCGTATCGATACGGCATGGGCTGGTCCATGCCGCCGTAACACCGCTTCGTCAGCAAAGGGGCACCGGGTGATGTTCGCCGGTAGCAGGCCCGCAGATCAGGAGCCGGACAGCGCTGCCCGACCGCCCCTCGTCCGCGAGCTTCTTCTCGTCGCAGGACTCTTCGTGATCTACAAGTTCGGCCGCCAGGCGGCCAACGGTCACGTCGATGAGGCGTTCCACAACGCCACACACGTCTGGGACCTCGAACGCGCGGCACACCTGCCCGGTGAGGGAGCCGTGCAGGGGCTGCTGCTCCACAACGAGATGCTGATCCACCTGGCGAACACCTACTACGCCACCGTGCACTTCCCGGCCACCCTGCTCTTCCTCGGCTGGCTGTACTGGCGCCGCCCGCACCACTACGTCTGGTCGCGCCGCATCCTCGCCGTCCTCACCGGCGCCGCACTCGCCCTGCATCTGGTCTTCCCGCTCGCCCCGCCCCGGCTGCTCGCCGCGACCGGGCTCGTGGACACCGGGCAGGTGTACGGGCCCACGGTCTACGGGTCGACGCCCGCCACCGACTCGATGGCGAACCAGTTCGCGGCGATGCCCTCACTGCACTTCGGCTGGGCGGTCATGGTCGGCGTCGGCCTCGTCGTCGCCACCCGCTCGCGGTGGCGCTGGCTGTGGCTGCTGCACCCGGCGATCACCCTGTTCGTGATAGTCGGCACCGCCAACCACTACTGGCTCGACTCGATCGTGGTCGCCGCACTGCTCTCGGTGGCCTTCGCCGCCCTGCGCCTGCCGCGCACGGGGCCGGCCCGGCCCCACATCCCCTGGCCGGCCGCCTCGGCCGCCTCGGCCGGCTCCTACGCCACCGGCCCGTACGCCGCCCCCGCGCGGGCGGGCGGCGCCTCCTCGTCCTACGCCGCGTCCGGAGCCGGACGATGAACGCCACCCTGATCGCCGTCGCGCTCTCCCTGGTCTCCGCCGCCGCGTACGCCTCGGCCGCGGTCGCGCAGGCACGGCTCGCCGGACGCACCGCACCCGGCGCCGGAACGCTCCGGCTGCTCGCGCACGGGGCGTGGTGGTCGGCCGTCGGGCTGAACGCCGGCGGCGCGCTGCTGCACGTCGCCGCGCTCAAGTACGGCCCGCTCACCCTCGTCCAGCCGCTCGGCGCCCTCACCCTGGTCGCCGCCGTCCCGCTGGGCGCCCGCGCGGCCGGCCGCCGCGTCTCCACGACCGAGTGGCGCGGCACCCTCCTCACCCTGCTCGGCCTCGGCGCCCTGCTGACGACCTCGGGGGGCTCCGCCCCGCACGAGACCCTCAGCCTGGTCGAGGCACTGGCGGTGGGCGCCGGAACCATGGCGGTCGTCGCCGGCCTCAGCCGCCCCGGCGCCCGCCCGGGACTGCGGCACGCGGCGGCCTCCGGCATCACCTCCGGCGTCGCCTCCGCGCTCACCCAGACACTCACGGTCGCCGTCACCGACCACACCACGGGCCCGCTGTTCAGCTGGCGCCTGGTCGTCGTCGCGACCCTCGTCTCGGCCTTCGCGATGGGCGGGCTGCTGCTCTCCCAGACGGCCTACCGAGGCGGCCTCGGCGCACCGCTCGCCGTGGTCACCCTCGCCAACCCCGTCGCCGCGGCGGCCATCGGCCTCGCCCTGCTGGGGGAGCGCCTCCAGGGCGGCACCATCAGCCTGTTCGCCGCGCTGCTGGGCGCGGCCGCCGCGACCCGCGGAGTGTTCCTGCTCAGCCGCGCCCAGGCCGGGGCGGCGCCCGTCGCCGCGCCGCTGCCCGCCGCGCCCGCACCGGGCGTCCCCGTACCGTCGAGGGTGGTCATCAGGAGCCCGCGCGGCCTCCGCCCGGAACACGGGCACCTCCGCAGGATCAGGGCCGGCCGGTCCTGATCCTGCGGCGAAGCCCCCGGGCACGGGGTGCGAGCCGCAGCCCTGAGCGCTGCGGCCGGC
This sequence comes from Streptomyces sp. 840.1, assembly GCF_003751445.1. Taxonomy (NCBI): domain Bacteria; kingdom Bacillati; phylum Actinomycetota; class Actinomycetes; order Kitasatosporales; family Streptomycetaceae; genus Streptomyces; species Streptomyces sp. 840.1. The sequence continues at coordinate 614,568 of NZ_RJUU01000003.1, read as the reverse complement.
CCGGCTACCGCGGCAGCGGCGGCGCCGCCGGGACGGCGTCATCATCCAGCGCACGGGTCAGCCAGCCGATCCAGAAGCTCTCCAGATCGATGCCTCCGCGCAGCACCAGATGCCTCAGCCGGTCCTCGGCGGAGGTGCGCTCCGGCGGGAAGTCCCGCTCCTCGATCTCCAGATACTCCGCGAGCTGCCGCCGGTGCAACGCCAGATGACGGCGCAGCTCCGCGTCGAGACCGGGCGCCCCGACGACCGCCGCCGCCCGCATCCGCAGCAGCAGCGGGTCCCGGACCTGCCTCGGGTCCTCCGGGCGGGCCACCCACGCCGACAGCTCCTCGCGGCCCGCCGGCAGTACCTCGTACTCCTTCTTCTGCCCCCGGGCCGGCTGGGCCGGTACGAGCGCCCTGATCTGCCCGGCCCGCTCCAGCTTTCCCAGCTCACGGTAGATCTGCTGGTGGGTGGCCGACCAGAAGTAGCCGATCGACCGGTCGAACCTGCGGGTCAGCTCCAGCCCCGACGAAGGCTTTTCGAGGAGGGCGGTGAGGATCGCGTGCGGGAGTGACATGGGGTGCATCCTAGAGACGGCCGGCCGGCTGCCCGGCCGGCCCCGGGGTGCCAGGTCAGAGCGAGGCGGCGAGTTCGGTGCCCTGGCGGATCGCCCTCTTGGCGTCCAGCTCGGCCGCGACGTCCGCGCCGCCGATGAGATGCGCCGGACGGCCTGCGGCGAGCAGTTCCTCGTACAGGTCCCGGCGGGGCTCCTGGCCCGCGCAGAGCACGATCGTGTCGACCGGCAGCAGGTGCCGCTCGCCGTCGACCGTCACGTGCAGGCCCTCGTCGTCGATCCGGTCGTAGCCGACTCCCGCGAGCATCGTGACGCCGCGGTGGCGGAGCTCCGTGCGGTGGATCCAGCCCGTCGTCTTCCCGAGCCCGGCGCCGACCTTGCTCGCCTTGCGCTGGAGCAGATGGACCGTGCGCGGAGCCTTCGGGCGCTCGGCGGTGCCGAGCCCGCCCCGCTCCCGGTACTCGGTGTCGACGCCCCACTGCCGGAAGAACACCTCCGGATCCAGGCTCGCCGAGTCCCCGCCGTCCGTCAGGAACTCGGCCACGTCGAAGCCGATCCCGCCCGCCCCGACGAGCGCCACCCGCTCGCCCACCGGCGCCCCGTGGCGCAGGACGTCGAGGTAGCTGACCACGCTGGGGTGGTCCACGCCGGGGATCGCCGGCGTGCGCGGGGTGACCCCGGTGGCCAGGACGACCTCGTCGAAGCCGTCGAGCTGCTCCGAGGTGGCCGCGGTGCCGAGCCGGAGCTCGACCCCCTCCTCCGTCAGCCGGGTACGGAAGTAGCGCAGCGTCTCGTTGAACTCCTCCTTGCCCGGCACCCGGCGCGCCACGTTGAGCTGGCCGCCGATCTCGTCCGCCGCCTCGAACAGCGTCACCGCGTGCCCGCGCTCCGCCGCCGTCACGGCACAGGCGAGGCCGGCCGGACCGGCACCGACGACCGCGACCCGCTTACGGGTGCGCGTCGGCGACAGGATGAGTTCCGTCTCGTGGCACGCCCTCGGATTGACCAGGCAGGAGGTGACCTTGCCGCTGAAGATGTGGTCAAGACAGGCCTGGTTGCAGCCGATGCAGGTGTTGATCGCGTCGGCGCGGCCCTCGCCCGCCTTGACGACGAAGTCCGGGTCCGCCAGGAACGGCCGGGCCATCGACACCATGTCCGCGCGCCCCGCCGCCAGGATCTCCTCCGCGACCTCCGGGGTGTTGATCCGGTTGCTCGTCACCAGCGGTACGGAGACGGCGCCGCGCACCTTCTGGGTCACCCACGTGAAGGCCCCGCGCGGCACCGACGTCGCGATGGTCGGGATACGTGCCTCGTGCCAGCCGATGCCGGTGTTGATGATCGTCGCACCGGCCGCCTCGATCTCCCGGGCGAGGTGTACGACCTCCTCCAGCGAGGATCCGCCGGGCACCAGGTCCAGCATCGACAGCCGGTAGATCAGGATGAAGTCGCTGCCGACCCGCTCACGGACCCGGCGCACGATCTCGACCGGGAAGCGGATGCGGTTCTCGTAGCAGCCGCCCCAGCGGTCGTCGCGGTGGTTGGTCGCGGCGGCGATGAACTCATTGATCAGGTAGCCCTCGGAGCCCATGATCTCGACGCCGTCGTAACCCGCGCGCTGCGCCAGCGCGGCCGCCGTGACGAAGTCCTCGATCGTCGACTCGACCTCGTCGTCGCTGAGTGCGTGCGGGGTGAACGCGCTGATGGGTGCCTGGACGGCGCTCGGCGCCACCAGGCCCGGGTGGTGCGCGTAACGCCCGAAGTGCAGGATCTGCATGGCGATCCGGCCGCCCGCCTCGTGCACCGCCGAGGTCACCCGGGCGTGCTGCGCTGCCTCCGCCTCCGTGGCCATCCTGGCGCCGCCGGGGAACGTGCAGCCCGCGTCGTTCGGCGCGATGCCGCCGGTGACCATCAGGCCCACGCCGCCCCGGGCGCGGGCGGCGTAGAACGCGGCCATGCGCTCGAAGCCGTGCTCGGCCTCTTCCAGGCCGATGTGCATCGACCCCATCAGGACCCGGTTCGGGAGGGTGGTGAACCCGAGGTCGAGCGGGCTCAGCAGATGCGGGTACGGGCTCATGCGGCGGCTCCTCGCGCAGTGTCGTCGCACCAGTTCTAGAGCACCGGGACGCCATTGTGCAACAAGTTGCACAATGGCGAACGTCGCACTGTGTCACGGGTCACGTGCCCTGCGGCGGTGCCCCGGACGGCGTAACAACGTGCCCCCTCGGGGCGCGGCGGCGCCGAGAGTGGACCCGTACCGCACCTGAGGTCCGTCAGTCCGCGGCGGGCCCCCGAAACCTCCCCGGAGAACCTCATGGGCAGCGTGAACCGTCGTGACCTCGGCCTGCTTCTCCTGCGTGTCGGGACCGGCGCGGTGCTGGCCGCGCACGGCAGCCAGAAACTGGCCGGCTGGTTCGGCGGCGGAGGCATCGAGGGCACCACCGCGGCGATGGAGGCGATGGGCTTCCACCCGTCGAAGCACAGCGCCGTCGCGGCGGGACTCGGCGAGGCCGGCGGCGGCGTCCTGCTGGCCCTGGGCCTCGCCACCCCGGCGGCCGGGGCGGCGGCGGCCGGCGCGATGGCGGGAGCCGTGGCCGTCCACGCGCCCGCGGGATTCTTCGCGCAGGGCGGCGGTTACGAGTACCCGGCCTTCCTCGGGTTCACCGCTGCCGCGATCGGACTCACCGGCCCCGGCCGCTACTCCGTGGACCAGGCCACCTGTCATGTGTTCAACCGGCCCTGGACGGTGGCTCTGGCCTTCGCGGGCGGCGCGGTAGCGGCGGCCGCCGTCGTCGGCAGGCGGGCCAAGGGACAGGTGGCGGCGGCTCCGGCCGACCCCGACCTCGAAGAGTTCTGATCCGGCGGGGCTCCTGATCCGGCAGGGTCCCCTGCCTGCCTGCCGGGTCAGTTCGACGGTCTGCCGCGGCCGCCCTTCGCCGCCGCGACGAGTGCGGACACCGTGGCCAGTTTGACCCTCGGGCGGCCCTGCTCGCGGCCGCCCGCCAGCTCGGCCCGTTCGATGGCCGCCAGCCCCCGGGCGTCCACGACATCGCGGCCGCGGCTCCGGGCGAGGCGTTGGAACGCCCTGGGCGAGGGAGCGGGGGAGGGCAGTACGCCTGCGACGGCGTCCGCCAGGAGGCTGCCCACGGTCTCGGCGGCGCAGGTGCGATTGGCCCCGATGCCGCCCGACGGGCCCCGCTTGATCCAGCCGACGACGTACGTCGCCGGCAGGCCCGTCACCCGGCCGCCCTCGTGCGGGACGGTCCCGGTCGTCTCGTTGAAGGGCAGCCCCGGCACCGGCAGGCCGCGGTATCCGATCGCCCGCAGGAACAGGCCCGCCGGTATCTCCCGCCGGCCCCCGGCGCACGTCACCCGCACTGCCTCGACGTGGTCCCGGCCGAGCAATTCCACCGGGGCCGTGTGGAAGCGGAGGACGATGCGCCGTCCGGCGGCGGGGGAGGGCGACCGGCCGGCCGTCTCCCGGGGCACGTCCCGCAGGAGCGCGGCCTTCTCGCCCGGCGCGGCGCTGTCGATCGCCGTACCGGTCCTCGGGTCGCTGTCGTCGACTACCAGTTCCACACCCGGCAGGTGCTTGAGGGCGAGCAGCTCGGAGGCGGTGCAGGCGAGGTGTTCCGGGCCGCGCCGCCCCAGCAGCACCACCTCGCGCACCTGCGATCCCCGCAGGGCCGCCAGCGCGTGACCGGCGATGTCCGTGGCGGCCAGGGCGGCCGGATCAGTGACGAGGATGCGCACGACGTCGAGCGCGACGTTGCCGTTCCCGGCGACGACCACCCGGTCCGCCGTCAGGGCGACGGTCTCCGGCGGCGTTTCCGGGTGGGCGTTGTACCAGGACACGAACGAGGTGGCCGAGATGCTGCCCGGCAGGTCCTCGCCCGGAATGCCGAGCCGCCGGGCGGTGGAGGCGCCGACCGCGTAGATCACCGCGTCGTGGTGCGCGGCGAGCTCCTGCGCGGTGATGTCCCGGCCCACCTCGACGCCCAGGGTCATCCGTACCCGGGGGTGCGCGTGGAAGCGCGCGAAGGTCTCGCCCGCCTTCCTCGTCGCCGGGTGGTCGGGCGCGACGCCGTACCGGACGAGGCCGCCCGCCACCGGCAGCCGGTCCACCAGTGTGACCTCGGCGTTGGTGTGCAGCAGCAGGTCCTCCGCTGCGTACATCCCGGCCGGCCCGGTGCCCACGACCGCCACCCGGAGCGGCGCGAAGTCGGACGGCAGGCTGCGCGGGAACGCGGGCTCGCCCCAGGCGTGGAAGTTCGGTCCGGCGACCGGCTCCGGCTCCCGGTCCCCGAAGTAGGCGGCGTTGATCGCGGCGTACTCCTTGTGCGCCCCGAAGAGGCTGTCCACCGGGACGACGGCGTCGACCGGGCAGGCATCCGCGCAGGCGCCGCAGTCTATGCAGGTCGCCGGATCGACGTAGAGCATCTCGGTGCTGCCGAAGTCCGGTTCCTCCGGCGTCGGGTGAATGCAGTTGACGGGGCACACGGCGACGCAGGTGGCATCGCTGCAGCAGGTCTGGGTGATGGCGTAGGTCATCTCGTCATCTCGTCGGCTCGGTCGGTGGGGCGCGCGGATCGGAGCGGGTCGGGTCGGACCGGATCAGATCAGGGAGGCGCGCTTGTAGAAGAAGAGCGCGGGCCTCGTGAGGAGCCGGGCCGAGGCGAGGAACTCCATCAGGCCCGAACAGCTGGACCGCATCAGCGACTTGTGGTGCTCGTTGGCCCCGGCCTCGCTGCGGGCGCGCTCGCTGTCGAGCCCGGCGTTCGCGTAGACGTCCCGGTTCACCATGCTGGTGACGATGTAGTACGAGGCGATCGCGACCACGAGGGAGTTGATGTGCCGGCGCACCGGACCCGCGTTCCGCAGGCGCCTGCGGGTCTCGTCGCGGGCGAACTTCATGTGCCGCGATTCCTCGACCACATGGATGTTGTTGATGGTGCGGACGAAGGGTGCGACCCGTTCGTCCCGCATCCAGTCGCGCTGCATGACGTCGAGGACCTCCTCGGCGACGAGGATCGCGGCGTAGGCGGCCTCTCCGAACGCGAGTGTCTTGAAGGCCCTGCCCAGTTCGACCACGGCGCGGTGCGGCCGGTAGGCCGGGGCGCCGAGCTTCGCCGCGCCCCTGGCGAACATGATGGAGTGCCGGCACTCGTCGGCCACCTCGGTGAGCGCCCACTGGAACCGCAGGTCGGTGGGGTCCTTCGCGTACATGTCCCGCAGGACCATCTGCTGCAGGATCATCTCGAACCAGATGCCCGTGCTGGCCACGGACGCGGCCTCCTGGCGGGTCAGCGCCTTGCGCTGCGCCTCGGTCAACTCCCGCCAGTACGGGGTCCCGTAGAGCGTGCTCCACTCGGGGCTCGCGCCGTGGTGGTCCGGGTCCAGGGGCGTCTCCCAGTCCACCTCGGCGGCCGGGTCGTACGACAGCTTCGCGGCCGAGTCGAGCAGACGCCGGGCGACGTCCTGACCGGCGGCCCGGTCCTGGTTCTGGTCCTCCGGCCGAACAGTGCTGCTTGCCATGCTGCGGCTCCTTGAATCGAGAGGGATCGATCCGACGGCGCCCGGCGTGCTGCCTCACCCCTGCCCCCTCGATGGGACAGCCGGCCGCCGAACACCGCCCTCGCTTATTAGACGTGGCGTCTAGCAAGCTGTTGGACGGAAGGTATAACAAGAGCGGGCGGCGGCCTACCCCCACGCGGCAAATTCGTACGGTCTCTCCACGGAGCGCCAGCGTCACGGCCGCAACTGCGCCGGGCTGGACGGGCGTCGGGCCGGCCGTCGGGGCGGGGTGTCTCGCCTCCACCGCACGCGGGATGCCGGATTGTTCGCGGTACACATCATCTGAGTGAAATGCACCCGTTCAGGTGAATCGGCATGGATTTTTTATGCAGCGGCGATCGTCGGCCGGATAGTAAAGGGACGGCCGGAGTTCCCAGTGGGGAGTTCGCAGTCACGAGTTCAGGTTCTGGATTCCTGGCGGGGCCGGTAGGTGCGGTGACCGATCGTTCGTTGATTCCTTCTGGCCACCGGAACGGTTCGGTCAGAAGAAAGGTGGCTGGGCTGTGCGTGCAGAGGCAACCAATCGGGTCAAGCTTGTTTTCTCGCTGCTCGACGCCAATGGGAATGGCGTTCTCGATGCCGAGGACTTCGACATCATGGCGCGCCGTGTCGTCGAGGTGGCACCCGATTCCGACGACGCGGCGAAGGGTGCGATGGAGGCTGCCTTCCGGCGGTACTGGTCGACCCTGAGCACCGAACTCGACGCCGACGGCGACGGGGTGATCAGCTTCGACGAGTACGCGGCCTGTGTGCTGTCACCTGAGCGTTTCGACGCGACGATCGGTGACTTCGCCGAGTCGCTCGCCGCGCTGGGCGACCCGGACGGCGACGGTCTCATCGAGCGGCCCCTCTTCATGGCGCTGATGGTCGCGATCGGTTTCGAGCGCCCGAACATCGATGCTCTCTTCGACGCCTTCGGGCCCTCGGATTCCGACCGCATCGAGGTGATGTCCTGGGTGGTCGGTATCAAGGACTTCTACAGTCCGGAAAAGGCCGGAATTCCTGGCGACCACCTCGTCGGGAGCGTGGAGGCCTGAAAGCGGGAATCCTGTATCCGGCCGGAACCGGAATTGTTATTCCGGTTCCTCGCTGTTTGTGGTCTCAAGATGCCTCAGGGGGGCGCGTGGCCGGCACGGAGTATCGGAGTACCGAAATCGAAGGGGCGGAAGGCGTGAACGGGTGGGAATGGTGAACGGCGTGGGGACAGCGGAAGAGGTGGGAGAAACCGGCGGGACGGAAGAAGCCGGCAGGACGGGAGAAACGAGCGGGGCGGGAGAGGCGGACGGGGTGGGCGGAGGCGTCGGCCTGACCGCTCTTCTGGTCGCTGCGGCCCGTGCGATCGAGACCCACCGCCAGGACCCTCTGGCCCGGGACGTCTTCGCGGAACACTTCGTGCTCGCCGCACCGGCCTGCGCGAACTGGCCGGTCCGCCTCCAGCAGGTTCCCGACGGTGACGCGAACCCGCTCTGGGGGCGGTTCGCGCGCTACTTCGGGCTGCGGACGAGGGTCCTCGACGACTTCGTCCTCCGGTCGGTTCAGGCGGGCGCCCGCCAAGTGGTGCTGCTGGGAGCAGGGTTGGACTCCCGGGCGTACCGGCTCGACTGGCCGCCCGGCTGTGTGATCTTCGAGGTCGACAGAGAAGGCGTGCTGGCCTTCAAGCACGAGGTGCTCGACGGGCTGTCCGCCGAACCGAAGGCGGCGCGCGTACCGGTCCCGGTCGATCTGCGCGCCGACTGGGCAGGAGCGCTGACCGACGCCGGATTCGACCCGGCCGCACCCAGCGTCTGGCTGGCCGAGGGGCTGCTGTTCTACCTGCCCAACGCCGCCGAGACCAGCCTCATCGACACGGTGGACGAGTTGAGCGCCGGCGGAAGCGCCCTCGCGTTCGAAGTCAAACTCGACAAGGATCTGCTGGAATACCGCGACAGTCCCCTCTACACCTCGACCACTGAGCAGATCGGCATCGACCTGCTCAACCTGTTCGACAGGGGGACGAGGCCGGACTCCGCCGGACATCTGACCGGCAAGGGCTGGTCGACATCGGTCCACACCCCCTTCGACTTCACCCGCCACCACGGACGCGGCCCGTTACCGGAGGCCAACGACGCGCTCGCGGGCAATCGGTGGGTGTTCGCGAACAAGCCCCGGCCGTGACCCTGCCGACGGGGCGGCCCGGCCCGCCCCGTCGACAGGCCCCCTCCGTCCGCCCGTTACGGAATCAGCACCGGCTTGACCACGCGGCCCGCCTCGCAGTCGCGCTCGGCCTCGTTGATGTCGGCGAGCGGGTACGTGCGGATCAGCTCGTCGAAGGGGAACCGGCCCGCCTGCCACAGCCCGGTCAGCCTCGGGACCAACAGCCTCGGCACCGCGTCCCCCTCACAGATGTGCGAGATGCGCCTGCCCCGGTCGAGTGAGCCGGGTTCGATGGGCAGCGTGGTGCGCAGCCGCGCCACCAGCCCGAGATGACCGGTCGGGCGCAGCGCCCGGAGCGCGTCGTTGATCAGCTGTGCGGAGCCCGTGGTGTCCAGCGCGTACTGCACACCACCGCCGGTCAGGGCCCGGATCCGGTCGGCAGGGCCGGCCGGTCCGGCACGCAACGGGATCGCACCGAACCGCTCCGCGAGGGCCAGCCGTTCGGGAAACCGGTCGACGGCCACGGTCACCGCACCGGCCGCCGTCGCCGCCATCACCGCGGCCAGGCCCACCGCCCCCGCACCGAACACCGCCAGGGTGTCCCCAGGACCTGCGCCGAAGGAGTTGAGAACGGCTCCGGCACCGGTCAGGAAGCCGCAGCCCAGAGGCCCGAGCAGCTCGACGGGCAGCGCGGGATCGACGCGCACGGCATTGCGGGCCCGGACCATCGCGTACGCGGCGAACGACGACTGGCCGAACCAGCGCGGGGCCAGCCCGCCGCCCGCCGCGTCCCTGAACCGTGCCGCGTGCTCCGTCCGGCCGCCGAAGAGATTGAGCGAGGCGAAGGAGTCGCAGTAGGCGGGGGCGCCGCTCAGGCACGTCGGGCAGCGCCCGCAGGAGTCGAAGCCCAGCACGACGTGATCGCCGGCGTTCAGCCCGGTGTCCGGGCCACCCGTCTCCACCACCACCCCGGCCCCCTCGTGTCCGAGCACCGCCGGCAGCGGTGAACGGCCCGCCGAGTGCCGCACCGCGAGGTCGGTCCGGCACATCCCGCAGCCGGCGATCCTGACCAGCACCTCGCCCTCGGCGGGCCCCGCCTCCAGGACCACCTCCTCGACGGCGAACGGCCCCTCGTACCCGCGCAGTACCGCCGCGTCGAACCTCATCCTCATCCCTCCAGCGGACGGTGCACGACGAACGGTCTGAGGTTCCCGTAGAGCCCCCACGGCCCGCCCGCGACGCCGACACCGCTCTCCTTGATGCCCGCGAAGGGCTGGGCGAGGGACAGTTCCGCATGGTGGTTGATCCACGCCGTGCCGCATTCCAGCCGGCCGGCGACCGCCTCGGCCCGGTCGAGGTCCGTTCCCCACACCGATCCGCCCAGCCCGAAACGGGTGCTGTTGGCCGCCTCGACCGCCTCGTCGAGTCTCCCGTACGGCAGTACCGGCAGCACCGGACCGAACTGCTCCTCCGTCACCACGGCGCTGCTCGGGGGAACACCGGTCAGGATCGTGGGAGCGAAGAAGTATCCCGGCCGCTCCAGCCGGTGGCCGCCGCAGACGGCTCGGGCGCCGTCCGACACGGCCTGGGCCGTGCAGTGCTCGATCCGGGCCAGCTGCGGGGCGTTGTTCACCGGCCCCAGCCGCGTGTCCGGGTTCAGTCCGGCTCCGACCACGACGCTCTTCGCGTAGTGCGCGAGGGCCTCGACCACGCGGGAGTGGAGCCGGACCGGGGCGTAGACGCGTTTGACCGCCATGCAGACCTGCCCGCAGTTGCGGAACGCCGCCCAGAACAGCCGCTCCGCGATCCGTTCCACATCCACGTCGTCCAGCAGGATCGCCGCGTCGTTGCCGCCCAGCTCCAGCGTGACCCGGGCGAGTGAGGCCGCCGCGCCCTCGGCGACCGCCCGGCCGGTGGGAACGGAACCGGTGAAGGTGACATGGCGGATCCCCGGATGGGAGGCGAGGCGGGCGCCGAGCGGCTCGCGGCCCGTGACGATCGTCAGCACGTCCTCGGGCAGGGCGGCGGAGACCACGGACACCAGCAGCCTGGTGGCAAGAGGTGTGAACGGGGACGGCTTCAGCACCACCGTGTTGCCCGCGGCGAGCGCCGGAGCGAACTTCGCCGACGCGAGCTGGAGGGGAAAGTTCCAGGGGACGATCGCGGCGACCGGCCCGAGCGGCCGCCAGCGGATCTCGCTGTGCACCGGACGGCCGTCCCTGATGGGGCGGGGCCCGGGAGCGGCCCTTGCGAAGTAGCGCAGGCGGGCCGCCGTGCGGTCGAGCTCCGCGTACGACTCGGCCAGGGGTTTGCCCTGCTCACGGGTGAGGAGCGGCGCGAGGCCGGGCGCGGCCGACTCCACGGCGTCGGCTGCCGCGAGGAGTGCGGCGGCGCGGGCGGCGGGGTCGTCCCGCCAGCCGCGCCAGGCCGCCTCCGCCCGGCCGACGACGCCGTCCAGTTCGTCCGGCTGCTGGTCGGGGGAATCGTCGAAGGCCTCACCCGTCGCCGGATCGACGACGGCGAAACGCCCGCCGGCTCCGGGCCCGCGGCGGGGCCGGCAGTTCGGCATCCGGGCGGTCAGCCCGCGGTCGCGGCGGCGGCAGCGGTGGCGGCGTGCTCCCGGGCATGCCGGTCCATCTCGGCCCGGAAGGCGGCCACCAACGACGGCCGAATCCGACCGGTGTTGCGGTCCCCTCCCTCGCAGACCGCCCCGCGCACCCCCACGATGTCGGTGCCGATACGGGTCAGCGCCCCGAGGTCTGCCGCCTTGACGCTGCCGGCGAGGGCGGCGAGCAGGCCGGCCCCGTGGGCCAGCCGGACGAACTCCGCGCAGACCTCGGGCGGTACGTGGTCGAACAGCCGCGTACCGTCCTTGATCGCGGTGTCGAGCATGGCCGCGTCGGAGCCGGAGCGCCGGGCGATGTCGGGCAGCGCCAGCGGATTGACGCAGCCGATCCGGTGCGCGTCGGCATACCCGGAGGCGACGACGAACGCGTCCGGCCGGTAGTCCTTCACCGCGCGGACGACCCCGCGCATGACCTCGATGGCCTGCTCGGGCGTCGTGCATCCGTAGAGACCGACCTTGATGTACGTGGCCCCGGAGACGGCCGCGCCGAGCGCGGCCTGAGCCACGGTGCCGGGCTTGTACGGGACGTCCCCCACGGTGGCGGAGACCGGCTTGTCCGCCGGGACCGCGTCGCGGATCTCCCTGATGACCCAGGGGTAGTTCGCGCCGAGCGACCCCTCGTCGGGTTTCTTGACATCGACGATGTCGAGGTGTTCCGCCGCCTTCGCGCAGTCGAGCGCCTCGTCGACGCCGTCCGGGGAGATGAGAAGCAACAAGGTGAATTCCTTCCACCGCAGGTCCGCCTGCCGGGGCAGGCGTGCGGAGCCGCTCGGATCACTGCCGTCCGCTCATCATGGCGGCGGGCCGTGGTCACCGGCAGGGCGTGCGGGGTCAGAACGGGGCACTGCGCCGACCCCGTCACACGTCGCACTCCGCCGTACACGCCGGTCCGCGTGCGCAGGCCATGCGCCGTACGGCCACCGGCCACCGACGGCCACCTGCGGCCGTCGGTGGCCGGGCCGGCTTACGGAGTGCGGTCCGCGCGCAGCGCCTGGAGCAGCCAGGAACGGTCCGGCAGCAGACTCGGCAGCACCTGCCAGCCGTTGACCGCCCACACCAGCCGCCAGTACCGCTCCATGCGCGGATCGCCCGCCGCCTCCAGTTGCTCGATCATCCGGAGCGCCCCCTCCGCCTCGGGGATATGCGGGTAGGCCTGTACGAACAGCTGGACGATGCCCCGGACGGCCGGTCCGGCTTCCGGGCCGAGCGGGTCGATGCCCGCTTCCTTCGCCGCGGCGACCAGTTCGCCGACGGGCTCGGGCACCTCGCCCCGTAGACCTGGTTCCGTGTGGTCGGTCCCCTGTTCAGCGGTCCTGCGCATGTGGTCGCGGAAGTCCTCGTCGTCCATGAGCTCGTTGAGCTCCACCCACGCGCGGATCTGCTCGGGGGAGGGGTCGTCCGCAAGGGCGGGGGCGGCCGCGCGCACCATGGCGGCGAGTTCGAGGCGGGCGTGTTCCGTACCGAAGGTGGCGTCGATGAAGTCGTCGATCAGGCGCCTGCGTTCGGCTGCGGTCAGGCGGGTGAGCTTGTGCATGAGACTGGCCTCCTCGGGACCGGAGCCGTGGACGGCCACGGCTCTCAGGACACTGCGCCGCAGCCGCAACGTCCGGATCTGGAGATCCACGGCATCGGCGTGGACCGCCGCCACCTCCGCCACCGAGACCTTGCGGTCCAGCACCTGCCGGATGGTGGCGAGGTCCATGCCCAGCTCCCGCAAGGTGCGTACGAGGTCCAGGCGGAGCAGTGCGTCGAGGTCGTAGAGCCGGTATCCGGCGGGGCTGCGGGCGGCGAGCGGCACCACCCCCGAGTCGGAGTAGAACCGGATCGTCTTCACCGACAGGCCGGTGAGCCGGGCAACTTCCCCGATCGGGTGGAGGGTCGCGTCGTTCATGCCCCTCATCCTGACGTCTCCCCCGACTGGAGACTCAAGGCCGCTCGCCGCGAGACGGCGGCGGGCGGCCCCCGGCCGGCACCTGACTACCGCACCCGGAGCCCCTCAGGGCATGCGCCCCGCCCCCGGCACCACCCGCATGCCCAGGCCCCGCACGCGGTAGATGCACGTGTCGTCGCCCCACAGCGAGGCGTCCGCCACGGCGTAGGGCCCCCGCTCGTCCGTGCCGCTCGCCACGATGTCCATGTCCACCCGGATCAGCCGGTTCGCCGGGGTGATCTGGCCCCGGTATGTCCAGGCCGTCTCGTGACCGGGCAGCACCGGCTCGAACCCGGCGGCGGGGACGCCGTCGGCCGCGCCGCGTTCGAGCAGGTGGTACTGGAGGAGCTGGCACATGGCTTCGATGCCCAACGAGCCCGGTTGGACCGGGTCCTGGAAGAAGTGCGCCCGGAAGAACCAGGCGTCCGCGCGCACGTCCTTCTCCGACCGCAGCCGGCCGAGCCCCGCGCTTCCCCCGTCCGGCCAGTAACCCGTGATCCGGTCCAGCATCAACAGCATCGGGCCCGGCAGACGCGGCTCCCCGGCGCAGTAGCGGGCGGGGCGGGCGGTCAGATCGACGGTGTGCCCGCAGGGCTCGTCGAGCCGGGCCCGCTCGTCCGCCGAAGTCGGCAGGCCCTGCTGGTCGTCGAAGGCCGAACGCGGGAAGTAGCCGAAGACCGTGGTGAGTTCGTACACCGGTACGTCGTCGGCCGTGCACTCCACCCGGAACGACTCGATGATCATGTCTCCGCTGCGCGAGACGCGCGTCAGCTCCGCCCTGGTACGGACGGTACGGGTCGCCGGAGTGACCTCGCCGGTGACCGTTCCCGATCCGTCGAGGTTGCGGAACAGCAGGTCCGTCCCGCCGGTCAGCGCGCTGCCCACGTACGAGGCAAGCCACCCGCAGGGCTGCAGCGCGATCTCCAGCAGGACGGCGAACGGCATGGCGCGGCCGCCGTTCTCCTCGAAGTACCAGACCCGGTCCGGCACGTCGTACTCGGCGACGACGACACTGCCCTCCCGCATTCCGGCCTGCGGCCCCTCCACCGACACAATCCGGCTCATGAAGTGGTACGGCGGGCCGGGGAGCCGGGCCACCCTGCGGGTGCCGTCGAACGGCTCGTACATGGCGCCGAACGCCTCGCTCGGCCGGCCCCAGGCGCAGGCCAGCAGCGAGGCGTAGTCGAAGGGGAACCCGTCGGCCGCCACAGCCACCGGCTTCTCCTCCCGGTGCCCGGCCATCCCGGCGAGCCGTGCCAGGGGCACCGGGGCGCCGCCGGACTGCACGGCGGGCGGGCCCGAGTGCCGCCAGTGCGACAGCGGCCAGTCGGGGACCAGCCGGAGCGCCATGCCGCGGCCCAGGAACGCCTTCGTCCCGTCCACCGAGCCCAGGACGTCCGCGTACAGCGTCGGCACCGGTCCGCCGCAGACGCCCGTGACGAACAGCTCGTAGACGACCCGTCGGCCCTCCGGCGTCGCCTGGCCCCGGCACATCGCACTGGAGGGGTGATCGGTGACCGGTTCGAAGCGCCAGCCGTCCCGGTCGACCGTGTAGCCCATGGCCGTCAGGTAGAACGCCATCGCCTGGAGACCGCCCTGGAGCATCAGAGTGCCCGGCATACAGGGGTCGTTCTTGAAATGCCCGGTGAAGAACCAGTCGTCGGGCGAGAGCGCGGTCTCGGCGCGCAGATACCCGCGCCCCCACGGTCCTCCGGCGGGGTCGAACGCGACGACCTCGTCCAGCAGCCGCAGTCGGCTCTCGTCCAGCGCAGGCGTGCGTACGTGGGCAGCCGTCGACTCCCAGCCGGGCCCGAAGCAGTCCGCCGGGCGGCCCTGCGCCAGGGCCAGCAACCGGTCGGGCCCGAAGCGGGACAGCACGCAGCGCACGGCCGGCGGGTCGAGCGGCAGGCCGTCAGCGGGCGCGTGCTCGGCGGGGTCCCAGCGGACACCGCCGCTGCCGGCGAGTTCCGCCGGGGTGAAGAACCCGGCCTGGCCCTCGCGGACGCTCAGCCGCAGTTCGCCGTCCACGTAACAGTCGTAGTGGAAGAACGCCAGCCGCACACCGTCGGCCTCCGCGTGGCCGTCGACATGAATCTCGAAGCACAGGGTGTCGCCCGCCTCGGGCGGGGTGCCGTGGAACGTCACCTCGCAGCCGAGCAGCCGGTAGGCGCGCTCGCCCCGGTTCAGGAGGTCGACGCCCAGCCAGCTGAGCAGGAGCAGATCGGCCTGGCCCGCCTCGATCAGTACGCCGGCGGGCATGCGCCCCGTGGAGTCCAGGTACCAGCTGGTGGGCAGGACGTCGGTCTCCGTCCAGATCGTCCCGTCCGTGCGCACCGGACCTGCCATCGTCAGCGCCGCCGGCACCGCGTCGATGCCGGTGACCCGGTCGGCGAACAGCATGGGCGGTCCGGGCATCCGGGTCTGTACCGGGTACCCGTCCTGTTCGGCGAAGCGCGGCCCGAACAGCGCGGAGACCTCGCGGGAGGCGAGGTGCTCCAGCTGGGCGCGGTCGAACTTCGGCCCCGGCCTGAGGTCTCTCGCCGGGACCGGGCCGGGCTCGGTCGGCCCGGCCACCAGCCTGGGGGATCCCGTTGGGATCAAGTCCGCTTCGCGGGGCCCGGTTGCCGGCCTGCCGGCGGTGGTCAGTGCCTGGACGGCGAGTGCCGACACCCGCAGGAACCGTTGATGAGCCTCGGTGTGCGCGGCCATCACCTCCTGGTGCAGCTCGGCGACGTGAAGCGCGTGCAGGGCGGCCAACGCCCCGGCTCCCGCCGCACTTGCCGCACGAGCGCGGGAGGTTGCGGGGGAGGAGGGCGCGGGTACGGCGACGCCGGCCCCGGCGGGGAAGGCGCCGCGCAGGACGGGGCTCCGGTCCGGTACGGGGGCCAGCTCGGGCGCCCGGGGCAGAACGGTCACGGCACGCTCCAGGGGAGGCAGGCACGGGGTCGGGGGTACGGCGATGGTGACGGTGGGGCCGGGCGGCGCGAGCCGGCCCGAGGCCTCGGCGAGCCGGGCGAACAGCGCGTCCGCCCGCACCGGCACTCCGGCGACGACGAGTTCGCCGACCGCGAGGCACAGCTGCCGCAGCCCGGTGTCCTCGGAGGCGTCCAGCGCGACGGCCACGTGTTCCCGGTCGCCGAGCACCCGCTTGATCCAGCCGGTGCACAGTCTCCGGGGCCCGTGCTCCACGAACACCCGGACGCCGTCCGCCCACGCCCGCTCGACCGTGGCCGCGAAGTCGATCGTGCCGAGCCCCTGGGCGGTGATCGCCTCGGCGGCCCGCTCCTCCGTCAGCCGGTACGCCCGCCCGGTGGCCCCGCTGTAGAACCGCACCCCGGGCACCTCGACCGTGGGACGGCGGTGGACCTCGCGCCACACCTCCGCGACCTCGGCCAGCTCCGGTGCGTGGGCCGCCAGGTCGTAGTCCAGCTCGATCGCCCGGTCGGCGCCGATCCTGGCCACGGCCGCCGCACACGCCACCGACTCGCCGCCGATGACGCAGACACCGGGCGCGTTCACCGCCAGCAGGTGGACCGAGGCGTCCGCCGCGATCTGCGCCCGGACGGTCTCCAGCGGTGCTCCGACCAGATAGCTCGACCACCGCGAGCCCTGGATCCCCCGCTGCCGCCAGTAACGCCGGACCGCCCGCAGCTCACCTGTGAGTTCGGTCGTGAACAGACCACTGGCCCGGACGGCCTCGAACAGCCCCGCGGAGTCAGGCCAGGCCCCCAGCGCGACCAGCGCCGTCGACTCGCCCGATGAGTACCCGAGCGCGGCGTCCGGCCGCAGCCCGAGCAGGTCGCGGCTGAGCACGGTGTGGGAGACCGCCAGTTCGGCGGCGGCCCAGATCTGCCCGAGGACACCCGGCTCCGGCCCGGACCGCAGCCGGGCGGTCATCTCGCGGTGCCCCTCCCGCACCGCCTCGCCCAGCGACGGCAGGGCGAGCATCAGCTCATGGCCCATACCCGGGTAGGCGGCCGAGCCGTTCGTGTAGACGAAGGCGGTCTGCCCGCCGACCGGACCGTCCCGGTACAGCAGGTCGGCGGGGCGGGCCCCGCCCTCCGCCAGCCAGCGGCGGGCGGCTTCCCTGCGGCCGGCCGGCACGGTGTCCCCGTCGGCAAGGAGCGCGAGGCGGGCCGGGCCGGCCGAGGAACGCGTACCGGAGTCCAGCGCGGCCAGCACCTCCTGACGATCGGCCCCGGAGAAGACGTGCAGGCGCGGAGCCGTGCCCCGCAGCCACGGCAGGACGTCCCCCGCGCGCAGCCGTACGCTCGCGGCCGGCCCTTCCAGCGGCAGCGCCACCGCCCGCGCCGTCCGGGCGAAGGCTCCGGCGTCCGCGGGCCCGCCGGGGCGGGGCACCGCGCGGTGCTGGAGGGAGAGTGCCGCGACCGCGACGGAGACCAGGCCGGACGCGGCATGGGCGCGCCCGAAGACCGACGACGGGTCGAACACCGCGTCCGGGCCGTCCCCGATGACCATGTCGGGTTCCCCGGCGGCACCCTCGTCCAGCAGGGCCACCACGGTGTCGCCGTCCCTGCGGGCGGCCGCCAGGGGCTTGAGGACCAGGACGACGGCCGCGTCCCCGGGCTCGTCCCGGTGGCCGAGCTCCCGCAGAGCAGCCCGGTGGACGGCCTCGCAGGACAGGTCGGTGGCACCGACGAGAGCGGCGTCGGCCTCACCCGAACGGATGGCCCGCGCCGCGAGCTCCAGTGCGATCAGCCCGGAGGCCTCCTCGGCGGAGACCGTGAACCCGGGGCCCGCCAGGTCAAGTTGGGTGCTGATGCGGTTCGCCGCGAGGTTCGGCATGCTGCCCACCACCCCTTCCGCCGTCATCGGGGGAGTGAACGCCCCCCGGGCGGAATCCGCCGAGGCGCCGGTGACGTGCACGCCCGACCGCTCCAGCCAGAACGGCACCCGCCAGCGGGCACCCGCGCGGGCCACCTGGGGGTCCACCCCGGTTCCGATGACCACCATGGTCCGCTCGCGGGGCAGGCTCACCCCCCGTACGGCCTCCCGGGCCGCCTCCAGCACCAGGAGCTGATGGGGCACGGCCCGCTCCAGGGCCAGCGGCGGGAAGCACAGGCCCGGCAGCTCAACGGGGATCTCCGTGACGGGGCCGCGCCGTTCACCACCCAGCACCGCCCGGCGCAGATCCTCGGCGGACGTGCCCTCGCCGACCCGGGCGCCGACGGCCACGATCGCCACCGGTACCCGCTCGGCCCTGCCGCCGTGCCGGGCCGCGGACACGGGAACGGCGTCCGGTGGGTCGACGATCAGGTGGGCGTTGGTACCGCCGAACCCGAACGCGCTCACCGCGGCCCGCCGCTGCCCCGTCCACTCCTCCGCAGCGGACAGCAGCCGCAACGGGGTACCCGACAGCGCGTCCAGCGGCTGCTGCGCGCCGAGCGTCGCCGGGCGGACCCCCGCGCGCATCGCGCCGAGCACCTTCAACAGCCCCGCCACGCCCGCCGAGGCCAGCAGGTGCCCGACGTTCGACTTCGCCGAACCGATCGGCACGTCGTCCGCCGCCCCGAAGACCCGGGCCATGCCGCGCGCCTCCACCGCGTCACCGACCGGCGTCCCTGTCGCATGGCACTCCACGAGCGACACCGACTCGGGAGGGACCCCCGCGACGTCGTACGCCAGCCGCATCGCCCGTACCTGGCCCTCCTCCGACGGGCTGATCAGACCCGAACCACGCCCGTCGTTGGACAGCCCGACGCCGCGGATCACGCCGAGCACCGGCACACCGGCGGCGCGCGCCTCGGACAGCCGCATCAGGGCGACGAAGCCGGCGCCCTCGCCGTGCACCAGCCCGTCCGCGTCCCGGTGGAAGGGGCGGCTGCGCCCGGTGCGGCTGGTCGCGGACAGCCCGCAGAACCCCACGTGGAGGTAGAGCGGGTCGGGGCGGCTCACCGCGCCGGCGACCATCAGGTCGGCCGTGCCGTCGTGCAGCCGGTCGCACGCCAGCTTGATCGCGTACAACGAGGACGCGCAGGCGGCGTCGAGGGACCACGCCCCGGCGCCGAGGCCGAGCGCCTGGGCGGCGAGCCGGGCGGGCAGCCCGGAGGAGAAGCGGTTACGGGCGTCGGGGCGCGCACCGCGCTCACCGCTCAGCAGGGCGTCCCGGAGAGCGGGGCGCTGCGCCGACAGCCAGACGTGCTCGGCGAAGGCCGCCCCGGCGGGCGTGGGATACGACAGGTTCCCCAGCACCAGCCCCCCGCGCGGCAACGGGCCGGAGCGGCCCGCCTCGGTGAGCGCCTGCCGGACCCCGTACAGCACCCAGTGGAAGAGCGGGTCCAGCGACGCGATCCGCTCCGGGGCGATCAGGAAGCCGCCCGGATCGAAGACCGATGCGAACCCGCGGACGTACCCGCCGACATCGGTCCAGGTGCGGTCGAGGTGGTCGTCCACCGAGCCCATCGCCCACTGGCGCGGCAGCCGCCACCGGTCAGCGGGTGCGGCCGACAGGCTCAGGCGGCCGGCGGCGATGTTCTCCCAGAACGTGTCCGGATCGAGCGCACCGGGCAGCACGCAGCCCCGGCCGACGACGGCGATGGGTTCGACAGGCATGCGGGTCTCACTTCACTTCACGGCAGGGCGGAGGCCGGGGCCGGGTGCGGTCAGGAGGGGCGGCGGACGAGCTCGACACCGATCAGTTCCAGCCGGACGGACCCGTCCGCGTCGATGAGCGCCGCGTCGCAGCGCGCCCCGGTGTCGTGCGCCTTGCGGCCCCGCACCACACACCGCACGGTGCCGTCGACCGGGCCGCGCCGGTGCACCCTGCACTCGGCGACGGCCATCGGCAGCGTCGCCGCTCCGAGCACCTCCTCGCCCCAGAGCAGGGCGAGTTGCAGCGCGCCGTCCACGGCGGCCGGATCGAGCGGCCAGTGCTCACCGGCCCAGCCCAGGGCGCGCAGGCCCGCGACGGTCGCCTCGGCGCCGTGCTGCGAGACGCCGCGCACCGAGCGCAGTACCTGGAACCGGGGACCGTGGAAGAGCACCTTCCCGTCGTACGACTCGGCCCGGGAGAGCGGCTTCAGGCCCTCCGGGGTGTTCCAGGCAGCAGCGTCGGGCTCCCCCTCCCCGGCGTCGAGGACCGCCCGGAAGTGCGCCTGGCCGTCCTCGCCCAGCAGCTCCGCCTCCAGCTCCGGGAACGCCCCGGGTGCGCCCCGGCTGCCGAGCAGGGTGATCCGGTGTCCCTCGCCCGGCAGTTCGGGCAGGGAGAACGTCCTGTAGACCCGCAGGTCACGCAGGACCAGCTGCCCGGGATCCGGCAGCCAGGCCGTGGCCGCGGCCGTGAACCAGTTCAGGACCAGGGCGACGGGCAGCACGGGAACACCGGCGGGGGCGTGGTCGGCCAGCTGCGGAAGGGTGTCGGAGCGGACGGTCATCTGTGCCTGCCTCGGTTCACCCGCCGGGGAGAGGGCGGCCGGGTCGTCCCCGGCGGTCAGCACGACGCGGGCGTCGCCGGCGGCGCCGTCCAGCTCGGCGGTGCAGGCCGAGGCGCCCTGGTCCAGCGGGATGAGCGGCACTCCGGAGCGGCCGAAGTGCGCGGCCAGGGCCGGGGTGACCATGCCGCCCTGCCAGGGGCCCCAGGCCACGCACCGCACCAGACACCCGGGACGGCGGGCCTGCTCGGCCGACGCGACCTGATGGAGGACCTCGTTGGCCATCGCGTAGTCGCTCTGCCCCGGATTGCCGAAGACGGCGGCCACCGAGGAGAAGAGGCAGATCGTGTCCAGCGGATCGTCCGCCGTCGCCGCCAGCAACGCCCGCAGACCGTCCACCTTGGTGGACATCACCGACTCGGCCTGCTCGTCGGTCTTGTCGGCGATCCGCCGGTCGGCCAGGACCCCCGCGCCGTGCACGAGGCCGGTGACCGGCCCCCACGTCTCGCGTACGTCGCGCAGGGCGGCGGCGAGGGCGTCAGCGTCACGGGCGTCCACCCGGATGTACCGGACGGGCGACCCTGCGGCCTCCAGCCCCGCCACTGTCGCCCGCACCTCGCGCGCGGCCAGGATCTCCCGGGCCCGCTCCGCGATCCGGGCGGGCGAGACGCCGGCCGCGTCCGGGGTGGAGCGTTCCGCCAGCAGCCGGGTGAGGGCCGGTTCGTCGGTCGCCGTGGTCAGTCCGGCGGGTTCGGCGGCCGGTTCGGTCCTGCCGAGCAGCACGATCCTCGGACGGTGGGCCCTGGCCAGGTCGAGCAGGGCGGCCGCGGTCACCCCGCGCGCCCCTCCGGTGGCCACGATCACCGAATCGGAGGAGATCCTCGGCGCGCCGCCGGGCGTCACCCGCCCGGGTACCAGCCGCAGAAGGGTACGGGTGCCGTCCGCCCGCAGGCCCGCCTCCGGGTCGGCGCCGCCCTCGAACAGCTCCCGCACGACTGCCGCGGCGACCTCCTCGTCGTCCCGGCCGCCCCGCCGGCAGTCGATGACCTTGACCGAGGCGTCCGGCCACTCCTTCGCCGCCGTCCTGGCCAGCCCCGCGACCCCGCCCAGCCACGCACGGCCGGGTTCGCCGCCGCCGAGCCCGAAGTCGCCCCCGGTGTCCTGGACGGTCACGAACAGCCCGCCGCCCCCGGCCGTCCGTGCGGCCGAGACCGCACGCGCCGCCCGCAGCGCAGACAGGTGGACCTCCCGCGCGCCGTCCGGCGTGGGGTCCGCCGTGAGCGCGCCGAGATGGATGACTCCGTACGCCTGCGAGGGCACCTCCGCCGCGACGGTGGCGTCCACGCCGCGTTCCGTCAGCTTCCGCGCGACGAGGCCGGCCATCGCGGACCCGCCCGTGCCGCCGTCGGTCACCACGACGGGCCCGTCCAGCAGCCCGGCCGTGGCCAGCCCGGACGGCGGCGACTCCACCGTCCGGGGCACCAGCCTCGTCAGCGGCGTCCGCTCGCCCGATCCGGTGCGGGGGGCGGGCAGCGCGGATGCGGTGGCTGTGGTGTTGGTGGTGTTCGTGCTGCTTTCAGTGACTGCGGTGGTTCCGGGCGGCTCTGGGGGGTCGGTGGCCTCCGGTGCCGTGGGCCCGGAGGCCACCGGGGCGCCGTCGGTGAGCGCGTCGACGATCTCGCGCAGGGTACGGAGCTTGCCGAGCCGGCTGATGTCCCCCGCGCCGACGTCGGGCACCTCGCGGCGCATGACGGACAGGATCTCGACGCGCTTGATGGAGTCGACGCCCAGATCCGCCTCCAGTTCCATGTCCATGTTGAGCATGGCGGCGGGATAGCCGGTGAGCCGCGCCACCACGGACAGCAGCAGTTCCTCCAGTTCCGAGGGCGACAGCGGCGCCGGGCCGTCGGCCGGTGCGGGGGCGGCCACGGGTGCGGGCGCCGCTGCCCGGACAACGCGCACGGCCTGAGCCGCAGGAACCGGAGGGGCCGGCGAAACCACGGGTACCGGCTCCGGCACGGGTACGGGCACGGGTCGCGGTGACGAGGAGCGGGGGAGCGGCAGCGGCGCCGGGGGGACGGGCGCGTCCAGGTCTCCGCCGGTGCGCGGGTCCGAGGCCGGGTGCGCGGGCAGGTCAGCGGCCCCACCCGTGCGCGGTGCGCCGAGCATCGCGGCCAGGGTCGTCTCGGTCATCCGCAGGAAGGCGATATGGCTGTCCGTCAGCATGCGCTGGCAGGCCGCGTGGGCCTGCGCCGTCTGCCGCTGGACGCTCTCGACGGCGGCGTACCAGCTGCCGTCGACGCCGTCCCCGCCCCAGGAGCCCGGCGGAGCCCCGGCCTCCGATGCCGGTCCGGGCTCGGGCTGCCAGGACACGGGTGCCGCCGGGACCTGCGACGGCTGCGGGGCGTGGACCGGAGAGGGGATGTACGCGGGCATGGGGGCCGCCGGGGTGTCGGACGCGGATACGTGTACGGAGGCGGGCCGGGGCCCGCGTTCGGGACCGTCCGCCGCAGCGGGCGACGGCCCGGCGGACGCGGCGCCCGCCGGAGGGAACTGACCGCAGTTGGCTCCGCTGATCTTCACGGTCATTCGGGGCTCGTGCTCCTTCGCTGGGCTCTCGTGGGCGTACGGCGCCCAGAGGGTGTCGAGGTCGAGGGGGACGCCGCGTACGGCGAGTTCGCCGAGCGCGGTGTGCAGGGTGTCGGCGCCGGACCGGGCCGGCCGGTCCAGCGCAACGGCCGTGTGCGAGCGGTTGCCGAGGATCTGCCCGACCAGGCCGGTCAGCGCGGCCCCGGCGCCTACCTCGACGAAGGTCCGCACGCCCGCCGCGTACATGGCCTCGATCTGGTCCTGGAAGAGCACCGGGGAGGCGATATGGGCGGCGATCCGGTCGCGCACCTCGTCGGGCGCTGACGGGTAGGGCGCCGCGTCCGCGTTTCCGTAGACCTCGATCCGGGGTTCCGTGAGCGGCACCGTGCGCAGGTAACCGGCGAGCGGCTCGACGGCCGGCCGGACGAGCGGGCTGTGGAAGGCGGTCGACGTCGCCAGCCGGCGGGTTGCGGTCCCGTCGGCCGACAGCGCCTCCTCGGCCCGCGCGACCGCCTCCGACGTCCCCGAAAGAACGACTTGGCGAGGGGAGTTGTGGTTGGCCGGCCAGATGTCACCGAACCCGCCGCCGGCCAGTACCCCGGCCACGTGCGAACGGTCCGCCGCCACCGCCAGCATCCCGCCCGGGGTGACCGCCGCGTCGCGCATCAGCTCACCGCGGCGCCGGGCCAGATCCACCAGCGAACCGGCGTCCATGACACCCGCGCAGTGCAGCGCCACCAGCTCGCCGAAGCTGTGACCGGCCACGCAGTCCGGCCGCAGCCCCAGCTCCCGCACCACCTCCAGCAGCGCGAGGGCGTGCACCGCCAGCGCGGGCTGCGCCCATTCGGTGGCGTCCAGCAGGGCCCGCCGGGCCGCCCGCTCATCATCGGTGAAGGCAGGCGGCGGGAACACGGCCCGGTGCAGGGGCAGTCCGTCGAAGCGGGTGCCGCCCAGCCGGTCCCAGACGGCCTGCGCGCCCGGCGCCAGCATCGCGAGACCGGCTCCCATCCCGACGTATTGGGAACCCTGCCCCGGGAACAGGAAGCCGATGCGGCCGGGCTCGGCGTCCCCGCACGCGTACCGGACACCGGCGGGCGTCGAGAACGCGGAGCCGGGCTGCCGCCGGATCAGCGCGACCGCCTGCGCGTGCTTCTCCCGCAGGTCCTCGGCATCCGTGGCGACGACGGCCAGCCGCATCCGGGCAGTGGACGCGAAGGAGCTGTGGCTCTCCCGGGCCAGCGCGGCCAGCGGACGGTCCTCGCCGGCACGCGGCGCCACGAGGTCCGACAGGGAGTCGCCACTGAACAGGACGAGCTCGCTCGGGGCGGAGCGGTGGCGCAGAGCCGCCCGGCCCCCGGCCCCCCGGGGCGCGTACTCCTCCAGCGTGACGTGGAAGTTGCTGCCGCCGAAACCGAAGCTCGACACCGACGCCCGGCGCGGATGCCCGGCGGGCCGAACCCACGGGCGGGTCTCGGTGTTGACGTAGAACGGGCCGTCCGCAGCGGCGGCCGCCGGGTTCGGCCGGTCGACCTTCACGGTCGGCGGCAGCACCTTGTGGTGCAGGGCCATGACGGCCTTGAGCAGTCCCGCCGCGCCTGCGGCGCACTTGGTGTGGCCGATCTGCGACTTGACCGATCCGATGGCGCACCACTGGCCGTCCCTACGGCCCGAAGCGCCGAACACCTCGGTGAGCGCCGCCAGTTCGGCGGTGTCTCCGGCCTTCGTGCCGGTTCCGTGCGCTTCCACCAGTTCCACGGTCTCCGGCCCGTAGCCCGCCTGCTCGTAGGCGCGTCGCAGCGCCCGCGCCTGGCCGTCGGGGAGCGGGGCGTAGATCGCCGTGCTCCTGCCGTCGGAGGACGTGCCGATGCCGCGGATCACCGCGTGGATCCGGTCGCCGTCCCGTTCCGCGTCGGACAGCCGCTTCAACGCGTACATGACGACCGCTTCGCCCAGCATGGTGCCGTCGGCGTCGGCCGAGAAGGGCCGGCAGTCACCGCTGGGGGAGAGCGCGGGGGTCTTGGAGAAGCACAGGAACATGCCGATGTCGTTCCCGGTGTCGACGCCTCCGCTGATCACCAGGTCGGCCCGGCCGAGGGACAGCTCGGCGACCGATGTCGACAGGGCCGCCAGTGAACTGGCGCAGGCGGCGTCGGTGGTGTGGTTGATGCCGTGCAGATCGAACCGGTTGGCGATCCGGCCCGCTACGACATTGCCCAGCAGCCCGGGGAAGGTCGATTCCCGCCACGGTGCGAAGCGGGACGAGATGCGGTCGCACACGGCCTGCGCCTCGCTCTCACCGAGTCCGCCCTCCCGCAGCGCCGCGAGCCACACCGGGCGCTGGGCGCGCCCGTACATGTGCGGAAGCAGTTCCAGCGCGGCGGCCCCGAGGACGACCCCGGTCCGGTCCCGGTCCACCCCGGCCGGACCACCGGCGTCCTTCAGTACCTGGTCGGCGACCATCAGGGCGAGCAGCTGGGAGGTGTCCGTCGTCGGCAGATTGGCGGGGGGAACCCCGTAGGCCATCGGGTCGAAGTCCACCTCGGGGAGGAAGGCGCCCCGGCGGGCGTACGTCTTGTCGGGCGCGGCCGGGTCCGGGTCGTAGTGGTCCGCCACGCTCCAGCGCGAGGCGGGAACATCGGTCATCAGGTCGCGGCCACCGGTCACGATCCGCCAGTAGCCGGCCGCGTCCGTCGCGCCGGGCACCAGGGCCCCGACGCCGACCACGGCGACCGGGACCTGGCGGTGGGGTGGGGCGGGCACGGTCTCTCCTCCGGTTCGGGCTGTCCTTGCCGGCGCCGCGTCGGCGCCGGTCCCGCTCATGCCAGCCCGCGCGGCGGGTAACTGAACGCCTCGGCCGTCAAGGGGACCCCGTAGGTGCGCAGTTGATGGGCACGGGTGAGTACCGCAGCCCCTTCGAGCAGGTTGAGCGCGATCTGCACCACGGACCGGTTTGCCGGCTCGGCCAGGAACGTCCCGGCCACCCACCGGTTGAACGCGCCCATCGCCGGACCGCACCAGATCTGGTAGTCGGTCCGCCGCGAGGCCTCACCGGTGATCGCCCACCGGCTGGAACTCCCCAGGTACCAGCGGAAGACCAGAGCCATGCGGTGCTTCGGGTCGGCCTGAGCACGGGCGATCTCCGCAGGATCGCGCTGCTCCCAGAACGCGCGGGTGCGCTGCCAGACCTCGTCGAACGGGGCACGCAGCACGTCGCGTTCGATCCGGGTCCGCAGTGCGGGCGGGATCTCCTCCAGCGAACCGTGGGCCCGGTAGGCGGCGTGGAGCCGGGCGGCCCGCTGGGCGAACATCGTGCCTCGGGCGAGGACCTGCAGTTTCACGCCCAGCTCGAACATGTCGGCCGCCGGTGCCATGGCCACATCGGCGATGTCCGCGTCGCAGAGCATCGCCTTCGCCTCGTCGGACAGGCCCGACTCGACGGCCGTCTGGTTCACCGACCCGGTGACGACGTAGGACGCGCCGAGCGCGAACGCGGCGGCCACCGCGTCCGGTGTGCCGAGGCCGCCCGCCGCGCCGAGGCGGACCGGCCGGGGGTAGCCGAACCGGCGGCACAGCTCGTCGCGCAGGGCCGCGATCCTCGGCAGCAGGGCCTGCAGCGGCCGGTTGTCGGTGTGCCCGCCGCTGTCCGCCTCCACCGTGATGTCCTCGGCCACCGGCACCAGGGCCGCCAGATCCGCCTCCTGCCGGGTCAGCTTCCCCCGGGCGACGAGATGGTCCAGCAGTACGGGCGGGGCGGGGGAGAGGAACCGCTCGGCCACCTCGGGCCTGGAGACCTTGGCGAGCAGCCGTGTGCGCCGGACGACTGCGCCCGCCGCGTCCCGGCGCAGCCCGTGCGCGGAGCACAGCACGACCGCCGGGGTCAGCTCCATGAACGCCGATGCGGAGATCCGCGGGACACCGGCGTCCACCAGCAACTCGGCCACCCGGAACTCGAGTTCCGGCTCGGCCGGGGAGTGGATGAGGTTGACGCCCCAGTTGTCGCGGGATTCCAGCTCCCGCGCGAGCGCGTGCACGCCCCGTTCCACCTCGGGGTAGGCCAGCCCGCCCGCCCCGAAGAAGCCGAGCATCTCCGCGTGCGCCATCGCCGCGACCATCCGGGTGGTCGCGATGCCGTTCGCCATCTCGCCCGCGACGTAGGGGAAGCGGACGCCGTGCGCCTCGCAGAAGGTGCGGCCGCCGAGCCACTCCGGGTACAGCGGCGGCAGCGTGCCGAGCACCGTGCCGCCGGGTACGGGACCGGTCGCGAGCCCCAGCTCACGGCCGTCCGGCGAACTGACGACGTGGACCGGTCTGCGGATCTGCCGGGCACGGGCCGTGATCCCCTCGGGCGAGAAGACCGGCGGCGACGCGGCGGGGGCGTCGGGGAGAGCGAGGACGGACACGGCAAGGGCTCCAACGGGAGAGGACGTCTGCTGGTCAGGCGTACCGGGCGGACGGAAGGACGGCCGGGGCGGTGCCCGGCGCCGGGGCGAGGGGCCGGCCTCTCGGGGCCAGACCGGACCAGAGGTAGTCGAGGCTCACCGGGGCCGACGCCGCCGTCGGCCCCAGCCGGGTCCTGACCCGGGTGTCGTCGAACCGCCGCCGGTGGGCGAGGTAGGCCGTCATGCCCGGATAGAAGTCCAGCAGGGCCTCCAGCGCCGACGGGGTCTCCGGCTTGGCGGCGACCAGGTCGATCGAGAGCGGGACCAGCCGCTCCAGCAGCGTCACGACCGTCGGTACCGGCACGTCGCGGTCGTGGACGACGTGGTACGTGTCGACGCCGCCCGATGGCGTCAGTCCGGCCAGCCGCACCATGACCTCGGCCGCGTGATCGACCTGCAGCAGGTTCAGCCGGCCGCGCGGGTGCCCCACCGTCCGGACGAGGGGCCGGCCGCCCGGCCCGGGGTCGCCGGGCCCAGCCGGTTGTGCGGGCCGGGCTGACTCTGCGGGTTCCCGGGGTTCTGCGGGCTCTGCGAGTTCCGCCGCACACCGGGCGTCCCGCAGGATCCGCTCGATGACCAGCAGCGGATGCGAGGGCAGTTCGGGGTGCGGCGGCAGATCGGTGACCAGGATGCTCGGCCGCAGGACCAGGGCCGGGCGGCCGTGCTTCCGGGACCACGCGTGTACCAGCAGCTCCGCCTCGTACTTGGAACGTTCGTAGGCGTTCTCGAAGCCGCAGGCGTCGTCCAGCTCGTCCTCGTACGCCACTCCGTCCCGCCGGGACCCGGCGACGAACGCGGTGCTCACGTGGCGGAGCAGAGGTGTCCGGTGTCCGGCGGCCGCCAACTCCAGCACGTGGCGCGTGCCTTCGACGTTGATGTGGCGCAGCTCGGGGAGATCGCCCTCCAGATTGATGCTGCCCGCACTGTGCCAGATCGTGCCCAGACCGTCGGCCAGCTCCTGGAAGGCCCGCCCGGACAGCCCCAGGCGGGGCTGCCCCAGATCGGTGTCCACCACTCGCAGCCGGCGCGGGAGTTCGGCGATGAACGCCTCGGGCGAGCCGGTCAGTTCGAAGTACCGGGTGATGCGGTGCAGGGCGTCGTCCGATCCGGCGTGGGCCAGGACCGTCACTGTCGGGTGGGTGCCGAGCAGGCGACGTAACAGGCGCAGTCCGAGGAATCCGGTGGCGCCGGTGAGGGCGACGTGCACGAGCGTGGCTCCAAGGGCGGTGAGAAGGGGCGGTCCCGCGACCGTGTGCGGAGCGGAGGGGGCAGGGGCACCGCCGTTACGGCGACCGGGTGCCGGCAGAGCGGGGTGCCACTGGCCGTCCTGCGAGGCGGGGTGCCACTGGCGGGCGCGTCGCACGGTGCGACCGGTCCGTTGCCCTGTCCGGACAGGGTTTCCCGGGCCCGCCCCGGCCCGGTGACCTCCGGCGCACGGCACACAATGTCAGACGGTGGGCGGGCTGCCCGCCTCGATTCTCCCTGCTCACCCGAACGAAGTACGCCACACCGGGAACCGTGCGCGCCGTCCGATTCGGAGGGGTTTCACAGCCCTCCCGGCCGCCTCGTCGAACACGGCGACGGGACATGTGCGGAGCCGTACGGGCGCGGTCCGAGACCCGTCCTCCTTTCGAGCGAACCTGCCGGTGCGGATCCTGGACCGGCCGAGGGGCCCGGACGCGCGTGCCGGGGGCAGCCGCGTCGGCGGCGGCTGCGGGTGGCGCGGTGCGGCAGGCCGGTCACGGCACGGGAACCGGGCCCCCGGATGCCTGCGTGCGGATACGGGCGACCTGCCCGGCGCCGACCGGGACCGGGTAGCCGGGGCGGGCACGGGGTGCGGAGGCCGGACGGACCGGCTGCGGACGGTGGTCATTCTGTTGTCCTGTCTGTTGTCCTGCCGGTCCGGGCAGCGTTGTGCCGCGCGCGACGGCCGCAGGTGCGGCGGCCCGGTGGCGGCGGCCTCCTGCGGTCCGCCCGCTTGTGCACGGATGACCTGTTCTCGTCTGCCGCCGGTGCTGTCGTCCAGCCGTGGCCGTGCGGTGGCCCTGCCCTGACCTGATCTGATCTGATCTGTCGTGGCCTTCGGCCAGAATCGGAGCTCCGAAACCCCATGTCCGGTCTTGAACAGCCCACTGAGTCCACTGAGTCCACTGAGTCCACTGAACCCGCCGAGCCCGCTCAGCCCGAGCCGTCCGCCCCGTTCGTTCCGTCGCCCCGCCGCCATCCCACGCACTCGGTCGACCGGGCGTTCCTCAACCTGGGGCGTCGGCGGCCCGATGTCCGCTGGGACGGCGGCGGTGTCGCGTATCTCAGCGGGCCGCCCCCGGCCCTGGCGGACTTCCGAGCGTATGTGGGCTTCCGTCTGGGCGGGCTGCCCCTGCACACGAGCAGGGTCGAGGGCGGACGGCGGCCCCAGTGGCAGCCGGACGCGGAATTCGACATCGCCAGGCATGTGCACGAGGTGGCCGCCGACGGCCCCGCCGCCTGGGACGGTGCCCTGCACACCGCGCTCAACGCCCCGTTCGAGCCCGGAGCCCTGTGGGGGATGTGGCTGATCCACGGGCACGAACCGGACGCGTACGCCGTCTGCTACCGCTTCCACCACGCCTGCCAGGACGGTTCGGCCGCCGCCATGACCTTCCGCGCCATCCTGGGCGAAGGGGAGCCGTCGGCGCGCCCGGTACCCGGCCGGAGCCGCCGGGCCGGGGTGCCACGGCGGGTGGGTGCTGCCGTAGGGCTCGCCATCAGGTTCGCGGCGGGCTCTCTCGCCGTACGGGGACACCGCCCGGACGCCGTCTTCACCCCCTCCGGGGAGAGGCGGCTGGCGCGGGGGCGGGTACCGGCGGACACCCTGCGCCGGATCGGCGCCGCGCGGGGCGGCTCGGCCCACGATGTGCACCTGGCCGCGCTGGCCGGGGCGTTGACCGACTGGTCGGCCCGCGCCGGGGTTGCTCTGCCCCGGGTGACGGCCCTGCTGCCCATCGACGCTCGCCGCCCCGACGAGGACCAGACGTGGGGCAACCGCTGCTTCGCCGTGCCGCTGGAGCTGCCGGTGGGGGCCGCGTCGAAGGATCCGGACGGGCCCGGCGACGGTGACGTCTCACTGCGGCGACTGGACCATGTGATGGCGAGGACAGGCAAGTTGCGGGGCGACGCATGGCGGCAGGCCATTCAGGACCTCGTCCGCTTCATGCCGGGCCGCCCCACCGAGTGGTATCTGCGACGCGTGCTCTCTCCGCGCGTCACCAACGTCATGGCCACCTCCATGCCGCTGGCCGAGAAGGGGAGCCTGGGGGAGACGCAGGTGACGGGCACCGCCCTGTTGCCCCTGCTCGTGCCCGGACACCTTTTCGGTGTGGGGCTGTCCTTCTTCGGCGACTGGGCCGAGGTGTCCTTCGTTGTCGACGGCGCCCTGCCGCTGGGGGAGTCGCTGCCGGAGCTGTGGGAGCGGGCCGTGGGCGAGCTGGAGGAGAGCTCGGCCCCGGCCTGAGCGCGGCCCCGGTCTGAGCGCGGCCGGGCGTTCGCCGTCGGGCACCCTGTGAGGTTCGCGGCGGAACGGATCACGTGGCCTCCGTTGGCGGACCGAGACCGGAGCGGGGACCGGGCGCGGCCGGCGCGGGCAGGGGTGGGACGCCCCCGCGTGCTCGGCGTGCGCCCGCCCGGAGCTCCCGGCGAAGGGCCCGGTGGTAGGAGCGGACGTCGATTTCGATCCCGTGGCGGTAGGTGGGCGCATACGTCCGTCCGTGGAGCCGCCACTCGCGGCTGATCGCCCGCGTCATGTCCTGCTGCGACGGCAGGGCGATCGTTCCGGTGATCAGGCCGGCGATCCATTCGGCCTGTGGTTCGAGCAACGGGAAGGCCTCACCCGCAGGCTGGGCGAGCCCCATGAAGTAGAGGCCAGGTAGCCGGGGCGGCACGGTGCGCAGATAGAGCTCCGTACGGCCGCCCCGGGCCGCGAAGACGCCGGGGTCCAGGAAGGGGAAGGAGATGGAGTACCCGGTGGCGTACACCACGGCGTCCACGGGCTCCTGGCTGCCGTCCGTGAAAGTTGCCGTGTCCCGGCCGAACGAGCTGACGCCGGGTCTGGGAGTGACCGCGCCCCTGGCCAGCTGGACGAGGAGTTCGTCCGAGGTGGAGGGGTGGGCGGCGAGGGGCCCGCGGACCGGTTCGGCCAGCCCGTACTGGGCCGGGGCACCGCGGGTCAGGCGCAGGAGAAGCGCCATCGCCGGGCCCTTGAGGAACCGAGGGATGCGGGACAGCGGGCTCCACACCAGGTGGTCCGCAGGCCGGCCGAGCAGCATCTTGGGGAACACGTGCGTCGCGTCGCGTGCGGAGAGGAACGTCCGCGCCGCCGTCCGGGAGACCTCCGCCGCGATCTCGCACGCCGAGTTGCCCATGCCGATCACCAGGACCCGGCGGCCCGCGTACGCCTCCGGGGTGCGGTAGTCGTGCGAGTGGAGGGCGGACCCCTCGAACTCCTCGGCCCCCGGCACGGCGGGATCGGGGAGGCGGGGGTTCCAGTGGTGCCCGTTGGCCACCACCACTTCGGTGTACCGCCGCGTCTCCACCTGCGCTGCCGTGTCCCCTCGGCGCCGGTGCGCGACCTCCCAGCCGCCGTCGTCCAGCGGCCGCACCGAGGTGACCTCCGTGCCGAACGTGATGCGGCGGAGCAGGCCGAACGTCGCGGCGTAGTCCTCCATGTAGGCGAGGACCTTGCTGTGGTGCGGAAAGACCGGGTAGGTGTCCGGCATCGCCAGCGAGGAGAAGGACATGCTCTCCTTCGAGATGTTCGTGTGCAGCGACGCGTACACCCCCGACATGCCGTTGTCGTTCCCGTACCGCCAGAGCCCGCCGATGCCCGAACCGGCCTCGAAGCAGTCGAACGGAACACCGCGCGAGGCGAGGACCTTGCTCGCGGCCAGGCCGGAAGGGCCCGCTCCGATCACACACGTTCTCCGCATGGCTGAACGACCCTTCATCGACACCGATCGCGGCACTCCGGAGCGGGTCACGCTAGCCACCCCACCGCCTCGGGAACCGGTCTTCAGCGGTGGACCCGTCGCGCGGATGACACCTCGTGCACGGGGTTGACGGCGAGGGACAGGCGCTCTGCCGGCACCGTTTCCGCCGCTCGGCCCGCTCGTTGGGCACGGGCGGACCGGACGCGCCACCGAGCGCCCGGCCGACGCATTCCCGTACACCGGCAGGACGCCGACGAGTTCAGCGGCCAACAGCCGGGCCCGGCACGACGGAGCGACACGATGGACGTCACAGATGTGCACCACGCCTACCGCCGGCACACCGTTCTGCGGGGCGTCGACCTTCGGCTGCGGCCCGGCACCCTCGCCGGAATCGTCGGGGAGAACGGCTCGGGCAAGACGACCCTGCTGAAGATCGTCTCCGGTGAACTCAGGCCCGGCAGGGGCTCGGTGCGGCACCGGGGAAGGTTCGGCTACTGCCCGCAGTCCGTGGTCCTGGACGACGCGTTCACCGTCCGCCAGCACCTCGACTTCTTCAGGAGCGCGTTCGGACTCCCGGATCTGCGGCGGGCCGAGGAGGTGATGGAGGTCCTCGGCTTCACCGAGTACCTCGACCAGCGTGCGGGCCTGCTCAGCGGGGGCTCCCGGCAGAAGCTGAATCTGACCCTCGCGCTCATGCACGATCCGGACGTGCTGCTCCTGGACGAGCCCTACCAGGGCTTCGACTGGGAGACGTACCTGCGATTCTGGGAGCTGGCGACCGGACTGCGCGACGCCGGGCGCTCGGTGCTGGTCGTCTCCCACCTGGCGTACGACATCGACCGGCTCGACCTGCTCTGGCGCCTGGAGGACGGGCGCCTGCACTGCCGGGAGCCGCAGGCGGAGGCGGTGGCATGAGGCGGCACTGGTCCCTGTTCGGCACGGCGTCGCGCTACGCGTTGATCGGGCACGCCCGCAACCGGTTCGCGATGCTGCTGGTGGTCGTGTACATCCCCGTATGGATCGGCCTCGCCTATGTGACCATCCCCGACCGGCTCGCCCCCTTCCGGCTGCGGGCCACCGGCGAGGTGCTGTCCCCGCCCGGCAACCACCTGACCCAGATCACCGGCGCGCTGAACGCGGTCACGTTGATCGCCGGATTCATGATGTTCGCGGCCACCTTCACCGGAGGCGCGTTCGACCGGCGGCTCGCGATGGCCGGATACCCCCGCTACCACCTCGTCCTCGCGAAGCTCGCCGCGCTCACGCTGGTGTGCGCGGCGATCGCCGGGTACGCCACGGTAGCCGTCGGATTCTCCTGGCCGCCGCGGCAGCCACTCCTGCTGGCGGCGGCGCTGTTCTGCGCCGCGATGACGTACGGCGCGCTCGGCGTGGTCTTCGGATCGGTACTCCGCCGGGAGGTGGAGGGCATGTTCGCCATTCTGATGATCAGCATCCTCGATGTCGCCCTGCAGAACCCGCTCTCCAGCTCAGGGTCCGACAGCGCGGTGGTGCGCTTCCTGCCGACCTACGGAGCCGTGCAGGCGGGCATGTCGGCGGCGTTCTCCGACACCTCCGCCGTCCAGGGCCTCGTGATCCAGTGCCTCTGGCTCCTCGGCGCAGCCTCGGCCGGGTTCCTGGTCTTCCGCAGGCGGACCGGGAACGCGCTGCCGCCGGAGAGGCGGCCGTGGGTCCCGTCTCCCACCGACAGCGCGGGCGCCGAGAGGGCGCCCGAGCCGCTCCCCCCGGCGGAGCGCGCACGGCCCACCTGAGCGCCGACGGGCCCCGGGAGCGGTTCGTCGCACGCACGCCCGACGCCCCTTTGTGCCACTGGCCGGCCCGCCGAAAGGGTCCGTGACCTGCGGGATGCGGTGATCGTTCAGTAGCCGTCGGGCGCCGATGCGGTGCCCGGACCGACAGACCCTTCCGTGCAAGGAGCACTACCCCCATGACTCTTTCGCGTACCGTCCGGCGCACCGTCCTGACCGCTGCTCTCCTGTCCGCCTCCGCGCTGACCGTCTCCTCCAGCGCCGTGGCCGAGCCCACCGCCCGCGCCGCCGCTCCGGCCGCCGCGCAGGCGGCCCCGCTGCCGCCGGCGTGTCAGGAGGCGCTGCTCGAAACCATGGACAAGTTCCCCGTCGTGGACTTCACGGTCCCCGACAAGGCCAAGAACACCATGCTGGGCGAAGTGCTGGGTCTGAGCGAGGCCGACCAGGCGGTCTTCACGGAGGCGGCGTGCGCGGCCTGGAACACCTGGGCGACCAACAACGGCCAGGCGGTCGCCGGGGAGCTGGACACCCGCTACCGGAACGCCGCGGCGCCCGTCTGCAACAAGTTCGCCAAGTCCTCGATCGGGACGATCAAGAAGTACGCCCCGAACGTGCCCGCAGCGACCCGTGACATGGAGAAGGTGGCCAAGCAGGTCTGGAAGAACTCCATGGAGAAGCTCGCCGCCGATGCCACCAACGCGGACTGCCGCACGGCCTACAACGGGGTGAAGGCCGGCTGGTAGCCGCCGCGCTACGGGAGCGCGGGGCGTCCGCCGGGGCGGGCCTGGCCCGTGCTCCCGCACCGGCCAGGGGCGCTCCCGCCCGGCCGGTCATGACGCCCCCGCTCAGGAAGTGTCCTGACCGGGCCGGGGCCAGGCGGATTCCCGCAGGAGCCGCAGCCCGTTGAGACCCACGACGACGGTGGAGCCCTCGTGTCCGGCGACGCCCAGCGGCAGCGGCAGCGTGCCGATCAGGTCCCAGGCCACCAGTGCGGTGATGAAGATCCCGGCGATGACCAGGTTCTGCACGACCAGACCGCGGGCCTTGCGGGACAGGGTCACCACGGCGGGGATCGTGGCGAGTTCGTCCCGGACGACCACGGCGTCGGCGGTCTCCAGGGCCAGATCGGAGCCCGCCCTGCCCATGGCGAAGCCGGTGTGGGCGGCGGCCAGGGCCGGGGCGTCGTTGACGCCGTCGCCGACCATCAGCACCCGCCGTCCATCCGCCTCCCATGCCTTCACCACCGAGAACTTGTCCCGGGGCAGGAGCCCGGCGCGGACGTCGGTGATGCCGACCTCGGCGGCCAGGTGGCGGGCGGCACGCTCGTTGTCACCGGTCAGCAGGACCGGGGCGGAGCCGGTCAGTTCGGTGAGCGCGGCCACCGTCGCGCCGGCATCGGGGCGGAGCCGGTCCGTGATGCCGAACACCCCGACAGGCACGCCGTCGCGCAGCACGAGGACCGCCGTGCGCCCTTCGGCCTCGAGCACACGTACCGCGCTGTCGGCGTCCGGGGTGCGGGCATGGGTGAGGCGGGCCGGGGAGCCGACCTGGACGAGACGCCCACCGATAGTGGCCGTGACTCCCTGACCGGGTACGGAGACGAAACCGGCCGCCTCTACGAGTGCGAGCGCGGGTGCGAGGCCGCGTTCGCGGGCGGCGTCGGCGACGGCGCGCGCGAGCGGGTGCTCGCTGGGGTGCTCGGCCGAGGCCGCCAGGGCGAGGAGCTCGTCCTCGTCCAGCCCGGACCCGGGCAGCGGGCGGACGGCGGTGACGCGCGGGGTGCCTTCGGTGAGGGTGCCCGTCTTGTCCAGGGCGACCGCGTCGATCTGGGCCAGGCGCTCCATGACGACGGCGGACTTGGCGAGGACGCCGTGGCGGCCGGCGTTGGCGATCGCGGAGAGCAGCGGCGGCATCGTGGACAGCACCACGGCGCACGGCGAGGCGACGATCATGAAGGTCATCGCACGGAGCAGGGCGGGCTGGAGCGGGGAGCCGAACGCGAAGGGGACGGCGAAGACGGCCAGGGTCGCGACGACCATGCCGATCGAGTACCGCTGCTCGACCTTCTCGATGAACAACTGGGTGGGGGCCTTGGTCCTGGAGGCCTCCTCGACCATCTTCACGATCCGGGCGATCACCGAGGGCCAGAATCCGCGTACGCCGCCGGGGGACGGCCGGGCGCGGTCCGGCCGGGGCCGGAGCGGACCGCTGATCCAGGACAGAAGACATGACAGAACAACCCTTCGCGGGCCGGAGGGGAACAGGTTCTCACCATACAAGAACACATGAATAGGTCTTCATGTGTCGTCGGTATGATGTTCCCATGGGCCATGGAACCGACACCGCAGGCAGCTCCACCACCCGTGAGCGCCTGGACGCCGTCGGTACCGCCGACGTCGCCGCCACCCTCCAGGCCCTCGCGACCCCCTCCCGGCTCTACATCCTGGCCCGCCTCCAGGAAGGCCCCTGCGCGGTCGGTGACCTGGCCGAGGCCGTCGGCATGGAAGCCTCCGCCTGCTCCCATCAGCTCCGGCTGCTGCGCAACCTCGGCCTTGTCACCGGCGAACGCCACGGGCGCTCGATCGTCTACGCCCTGTACGACAACCACGTGGCAGAACTCCTCGACCAGGCGCTGTACCACGTCGAGCATCTGCGGATGGGGGCCCGCGACGCCCCGGTGACGCCTGCGGAGGAGGCGCCGGCCGGTCCCTGACCGACGGTGGCCGCCGCCTCCGCGACCCGGGCGGGCACAGCATCGGCCGGTTGTTGCGCGCCACCGCTGGTGGCGCGCAACAACCGGCCGGAGAAGTCGATCCGCGTCGGGCCCGAGCCTCGGACCCGGTGTCCGTCAGGCCAGAGCGGCTCCGAGGATCATGCCGCCGACCAGGCCCACGGCGCTGACCACGATGGCGATGACCGCGAGCCGCTCGTGCCGGACGGTCTTGGCGACGATGGCCAGGACCAGGCCGACCACACCGAAGACGATCGGCAGGAAGAGGAGCGAGATCACTCCGAGCACGATGGCGATGATGCTCAGTACGTTGCCGGTCGTCGCAGGCCGCGGGGCGCCGTGGGGCTGCTGGCCAGTCTGGTGATTGCCGTACTGCGTCGTCATGACCCACTCCTTAGTCGATCGGCCTGAGGCCTGGTCCGGCGGTGACCGGCTTGTTGCTCGGTTGCCCCGAACTCCCGTATCGACACATTGACTTGAGTTCGTTCGAGGAACCGTCCGCGCGATTCGCCGTCCTCGGCGCGCACGCCTGGGGCGCAATAGCGGCAGTGAGGCGGCCGTGGCGCCACGGGGGATGTGTGAGGGGTGGGTGAGGGCCGCTGATGCAATAGACCGACATGGCCCGGATGATGGAATCTGATTGCGACCTTGGGAGCGATTGAGTTCGGGGTGTGCCGGCCTGATGGGTTGGCTGGTGGGTGAACAGCGGGTTACCTGCCGGGCGAGTACCAGTTCGGTGCTGGTCTTGCGGCGGGTGGGCCTGCGGGCGGAGCGGTCGGAGACGAGTCCGGCGATGGCGAGATGGGGCTCGGTGTAGGTCTCGCGGCGGCCGGTGAACCGTTGCAGGGGCCGCCACTGCTTGTACTCGCCGTTGGTGTGCTCCACGCAGATCCGGGCCGATGGCTGGCGGCGCCGCTGCTCGTGCCAGGCGTGACGCTCGCCCATTGGCGCGTCATCCTTCGGTTTCTTCGGCGGGGCGCTGACCTGGGCGGGGGGCTCGTTGGCCAGGCCCCGGTAGCCTTCGTCGACTTCCGCCCTGACGTTCGGGTGCTGGCGGAACCGTTC
The DNA here is from genome assembly GCF_003751445.1 of Streptomyces sp. 840.1. Lineage (NCBI taxonomy): Bacteria > Bacillati > Actinomycetota > Actinomycetes > Kitasatosporales > Streptomycetaceae > Streptomyces > Streptomyces sp. 840.1. Next base: position 576,810 of record NZ_RJUU01000003.1, on the reverse strand, counting down.
GGCGAGGCCTTCGGTGCGCACGGCTGTCCGGTCGTGCATCCGGCCGGGCCGGACCACCCCGCTGAACAGAGTGCGGCCCTGCCCGTCGCTGAAGGTGGTGGTCTTGATGGTGTTCTGCTTCTTCTTGCCGGATACGAAGGCCTTGCGGCCGGGACGGCGCGCGCGGGCGGCGGACCTGCGCCTCGGTCCCGTCGATCCCCAGGGCACACCCTCGGCATCGGCATAGGCGAAGACATCCCCCCGCGTCCCCAGCCGCAATCCGGGCCGGTCGGGAACCGCGAAGCCCCGGGTCGCCAGAAGTAGGCGGACCTGTCGGACCGCTGCGGAGACGGTGGAGCGGTCCACCTCATACAGCTCGGCCAGCGCAGCGTGCGGCAGCCCCAGACGCAGATGCACCAGCGTGACCAGTAATCGGTTGACGAGGACCAGGCGCTGCCTGGGTCCCGCACCGGCTGCTCGCCGGCGGTCTCCGCCCCGCCGCTCGCGCAGCGCTGACTGGCGGCCGGCCTGCCACCCGGGAGCGAGTTCTTCGAGCAACATGCCGAGGTGTGCGCGGGAGACCCCGGACAGGACAGGATGGGAACAGGCCGCACGGGCCCAGGTATGCCTCACGACTCACCCAACCCGTGCGGCCTGTTCCCGCGTCACGGACCGGCCGCATGACTCCTCGAACAATCACAACACCTGGCATGATCCCTGTCATGTGCACACGGATCACATCAGCCGATATGGCCGATATCCACCAAGTTCTCGGTGATCACCATCGGTACTGGGGAGAACGCGATCTTCGGTCCCTGCACCTTCTGGCGCTGGTCAAGGAGTTCGGCTCTACCTGTCTGGTCGCCCGTGCCCAGGACGGAATCCGTGGGTACGTCATCGGGTTCGTCACCCCGGCCGGCACCGGATACGTGCACTTGATCGCTACCAGGGACGATGCCCGCGGCACCGGTCTCGGACGCCGTCTGTATGCAGCGTTCGTTGAGGTCGCGCTTCGCCACGGCGCACGGCAGTTGAAGGCGATCACGTCACCCGGAAACGTCGGCTCGATCGCGTTCCACCGCAGTCTCGGCTTCGACGTCAAGATCGTCGAAGACTACAACGGACCGGGCCAGGCCAGGGCCGTCTTCCATCGGCTTCTGCCCTTCGACGCATCGCGGCCCTGAACGGCCTCCGCCCCATCACCGGCAATCGCTCCCCGCGTCGTTAACCCTGATTGATCCTGATTCATCCAGGGAATGCGACTTCCATGCTCGTCAATCTCTCCGGAAAATCAGCCCTGGTCACCGGCTCCACGCAGGGAATCGGCGCGGCGATCGCCGCCGGCCTCGCGGGCGCGGGTGCCCGCGTCGCGGTCAACGGCCGCAGTGCCGATTCGGTGGCCGCCGCCATCGAGCGGCTGCGCCAACAGTGCCCCGAGGCGGAGTTCGTCGCCGCGCCGGGCGACATCGCCACCGACGAGGGTGCCCGCCAGGTGCGCGACGCGCTGCCGCGCGCCGACATCCTCGTCAACAATCTCGGTATCTTCGGCGCCCAGCCGGCGCTGGAGATCAGTGACGACGACTGGCGGCGCTACTTCGAGGTCAACGTCCTGGCCGCGATCCGTATGACCCGGGCGTATCTGCCGGGCATGAAGGAGAACGGCTGGGGCCGGGTGCAGTACATCGCCAGCGACTCGGCTGTGGTCATCCCGGCGGAGATGATCCACTACGGCGTCTCCAAGACGGCGCTGCTGGCCGTCGCCCGCGGCTTCGCGAAGGACGCCGCGGGCACGGGCGTGACGGTCAACTCCGTCATCGCCGGTCCGACGCACACCGGTGGGGTCGAGGACTTCGTCTACGAGCTGGTCGACAAGGACCTTCCGTGGGACGAGGCGCAACGCGAGTTCATGCGCAGGCACCGGCCGCAGTCGCTGCTCCAGCGCCTCATCGAGCCGGCCGAGATCGCCCACATGGTCGTCTACCTGGCCTCGTCCTTCGCCTCCGCGACCACGGGCGGGGCTCTGCGGGTGGACGGCGGCTACGTGGACTCCATCCTGCCCTGACCGCTGCGCCCGGGACGGAGTGGGCCCCACGGCCGCTCCCGACCGGAGCGTTCGTCCGTCAGGCGCGGTCGTGGAGGGTGATCCGGTAGCCGTCGGGGTCGGCGAAGGTGAATGTCCGGCCGAAGGGGCCGTCGATCGGCGCGCAGGTGATGGTGTGGCCGTCGGCGACGAGAGCGTCGTGGATGGCCTGGGTATCGGTGGCGTGGAGCCAGATCGCGGCGCCGATGCCGGGCTGGGCGACGGATGCGAGATCGGTGCCGGGAACGATGTCACGGAGCGCGAACGCGATCGGCTTCGTCTCGAAGACGACGGCATGCGGAGGCCCGGCCGGCGAGCGGACCAGGCCGAGGTACTGCTCGTAGAACGCCTGCGAGGCATCGAGGTCGTGCACCTGGAGCGAGATGAAGTCGGGGCCGGTGGCGGGCATGATGGTGCTCCTTCTGTTCGTGTCAGTATCCTGACACGAACCAATGTATGTCAGACTACTGACATGAGTCAAAACGGCGTCGGCATCGACCTGGACAAATCGCTGGGCTACCTGCTGAAGGAGGCCTCGAGCGCCCTGCGTGCGGCCATGGAGGAGGTGCTGCGGCCACTCGGGATGACCGTGACGCACTACTCCTGCCTCGAACTGCTCGCTCAGCGGCCGGGCTTGTCGAACTCCGGGCTGGCGCGTGGCGCGTTCGTCACCCGGCAGTCGATGAACGTGCTGCTCCAGACCCTTGAACGGGATGGCTACGTGACCAGGCCTGCGGAAGCGCGCGTCGGGAAGGTCCTTCCCGCTCGGCTCACGCCTCGTGGCCGGCGGAGCCTGGAGAAGGCGACCGCAGCGGTCCGGTCCGTGGAGGTGAGGATGCTGGCCGGCATGACCGGGACCGAGCAGGCGGCGGCGTTCCGGATCCTGCGGAGCATGATCCACTCCCTGCGCGAAGGGGGAGGCGAGGGCGGCGGCGATGCCGGTGGCGTGAACGCCGCGGCGCCGAGCTGAGCAGATCCTCGAACGAGGCGCGCGGGGTGTTGCGCCTCACCATGATGTCGAGTTCCCGGCCGCGCCGCCCCGGTCGTGGGCGACAGGGCGTCCCTGGCGAAGGTGGAGCAGGTGCCGGCTGTCGTCGTCGGTGATCAGGGTGGCGCGGTGGTTGCGCTGCCGGTGCTGGACCTGCCGGACCGTACCCTTCGCGGCCGGGCGGCCGTGGATTCCGTAGCCGTGGACGCCGAACTCGTACGGGCGGGACCGGCGCGCCGAGCAGTACGTTGCGGTCCTCACCGAGTCGCCGGCCCAGCGCCAGGTGCTGTGCGAACTGCTGAGCACACGGGCGGGGGTGCTGGAGCCAACGTCTCCGCGCACGTCGCCGCCCGCTACGAAAGGGGGGCAGCGGCCAACGTCGCGGACCTCGCCAGGCTGGCCCACCGCCGCCTTCCCGAGCTGGGTGCACGGGCACCGGCGCTGACCGCCGCCGTGATCATGGAGATCGGGGCGGTGCGGACGCACGCGCGCCCGTCCGATGCCATGCTCAGCGCCTACGACGCAGACCCTGCTTGGTGGAAGTCGAACAGAGCTCCGGCGTACTGCGCCAGGTCCTCGGGGGTGACTGGAACGGCGTCGACAGCCTCTGCCGCAGGTTCGGCGAAGACCGCGTCGAACAGGCCGGCCTTGCTGCCGAAGTGCCGGTGGAGCAGCGCGCTGTTGACCCCTGACGTGGCCACGATCCGCTCGACGCGTGCACCCGCAAGGCCGTACTCGGCGAACTCCTCGCCGGCCGCCCGTGTGACCGTGATCACGGCCGTCCCTCGGTGGTGCTGCGTAGGCTTGGGCCGCCGCTGGGGTGGGGCCCAGTGAGGGGGTGTGATCCTCCTCCGGCCGACCGACGGCGTGCCAGGAAAGTCAGCAGGCGGTCAGCGTGAGCCCTGGAGAACGTGGGGAAAGCTGCCCGGACCTGCGACTCGCTGTAGGATGTCGAAACAGCCCTTGACCTGCAAAAACGCAGGCAGGGAGCCTAGATCCAGGAGTGCCTCGATGATGCGCACCATGTTCAAGTCCAAGATCCACCGGGCCACCGTGACCCAGGCCGACCTGCACTACGTCGGCTCCGTCACCGTCGACGCCGAGCTCATGGAGGCGGCGGATCTGCTGCCCGGCGAGCTCGTGCACATCGTCGACATCGACAACGGCGCCCGGCTGGAGACGTACGTCATCGAGGGCGAGCGCGGCTCGGGGGTCATCGGGATCAACGGCGCGGCCGCCCACCTCGTGCACCCCGGCGACCTGGTCATCCTGATCAGCTACGCGCAGGTCGACGACGCCGAGGCGCGCGGCCTGGTCCCGCGTGTCGTCCACGTCGACGCGGGCAACCGGATCGTCGAGCTCGGGGCCGACGCCTCCGCTCCCGTTCCGGGTACCGACACCGCGCGCAGCCCGCACGCCGTGCCCGCGGCGCGCTGAAGCGACCGACCCGACAAAGGAGCACCCGTCATGGCGGACCGGAGCGGACGCAACGGAATCGACCTCGTCGACGACCGGGCGGTCGGCAAGCTGCTCGCGTACGAGAACGGCACGCCCGCCGGCGTCGTCGTGTACTTCGTGATGGACGGGGCACCCGCCGCGCTCGTCGCCGTGCACACGGTCGTCGAGCCGGGGCACGAGGGCAAGGGGATCGGGAGCGCCCTGGTCAGGGAGTTCTACGCCATCGCGGGCCGGGAGGGCGTCCCTGTCGTGCCGCTCTGCCCGTACGCGGCGAAGTGGGCGTCGCGCCACCCCGACGAGGCACCACAGGCCCCGGCCGAACTGGTGGAGCGGGCGAAGGAACAGCTCACGTCGCATCCCGAGCTGTACTGATCACCGGGGCAGGCGGCGGGGCCGGTAGCGTTTCGCCCATGCCCCTGGCTCTGCTGCACACCTCCCCGGCGCATGTCCCGGTCTTCGACGCCCTGCGCGACGCCGGCCATCCGGAGCTCGTCCTGCGCCACCTCGTGCTCGAGGACCTCCTCGACCGGGCCGGGGAGAGCGGGCCGCAGGCGGTGGCGGGCGACGTCGAGGCGGTGCTCGTCGCCGCGGTCGCCGAGGGGGCCACGGCGGTGCTCTGTACGTGCTCGACGATCGGCGGGGTCGCCGAGTCGCTCGGCCCGGCACTCGGCGTCCCGGTGCTCCGGGTCGACCGGCCGATGGCGGCCGCCGCCGCCCGCGAGGAGCGGGTCACGGTCATCGCGACGGTCGCCGCCACTCTGCCGCCGACCCTCGCCCTGCTCGCCGAGGAGGCCGACAGGGCGGGCCGGCGTCCGCCGGAGGTGCGCACCGTGCTGGTCGAGGGCGCCTGGGAGCGCTTCGAGGCGGGCGAGCACGACGGCTACCTGGATCTGGTGGCCGAGGCCACCGACGCGGTGACGGACGCCGACGTGATCGTGCTGGCCCAGGCGTCCATGGCCGGTGCCGTCACCCGTACGGTCACGCGGATTCCGGTGCTGTCCAGCCCGCGTCCGGGCCTGGCCGCAGCGGCTGCGGCAGCCGCCTCGGTGGGCCGGGCGGATCATTCGTAGCCCGAACGTATGGACTCGCCGGGCGCGGGCAGCCGCTCCGGGAGACGGTGGAGGAGATCCACCCAGACCGTTCGGAGGCCCGAGATGACCCATCCGTTCCCCGACCCCGTTCCGCCCGCGCCGACCCCGGGGCCCGTGCCGGGGCCGCCGCAGCCGCTGCCGGAACCCACACCGGTGCCGCCCGGCCCGGGGCCGACGCCGCCGGTCCCGACACCGCCGGGCCCCTCGCCCGACCCGATTCCGCAGCCGCCCGCGCCGAACCCCGAACCGGTGCCGCCGCCGGAGCCGGAGCCCTCACCGGTCGGCTGACCGATGCGCTCGACCGCCACGGGTGACCGGCCGCGGCCTTTCCGCCCCTCGGCCGGCTCGATGATCACCGTCATATTCCGTATTCGTGCCGGAGGCCCGACGTCCTGGGCCTCCGGCACGAGCCGCGATCAGGCGATGATCGGGACCACGGCCTCCGGCGTCAGCATCCGGAACGTGAACGACTGCTGGAAGTACAGGCTGACGGTCGTCGCGTCGTGCTCCTGGTAGCCGATCGACAGATCCTCGCCCAGGCACAGCTCGAAGTCGCCGCCCCGGGTGGAGAGCAGCACCCCGCCCGCCACCGCCGGCGCCCACAGGATCTGGTCGTCCAGCAGCCGGGCCAGATGGGTGGAGACGGGATATCCGTGGTCGGACGTCTCCGTCGCCTCCGTGAACGCGTCAGCGCCGAGCAGCAGCCGGTAGGGCCCGTCGACACCGGCCAGCCGCAGCTGGGTCAGCGCCTGGCTGACCGTTGCCGGATAGTCCCGCGCGTCCGCCGGAAGTGCCAGCGGGCTGTGCGAGGAACCGTCCCGCAGGCCGGTGATCCCGGCCGCCGCGTAGCCGTCGATGAGCGCCATGTCCTCTGCGAACGCACAGGTTCTGGCGGCGTCCTTGACCGGCTGCCAGTCGCTGTCGTCGGAGCCGCGCTCCACATCGTCCACGGCAGCCCGCGTCACCGTGAACGGCACCCGCCACTCGATGACCGGCACCGACGTGCGGGCACGCGCCAGCACATCGGGGGTGGGCGGGTCGATCTCCCGGAGGTGGCCGTCGCCGACGGCCGCCAACTGGGCGCCCTCGGGGCCGCGGACGTCGACGACGCGGCGGCCCGCCAGATGGCGGCTGAAGGTGCGCCGGGCCTCCTCCTCGATCTGGTCCCAGGCGGCTTGCGTGACAGGGGCGAGTTCGCGGTGGAGGTTGTTCATCACTGGGCGCTTTCTTGCAGGCTGCCGATGTGCAGCGAACCGTCACGGGAGCCCGGCGGGACCGGGGCCTGCGAAGCCGGCGCGGACGGCGGCTCCGGCAGGGCCCGGGTCCCGGCCTCGGCGGACGCGGGCGACGGCGGCGGGGCGTCGAGGAAGTCGGCGCTGGGGGCGTGGAAGAGCGTGCCGGTGACCGCGGTCGAGAAGTCGAGGATGCGGTCGTGGGTGCCGGGGGGACTGCCGAGGAACATGTTGCGGAGCATCTGCTCGGTGACGCCGGGATCGGCGGCGTACGCGATGAAGTACGTACCGAACTCACCCTGCCCGAAGCTGCCGAACGCCATGTTGGCGCGCAGGATGTCGCGCTCCGTGCCGTCCGGGTCCGTGATGGTGTTCAGCGCCACGTGGGAGTCGGCGGGTTTGACGTCGTCGGCGAACTCGATGTCCGTGAACTTGGTCCGCCCGATCACCCGTTCCTGCTCCTCGGTGCTCAGTGCGTTCCACGACGTCAGATCGTGCAGGTACTTCTGCACGACGACGTAGCTGCCGCCCGCGAAGTCCGGGTCCTCGTCGCCGACCAGCGCCGCCGACCGCGCGTCCGGCCCCACCGGGTTCTCGGTGCCGTCGACGAAGCCCAGCAGGTCCCGGTGGTCGAAGTAGCGGAACCCGTGCGTCTCGTCGACGACCTTCACCGCGCCGCCGAGCCGGCCGAGCAGCTGGGACGCCCACTCGTAGCACACGTCCATCCGCTCGGCCCGGATGTGGAACAGCAGATCGCCCGGGGTGGCGGGGGCGTGGTGGCGGGGCCCGTGGAGCTCCTGGAAGGGGTGGAGCGAGGCGGGGCGCGGCCCCGCGAACAGCCGGCTCCAGGCATCGGAACCGAACCCGGTCACACAGGCCAGCCCCGCCCCGGGGAAACGGAACCCGATGGAGCGGGCTAGGGCCGCCAGATCCGGCAGTGCCTCGCGGACAGCCGGCTCACCGCCCGGCTCGATCGTGGCGACCAGGATCAGGGCGGCGCTGGTCAGCGGCGCGACCACGGGCTGCGCCGCGGCCGCTTCCTCGGTGGTCCCGGGCATGCGGCGGCTCCATGGGATGGCGTGGGCGACAAGGCAGTACGGCGGTACCCGCGTACGTGACGGCAGCGGGGCCCGCTGCCACTTACCCACACCCGGCGGGGTGCCGCACCCCAGCGCGTCCGACCGGGCGATGTCCGCGCCGGCGCCTCGCACGTCCCCCCCGGAACGTTCACTCGTCCGCGAGGTCACTCCGGCTGCACGCCAGCACGCCCGTGGTGCTCGAAAGCCGGGCCATCAGCGCGTCCGGATCGCCCCTGCCCTGCACGACGAGCGCGACCTCGACGGTCCGCTCGGGCGGCGGCTCGGTCTCCGACCGGCGGCGGCGCCGGAACATTCCCTCGCCGTCGGCGGCGAGCGTGGTCAGCTCGGAGATCGCGAACCCCGCCTCCGTGCAGTGCTTGACCAGCTCCCGCAGCGCGCCCACCCCCTCCGTGTAAGTGATCCGGTACCCGATCGAGGCGTTGCGCAGCGCCGGGAGGCGGTGAGCCAGCGGCCGGACGCCGTACGACACCAGGAAGTAGGCGAGTGTGGCGAGAGTCGCGAGGACGGGCAGGCCCGCGCCGGCCGCGCAGCCGACCGCCGCGGTCAGCCAGATCGACGCGGCCGTCGTCAGCCCCTTGACCGAGCCGCGGTGGACGAAGATGACGCCACCGCCGATGAACCCGAGCCCGGAGACGATCTGCGCCGCCACCCGGGACGGGTCCAACTCGACCTGTCCGGTGACCAGTACGTCCGAGAAGCCGAACTTGCTGACCAGGGTGAACAGGGCGGCCCCGAGCCCGACGATCGTGTACGTGCGCAGACCGGCCGCCTTCTGGCGGATCTCCCGTTCGATCCCGATCGCGCACGAGAGCCCGAACGCGATGCCGAACTGTGCCGCGTGCGTCCAGTTCTGACCGAACGGTTCATTGATGTCGATTGCCACAGACCCTCCGAAACCCTTGAGACCTTCCGGGCAGCCGGCCGCCGGAAGGAAAGCGCCGTCGCTCCCGCCGTGCCGGGCGGTGCGACGGTTGCGGCGGCGCGATCCTTCACCGTACCGGCCGGTCGGGCACGGCCCGAGGCGCCGCCGGGACTGCGGGGTCGGGGATTGCGCCGATCGGGCAGCGAACCGTGCCGCCTCCCGTCTGCGGCCGACGGCAGGCGGACGCCCGCCGTGTGCTCCATCCACGTCATCCCCATGGCTGTCCGGCGCCCCACCGTGGCGCCCCTGCCGGGCTCCGGCGGGTGGGCACCGTACGGTCGGGCCCGTAGGCGCGAAATCGCGCGGAATCGTCCCGGACGGCTGACGCCGGGGCCCTGCGGAAGATGTGAGATGGCAAAGATCCTTTTCGTGATGACCGGTTCCGACCACTGGACCCTGGCCGACGGGAGCGTGCACCCGACCGGTTTCTGGGCCGAGGAAGCCGTCGCACCGTACGAGCGGTTCAAGGCGGCCGGGTACGAGATCGTCGTCGCCACTCCCGGCGGCGTGGTGCCGACCGTGGACCGGGGAAGTCTGGCGCCGGAGTTCAACGACGGTCAGGAGAACGCCGACCGGGTGGCGAACGTCCTCGCCTCCATGAACGAACTCCAGCAGCCGCTGAGCCTGGCGGACGTCGACCTGGCGGACTACGCGGCGGTGTTCTACCCCGGCGGCCACGGCCCCATGGAGGACCTGGCGGTGAACGTGGACTCCGGGAAGCTGCTGACCAGGGCGCTGGAAGTGAGGCTGCCCCTCGGCATCGTCTGCCACGCCCCGGCCGCCGTGCTCGCGGCCACGAAGAGCGACGGCACCAACGCCTTCGCCGGCTACCGGCTCACCGGTTTCACCAACACGGAGGAGAGCCAGGCCGGCTTCGCGGACAAGGCCAAGTGGCTGCTCCAGGACCGCCTCGTGGAGATCGGCACCGACTTCCAGGAGGGCGAGCCGTGGGCCCCGTACGTGGTCGTCGACCGCAATCTGGTCACCGGCCAGAACCCGGCCTCCGCCGCACCGCTCGCGGGGGAGCTGCTCAAGAAGCTCGCCTGAGCCGTCGGGTCCGGCCGCGCCGGACCCGTACCGGAAACTCCGGCCGGAGGAACTGATATCCCGGCCGCCCGCGGCGGTCTCCCAGTCATCGGGCATCATCGGCGGCCTACAGGACAGGGATCTGAGACATGAGCAGTCAGCAGCACACGGTGGACCCGGTGCCACTGGTGATCGCCGCGCGCAACGGGGACGCGGGGGCGCAGGACGCACTGGCCAGCGCCTACCTTCCGCTCGTCTACAACATCGTGGGCCGGGCCCTGAACGGTTCGGCGGACGTCGACGACGTGGTGCAGGACACCATGCTGCGCGCACTGGACGGCCTCGGCGCTCTGCGCACCCCGGAGAGTTTCCGCTCCTGGCTGGTGGCGATCGCGATGAACCAGATACGTGCGCACTGGCGGGACCGCGACATCGCCCCCGGAACGCTGGAGGAGGCCGGGGAGATCGCCGACCCGGGGGCCGACTTCGTCGACCTGACGATGATGCGCCTGCAGTTGTCCGGACAGCGCCAGGAGACGGCGTGCGCGACGCGCTGGCTGGAGCCGGACGACCGGGGCCTGCTGTCGCTGTGGTGGCTGGAGTGCGCGGGGGAGCTGACCCGGACCGAGGTGGCCCAGGCGCTGGAGCTCTCGCCGCAGTACGCGGCGGTCCGGGTGCAGCGGATGAAGGCGCAGCTGGAGACGGCCCGCGTCGTCGTGCGGGCCCTCGGCGCGCAGCCGCCGTGCGAGGAGCTGCGCGCCGTCCTCACCACCTGGGACGGCCGCCCCTCGGCCCTGTGGCGCAAGCGAATAGCCCGGCACGCCCGTGACTGCCTCCGGTGCGCCGGACTGTGGAGCGGCCTGATGCCCGCCGAGGGCCTGCTGGCCGGACTCGCGCTGGTGGCCGTGCCCGCGGCGCTCCTCGTGCTGTGGCCCGCCCGGGACGACACGGCGCCGGTCGCCGCCGCACATGCTCTCGACGCCGCAGCGGGCGACGGCGCGACCGCGGCCCGTGCCGGCCGCCACCGGTCCGGGGGCGGCCGGCACACGGGCGGCCGGGACGCCTCCCGAGCTGCCGCACGCCGGCGCCGGCGGATCCAGCGCCGGGCGGTCGGCGGCGCGGTGGTGGTGGCGTGCATGACCGGCGGGGGCCTCTGGTACGCGGCCCTCGGGCCCGGAGCGGGGACCGAGGGGGACAGCGCGTCGCGCACCTCGGCGGCGCCCATCGCCGATCTCACGGCGTCCGAGAGCCCGGCCACCACCTCGTCGCCGCCCTCGGCGTCCGCGTCGCCCTCACGCTCGCACTCGGTCTCGCCCTCGCCGTCCACCAAGCGGAGCACCTCCGCCTCCCCGGCCCGCAAACCGCCCAGGACCGTCGCCCCGCCGCCGGAGAAGACGTCCGTACCCCGCCCGTCGAATGCCCCAGCCACGCAACCCGCCCCCGCGAGCGAGACGGCCCAGGTCGTAGCCCTGGTCAACCAGGAGCGGGCGAAGGCCGGATGCGGGCCGGTCAAGGAGGACGCGCAGCTCACGGACGCGGCACTGCGCCACTCCGAGGACATGGCCGCCCGTGACTTCTTCGAGCACACCAACCCCGACGGCGCCGACCCCGGACGCCGCATCACCGACGCCGGCTACCACTGGTCGACGTACGGCGAGAACATAGCCCGGGGTCAGCAGACTCCCGCATCGGTGATGGAGTCCTGGATGAACAGCCCGGGTCACCGCGCCAACATCCTCAACTGTTCCTTCAAGGACCTCGGCGTCGGCATCCACAAGGGCTCCGGCGGACCGTGGTGGACCCAGGACTTCGGCGCCAGGATGTGAGCCGTCCGGCACAGCGGGTCCGGCACACCTGTCCGGAGCCGGCCGGCCGGTCCGCCCGTCAGTTCTCGACTTCGGTCTTGTCGCCGCCCCAGAGCGTGTGGAAGACGCCGTCGCGGTCGACCCGGCGGTAGGTGTGGGCGCCGAAGTAGTCGCGCTGGCCCTGGGTGAGTGCGGCGGGCAGGCGTTCGGCGCGCAGGGAGTCGTAGTAGGCGAGGGTGGCGGCGAAGGCCGGGGTCGGAACGCCCTGGGTCACTGCGGCGGCGACGACGGCGCGCCAGTCGTCCTGGGCGGCGGCGATCTCCTGGGCGAAGCTCTTGTCGGAGAGGAGGCTCGGCATGTCGGGCTGGGCCTCGTAGGCGCTGGTGATCCTGTCGAGGAACGCGGCCCGGATGATGCAGCCGCCGCGCCAGATCGCGGCGACCTTGCCGAGGTCGATGTCCCAGTCGTACTGCTCGCTGCCGGCCGCGATCTCGTGGAAGCCCTGGGTGTAGGCGACGATCTTCGAGGCGTACAGGGCCTGCTCGACCTGGTCGGCGAATGCCGCCGCCTCGTCCTTGCCGAGCTTGTGGGCGGCCGGTCCGGCGAGGTGGTGTGAGGCTTCGCGGAGGTCGGCGTGGCCGGAGACGGAGCGGGCGAAGACGGCCTCGGCGATGCCGGAGACCGGGACGCCCAGGTCCAGGGCGATCTGCACGGTCCAGCGTCCGGTGCCCTTCTGCTCCGCCTGGTCACGCACGACATCGACGAAGGGCTTGCCGGTCGCCGCATCGACGTGCGACAGCACTTCCGCGGTGATCTCGATGAGGTAGGAGTCCAGGCGCCCGGTGTTCCAGGTACGGAAGATGTCCGCGATCTGCGCGGGGGAGTACCCCGCCACGTCGCGGAGCAGCTGGTAGGCCTCACCGATGAGCTGCATGTCCGCGTACTCGATGCCGTTGTGCGTCATCTTCACGAAGTGCCCGGCACCATCGGGGCCGACATGCGTGACGCACGGCGCGCCGTCCTTGGCCTTCGCGGAGATCTTCTCCAGCATCGGCCCGAGCGAGTCGTAGGACTCCCGGCTGCCGCCCGGCATGATGCTCGGCCCGTTGAGCGCGCCTTCCTCGCCGCCGGACACCCCGGTGCCGACGAAGTGGAGGCCCTGCTTGCGCAGAGCCTGCTCCCGGCGGCGCGTGTCCGCGAAGTGCGCGTTGCCTCCGTCGATGATCACGTCGCCGGGTTCCAGGAGGGGCGCGAACTCCGCGATCACCGCGTCCGTGGGCTCTCCGGCCTTCACCATGACGACCAGGCGTCGTGGCTTCTCCAGCGCCGCCACGAAGTCCTCGGCACTCTCCGCGGCGATGAAATCACCCTCGTCGCCGAACTTCTCGACGAGTTCGCGGGTACGAGCGGCCGTACGGTTGTGCACAGCAACGGTGTATCCGTTGCGGGCGAAGTTCCGGGCCAGGTTGCGCCCCATGACGGCAAGTCCTGTGACACCGATCTGCGCTGTGCTGCTCATCGAGGTTCCGCCTGCTTCCGGTTTCGTGGTCTTCGGCAGTTCGGCCGACCACCATGGTGGAACGGACTCCCGAGCTTACGAGGTACATCCGACCGCGGACCGTGAGGCTGTCGCGGTGTCGCCGATGTGCCCCGAACGGGCGTGCCATGCCCGTGGGCACCTGGGGCCTGTCCGCCGGATCATGGATGGTCGCCTGCCAGTGACACCAGGGTCTGCACAGGGGATCGACGGGGGATGGTTTCCGGGGCCGTTGGGCCATCGTGGCCAGGACGCCGGTCGGGCATCCGTGGCGCGTCGCGAGCTGGGTCCTGTTGGCAGTTCTGGCGGTTGCCGCCGTGAGGATCGTGCCGCAGCCGTGGAGCGCGGGAGTCTGTCCAGTTGTCTCATTTGCGGCATTGCTGCCTTTTTCTCGGGTGTCGAATCGGAAGAGGTGATTGCGTTCAGGGCCGGAGCCGGATCACTGCGGCCGTGGCGGTGCCGTGGGAAACGTAGGACCGCCGTCCTTCGTAACGGGTCGCGACGGCCCGGAAGGGCTTGAAGGTTCCGGTCCCACGCTCGGTTCGCCGGCCGGTGTCGATGCCGTGCGTGGGTGATCTTCTCGAAATGCTGCTGCCGAGCACCCTGGAGGCGGGATCACAGGTAACCGAAGAAGCGGATCCACCACGTCGGGTGGTACTCGGGCGGGTAGGAGGAGACGAGGTCGCTGACCCCGTCGTATCCCGTCCGGAGCAGGTGCTCCGAGATGACGGTGTAGCCGAGGGCGTCGAGTTCTTCCCCGATGCGGAGTCGATCGGTGGTGTGGAAGAGCTCACGCTCCTCCTCCTCGTCGAGGACGCCGGGATCACCCAAGGCCACGACGGCCAGGTTCCCGAAGTTGCTGATGACCACCGTGATGTGTTCGGCGCTGTCAGCGGCGGTTGCGGGGATCACGACCGTTCCGTGATGGCTGGCGTCCTGGACCTCGCGGTCGACGCTGCAGACGCATTGGAACCGCGCGTCCAGACGGGCTGCGAGCCGTTCGAACCGGGTTCGGGCGGTGGCATGGTCGTAGCCGCGTGGGAACTCCATGTGCTGCGGGTCATCGAGTTGCCGGAGCAGGTCCCACGTGCTCTGGCCATCGAGAGGCAAGTACGTCTTCATGTACGTCTCCCCCTTGGGAGTGGCGGGCGAGCGCTCTTCCGTGAGCCGGATGCCCCACGCCGTGTCCGGATGCCCTACGCCGTGTCTGTGGAGCCTCTCGGCCATGGTCAAGCTACTCACCGGCCGCCGGTGTCGAACCCGGCCCCTCCACGTTTGCCGACGTCCTCTCCTGTCGCTGCGGGAGCTCTTGAAGCAGCGCCGGACTCCTGCGGCCCGCTCGTTCGCCTTGACACCCCCCGAGCGGCGGGGCAACACTGTTCGGGGTTCGGAGAGCGCTCTCCGAACCGGGGCTCCGCGCCCGAGCAGGGCTGCTGATCCCGTAGGGCCGCCCGCACCGTCCCATCCCCGCTGTCGGTGCGGTGAGGAAGTCCGCGTTGGTCACGGAAATCCGTGACCAACGCGGACTCATGTCCGTTTCATGGTCGCTTCACGGCCGCCCCGCACGGGCCGGACGGGGATCGGGCGGCCCCGCTCCAACGGTCCGCCGTGGACACGCCGGCGCCGACCGGAGGAGCGGGCTCCGGTCGGACGCGCAGACGGCGAGGATCCCGCGGACCGGATCGGCGCAGAGTGCGGCCGCCGGCTGGACCTTGATGCCGGCCCGCTTTCCGGGCGTCGCCGGCCCGGAAAGCGGGCATCTTGCCGCCCTCGATGCCGGAGGCCCGGACGGGCGCTCAGCGGGTGAACGTCTTCGGTGAATCGCTGCGGCCGCCACTGTCGGGCGAACCGCCCCCGGCGTGCGCGCGCCGGATGTCCCCTTTCCGGAGGGAAGGCCGTGTTCGGGAATCGAACGATCTTCATGACTTAATTTATGCCGTGATGTAAGAGGTGAGAGAAGGTCGCGTCAAGTCCCGCGGTCACGGTATGTTGCGGGAAGGGAAGGAGCCACATGGCTGAGCGCAACAGACGGACCGTGCGTGACCTGCGACGGGGCAACCGGGCAAGAGTGTTGCAACGGTTGTATTTCGACGGCCCGCTGAGCCGCCAGGAGCTCGGTCCTGCCACCGGGCTGAGCTCGGGTTCCATCAGCAACGTCGTTACGGAACTCGACGCCGAGGGCCTCCTGGAAGAGGCCGGGGTCGTCGACTCCGACGGCGGCCGCCCCCGCACGCTGCTGCGCGTCGCGCCTACGGGCGGGCTCCTGATCGGCATCGACATCGGGGAGACCCGGATAAGGGTGGAGCTCTTCGACCTCTCCCTCACCGAACTCGCCCGTACCGAACGGCTGCTGGCCCAGCACGGTTACGACGTCAGCCGCATCGTCGGCCACGTCCGCAGCGGCGTCGCGGATGTGCTGCGGGACGCCGGGGCCGACCCGCGCCGGCTGCTCGGCATCGGGATCGGCGTGCCGGGGATCATCGAGCGGGACGCTCCGGACGGCGCCGTCGGTGATGTGGGCTCGGTCGTCCACGGTCAGACGATCGACTGGAGTGCCGTTCCCTTCGAGCGGCTGCTCCGCGAAGCCGTCCGGGTCCCGCCGGAGGTGCCGTTCTTCATCGACAACGGTGCCAAGACGCTGGGCCAGGCCGAGATGTGGTTCGGCGGCGGCCGGGGTGCGGGGGCTTCGGCCATCGCGCTCATCGGCTCCGGCGTCGGCGCCTGTGTGAACCACGGCGACCTGCTCGACGAGGACCGCAGCAGCATGGCCCTCGAATGGGGTCATACCACCGTTCAGCTGCGCGGACGCCGCTGCCGGTGCGGCTCCATCGGCTGCCTGGAGGCGTACGCGGGTGCCGAGGCGATGCGCGAGCGCTGGCACGAGGCGGGGGGCCCGCTCGCCGCCGACGCCGACGACGAGACCGCTCTCGCCGCGCTGCTGGCCGCGGCCTACCCCGGGCAGGGCGGTGAGCCGGACCCACTGGCGGTGTCACTGCTGGACGAGACGGCCGAATGCCTGGGCGCGGCCCTCGGGGACCTGATCAACCTCTTCCTGCCCGAGCGCATCCTGCTCGGCGGCTGGGCGGGCCTGCTGATCGGACCGCACCTGCTGCCGGACATCCGCCGCTACGCCCAGGAGTACGCGCTCCGGCACGCCGCGGCCCGCACCACGATCGAGATGGGCCGCCTCGGCCCCGACGCGGTCACGGTCGGCGCCGCGACGCTCCCGCTGGCCGACTTCCTCGCCAGGGGCGGCAGCCGCCCGGCCCCCGAGCCCCGGCCCAGCTCCCCGGCGCCGGGGTTCCGGACCGCCGCGGACGCGGTACGCAAGAGGGAGTACCCGCAGACGGCTTCGGACGCGGCGGGCTGAGGCGGCGGGGTGGACGAGCGGTGCGGGGCGGCGCCAGGGCGGTGCGGGCGTGCACGGCCGTCCGTCCGGCACCCCGTTCACTGCGGGGGCGACGGCCGGCCCGTGGGACGCCACGCGGCCGGCCAGGCCACCTCCCGGGCCACGGCCCCGGGGACGCCGAGACCGGCCGCGCGTACGCGACGTAGCGGTCCCGTGCCTGGCGGAACTCCAGATACGCCTGGTCCCAGTCCTGTTCGGCCTCGGTGGGGATACCGCGGGCCAGGCACTCCAGCCGCCACACGCAGTGGTCCAGCGTCTTGGAGGCGGTGTTCGCCTCGGTGCCACCGAGCAGCGCGAGTGTCTCGGACAGCGCCGACCTGCGGGACTCCAGCGCGCCGAGTTCGTTCCGGCAGTGCCTCGGGCGCCGGCCCCGCCACCGGCCCCGACGTCAGGCCGCGGGCGACGGCCGGCGTCCGGTAGCCGGCCGCCAGCTCCTTGACGGTGTGGGCGTACTCCGCGCAGGCCGTCAGGTGGCGCTCGTCTCACCGCACGGCTTGCTGCCTGCGCCACCTCGTCCGCTCGTTCAGGCTGCTCACCACGTACGACATGAGCGCCCCGGGGGCGACGCCCGCGAGAGGGAGTATCCGGTCGGTCGGGCTCACCGCGAACCCCGATCAGGTGGCACGGCGACCGCAGGGCCCCGGGCGGCGACCGCCCGATCCTTTCCGCGGCTGAGACGGCCGCGCAACCCCGAGGGGCGCGTGGACGTCACAAGGTCCTCGCGCCGGCTCGAAGTCGCGGGGGTCCGCGCGCGGGCTTACGCCGAGCCCCGCACCACCAGTGCCGGTTCGAAGATCACGGAGGTCGTCGCGCCGTCCGGCTTCGCCAGCCGTTCGATCAGCAGCCGGGCCATCTCGGCGGCCATCGCCTCGACCGGCTGGCGGATCGTGGTCAGCGGGGGACGGCAGGCCGACGCCGCGCTGCTGTCGTCGAACCCGATCACCGCGACGTCCTCCGGTACCCGTTTCCCGTGTTCCCGCAGGACATGGCAGGCGCCCACCGCCATCAAGTCGTTGGCCGCGAACACCGCGTCCACGTCGGGATGCTCGACCAGCAGCCGCTCCATCGCCGCCTCGCCGCTCTCCTGGGTGAACTGCCCCTCGGCGATCGCGATGTACGGGTGTCCGAGCCCCGCCATCGTGTCGCGGAAGCCTGCCAGCCGCTCCTGCCCGGCGGGCACGTCCAGCGGCCCGGTGATGGTCGCGATGCGGCGGCAGCCCCGCGACAGCAGATGCTCGGCCGCCAGCCGCGCGCCGTCCTGGTGGGCCAGGTCGACATAGCTGATCCGGACCGGGCGGGCCGGCCGGGCGTACAGCACCGCGGGCAGCCCCGCGTCCGTCAGCAGCGCCGGCAGCGGGTCCTCCGCGTGCGTCGACACGACCAGGGCGCCGTCGGCGCTGCCCTGGCGGAGGAAGGAGACCACGTCCTCCCGGGCCCGTGAGGTCTCGGCGAACATCAGCACCGGGTGCATGCCGCGCGGCCGCAGATAGTTCACCACCCCGGTCACCACCCGGCCGAAGAACGGGTCCGCGAAGACCTGCGCCGTGAAGGCGGAGCCGCTGTCGGGCTCGCCGGCCTCCGCGCCCCCGGCTCCGGACGGGCGCGCCCCGTCGGCCGGTTCGCTCTCCACCCCGGCGCCCGAGACCACCAGCGCGATGGCGTCGGTGCGCCGGGTCACCAGCGAGCGTGCCGCGCGGTTCGGCGCGTATCCGGTACTGGCGACCGCCCGGCGCACGGCCTCCTGGATCACCGGATCGACATTGCGTACTCCGTTGATCACCCGGGAGACGGTGGCGCGGGAGACCCCGGCCGCCCTCGCCACGTCCTCCAGGGTGGGTGTGCCGGCCGAGCGCAGATCATCCGTCATGAGCGCATTTATAGCACCGACGGAGAGCGCTCTCCATCGCGGTCCGCTGCCTCGGGAACGCCGGAGCCGGGCGAGAGCGGTACGCCGGCCGCCGTCAGCGTCGCCGCGAGCGGCAGTCCGCCCGCCGAGCGGCCGGCCAGCAGCGTGAACTCGCCGGACTCCGTCTCCCACCCGTGCCGCTCGGCCGACCAGTGCGCCAGGGCCCGCCCGGACACCCGCACCACCGCCACCACGCTCTCGCCGGGCCGCGCCCGGACGGCCGCGTATCCGATCAGTCGGCGCACCGGCCTCTCGACCGCGGACCCGGTCCTGGCGAGATAGACCTGCACCGTCTCACGGCCGGTCCGCCGGCCCGAGTTGCGCACCCGCACCCGCACGTCGAAGGGTTCCCCGGCCCGAACCCCGGCCGGGGCCGCCAGCTCCTCGTACTCCCAGTCGGTGTAGCCCAGTCCGTGGCCGAACCAGTAGGCGGGCGCGGAGCCGGAGCGCAGCCAGGCGCGGTAGCCGAGGTGCAGGCCCTCCTCGTAGCGCAGTTGCCCGTCGGGGCCGGGCAGCGTGTCGAGCACCGGTACGTCGTCCTGGGTGGCGCCCCAGGTGGTCGGCAGCCGGCCGCCCGGCTCGGCCAGGCCGAACAGCACGTCCGCCAGCCCGCTTCCGGCCTCCTGCCCGGGGAACCAGGTGAGCAGCAGCGCGGGCACCCGGGTGTGCCAGGGAAGGGCGACCGGGCCGCCCGAGTTGACCACGACCACCGTGCGGGGGTTGGCCCGCACCACGGCCCGGACGAGCGCGTCCTGCCCCTCCGGCAGGGCGAGGCTCTCGCGGTCGTGCCCCTCCGACTCGCTCTGCTCGGTGGTGCCCACGACCGCCACGGCGACCTCCGCCGCCCGCGCGGCGGCCACGGCGTCGGCCAGTGCGGCGGACGCGTCCCCGGCGGGCGGGGCGGCGGAGAGGATCGTCGCGACTCCGGAGTGCGGCGCGAGCGAGCGCCGCGCCACGACCTCCACCTCCTCGCCCGCCGCGAGTTCGGCCCGCGCGCGGTGCTCGGGCGGCGCGACATGGACGCGGGTCGGATCGTCGCTGTCCAGCGGGAAGGTCCCGGCCAGCACCTCCCGGCCGCCGACGGACAGGGTGATGGCGCCCCAGCCGCCCACCGCCCAGGTCCACACCCCGCCCACGGGCGGCCGGACCAGGGCCCGGATCTCCACGGCCGAGGCGCCCCCGGCCGTGACGGAGGGCTCAACGATCCGGCCGGACAGCCGGTGCTCGGCGTGCAGTTCGGCCCCGTCCGCGTCCAGCAGCCGTACGAGTACGCCGGGTTCCCCGGACCGGGGATCGCGCGACCAGTCCCGGGTGAGGGGGCGGGGCAGTGGCGACGGCGGCAGTCCCGGCCGGTAGGTCACCCTCGCGTCCCCGCCCAGCGCCTCCTGGATTCCGGCGAGCGGAGTCACCACCGAGTCGGGGAAGACCTCCGCGCTGCCGCCGCCCTGGATCCGTACCTGCGTGGCGTGCGTGCCGATCACCGCGACCGAGCGCAACCCGGCCGGGTCGAGCGGGAGGAGCCGTCCGTCGTTGCGGAGCAGTACCGAACCGGCGGCGACGGCGCGGCGCAGCAGCGCGCGCCGCGCGGCGGGCGCCACCGCGGGCCGCCGGGCGGGCCGGGGCGGGCCGAGCGCGCCCACCCGCCGCGCCAGCCGCAGCAGCCGCCGCACCTTGTCGTCGACCACGTCGGCGGGGACCAGGCCCTGCTCCAGGGCGGCGAGCAGTCCGGTCGCCCAGGGGCCGTCGGGTCCGGGCATCACCAGGTCCTGCGCGGAGCGGGCGGTGTCCAGGAGGGTGCGCACGCCTCCCCAGTCCGAGACGACCGTCCCGTCGAACCCCCAGTCGCTCTTGAGCGGGTTCTCCAGCAGCGGCGAGGCGGACATGGTCACGCCGCCGACCTTGTTGTACGCGGACATCACGGTCCAGACCCCGGCCTCCACCGCGGCCTCGAAGGGGGCGAGGTAGACCTCGTGCAGGGTCTGCTCGTCCACGCGCACATCGACGGTCAGCCGGTCCGTCTCGGCGTCGTTGGCGACGAAGTGCTTGGCGGTCGCGGAGACCCCGCCGGACTGGATGCCCTTGATCAGCGCGGCCCCGGTCCGCCCGGTGAGCAGCGGGTCCTCGGAGAAGCACTCGAAATGCCGCCCGCCGAGCGGGGAGCGGTGCAGGTTGAGGGTCGGGGCGAGGACCACGTCCACGCCCTTGCGGCGGGCCTCGGTGGCGAGCAGCGCGCCGAGATCCGTGAGCAGCCGTTCGTCCCAGGAGGCCGCCATCGCGGTCGGCGAGGGGAGTACGAGCGAGGTCTCGCGCTCGTCCCACGTCTCGCCGCGCACCCCGGCCGGTCCGTCGGAGAGGGTGAGGGCGCGCAGTCCGACAGTAGGTTCGGGGTGGGTGCGCCAGGTGCTCCCGCCGGTCAGCAGGCGCACCTTCTGCGTGGCGTCGAGCTTCTCCAGCAGCCGGTCGATCTCTTCGTCCGTCATGACGGCCATGTCCCTTCACCCCAGCGCTCCCCGTAGCCGGAGAGCGCTCTCCCGTCGTGCCTGGGCCAGCGTCGCTGGCCGACGTCGACCGTGTCAATGGGAAACGGTTGCGCGGGTGTTGAAGCGCGTAACCGGTCGCGCTCTTGTCATCACCCGCTGTCAGCACATAAGTTGACCGCTTGCGACGTGTCCTACTGTCAGTGGGGGAGCCAAGTCATGGCCGCGAACGGACGGCACCGCAGATACCAGCCGAGCCGCATCAACCGTGCCTCGGTGCTGGTCACGGCGGGCGGTGCGGGACTAGCACTCCCGCTGATCACAGCCGCCTCGGCGGGTGCCGCGTCAGGCGATGTGTGGGAGAAGGTGGCCGCGTGCGAGTCCACCGGCAACTGGCACATCAACACCGGTAACGGCTATTTCGGCGGGCTGCAGTTCACCCGGTCGACCTGGGCCGCGTACGGCGGCGCGGAGTACGCGCCACGCGCCGACCTCGCCAGCAGGGACCAGCAGATCGCCATCGCGGAGAAGGTCCTGAAGGGTCAGGGGCCGGGCGCCTGGCCGGTCTGCTCCGCGCGGGCGGGACTTGCGCGGGGCGGGGACTCTCCCGACATCAGCCCGCAGAGCGAGCACACGGCCAAGGTCGCGGCGCCGAAGCGGGCGGCCACGGAGGCCAGGACCGCGGCGCCGGCCAAGGCCCGGACGAAGCAGGCCCCGGCGGCCACGCCGACGTCCGTGCCGGGCAAGCGCGACTCGTACACCGTGGCGAGCGGCGACTCGCTCTCCGGGATCGCGGCCGACCGCGACCTCGGCGCCTGGCAGCGGCTGTACTCGGCGAACCGCAAGGTCGTCGGCGACGACCCGGATCTGATCTTCCCCGGCCAGCGCCTCAGCCTCGACCTGGCCGGGACCCCGAGGACGAGCCCGAAGAGCGCCCCGAAGGCGGAGGCGAAACCGGCGGCCCGCCCCGCCGCGCCCAAGCGGACGGCGCAGCCCGCGCCGAAGCAGGCGCATCCGAAGCAGCCGGCGAAGCAGGCACACCCCGAGCAGACGGCCAAGCCGTCGCACCCCAGGCCGGCGGCCCAGCCCAAGCAGCAGGCCAGGCCCGCGCCGAAGAAGGCGGAGACACACAGGACCGCCGGGCACACCGCGAAGCACGCCGGGATCACCGCCCCGGTCGAAGCCCGTACCGGCACCCAGTACCGGCAGGCCGGTTCCTGGTCGAGCGGCTACCACACCGGCGTCGACTTCCCCGTGCCCACCGGCACCTCGGTCAAGGCGATGTCCGCGGGCACGGTCGTCACGGCGGGCTGGGGAGGGGCGTACGGGTACCAGATCGTCATCCGGCACAGCGACGGCAAGTACAGCCAGTACGCGCACCTGTCGGCGCTCCACGTGCGCGCCGGTCAGCGTGTCGGTGAGGGCCAGCGCATCGCCCGCTCCGGCGCCACCGGCAACGTGACGGGTCCGCACCTGCACTTCGAGGTCCGCACCGGCCCCGAGTACGGCTCCGACATCGACCCGGTGGCCTACCTCAGGGCGGGCGGCGTCAAGGTCTGAACGCTCCCGCCCTGTCCGTCGTCATCGGCCGTCACGGCTGTGGCGCCGGCAGCGGGCGGCGAGGCGGTGGACCCGGCGGGCGATCCGCCGCGCCCGGTGGCGCCGGTGTGCGGCGGCCGTGGGCCCGGGGCGAACTCGACCTGCACCGACCGGCGCTCCGGCGGGATCCGTACAGGCCGCGGCAGCCGGCTGTGAAACGTGTCCGGGACCGGGGCCGCAGGGCCCGGGGGACCGGGGAACGTCACCGCGGCCTGCGGCGCCCCGGCCTGTCGCCGTGAAGCGCCCGCCGGGGCCGGCGAGCCGGCGGGCCCGCCGAAATCCCCGGCCTCCGCGCCGGGGACGGGAGTGGAACCGGCTTCGGGCGCGGAGGGGGCGGCGGGCGGGGCGGAGGCGCCCGGCACCTCGTCGGCGCTCTCGCCGCTCTCCCGTGCCCCGTCTGCGGCCGCCTCCTGGGCCCGTCGGCGCTCGGCGCCCATGCGTTCCGTGGTGAGCAGGATCAGCCCGCCGGCCGCGACGACCCCGCAGCCGAGGGCGAGCACGGTACCCGGGGTGCCGTAGCGGAACGTCTCACCGAACAGCGTGATGCCGACGGCCGCCGCGACCACCGGGTTCACCACGGTGACCGTGGCGAGCGGGGCGGTCAGGCCCGCTCCCCGGTAAGCGGCCTGGGACAGCAGCAGGCCGGTCGCGGCGAGGGCCGCGATCACCAGGAGGGCCGGCAGCCCGGTCCCCACCGAGCCCGAGGTCCACTCCATGGCCACGGTCTTCGTGAACACCGAGGCGATACCGAACGCCACACCGGCGGCCCCGGCCAGCACCACACTCCGCATCACTGGCCGGCGCATCGCCTTCGAGAGCAGGACGAGCGCCGCCACCGCGCCGAACGTCACCGTGCCGAGCATCAGCTGCTGCGGGCCGCCCAGAGTGTGCGCGTCGGAGCTTCCGGTCAGGGCGAGCAGCCCGGCCAGCCCGACGGTCGCCATGACCGCGCCGCGCCAGGCCGTGGCCCCGGCCCTGCGGCCGACGAAGAGAGCGGCCATCGGCAGCGCGAAGACGATGGTGAGGGCGCCCAGCGGCTGCACGAGGCTGAGCGGACCGTAGGCCAGCGCCACCACGTGCAGAAGCGCTCCCACGCCGTTCAGCGCCACCGCGGCCCACCACACACGGTCACGCAGCGGAGCGAGCGAGCGGCCGTCGGAGGCCGTGGCGACGCGCTCCTGGACGATCGCGCCGGCCGCATAGGCGACCGCGGAGACCAGTGACAGCAGCACGGACAGCGCGAGGGAACTCATGTACACCACGATGGCCCTTCAAAGCCGCCGCGTCGTCGTCCTTGAGACGGCGATCCGGCGTACTGCTTTGGTAGTACGGCAGTGGTTACGGTGTCCTCCTCCCGACGGTAGTCCCCCCTGCGAACGGCGTCAGAACGATCATCCCGCACGGATG
The DNA here is from genome assembly GCF_003751445.1 of Streptomyces sp. 840.1. NCBI lineage: Bacteria > Bacillati > Actinomycetota > Actinomycetes > Kitasatosporales > Streptomycetaceae > Streptomyces > Streptomyces sp. 840.1. Next base: position 552,794 of record NZ_RJUU01000003.1, on the reverse strand, counting down.
CGGTGGGCCGCGAGCCGTGGCACTCCCGGTGTCCACGGCGTCACGACAGGTGGCCGGGCGCAGGGGTCGGCAGCACGACGGACGAGCCGGATGCGGCCTGGCGGCAGCGGCCTCGGTGGGCGCGTTCTTCGCGCTGCGGGCCATCTCGTCGCCGGACGCGGTGCCTCCGTCCTCGACAGCGCGCCGGGTTGGCCGGGCCTTCAGGGATGCCGGAGGGCACGTGCGGACACGTCGGGTGTGTCAGTCGAAGGAGAAGCGTGCGGCGGCTTCGGCGGGCGTGGCCGCCTGGCGTCGTCCGCGGACATCGTGGACGGCGGCCGCGCCTTCGGCACGGAGCTGTTCGCCGCCGGCGTCCAGGGTCATGACGCGGCGTAGGCGCGGACGTCGTCGGCGGTGAGGTCGTTGCGGTTCCGCTCCGCGTACTGCCGGAGGAGGTCGCTGACGTCCGGGGCGAACCGGAGCATGGTCACCGGGGCGTCGAAGCGCCTGGCGATGGCGATGAGCCGTGCGCGTGCCGGCCGCGTGACGTTCGTCGACTCGGCGAGGGCGCTGTGTCCGGCGGCGAGCCGGGCGATGATCCTGCGGTCACGTTCCTCGAAGATCCGTGCGTCCTCGGTGCCGGAGCCGGCCTGCGCGGGCGGGGTACCGAGGAGTTCCGCGCGGATCTCGTCGCTGGAGATGACGGCCTCCGCGTCGATCTGCCCGCCGGCGATCAATGCCTGAACGAAGCTGGTCTTGCCCGAGGCCGGCGGGCCGACGAGGACGACGAGTCCCGCCGGCACACGGATGGCCGGCGCGATGGCGTCGAGACGGTGGGCGCCTGGGCGGTCGCGCGCTTCCTCGGGGCGGGCCGGCGGGCGATCCGCCGGACAGGGCGTGGTCGGTGGTCGCGGACCGTGCCGGCGCCCACGTGCGGCCTGTGTGCGCGGACGTGGCAGTTCGGGCGCTGACACGGGTGGCGTTGCGTCGATTTCGGCGGGGTCCTTCGGCACGGACCCATTGTGCCGGGTGCGGTGACGGTCCGCCACGACCGTCGGCGGGGGCGGCCGAAGACCTGCGTGCCCCGGGGTCCGTACGCCCGACCCCGGCCACGGCGGCGGGCATGCCGCAGCCAGGCGCCGAGGGCGCCCGGCCCGCCGCGTTCCTGGTCACGGGCGTGCCGAAGGGCGGCGCGGCGGGGGTGCGTCCTGCCCCGTGCCACGCCGGTCTGCCGCCGGTTCCGGCTGTCCCGCTCCCTCCGGACTACGGATTGTCATGCACCTGGACAGGGTCGTATTCGTCGTGCTGTCATGCCAACTGCCATTCCTTCCAACGTTGTACATCCTGTTGCAACGAGCCGCCACCCTTCCTCACAAGGAGGATCCGTGCGCATCAGAAAGAAGCTTGTCCTGCTGCTCGCCGCCGTCGTCGGCGCTGCGGGACTGTCCGCGGTACCCGCCGCTTCGGCGGCGGACCAGGACCCCGGGAGCCCGGTCGACGTGCATGGGCTCAAGGGGGAGTACTACACCCAGTCCGCCCCTGGCGCCTTCGACTTCGGTGAGCTCAAGGCCACCGGGTTCGATCCGGGCATCGACTTCCCGACCCTGGAATCGCGGCTGTCCTCGGCCACCGGGCAGTCCGACGACGCCAGCATCCGGTGGACCGGGAAGATCGTGCCGGAGAAGTCCGGCGCCACCACCTTCTCCATGATCGGGGACAACGGCTTCCGTCTCTGGATCGACGGCAAGCCGGTCATCGACCACTGGGTCGACGACTGGGAGAAGGAACAGACCTCCGAGCCGGTCGAGTTGACCGCGGGGACCGCCTACGACTTCAAGGTCGAGTACTTCGAGCACGAGGGCGGCTCCAACCTCCACCTGAAGTGGACCGAGCCCGGCGGCACCAAGGTGCCGGTGCCGCAGTCCGCCTTCCGGCTGCCCGACGACTTCGCGTACGACGGAGCGATCGCCGCGACCGTGCTCGCCGACGGCCGCACCCTCAAGCTGGACTTCGCGCAGAAGCTCGGGAAGCTCCCGGCCGGCCTGGTCAACCACCTGAACGCGGTGATCGGCGGCGCCGAGTGGCCGCTCGGAGCGGTCAGGGCCGACCCGAAGGACCCGCGCAGCTTGACCGTCGCCCTCAAGGAGCCGGTCGTCGGCAACAAGGCCGGCAACGCCACCGGGCTCGCCGATATCCGCTACGACGGCGACGGCGCGCTGGCCGGCCAGGACGGCAAGCAGGTCGGCGCCTTCTGGTCCAGTGGGCCGAACCACTCCACGCACGAGCTGAGCACGAAGTGGGCCGACGAGGTGGGGCCGAAGAACGCCCTCCCCGAGTACCCGCGCCCCCAGCTCACCCGCGACAACTGGCAGAACCTCAATGGCTCCTGGGAGTTCGCCGCGGCGAAGGCGGGGGAGCGGCCCCCGGTCGGCAGGAAGCTCGGCGAGAAGATCCTCGTCCCGTACCCGGTCGAGTCCCAGCTCTCCGGGATCGAACGGCATGAGGACCGGATGTGGTACCGCCGGACCTTCACCGTCCCGAAGAACTGGAAGGTCGGCTCCGGCAAGCGCCTCCAGCTGAACTTCGGCGCCGTCGACTGGCAGGCCGAGGTGTACGTCAACGGGCACAAGGTCACCGAACACAAGGGCGGCTACGACAAGTTCAGCGCGGACGTCACCGACGCGCTGAAGCCGGGCAGCACCCAGGAGCTGATCGTCGGCGTCTACGACCCGACCGACGCCAAGGACGGCGAGAACCCGCCGATGGGCAAGCAGCGCCTGGACCCGAGCGGCATCTGGTACACCCCGTCGTCCGGCATCTGGCAGACCGTCTGGATGGAGCCGGTCGCCGCCGACCACGCGGACTCGCTGAAGATCACCCCGGACGTCCCGGGCGGCAACGTCACCGTCGAGGCGCGCGGCGTGCGGGACGGCGTCCCGGTCACCGCGACCGTCTACGACGGCAGGCGCAAGGTGGGCACCGCCACCGGCCGCACCGGATCGGCGCTCAAGGTGCGCGTCCCGCACGCTCACCTGTGGTCCGCCGACGACCCGCACCTCTACCAGCTCAAGGTCACCGTCGGCTCGGACCGGGTCGGCAGCTACTTCGGGATGCGGTCCATCTCCGTGGAGAAGGTGAACGGCACCCCGCGCACCGTCCTCAACGGCAAGCCGGTCTTCCTGATGGCCACCCTCGACCAGGGCTTCTGGCCGGACGGGCTGCACACCGCGCCCACCGACGAGGCACTCGCGTACGACCTCAAGATGCACAAGGCGATGGGCTTCAACTCGGTGCGCAAGCACATCAAGGTCGAGCCCGACCGCTGGTTCTACTGGGCGGACAAGCTCGGTCTGATGGTCTGGCAGGACATGCCGGCGATGAACACCGTCAACCCGTCGGCCGCCGCCCGCACCGAGTACGAGCACGAGATGAAGGAGATGATCGACGAACACTCCAGCCACCCGTCCGTGGTCATGTGGGTCACCTTCAACGAGGGCTGGGGCCAGTACGACGAGGCCCGCATCGCCGACCAGGCCAAGTCCTGGGACCCGACGCGCCTGGTCAACAGCATGTCCGGCATCAACCTGGGCGTCGACGGCGGCACCGGGGACATCATCGACGAACACGGCTACCCGAGCCCGGCCCTGCCGAAGCCGGACGGTCGACGCGCCCTGATCAGCGGTGAGTACGGCGGACTCGGGCTCGCGGTGCCCGGCCACGCCTGGGCCGTGCAGCAGTCGTACATCGCGGTCGACCCGGCCACCTACACCGACGACTACCTCGCCAAGCTCGACGAGGTGCACGCGCTGGCCTGCAAGGGCAGCAACGGCGCGGTGTACACGCAGATCTCCGACGTGGAAGGCGAGCTGAACGGCCTGCTCACCTACGACCGCAGGGTCGTCAAGCCCGACGTGAAGCGGGTCCACGACGCCCAGCAGGCGTTGATCCGCGACGCCTCGCGGCCCGACGTGGCGGGATGCCCCGCCGGCTGACCGCTCCGGCCCGCTCCGGTCCGTCCCTCGCGGGGGCGGCCCGGAGCGGGCCCGTCCGCCCCCTTGACGGGGGCTGACGGGGAACCAAGAATGATCGCGCTCTGACAACGTTGTCCGAAGGAGTATTCCCATGCACCGGACCCCACGGCCGCGACTGCGCGGCCCGGCGGCCGCTCTCGCGGCCGCCGCGCTCCTGGGCGGTGTCCTCACCACGGGGGCCACGGCTGAGGCCATGCCGCGCGACGGCCGGCTGACCGATCTGGTCAACCCGTTCATCGGCACCCAGAACGAGGGCAACACCTACCCCGGCGCCTCCGTGCCCTTCGGCATGGTGCAGCTCTCCCCGGACACCGGCCACAACACCGGTTACGACTACGGCGAGAACCACATCCGTGGCTTCTCCGCCGTCCACCTCTCCGGCGTCGGCTGCGGACTGGGCGGGGACCTGCCGACCCTGCCCACCACCGGCGACGTCACCGAGACCGACTACGGCAAGTACGCGGCCGAGTTCAGCCACGACGACGAGACGGCGAGCCCCGGCTACTACAAGGTCGGGCTCAAGACCGGCATCGACGCCGAGCTGACCGCCTCCAGGCGGACCGGGGTCCAGCGTTACACCTTCCCGGCCACCGACAAGGCCAACGTCCTGCTCAACGCCGGGCAGTCGCTGCACAAGACACTGTCCTCCGAGGTCGAGATCCTCGACAGCCGCACCGTGCGCACCGCGATCACCGGCAGCGGCTTCTGCCAGGACACCAAGCCGTACACGGTCTATACCGTCACCCACTTCGACCGGCCCTTCACCACCTCCGGCACCTGGAACGGCGACACCGTCACCGAGGGCTCGAAGAAGTCCTCCGCCACCGACGCCCGCAACGGCGCCTGGCTGCGCTTCGACACCAGCAAGGACCGCACCGTCGAGGCCACCACCGCGCTGAGCTACGTCGACGCCAGGGGCGCCGCGCTCAACCTCCGCGCCGAGGGCGGCCGCAGCTTCGACCACGTCGAGCGCGCCGCGCAGCGCGACTGGGAGGACCGCCTCGAAGGCGTGAAGGCGCAAGGAGGCAGCGACGAGCTCCGCCGCACCTTCTACTCCTCCCTCTACCGGTCCTTCCTGGCGCCCAACATCGGCAGCGACGTCGACGGCCGCTACACGGGCTGGGACCAGAAGAAGCACAGGGCCGTCGATGCCAACGGGACGTTCACGTACTACCAGAACTGGTCGCTCTGGGACACCTACCGCACCCAGGCCCAGCTCCTCTCGCTGCTCGCCCCGCGCGAGTCCCGCGACATGGCCATCTCCGTCCTGCGGATCGACGCCGAGAGCGGCTGGCTGCCCAAGTGGGGCTACGGCACGGTCGAGACGAACATCATGACCGGCGACCCGGTCACCCCCTTCCTCACCAACGCCTACCAGCAGGGACTGCTGAAGGGCTACGAGGAGCAGGCGTACCGCGCGCTGAAGAAGAACGCGGACGGTGTGCCGCCCACGGACTCCGCGCCGGTCGGCCGGGAGGCCAACGCCGAGTACCTCAAGGACGGCTTCGCCCCGTACGTCAAGGACCGTCCGCACGCCAAGCCCGGCGACTCGGACTACGACCACGGCGCATCGGCGACCCTGGAGTACGCGCTGTCCGACGGCATGCTCGCCGAGATGGCCCGGGACCTCGGCCACAAGGCCGACGCCGCCCGCTACGGGGCCCGCGCGCAGAACTACCGGAAGATCTTCGACCCGTCGACCGGCTTCTTCCGCGCCCGCGACGCCGCCGGAGCCTTCACCGGCCCCGTCGATCCGGCCGAGAGCGAGGGCTTCCACGAGGGCACGTCCTGGCAGTACCAGTGGATGGTGCCGCAGGACATCCCCGGCATGGTCGACCTGATCGGCGGCAAGGACGCCGCCAACCAGCGCCTCGACTCCTTCTTCGCCTACGACAAGCTGCTGGCCGACCCCGCGAAGACCGCCCGTGAGGTCTGGGTCAACGGCCCGTACGCGTACTACAACGCCGACAAGTACAACCCGCAGAACGAGCCCGACCTCATCGCCCCGTACACCTACCTCTCCACCGGCCAGCCGTGGAAGACGACGGACGTGGTCCACGCGGCCCTGACGCTCTTCACCAACGGCCCGACCGGCATGACGGGCAACGACGACCTGGGCACCATGTCCGCCTGGATGGTGCTGTCCTCGATCGGGGTCTTCCCGGTCCAGCCCGGCACCGACACCTGGGGCCTGTCCACGCCCGCGTTCGAGCGCGTCGACATCAAGCTCGACCGCAAGTACTACGCCCGCGGCGCGCTCACCGTCAGCGCCCCCGGCGCCTCGGACACCGACCGCTACATCCAGTCGGCCCGGCTCGACGGCGCGAAGCAGACGCGCACCTACCTGACCACACACGACATCCGCTCGGCCCGTTCGCTCTCCTTCACGGTGGGCGGCGTACCGTCGGCCTGGGGCACCTCCCCCGAGGATGCCCCGCCCGCGCTCGGCTGACCCGGCCGGCCCACGCGACCCGGGCGCCCTTCCCCTGCACGACGGGGGAAGGGCGCCCGGGTTTCGTGGTTCAGAGGGGGAGCGGAGGGCCGATCGCCTCGGCGACGGTCGCGAAGACCGGCAGTGCGCTGTCGAGGCCCAGCACCCCGATGAGCCGCTCCATGAAGGGGGACGGCTCCGCGAGCCGCAGCCGGGGACCCAGCAGGGTCTGCCCCTGGAGCAGCACGTTCACCGTCGTCGAGTCCGCGAAACTCACGTCAGAGAGATCCACGACGACGGGACCGTCCCCGGCCGCCGCCGCGCTCTCCAGCGCCGCGCCCAGCGGGGCGACGTTGTCCATGTCGAGGTCACCGGTCACGCCGAGGACCAGCGCTCCCCGGTCCTGGCGTGGGACGATTCTCATGGCTCTTCCGGCACTGGGGGATGGGAGCACGGTCACCTCATGATGCACTGGACGGCGGGGGAAAACGCCGGTTGACGCGGACGGTCCGGTGCATGTCCGTCCCTGGTCGCGGCGGGTGAAGGTCCAACGATAGAAGTAATAGTTGCCATTTGACAACATTCTTCATGGGGCAACAATCTGTACCCGAACGATCAGTGAACGCATCCCCTCGGGGAATACCTCAGAAACGCGGAAGCAGGGGCTCGATGAAGCTAGGCGCTGTCCGCGATGTCGTCCCGGAGCCGGCCGGCGGTGAGCCGTTGCGCCGCAGCCGAGCGGAAGGCGGCCAGCCCTCCGGCGAGCGCCGCCACGTCGGCGGGCTGCATCCGCTCCAGTACGGCGGAGAGCTCACGCGTACGGATCGCCCGGTACTCCTCCAGCAGGGCGCGGCCCCGCCCGGTCAGCCGCAGCTCGACCTCACGGCGGCTCGTCGGGCTCGGGTCGCGCTGGACGAGGCCCATGGCCTCCATCCGGTCGCAGAGCCGGCTCACCGACGGAGCCCGCGAGCCGAGCGCCTCACCGAGCGAGCGGAGGTTGCTGCCCTCCTGCTTCTCGATGACGAGCAGGGCCCGCAGCTGCGAGGGCGAGACCGTCCCCGGAGGAGCGGCCTCCTGGCCCCGGCCCCACAGCACCTCCAGCAGTTCCGATGCGGCACACACGTCCTCGGAGACCCGCTCAAGGCCCTGAGGAGGATCGGTACGGTGGCGCATCCGTCCACTCTGTCATCCGGGACGTCCTTCTGTCAGCCCGGCCCCGGCTCCGCGACCCGACGAGGAATGAGCGCAAGACCTTGAACGTCCGCACCGAAATCGAGAGAGCCGTACGCGCGGCCGCACCACATGCCCTGGTCGAGACGGTGCGCGCGGCACTCGCCGCGGCGTACGACGCCCGGTCCGTGGAGCTGTTGCTGGCGGACTACGGAATGACGCTGCTCAAGCCGGTCGGCTCCGCACCGGGGCGCGAACGCGTCCTGTCGATGCACAACAGCCCGCAGGGCCGGGCGTTCGGCAGCCAGCGCCCGCACGAGGAGCCGGCCGGCCGGGGCGGCGCCGTCGACCACCACTTCCCCGTGACGGTACGCGGCGAGCGCCTCGGCATCCTCACCGTCCGCCTCCCGGCGGGAGCCTCGAACCCGCGGACCATGGACGAGCTGGCCCAGGTGGCCGACCTGCTGGGCCACGAGATCGTCGTCGCCGAGCGGGACACGGACCTGTACCAGGCTGCGCGCCGCGTCACGCGGCTCACGCTGGCCGCCGAGATGCAGTGGCAGCTGCTGCCCGCACGGGCGTTCACCGCGTCGGAGTACGCCATCGGTGCCCAGCTGGAGCCGGCGTACGCCATCCACGGCGACAACTTCGACTGGGCGGCGGACGGCGACCAGCTGACCGTCTCCGTGACCAACGGCATGGGCGAGGGCATCCAGGCCTCCCTGCTCACCAACCTCGCCGTGAACGCGCTCCGCAACGCCCGGCGGGCCGGCATCGGCATCGAGGACCAGGCCGCACTCGCGGACCAGGCGCTCTACGACCAGCACCGGGGCAGCGCCCACGTGTCGACCCTGCTGCTCCGCTTCGACCTCGCCACCGGAACGGTCGGCGCGGTGGACGCCGGCTCCCCGCAGCTGTGGCGGCTGCGCGGCAGGAAGGTCGCCCGCGTCGAGCTGGACGCGCAGCTGCCGCTCGGCATGTTCGAGGAGTCCCGGTACGACGTCCAGAACGTCCAGCTGAGCCCCGGCGACCGGCTGCTGCTCGTCAGCGACGGGGTGTACGACAGCGTCTCGCCGCTCGGTGAGGCCTATGTGGAGCGGGGCCTCGCCAGGGCGGTCCTCGCGACCCGGCTGCTGCCCGCCGCCTCGGTGCCGGGCGCCGTGCTGCGTGAACTCGCGGACTACCGGGAATCGGAAACGCTCGACGACGCGCTGGTCGTCTGCATCGACTGGTTCGGCAGGCACGACGAGGACGGCTGACCGTCCCGGGACGGGAGACCTCGGGGGACCGGCGGGCGCGGGGGCGGCCCGGTTCAGCTGCTGAGCGTGAACTCGGCGCGGATGCGCTTGCCGACGGGCACCCGCTCCGCCGTCAGCCGGTCGCACAGGGCCACCACGATCTCCATGCCGTGGCCGCCCAGCCGGCTCGGGTCAGGGGCGTAGAAGACCGGCAGCGCGCTGCTGCTGTCGTACACCGTCACGCTGATCCGCTCCGCGGTGCCCTCGAGCTCCAGCAGGTAGGGGCCGTGGCTGTAGCGGTCGGCATTGGTGACCAGCTCGCTCACGGCCAGCATCAGATCGTTGCGGGTGTGCGTGCCGAGCACGGCCATCCACTCGGAGACGAGCCGCGCGAGAAATCGGTCGGCCAGGCCTCGCGCCAGGGCAATGCACCCCGGCTCGCCGTCGAACACCTCGGCGGCGTGCAGTGCCTCCGTGGGCGGACGGCTCCTCGGGGAGTCGTCCGGCCGGGAGATGGCCTGTTCGTTCATGTGCTCCAGCCAGGGCGCAGCGGGGGGAGGCTCTTGGAGCCTCGCTTCTCGTTGCTCGTGTACCCGCGCCGGGCGATCCCACTCCCGGCCGATGTCAGCAGATCTTACGCACGTCCGGGGAGCCGGACCACGGTCACGAAGAACTCGTCGATCTGACGGACCGCCGCGATGAACTGATCGAGGTCGACCGGCTTGGTGACGTAGGCGTTGGCGTGCAGTTTGTAGCTGCGCAGGATGTCCTCCTCGGCGGAGGACGTGGTCAGCACGACCACCGGAATGAGGGAGAGCTCCGGGTCCTGCTTGATCTGCTCCAGCACCTGGCGCCCGTCGTACTTGGGCAGGTTCAGGTCGAGCAGGATCAGGTCCGGGCGCGGAGCTTCGCTGTACTCGCCTCTGCGGTAGAGGAAATCCAGCGCCTCCTGGCCGTCGCGGACCACGTGGAGGGTGTTGCGGATCTTGTTGTCCTCGAACGCCTCACGCGTCATCAGCTCGTCACCGGGGTCGTCCTCGACGAGCAGGACCTCGATGGGCTGTGCGGGATGGGTCACGCGGCATCTCCGTGGATCTCGGCGGGCGGGGCGGATTCGTCGGCGGTGGGGCCGTCGTCCGCGACGGGCAGACTGAAGTGGATGCGGGTGCCTTGGCGGGGCTCGGGATCCAGCCAGATCCGGCCGCCGTGGAACTCGATGATCTTGCGGCAGAGGGCGAGCCCGATCCCCGTGCCGTCGTACTCGTCGCGGGCGTGCAGACGCTGGAAGATGACGAAGACCTTCTCGGCGAACTCGGGCGCGATCCCGATCCCGTTGTCCGTCACGGTGAAGTGCCAGACGTCGTCGTCCCGCACACAGCCGACCGTGATCACGCACGGCTCGTCCGGGCGGCGGAACTTCACCGCGTTCCCGATCAGGTTCTGCCAGATCATGGCGAGGGTCGTGCCGTCGCCGTTCACCTCGGGCAGCGTGTCCTCGCGTACCACCGTGGCCCCGGACTCCTCGATGACCAGGGTCAGATTGGCCAGCGCCCGGTCCAGCGAACGGTCCAGGTCGACGCTGCGCCAGCTGTCGTGGACGCGGCCCACACGGGAGAAGGTCAGCAGGTCGTTGATGAGCACCTGCATGCGCTTGGCGCCGTCCACCGCGAAGTCGATGTACTGCTTGCCGCGTGCGTCCAGCTCCGTCCCGTAGCGCTTCTCCAGGAGCTGGCAGAAGGACGCGACCTTCCGCAGCGGCTCCTGGAGGTCGTGCGAGGCGACGTACGCGAACTGCTCCAGCTCCGAGTTGGAGCGGCGGAGCTCCTCCGTCTGCTGGGCCAGCAGCTCCTCCTTCTCCCTGGCGGCGTCGAGCTCCTCGACCAGGCGGCCCCGCATGTCCTCGACGGCGCCGGCGACCGCGCGTACGTCGGAGGGGCCGCGCACCTCGATCCGGCGGCGGAAGGAGCCGGACTGTACGCGTCTGGAGGCCTCGGCCAGCGAGTGGAGCGGCCGTCCCACCACCCGGTGCAGCAGCAGGCTGAGCGCGATCACGCACAGCACGAAGCAGGCCACGAGCGCGATCAGCGCCCGGTCGCGGGTGACGCGTGCGTCGTTGAGCTGGTCGCGGGCGTGGTCGCGGGCGGTGTCGAGATGGGACTGCTGCACGGTGTAGAGCCGGCGCAGCGAGTCGAAGGCGGCCTTGCTCCCGGCGGTCCTGGCGGAAGAGCTGTTCTCCCTGCCGTCGCGGCGGACGGCGGCGATCAGTGGTTCGGCATGGTCCCTGCGCCACTGCGCGGACGCCGCGGCGATCCGGTCCAGATCACGGGCGTACGGGTCGGCGTCGCCCATCGCCGAGCGGACCCGGGCCAGCCGCAGCCGCTCGTCGCGCTTGCCCGAGGCATAGGGCTCGAGGAAGGCGGGGTCGCCGCTGAGGGCGTAGCCGCGGACCCCGGTCTCCTGGTCGAGCAGCGCGTTCTGCAGCTGGAACGAGGCGGAGCGGGCGGGCTGGATACGGTCCACCAGTTCGGTGGTCCGGTCGGATATCCGGGCCAGCACGAGCCCGCCGACGACCAGACAGCCGCACACGACCACGACGAAGCAGGCCAGGATCAGATGGACCCAGTTCTGGACCGACAGCCGGGCCAGCCGTCCCGGCAGCATCGGGGCGTCGGTCGGTGAGTCACTGGCCATGAGGTGTCCTGTTCCAGGCGAGGTGCAGCACGGCCACGTCGTCGGCGAGGCCGCCATGGGGGGCCGCCGCGTCGGCGGCGCCGTCGACGAGGGCGTCGACGAACGGGCGGGCGGGCAGTGCGGCCCGGCTCCGGGCCATCTCGAGCAGTCCGTCCTCGCCCAGCCGGGTGTCCGGTCCGGTGCGTCCCTCGAACAGGCCGTCGCTGAAGAGTACGAGACCGGCGCCGGGCGCCAGCGGCAGGTCGGTGGAGATCCACTGGCCGTGGCCGGGCAGCAGCCCGAGTGCGATGCCGCCCTCGGGCTCCACCCACTCGATGTCCGTTCCGTCGCGCAGCAGAAGCCCCGGGTGGCCCGCCCGCACGATCCGGACGTGGTCCCCGCCGGGCGGGAAGACGAGTGAGGTGACGGTCGCGAAGACGTGCGGGTCGGACCGCTCCGCGACGAGGATCTCCTCGAGCAGGGCGATCTGTTCCAGCTGGTCGGTGCGGCACAGCACCGCCGTGCGCCAGGCCACCCGCAGGCACACGCCCAGCGCGGCCTCCGCCGCGCCGTGCCCCGACACGTCGCCGATCACGGCGTGCACCGTGCCGTCGGACGTCTGGACCACATCGTAGAAGTCGCCGCTGAGCAGGCCGTGGGCGCGGCCGGGCTCGTACCGGGCGACCGCCTCGAAACCGTCGTCGTTCAGGAGCGGTACGGGCAGCAGTCCGCGCTCCAGGCGGGCGTTCTCCTGAGCCATCTGCTGGGTGGCCCGCAGAGCCGACGCCGCTCGCTCGACCTGCTTGCGCTGGAGCGCGTAGCGGACGGCGCGGGACAAAGCCTGCGGGTCGAGCCGGCCCTTGACCAGGTAGTCCTGCGCGCCGGTGGCCACCGCGTCGAGTCCGGCCTCGGCCTCGGCGAGACCGGTCAGCACCACGATCGCGGCGTCCGGTGTGGTCTCCACGATCTGGGTGACGGCACTCAGCCCGTGCACATCGGGAAGGTGCAGGTCCAGCAGGACGCACACGGGCGTCCTGTGCCCGCGCAGAAAGGTCAGGGCCTCGGTCAGGGTCTTGCACCAGGTGAGTGCGGAATCCAGCTCGCCGTCGGCCAGCATCTCCTCGACGAGGAGGGCGTCGCCCGCGTCGTCCTCGACCAGCAGGATGGCGGCGTTGACGTCCCACACGGAGCCCCGGCCGTCCGGCTTCGCTCCGGTCTGCGCCGGGAGTACCGCGCTGACCGGATGCCGCGCGTGGGAGTCAGTACGCATCTCAGCCACGCCTCACCCTCTCGTCGTGATCGAGCGGGCCGCCCGCCGTCGCCAGGCAGCATATGTGAATGACGCCTGCCCTTGTGCGGGCAGGCGTCATTGTGCTGCTGCGAGGAGGCGGCGGTACGGATGTTGCCGGGACGCGGCACTCGCACCCGCCGGGTGTCAGGCCTCGACGGACATCCCGGCGCGCAACTGCTTGACGATGCGGGCGAGCAGCCGTGAGACGTGCATCTGCGAGACGCCGAGCTCGGCACCGATCTGGGCCTGCGTCATCTCCTGGCCGAAGCGCATCCGCACAATGCTGCGCTCGCGCTCGTCGAGCTGTTCCAGCAGCGGTGCCAGCGTGTGGAGGTTCTCGACGGTCTCCATCCCCGGGTCGGCCTCGCCGATCATCTCGGCGAACGACCGCTGGTCGCTCCCGGAATCGGTCTCGGCCGAGGGGGAGTCCAGGGACCCCGCCGAATAGCCGTTGGCCGCGACGAGCCCCTCGATGATCTCTTCCTCGGGAAGGTCGATGAATTCGGCGAGCTCCTTGACGGTCGGATCACGGTCGAGCTTCGCGGAGAGCTGCTCCTTGGCCTTCGCCAGGTCGACGCGGAGTTCCTGGAGCCGCCGCGGCACGTGCACCGCCCACGTCGTGTCCCGGAAGAAGCGCTTGATCTCCCCGACGATGTAGGGGACCGCGAAGGTGGCGAACTCGACTTCGCGCGAGAGGTCGAAGCGGTCGATCGCCTTGATCAGCCCGATGGTGCCCACCTGGATGATGTCCTCGGTGTCGTCGCCACCGCGGTTGCGGAACCGCGCGGCGGCGTACCGCACCAGTGAGAGATTCATCTCGATGAGGGTGTTACGGGCGTACTGGTACTCGTGGGTGCCCTCTTCGAGGACCTGCAGCCGGTCGAGGAACAGCTTCGACAGGGCGCGGGCGTCCTTCGGAGCCACCTTTCCGGTGTCCTCGATCCACGGCAGCTCCGCAGTGCCGGGCTCCGTGCGGATGCCGGTCTGCTCCGAGAACGAGCGTGCGGCATCAAGAACTCCGCCGGTCTGCTCCGTCGTGGCCGCCATGTTGTCGCCCCTCCTACTCGCCAAGTACGTCAGACCTCGTGTGCCCCGCATCGGCGAGGTCATGCCGAATGGGTGCGATTCTTTTTTCGCCGTCGTGGCGGCCGCGTTCATGGCTGGGTGGTATGCGCATTTTGTCTCGATCCCGGTTGGATCCGGGATGTTGCCGGCCCGCATTCGCGGGCACTGTCTTGTATCCGATGCAGGGAGATGCCATGGCGAACAGCAATCCCACAGGCCCGGCGACCGCCACTGTCACGACCAGGATTCCGGCGAGACTGGACAGGCTCCCCTGGTCCAGGTGGCACTGGATGATCGTGATCGGGCTCGGGACGGTCTGGATCCTGGACGGCCTGGAGGTCACGGTCGTCGGCAACATCGCGAGCCGGCTGTCCGAGGACGGCAGCGGTCTGCCCATCAGCGCCGGGCAGGTAACCGGGATCGCCGCGGCCATGTACGTCGCGGGGGCGTGCTCGGGCGCGCTGGTCTTCGGGTGGCTCACCGACCGCTACGGCAGGAAGAAGCTCTTCCTGATCACGCTCGCCGTCTACCTCCTGGCGACGGCACTCACCGCGGTCTCCTTCTCGGTCTGGTGGTTCTTCCTCTTCCGGTTCTTCACCGGCTTCGGAATCGGAGGGGAGTACGCCGCGATCAACTCGGCCATCGACGAACTCATTCCGAGCAAGTACCGGGGACGTGTCGACCTCATCATCAACGGCAGCTTCTGGCTCGGTGCCGTGGCCGGATCGCTGCTCTCCGTGCTGGCCCTGAACACGTCCGTCTTCCCGAAGGACGTCGGCTGGCGGCTCACATTCGCCCTGGGCGTCGTCCTCGGCCTCGTCATCCTCCTCGTGCGCCGCCACGTGCCGGAGAGTCCCCGCTGGATGTTCATCCACGGCCGCGACGAGGACGCGGAGACGCTCGTGGCCGAGGTGGAACGCGAGGTGGAGTCACAGACGGGACGGAAGCTCCCGGAAGCAGGGACAAGCATCACCGTCGAGCAGCGCGGCGGGATCGGCTTCGGGCTGATCGCCAGGACCGTCTTCAGGTCCTACCCGAAACGGGCCGTGCTGGGCTTCTCGCTCTTCATCGGGCAGGCGTTCCTCTACAACGCCGTCACCTTCGGCTTCGGCTCGATCCTCGTCACGTTCTTCGACGTGTCGAGCGGCGCCACCGGCTACTACTTCGCCGTCATCGCCGCCTGCAACTTCCTCGGACCGCTTCTGCTCAGCCGGTTCTTCGACACCGCGGGGCGCAAACCCATGATCGCCGGGACGTACCTGCTGTCCGGTGTCCTGCTCCTGGTCACCGCGTGGTTCTTCAACAGCGGCTGGCTCTCGGCCGTCACCATGACCGCCTGCTGGTGTGTCGTGCTGTTCTTCGCGTCCGCCGGTGCCAGCTCCGCCTACCTGACCGTCAGCGAGATCTTCCCGATGGAGACCCGCGCGATGGCGATCGCCTTCTTCTACGCCATCGGCACCGCCGCCGGCGGAATCTCCGGACCCCTGGTCTTCGCCGAGCTCACGCAGAGCGGTGTGCGGGCCGACACCGCGCTGGCCTTCTGTATCGGAGCCGTGCTCATGATCGCGGCCGGGCTGGTGGCCTGCTTCTTCGCCGTGGCGGCGGAGGGCCGGTCCCTCGAGGACATCGCCGCGCCGCTGAGCGCCCGGGAGGATGCGGGCGGAAGCGGCACGAAGCCCTCCACCGCGCCGTCGGGCGAAGCCGGCTGACGCACCCGAATGGAGCAGCCACCGGAGCATGGCAAACTTGGGTGGGGCGTTCGGCCCGCAGTGCGGCGGCTTCGCGCGGAAGCCCGCGGCCGGACCTTCAGTCCCGTGGATGCCTGTCCTCGTGAGTCCGGCTCGGCGGCGCGCCACGGTCCGCCGGGAGAATCCGGTGGCACAAGCAACAGAGGAACGGCAATGACGGTGACAGAGGACGGCCCCGAGCTCGTGCCCGGGACCGAGGATCTCGCGCCCGGTACCGAGGAGTTCGGTCCCGGGATCGACCCGCAGCGGCTGGCCGTCTGCCTGAGCGTGCTCGACGAGCTGGACACCATCGACGTCGACCACCCGGACGCCATCGCGGTGCGCCGCGCCACCGCCGGCGTCTACCGGACCGTGAAGCAGCGCCGCCGCCAGGAGCGCCGGGCCGCGAAGACCGCGCACGACAAGGCAGTCACCGAGGCCACCGCGACCGGCTCGGCCGACCGCATCGACGACGAGACGCAGGGAGTCCTGCCGTCCTCCTCCGCCGCCGCCGAGATCGCGGGCGTCCTCCAGCGCCCCAGGTCCTGCTACATCTGCAAGACGCGGTACGTCGAGGTGGACGCCTTCTACCACCAGCTCTGCCAGTCGTGCGCCCGGGAGAACCGCGCCCGCCGTGACGCGCGCACCGACCTGACCGGACGCCGGGCGCTGCTCACCGGGGGCCGCGCCAAGATCGGCATGTACATCGCGCTGCGGCTGCTGCGTGACGGTGCGCACACCACCATCACCACCCGCTTCCCCAACGACGCCATCCGCCGCTTCAAGGCGATGGAGGACAGCGACGAGTGGATCCACCGGCTGAAGATCGTCGGTATCGATCTCCGCGACCCCGCCCAGGTCGTCGCGCTCGCCGAATCCGTCGCCGCCGAGGGCCCGCTGGACATCCTGATCAACAACGCCGCCCAGACGGTGCGCCGCTCACCGCAGGCCTACAGCGAGCTGCTCGGTGCCGAGTCCGCCCCGCTGCCCGCGGGCGAACTCCCCGCCGCCGAGGTGATCGGCACGTTCGGCAGCGGCACCGTCGACCGCGTCGCCGCGCTGCCCGCCGCCCGCAAGGAGGGGTTGAGCGCGCAGGACGTCACCGACCTCGCGCTGGTCACCGGATCCGCCTCGCTCGAACGCATCGCCGCCGGCACCGCGATCGACGCGGGCGGGCTCGTCCCGGACCTGCACCACAGCAACAGCTGGATCCAGACAGTCGACGAGGTCGAGCCGATCGAGCTGCTGGAGGTCCAGCTCTGCAACTCGACCGCACCGTTCATCCTGATCAGCCGGCTCCGCCCGGCCATGGCCGCGACGGCGTCGGCCCACTCCTACGTGGTCAACGTCTCCGCGATGGAGGGCGTGTTCGGCCGCGGTTACAAGGGGGCGGGACACCCGCACACCAACATGGCCAAGGCCGCGCTGAACATGCTCACCCGTACCAGCGCCCAGGAGATGTTCGAGAAGGACGGCATCCTGATGACCGCCGTCGACACCGGCTGGATCACCGACGAGCGGCCGCACCCCGACAAGATGCGGCTGGCCGAGGAGGGCTTCCACGCCCCGCTCGACCTGGTCGACGGCGCCGCCCGCGTCTACGACCCGATCGTGCGCGGCGAAGGCGGTGAGCCGCTGTACGGCTGCTTCCTCAAGGACTACGCCCCGGCGAACTGGTAGCCGTCGGCGGCAGCGCCCCTCCTCGAAGTCGCGGACCCGGCCCGGGAACCCTCCCGGGCCGGGTCTTTTCCGTGCTCGGTGGCTGAAAGTGACCCAGGGCACACGTTCCATCGAGCGTACGGGCGCTCATTTGGTTACTCTGAGGGGAACGGACGCCACCGAGGGATCCACGAAGATTCCCCGGCCGTCCTGGGACAGGCCTGTCAACCGGGCCGCCGTCCCGCCCCGTACCCGGCGCCACCGCGACCGAAGCTGATCCTGCCCCTGCCCTCATGGGCGGTCGACGTGCCGGTATTTGGAGCCGGAGCGTTGGCGACGCCCGGGGTTACGCGACACAAAGGAGTGCGCGGTGACGACACCGGAACTGACGAAGTACGAGAAGCGACCGGCCGACCGGCCCGGAGAGCGGGCCCGCAGGCCCGAGAAGCTCCGCAACATCGAGGTCTGGGCCAGGTCCGCACCGATCCGGCTGGCCGGCTACGAGGACGATCTCGCCGAACCGCACATCCTGCCCGGCATCGACTGACCGTTCCACCGCCGAGCTCCGGTCCGCGCCCCGAGAAGGGGCGGGGGCCGGAGCTCGGTCGTGCCGTGCGCGGTCCTCCAGGAGGCGGCTCGTCGGGCGTGGGAGTTCAGAAGGCCGCGCGGGCCACGGCCGCCCCCGCGAACGAGAGACCGACCCCCGCGCCCACGGTGAGCAGCAGATAGCCCGCCGCCAGGGTCAGCCGACGGGCGGAGTTCAGGGTCAGCAGTTCGTAGGAGAACGTCGACCAGGTCGACAGGGCCCCGCAGAACCCGGTGGCGAGCAGCAGATTGAGCCGGGCACCCAGCTCTCCGCCCGCCACCGCCTCGGCGACGAAGCCGAGGAACAGGGCCGCGCCCGCGTTGGCGGCGAAGGTGCCCCAGGGAAAGACGCTGTGCAGGCGGAACTTCGCGTCGACCCCCAGGTAGTAGCGCAGCGGCGCGCCCACGAGTCCGCCCGCGATGACGAGCAGCCAGTCGGTCATGAGGCGCCGCGCTCTGTGGCGTAGGAGCGCCCGAAGACGACGTGGGTGACGAACGCGCCTGCCGTCACGGCGGCCAGCGCGGCCACCACGGTCAGCACCAGACAGCCGACCGCGTACCCCGGCTGGTGGTTCCCGAACAGCTGCCGGACGTTGTCCGTGTAGTGCGAGAAGGAGGTGAATCCGCCGAGCACTCCGGTGCCGAGCAGTGGGCTGATCAGCCGGGGAGCGTCGGGGAAGCGCAGCTTCATGGTGACCATCAGGACGCCCATGAGAAAGCAGCCCACCGTGTTGACCAGCAGGATCGTCCACGGAAAAGCCGAAGGGCCGTTCGGCCAGAGCCGCTCGGCCCCGTACCGGGCGACGGCTCCGGTGGCGCCGCCGACCGCGACGGCGGCTACCACCGACAGCTGTACCCCCGGGTGATGGTCGGGGTGGCTGTGCAGGTGCAGCCTCATCCTGGGTGACATCCCGCGAATCTATGGAGCGGGCGGGGGCGGCCGGGGCGGATCGCGACGGCCCGCCGGAGCCCGTACCCGGTTGGGTCAACCGGGGGCTACGCAGCGCGATTATCTGATCGCCCTGTGTCTTGATGGCATGTGTAGCCATGTGTTCTTCCGGTCCGCAGGCCGGAAGGTCTCCTCGCTTTCGAGTCGCTGGAGTCAGCCTTGCCCCTCGCCGAGCCGGAAGTCGTGCGGCGGCTGGAGAGCCGTCAGCCGTCCGCCTACGTCCTCGCCTCGCTGCGGGGGTTCGGGCAGGTCGATCTGCAGCCCGGTCTGCTGACCGGGGTGGCGATCCTCGTCGCGCTGTGGGTGTCCGGCTGGCAGAACGGCCTCTTCGCCACACTCGGCACGCTGATCGCCACCGCGACCGCCTACGCCCTCGCCGTCGAGCGGTCGGGGATCGCGTCGGGACTCCAGGGCTACGCGGGCTGCCTCACGGGCATCGCCCTCGTCTCCTCGCTGGGCAACCACCCCGCCACGTATGTGCTGACCGTCTTCGGCGCCGTCATGTGCACCCTCCTGATGGCCGCCCTGGGCACCCTCCTCAAGCCCTACGGGCTCACCCCGCTCACCGCGCCCTTCTGCCTGGTCTCCGGGGTGATGGTGGTGGGCGCCCCCTCGTTCTCCCGGGTCTGGCACGGCGACCCCGCCTCCGTGGCCAGCACCACCACCGGCGAGACCGGGTGGACCTGGACATCCCTGTGGCACGCGTTCTTCAACAACATCTCGCAGGTCTTCCTGATCGACAGCTGGTACGTCGGGCTGATCATGCTCGTCGGCCTCGCCCTGGCCGGCCTGCGCGTCGTGCTCTACGCGGCGGCCGGCAGCGTGCTCGGCATCGTCGCCGCGTGGTTGCTGGGCGCGCCGACGGCCCTGATCGCGAACGGCATCTACGGATACAACGCGGTGCTCGTGGCCATCGCCCTCGGTGCGGTCTTCATGGCGAACACGCCCTGGAACGCCGCGTACGCGCTGTTCGGCGCGGCCGTCAGCACCGGGCTCACGGCGTCGCTGACGTCCGTCTTCAAGACCTTCGGCGGCCACACCTTCACCTGGCCGTTCATTCTCACGACCTGGGTGGTGCTGGCCGCCGTGCCGCTGCTGCCCCGGCTCCGCCGGAGCGGCTGACCGCCCCGGCCTCCGGGCCCCGCGCCCTTCGCCCGTACAACCCGAGGAAGGTACCGACGATGAACCTCGCCCCTCGCGAGATCGACAAGCTGCTGGTGTACGTGGTGGCCGACCTGGCCCGCAAACGCCAGGGGCGCGGCCTCAAGCTCAACTACAGCGAGTCGGTCGCGCTGATCACCGAGGCGATCCTCGAAGCCGCGCGCGACGGAAGGAGCGTCGCGGACTGCATGGAGCTGGGCCGCCATGTCGTGGGCGAGCCGGACACCATGCCCGGCGTACGGGAGATGCTCGGCCTGCTCCAGGTCGAGGCGTCCTTCGTGGACGGGACGAAGCTGGTGTCCTGCCACGACCCGATCGGGGGCTGACCCCGGTGGCCGAGCGGTGCGCCGTCATCGCCGTGTGCGGCCGCGAAGCGGCGTACGGTCGCGCGCTGGAAGGTCTCCTCGACCCCGGGGTACACGTCGTTCCGAGCGGGCGTGAGCTGTTTCGGAGCGTCTCGGCTCACCTGCGCCGGGGCGAGGAGACCGCGGTCGTCCCGATGACGCTGGGCCGGGACCCGGAACTCGTCGCGGACACCGCCCGGACCCTGTGCGCCGTTCCCCGCAGCGAGCAGGCGGCGACCGTGCTGACCGAGCCGTTCGGCACCGCCCAGCACCTCGTGGGCTGGCTGCGCGCCGCCGCCGGCCGGGTGCCCGGGACGTCCGCCCTGCTGGTCACGGCCCCGGCCGGTGACCCGTTCGAGGACGCCGAGCTGTACCGGATCGCCGCGCTCGTACGCCGCTACGGGCGCCATGCCCTGGTCGAGGTGGCGTTCACCGGCGGGGACCCGGACCCGGCGGCGGGTGTCCGGCGCTGCGGGCTGCTCGGCGCGGAGCGCGTGACGCTGCTGCCGGCCGGGTTCGCGGCGCCCGAGCTGCCGGGGCCGGCCGGCGGGGCAGGCCCGCCCGTGGACCTGGCCGGCCCCCTCGTCTCCGCGTCCGCGCTGCGAAGGGTGCTGGCCGAACGGGTGGCCGACGCCCGGCGGCGCCGGAGCGAGCACGGCGACGACGGCATCGCGGCCGGGCTGACCGCTGCCGAGAACCACGGCCACTCCCACACCCACCCACCGGGCGAGGGACACGGCCACGGACACGGTTCCGGTCACCACCACGGCCACGGTCCGGGCCATTCGCACACGCATCAGCAGCTGTCCGCCGATGGAGCGGGCCAAGTCATCGGGAGCATCGCATGACGTTCCGGCAGAAGTACCTCTACGGCAAGGACCCCATCGAGCTCAACGCGGGCCGCCGCACGCTGAAGGTCACCGTGAGCAACACCGGCGACCGGGCGGTCCAGATCGGTTCCCACTACCACTTCTTCGAGGTCAACTCGGCGCTGTCGTTCGACCGCCAGGAGACGCTCGGCATGCACCTCAACATCGCCGCCGGCACCTCGGTGCGCTTCGAGCCCGGCGGTTCGCGCGAGGTCGAGCTGTGCGCGTACGCCGGAACCGGCCGGCTGGTCGGCTTCAGCGGACTGCTCAACGGCAGCCTCTCCTCCCACCCCGCACGCGTCGAAGCCGTCCGCCGGGCCATCGAGCGGGGCTTCGAGGGCGCACAGAACACCCCGGCGGCCAAGAGCACCGGGCCCGCAGCCAAGCCGGCCGGCAAGTCCGCCGGCAAGCCCGCAGCCAAGGCCTCCAAGGAAAAGAAGAAGGGTTCGCGCTGATGCCCATCCTGCCCCGCAAGCAGTACACCGACATGTTCGGCCCGACGGTCGGCGACCGCTTCCACCTCGCCGACACCAACCTCGTCGTCGAGGTCGAGAAGGACTACAGCGAGGGCCAGTACGGCGACGAGGTCGTCTACGGCGGCGGCAAGACCATGCGGGACGGCATGGCGTCCGACCCGCAGGCCACCTGCGCACAGGGCGCACTCGACACCGTCATCACCAACGTCGTGGTCATCGACCCGATGGTCGGCGTCGTCAAGT
The DNA here is from genome assembly GCF_003751445.1 of Streptomyces sp. 840.1. NCBI lineage: Bacteria > Bacillati > Actinomycetota > Actinomycetes > Kitasatosporales > Streptomycetaceae > Streptomyces > Streptomyces sp. 840.1. Next base: position 530,906 of record NZ_RJUU01000003.1, on the reverse strand, counting down.
GCGACATCGGCATCAAGGACGGATTCATCGTCGGCATCGGCAAGTCCGGCAATCCGCAGACCCAGAACAACGTCGACCCGGACCTGGTCATCGGCCCCGGCACCGAGGCCATCGCGGGGGAGCACCTCATCGCCACCGCGGGCGCCATCGACACCCACGTCCACCTGATCGCCCCGCAACAGGCCGAGCAGGCGCTCACCAACGGCATCACCACGCTCATCGCCGGCGGCACCGGACCCACCGACGGCTCCAACGGCACCACCTGCACCCCGGGCCCGTACAACATCGCCAAGATCCTCCAGGCCGCCGAGGGCTGGCCGGTCAACCTGGGCATCATGGGCAAGGGCAACGGCAGCCTGCCGGAAGCGCTCAACGAGCAGATCGTCGCGGGCGCCTGCGGGCTCAAGGTGCACGAGGACTGGGGCGCGACCCCGGCCGTCATCGACAACGCCCTCAACGTCGCCGACGCGCACGACGTCCAGGTATCCATCCACACCGACAGCCTGAACGAGAGCGGGTTCTTCGAGGACACCCGCTCCGCGATCGACGGCCGCACCATCCACACCTTCCACAGCGAGGGCGCGGGCGGCGGCCACGCCCCCGACATCATGCGGGTCGCCGGCGAGCCGAACGTCCTGCCGTCCTCCACCAACCCGACCCTGCCCTACACCAAGAACTCGGTGGACGAGCTGCTGGACATGGTGATGGTCTGCCACCACCTCAGCCACGACATCCCCGAGGACGTGTCCTTCGCGGACAGCCGGGTCAGGGCCGAGACGATCGCCGCCGAGTCCGTACTGCACGACCTCGGTGTGATCAGCATGTTCTCCTCCGACTCGCAGGCCATGGGCCGGATCGGGGAGTCCGTCACCCGGGCCTTCCAGACCGCCCACCACTGCAAGGACAAGCTCGGCAGGCTGGAGGGCGACCCGGCGCGCAACGACAACCAGCGGGTGCTGCGCTACCTCGCCAAGGTCACCATCAACCCGGCCATCGCCTCCGGCATCGCCGAGCACGTGGGGTCGATCGAGAAGGGCAAGCTGGCCGACATCGTGCTGTGGCCCATCCACTCCTTCGCGGCCAAGCCGAAGATCGTGATCAAGGGCGGCATCATCTCCTGGGCGCAGATGGGCGACCCCAACGCCTCGCTGCCGACCCCGCAGCCGGTCATCTACCGCCCGATGTTCGGGCAGTACGGCAAGGCGCTCCAGGCCACCCACGTCACCTTCATGTCCCAGGCGGGCATCGCCGCCGGGGTCCCCGCCGAACTCGGCCTGGAGCGCACGGTCCTGCCCGTCCGGCGCACCCGCACCATCGGCAAGCACAACATGGTCCGCAACGACGCGCTGCCGGACATCCAGGTCGACCCGGAGACGTTCAAGGTCACGCTCAACGGCAAGGTCGCCACCATCGACCCGGCCGAAACGCTGCCCCTCAACCACCTGTACTTCCTGGTCTAGGGCCGATGTACCGCAACGAGGGCGACACCGCGGCCGAACCCCCGCCGGCCATGACCGAGGCGGTCACCGGTCTCGGGCCCCTGCTGGTCAGCCTCCAGCTGACCGACTCCGCGTTCCCGAGCGGCTTCTACACGCTGTCGCACAGTCTGGAGGGCTTCGCCCAGGCCGGGGCCGTCGGCCCCGCCACCGTGCCGGCGCTCCTGCGCGACCTGCTGCTGCACGGCGTCGGCCCCGCGGACGCCACGGCGCTCGCCCTCGCCCACCGCGCCACCGCGGCGGGCGACCCGGCGGCCGTCGTCCGGATCGACGAGCACCTCTTCGCGACCAAGCTGGGCCGCGAGATGCGCCAGGCCGCCACCCGGACCGGACGCCAGCTGCTCGACCTGGGCCGGGAGGTCTTCGACCGTCCGGAGATCTCCGACTACCTCGGCCGGGTAGCGCGCCGGGAGGCCCCCGGCACCCAGGCGGTCGCGGCGGGCGTCATCTACGCCGCGACGGGGGTCCCGGTCCGGCACGCGGTCGCCGCCGACCTGTTCGCCTTCTGCGTCAGCTTCGCGGGCGCGGCCCTGCGGCTGCGGCTGACCGACCACCGCTCGGCGCAGACCCTCCTGCGCGGGGCGGCGCCCGTCATCGAAGCGGCCGTCGAGGCGGCGCTGCGGCGCGAACTCGACGACGTCGGCGCCACCGTCTTCGCCTCGGACATCATGTCGGGCCGTCATGAACGCGCCGAGGCCCGGCTCTTCGCCAGCTGACACCCACCCCGTCACACACCAGGGAGCACCATGGACGACAACGTACTGCGGGTCGGCATCGGCGGGCCCGTCGGATCCGGCAAGACGGCGCTCATCGAGGCGCTGGTGCCGGTCCTGATCGAGCGCGGCCACCGCCCCGCCGTCATCACCAACGACATCTACACCCAGGAGGACGCCCAGCACGTCCGCCGCACACTGGCCGGCGTCCTGGAACCCGAACGGGTTGTCGGCGTCGAGACGGGCGCCTGCCCGCACACCGCCGTCCGCGACGACCCCACGATGAACCTGGCGGCGGGCGCCGAGATGCTGGAGCGCTTCCCGGACACCGACACGCTGCTCTACGAGTCCGGCGGCGACAACCTCACACTGACCTTCAGCCCGGCGCTCGTGGACCTCTTCCTCTTCGTGCTGGACACCGCCGAGGGCGAGAAGATGCCCCGCAAGCGCGGCCCCGGCATCACCGAATGCGATCTGCTGGTCATCAACAAGATCGATATCGCGAAATACGTCCGCACGGACATCGGCGTGATGGAGTCCGACGCCCACCGGGTGAGGGACAACCGCCCCGTCGTCCTCACCGACTGCCTGACCGGCGTCGGAATCGACGACATCGCGGTCTACCTCGAATCGCGCCGCAAGGTGCTGATCTGAGATGACGCTCGCCCCGCACCGGCCACCGGCCGACCGGCTCACCGAGGAGTACTACGCCGCGGTCCGGGTCCCCCCGGACGTCGCGGCCCTGGCCTCGGTGCCCGACACGCTCGCGCCCGGGTCCCCGGCCAAGGTCGGCATCCTCGACCTGGCCTTCGCGGTACGGGGCGGGCGCACCGAACTCGTCGAGCGCTACCAGAAGACACCGCTGCAGATCATGCGGCCGCTGTGGATCGACCCCGCCCTGCCCGGCATGAGCTACGTCTACCTGATGGCGACCGGCGGCGGCTACGCCCAGGCGGACCGCTACCGCACGGACTTCCGCTGCGGCCCGGACACCCAGGTCCACCTGACCACCCAGGCCGCCACCAAGATCTTCCGGATGGAGCACGACTACGCGAGCCAGCGGGTGCACCTGACGGCGGAGGCCGGGAGCTACGTCGAGTACCTGCCGGACCCGCTGATCCCGTTCCGGGACGCGCGCTTCTACCAGCGCACCGAGGTCACGGTCGCGAGTGGCGCCACCGTGGTGCTGGGGGACACCCTCACCGCCGGACGGCTCGCCCGGGGTGAACGCCACGCCTACCGGGTGCTCGCCACCGACCTGCGGGTCAGCCGGCCGGACGGCACCCTGCTCGCCCTGGACACCCTGCGCCTGGCCCCCGGGCAGGACGGCGCGGGAGTCCTCGGCCCCGGGGTGTTCGCCGGCCACGACCACGTCGCCTCGCTCTTCGTCGTCACCGACCGGGCCCCCGCCGCCGAGGTCGCGGACGCCCTGCACGGGGCGCTGGCCCCGCTCGGCGTCCTGTACGGGGTGAGCGTCCTGCCCCGCGACTGCGGCGCCTGGGTGCGGTTGCTGGACGACAGCCCGATCCGGGTCGCCGCGGCCCAACAGGCCCTCTGGCAGTCCGTGCGCCGGCTGCTCACCGGTCATCCGGCCCCCGACCTGCGCAAGCCGTAGCCTCTCCGCCCCCACGAGACCCACGAGGTACCCGCCGATGAACACCGCTCCCGCGCCGATGCCACCCGCGTACGACTCCGGTGACACCGCCTGGCTGCTCGCCTCCACCGCCATGGTGCTGCTGATGACGCCCGGTCTCGCGTTCTTCTACGGCGGCATGGTGCGCACCAAGCACGTGCTGGTGATGATCAAGATGAGTTTCGCCGCGCTCGCGTTCGGCACGCTCGTGTGGTGGGTTATCGGATACACGCTGGCGTTCGGCCCCGACGTGGGCGGCGCCGGCATCATCGGGAACCTCGACCACGTGTTCATGCACGACATCGGCCTGACCACGCTGACCGGTTCGATCCCCACCTACGTCTACAGCACCTTCCAGATGGGCTTCGCGATCATCACGGTGGCGTTGATCAGCGGTTCGATCGCGGACCGCGCCACGATGCGCGGCTGGCTCGTCTTCGTCGTGCTGTGGCTGCTCATCGTCTACATCCCCATCGCGCACTGGGTGTTCGACTCGGACGGCTGGATCGTCAGGCACCTCGGCGCCCTCGACTTCGCCGGCGGCCTGCCGGTGGAGCTGAACTCCGGTGTGGCGGGCCTGGCCGTCGCTCTCGTGCTGCGCGCACCGCGCGACTTCGCCCGCCGCGAGGAGCGCCCCAACAACATTCCGCTTGTGGTCATCGGGGTCGGGCTGCTGTGGTTCGGCTGGTTCGGCTTCAACTCCGGCTCGGCACTGAGCGACCAGGGCACCGCCGCCGCGGCCTTCATCAACACCCAGCTCGGGGCCGCGGGGGCGATGGTCACATGGCCGCTGGTGGAGAAGTGGCGCACCGGCAGGGTCACCACGATGGGCGTCGTCTCGTCCGCCGTCGCGGGCATGGTCGCCATCACACCGGCCTGCGGTGAGATCAACACCCTGGGCGCGGTCATCACCGGCCTCGTCGTCGGCGCGGTCTGCGCGTTCGCGATCACCCTGAAGTTCCGTTTCAACGTGGACGACACGCTCGATGTGGTGGGAGTGCACGGTGTCGGCGGACTGATCGGCCTGATCATGGTCGGCCTGTTCGCCACCGCACGCATCAGCGGCAAGAAGGGCCTCTTCTACGGGGGCGGCTGGGGGCTGCTGGGCAAGCAGCTCGTCGCGATCGTCGCCGTGATCGCCTTCTCGTTCATCCTGACCTGGATCATCGCCAAGGCCGTGGACCTGACCGTCGGGTTCCGTGCCAAGGAGGAGTACGGCACGGTGCCCGGCGAGGAGCAGGAGCGGGCGTACGACTTCCAGACCGCCGAGCGCCTCGGCGCGCTGGTCTCCAGCAAGCCGTTGAGCAGCGACGACGAGCTCGTCAAGCAGATCAAGACCCTGCTGCGGGCCCGCGAGCAGGGGAAGTAGGCGGCGGGAGGCGGGGCGGATGCCGGATGCCCGGTCCGCCCCGCTTCCTCCCTTGAGTCATCCGATGGATACGGTAAAGAAGTTTCGTTCTGTCTGGAAGATTGCATTGACAGGTTCACGTCGTGCTCCAATCATCGGACGTCATGACCGAACTTCCCAGACGCCATGTACTCGGAATGACGGCAGGGGCGGCAGTCGGCGCCGCCCTGCTCACCCCCGCCACCGCCGAAGCGGCCCCGCGAACCGGGACCGCCCCCGAGACCCCGCACGGCGGTGACTGGGGGACCGTGCCCCCGGCCGTCCCCGTCCCCCTCGACGACTGGTTCGACAACGACGGCATCGACACCGCCGAGAACCGAGGCGGCAGCTTCGACGGCTCCGGCTACACCTTCCCCGGCGAGGAACTCCCGGCAGGGGAGAGGGAGATAGCCGGAACCCTCTTCCGCTTCCCGGCCGCCGGGGCCGGGGCGAAGAACAACATCGTGGCCCTCGGCCAGCGCGTCGGCCTCCCGCCCGGCCGCTACCTCTCCGGCCTGCTGCTCACCGCGTGCAGCTACGGAACCGCGTCCGGCCGGGCGACGGTGCACTACTCCGACGGCACCACGTCTCAGCCGGCCCTCGCCGGACCCGACTGGTACTCCGGCAGCGGCGAGCTGACCTGCGCCTACCGCTACACCCCCGACGGCACCAAGGACCCGCACCCGGTCTCCATCGCCGTGTCCGAGATCCCGCTCGACCCGGCGAGGCAGGCAGTCGCGCTGACCCTTCCCACCACCCAGCCGGCCGAGGAGAACAAGTCCGCCCTGCACGTCTTCGCGCTCTCCCTCCAGCCGGCGGCCGAGGGACGGGCGCTTGCGGTGCGGGACGCGCACTCCACCACATCGCTCCTGGACCACGGCGCCCAGAGCGTCGAGGCCACCGTCGTCAACGCGGGTACCGTGGGCATCCTCGCCGCCGACGGACTCAGCCTCTCGGTCGACGTGCCCGGCGCGCGCACCGTCGCACCCGCGCGCGTCACCCGGCTCGCCCCCGGCGAGCAGGCCCGCGTCCGCATCGGCATCCGCAACAGGCCGGGCACCGCAGCCGGCACCGCCCGCGACGGCAGCGTTGTCGCGCGCGGCCGGGGGCAGCAGGCGGCGACGGTCCGGCGCTCGCTCACCCTCGGCGTCCCCGACTACACCCCCACGGACGCCTCCCTCTCCACCCACCAGGCGCCCTACTGGTACCAGGACGCGAAGTTCGGCATCTTCATCCACTGGGGCGTCTACTCGGTCCCGGCGTGGGCACCGGTCGGCACGCAGTACGCCGAGTGGTACTGGAACCAGATGCAGGACCCGGCCAACCCCACCTACGCCCACCACCGCGACACCTACGGCGAGTCCTTCGCCTACGACGACTTCATCCCGCAGTTCCGCGCCGAGCACTTCGACCCCCGCGCCTGGGTGGAGCTGTTCCGGGACGCCGGCGCGCAGTACCACGTCCTCACCTCGAAACACCACGAGGGCTTCGCCCTCTGGGACACCAAGCTCTCCGACCGCAACTCGGTGAAGATGGGCCCGAAGCGGGATGTGATCAGGGAACTCTTCGACGCCTCACGGCGCTACGCCCCCGAACTCCACCGAGGGCTGTACTTCTCCATGCCCGAGTGGTTCAACCCCGACCACCCGTGGATGGGCCACGCCCCGCGCAACCCGTACACCCTGGAGCCCGTCCCGTACACCGGCCACAGGCCGGGCAAGGACTACGTCACCGAGTTCCAGGGCCCGCAGATGCTGGAGCTGATCGAGGGCTACGACCCCGAGATCATCTGGTGCGACATCGGCGGCGACAACGACAGCCACCGGGTGCTCGCCGAGTACTTCAACCACGCCAAGAACCGGGCCCGGCCGGTCGACGTCACGGTCAACGACCGCTCCGGAATCGGCTCGCACGACTTCACCACACCCGAGTACACGACGTACGACCAGATCGTCACCGCCAAATGGGAGTCCAGCCGGGGACTGGACCCGTTCAGCTACGGCTACAACGCGCAGACCCCGGACGAGAAGTACATGACGGCCGAGGAGATCGTGCACTCGCTCGTCGACATCGTCTCCAAGAACGGCAACTTCCTGCTCGACATCGGACCCAAGGCCGACGGCACGATCCCCGCGATCATGCAGCGCAGGCTGCGCGAGACGGGTCAGTGGCTGAAGACCAACGGAGAGGCGATCTACGACACCACGTACTGGGCGCGGATGCCGCAGCTGGGCGAGGAACTGCGGTTCACCGTCCGGCCGGACAAGGCGTTCTACATCCACTCGCTGGTCCGGCCCGGCGCGACCCTGACGGTCCGGGCTCCGGTGCCGGTCCGGGGCGGTGACCGGATCACGCTGCTCGGCCACGGCCGGCCGCTGAGCTGGCGCACCAGCGGTGACTCGCTGGTGATCGACGTGCCGGCGGCGGCCCGCAGGACCGGCGAGCACGCCTGGGTGTTCAAGGTCGACTGGAGGGGCTGACCGGTCCGGGGCGCGGCACGGGGCGCATGAACTCCCGCACATAGGTGCGGTGCCACCAGTTCCCCGTGGTCCGCAGTTCGCGCCAGGTCGTGTACCGGTAGCGGTACACCCTGGCGCGGACGTGCTCCGGCGGCGCACCGGGGAACGGGTTGTGCCGCAGCAGCCGCAGCGTGTCCCGGTCGTTCTCCAGCAGCCGCTGGACGAAGGGCCCGAACCAGGGGCGGGCGTAGGCGGGCGAGAGCGCGGCGAACCACATCATCCAGTCGAGCCGCAGGTGGTACGGGGCGAACTGGCGCGGCAGCCGCCCCGGATCGCCGGGCTTCCCGCGGAATCCGTACTCCCGCCAGACCGTGTCCGGACCCACGGTCCGCTCGTCCGTCCCCTCGACCACCACCTCCAGCCGGACCCGGCTGATGCTGCCGAACGCGCCGTAGGTGTTGACCAGGTGCAGTGGGTCGAAGGAGCGGTTCATCACCTGGCGGCGCGAGACCAGATTGCGGGCCGGGCGGTAACTGAGCGCCAGGACCAGGGCGGTGACGGCGATGACCACTACCTGGTACCAGAGAGGTGCGGCGGCCTGGGCGGGCGGCGCGGCGACCGGGGACCAGTCGACGGCCGACAGGGCGAGCGCGATCGTCAGCCAGTTGAGCCACGCGAAGTTCCCCGACAGCACCAGCCACAGCTGGGTGAGGACCATCAGGCCCGCCGCCGCGCCCGCCACCGGCTGCGGGGTGAACAGCAGCACCGGGACGAGCAGCTGGGTCACGTGGTTGGCCGCCACCTCGGCCCGGTGCAGCGGCCGGGGCAGATGGTGGAAGAACCAGCTCAGCGGTCCGGGCATCGGCTGGGTCTCGTGGTGGGAGTCGAGACACGTCAGTCTGCGCCAGCACGCGTCGCCTCGGATCTTGATCATTCCGGCGCCGAACTCCACCCGGAACAGCACCCACCGCAGCAGCCACAGGACGAGGACCGGCGGGGCGGTGTGCGCGTTGCCGAGGAAGACGGCGAGGAAGCCGGTCTCCAGCAGCAGGGACTCCCAGCCGAAGCCGTACCAGGTGTCCCCGACCTGGACGATCGACAGGTACAGCGCCCAGGGCAGCGCCCACATCAGCATCGCCGCCCACAGCGGCAGCAGGCCGTCCACGCCGGCGATCAGAGCGACGGAGATCGCGCAGCCGGTCCGGGCGACGAGGGCGAAGAAGCGGTCGGAGTAGTGGAGGCGGAAGAGCCCCGGGGCGGTGCGCCAGTCGGTGCGCCGCAGCAGTCCGGGGGCGGGCAGCATGCCGCGTTCACCGATCAGCGCCCGGAACTGGAGCGCGGCGGTGAGGAAGGCGGTCAGGTAGATGACGGCGAGCACGCGCTGAAAGATCAGCCGGCCGAGCCAGTACCCGTCTGCGGTGAACCACTCCATCGCTCCCAGTATCGGCCCCGCAGCGCCTCCCGGCGCGTCAGTTCCGCTTCTGGCGTGCCTCCGTGACGATCCGGCGCAGGGTGCGGCCGAGCCTGCGCGCGTACCACCGCTGGGCGACCGGTACGAGGGGACCGGCGATCCGGGTGTACCAGCGGGCCGGCCGGCTGAAGGCCATCACGGTGAACGACACCGTCCCGTCGTCGGCCAGGTCGACCACGAAGGACTCCTCACCGCACTCGGGGTGCCGGATCAGCGTCCCGTAGGCGAATCCGGTGCGCTGCGGCCCGTACTCGGTCCAGATGACCCGGCAGGGCGCGGAGAGCCGGACCGGCCCGAGGCCGAGCGCCACCCGAACGGACGCGCCGGGTTCGGCGCGCGCCGCCGATGCCGTGACCCGGACCCCGGAGGCGCGGTGCAGCAGGAATCCGGTGACCGCCGCGCCCGCGGTCTCGAAGTCCGCCCGGCCGCGGCCGACCCGGACGCGGTGGTGCAGGTGGTGGTAGCCGTCGGGGAGCGGGCCGAGACGGGTGGCGCCCGCCTCCGGATAGGTCAGGGTGCTCATGCGGTGCGTCCTTCGTGATCGGTGCGGTCGCGGAGCCGCTTCCAGGCGAGCACCGAGCAGAGCGCGAAGCCCAGCGCGTTGCCCACGCCGTGGGTGGCGGCCATCCAGGTCAGGGTGGGGTGGGGCAGTCCGGTGGCCTCGCCCAGTGCCCAGCTGAGCGCCAGCGCCATGGTCACCGCGAGCACGCCGGCCGAGGCGCCGAGCAGCAGCCGGGTGGCCCGGTCGCGGCCCGTACGGACCCGCCGCCAGGTCAGCAGGGCGACGGTCCACATGCCGGCCGTCAGCACCACCGCGCCGGCGAGTTCGGCCCACTCGCCGACGAAGTAGCCGATCAGGACGAGCAGGGTGCCCAGCGGCACGCTCAGCGCCGCGAACCGGCCCGCCGGGCTGTCGACGAGCCGGCAGAGCAGTCCGGAGACCAGTGCGGCGGCGAACCCGGCGAAGTGGAAGTGCGGCACGGTCAGCGCCAGGATGCCGGGGCCGAATCCGAACAGCGCACTGCCGGAGCGCTCCGCGACCAGCGCGATGGCGGCGATCGCGGGTGTTCCCAGGGCGGTGAGCAGCGCGATCTCGGCCGGCGCGGTGCGCGGGGAGCGAAGCGGTGCGCGGCGGCCGACGAGCCGGGGCAGGGCGTGCAGTGCGAGGAGCACGGCTCCGAGCGCGTAGGCGAGGGCGAGGGCAGTGGCAGCCGGGCCGCGCGGCAGGCAGAGGGAGACCGCTCCTGGCACGGCGAAGGCCGGCCACAGCCGGCGGATCCGGTCGAGCTCCGGTACGTCCGCCAGCCGCAGCCCGGCCGGGACGATCACCAGCATGCCGAGCATCACGATCAGGCCGACCAGAACAGACATGACCCACCCCCTGTTGAACATGTTCAACTTCTGTCACCGCCGACTCTAGAGGCTTTCTTGAACGTGTTCAAGGAGAGGGTTCCGGCTCTGCCCCGCAGGTGCGCCCGCCGTGCGCCTCCGGCTTGCGGGGCAGGGGCAACTGCGGCAGACATGAGGGGACCACTCGGGACCGGTGAACCGGCAGGAGGCCTCTTCGTGCGCTCACCCATACGCCTGCGCCGCACCGCGGGCGCCACGCTGTCCGCCGGGATCCTCCTCGCCGCGGGCTGTGCGCAGGGCACCCACGGCAGCAGCAACGGCACCAAGGGGACCGCCGACGTTCAGGCGGTGCTGCTGCAGCCGGCCCAGGCGCGGGGTCCCGACCCGTTCACCGCGTCGACGGCCCGGAAGTCCGGCGCGGCGCCGACGCCTTCGGATGCCGCTCCGTCGCGGTCCCCGGGCTCCGGCGGCGGCGCTGTCCACGAGCTGACCGGCGACACCCCCGGGCTCTACGGCGCCGTCCGGTCCGTGGCCTCCTGCGATGTCGGGAAGCAGATACGCCTGCTCGCCGCCGACCGGGCCAGGGGCGCGGCCTTCGCGCACGCGGCGGGCATCACTCCGGCCGGGATCGCCGGCTTCCTGCGCGGGTTGACCCCGGTCCTGCTGCGCGCCGACACCCGGGTCGCCGGCCACGGCTTCGGCGGGGGTGCCGAGACCACGTTCCAGACCGTGCTCCAGGCCGGCACCGCCGTGCTGGCCGACGGCTACGGGCTGCCGAGGGTGAGGTGTGCCTGCGGGAACCCGCTGACCGCGCCGGACCGCGCCCGTGCGCCGGGCGGCCGGGCGGGGGAGTGGACCGGCTACGACCCGGCGCGCATCGTCGCCGTCGGGCCGGCCGGGCGGGAGCTCTCGGGTCTGGTGATCGTGGACGTCGTGCACGACGCCTGGATCGAGCGGCGCACCGGGGACGAGGGCGCCCATGACCGCACGCCCGAGGTGCCGCCGCCGTACGGTCCGGACGCCGACATCACCGGGCCGCTGCCCAGGGTGCCGCCGGGGGAGCCGACGGACTGCCCCACGCCGGGTGTCCCGACCCCGCCCGGCGAGGAGGCCGCCGTGACCGCGAGCCCCTCGCTGGTCCCCCAGGACGGCCTGGCGGCGCCGCGCTGTCCGGGCGACCCGCCCTCCGGCGATGCCACCGAGCCTCCGGCCCCGCTGCCCGACGAGCCGACCGGTACCCCTGCGGAGCCGGACGACCCGCCCGGGGAGCCGGTGCCGTCGATGACGCAGGAGCCGCAGACGGCGATCCAGCTGCCGTGGCCGGACGGCGCCGGTGATGTCGCGGAGCCCGTCGCGGGGTGAGTCCGGCGCGGTCGCGCATATGGTCCAGACCTATTGACGGAAGGTCTGGACCACTTTAGCGTGTGCCGCGTTGTGGCGGCCGGGGTGTCAGGACCTCTGACTTGTCAGGATCATGGCACTTTCGGCTTCTCTGGTCTCCACCCCACGAAGGGAACCGGAAATGTTCGGTCGGACATCACGTCTGCTGGGCGTCGGCATCGCGGCGGCATGCGTCGTACAGATGCTGGTCGCGGCGACACCGAGCTCCGCGCAGGACGACACCTGCGCCGTCAAGTCCAAGCCCGCGGGCAAGGTGCTCCAGGGGTACTGGGAGAACTGGGACGGCGCGTCCAACGGTGTGCACCCGCCACTGGGCTGGATCCCCGTCACCGACAGCCGCATCACGCAGCACGGCTACAACGTGATCAACGCGGCCTTCCCGGTGATCCGCTCCGACGGCACCGTCCTGTGGGAGGACGGGATGGACTCGACCGTCAAGGTCCCGACCCCGGCCGAGATGTGCCAGGCGAAGGCGTCCGGACTCACCACCCTGATGTCCATCGGCGGCGCGACGGCCGGGATCGACCTCAGCTCCAGCGCGGTGGCCGACCGCTTCGTCGAGACGGTGGTGCCGATCCTCAAGAAGTACAACTTCGACGGCATCGACATCGACATCGAGACCGGTCTGAGCGGCAGCGGCAACATCAAGCAGCTGTCCGCCTCGCAGGCCAACCTGATCCGCATCATCGACGGCGTACTGGCCCGGATGCCCTCCAACTTCGGCCTGACGATGGCCCCGGAGACGGCCTACGTCACCGGCGGCAGCGTCACGTACGGCTCGATCTGGGGCGCGTACCTGCCCATCGTGAAGAAGTACGCGGACAACGGCCGGCTCTGGTGGCTGAACATGCAGTACTACAACGGCAGTATGTACGGCTGCTCCGGCGACTCGTACGAGGCGGGCACCGTCCAGGGCTTCACCGCGCAGACGGACTGTCTCGACAAGGGGCTGGTCATCCAGGGCACCACCGTCAGGGTGCCCTACGACAAGCAGGTCCCGGGGCTGCCCGCCCAGCCGGGCGCGGGCGGCGGCTACATGGCGCCGGGTCCGGTGTCCCAGGCCTGGAACCACTACGGCGGCGGCCTGAAGGGCCTGATGGACTGGTCGCTGAACTGGGACGGTTCCAAGAACTGGACCTTCGGCGACAACGTCAGGGCGCTGCAGGGGCGCTGACCGCCCCGCGACGGACGCCGGCCCCGGAAGGCCTCCGAGCGGAGGCCTTCCGGGGCCGACGGGCGTGATGTCAGTTGCCGGGCTCCGAGGCGTCGAGCATGGCCTCGCGCTCCACGACCTTGACCCGCTCGCGGTCCTGCTCGGCGCCGAGGGCGCGCTCGTGGGCATCCAGCCGGTACCAGCCCTCACGGGTGGTGTAGCGCACCCCGCGCGCCCGCAGGAACTCGGTGACGGCCTCCGGCTCGGGCTGCGCCGGGGCGGGCAGCCGGCCGGTGGTGTGGTCCTCCAGCAGGCAGGCGACGGTCTCGTTCGCGTCGCCCTTGGTGTGGCCGATCAGGCCGATCGGGCCGCGCTTGATCCAGCCGGTGACATACACCGAGTCCATCGGCTCGTCACCGGCCAGGACCCGTCCGGCGGCGTGCGGGACGGTGCCGGAGGCGACGTCGAAGGGGAGCTTGGGCAGCTCCTGCGAGTAGTAGCCGACCGCGCGGTAGACGCTCTGCACGTCCCAGTCGTTGAAGCGGCCGGTGCCGCGCACGTTGCCGGTGCCGTCCAGTTCGGTGCGCTCGGTGCGCAGCCCGACGACCCTGCCGTCCTCGCCGAGGATCTCGACCGGGGACTCGAAGAAGTGCAGGAACAGCTTGTGCGGACGGTCGCCGGCATCGCGGATCGCCCAGTTCTCCAGCGTGGAGGCGACCATGTTGGCCTGCTTGTTGCCGCGCCGGGTCTCGATCGAGCCCTGGTCGTAGTCGATGTCCTCGGGGTTGACGATGACCTCGATGTTGGGCGAGTGGTCCAGCTCGCGCAGCTCCATCGGGCTGAACTTGGCCTGGGCCGGGCCGCGCCGCCCGAAGACGTGCACCTCCAGCGCCTTGTTGGCCTTGAGGCCCTCGTACACGTTGGCGGGGATCTCCGTCGGCAGCAGCTCGTCACCGGTCTTGGCGAGCATCCGGGCCACGTCCAGGGCCACGTTGCCGACGCCGAGGACCGCGACCTTCTCGGCCTCCAGCGGCCAGGTGCGCGCGACGTCCGGGTGGCCGTCGTACCAGGAGACGAAGTCGGCGGCCCCGTGCGAGCCGTCCAGCTCGCTGCCGGGTATGTCCAGGGCGCGGTCCGCGTCGGCGCCGGTGGAGAAGATCACGGCGTCGTAGAAGGACCGCAGCTCGTCCAGGCCGATGTCGTTCGGGTAGTCGACGTTGCCGAAGAGCCGCAGCTGCGGCTTGTCCAGGACCTGGTGCAGCGCCTGGACGATGCCCTTGATCCGGGGATGGTCCGGTGCCACGCCGTAGCGGATCAGGCCGAAGGGGGCGGGCATCCGCTCGAACAGGTCGATGGACACGCCCGGGTCGGCGGCGACCTCGGATTTGAGCAGCGCGTCCGCTGCGTAGATTCCGGCGGGGCCGGCTCCGACGATGGCAACGCGGACGGGGCGTGTCATGGAGGGCTGTTCCTTAGAACGGGCGGAAGGACGGGCGAACACGGATGGGGCGCGTCTTGGTAAGGCTTGGCTTAGTTCGCCCCTGCGCACACGTTAGCCGCTGCCCGGGTCCGGTTTCGGGGCGGGTCGGCGTTCTGCGGGGGTATCCGGTACTCCGGCCCGGGGCTCCCCGGGCCGATTCCTTGGGATACGGGCCCGCGGGGCGGTCTGCGGAATGTGTCCCATCGCACGTTCAGCTGGTGGACAGCTCAGTCGAAGAATCGGACAAATGGTGGCAGAGTTGCCCACATGGATGATCGGGTAGCGGGTGCCCTGTCACTCCCGGACGACTGGCCCGCCCACCCGGACCTCAGTCTCGCCCTGAACCGTATGGGCAGCTTCGACTGGGACCTCGACAGCGGCCTCATGCACATGGATCAGCCCGCCCTAGACGTGTTCGACCTGCGGGCCGACGAATACGACGACCGGCCGGAGTCGCTCGCCGTGCGCGTGCCCCCGGACGAGGGGGTGCGGCTGGACGCGCTGGTAGCGCAGGCGCTCAAGAGCGGGCGCAGCAACTACGGGGCGTACTTCCGCAGCCTGCGCCGCGACGGGAGCCTGCGCTGGACCCACACCCAGGGCTTCGTCCGGCGCGACGCGACCGGGCGCCCGCGCCGGATCATCGGCATCGTCCGGGACGCCACCCAGGAGCTGGCCGACTCCACCGCCCGCCGCGAGCTGGACCAGGAGCGCAGGCGCCGGACCAGCCTGGTGGAGGGCACCACGGCCGCGCTGGCGCACGCCCGTACCGTCCGGGACGTCACCGACGTGCTCAAGAACTCCCAGGGGCTCGCCCACCTGGGGGCGACGAGCCTGGTCATGGGTCTGATCGAGGCCGGGCGCATCCATCTGGTGGCGGACGGGCCGGAGGGCTCCTTCGTGCCGGGCACCCGCTACACCCGGACGGACGAGCCCTACCCGATGAGCGAGGTGGTGCGCACGCTCACCCCCCGCTTCATCGAGTCCGCGGAGGACTTCGCCGCCTCGTATCCCATCCTGTGGCCCTACATCAGCCATCTCGGCATCACCTCGGCGGCCTATCTGCCGCTGATCGCCCAGGCGCGCCCGATCGGCGCGCTCGGGCTGCTCTACAGCGACAAGGACGGCTTCACCGGCGACGAACGCAATCTGCTGGTCGCCCTCGGCAGCTCCATCGCCCAGAGCCTCCAGCGCGCCATGCTCTACGAGCAGGAGCACGACCTCGCCGAGGGGCTGCAGCAGGCCATGCTGCCGCGGCGGATCCCCGAGGTGCCCGGGGCGCAGATCGCCGTCCGCTACCGCTCGGCCCGCCTCGGCCGGGACATCGGCGGCGACTGGTACGACGTCATCCCGCTGCCCGGCGGCCGGGTCGGCGCCGTCATCGGTGACGTACAGGGGCACGACACCCACGCCGCGGCCGTCATGGGTCAGCTGCGCATCGTGCTGCGCGCCTACGCGGCCGAGGGCCACAGCCCGGCGACGGTGATGGCGCGGGCCTCCGTGTTCCTGCACGAGCTGGACACCGACCGCTTCGCGACCTGCACCTACGCCGAGGCCGACCTGACCACCGGGGTCGTGCAGCTGGTCCGGGCCGGTCATGTGGACCCGCTGGTCCGGGAGCCGGACGGCACCTGCCGCAAGGTGCCCGTCGACGGCGGGCTGCCGCTGGGGCTCTCCGCCGAGTTCGGGCGGCTGGAGTACCCGGTCAGCACGGTCGAGCTGGATCCCGGCCAGACCATGGTGCTGTTCACCGACGGGCTGGTGGAACTGCCCGGGGCCGACCTGGACGAGGGGATGCAGCTGCTGGCCGACACGGTCAGGACCGGCCCGCAGGACCTCCAGCCACTGGCCGACCGGCTCTGCGAGTGGGTCGACGAGCGCGGCGGCGAGGACGACGTCGCGGTGCTGCTGCTGCGGCGCCGGGCCGCCCACGCACCGCAGCCCGGCGGCCGGCTCCAGCAGCACGTGGCACAGAACGACCCCGAGGCGCTGAGCTCGGCCCGCCACATGATCCGTGCGGCGGTGCGGGCCTGGGGCGCGAAGGACCGGGCCGACGAGGTCGAGCTGGCCGCCGACGAACTGACCACCAACGCGCTGATGCACACCGACGGCGGCGCGATCGTCACCATCCGGGTGCTCACCGGGGCCGGGCGCCGGCTCCGGGTCGATGTCGAGGACCGCTCCAGCGCGCTGCCGCGCCGCCGGGACGCGGGTGAATCGGGTGTGTCGGGCCGGGGGCTGATGCTCGTGGACCAGCTGGCGGACGCCTGGGGCGTCGAGTCACGGGGCACCGGCAAGTGCGTCTGGTGCGAGTTCAGCATTCCGCCACGCGACTGAGCCGCCGGACCGGCGCCGCCCGGAGGAAGCCCCCGAGGCGGTTGCGCGGGCAGCGGCGGGGGCTATGAACACTACTGGAAAGTAACAGAACGTAACATGTCTGTACTTGACCGTAACCGATCGAGAGGGATTGACTGTGATCTCGTGATTGCCGTCAGTCATTTGTCTTCGATGACATGAGGACCCGTTGGGCACTGAGCTACTGGCACCCCTCGATCTCGCCTTCTGGCACCTTGAGTCCGATGCCCACCCCATGCACCTCGGCGCGCTCGCCGTCTTCTCCCCGGACGGGGGCGGTGCGCCCGGACCTGACGCGCTGCTGGAACTGCTCGGCTCCCGGGCCGCCGCGATCCCCCGGCTGCGGATGCGGGTACGCGACGTACTGCTGCCGGTCGGCGGCGCGGCCTGGTCGGTGGACAAGGACTTCGACGTCCACCGGCACGTCAAGCGGGTGGAGCTGCCCGAAACGGCGGACGGTGAGGGCGCGTTCATGGCAGGGGCCACCCGGCTCGCCGGCGAACTGATGGAACGGCCGCTGCGCAGAGGGCTGCCGCCCTGGGAGATGTACGTGATCGGCGGCGCGGCCGACGGCCCCTTCGCCGTCCTGGTCAAGCTCCACCACGCGCTCGCCGACGGGATGCGGGCGGTTGCCATCGGGGCCGGGATCTTCGACGAGATCGCCTCCGTCGCTGGACCCGGCCGGGCCGGTGCACCGGCCGGCCGGGTCAGGCCGGTGCCGCCGCGCTCCTGGATGCCGGGCCCGCGCCAGGTCGCCGGTCTCGCCCTCGGCCGGATCGAGGATCTCGGCCGGGCGTTCGGCGTCGGCGCCTCGCTGGTACGGGCCAGCCGCCTCGACCTGCGCGGCGCGACTGCGCTCAGCGCCAGCTCCAGCGGCACCAGGCGCCTGGCCACCGCCGATCTGGACCTCGACGCCGTGCAGCGCATCCGCCGGGCGGCGGGCGGCACCGCCAACGACGTGCTGCTCGCGGTCGTCGCCGGAGCGCTGCGCCGGTGGATGCTGGAGCGCGGCGAGCCGCTGCCCGGCGCCGACCCGCGCGCCCTGGTCCCCGTCTCCAGGCGCCGCCCGGGAGGCGCCGCCACCGGGAACCGGCTCTCCGCCTACCTGCTCGGCCTCCCCGTCTCGGAGCCCGACCCCTGGCAGCGCCTGCGGGCGGTCCGCGGGGCCATGGACCGCAACAAGTCCGCCGGGCCGCTGCGCGGGGCCGGCGCGGTCGCCGTACTCGCCGACCAGCTGCCCTCGCTCGCCCATCGCTTCGGCGCCCCGCTCGCCGGCAACGCGGCCAGGATGCTCTTCGACGTCCTGGTCACCAGCGTGCCGCTGCCGCGCTCCGCGCTCTCGCTCGCCGGGTGCCCGCTGCGCGCGCTGTACCCGATGGCGCCGCTGGCCCGGGGCCAGTCGCTCGCCGTCGCGCTCACGACGTACGGCGGCCGGGTGCAGGTCGGGCTGGTGGCCGACGGCAAGGCGCTGCCCGACCTGGAGCGGCTGGGGCGCTGCGCCGAGGAAGAGGTGGCCGAGCTGCTCGCGGCGCTGCCTGTCCGCTGAACGGCCGGGCCCCAGGCTTCGGCCGTCCGACCGGTCGTGCGGCCATAGGTCGGACAGATTCCCGGGCAATCGAGGTAGTTGATGGCGCCCGGGGTGTTGACGTGCCCAAGTGATCCGATGAATATTTGCCGTGTGCACGAAGTGATCATCGGGGAGGGCGGCACAGGCATGCGGCGCAACAGGCTGGGAAACAGCGCGGTCGAGGTCACCGAGCTGTCCTTCGGGGCGGCCGCCATCGGCAATCTCTTCACCGCCGTCGAACCGGCGCGGGCCGCGGCCGCCGTCGACGCCGCCTGGGACGAGGGCGTCCGCTACTTCGACACCGCCCCGCACTACGGACTGGGCCTCTCCGAGCGACGGCTCGGTGAGGCGCTGCGCACCCGGCCCCGCGACTCGTACGCGCTGTCCACCAAGGTCGGCCGGGTGCTCGACCCGCTGCCCGACGGGGCGCCCGCCCCGTCCGACGAGCTCTCCGAGGGCTTCGCCGTACGGGCCACCCACCGCCGCCGCTGGGACTTCAGCGCCGCCGGCGTCCGGCGCAGCATCGAGGACAGCCTGGAACGGCTCGGCCTCGACCGCATCGACATCGCCTACCTGCACGACCCGGACGACCACGCGGAAGCCGCCTTCCGGCACGCCTACCCGGAGCTGGAGAAACTGCGCGCCGAGGGCGTGATCGGCGCCATCGGGGCCGGCATGAACCAGACCGCGATGCTCACCCGGTTCATCCGCGAGACCGACGCCGACGTGGTGCTCTGCGCCGGCCGTCACACCCTCCTCGACCAGTCCGCCCTCATCGAGCTGCTGCCCGAGGCAGCCGCCCGCGGCCGCAGCGTCGTCGTCGGCGGGGTCTTCAACTCCGGCCTCCTCGCGGACCCGCGCCCCGGCGCGACCTACGACTACGCCGCCGCCCCCATCAGCCTCCTGGACCGGGCGCTGCGCCTGAAGGCCGTCACCGAGGCCCACGGCGTGCCGCTGCGTGCGGCCGCCCTGCACTACCCGCTCACCCACCCCGCCGTCGCCGGGGTGCTCGTCGGCACCCGCTCCCCGGAAGAGGTCCGTGACGCCGCCGCGCTGCTGCGCGAACCGGTCCCCGACGAGCTCTGGGACGAGCTGCGCGCAGAGGGCCTGCTGACCGAGAACGGAAACTGACATGCGTATCGCCCTGCACACCAAGGTCCGCGCGGACCGCATAGCCCAGTACGAGGCCGCACACCGAGAGGTACCGGCCGAACTGACCCGGGCGATCCGCGCGGCCGGCGCCACCTCCTGGACGATCTGGCGCAGCGGCACCGAACTGTTCCACGTCATCGAGTGCGAGGACTACGCCCGGCTCCTGGCCGAACTGGAGGAGCTCCCCGTCAACGTCGCCTGGCAGGCCAGGATGGACGAGCTCCTCGACGTCACGCACGACTACTCCTCCAACGGCGCCGGAGCCGGGCTCCCCGTCGCCTGGGAGCTGTGAGGTGACCGGCGGCCCGCGCATCGTCGACGCCCACCACCACGTCTGGGACCTCTCGGTACGCGACCAGGAGTGGATCACCGGCGAGGAACTCGCGCCCCTGCGACGCGACTTCTCCCTTGCCGACCTGGAGCCGGAGGCCCGCGCCAACGGCGTGAGCGCCACCGTGCTCGTGCAGACCGTCACCGTCCCCGAGGAGACCCCCGAGTTCCTCGCGCTCGCGGACGGCAGCGATCTCGTCGCCGGCGTCGTGGGCTGGAGCGACCTCACGGCGCCCGGCATCGCCGACACCCTCGCCGCCCTGCGCGAGCTCCCCGGCGGCGACCGGCTCGTCTCGCTGCGCCACCAGGTCCAGGGCGAACCCGACCCCGAATGGCTCCTGCGCGCCGACGTACTGCGCGGCCTGGCCGCGGTGGCCGGTGCCGGGCTCGTCTACGACCTGGTGGTCCAGCCGCACCAGCTGCCCGCCACCGTCCGGGCCGCCGAGCTGCTGCCCGGCCTCACCTTCGTCCTGGACCACGCGGGCAAACCGCCCATCGCGACCGGCGCCCTGCGCCCCTGGGCCGACGAGGTGCGGGCGCTGGCCGCCCTCCCCAACACCGTGTGCAAACTCTCCGGCCTGGTCACCGAGGCCGACCGGCACCACTGGACCGCCGAGGACCTGCGCCCCTTCGCGGACACCGTCATCGACGCCTTCGGGCCCGCCCGGCTGATGTTCGGCTCGGACTGGCCGGTGTGCCGGCTCGCCGCCACGTACACCGAGGTCGTCGAGGCCGCCCACACCCTGGTCAGCGGTCTTGCCCCCGGTGAACGGGCCGCCGTCCTCGCCACCACCGCCGAGCGCGTGTACGGCCTCCGGTAGCCACCGGGGCGACGCCTGCGGCAGGCTGGGAACCATGCCCGAACTGCCGGAAGTCGAAGCCCTGCGGGTCTTCCTCGACGACCACCTGGTCGGCAGGGAGATCGACCGCGTACTCCCGCTCGCCATCAGCGTCCTGAAGACGTACGACCCGCCGCTCACCGCCCTGCACGGCGGCACCGTCACCGGCGTCCGGCGGCACGGCAAGTTCCTGGACATCGCCGTCGGCCCCCTCCACCTGCTCACCCACCTCGCACGCGCCGGCTGGCTCCAGTGGAAGGAGAGCTTCCCCGCCACCCCGCCGCGCCCCGGCAAGGGGCCACTGGCGCTGCGTACCGTACTCACCGGCGGCGACGGCTTCGACCTCACCGAGGCCGGCACCACCAAACGCCTCGCCGTCCACCTCGTCCACGACCCCGCCGAGGTGCCCGGCGTGGCCCGCCTGGGGCCCGACCCGCTGGACCCGTCCTTCGACCGCGACGCGTTCGCCGCGCTGCTCGAAGGGGAGCGCCGGCAGATCAAGGGCGCGCTGCGCGACCAGTCCCTCATCGCCGGCATCGGCAACGCCTACAGCGACGAGATCCTGCACGTCGCGAAGATGTCGCCGTTCAAACTCACCGCACACCTCACCGACGACGAGATCACCCGGCTGCACACCGCCCTGCGCACCACGCTCGACGACGCCGTCGCCCGCTCCAGCGGACTCGCGGCCGGAAAGCTCAAGGCCGAGAAGCGCAGCGGGATGCGGGTCCACGGGCGCACCGGCCAACCCTGCCCGGTCTGCGGCGACACCGTCCGCGAGGTCTCCTTCAGCGACTCCTCGCTCCAGTACTGCCCGACCTGCCAGACCGGCGGGAAACCACTCGCCGACCGCAGGCTCTCCAGACTGCTCAAGTAGCCCGCCCGGCCGGTGCGCCGTTCGATCCGCCCGTGTCACCCGGCCGGTCTACACTCCGGCCTCATGCTGCGCGTACTCGCCGTCGACGACGAAGAACCCGCCCTGGAGGAGCTGCTGTACCTCCTGCGCGCCGATCCCCGCATCCGCAGCGCCGAAGGGGCCACCGGGGCCACCGAGGCGCTGCGCCGCATCGGCGGCGCCGTCGACGCGGGGCCCGAGGACGCCGCCGCCATCGACGTCGTCTTCCTCGACATCCACATGGCCGGGCTGACCGGGCTCGACGTCGCCCAGCTGCTGGCCGGATTCGCCGCGCCCCCGCTCATCGTCTTCGTCACCGCCCACGAGGACTTCGCCGTGCAGGCCTTCGACCTCAAGGCCGTCGACTACGTCCTGAAGCCGGTACGCCGCGAGCGCCTGGCCGAAGCGGTACGCCGCGTCGCCGAACAGGTCGCAGAGCGCTCCGCACCCGTCCACGACACGTCACAGGACCAGATCCCGGTCGAACTGGGCGGCGTCATCCGCTTCGTACCGATCGACGACATCGCGTACGCCGAGGCCCAGGGCGACTACGCGCGGCTGCACACCGCCACCGGAAGCCACCTGGTCCGGGTGCCGCTGACCACCCTGGAGGAGCGCTGGCGGACCCGAGGCTTCGTACGCATCCACCGCCGCCACCTCGTGGCGCTCGGAAGGATCGACGAACTCCGCCTCGACGCGGGCAGCATGAGCGTGCGCATCGGCACCGCCGAACTCGCCGTCAGCCGCCGCCACACCCGCGCGCTGCGCGATCTGCTGATGCGGCAGGGCGGTCGCTGACCAGCGGCTACCCGCGTTCGAATCCCTTCCCAGCGGGGCCGGGTGCTGCGTACACTCCGGCCCCATGTCCGCAGAGTCAACGCCCCGGCGCGAAGTGGTGACGGGGGAGCCCCGGCGGGTCCGGCCGCTGCCGCGCTACCGCACCCAGTCGGAGATCGACGAACAGACCGCGCTGGGCGGTGCCTACGTACGCTCGCTGATGCGCAGCCAACTGCGCGCCGGGCTCACCGCCTTCGCCGTGCTCGCCGCCGTGGCGGGCACCCTGCCACTGGTCTTCGCGGCGCTGCGCAGCGACGCCGTCGTGTGGGCCGTCCTCGGCTTCGCCGCCTACCCCCCGCTCACCCTGATCGCCTGGTGGTACGTGCGCCGGGCCGAGCGCAACGAACACGACTTCGCCCGGCTCGTGGAAGGCCGCCCCGCACAGTGAGCCGCGCCTACGCGGTGACGGCGGTCGCCGCCGTCGTCTCCGCCACCGTCCTCGTCGGCGGATTCGGACTGCGCATCTCCCGCACCACGTCCGACTTCTACGTCGCGTCGCGCACCGTACGGCCCCGCCTCAACGCGGCCGCGATCAGTGGCGAGTACCTCTCCGCCGCCTCCTTCCTCGGCATCGCCGGACTGGTGCTGGTGCACGGCCCCGACATGCTCTGGTACCCCGTCGGCTACACCGCCGGGTACCTCGTCCTGCTGGTCTTCGTCGCCGCCCCGCTGCGCCGTTCGGGGGCGTACACCCTGCCCGACTTCGCCGAGGGACGGCTCGAATCGCGGCAGGTGCGCCGGCTCGTCAGCGTCCTCGTCGTCGGAGCGGGCTGGCTCTACCTCGTCCCGCAGCTCCAGGGCGCCGGGCTCACCCTGAAGATCCTCACCGGGGCGCCCGGCTGGCTCGGGGACGTGCTCGTCGCCTCCGTGGTCGTCCTGGCCGTCGCCGCGGGCGGCATGCGCTCCATCACCTTCGTCCAGGTCTTCCAGTACTGGCTGAAGCTGACCGCACTCCTGGTCCCCGCCATCTTCCTGGTCCTGGCCTGGCAGGGCGACGGACGCCCCCGCGTCACCTTCGACGAGCAGCTGTCCGTCTTCCGCGCCGACCACCCGCTGTACGCCACCTACGGGCTCATCGTCGCCACCTTCCTCGGCACGATGGGCCTGCCGCACGTCGTCGTCCGCTTCTACACCAGCCCCAACGGCCGCGACGCCCGCCGCACCACCGTCGCCGTCCTCGCCCTCATCGGCGTCTTCTACCTGCTGCCGCCCGTCTACGGCGCCCTCGGGCGGCTGTACGCCCCCGAGCTCATCGGCGGCGGCGACGCGGACGCCGCCGTGCTGCTGCTGCCCGGCCGGGTCATCGGCGGCCTCGGCGGCGACCTGCTCGGCGCGCTCATCGCCGGTGGCGCCTTCGCCGCGTTCCTGTCCACCGCCTCCGGACTCACCATGGCCGTCGCCGGGGTCCTCACCCAGGACGTGCTGCCCTCGCGGGGCGTACGGCACTTCCGGCTGGCCACCGTCCTCGCCATCTCCGTCCCGCTGGCCGGATCGCTGCTGGTCAGCCGGGTGCCGGTGGCGGACTCGGTGGGGATGGCGTTCGCGGTCTCCGCGTCCTCCTTCTGCCCGCTCCTGGTCCTCGGGATCTGGTGGCGCCGGCTCACCCCGCCCGGCGCCGTCGCCGGTCTCCTGCTCGGCGGCGGCTCGGCGCTGCTCTCCGTCGCGATCACCGTGAGCGGCGCGGTGCGCCCGCCCGGCTGGCCGCATGCCCTGCTCGCCTGGCCCGCCGTCTGGTCCGTACCCGTCGGCTTCCTCGCCATGATCCTCGTCTCGCTGGCCACGCCCGGCCGGATACCGGCCGGCACCAACGCCGCCATGACCCGCTTCCACCTGCCCGAAGCGCTCACCTCGGGGAGGCACCGGTGACCGGGGCCGGATACGCGGTGATCGTGCTCATCGGCGTCCTGCTGTCCGGGGCCGGCCTGCTGGCCGGACGCCGCACCGCCCGCCCCGTCCGCACCAGCGACGTCGGCACCCCGGTGGAGCACGCCACCTTCGAGACCCTGCACACCGCTTCACTGGCCGCGCCCCCGCTGCGCGCCGGACTCACCGAGGACAGCGCCCGCAAGTCCGCCCGCCGGCTGCGCTCCCTGCTCGGCACCGACGCGCTGTGCCTCACCGACCGCGAGCGCGTACTCGTTTGGGACGGCGAGGGCGGCCACCACGGCGAACACGTCATGGAACAGGTGGCGGAGCTGCTCGCCAGCGGCCGCGACACCGCCTTCCGCAGCGACTGCGACGATCTGGACTGCCCGCTGCGGTGGGCCGTCGCCGTACCGCTCACCGTCGACCACCGGGTACTGGGAGCCCTCATCGCCTACGCGCCCCGGGAGTCGGCCGTCCTGGCGCGGGCCGCAGGTGAGGTCGCCCGCTGGGTCTGCGTACAGCTGGAACTCGCCGAGCTCGACCGCTCGCGCACCCAGCTCATCGAGGCCGAGATCAGGGCCCTGCGCGCGCAGATCTCCCCCCACTTCATCTTCAACTCACTGGCCGCCATCGCCTCGTTCGTCCGCACCGACCCCGAGCAGGCCCGCGAACTCCTTCTGGAGTTCGCCGACTTCACCCGCTACTCCTTCCGCAGTCACGGCGACTTCACCACCCTCGCGGACGAACTGCACTCCATCGACCAGTACCTGGCCCTGGTCCGGGCCCGCTTCGGCGAAAGGCTCGCGGTCACCCTCCAGGTCGCCCCCGAGGTACTGCCCGTCGCCCTGCCCTTCCTCTGCCTCCAGCCCCTCGTCGAGAACGCCGTCAAGCACGGGCTCGAAGGCGCGGTCACCTCCAGCCGCATCACCATCAGCGCCCTGGACGCGGGCTCCGAGGCCGAGGTCGTCATCGAGGACGACGGCATCGGCATGGACCCCGAACGGCTGCGCCACATCCTGCGCGGCGAGGGCGGCAAGTCCACCGGCGTCGGCCTGCTCAACGTGGACGAGCGGCTGCGCCAGGTGTACGGGGACGACTACGGGCTCGTCATCGAGACGGGCATCGGCGCCGGAATGCGGATCACCGTGCGGCTTCCGAAGTACCGCGCCGGGGTGCACGGTTCCTGAGGACCGGCCGCCGGGCCCTCAGTAAAGGTGGATCGAGAGGTGTCCCAGCGGCAGCCCCAGCTGCCAGGCCGGCGTCCACACCTGGGCCGGGGCCCCCTCCGCCTCCGGGCCGGGCGGGCCGTCGGCCGGTTCCGGGTCCGGCGGGCCGATCGCGTCGAGGTCGGCCGCCAGCAGCTCGGTGTCCTCCAGCCACCGCCACGCCGCGCGGGCCAGCGCGAGATCCGGGTCGGGGCCTCCCCGCGCCGTCTCCAGCGCGTCGAGCCGTTCACAGACCCAGCCGCGCCACGGCGCCCCGTACGCCGTCAGCAGCCGCAGCTCGTCCACCCGGGTCGCGGGGAGCGCCTCGGCCACCGCGCCGTCGGAGAGGAAGACGGTGAGGGCGAGCGCGTCACGCCCCGCCCGGTACTCCAGCGTCGCCGGTTCCATCAGCTCACCGGTCCGCAGCAGTTCGTCGGCGATGTACTCGGCGTACATCCAGGCCATCGGGATCAGCAGCCCGCCGCCACCGGATCCGTCACGACGTTCCGGACGCATCGCGTCTCGCCCCATTCCGTTCTCGGCACGCCCCTACACGCAGCATTGAACCGGGGGAGCGCGCCCCGCGTGGCCAGAAGGGCAGGATCCGTAGGACCGGATACGTCACAGACAAGAGGTTGCGATGACCGCCGACCCCGGGGAGGGACCGCACATGAGGCAGCTGCTCGGAGCCTACGTGCTGGACGCGCTCGCGGCCCCGGAGGCGCTGGAGGTCTCCCGCCACCTGCAGAACTGCGACCGCTGCGCCGCCGACTACGTGGCGGTGGCGGAGGCCGCGGCACTGCTGCCGCTGCTCAGTGAGGAGGACCTCCTGGAGTAGCCCGGCAGACCGCGCGAGAGCAGGCGCAGCGCGTAGTACGAACGGGACTTGACGGTCCCGGCCGGAATGCCGAGCACCTCGGCCGTCTCGGCCACGCTCAGCCCCCGGAAGTAGATCTGCACCAGCACCGCCCGGTGCTCCGGGCTGAGGCCGCGCACCGCCTCGCGCACATCGAGCGCGGCGACCGCGGACTCGGCGGTGTCCTCCCCGCACGGGGCGCTCTCCAGTACCGCGTCGCCCACCTCGACGGGCCGGGCCAGCCGTGACCTGCGTGCGTCGATCGCCAGCCGGCGGCCGACGGTGAACAGCCAGGGCCGCATCGACTCGTACGGGGCGTCGAAGGCCTCCGGGTGCTGCCAGGCCCGCACCAGGGTCTCCTGGAGCAGGTCCTCGGCCCGCTGGCGGTCACCGAAGGTCAGGCCGAGCAGGAAGTGGAACAGGGCCGGGCCGTGGTCACGCTGCAGATCCGCGAGGGCCCGCTCGTCGGTCGTCGCCGTGGTCATCGTGAACGCCCTTCCCCGCGGAGGTCCCTGCCGCCTCGCTGCTGACTGGCGTATATGAACGCATCCGGGCCCCGGGCAACAGGACAAAAGCCGCCCCGTGCGACGAGCGGTCGCACGGAGCGGCGAATGGTGCGGTGAGCGGTCGGGCGGCGGCGGCGCGGGCCCGCGAAGATCCGCCGGACAGGCCCTAAGGGACCACGGTGACGGGCCAGCGTCCCGCCTTCACCAGGCGGACGGCCACCGAGCCGATGAAACGGTGCCCCGCCGACTCCGAGGCGCCCACCACTACGGCATCCGCCTTGAGTTCGTCCGCGGCCGTCACGAGGCCGTTGTACGGATCACCGCGGAAGGTGTGGAACTCCCAGCGCACATCCCATATGTCCTTCATCCGTTCGGTCGACTCCCGGATCTCGTTCACCAGACCCTCCGCGACCTCCACGGTCGTGTCACCGACCGGCGCCCCGAGCGCGGCGCCCGCGGGCAGCACGGGCTGCACGTAGACGAGGGCGAGCATGGCCCGCTGCCGACGGGCGAGACCCGCGGCATAGGCCGCGGCGCGCATGGACGACTCCGAACCGTCGAGGCCCGCGACGATCACTTTTGGGCCGTCTGTGCCACGTTCGAACTGGTGAGGCTGCTGGTCTGTCACGGCAGTGAGGCTATCCGCTCCCGGGCGGCCCACTCGCCCCGGATGCAGGCAGCCCGGTCGCGCGGACGCCGGTTGCCACGGACGGGCTCCCTCCATTGGGTGCAAAACCCCGCGTGACCGGTGTCGTTGAGGTGGGTGGGAGCCGGGACGTGCGAGCAGTTGGTCATGAAAAATGATCAGAGGCTGCCGGTGCGCAGAACGCTGCTGAGGCTCGCCGCAGGACTGGGCGCCGCCTCCCTCGTGCGCCTGGTCGCCGCGGACACCGCAGGCACTCCCTTCCGGCGCCCCGCGGCGCCGTCCACCGCCGCGGCCGGGCCGCAGGCGGCCCTCCGGACCAAGCCGCTGTCCTATCGTCTGAGTCCCATGACAGCGAACACCCCGCCCCACTACCGCCCCGCGGCGCCCCCCGTCCGGACCCGCCCGTTCGAGAAGCTCCCCGGCATCGGGCACGCGATGGTGCTGACCTTCGACGACGGCCCGGACCCGCTCTACACCCCGCACATCCTGGACACCCTGCGCAAGCACGATGTGCGGGCCATGTTCTTCCTGTGCGGGGAGATGGCCAACGACAACCAGGACCTGGTGCGCAGGATCTCCGACGAGGGTCACACGGTCGGCAACCACTCGTGGACGCATCCGCTGGTCACCAAGCTCTCCAGGGCGGGCATCACCGACGAGCTGGGCCGTACCAGCGAGGTGATCGAGAAGATCACCGGCGCGCCGCCGCTCTGGTACCGGGCGCCCTACGGGGCCTGGAACCGCAACTCCTTCGAGATCGGCGCGGCGATGGGCATGGAACCGATGGCCTGGACGGTGGACACGCTGGACTGGACGGTCCCCGGCACCGACAGCATCGTCCACCGGGTCAGGGAGGGGGCGGCGCCCGGGGTCGTGGTGCTGTCGCACGACGCGGGCGGCAACCGTTCGCAGAGCGTGGCCGCGCTGGGCCGCTATCTGCCCGAGCTCCTGGACGACGGCTACCGGCTCACCGTGCCGCAACGGCGCTGAGCCGCGCGGCGGCCGCCGCCGGGGACGGGTCCGCCCCCGGCAGCGGACGTCAGCGCGTGGCGACCAGCCGGGCGAAGACCACCACGTTGCCGTCGTAGCCGTTGGCCTTGGTGAACCCGCCACCGCAGGTGATGACCCGCAGCTCCGGCTTGCCGGTGTCGCCGTACACCCGGGCACCGGGGAAGTCGTTCTTCGCGAACACCTCGACACCGTAGACCTCGAACACGGCCACCCGGTCGTCGCTCCGGGTGACCTCGACGCGGTTGCCCTTCTTCAGCGAACCCAGGCTGTAGAAGACCGCCGGGCCTGCCTCGTTGTCGACGTGGCCGACGACCACCGAGGTGCCGAGCTGCCCCGGCGCGATGCCGTTCTGGTACCAGCCCGCCAGGTTCGGGTCCTGCGGGGGCGGCGTCTCGATCCAGCCGTCCGGGTCCAGGTTCACGTCGATGACCGGTGCGTCGACCTGGATCGAGGGGATGGCGACGCGGTCGACGGGGGCGTACGCCAGCGGCTTCACCACCGGGCCGGAGGCGGGCGCAGCGGGAGCCTGCTTCTGGTGGCCGACCGAGGTGGCGGCGACCGGCTGCGGCGGTCCGGGCGAGAGGTCCGCCCCGTTCCGCATCAGTGCGAGACCGGTGAGCATCACCAGGGCGAGCGCGCCCCAGGGCGAGTGTCTGATCCGTTCGGGGTGCCAGTTGTCCCGGCCCATGGTTCTCCCTTCGTCGCGACGAGGGGAACGCTAGGCGCGGGGCGGCCGGGCGGCGATCAGGGAGGGGCGAACGGGTGGCGGCCCGGTGGGCGCCTGCGTATCGGAGTAGTGCGCGGATAAAAGTTCTGACGCTCTGTGACCTGCGGATCCATCAGTTCCGCAGGTGCGCGGACGGTGTGTCGGATCACCGGGGTGGAGCAGCGCCGAAATGCGCTGGATCAAGGATCTGGTGAGGGTTCGTCATGGGAGGCGTTCTCGTCGATCCATCCCGGTGCACCGAGCTCCGGGGGCGCTTCCCGCTGGAGGTTCGAACGATGCGTGCTACACGCGCTCTCGTTGTCGCCGCGACCGCCGTCGCCGCTCTCGGGCTCGGCGCCCCGATGGCAGCAGCCGGTGGAGACGTCGGGAACGGCCAGAACAACGGGAACAGCCAGAACGACTGGAACGACCCGGGCGACTGGGAGAACGGCAACAACAACGGGAACGGGAACAACAACGGCAACGGCAACGGAAATAACAACGGCAACGGCAACGGCAACGGGAACGGGAACGGCCGCAACAACGGCCCGAACAACGTGACCGTCGACCCCGAGCGCGTGCACCAGGGCGCGGCCATGCAGGTCAGCGCCGAGGGCTGCGGCCGCGGCGGCAGCGTCTCGTCCAACGCCTTCCGCACCACGCGGCTTTCGGCGGGCCGGGTCGGCCACGCCCGGGTGCGGATCTTCAACGACGCGACGCCCGGCTCCTACAACCTGACGGTGCGCTGCGACGGCACCGACCGGACGGCCGGGCACCGGTTCACCGTGCTCAACAGCCGGGGCGCGCAGGGCGGCCTCGGCGGTTCGATGGCCGCGAGCCCGGCGGACATGGGCGTGGGTGCGGGCCTGGTCGCCTCGGCGGCCCTCGGCGGAGGCATGTACATCATGCGCCGCCGGAGGAACGGCCATGGGGCGGTCTGACCGCACGGACATACCAGCCGGCCCGATAACGACGTCGCCCCGAGTCCTGTGAAAGGACCCGGGGCGACTTCCGTTCGGCCGGCGGTGCCGCTCAGTGCGAACGGTTCTCCCGGCGCCGCCTCGCCACGAAGACGGTGCTGGTCGCGGCGGCCACGGCCAGCGCGGTGCCGCCCACGATCATCGCGGTGTTCGGGCTGTCGATGCTGCCGCCGAGGCCACCCTGGACGCCGGCGGGCGAGGCCGCCGAACCGGTGGTGCTGGTGGAGCTGGTGGTGGGCGTGTTCGTGGCCGCGCTGATGGTGAGGTTCACCTTCGCCGTGGAGCTCGGCGATGTGTTGCAGGTGAACGTCACCTGGTACGCGGCGGCCGGTTTGGCGTCCCAGTCGACCGTCGCCCTGGCGGTACCGCCCCTGGGGATGGTGACGGTGTCGAACACCCCGGAGGACGCCGTGGCCGTCGTCGAGCACCCCTTGGCGGCCAGGGTCACCTGGCCGCCCGGCGCGATCACCGAAGGCGTGACGGTGTATCCGCTCCCGCTGTTGGGCGGTCCACCGGTGGTTGCGGCATACGCGGTCACGGCCGGGGCGGTCAGGGCGAGTGCTGCGGCGCCGAGCAGAGCGACGGGAGCGACACGTATAGCGCGCATGGTGATTCCTCCGGGTCCCCGAGGAGCAGTTACGGAACGGATTTCCGCAAAGCATCAGAAATGCACCTCGATGCCGCCAACGCTAGAAGTGGTGCATTTCGCCCGCGATCGGAGTCGTCCAATGGTGCGCCGCTGTCCCCCGAGCGGCGCACGGGCGGGCCGCTATCCGCCCGACGCCCGTGGGAACAGGTCGAGGAAGGGCGCCGCGGTGGCCGAGAGCCCCCGGCCGAAGGGTGAGTCGAAGTCCCAGATCAGGAAGAGCAGAAAGGCGATCAGGACACTGAAGAGACCGGCCAGCAGGAGTTCGCGGAAGGTACGCCGGATCTGCAGGGTGAAGATCAGCCCCACGGTCACCAGCGCCCCGATGATCAGCCCGAACCAGACGACCCCCGGCATGGTGGCCCCGGCGCTCTGCCCGCGCGCGCTGCGGGCGTCGTCGGCCGCGGCGATCTGGTCGACGAGCGGCTGGTACGCCTGCCCCTCGTGGTCCGTCTTGGGCTTGTAGTCGGTGACATCGGCGCGTACCCGGTCCAGGAGCTCCGCGCCCCGGTCGTCGAGCGTGCCGTGGTCGATCATGGTCTGCCACTCGTCGTGCACGACGAAGCTGACGTAGGCGTCCACATCGGCGCGGATCCGGGTACGTACCTCGACCGGGTACACGGACGAGCGCGCGTCGACCTCGTGGAGCGCCTGTGCCTCCTGGCGGACGTACTCCTGCGCCGCGCCTCGGCCCTCCCAGACGCCCGCGATGGCCAGGCCCAGCACGATCGCGTAGACAACGCCGATCATCATCGTCATGTATTCGATGACGTCAGGGGTTTCGGACGGGTCGTCGTCCTCGGGCAGCCGACGGTTGTTGAGCACCGCGATGGTGAGCACCACGGCGCTGGCCGCGACCATGGCGAAGGTGAGAACAAGCCATTCCGACATGTGGGTCTCCGGAGGTCATCGGGAACGGGGCCGAAGCACGGCGACGGCGAACACCGCGGGGGCTGTGATCATCAAGGTGAGCGTGACCAGGGAGGTGTGTCGCTCCGGGGCCTTCCGGACCGGTCTGCGGTAGGCGGGAAGGGCCACCGGCCGCGGTGTGGGGCGCGCGGACGGGGACGGCGAGGGGGACGGTGACGGAGGCGCCGGCGGTGGGGGAGGGGGCGGTGGTGCCGGCTCGGGGGCGGGGGGCGCGGGCTGTACGGGAGGCGGCGGAGGAGGGGGCGGCGGTGGTGGCGGGGGTGGTGGCGGAGGCGGTGGAGGTGGAGGTGGAGGTGGAGGCGGCGGGGGAGGCGGCCGGGGTGTGGGCGGTGGCGTGGGCTCGGGCTTCGGCCCCGCGTGACAGCTGCCGTCACCGCTGGTGGCGACCGCCGAACTGCCCCCGTCGTCGCCGATCGAGGCGTATCCGCAGTTGCTCGCGACCGCGGGCACCGGGGCGGTGAGCAGCCAGATGAGGGCGACGGCCGCGGAGAGCCGGCCGATGAGTGATCCGTACACGACCGGGAGCATGTTCCGGGCCGCACGGCGGCACGCCGCACACCCGCCGGATTCCCCTGATGGTGGGGACCTGAAGCACTGGGTGTTTGCGGCCGGGGAAAATTCTGCGGACGCATTGAACAAAGAAGGCCCGGGGCGGAGCCGGCCATGGTCGTGCGCCGTGCGATTCCTCATCGCAACCGGCGGCGGTCACAGGAGGGTTGATACCCGCATCCGGCGCTCCGGCTCACTCGCGGCCACCGCGCTCCCGCACCGGTGGCGGCGGAACGAGTGGCGCCAACAGCCGCGCAGCCGGGGGAAGATGGTGCGGGACGCCCCGCAATGCCGGCTCGGCGGTGCGTCAAAGTAGTTCTATTGCGAACCTTTTTCAGGCGTTTCGGCGACTGATTGTCACACGCAGCGACGGGACGGTTGCAGTTGCCACGTGTGTGACCAATAACGGACCGCTAATTTCCGTTTCCGCTCGCTCTCCTGGCGGGCGATCAGTAGCCTCTGGTCAACACTGACCATGAACATGGCCGGATCGCCGTGGCGACTTGTTGGAGAGATCGATGGAGCGTCCCGCCTGGGCACCGCAAGGCATTGACATTTCGGTGCCGAGCGTGTCCCGAATGTATGACTTCTATCTGGGCGGCTCGCACAATTTCGAGGTGGACCGGGAAGCGGCTCGCAAGGCCATGGAGTTCATGCCGGGACTTCCCAAGATCATGCAGGCGAACCGTGCCTTTATGCGCCGGGCGGTGCGTTACGCACTCGATGAGGGGATCTCCCAGTTCCTGGACATCGGTTCCGGGATACCGACCTTCGGCAATGTCCACGAGGTCGCCCAGGGCATCGCCCCGGAGGCCCGAGTGGCGTACGTCGACCACGATCCGGTCGCGGTCGCACACAGCCAGGCCGTGCTCGAGGGCAATTCCGCAGCGGTGATCGCCACCGCCGATCTGCGCCGGCCGCAGGAGATCCGGGACAACCCGGAGATCTCCGGACTCCTCGACTTCGACCGGCCGGTGGCGCTGCTGCTCGTCGCCGTACTCCACTTCATCGAGGACTCCGACGAACCGCACAAGGCGGTCGCGGAGCTGCGGGACATCCTGGCCCCCGGCAGCCTTCTCATCGTCACCCACGCCTCGTACGAGGGCATCCCGCTGAGCCGGGAGGAGGCCGGCGGCGCGGTCGGCGTGTACAAGGACATCCGCAACCCGCTGGTCATGCGCTCGTCCGAGGAGATCGCGCGGTTCTTCGACGGATACGAATTGGTCGACCCCGGAGTGGTGCCGATGCCGAGCTGGCGCCCCGACACCCCCGCGGCACAGGGCGGCGAAGACCCGTACGCCTTTTCGGGCTTCGCGGGAGTGGGACGCAAGGCGTGAGTATTCCCGCCCAGTCGTCCGGGGCACCGGACGCGGAGCCCGACGGCCCCGAGGACCGGCTCCGGCGATTCGCCACGATCTGGAGCCGGGCCATCTTCCCGTCGACGGCCACCTCCCTGACCCGCCCGGAGTTCGAGCACCACCTGCTCCCGCTGGCCCGCACGCTCAGCGACACCCTGCACGCACGCCCCTTCGACGCCGTCGCGGCGGCCGGGGTGGGCGGCGCACTCGTGGCCGCGCACTGCACCGACCCGGACGCGCTCAGCTCCACACTCGGCGTCGTCGACTCCTACCTCGTCCTGTACTGCGGGAACAACGGCCCCGTGGCACTGACGACCGAGGACAGCCGGTCCCGCTGCGCCAGGATCCAGCACGCCGTCGCGGGCGGCTTCAGCCAGGCGCTGCGCGAGCGGACCCTTGCCGAGCAGGAGGCCATCGCCCGCTCGGCACTCACCGCGCGCTCCCACGCCGAACAGGCGCTGCACGCCACCGAGGCGCGGTTCCGGGCCGTCTTCAAGGACGCCGCCATCGGGATCGGCATCGCCGACCTCGACGGCAATGTGCTGGAGGTCAACGACACCCTCACCCGGATGTTCGGCGGGCTCGACCACCACGTGCGCAGCCACCGCGTCAACGAGTGGGTCCACCCCGAGGACTCCCCGAAGGTCTGGAAGTACTACAACGAGCTGGTGAGCGGCGAGCGCGAGCACTACCGCGTCGAGAAGGCGTTCTACCGCAACGACGGCACGGTCCTGTGGACCAATCTGACGGTGTCGCTGCTGCGCGACGCCGAGGGCCGGCCCGAGTACCAGCTGGCGCTGATGGAGGACACCACCGAGCGCAGGCTGCTGAATCTGCGTCTGCGGTACGAGGCCACGCACGACGCGCTGACCGGTCTGCCGAACCGGACGCTTTTTTTCGAGCGCCTCGAGAAAGCGCTCTCGGCCGGTGATGGCAGCCGTTTCGGCCTCTGCTACCTGGACCTGGACGGCTTCAAGGCGATCAACGACAGCCTCGGCCACGCCTCGGGCGACCGGCTGCTCGTCGAGGTCGCGGACCGGCTGCAGAGCTGCGCGACCGCGCCGGGCGAGATGGTGGCGCGGCTCGGCGGCGACGAGTTCGTGGCGCTGACGACCGGCCCCGACACGGCCTCGGAGGTCGACGAACTCGCCTGCCGCATCCTCGGGGCGCTCGCCACCCCGATCCGGCTGGACGGGCGCGAGCTCACCGTCCGGGGGTCCATCGGCGTCGTCGAGGGCCCGGCCGGCGAACGCAACGCCGCCGAGGTGCTGCGCAGCGCCGACATCACCATGTACCGGGCCAAGTCCGCGGGCGGCAACCGCTTCGAGCTGGCCGACGCCGAGGCGGACGCCCGTGCCATCACCCGGCACGGGCTGACCACGGCGCTGCCGGCCGCGCTGGAGCGCGGCGAGTTCTTCATCGAGTACCAGCCGCTGGTGCACCTCGGGGACGGTTCGGTGCACGGGGCGGAGGCGCTGGTGCGCTGGTGCCACCCGCAGCACGGGGTGCTGGGTCCCGACCGGTTCATCGCGCTCGCCGAGCACACCGGGCTGATCGTGCCGCTCGGCCGCTGGGTGCTGGAGGAGTCGGTACGGCAGGCCAACTTCTGGCAGGAGCGCCACACCGACGGGGGCCCGCTGCGCATCAACGTCAACCTCTCGCCCGCCCAGCTGCACCACCCCCGGCTGGTCATCGAGACCGTCGACGTCCTGGAGCGTTCCGGTCTCGAGCCCGCGGCGCTGTGCCTGGAGGTCACCGAGTCGGCGCTCATCGGCGCCGACGACGATCTGCTGAAGCCGCTGCGCCAGCTGGCCGACATGGGCGTCGGCATAGCGCTGGACGACTTCGGCACGGGTTACTCGAACCTGGCGAACCTGCGCCGGCTGCCGGTGAGCGTGCTGAAGCTGGACCGGTCCTTCACCCAGGGGATGCAGCACCACCCGGCCGATCCGGTGGACCTGAAGATCGTCGAGGGCATCGTGTCGCTCGCGCACAGCCTGGACCTGGCGGTGACGGTGGAGGGCGTGGAGACGGGGGCCCAGGCGGAGCAGTTGCGGGAGCTGGGCTGCGACACGGCCCAGGGCTGGTACTACGCCCGTCCCGGCGCCCCGGACCGGATCCACTCGCTGCTGCTGGCCGACGCGGTGTGAGCCGGCGGGCGCTCCGTCCTCAGGCGTGTCCGGCGCCCGGGGACGGCGTGTCCGTCCGGCTCGCCAGCAGCACCCGCTGGAACTCGCGGGCCGCCCGCGGCGGGGCCACGTCGCTGCGGTGCGCGAGCGCGATCGTACGGCGGAGCCCCGGCCTCGCCAGCGGCGTCGTCCGCAGGTCGTGGCCCGCCCGGGTGGCCACCATGCTCGGCACCACCGCGATGCCGAGACCGGCCCGCACGAAGCCGAGCACCGCGTCCATCTCGCCGCCCTCCACGGTGAACGACGGCTCGAAGCCCTCCGCCCGGCAGGCGGCCACGGTCAGCTCCCGCAGGTCGTAGCCGTGCCGGAACATCACCAGCGGCTCGCCCTGCAGATCCGCGATCCGCACGCTGCCGCCCCGGCCGGGCCGGGGCCCGGCCGAGGAGGAGACCACCACCAGATCCTCCTGGAGCAGCTCGACCGTGGTCAGGGCCGGTGAGGCCGAGGGGAGCGGAAGCACCACGAGGGCGAGATCGAGGGCGCCGCGCGCCAGCTCCCGCACCAGGTCGTGCGAACCGCCCTCCTCCAGCAGCAGCTGGATGCCCGGGTGCAGATCGTGGAAATCGCGCAGCACGTCGGGCAGCAGTCCCGTGCAGACGCTGGGCGTCGCCCCGAGCCTGACCCGGCCCCGGCGCAGCTGGGCCAGCTCCTGGACCTCGTGCCTGGCGGTGTCCGCGTCGGCCAGGATGCGCCGGGCCAGCGGCAGCAGCGCCTCGCCCGCGTCGGTCAGCGCGATGTTGCCCCGGGCGCGGCTGAACAGCTCGGCCCCCAGCTCGCTCTCCAGCGCCCTGATCTGCTGCGAGAGCGAGGGCTGCGACACATGTACGTCCTCGGCGGCGCGGGTGAAGTGCCGGGCCTCGGCCACGGCCACGAAGTACATGAGCTGCTGAAACTGCATACACGCACCATAGCTCGCCCGATAGGCAGAGGCTATGGATATGAGCCGCTCCATGTCTTGGACTGATCAGGGCCTTCGGTCCTACCGTCGTGTCCATGGCATTGGCAACACGGACGGACCGACGGCCGTCCATGACGCGTTCGCTCTGGGACTCGTCCGTCGGCAAGAAGACGATCATGGCCGTGAGCGGTCTGATCATGCTCCTCTACTTGGTCGCCCACATGGTCGGCAACCTGAAGATCTTCTTCGGCCCCGGCGAGTTCGACGGCTACGCGCACTGGCTGCGCGTGATGGGCGAACCGGTACTGCACCACGAGTGGGCGCTGTGGATCGTCCGGCTCGTGCTCGTCGCCGCCGTGGTGCTGCACGCCGTCTCCGCGTACCAGCTCAGCCGCCGCGACCTGAAGGCGCGGCCCAGCAAGTACGTCCACCGCAAGCCCCGGGCCAGCTATGCCACCAACACCATGCGCTACGGCGGCATCATCCTTGCGCTGTTCATCGTCTGGCACATCCTGGACCTGACGACCGGCACCGTGCACTCGGGCGGATTCCAGTCCGGACACCCGTACCAGAACGTCATCGACACCTTCTCCACCTGGTACGGCAACGTCATCTACATCGTCGCCATGCTCGCCATGGGCCTGCACGTCCAGCACGGGTTCTGGAGCGCGGCACAGACCCTCGGCGCGGGCAGCGCGACCCGCGAACGTGCCCTGAAGACCATCGCCAACGTGCTCGCGCTGGTGCTGACGGCGGGCTTCGTCTCGGTCCCCGTCGCCGTCATGACCGGAGTGGTGAGCTGACATGAACGACTACACCGACTACACCGCCGGCGAGCCGCTGGCCGACACCCGCGCCCCCGGCGGGCCCGTCGCGGAACGCTGGGACACCCGCCGCTTCGAGGCGAAGCTGGTCAACCCGGCCAACCGCCGCAAGCACACCGTCATCGTCGTCGGCACCGGCCTGGCCGGCGGATCGGCCGGTGCCACGCTGGCCGAACAGGGCTACCACGTCGTCCAGTTCTGCTTCCAGGACTCGCCCCGCCGGGCCCACTCGGTCGCCGCCCAGGGCGGTATCAACGCCGCGAAGAACTACCGCAACGACGGCGACTCGGTCCACCGCCTCTTCTACGACACCGTCAAGGGCGGCGACTTCCGCGCCCGCGAGTCCAACGTGCACCGGCTCGCCCAGATCTCCGTCGAGATCATCGACCAGTGCGTGGCCCAGGGCGTCCCCTTCGCCCGCGAGTACGGCGGCCTCCTCGACAACCGCTCCTTCGGCGGCGTCCAGGTCTCCCGCACCTTCTACGCACGCGGCCAGACCGGACAGCAACTGCTCCTCGGCGCCTACCAGGCACTGTCCCGGCAGATCGCCGCGGGCAACGTGGAACTGCACCCCCGCACCGAGATGCTCGACCTGGTCGTCGTCGACGGCAAGGCCCGGGGCATCGTCGCCCGCGACCTGGTCACCGGGAAGATCGACACGTACTTCGCCGACGCGGTCGTGCTGGCCAGCGGCGGCTACGGCAACGTCTTCTACCTGTCGACCAACGCCATGAACTCCAACGCCACCGCCATCTGGCGCGCCCACCGGCGCGGCGCGTACTTCGCCAACCCCTGCTTCACCCAGATCCACCCCACCTGCATCCCGCGCACCGGCGACCACCAGTCCAAACTGACGCTGATGAGCGAGTCGCTGCGCAACGACGGCCGCATCTGGGTACCGAAGGCCAAGGGCGACACCCGCCCCGCGGGCGAGATCCCCGAGGACGAGCGCGACTACTACCTGGAGCGCATCTACCCGGCGTACGGCAACCTCGTACCGCGCGACATCGCCTCCCGCGCCGCGAAGAACGTCTGCGACGAGGGCCGCGGCGTCGGCCCCGGCGGGCAGGGCGTCTACCTGGACTTCGCGGAGGCCATCGGGCGGATGGGCCGGGCGAAGGTCGAGGAGAAGTACGGGAACCTCTTCGACATGTACGCGCAGATCACCGCGGAGAACCCGTACGAGACGCCGATGCGGATCTACCCGGCCGTGCACTACACGATGGGCGGGCTCTGGGTCGACTACGACCTCCAGACCACGATCCCCGGCCTGTTCGCGATCGGGGAGGCGAACTTCTCCGACCACGGGGCCAACCGCCTAGGCGCCTCGGCGCTGATGCAGGGCCTCGCGGACGGCTACTTCGTCCTCCCGTCGACGATCAACGACTACCTGGCCCGCAACCCCCACCACGCCGCGATCGACGCCTCGCACCCCGAGGTGGAGGAGGCCGTGGCCGAGACCGAGGACCGGATCAACCTGCTGCTGGCCGTCGACGGCGACCGGACCCCCGACTCCTTCCACCGGGAGATCGGCGAACTCATGTGGGAGTACTGCGGCATGGCCCGCACCGAGGAGGGGCTGCGCAAGGCACTCGACCGGCTGCCGCAGATCCGCGAGGAGTTCTGGCGCCGCATCAAGGTGCCCGGCACCGGCGAGGAGTTCAACCAGTCGCTGGAGAAGGCCAACCGCATCGTCGACTACCTGGAGCTCGCCGAGCTGATGTGCCTCGACGCACTGCACCGCGCCGAGTCCTGCGGCGGGCACTTCCGCGAGGAGTCACAGACCCCGGACGGCGAGGCCGCCCGGCGCGACGAGGAGTTCTCCTACGCCGCCGCCTGGGAGTTCACCGCCACCGGCGGCGCTCCCGTCCTGCACAAGGAAGACCTGGTCTTCGAGTACGTCCACCCCACTCAGCGGAGCTACGCATGAAGCTCACCCTGCGCGTCTGGCGCCAGAAGAACGCCGACGC
Organism: Streptomyces sp. 840.1; assembly: GCF_003751445.1. Classification (NCBI taxonomy): domain Bacteria; kingdom Bacillati; phylum Actinomycetota; class Actinomycetes; order Kitasatosporales; family Streptomycetaceae; genus Streptomyces; species Streptomyces sp. 840.1. The sequence goes on along the minus strand of NZ_RJUU01000003.1, from coordinate 491,251 downwards.
CCCCGGCGCCATGTCCACCTACCGGGTGGAGGGCATCTCCCGGGACATGTCGTTCCTGGAGATGCTCGACACCCTCAACGAGGAACTCATCCTGGAGGGCGACGACCCCGTCGCCTTCGACCACGACTGCCGCGAGGGCATCTGCGGCGCGTGCAGCCTGGTCATCAACGGCGACGCCCACGGCCCGGAGCGCACCACCACGTGCCAGCTCCACATGCGGTCCTTCGAGGACGGCGACACCATCGACATCGAGCCGTGGCGGGCCTCGGCCTTCCCGGTCGTCAAGGACCTGGTCGTGGACCGTTCCGCCTTCGACCGGATCATCCAGGCCGGCGGCTACATCTCCGCCCCGACCGGTACGGCACCGGACGCGCACGCGACACCCGTGCCCAAGCCGGACGCCGAATTCGCCTTCGAGCACGCGGAGTGCATCGGCTGCGGTGCCTGCGTCGCGGCCTGCCCCAACGGCTCCGCGATGCTGTTCACCTCGGCGAAGGTCAACCACCTGAACGTGCTGCCGCAGGGCGCCCCCGAGCGCGAGACCAGGGTCCTGGACATGGTCGGGCAGATGGACAGCGAGGGCTTCGGCGGCTGCACCCTCGCCGGGGAGTGCGCCACGGCCTGTCCGAAGGGGATCCCGCTGCCGTCGATCTCCGCGATGAACAAGGAGTGGCTGCGGGCGACCCGCAAGGTCCACCGCTGAGTTCGCCGAAGAGCCCCGGTCCCGGAGGCCGCCCGCCTCCGGGACCGGGGACTCAGCCGTCCCGGCGGGTCAGGACGTCACGGCGAGGTCGTCACCGTAGACCGTGCCCTGCCCGTACCAGCCGTGCAGATACACCGTCACCGCGCCACTGGCCCCGGTGGTGAAGGCCACCGACTGCTTGGCGTAACCGCTGGAGGAGCCCCAGGTGCTCGCCGTGGCCCCGCCCTTGACGCCGAGGTAGCCGTAGCTGCCCTGCACCCAGCCGCTCAGCGTGTACTTGGTGTTGGGGGACAGCGTGAGCGTCTGCGTGCACTCGCCGGTCTGCGAGGCGGTGGCCGCCGCGGCGAGCGCGTGGGAGCCGCCGTGCACCGGGGTGGAGACGACCGAGCCGCCGGACTCACAGGTCCAGGGGCCGAGCGCACCCGTCTCGAAGTCGCCGTTCACCAGCGAGCCGGTGCCGCCCCCGGGACCGGAGACCGTCAGTGTGAAGACCGCCGCGTGGCTCAGCGTGCCCGCCGCGCCGGTCACCGTGATCTTGTACGTGCCGGGCGCCGCCGACGCCGAGGCGGTGACCTTCAGGGCCGACGTGCCGCCCGCGGTGACCGACGTCGGGCTGAGCGTTGCCGTCACACCGGCCGGCGCCCCGCTCGTCGTCAGCGCCACGGTCTTGGCGCTGCCCGAGGTGACCGAGGTGTTCACGGTCGCCGTGGCCGAGCCGCCGGGCGCGACCGTCGCCGAACCGGGGGCGACGGCCACCGAGTAGTCGTCCGTCACCGGGCCCGTGCCGCCGCCGGTGGTGAAGGGCGCGAACGTGTGACTGAAGTACCAGGTGTCCTGCGCGATCCCGGAGCAGGTGTCGCTGCCGCCGGTGCCGGGGCAGCCGCCGTTGTCGCGCTGGAGCGCCCAGAACGACAGGGTGCTGACCCCCTTGGAGACGGCCCAGTCGTAGACCGCGGTGGCATCGGCCGTGGTGAACGTCTCGGCGGGGCCGTAGTCGTCGATGCCCGGCATCTCGATGATGCCGGTCATGCCCCACAGCTGCGCCTCGGTCTTCGTCGGGTAGAGCTTGGCCAGCTGGCCCTTCAGACCGGTGATGGCCGTCTGGGTGTCCTGGGCCATGTTGTGCGAGGCGCCGTCGTAGTAGTCGAACGTCATCAGGTTCACGACGTCGACCTTGGCCCCGTTGGCCACCGCGCTCTTGAGCACGGCGAGCCCGCTGGCGGCCAGACCACTGGTCGTGGTGGGCAGGGTGTACGAGATCTGCACCGAGCGGCCGTTGGCGGCGGCCCAGTCCTGGACCTTCTTGATGGCCTGGTTGCGGCGGTCGATCCCGGCCTTGTTGGTGAGCGAGTTGTCCTCGATGTCCATGTCGAGGCGGGACACGTCGTAGGTCGTGATGACCTTCTCGTACGCGGCGGCGATGGAGTCGACGCTCGTGCAGCTGTCGGCGATCTCGGTGCCGGCGTTGTCGGCCGCGTACCCGCCGAACGACGGAATCACATCGCCGCCCCGCGACCGGATGGTCGTGAAGTCGGCGCCGAACTCGGACTGGGCGATCGGCGTGCTCGAATCGCCGTTCCAGTACGGGGTGCAGGAACCCTTGGCCTCGGTCTGGACGAAGGCCATCGTCAGGTACTTGGCGCCGGACGCCTGTGAGAGAGCGGCCGGGCTGTCTCCGTTGTACGCCTCGAAGTACGGGGCGAAGACGTGCGCGGGCAGGGGAGTGGCGGCGGTCGCGGCGGCCTGTGCGCCGACGCCTGATCCGAGGACCAGGCCTGCGGACGCGACGGCCGTGGCCAGGGCGCTCAGGACGGCGGCGACTGTTCTTGGACGTCTCATGGGGTAGCTCCCAGCGGAGTTGAGACAACGGGCGGATCGCACGGCTCTGCCACGCCCGTCGAGGGCGTGGTCCGTTCCTGTGATTCCCGGCCGGGGGTCACATGCCGCACGGCGAGGAGCGGCCGTGAGGCATGCCCATAATTGGTCTGGACCAGGTAACTGTCAACGTTCTTTACTGTTTCATTTCCCTTCCCCTGCCCGAACCGGCAACCGGCAGGGCAAATAGGGGAGTTGGGTAGAAAAGAACGGTCAGTCGAGGTGGAGCGAGGCCCGGAGGTACGCCGCCGTCCGGCTGCCCTCAGCCCGAGCCACCTCGGCCGGCGGCCCCGTCGCCACGATCCGGCCGCCGCGGTCGCCACCGCCGGGCCCGAGGTCGATCACCCAGTCGGCGCCCGCGACCACGGCCATGTCGTGCTCGACGACCACCACCGTGCTGCCCGCGTCGACCAGCCCGTGCAACTGCCGCATCAGGACCTCGACATCGGCCGGATGCAGACCCGTCGTCGGCTCGTCCAGCAGGTACAGCGTATGACCCCGGCGGGCGCGCTGGAGCTCAGCGGCCAGCTTGATCCGCTGCGCCTCGCCGCCGGAGAGCTCGGTCGCCGGCTGCCCGAGCCGCAGATAGCCGAGCCCCACGTCGAGCAGGGTCCGCAGACTGCGCTCGGCGGCGGGCGTGCCGGCGAAGAAACCGGCCGCCGACTCCACGGTGAGATCCAGCACCTGGGCGATGTTCAGCCCTCGCAGGGTGACTTCGAGGGTCTGCGGGTTGTACCGCGCGCCGTGACAGTCCGGGCAGGGCGCGTACGTACTGGGCAGGAAGAGCAGCTCGACGGAGACGAACCCCTCGCCCTGGCAGGTCTCGCACCGCCCGCCCGCCACGTTGAACGAGAACCGCCCGGCCCGGTAGCCGCGCTCCACCGCCGTGTCCGTCGCGGCGAACAGCTTGCGCACGACGTCGAACAGCCCGGTGTACGTGGCCAGGTTGGAACGGGGCGTACGGCCGATGGGCTTCTGGTCGACCTGGACGAGGCGGTCCACCGCCGCCAGCCCCTCGGCCGACGCGCACCCCGGTGCGGGCCGTTCGCGCGGCTGATCGGCCTCCGCCTCGGCCGGGGCCCGCCGGTCGGCCAGGACGTCCGCGAGGACCTGGCCCACCAGCGTCGACTTGCCCGACCCCGAGACCCCGGTGACGGCGGTGAACACGCCGAGCGGGAAGGCGGCGTCCACGCCGCGCACGTTGTGCCGCTCCACGCCGTGCAGCCGCAGCCACCCGCCGGGCTCCCGCACCTCGCGCGCCGGGGCGGGCGTGTCATCGAACAGGAAGCGGCGGGTCGCCGACTCCGCGACCTCGGCGAGACCGGCCGGCGGGCCGCTGTGCAGTACCCGGCCCCCGTGCTCACCGGCCAGCGGCCCCACGTCGACCAGCCAGTCCGCCCGCCGCACCACGTCCATCTGGTGCTCCACGACGAAGACCGTGTTCCCGGCCTCCTTCAGCCGGCCGAGCACCCCGAGCAGCGACTCGGTGTCCGCCGGGTGCAGACCGGCGGACGGCTCGTCCAGGACGTAGACGACGCCGAACAGCCCCGACCGCAACTGCGTGGCCAGCCGCAGTCGTTGCAACTCGCCGGAGGAGAGGGTGGGAGCCGTGCGGTCCAGGCTGAGGTAGCCGAGACCGAGTTCGGTGACCGGTTCGATCCGGGCCAGCAGATCCTCCGTCAGCACCCGCGCCGTCTCACCGCTGCCGGCCGACGCCAGCACCTCGGTGAGCGCGGTCAGCGGGAGGCCCGCCAGCTCCGCGATCGTACGGCCGGCGAACGTGACGGCCATGGCCTCCGGCCGCAGCCGGCCGCCCTCGCAGACCGGGCACGGCTCGCTGGTCAGGAAGCGTTCGGCCTTCGCCCGCAGGGCCCGGCTCCTGGAATCGGCGAACGTGTGCATCACATAGCGCCGCGCGCTCATGTACGTACCCTGGTAGGGGCGTTGGATCCGCCCCGCGTCGCGCACCGGATGGACCGTCACCACCGGCTGCTCGTCGGTGAACAGGATCCACTCCCGGTCGGCCGGGTCCAGCTCGCTCCACGGCCGGCCGACGTCGTACCCGAGGGCGTCCAGCACATCGCGAAGGTTCTTGCCCTGCCAGGCCCCCGGCCAGGCGGCGATCGCGCCGTCCCTGATGGACAGCGAGGGATCGGGGACCAGCAGTTCCTCGGTGGTGCGGTGGACCCGGCCGAGCCCGTGACACCGCGGACAGGCCCCTGCGGCGGTGTTCGGCGAGAACGCGTCGGAGTCCAGCCGCCCGGCGCCCGGCGGATACGTCCCGGCCCGGGAGAACAGCATCCGCAGCGAGTTGGACAGCGTGGTCACCGTCCCCACGGAGGACCGCGCACCCGGCGCCGAGCGGCGCTGCTCCAGCGAGACGGCCGGCGGCAGCCCGGTGATCTCGCCCACCGCGGGTGCGCCGACCTGGTGGATCAGCCGCCGGGCGTACGGGGCGACGGACTCGAAGTAGCGGCGCTGGGCCTCCGCGTAGATCGTCCCGAAGGCCAGCGACGACTTCCCGGAGCCGGAGACGCCGGTGAAGACGGTGAGCGTGTCGCGCGGGATGTCGACCCGGACGTTGCGCAGATTGTGCTCGCGGGCACCGCGGACCCTGACGTACGGGTCGTGGGGGGTGGGCATGAGGGTGGGGACTCCGTACGGTTCGGGGCGGGCCGGCCGGGACAAACAGTCCGATTCTAGGTCTTGGTGACCTGCCGGGCCGCTCCTGGGGTGACGGGAATGGCGGTCGGGGCCCTGCCGGGTCGTATCCGGCCGTGTGGCCTTGGATTGCTACGGCCTGTCTTCAAAGGCCTGGCCGGCCGGGCACGGCCTGCCCGAGGGCAGGCTGCGCATGCGGCGCAACGACGACCGCCGGCCGGCCCGCCGGACCAAGCTGGAGATCCTTGAGCGGCTGGGCCGGGAGCGTGAGGTGCGGGTGCTGGTCGACGACGAGCTGGTCTGCGACGCGGCCGAACTGGCCGGATTCACCGTGGTGCGGGCCCGCTGGGCGCGGACGTCGCCCGCGATGCGGGACGCGCGGGAACGGGAGGGGCGTACGTGACCCGTCCGGGTCTCCGGCGGCCTGCGTCGCGGGTCCCGGCCCGTCCGGATCCCCTGTGGGCCCGGCCGTGGGCCCCGGCCCGGGGCGCCCGGATTCAGTCCTTGTCGTCGAGCCGGAAGCCGACTTTCATGCCGACCTGGTAGTGCTCGATCTGGCCGTCCTTGATCTGGCCGCGCACCTCGGTGATCTCGAACCAGTCGAGATTGTGCAACGTTTCCGAAGCCCTCGCGACCCCGTTGCGGACTGCCGCATCGATGCCCTCATGGGAGGTTCCTACGATCTCTGTGACGCGATACGTATGGTTTGACATCTTATGTCTCCTCTCGCCTCTACCAAGGTGCCCCACCTTGGCTGGGTTCGCGAGAGTTGGCCGGGCGGTCGCGGGTCCGGAACCCGCCTTGACCAAAGTATTGGTCCATACCAAAATCCAGCCACGCCCGTGCGAGCGCAGCCCGCAGTCCCCCACACCGGGTCCTGATCTTGTCGTGCCGTTTCGCAGAAGGTGACCCCGTGAAGAACCGCATGCTCGTAGGAGCTGTTGCCCTGATATCCGTAGCCGCACTGGGTGGCTGCGGAGTGATCCCCGGTTCGGGTGGCTCCGGCAGCAAGAAAGTCACGATCTGGCTGATGAAGGACAGCGTCAGTCCCGATTTCCTGGACCGTTTCAAGAAGTCGTACGAAGAGGCGCACTCATCGGTCGAACTGGACTTCAGGATCCAGAGCTGGAGCGGTATCGGGCCGAAGGTCATCAAAGCCCTGGGCGGCAAGGACACCCCGGATGTCATCGAGGTCGGGAACACCCAGGTCGCCCAGTACGCGGAGAGCGGCGGACTGCGCGACCTGACCCTGGAGTCGATGCGTGATCTCGGCAGCGAGAACTGGCTGCCCGGCCTCGCCGAACCGGGCAGCATCGGCGGCGTCCAGTACGGAATCCCCTGGTACGCGGCCAACCGGGTGGTGATCTACAACAAGGACCTCTTCGAGCAGGCCGGCATCAAGGCCCCGCCGAAGACGCGCGAGCAGTGGATCGCGGACAGCGGGAAACTGAACAGCGACGGCGATCAGGGCATGTATCTGCCGGGCCAGAACTGGTACGTACTCGCCGGGTTCATCTGGGACGAGGGCGGCGAACTCGCGAGCGAGAAGACCGGCGACTGGAAGGGCGCGCTCAACTCCGCCGCGGCCCTCAGGGGCATGAAGTTCTACGAGCAGCTCCAGGCGCTCGGTGCCGGGCCCAAGGACGCGGACGAGGAAAAGCCCCCACAGGCAAATGTGTTCGCCAAGGGGGATGTCGCACAGATCATTTCCACTCCCAGTACCGCGACGCTGATCGAGAAGGCGAATCCCGAACTCAAGGGAAAACTGGGATACTTCCCGATCCCGGGCAAGACCGAGAAGGCCCCCGGTTCCGTATTCACCGGGGGATCCGATCTGATCGTCCCGGAGAAGGCGCACCAGCGCAGCGCCGGCATCGACGTGATCAAGGAGCTGGCCGGTGCCAAGTGGCAGGAGGCGCTGGCCAAGTCCATGAGCTACGTGCCCAACAAGACCACCCTGGCCCATGTCATCGAGGGCGAGGAGAGCACCGCCGCGATGGCCGAGGGTGCCGCCCGGGGCCACGCCACCCCCAACTCGCCGCAGTGGGCGGCGGTGGAGGCCGACAACCCGATCAAGCCGTACATGACGGCCGTGCTCCAGGGCGGTGACCCGGCCAAGGAGGCGAAGACGGCCTCGGAGAAGATCACCGCAGTGCTCGCGGGGAGCTGACCGCGCGGCCGGACGGTGAGCCGGGGACCGGCGCGCACCGCGGGATTCAGCCGTCGCACATCCCGGCTCTCCATGGCGGTCACGTCGAATCCAGCCGGTCACGGAAGAAGTAGGGAGCCGGCCGCCGAACCGCTGAGGCGGCCCGGCAGCCGCCCCTGCCGATCCGTCCCCGGAGGCCGTCATGCCCGCGCTGCCCACCGCTCCCGCCACCTCCCCGGCCACCGCTGCCACCCCAGCCGCCCCCGTCCCGCCCGTTCCCGCGCAGCAGCAGGCCGGCCCCGCCGCCCCGCCGCGCTACCGGGTCTCCCTCGCCGTGGACCAGGAGGAGGTGCGCGCCGCCCAGCGCCTGCGCCACCAGGTCTTCGCCGCCGAGTTCGGCGCCCGCCTCGAGGGCCCCGAACCGGGACTGGACAGCGACGCGTTCGACGCGTACTGCGACCACCTGCTGGTCCGCGAGGCGTCCACCGGCGATGTCGTCGCCACCTACCGCCTGCTGCCGCCCGAGCGGGCCCGGATCGCCGGACGCCTCTACGCCGAGGGCGAGTTCGACCTCACCAGGCTCGACCCGATACGTGACGACCTGGTCGAGGTCGGCCGCTCCTGCGTCCACCCGGCCCACCGCGACGGCGCCGTCATCGCCCTGATCTGGGCCGGCCTGGCCCGCTACATGGAGCGGACCGGGCACAACTGGCTGGCGGGCTGCTGCTCGATACCCCTGACCGACGGCGGCGGGGCGGCGGCCCGTGCCTGGGAGACCGTACGGACCAAGCACCTGGCACCCGAGGACTACTGGGTCTCCCCGCACCGCCTCTGGCAGGCCCCCGCCGCGCTTCCCGCCGGTCCCGGCGGGCTCGCCGCGCTCCCGGCGCTGCTGCGCGGCTATCTGCGCCTCGGTGCCCGCGTCTGCGGGGCGCCCGCCCACGACCCCGAGTTCAACGTCGCCGATCTGTACGTACTGCTGTCGCTGCGCGGCACCGACCCGCGCTATCTGCGCCACTTCCTCTCGCTCGCCCCGCAGCAATGAGCCACTGGCTGCCCGCCTCCCCGTGCACCCCGCCCGGCTGCGTGGTCCACGAGGGCCCGGCCAGACACCCGGTCCCGGCGGCGGCCCTGCTGCTGGCCGGATGCGCGCTGACCCTCGCCGGGGTGGTGTGCGCCCCGCTCGCCCTGTCCCTGCTCGGTGGGGCCCGGCGGGAGCGGCTGATCCGCTGCTGGGCGCACGGCGTGCTGCGGGCCTTCGGGGTACGGGTGCGGGTGACCGGGCCGCCCGCCGCGCGGGGTGACGCGGCGGGTGACGGCGCCCCCGGGGTGCTCGTGGTCGCCAACCACGTCTCCTGGCTGGACATCCCGCTGGTCGCGGCGGTGTTCCCCGGCCGGATGCTGGCCAAGAGCGACATCCGCCGCTGGCCGCTGCTCGGCCCGCTGGCGGCGCTCGGCGGCACCCTGTTCGTCGAGCGCGAGCGGCTGCGTGCGCTGCCCGCCACCGTGCGCGCCGTCGCGTCGGCGCTGCGGGGCGGCGCGCGGGTCGTGGTCTTCCCGGAGGGGAGCACCTGGTGCGGCCGGGGGCCGGGCGGCCGGTTCCGGCCCGCCGCGTTCCAGGCCGCGATCGACGCCGGGGCCGCGGTCCAGCCGCTGCGCATCCGCTACCTGTACGGACCGCGGGACCGCCGCGCCCCGGCGGGCGCGGCGGCCTTCGTCGGCGACGACCCGCTGGCCGCCTCGCTCTGGCGGGTGGTGCGGGCGGCCGGGCTGACCGCCGAGATCCACGTAGCCACGCCGATCCCGGCGGGCGCGGTGCCCGGCCGCCGTGCGCTGGCCCGGCTGTCTCAGTCCACCGTGGCCAGCGACAGCGCGAACCTGCCCGCCGCGTCCGTCCACCACTGAGCCAGCCGAAGCCCGGCCCGGTCCAGTTCGTCCCGCACACCGTCCTCGCGGAACTTCGCGGACACCTCGGTCCGCAGCTCCTCACCGGCCTCGAACGGCACCACCAGATCCAGCTCCGGAATCTTCACCGTCAGGTCCCGGCGGGCCCGCAGCCGCATCTCGATCCACTCGCGCTCCGGGTTCCAGCGGGCCACGTGCTCGAAGTCGGCAGGCTCGAAGTCGGCCCCCAGCTCCCGGTCGACGACCGACAGGACGTTCCGGTTGAACGCCGCCGTGACCCCTGCGGCGTCGTCGTACGCCGCTACGAGCACGTCCTCCTCCTTCACCAGGTCCGTACCGAGCAGCAGGCCGTCACCGGGGGAGAGCAGTGAGCGCACGGACGTCAGGAAGGCGGCCCGCTCCTCGGGCAGCAGATTGCCGATGGTGCCGCCCAGGAACACGACCAGCCTCGGTCCCGGGGTCTCGGGCAGCGTCAGCGCGCCGGTGAAGTCGGCGATGAGCGCGTGCACGGACAGGCCGGGCCGCTCCTCGAGCAGCGCCTCGGCCGCCCCGCGCAGCGCGCTCTCGCTCACGTCGACCGGCACGTAGGTGTGCAGCTGCGGCAGTGCGTCGAGCAGGTGCCGGGTCTTCTCCGAGGAGCCCGAACCCAGTTCCACCAGGGTCCGGGCGCCGGACGCGGCGGCGATCTCGCCGGCCCGGTCGATCAGGATCTCCCGCTCGGCACGGGTGGGGTAGTACTCGGGCAGCCGGGTGATCTCCTCGAACAGCTCGCTGCCCCGGGCGTCGTAGAACCACTTGGGCGGCAGGGTCTTCGGCTGCCGGGTCAGACCGTCCAGCACGTCGGCGCGCAGCGCCGCGTCCGTCGCGTCCAACGGCAGGTTGCGGGTCAGCAGAAAGGGACTCACTCGGTGGGCTCCTTGAGCGGGGTCAGCAGAACATCGGCGCGGGTCGCGGTGAGCAGGGTGCGGTCGGGGACCTCGCACCAGAGTGGATCGTCGTCGTAGGGCTCCGAGGCCACGATCGCGTGGCGGCCGGGCTCGGACCGGTACCAGAGGGTGTCGCCCCAGGCCGTCGCCACGATGGTCGAGCCGTCGGTGAGCAGCAGGTTGAGCCGGGAGCCGGGGGCAGCCTCGGCGGCCTCCAGCACGGTGTCCGCGACGGCCTGCGGGAGCGCGTCGCCCGCCGCGAGCCGGTGCCGCACCAGGGCCCATACCAGCGCCGAGTCGCAGCGTGCGGCCAGCCGCAGGAGTTCGGCCGCGGGCAGCGTCGCCGCGAGCGGCGCCATCGACCCCGGCCAGCCCTTCACCGCGCCGTTGTGGCTGAACAGCACCTCGCCCCCGGCGAACGGCGCGGCCGCCGCCTCGCCGTCCGGATCGAACTCGGTGGCATCGCGGACCGCGGCCAGCACGGCACGGCTGCGCACCACTCTGGCCAGGTCCGCGAAGGTCCGGTCGCCCCAGACGGGCCCCGGCCGGCGGTAACGTCCGGGGACCGGGTCCCCCTCCGCGTACCAGCCGACGCCGAAGCCGTCCGCGTTGACCGTCCCGTGCCGCTGCCGGCGCGGCTCCCAGGACTGGCGCACCAGCGAGTGCGCGGGCTCGGTCAGCACCTCGCCCAGGGGCACCGGCGGCCCCACATAAGCGATATGACGGCACATCAGGCATCCCTCGCGGTCCGGAACCCCGAGAAGATCTGCCGCCGGACCGGCAGGTCCCAGTTGCGGAACGTACCGCGGCAGGCCACCGCGTCCACCGCGAAGGAACCGCCGCGCAGCACCTTGTGCCCCGGACCGAAGAACACCTCCGAGTACTCGCGGTACGGGAAAGGCGCGAAGCCCGGGTAGGGCAGGAAGTCGCTCGACGTCCACTCCCACACGTCCCCGATCAGCTGCCCCGCGCCGGACGGCGACCGGCCGGCCGGGTACGCCCCGGCCGGGGCGGGCCGCAGATGGCGCTGGCCGAGGTTGGCGCGCTCCGGTGTGGGCTCCTCGTCGCCCCACGGAAAGCGCCGGGACCGTCCGGTGGCGGGGTCGTGGCGGGCCGCCTTCTCCCACTCGGCCTCGGTCGGCAGCCTGCGCCCGGCCCAGCGGGCGTACGCGTCCGCCTCGTACCAGCTGACGTGCAGCACCGGTTCGTCCGCCGGTACTGGTTCGGTCACGCCGAAGCGCCGGCGCAGCCACTGGCCGGCCTCCCGGCGCCAGAACTGCGGTGCCGTCAGCTCGTGTTCACGGACCATCGCCCATCCCTCGGGCGCCCACCAGCGCTGCTCGGTGTAGCCGCCGTCCTCGATGAACGCCCGGTACGCGCCGCAGGTCACCGGGGCGGTGTCGAGGAAGAAGGCGGGAACCTCGCGCCGGTGTGCGGGGCGTTCGTTGTCCAGAGCCCATGGCTCGGTCGAGGTGCCCATGGTGAAGGGGCCCCCGGGGACCAGCACTTCGGCGTGGAGCGCGGCCGCATCGGTGGCCCGGGGCGGCTCGGGGGCGCTGAGCGCGGCAGGCCCCGAACGCAGTTGATGGGTGATCAGCATGGTCTCGTCGTGCTGCTGTTCGTGCTGCGCGATCATCCCGAAGGCGAACGCGGACCGCAGCAGCGGGCGTCCGCCGAGCGGGGTCGCCCCCAGCACGTCCAGGGCCCGGCCGCGCACCTCGGCGGCGTACGACCTGGCCTCGGCGGGGGCCAGCAGCGGCAGGGAGGGGCGGGTGGCCCTGGGGTGCTCGAAGGCGTCGTACAGGCCGTCGATGTCCGGGCGCATCGCCTCCCGTCCGCCCACGTTGCGCAGCAGCCACAGCTCTTCCTGGTTGCCGATGTGCGCGAGGTCCCAGACCAGGGGCGACATCAACGGTGAGTGCTGGGCGATGAGTTCGTTGTCGTCCACGCTGTCGGTGAGCAGCGTGGTGCGCTCCCGTGCGGTGAGGAGCGCCGCGACGGCGCGCTCGCGGAGCGCCTCGGGGTCCAGCGCGTCGGGTGCGTCCGGGCGCTGCGGCCCGGCTGGCGAGGTCGCGGGGGAGTCGGTCATGAGAGGGTCCCCTTCGGGTCGTACCGGCCGTCCGTCCGGTCGGGTGCGAGCATGGCTGCCCGGAGATCGTCGGCGGGACATCGGCCCCGGGCGACGTACCGGTCGTGGAAGTCCGCCACCACGTCCCGCACCGCCCGCGTCGCACCGATCCGGGGCAGCGCGTCCAGGGCCAGCTCGAAGCAGGCGTTGGCCGCCACCCGCAGTTCGGGATCGGCCAGCCCGTCCCGGGCGGCGGCGAACCAGAGCGGATTGCGCGGAGCGGCCAGCGGTCCCGCCGTCTCGGCCAGCGGTTTGACGGTGCGGTACACGGTCTCGGCGGCCTCCGGGTCGTCGAACAGGGCAGTGGTGACCGCGAGCGGCACGAGCCATCCGTCGGTACCGGACTGCGCGTCGATCATGCGCAGTTCGAGGTGCCCGCGCGGACGGACCGGCGGGAACAGCGTGGTGATGTGGTAGTCGAGGTCGGACCGGTCCGGGCGGCGCGGCGCCCCGGAGCGGATCCACTCCCGGAGGCTGAGCCCCTCGGGCACGGACCACGGCCCCTCCCCGCCACGGATGCACAGGACCGGCGTGTCCAGGACATGCGCGGCCCAGGCGTCCCGGGCCGGCAGCGATCCGGCCGGGGCGAGCGTGCGCAGCGGGTCGAGGTCGGCCCACAGCGACTGGCGCGCGGACCGCCACGGCGTCGGCCTGCCCTGCCGGAACGGCGAGTTGGCAAAGGCCGCCACCAGCACCGCGCCCAGCAGATGGGCCAGCTGCCAGCGCCGCCCGTAACCGAGCGGGCCGGGCTCCTCCTCTCCGGCGTCCAGGCAGACCTGGACGGACGCGGTCGTGCACATCATGGCGCGGCCCGCCGGACCCCACCGGTCGAGGGCCTTCTCCATGGCCTCGTAGCGGGGTTCGCGCAGCAGCCTGCGCGGCGTTTGCCAGGGATCGACGCCGAGCCCGACGGCGGTGAGACCCAGCCGGTCGAGCGCGGCACGTACCAAGACGAGGTCGTCGGCGGTGTCGTTGACACACGCCATGAGGGAATCGCCGGGCTGTGAGCTGAGCTCCAGCTGTCCGCCGGGTTCGAAGGTGACCGCGGCGTTCAGGGGCAGCGCCCGGACTGCGGCTGCGGCCGCTTCGAGACGGTGGTGCGGGACGGGACTGTGCGGACGGTCTCGATCGTGCAGGAGCCATTCGAGCTCGACCCCAACGATGCGCGGCGGTCCCGTCTTGAAGCAGATGCCGCGCAGTAGATCCTCCGCCTCGCCCTCGCCGAGGGGCGGGGCGTGGCCGGGCGGACCGTGGCCGCCGGACGTTTCGGATGACATGCCGGGCCTCCTTTGCCGGTGCGTCCGTCCTACCCAAACCCCTGCCGGGAGTTCGCACAAGAGTGCCCCGGCGCATCGGAAACCCGGTTGCGTCCGAACCGGGGAAGCGTCGATCATGCCCCGTATGCACCATAAGGGGGAGGGCCGGTGAGCGCCCGGCTGCGCGGCATCGCGCGCGAGACGGAGTCCATCGTCGAGGCGGGGTTCTACCGCACGCCGCAGGGGCGGGAAGTGAGCATCGAGCGGGCGCTGACAGCTGCCCTCTCGGGCACCAGGCTGTACGGTCCCGAGCCGGTGCCGGTGGCCTCGCTGGACCGCGACCGCACACCGGCCATCGAGGTGACCGGCGAGAGCAGCCTGCGCGCGGCCGCCCGGCTGACCGGCGAACGGCCGGGCAAGGTCGCCGTCCTGAACTACGCCTCCGCCCGTAATCCCGGCGGCGGTTATCTCAACGGGGCCCAGGCGCAGGAGGAGGCCCTGTGCCGTGGCTCCGCCCTGTACGCCACGCTGCGCCGCGCCCCGGAGTTCTACGCCCACCACCGCGCCGAACGCAGCGCCTTCTACACCGACCGGGTCATCCACTCACCGGGTGTGCCGGTCTTCCGCGACGACCGGGGCCGGCTCCTCGACACCCCGTACACGGCGGGATTCCTCACCTCGCCCGCCCCCAACGCCGGGGTGATCCGCCGCACCGCTTCCGGCTCGGCGCACCTGATCGCGGCCGCCCTCGCCTCCCGGGCCGAGCGGGTGCTGGAGGTCGCGGCGGTGCGCGGCTACCGCAGGCTGGTGCTGGGCGCCTGGGGGTGCGGCGTGTTCCAGTGCGATCCGGCGGAGGTGGCGGGCGTGTTCCGCGCGCTGCTGGCCGACGGCGGCCGGTTCGCGGGCCACTTCGAGCAGGTCGTGTTCGGCATCCTCGACCGCGACGGCGCCTCGGCCACCAGGGCTGCCTTCGATCAGGTGTTCGGTGAAATGGGTCAACCCTCACCCTGACGTTGAGCCATAGGCTTCGACGTCAGCCGGTACGGCCGGCCTGGGCCGTTCGGGTCTGCGGCCCGCCACCGGTCCACGGGGGCCCCCGTGGAGGCGACGGGCCGCGGGAGCCGTCACTTCCAGCCGTAGAGCTCCCGGAGGCGCCCGGCGACCAGGTCGAACCTGTCCCGGTCCAGGGCGCACGCCTCGCGCCGCATCCCGTCCTCGTGGACCCGGAGCACCCGGTCCAGGTCGACCCAGGACTGGCGCCCCGAGCTGTCCCAGGGCCCCGCGCCCAGCGCCACCCACTCGCGCTCCTGGTCGTGCTGCTTGCTGGAGAGCTGTACGGCGAGCAGGGTGCCCGACTCCTCGCGTGCCACGACGAGAACCGGACGGTCCTTGCCGCGCCCGTCGTTCTCCTCGAACGGCACCCAGGTCCAGACGATTTCGCCGGGGTCGGGATCGCCGTCCCGGTCGGGGGCGTACGTGGCGCGGACCGGGCCCACCCCGTGCGGGTCGGCCTCGGAGGTCGCGCCGGGCCCGGTGCGGCCCGGAGAGGCGGCCGAGCCGTCATTGATGTCGCTGCGGTGCTGGATGGTCATCGCAACACCGTAGAACCTGCACGGCCCCTCGCGGGGAGCGGGGCCGCGAAACCGGTACGGGGACCGGAGCGCGGCCGTACCGAACGGGTCTGTAAGACTGCCCGACGCCATGATTCAGTTACCCGAGCAGCCCGCCGAAGGCCCCGTTCCGACCAGCGCCGACGTGGCGCGGCTCGCCGGCGTCTCCCGGGCCACCGTGTCCTACGTACTGAACAACAACGCGGCCGTGCGGATCAGCGATCCGACCCGCCGACGGGTGCGCGACGCGGCCGCCGAACTCGGTTACGTACCGCACGCCGCCGCCCGGAGCCTGCGCGCCGGACACTCCCGGATGGTGCTGCTGCCCATCGGGGGATTTCCCTCCGGCCCGCTGCACCACCGCTTCCTGCACGAGCTGGAATCCGGACTGCGCCGCCTCGACTACACCGTGGTCCAGTACGGCTCCCTCGGGCTGGACGCCGACGACGCGGCCCGCGCCTGGGCGGAGCTCCGGCCCGTCGCCGTCATCGCGCCCGGCTCCGTCCCGCTCACTCCGCAGGGCACCGCCGTGCTCCGGCGCTCCGGCGCCAAGGCAGTGATCACGCTCGGACCGCAGCCCGTGGCGGGCGCCCACGCGCTGATCATGGACCAGCGCAAGGTCGGCCACTGCGCCGTCAGACACCTGCTGGAACGCGGCCGGCGCCGGATCGGCGTGGTGATGCCCGGGGAGCCGGGCCCCGCGCTGTTCGCCGGACCCAGACTCACCGGCGCCCGGCAGGCCGCCGCAGGCAGGGCCCGGATCGTCCCGCTGCCGCTGCGCCACGACGAGGAGTCGGCCGCCGCGCTCGCCGCCCGCTGGCGCACCCTCGGCCTGGACGCCGTCTTCGCGCACGACGACATCCACGCGATGCTCCTGATGCGGGCGCTGCAGGACGCGGACATCGACATCCCGGGCGAGACCGCGGTGGTCGGTGCGGACGACCTGATGCTGGCGAGGCTGCTGAGGCCCAGGCTCAGCAGCGTGCGCATGGAACTGGACACGGAGCTGCCGCTCGCCGACCTGGTCGACCGGCTGGTACGGCACCCCGGGAAGGAACCCGAGCGGCACGACCTGCTGCGGGCGCGGGCCGTCCACCGCGAATCGAGCTGAGCGGCCCCTCCAGCGCGGCAACGTGCGCGGCGGACCTCCCTTGCCTAGCGTCATGACCATGAGCCATCCGCAGAGTTACGAGATCCTGCTGGTCCCCCAGTTCGCCGACGCCAAGGAGACCGGTGCCGGCGCCCCCGGCCCGGGGCGGACCATCCGGTCGGCGGTCGTGGAGGCGACCGGCGCGACGGGCGAGTCCGGCTACCCCCGTTACGCCGGGGAGGGCATGGTGGCGGACATCGACCCGGCCACGCAGACCGTCGAGGCGATTCTGGTCGACGGCTCGGAACTCGACTACGGACTCTCGGCCCGGATCTCGGACGGGTCAGTCCCGGACGAGCAGGCCCCCGACGAGCAGGCCCCGGAACAGCCCACCCCGCACCAGCAGCCTGTCCCGGAGAAGGGCACGGACGGCTGAGGCGGGCCGCCGAGCGGGAACGCGTCGGGGCCCGGCCGGGACGGCCGGGCCCCGACGGGCTTCGAGCGCTGGTACGAAACGCCTACTTCTGCTCCTTCTGCTCTTCCTCGATGGACTTGCGGACCTCGTCCATGTCGAGCTTCCGGGCCTGACCGATGACGTCCTCGAGCGCGGCCTCGGGCAGCGCGCCCGGCTGCGAGAAGACCGCGACGTTGTCGCGGACGATCATGAGCGTCGGGATCGACCGGATCTCGAACGCCGCGGCCAGCTCCTGCTGCGCCTCCGTGTCGACCTTGGCGAAGACCAGATCGGCGTGACGCTCGGACGCCGAGTCGTAGACCGGGGCGAACTGCCGACACGGGCCGCACCAGGAAGCCCAGAAGTCGATCAGGACGAACTCGTTCTCGCTGACGACCTGATCGAAGTTTTCCTTGGTGAGCTCTACGGTGCTCATGCTCTGCTACCTCTTCCTGTGCCCGTGCGGACGTGTCCCCGGACAACGGTGCCTGTGCTTGCACTATTCCGCCTGCCCATGTGGCCGCCGCGCACACCCATGACCAAAATGGTCCTCATGACACATGCTGTGGAGCCTGTCGAGTACGACGTCGTGGTCATCGGTGCCGGTCCGGTGGGTGAGAACGTGGCGGACCGGGCCAGGGCCGCGGGCCTGAGTGCCGCGATCGTGGAGTCCGAGCTCATCGGTGGTGAGTGTTCCTACTGGGCCTGTATGCCGAGCAAGGCCCTGCTGCGCCCGGTCGTCGCCCGCGCCGAGGCCCGCCGCGTCCCCGGGCTCAGCGGATCCGTCCAGGGACCGCTGGACACCGAGGCGGTCCTCGCCCACCGGGACGCGTACGCCTCGCACTGGAAGGACGACGGCCAGGTGGCCTGGCTGGAGGGCATCGGCGCGGACATCTACCGGGGCACCGGCCGGCTGACCGGGACGAAGGCGGTCTCCGTCACGGCGCCCGACGGCACGGAGCACCGGCTCGCCGCCCGGCACGCCGTCGCCGTCTGCACGGGCAGCCGGGCCGTGGTCCCCGACCTGCCGGGGATCGCGGAGGCCCGCCCCTGGACCAGCCGTGAGGCGACGAGTGCCAAGGAGGTGCCCGGCCGGCTCGTCGTCGTCGGCGGGGGAGTGGTCGGTGTGGAGATGGCCACGGTGTGGGGCGCGCTGGGCTCCGAGGTCACCGTGCTGGTCCGGGGCGCGGGGCTGCTGCCCCGGATGGAGCCGTTCGCCGGTGAGCTGGTGGCGGAGGCGCTCACCGCCGCCGGAGCCGATGTCCGGTTCGGTGTCTCGGCCGCCGCGCTGCGGCGCCCGGCCCCTGACGGACCGGTCACCGTCGAACTCGACAACGGTGAGAGCATCGAGGCCGACGAGATCCTCTTCGCCACCGGCCGCGCCCCGCGCACCGACGACCTGGGCCTGGAAACGGTGCACCTGAAGCCGGGTTCCTGGCTTCAGGTGGACGACAGCTGCCGGGTCGAGGGCACCGGCTGGCTCTACGCCGTCGGTGACGTGAACCACCGGGCGCTCCTTACCCACCAGGGCAAGTACCAGGCCCGCATCGCCGGGGCGGCCATCGCCGCCCGCGCCGAGGGCGTCCCGCTGCTGGAGACGGACCGCTGGGGTGCCCACGCGGCCACCGCCGATCACTCGGCCGTCCCCCAGGTCGTCTTCACCGACCCGGAGGCCGCCTCGGTCGGCCTCACCCTGGCCGAGGCGGAGCAGGCGGGCCACCGGGTCAGGGCCGTCGACCACGACCTCGGCGCGGTGGCGGGTGCCGGGCTGTACGCGGACGGCTACCGGGGCCGCGCCCGCATGATCGTCGACCTCGACCGGGAGATCCTGCTCGGCGTCACCTTCGTGGGCCCGGGGACCGGCGAGCTGCTGCACTCGGCGACGATCGCGGTCGCCGCGGAAGTCCCGATCGAGCGGCTCTGGCACGCGGTACCCGCCTACCCGACGATCAGCGAGATCTGGCTGCGGCTCCTGGAGACATTCCGTGGGTAGCGGCGGAAGTTGAGGCCGGACGGCGAAGGCCTGCGGGTGCGGTGGGCGGAGCGGGTCATCCCTCCTGTGGTCTAGGCCAAGGGGGTCCTGTCCCTCTATCCTCGTGCGTGCCAGCGGCACGCCGTTCCCCACCCCTGGTTGCGTGCTGGCGAGCGCGATGCCCGGCCGACTCTGTCCCGAGCGGCCGGGTAACCTCCCCCCACTCACCGCCTCCAGGAGGCCACGGTGAAAGTACGCACCAGAATCACGGCGATCGTCGGCGCTGCCTGTATCGCCGCGTCCCTGGCTCTCGCCACGGCGTCGGCCGCCCCGCAGCAGTCGGCGTCGGTCGTCCTCAACGAAGTCGCGCGGGCCACGAGCCCGTCCGCCGGCACCGCCGGGCCGGACGGCACGGTCTGGATCGCCGAACGCGCCGGAACCGTAAGGGTTCTGAATGCCCAGGGGATCGGCGAGCCGGTCCTGGACATCTCCGACGAGACGACCATCGACGGCGAACGCGGCCTGCTGGGCATCGCGTTCGACCCGGACTTCGCCCACTTCTACATCTCGTTCACGGACCTCGAAGGCACGAGCACCGTGGACGAGTTCGCCATGGAGGGCGGCGCGATCCGGCCGGACACCCGGCGCACCGTTCTGACACAGACCCAGCCGTACTCGAACCACAACGGCGGCGACATCATGTTCGGTCCCGACGGCTATCTCTACATCGGCCTCGGTGACGGTGGATCGGGCGGCGACCCGGACGGCAACGGCCAGAACCTCGGCACGCTGCTCGGCAAGCTTCTGCGGATCGATCCGGGCGGCGGCGACCCGTACGCCATCCCGGCGGACAACCCGTTCGTGGACGACCCGACGGCGCGGGGCGAGATCTGGGCATACGGACTGCGCAACCCGTGGCGGTTCTCGTTCGACGCGGGCACGGGCGACCTGCTGATCGGCGACGTCGGCCAGAGCGACTGGGAGGAGATCGACTGGGCTCCCGCGGCCAGCAAGGGCGGCGAGAACTACGGCTGGTCCTCGATGGAGGGCAACCACCCCTTCCGCGGCGGTACCGAGCCCGCGAACCACGTGCCGCCGGTGCACGAGTACGACCGCAGCGGCCTCGGCTGCTCGGTCACCGGCGGCTATGTCTACCGAGGCGATGCCATCGCCGGCCTCAAGGGCACGTACGTGTTCAGCGACTACTGCGACGGCACGATCCGCACCCTGCAGATCGAGAACGGCGAGGTCACCGGCGAGGGTGACCTCGGAGTCCAGGGCGGCGAGGTCATTTCGTTCGTGGAGGGCGGCGACGGCGAACTGTATGTTCTCGCCATCGGCGGCAGCATCTCGCGCATCGACCCGGCGTGAGCCGATGAGGTACCGCGCACACTGACAGCCGGGAGGCCCGCGGGGCCGGGACCGCGAACCGCGGTCCCGGCCCCGCCGGTCGCGGTGCGGCCGGCAGGGGCTGATTTCCGGTCGTGGCATGATCGGCGGCCATGGAGCACTTCATACGTCCCAACGGTTCACCGCCCGTCAACGGCTACAGCCACGCGGTCGCCTTCACCGGAGCGATGGTCGCCGTCTCGGGGCAGGTCCCCCTGGACGGCGACGGCAATCCGGTCGGTAAGGACGATGCCGAGGCCCAGGTCCGGCAGGTCTACGCGAACCTGATCACCGCGCTGGAGGCAGCAGGCTCAGGTCTGGAACACGTGGTCAAACTGACGGTCTACCTGACCGACCTGGACGACCTGGGCGCGTTCCGCACAGTGCGGGACGAGTACCAGGACGCCAAGAACCCGCCTGCCTGCTCCTTGGTGAGGGTGGCCGGCCTGGTCCACCCGGACTTCCGGGTCGAGATCGATGCATTGGCCGTGGCGCCGAGTGCTGGCCGGCGATCCGCTTCCCCTCGCGGCTGAAGCCGCACAGCGGATCCTTGCCTTCGAGGGGGCGAGCGCCGGCATCCGGTGATCCGGGCGTGGGGCCCCGGTGGCGCCGAGGGCAGCCGGCAGGGCCCACGCCGTGCCGCAGACGGCGCACGCGGTCCCGCCGGGCGGCCGCCCGGCGGGACCGTTTCGCTCAGGCCGGGGGCTGGCTGTCGCTGGTGGTGACGCGGACGTGGTCGACGACGAGTTGCTGGGGGAAGGTGGTGTTGCCGTCGGGGTCGCCGGGCCAGTAGCCGCCGACGGCGAGGTTGAGGATGAGGAAGAAGGGCTTGTTGAAGGCCCAGGTGTTGCCGCCGGTGTCGGCGGGGGTGCGGTGCTGGTAGACGTTGCCGTCGACGGACCACGTGACGGAGTCGGGGGCCCAGTCGATGGCGAAGGTGTGGAAGTCGTCGGCGAAGGCCTGGCCGCCGGGGAGGCTGTAGCCGGCGCCGATGCCAGCGGAGCCGGAGTAGCCGGGGCCGTGCAGGGTGCCGTGGACGGTGTTGGGTTCGAAGCCGACGTTCTCCATGATGTCGATCTCGCCGGAGTTGGGCCAGCCGACCTGTCCGATGTCGTCGCCGAGCATCCAGAAGGCGGGCCACATGCCCTGGCCGCGCGGGATCTTCATCCGGGCCTCGACGTGGCCGTAGGTCTGGGTGAACTTGCCCGAGGTGTTGAGCCGCGCCGAGGTGTACTCACAGGTGCCGTACCAGCACTGGTAGTTGTTCGGGTTCTCCTTGCGCGCGGTGATGACCAGATGGCCCTGGCCGTCCAGCGCCGCGTTGCTGTTCCCGGCCGTGTAGTACTGCCGCTCGTGGTTGTTGACGTTGTCACCGGTCTCGATCTGCCACTTACCGCCGTCAACGGCGGAACCTGCGGCTCCGTCGAAGTCGTCGGTGAACGTCGCGGCGGCGGTGGACGCCTGCGTGGTGACGGATCCCTTCGAGGCCGGAGACGGCATGGGGGCGCCGGAGGCGAGGCCGGAGGTGGCGGAGACGAGGGCGAGTACCGAGAGTGCGGAGACCAGGAGGCGCCTGGTCAGGTGGGGGGAGCTCATGTGAATTTCCTTTCCGTACGGGACGGAGGAAATGTGACTCACCATGCATATGACAAGTGGGGGCATGGCGGCCACGTGGGGGAGTTGAGGCCTTAGTTCACTTCGTGATTTAAGAAGTGAACCAAGAGCGTGTCAAGGCTCTTGGCAGACCACAGTTCTTGCACGCACCGGGCCGCCGCCCCGTCGGCGCGTTCGTCAGCTCTCCGGTTCCGCCGGGAGCGGCCGGCCGCAGCGCAGGTTCCACCGCCCCGACCTGCCGCTGAGCTCCGTGACGGTCAACGGGGCGACGTCCAGCCGCCAGAAGGCCTGCGGCGGGAGGTCCAGTGCGTGGACCGTCGCGGCGCGGATCACGGCGGGCTCGGCCACCGCCAGCACCCGCCCGTCGTCGCTTCCGTGCGGGGAGTCGAGCCACGAGCCCACCCGCGTGCACAGTTCCAGCAGGGACTCACCCCCGTGCGGCGCGGCGGCCGGGTCGCTCAGCCAGGCGGCCACCCCGTCCGGCTCGGCCGTGCTCACCTCGGCCAGCCGGGCGCCGGACCAGCGGCCCATCTCCCAGTCCCGCAGGGCGGGTTCGGGTTCGGACCGGAGCCCCAGTGCGTCCGCGGTCGCGGTGCAGCGCATGGACGGGCCGCGCATGCGCCTGGCCGCCGATGGCACGGCGGGTGCGGCGGCCCGCGCCTGCCGGAGTCCGGAGTCGTCGAGCGGCGCGTCACCGGCGAACCGGGCCTCGCGCAGCGCCGCGTTCATCGCCGGTGAGATCAACATCACCCGTACCGTCATTGCTGCCCTCAACTCCCTGAACGGTGGCCACTTGCCCGACCACACCATGGCATCAGGGCTTCCCGGACGCCCGGACCGCACCATGGCGGCGCCCACGCCCAGGCGGTATGGTCGCGACCACACGACGAGGGTGTGACGGAAGTCCGGTGAGAATCCGGCACGGTCGCGCCACTGTGAACCCGTACCTGTGCGGGGAAGTCAGACCCAGCACCTTCGTCTCAGGCACCACGATCGGGACGCGTGTTCCCACAGGAGGTTCTGCCATGGCACAGACTGCTGCCCCCGCCACCGGCGCACCCGCCATCACTCCCATCTCACTGAAGGCCATCGCCCCTTGGGCGGTCTTCTTCGGCATCCTCATGCTGATCCTGCTCTACTTCGTCGGCGCCGAGCAGGGCGCCACCTCCGTCATCTCGGGCGCGGGCGTGCACGAGTGGGTCCACGACGGCCGTCACCTGCTCGGTTTCCCCTGCCACTGACCCACCGGGCTGATCCAGGGGAATCCCTCATGAACTCCATATCTGTCAGAGCTCTGCTGGTCCGCGGCATGCTGGCCGGCCTCGTCGCGGGCGCGCTCGCGCTGGCCGTCGCCTACTTCCTCGGCGAGTCCCGGGTGGACGCCGCCATCGCCCTGGAGGAGGCGCACAGCCACGACCACGGTGGCGGCGAGGAACTCGTCAGCCGCACCATGCAGTCCACCGCGGGCCTCGCCACCGGCGTAGTCGTCTTCGGCGTGGCCATCGGCGGCATCGCCGCACTCGTCTTCTGTTACGCGCTCGGCCGGATGGGCCGCTTCGGTCCGCGCGCCACCGCGGCGCTGATCGCGGGCGCGGCCCTGCTGGCCGTGTACGTCGTGCCGTTCCTGAAGTACCCGGCGAATCCGCCGGCCGTCGGCAACCCCGACACCATCGGCAGACGCACGGCACTGTTCTTCCTGATGGTCGCCCTCAGCGTGCTGCTGGCCGTCGCCGCCGTCATCCTCGGCAGGCGGCTGGCACCCCGCCTGGGCGCCTGGAACGCGACGATCGCCGCAGGGGCCGGATACGTCCTGCTCATCGGTCTCGCGTACGTCTTCCTGCCCTCGTTCAACGAGGTCGGAAAGGGCTTCCCGGCCACCCTGCTGTGGCAGTTCAGGCTGGCCACGCTCGCGGTCCAGGTCACGCTGTGGACCACTTTCGGGCTGCTCTTCGGCTACCTCACCGAACGGCTGCTGGTGCCGAGGGCGCAGCCTGCCCGTGCAGGCGGCACAACAGCGGAACGCGCCGCGGCCGCGGCGGGCTGACCCGCCCACGCGCCGTCGGGCCCGTGCAGCGCCGGAACCCGCGAGGTGAGTCCTCGCGGGTTCCGCCGCGTCACGGGCCGGCTCGCGTCACCGCCCGGCGGGACCGTCCCAGTCCACGCGGTAGTGCTTCAGCAGGGAGTCCTCACGCACCAGGCGCATGCCTGCGGCCGTCATGACGCGCTGGGACGCGACGTTGTCGAGGTCGGTGTCCCCGTGCACGCAGACGACGCCCAGGCCGCGGGCGAACCGCAGCAGCGCGCGGAGCGCCTCGGAGGCGTACCCCATGCCCTGGACCGAGGGCACGAGCCCGTAGCCGATCGTGACGTGCCCGGCCTCGTCGGGAACCCCGTGGAACCCGAGCCCGCCGATCACCGGCCCGTCCTTGCCGAGCCGTATCTCGTACGAGCCGAACGGAGCCGGATCCCCGGTCTCGGCAATGGCGCGCAGGACGCGCGTGGCCGCCGCCCGCTCGCCCTGGGAGGGGTATCCGGCCGCCCACCGGACGCCTTCCGGTGGCCGGCCCTCCACCACGTGCTCGACGTCGGATGCGCTCATCGCGCGGAGCAGGAGGCGCGGGGTATCGATAACGGTCATGACGCAGTGGACTATCACGCGGTGCGGGCGGGCCGCACCCGGATATCTCCCGGTGAACGCCCGCCCGTACCGCATGTCCCACCCGCCGCAGGCACCCCCGGTCGACCTGCGGTCACGCGCCGCCCGCCGGGGTGAAGTCCCCGGCCAGCGCGGCCGCCACCCGCAGGTGTGTCGCCGCCTCGGTCTGCCGCCCCTGGCGCTCCAGCGTGCGGCCGAGCATCAGCCGGGCGTAGTGCTCCACGGGGTCGAGCTCCAGTACCGCCCGCAGTTCCGTCTCGGCCCGGCCGAGCCGCGCCGAGTGGTAGTAGGCCCTCGCCAGCAGCAGGCGCGGCGCGACCTGCTCCGGCACCTCCTCGACCAGCCCGCCCAGGATCCGGGCCGCCACCAGGTACTCCTTCGATTCGAAGAAGAACTGCGCGCGCTCCCACCGCTCGGCTGCGGTACCGAACTCGTAGTAGGTGTCGCTCATTCGTCCTCCTCGGTCGAGGCTCGCCGCCGGGCCCGTCCCGGCTGCGTCGATGGTCACAACACTCCAAGGTGGTTTAACATTCCACTAAATATTCGGCGTGGGTGCCGTCGGACCGGGCCCGTACGGGAATAGGTTGAGCGCCATGAGCAATCTCGATCGCCAGGCAGTTCCCTCCGTCTGCGGAGGGCGCGGCTTCGTCGTCGCCGAACCCGTACGCGAACTCCTCACCCCGCGTCGGGTGAAGCTCGGGGAGTCCACCGAGGTGCGCAGACTGCTGCCCAACCTCGGCCGCCGCATGGTCGGTGCCTGGGCCTTCGTGGACCACTACGGCCCCGACGACATCACCGACGAGCCCGGGATGCAGGTGCCGCCCCACCCCCACATGGGCCTGCAGACCGTCAGCTGGCTGCACGAGGGCGAGGTCCTGCACCGCGACAGCCTCGGCAGCCTGGCGACGATCCGCCCGTACGAACTCGGCCTGATGACCTCGGGCCGGGCGATCAGCCACTCCGAGGAGAGCCCCAGGCCGCACGCCGCTCTGCTGCACGGCGCACAGCTCTGGGTCGCGCTCCCCGACGCCCACCGCGACGCCGAGCCGCACTTCCAGCACCACACGGACCTGCCGACGGTCACGGCCCCCGGCCTCACCGCCACGGTGATCCTCGGCGAACTCGACGGTGCGCTCTCGCCCGGCACCGCGTACACCCCGATCGTCGGCGCCGACCTGGCGCTGCGCCGGGGCGCCGAGGCCCGCCTCCCGCTCGACCCCGACTTCGAGTACGCGGTGCTGTCGATGTCCGGCGAGGCGGAGGTCGACGGCGTACCCGTCCTGCCGGGTTCGATGCTCTACCTCGGCTGCGGCCGCACCGAACTCCCGCTGCGCGCGGAGTCCGACGCCGGTCTGATGCTCGTGGGCGGTGAGCCCTTCGAGGAGGAGATCGTCATGTGGTGGAACTTCGTGGGGCGTTCCCACGAGGAGATCGAGGAGGCCCGGCAGGCGTGGGCGGAGGGCTCCCGCTTCGGTGAGGTGCACGGCTACGACGGCGACCGGCTGTCTGCTCCCGCACTGCCGCCGGTGGCGCTGAAACCGCGGGGACGGGTGCGCTGACCTGGAGGGATGTGTTCTCCGACGGTCTTAGTCGTGTGCGCCGGCTGCGGCCCCCCGCCAGTACGGCGGAGGGGCGCAGTTGCGCCTCCGGTAGGTCGATTCCTAGGGCGGTGCCTGCCCTGCCCGACCAGCGCTCTCCGGCTCCCGCTCCTGTTGCTCGGCCCTGTGGAACTCGTCGTCCGGCAGCTGACGGGCCCGTTGTGCAGTGGGGGTGCGCCCCGTCTCCCGCGGTGTCACGATGTCCGGTGAGAGGTGCCTGACCCGGTCATGGAACAGGGCTACTCGCTGCTGCCACTCACCGCGCGTACTCCAGGTATTCGGTGTCAGCCATCTCGCCCACTCATGCTGCCCTGGTCTACCGCCCCGACGTCAGTGAATCGCCTGGCGGGCCGCGGAACCACGATCCTTGAGAGAGGGACGCCTTCCATGACCAAGAAGAAGCTCTCCGCAGGGGACGACGTCGAATGGAAGAGCCACGGGAAGACGGTCGAGGGCTCTGTCACGAGGAAGGTTGACCGGCGCACCAAGGCCGCCGGCCGAACCGTGGCTGCGTCGAAGGACGATCCCCAGTACGAGGTCGAGAGCGACAAGACGGGCAGGACGGCCGTGCACAAGCCCGAGTCGCTGCGCCGGAAGAACGACGGGTCGTAAGCGGCGGCAGCGCGGGCCGGCGGGGTCCGGGGCCGCCCGAAGGGCCAGCGGTACGAAGAGGCCGAGAAGAAGAACATCGGGGGCCGCTCCACGATGAACAAGGAGGAGCTGCTCAAGGCCGTCGGCCGTTGAAGGGCTGGTTACGCCTGGGGCGGGGCCGCTCAGGGGATATATCAGTCGAACCCGGTCTCGTTCCCGTGACCGAGGGAACACATGACGTGAGTTATGGCCCCAGGCCGGCTCGCCCCCGACCGACGGCCAGCCGGCGCCCGCTCCGAGCGAATGCCGGCCCACGGGGCGCCGGCCCCGGAGGGACGGCGAGACCGATGAAGACTCATCGCCGACATGTTGGTACATCCAATGGCAACTAGAGTGATAAGTGTCCGATTCAGCCCTTGCCACTCATCCATTTGCGTGCGTGGAGGCGTTCATGGCTGTCCGCCATCAGCTCATCAACCACCCGCCCTCGGCCCTGTGGGCCGTGCTGGAACAGCCCGAGCAGTACGCGGAATGGGTGGTAGGAACATCGGACTCGCGTCCCGCTGAGGGGAATTGGCCGAGTCTGGGATCTTCTATCGCCTACACCCTGCGCCTGGGGCCGAAGGAGTTCGAAGGGCGCACTACCGTACGGCGGCTCGAGCGGCCGGGTGCTCTCGAACTCGAGGTGTTCAGTGGGCCCATGGGGACCGCGAGGATCGCCTTCG
The DNA here is from genome assembly GCF_003751445.1 of Streptomyces sp. 840.1. Taxonomy (NCBI): domain Bacteria; kingdom Bacillati; phylum Actinomycetota; class Actinomycetes; order Kitasatosporales; family Streptomycetaceae; genus Streptomyces; species Streptomyces sp. 840.1. The sequence goes on along the minus strand of NZ_RJUU01000003.1, from coordinate 463,949 downwards.
ACATCCGCCCGTGGGGCGAGGGAACACTGGTCATCCTCGATGAGCATCCGTTGCGGGGGCTCGGTGGCGTTCTGCACAACGCCGTGTTCGACGCCGTGCTCCAGCTCCGCCACCGCGCGATGCTGGAGCGGCTCGCCAAGGTGGTCGACGCCGAGGCCGACGCCCACGGCGTCCGCACGGGGTGACCTGGGAAAACGGTGACCTGGGAAAACCGTGAGTTCCAACTGACGACACGGCCACGACGCGACGCGGGACGGACGACACGATCCGCGCGCCGACGGACATGACGAAGGGGACGACGCATGGCCGACGCGGTGGTGATCGGAGCCGGTCCCAATGGCCTGGTGGCGGCCAATCTGCTCGCGGACGCGGGCTGGACGGTCGAGGTGTTCGAAGCGCAGGAAACCCCAGGAGGGGCGGTGCGCAGCGACCGCGGTGTGCATCCCGAGTTCGTGAACGACTTGTTCAGCTCGTTCTATCCGCTGGCGGCGGCTTCGCCGGTGCTGAACGGACTCGACCTCGCCAAGGAGGGCCTTCGCTGGTCCCACGCACCTCACGTGCTGGCCCACCCGCTGCTCGACGGCTCCTGCGCGATCCTCGACCGCGACCGGCGGGTGACGGCCGACGGGCTCGACCGGGCCGCCCCGGGGGACGGCAGGGCGTGGAGCGACCTCTGCGATCTCTGGGACCGGGTCGGCGAGGATATTCTGAGCACCCTCTTCACGCCCTTTCCGCCGGTACGCGGCATGGTCACGCTGGCAGGCCGGCTGCGTGCGGCCGGGGGACTGCGGCTGGCGCGCAGCATGATTCTGCCCGTGCGCCGTCTGGGCGAGGAGGAGTTCTCCGGTGAGGGCGGCCGCCTGCTGCTGGCCGGCTGCGCGCTCCACGCGGATATGGCCCCGGAGGCCGCCGGCAGCGGCGGATTCGGCTGGCTCATGGCCATGCTGGGGCAGGCCTACGGTTTCCCCGTGCCCGTGGGCGGATCCGGGGCGCTGACGGCCGCTCTGGTACGGCGCCTGCGGGGCCGAGGCGTCAGCGTGCACTGCGGCCGGCGGGTGAGCGAAGTCGTCGTACGGCGCGGCCGCGCGGTGGGGGTGCGGACGGCGGACGGCTCCGCGGTCCCGGCCCGCAAGGCGGTCCTCGCCGATGTGTCGGCGCCCTCCCTCTACCTGGATCTCGTCGCGGCGGAGCACCTGCCGCCGCGGGTCTTCGACGACCTGAAGCGGTTCCAGTGGGACTTCGGCACGTTCAAGGTCGACTGGGCCCTGAACCGGCCGCTCCCCTGGAGCGCCCCGGAGGCCCGGACGTCGGGCACGGTCCATGTCGCCGAGGGCGTCGACGAACTCACCCGGTTCGCCGCGCAGATCGCGATGGGGCGGATCCCGGACCGCCCGTTCAGCCTGCTGGGGCAGATGACCACAGCCGATGCCTCCCGCTCGCCGCTCGGGACGGAGTCGGCCTGGGCGTACACGCACGTCCCGCACCGCGTGAAGGCCGACGCGGGCGAAGACGGGCTGACCGGCCGCTGGGACGCCGGTGAGCGGGAGGCGATGGCCGACCGCGTCGAGAAGCACATCGAGCGCTACGCCCCCGGGTTCCGGGACACGATCCTCGCGAGGCGCGTGCTCGGCCCCCCGGACCTGGAGCGTGCTGACAGCAATCTCCACGGCGGTGCGATCAACGGCGGCACCACGGCTATGCACCAGCAGTTGGTCTTCCGCCCGGTTCCCGGCACCGGCCGCCCCGAGACGCCGGTCGCGGGCCTCTACCTGGCCTCCGCCTCGGCCCACCCCGGCGGCGGGGTGCACGGTGCCCCCGGCGCCAACGCCGCACGTGCCGCGATCCGCAGCTCGCGGGCCTTCGGGGCGGTCGTCTCCGGCACCCAGCGCGCGTTGGCGCGCCGCAATCGGGCAGGCGAGGAAAGAAGACGCTGACAAGCGGTCGGAACACCCCGCCGGGCCCGGCCACGAAGCCCGCCGGCCGGACGCCGTGCGGCGGCGGGGCCGGCCCATGCCGACGAGGAGGAACCCGATGGAATACCGCGAAGACCCGAACACGATCCTCGACGGCCGTTCGCACGAACTGGCTCTCCCCACAGCCGACGAGGCGGGCTGGGGGCCCATGGACGTGCGGGCGGTCGACACCGTGCGGGTGCTGGCCGCCGACGCGGTCCAGAAGGCGGGCAGCGGCCACCCGGGCACGGCGATGAGCCTCGCTCCGCTGGCGTACCTGCTGTTCCAGAAGGTGATGCGGCACGACCCCGCCGACGACCAGTGGCTCGGCCGGGACCGGTTCGTGCTGTCCTGCGGCCACTCGAGCCTGACCCTGTACATCCAGCTGTACCTGAGCGGTTACGGCATGGAGCTGGACGACCTCCGGCAGTTGCGGACCTGGGGCTCCGCGACTCCGGGGCACCCCGAGTACCGCCATACCCGGGGCGTGGAGATCACCACGGGCCCGCTGGGGCAGGGCTTCGCCTCCGCCGTCGGCATGGCCATGGCGGCGCGGCGCGAGCGCGGTCTGCTGGACCCCGGCGCACCGGCCGGCACCAGCCCCTTCGACCACCACGTCTACGTGGTGGCGTCGGACGGTGACCTCATGGAGGGGGTCACTGCCGAGGCGGCATCCCTCGCCGGCCATCAGGAACTCGGAAACCTGATCGCCTTCTACGACTCCAACAGCATCTCGATCGAGGACGACACCGACATCTCCTTCAGCGAGGATGTCGCCGCCCGCTACGCCGCGTACGGATGGCAGGTGCACACGGTCGACTTCACCCGGACCGGCGCCTACGTCGAGGACGTGGACGGCGTCCTGGAGGCGGTCCGCGACGCCCAGCGGGACACGACGCGCCCCTCCTTGATCATCCTGCGTACGGTCATCGGCTGGCCGGCTCCCACCAAGCAGAACACCGGCAAGGCGCACGGCTCGGCGCTCGGCGACGAGGAGGTCGCGGGAATCAAGAGGGTGCTCGGCTTCGATCCCGGACAGACCTTCGCCGTGCAGGGCGAAGTCCTCGCGCACGCTCGCGAGGTCGGCGGCCGAGGCGCCGCGGCCCGCCGGGCCTGGGAGCCCGGCTACGAGAAGTGGCGGGCGGCCCATCCAGAGCGGGCGGAACTGCTCGACCGGCTGCGGGAGCAGCGCCTGCCGGAGGGCTGGGCCGGCCACCTGCCGGTGTTCCCCGCCGATTCCGGCCCGATGGCCACGCGCAAGGCCTCCGGCGAGGTGCTCACCGCGCTGGCGCCCGTCCTTCCGGAACTGTGGGGCGGCTCCGCCGACCTCGCGGAGAGCAACAACACGACGATGGAGGGCGAGCCCTCCTTCGTGCCGGCCGCCAAGCAGACCGAGATGTGGCCGGGCGGCCCCTATGGGCGCACGCTCCACTTCGGCATCCGGGAACACGCGATGGGGGCCGTGCTGAACGGCATCGCACTGCAGAGCCTCACCCGCCCCTACGGCGGCACCTTCCTGACCTTCAGCGACTACATGCGCCCGGCGGTGCGGCTGGCCGCCCTGATGCAGCTGCCCGCCATCTACGTGTGGACCCACGACTCCATCGGCCTGGGCGAGGACGGGCCCACCCATCAGCCCGTCGAGCATCTGGCCGCTCTCCGCGCGATCCCCGGCCTGGACGTCGTGCGTCCCGCCGACGCGAACGAGACAGCTGTCTGCTGGCGCACCGTGCTGGAGCACCGCGACCGGCCCGCCGGTTTCGCTCTCACCCGCCAGAAGCTGCCCGTCCTCGAAAGGGGGCCGGACGCCTGTGCCCCGGCGGAGGGTGCGTCACGCGGCGGGTACGTACTGGCCGACACGGCGCAGGACCGGGTGGACGTCATCCTCGTCGCCACCGGTTCGGAAGTGCCCATCGCGCTGGAGGCACGTGCACGGCTGGCGGCGCAGGGACATGCCGCACGCGTGGTCTCCATGCCGTGCCGTGAATGGTTCGCCGCGCAGCCGGCCGAGTACCAGGACACGGTGCTGCCGCCCGGGGTGCGAGCGCGGGTGAGCGTCGAGGCCGCGGTGGGACAGGGCTGGCGGGACGTGGTGGGTGACGCGGGCCGCATCGTCAGCCTTGAGCACTACGGCGCGTCGGCCGACTACGAGCGCCTCTACGAGGAGTTCGGACTGACGCCGGACGCTGTCGTGTCCGCCGCGCTGGCAAGCATGGAGACGGCACGCGGGAACGCCAGGCCGGGCGGCGAGCGGCCCGACGCCGCACCCACAGCCGGCGGCACGGGGGACGCGCCCGCCTGAGACGACAGGCTCCGGCTCGCGTGCGGCGGTGGGTGCCCGCAGGCTCGACCCGACAGGGGCGTTCACCGGGCGGCCGTGGCCCCGACACGGAGGACCCGCCCACCCGGTGACGCTCTGTTCGCACTGCCCTCCTCCTTGGTCGAGTCCGTGGTCGAGTCTCTGCGCGACAGCCTGATGAGCTGGTGCAATCGGTTGGCGGTGGCTTACTTCGTTTCCGGGCCCGGTGACTGCCGGCGCCGCCCGCAAGGGTCCGCGCCGTGGCTCCACGTCAGACCACCCGTATCCGGTCCCGTACCGCCGGCTGCGCCTCGAACCCGGCCGCCTTGTACGTGGCGATGCCGGCGACGTTGGAACTGTGCGTGCAGACGCGCACGCTCGACGAGCCCATCTCCCGCAGGGCGGCCGCCCCGGCCATGGTGATCGCGCGGCCGTAGCCGCGACCGCGGTGGTCCTCGTGTACGCCCATGGGCTCGACCAGCCCCGGCTTCCCCGGGCCGGCCGACCACACCGTCACCACCCCCGCCAGGTTGCCCCGGTCGTCATAGGCGCCCAAACAGCGGGCGTCGGCGTAGAACGGTCCCTCCGACATCGCGGGCCAGTAAGAGCGCCTGGGGCCGGAGGTGTTGAACGCCGACCGCAGGACGTCGGCGAAATCGTGCGCCTGCTCCGGACCGATCGCCCCGATCCGCACGCCGGGGTCCGCCACCGGCTCCGCGAGGCTGCGGAAGAGAGGCGTCCACGGCTCGTCGAGGCCCCAGCCCTCCCTGGTCAACAGCTCGTGAAGCAGCAGGCCCGGCGGCGCCTCGATCGACACCGCTCCATCCGGCAGCACGCCGCGCTCAGGCAGCGAGAAGTCTTCGACGAGCCGCCGCGCCAAGCCCTCGTCCCGGAAGGCGTCCGGAGCGACCGTCATCCGCACCACCGTCGGCGAGTCCAGCATCCCGACCGCGAGGATCCGTCCTTCCCGGCTCCAGGTCCGTACCGCCGCGGCCGTCTCGGCCGTCCCCAAGCGGTAGTTCCAGCCGATGTCCCCCGAGTGCAGTTGCATCGGCGCCCTGTCGTACTGCCATGCCCGCAGCGAGGCCATGGCCTCGCGCACCCCGCTGACCGCCGGCGACCGCAGCACAATCGTCATAGCCGGGATCAGATACCCCATCCCGAAGGGGCCGCAACCGATTAACCGGCCCATGAGCGCTGCCCCGACCGACCAGACCGAGACCCTCGCCCGGCCGAGTGGGCGCGCACAGGGTCTTGTCATGGCACTGCGACCTGTTCAGGTGAACATAAAGGCCGTTGACGACTCGGCCATCGGCCGATTCTGGGCGGACGCGCCCGGCTGGGAGCTGTCCAGTGAGGGACCGGGGGTGAGCAACGTCGAACCCGGCGGCGGCTTCGTCTGGCCGGACGCGTCCGCCGTCTGCATCGACGTCGTCATCGTCCCGGAACCCAAGACGGCCACGAAGAACCGTCTGCACCTCGATCTCGCCACGACATCCGCCGAGCACCAGGCGGAGCCGGCGACCCGCCTCAGGTCCCTCGGCGCGACCCCCGCCGACGTGGGACAGGGCGAGGTGCCGTGGATGGTCCTCGCGGATCCCTAGGGCCACGGGTTCTGCGTTCTGGGCCGGTCCTCCTGACGCGGAGCCGGTGGCCACGCACGGCCTCGAGCCCCGGCGGACGCAGGGGCGGCGCCGGGACGTATCGTCTCCCGGCGTGACCGACGCCGACGCCAACGCGCCCCGCACAGCCCGCGAGCAGCTCATGGGGGCGTGGGTTCTCGCGATCCCGGCGACCGGCGGATTCCTGCTCGCTCTCGGGCTGATGCTCTTCCCGCCGTCCTTCGACAACGACGGGAGCTTCCCGGAGCCGGTGTCGTGCGGTGCGCCCGCGCTCTTCGACCGGGAGGCGTTCACGAAGCGGGAGTACGGCTCCGACGCCGGGCCCGACGAACTCGCCACGACCGGCTGCGCCGAGGCCGTCGCCGTCCGGCAGCGCAGGGCCGTCGGCGCACTGGCCGCCGCCACCCCGCTCGGCCTGCTCGCCCTGGCTCTGCACCTGCACCGCCGGACCGCCCGGGGGCGCGATGCCGTGCCCGTACGGGAGAAGTGACCGCCCCGAAGCCCGCCGCACCGCCTCGGGCCGACGCGTTGCCGCGCGGGTCAGGCAGGGGAAGGCGCCGATTTCCGCACGACCGGGCGATCCGCGTCCAAAGTTGGGTGGGGCGTCCTCCGAGCTTGCCCTGCCGGCCGACACCCGGGTTGTACGGCGCCGCGGCCGGCAGCCCGCGGCCTGGCCGGTTCGGCGTCGCCCGGCCAACACATATCGGCCCGTGTCCGACCCGCCGGCAGCCGTATCCGTGAACCGATGCGTACTGCCGGCTCAGGGAGCGGTGCTCGTCCTGCTGCGCAGCAGGAGCGCTCCGCACAGACCGCCGAGCACGAACATGATGAGCAGTGCCAGGTACAGCGGCATGGTGACGACCGGGACGAGGAGGCGGATCGTCACCTCGCGGGTGTTCTCCGCGATGACGACGATCGCGGCGGCGGCCAGGACCAGCACCCCGATCCGGGCCGGGGACAGCCTCGGGCCCCGCCCGGTGTTCTTCGCCCCACCACTGCGACCTGACGGCTTGCGGGCTTCCTCTGGGCTCATGGCTCCAGGGTCGGTGAGCGCGTGGCGTAACGCCTCGACAGGCGCGGCCAGGCGGGTGAGCGGGGCCGGGCGGCGCGGTTCCCCCGGACGGCCTACACCCACTCGTGCGGCCATGCACGCCGGGTGAGGGTGGCACTGGCCGCGTCCCACGGGACACCGGCTCTCCGGTCCACCGCGTTGAGGGAGTTCGAGATGCCCCGGAACACCGACACGAAGCCCGCCGAGCGGGCCGTCGCACAGGCGAACGAGGCGGTCAGGCAGAACTACCCCTTCGGCGACACGCAGGACCTCCAGGACGCGCGGCGCGGATTCATGGGCACGGCAGAGGACCACGTGATCCGCGATGGTGAGGGCAGCGCGGTGTGGGACCTGGAGGCTTACGGGTTCCTCGGCCAGGAGTGCCCGGACACGGCCAACCCCAGCCTGTGGCGGCAGAGCCGGCTCTGTTCCGACCATGGGCTCTTCGAGGTGACCGACGGCATCTACCAGATCCGCGGCTTCGACCTGTCGAACATGACGATCGTCGAGGGCGAGCGCGGTGTCCTGATCATCGACCCCCTGGTGTGCGCCGCGACGGCCGCCGCCGGCCTCGCGCTGTACCGCAGTCACCGGGGTGAGCGGCCGGTGACCGGGATGCTGTACACGCACAGCCACGTCGACCACTTCGGCGGGGTGCGCGGCGTCCTGACCGACGAGGAGGTCGCGGGCGGGGTACCGGTGTTCGCCCCGCACGGCTTCGTGGAGCACGCCGTCAGCGAGAACGTGTACGCGGGTACGGCGATGGGCCGTCGCGCGGCCTACATGTACGGTGCCGCCCTGCCGAAGGGGCCACGCGGACAGATCGGCGCCGGGCTCGGGCAGACCGTCTCGACCGGTGAGGTCGGCCTGATCCCCCCGACGGTGGACATCACCCGCACCGGGCAGACGGAGACCGTCGACGGCATCCGCATGGTCTTCCAGCTCACCCCCGGCACCGAGGCACCGGCGGAACTGAACATCCACTTCCCCGACCGCTCGGCCCTGTGCATGGCGGAGAACGCGACCCACAACCTGCACAATCTGCTCACCCTGCGCGGCGCCGAGGTCCGCGACCCGCACGTCTGGTCCCGGTACCTCACAGAAGCCATCGACCTCTTCGGTGACTCCTCGGACCTGGCCTTCGCCTCCCACCACTGGCCCGTCTGGGGCCGCGAGCGTGTGGTCACCTTCCTGTCCGAGCAGCGGGACCTGTACGGGTACCTCCACGACCAGGTGGTGCGCATGCTCAACCTGGGCCTCACCTCGGCGGAGATCGCCGAGGAGATGGTGATGCCCCCGGCCCTCGAAAGGGCCTGGCACACGCACGGGTACTACGGCTCGGTCAGCCACAACAGCAAGGCCGTCTACCAGCGCTACCTCGGCTGGTTCGACGGCAACCCGGCCCATCTGTGGCAGCACCCGCCGACCGAGGCCGCCCGGCGGTACGTGGATTTCATGGGCGGCGCCGACGAGGTGCTGCGCCGCGCCCGCGAGTCCTTCGGTGAGGGAGACCTGCGCTGGGTCGTGGAGGTCGTCAACCACGTGCTGTTCGCGGACCCGGACAACGAGCAGGCGCGCGAACTGCAGGCCGACGCGCTGGAGCAGCTCGGATACGGCAGTGAGAACGGCACCTGGCGCAACTTCTACCTCATGGGCGCCCTGGAACTGCGGCACGGCTCGGTCGGCACGCCCACCAACACCGTCGCGCCCGACCTGCTCGCGGCCCTGACCCTGGACCAGCTGTGCGACGCCCTCGCCATCCGGGTGGACGGGCCGCGCAGCTGGGACGCGGACATCGCCGTGCGCTGGAAGCCGGTCGGCGGCGATGTCCTCACACTGCGGCTGCGCAACGGAGTCCTCACGCACGTCAAGGGCACCGGGCCGTCCGCGGCCGGCCCGGACGTCGAGATCTCGCTGACCGAGGCCGAGGTGCGGGCCGTCCTGCTCGGCGTCGTGTCCCCGGCCGACCTCGCGGCCCGCCCCGGAGTCGAGATCACCGGCGACATCGGCCGGCTGACCGAACTGCTCGGCCACCTCAGCGACCCGGACCCGGACTTCGCCATCGTCACCCCCTGACCCGGACGGCCGGAGGCCCGAGCCCCGCAGGCCGCAGCTGCCGCGCGACCTCGGCGGTCTGCAGCTTGTGGTTCACCGGCACCGGCGTGGCGCCCGCGTACCAGGCCCCGAACGCCGCGGACAGGAAGGCCGGGGCGTTGTACGTCATCACCGCCGGCCGGTCTCCCGGCCGCAGCCCGGCCTCCCGCAGCACGGACGCGGCACGGCGCGCGGCGTCGGTGGACTCGCGACAGGCCCAGTGCCGCTCACGGTAGACGACCGCTTCGCAGTCGCCGGCCGAAGGGACGGCGCTGTCCAGCAGGGTACTGAGGTGCATCACGTTCTCCTGACGGGCCGGGCCGGTGTAACCGATCGTGGCGGGAAACTCTGAATGGTGGTTCACTTCTTTTATGGCCTACCGCAAGACCCCAGCCGAACTCAGTCGCCTCGAAGCCGCCAGAGAGCACCTGATCACCTGCGCCACCTCGGTGATCACGGAAGTGGGCTGGTCACAGGCGTCCGTGACCGCCGTCGCCGACTCGGCGGGCATCGCGGCCGGGTCGGTGTACCAGCACTTCGCGTCCAAGACGGCCCTGGCCGTCGAGGTGTTCCGGCGCGCCGCCGGACGCGAGGCGGACGTACTGGGCGAAGTGCTCCAGGGGCCGGGAGACCCCGCCGGGCGCATCGGGCGCGGCGTCGAGGTCTTCGCCCGCCGCGCCCTGGAGAACCGCGGGCTGGCGTACGCGCTGCTCGCCGCCCCCGCCGAACCCGCTGTCGGCGCAGAACGCCTGGAGTTCCGCCGCCGCTACCGGGCCCTGTTCGCCGAGGTCGTCCACGAGGGCATCGAGTCCGGCCTGCTGCCCGCCCAGAACGGCGAGATCACCGCCGCCGCGCTCACCGGGGCGATCGGTGAAGTGCTCGTCGACCCGCTCGCCGCCCGCGACGAGAACGCCACCGAGGCACTCCTCGCCGAACTCGTCGCCATGGCACTGCGCTGCGCCGGCGCCGCGCCCGCACCCCAGCAGCCCTGACCGGCCCGAGCCGACTCCGGTCTCCCGCCCGCGCCCCGCCCGTCCCACTCGGAGGAAACCGTGCCCACGACCGACGCCCCCCGCAGCCACCCCACCGCACTGACCCACGAAGTGACTAACCAGGCACCGCCGTTGACCGGCCATGACGTCGCGGACGACGCCGTCCTGCTGGAGGGCGTGCGCCGTGAGGGCGCCCAGTGGCACATCGGGGAACTGCACCGCATCGGCCGTCTCGTCGGCGGCGAGGAGGCACAGGGCTGGGCCGACCAGGCCAATGACCACGAACCCGTACTGCGTACCCACGACCGCTACGGACACCGCGTCGACGAGGTCGAGTTCCACCCCGCCTACCACCACCTGATGGACACCTCCGTGGGCGCGGGCCTGGCCGGCGCGGCCTGGGCCGACGAGCGTCCGGGCGCCCACGTGGCCCGCGCCGCCGGCTTCATGCTGATGACCACGCTGGAGCCGGGGCACCTGTGCCCGGTCTCCATGACGTACGCGGTCGTCCCGGCGCTGCGCCACGCACCCGACCTGGCCAAGACGTACGAGCCGCTGCTCACGAGCCGGGTCTACGAGTCCGGCCTGCGCACCCCGGCCGAGAAGCCCGGCCTGCTCGCCGGGATGGGCATGACGGAGAAGCAGGGCGGCACCGACGTACGGGCCAACACCACGGCGGCCACCGAAGCGCCCGACGGGACCTGGCGGCTGCGCGGACACAAGTGGTTCACCAGCGCGCCGATGAACGACCTCTTCCTCGTGCTCGCCCAGTCGCCCGGCGGGCTCTCCTGCTTCCTGGTGCCACGCGTACTGCCGGACGGCAGCCGCAACACCTTCCGCATCCAGCGGCTCAAGGACAAGCTCGGCAACCGCGCCAACGCCAGCAGCGAGCCCGAGTTCGACGACACGGTGGCCTGGCTCGTCGGCGCCGAGGGCAAGGGCGTACGCACCATCATCGACATGGTCACCATGACGCGCCTGGACTGCGTCCTGGGCTCCGCCGCCGGCACCCGCGCCGCCCTCGCCCAGGCCGCCCACCACGCCCGCCACCGCTCGGTGTTCGGCGCGAAGCTGATCGACCAGCCCCTGATGCGCAACGTCCTCGGTGACCTCTCCGTGGAGTCCGAGGCCGCCACCACCCTGGCGCTGCGCCTGGCCGGCGCCGCCGACCGGGCGCAGCGGGGCGACAGCGGGGAGCGCGCGTTCCTGCGGCTCGCCACCGCCGTGGCCAAGTACTGGGTGTGCAAGCGCCAGCCCGTCGCGGTGGCCGAGGCGCTGGAATGCCTCGGCGGCAACGGATACGTCGAGGAGTCCGGGATGCCGCGCCTGTACCGGGAGGCCCCGCTCAACGGCATCTGGGAGGGCTCCGGCAACGTCAACGCCCTCGACCTGCTGCGGGCGCTGGCGCGGGAGCCCGAGTCCTTCGAGGCCTTCCACACCGAGATCGACGCCGCTGCCGGCGCCGACCGGCGACTGGACGCCGCCTGGCGGGAACTGCGCGGCGAGCTCGTCCTCACCGAGGACGCCCCGCTGCGCGCCCGCCGCCTCATCGAACGCGCCGCGCTCGTGCTCCAGGGCTCCCTCCTCGTCCGGCACGCACCGGCGCCGGTGGCGGACGCCTTCTGCGCGTCCAGGCTGGACGGGGACCGGGGCCTGGCGTTCGGCACCCTCGCGCCGGGCACGGACTTCGCCGCCCTGCTGGAGCGGCTCCCCGCCTGAGGCCGCCAGGGGTGAGCGCCGGGGCTCCCGGCTTCAGGCGGCCCTGTCCATCAGCCGCCGCGCGTCGGCCGCGTGACGGATCCCGGCCGGGTACGGCAGCGCCCGCACCAGTTCCTCGGCCCGGTCCAGGGCCTCGCGCGCGGCCTCGTGCTCCGCGAGCCGGAACAGGGCCACCGCGAGGGCGATCCGGGCGTCCGCCTCGGCGATCCGCTCACCGGTCCGTGCCGCGCGTTCGACCTCGGCGTGCGCGATCCGGCGCGCCGGACCGGGCTGCCCCGCCCGGAGCCGCCCCCAGGCGACCAGCACGGGCGCATCCTGCGCGAAGCCGTCCACCGCGTGGAGCGCGTCGCCCGGAAGGCCGGCGCGCAGGGCCAGTTCGGCGCGGGCCGTGCGGACCTCGTGGCCCGCCTGACGGTCCACCATCCCCACGGCGGAGCGCTCGGCCCGGTCCAGCAGCGCCGCCGCGTCCGAGGGCTCACCCGTGCGTATCCGGACCAGGGCCAGCGTCGCCAGGGTGTACGGCAGGCACCAGGCGTCGTCCGGTTCGGCGCCGGCCACCGCCGCTTCGGCGAGCTTCCGGGCGGCGGTGAACTCTTCGAGCAGCAGGAACAGTTCGGCGAGGTTGGCCCGCTCGAAGGCGGCCGCGATCGGATCGCCGGACTGTTCCGCGAGGTCGAGCGCGCGCTCGCCCATCGCGACGGCCTCGCGCAGTTGCCCGCCCCGCCGCCGGTTCTCCCGGAGCGTCGACAGGACCGAACCGAGCAGGGTCGGATCCCCGTACTCCTCGGCCGGAGCCAGCGCCCTCCCGGCGGCCGTACGCGCCTCGTCCAGCCTCCCGTTGAGGCCGAGGTTGCTGGCCTGCAGGGCGTGCGAGCGGGCCATGAGGCCCTGTCCCTGCTTTCCCGACACCCGCGACGCGACCGCGAGGGCCTGCTGGGCGGCGAGGAACCCCTCCTCGTACCGCCCCTGGATCTTGCAGATCATGGACAGGGCGAGGAAGTGCGCGGCGGCCGGTTCAGGGACGGTTTCCCCGGTCACCGGATGCTCGCCCAGCACCTGCCTGCCGGCCTCCGGGCCACCGGCCCGCGCCAGCGCGTCGGCGAGCCAGGCGGCGGTGAGCACCACGTCCTCGTGGTCGCCCCGGCGGGCGAACTCGTCCAGCGCCAGCCGCAGCACCTCGGCCGCCTCGCCGAAGTTGCCCATCCGGCTCAGCACCTGGCTGTGCGCGAGACGGGCACGGGCCGCGTCCACGTCGAGCCGCGCGACCAGGTCCCGGTAGTAGCGGTCCGCGGTGTCGTTGGCGAAGAGGGCCGCGGCCCGTGCGGCGGCCCTGCGCAGGTACTCGGCGGCGCGCGGGTCGTCGGCGTGCGCGAAATGGGAGGCGAGTGTGTCGACGGCGTCCGGGCGTCGGCGCAGCACCGCCTGGGCGAACGCGCCGTGCAGCTGCCTGCGCCGGACGGCGGAGAGCTCCTCGTAGCAGGTGAGACGCACCAGCGGGTGACGGAAGATCAGCCCGGCCTCGTGCTGCCCCGCCAGTACGATCTCGCGCTCCTCGACGAGGGATGCGCCGATGGCGTGCTCCAGCGCGTCGGTGGCGGCGCCGCCGGAGACCGGCGGGTGCAGTCCGTGCGCGGCGACGTCGAGCAGTTCGGACAGGGCCGTCTCGGGACCGGCGACGGAGAGTGCCTCGACGATGCGCCGCGTGTCGTGGTCGAGCCGTCCGAGCCGTTCCGCGACCAGCTGCCGGATTCCGTCCGGCGCCGGCACACCGGGCACGCCCTCGGCCGCCCCGCGGGCCAGTTCGACGGCGAACAGCGGGTTGCCGAGGGAGAGTTCCCACACCCGGTTCAGCCGTTGGTCCTGCGCGCCGGCACCGGCCGGGCCGACGGGTTCCGGGGCCGGGTGCCGTGCGGCGGGCAGCAGCACCGTGTCGCGCACCACCGCGAGGCAGGCCTCCTGGCTCAGGCGCCCCACCTCCTCGCGGGTGGCAAGGCCCTGACGCAGCAGCGAGGTCAGTCCGGAGCGGCGCGGGTCGCCCTCGGGTATCTCCTCCTCGCGGCACGTCACCAGGAACCGGGGGCCGCCCGTCTGCGCCGCTCTCCTGGCCAGATGGCTCAGCAGCTGGAACGAGCCCTCGTCTGCGGCGTGCAGGTCGTCGAGCACGATCAGCACCGGCTGCACCGACGACAGTTCGCCGAGCAGCCCGGCGGTGGCGCGGAACAGCCGGTCCCGCTCCTCCTCCGGGGACCGTTCCTCGTCCGCCCGCACCCGGCCGAGCGCCGGCAGGAACGCGGCCAGTTCCGGGTACTCCGCGCCGACCCCGGCCCGCTGGTCCGGGTCGCGTTCGGCCAGCCATCCGTCGAGCGCCTCCGCGAACGCGCCGTACGGCGTGTGCCCCTCCGCGTCGTGCCCGCCGCCCCACAGCACCGCGGTGCCGGACGCGGCGGCCCGACGCGCGACCTCGCCCACCAGCCGGGTCTTGCCCACCCCGGCCTCCCCGGTCAGCAGCCTGACGACGGCGGGTCCGTCCGCCGTGAGCAGCCGTTCGAGGACGGCCCCGCGCCCGCGCAACGGAGTCGCCACCGGGATGCGCAGGGCGGCCGGCAGCGACGGCGCGGACGGCACGAGCGGGAGCTCCGCCGCCAGCGCGACCCTGTGCAGGCGCTCGGTCTCCGCGCCCGGCCGCACCCCCAGCTCCGCGTCCAGCGCGGCCCGGCACACGTGGTACTGGCGCACCGCGCGCCGCCGCAGCCCCTGCCGGGTGTACACGTCGATGAGGATCCGGTGCGCCAGTTCCTCGGCGGGGCTGGATTCGAGGACCCGCCCGGCGGTGTCCGCCGCCTCCTGCGCCGCGCCCGCCGCCAGGTGCGCCGATGCGAGCCCGATGAGCACCCGCTCCTTCAGCTCCGCGAGCCGGACCCGGCGGCCCTCGGCCCAGCCGGCGTAACGGTCCTCCGGCAGCAGTTCGCCGGAGAACCACTCCAGGGCCCGTGCGAGCTCCGCCACGCCGCCGCTCGCCAGCGCGTCCCGTGCGTCGTGTTCGGCCTGGTCCGCGTCGATCCACACCGTCGCCGGGTCCAGGAACAGCAGCGCCCCCTCCGAGACCAGGTACGAGGACGTTGCGCGCGAGGCGAGTTCGGGTTCCAGGATCCGGCGGGCGGAGTGCAGCGCGACGCGCAGGCTGCCCTGCGCCGCGTGCGGATCGGCGCCGGGCCAGCAGATGTCGATGACCTGCTCGCGGTGCAGCCGGTGCTCGGGTACCACGGCGAGCAGTTTCACCAGGGCCTGTGCGGTCATTCTCGGCCAGCGCTCGGCAAGTGGAGCGCCGGATTCCCGGGTAACCCGAAAACCGCCGAAAAGGTGCAGGTTCAGGCGTGGCGCCATGGGATCGGTGCCGGTGGTACGTCGTGCGTTCATGAGGGCGCAACTGTAACCGAGCATGCTGAGGACCCCCGGCCGCCGCCGGGGGTCCTCAGTGGTCAGGCGCTTGCGGGCCGTCTCGGCATGGTGCCGCACGAACCCTGTGGAGCCGTCAGGACAGGGTGTACACCGCCAGTCGGCGGGCGGCGTCGTTCAGGGACAGCACCCCGCCGCCCAGTTCCTCCGCCATCCGGTTGTTGCCGTGGTCGTCGAAGTTCAGCGAGACCATGTCGTCCACGCCGTCGCCGTCGAGGTCGGCCGCGAGGTAGTTGCGGCCGCCCATCAGGGACGCGCTGCCGACACCGGACTGGAAGGACGCGTCCGAGGTGAGGACCGAGGGGTCCCACACGCCCACGCCGCCCTCCATGCCGCCGGCCACCAGCTTCCGGCCGCCGGGCCCGGTGATGAACTGGGCGGTTCGCAGCGGCGCCAGGATCGAGGCGCTGGTGTCCTGGCCGCCGGCGCCGTAGCCGCGGATGGTGGCGAAGCTGATGGCGTACAGCGGGTCGCCCTTGCCGTCGATGAAGAAGTTGCCGTGCGACCACGGGCTGCCGTTCACGGCGCTGTGCAGCAGCTCGCCGGTGCGCCCGTCACGGATCTCCGTGACGACGTGCGGGGTGGCGGTGGAGATGTCGCCCGACGTGGTGGGATCGGTCAGCGCCATCCAGGTGTAGACGACCGCGTGCCCGTCCGCGTAGGGGATCTTCGGCGATGCGAAGACGGCGTGGTCCAGGAGCGCGCCGTGCAGCTTCCCGTCGACGGCCTTGGCAGGGGCCTTCGGGTCGGCGGTCCAGCGCACGGTGCCCTTCGCGCCGTCGAGCGCGACACCGTTCTCGGCGGCGTCGGGCAGGGCCAGGGCGTTCTCGGAGGTGTACTGCGTGTACACCTGGCCGTCACCGGTCGTGGTGTCGGAGAAGTACACGTCGCCCGCGTCCGCGGGGCCGAGTACGTCCACAGCGCCTTGCCGTTGCCGTTGTAGACACGCAGCGCGTCGGTCGGCACCAGGATTTCGGCCTTGCCCTTGCCGTCGGTGTCCGCGACCGTGACGGAGCGTACGTACTGCCCGCCGCCGTCGATGGTCGTGAGGATCTTGCCGGTGGTGCCGTCGAGCACGACCACCGCCGTCTCCGCGGCGACGATGACCTCGGGCGTCTTGTCGCCGGTCACGTCACCGGTCTGGACGCTGAGCACGGCGCCCGGCACCGTGGTCTTCCAGAGCTGCTTGGGCGCGCCCTTGACCAGCGACGGGCCCGACCACGCCCACACACCGTCCGAGGTGCCGCCCGCGACCACGTCCGGCTTCTTGTCGCCGTCCAGGTCGGCGGCCTGGGCGTAGTTCAGGTCTGCCTGGAGCGGTGTCAGACTCTGCTGCTTGCCGTTGCCCACCTTGTACTCGTGGATGTTCTGCTGCGGGTCGATGGTCCGCACGTAGTCGGCGCCACCGGAGCGGTACGGCTGCTGGAACATCGGCGAGGCGTTCAGCCCTGCCTGCCGCCAGGCG
Source organism: Streptomyces sp. 840.1 (assembly GCF_003751445.1). Taxonomy (NCBI): domain Bacteria; kingdom Bacillati; phylum Actinomycetota; class Actinomycetes; order Kitasatosporales; family Streptomycetaceae; genus Streptomyces; species Streptomyces sp. 840.1. The sequence goes on along the minus strand of NZ_RJUU01000003.1, from coordinate 447,299 downwards.
ATCTTCCCCTTGGCGTCGAACGCCGTCAGCGAGCCGTATCGCAGGCTGCCGATGTTCTCGGCCCGTTCGCTGTCCGTGTCGTCCTGCGCAGCGGCGATCAGTCTGCCGCCGACGACGTCCAGGTGCCAGGTGGCCGGCGCGTTCCTCGAGTTGCCGGGCGCCCGCTTGGTGGTGTGCGTCCACCGGACCGTGGCCCCGTCCGAGCCGCTCAGGACGCGGATGGTGCCGGCGTTCAGGAACAGGTCGTAGTCGAGGGTCGACTCGCTGACCGCGTACTCGGTGCCGCCGCCCGAGGTCACGTCACCGATGGCCATGGCGGTCGGGAACGCGTTGATCCGGGTGTCCAGGGTGATGCGCTTGCCGCTGACCAGGTCGTACGAGGCGATCTGGTACCGCACGGCGTCCGTGCTGTCCGCCTGCTCCAGGGCCACGATCCGTCCCCGGGCGGCGTCCAGGTGCAGCTGACGCCCGTACAGCTCGCTGTCCTTCTGCCAGACGACGGATCCGTCGGCGGTGTCCAGGACCAGGGTGCGGCCCCGGGCCGCGGCCGTGTCGCTCTTGTGCAGGTTCCAGGAGGCCGCGACCTCACCGTTGCCGGCGTCCTCGAGCGCGCCCCACGTGGCCTCCACTGTCTCCTTCGTGTCGTACGTCCACGTCGAGGACGGAGTCAGAGCGCCGTCGGCGTACGAGAAGCGGGTGCCGGACAGGGTGCCCGTCGCGCCGGCTGGCGGCCTGACGTTCAGCTGCGGGGAGTCCGCGACCAGCAGTGTCCCGTCGACGACCTTGATCTGACCGGCGTAGGCGTACACCTTCGACCAGAGCGTGTTCCCGGAGGCGCCGTCCAGGATGGTCACCACCGTGCCGGAGGTCAAGGTGGAGCCCGGGATGGTGACGCCGGTCGACGGGTTCATGCCCACGCTCGCCGAGAAGACGAGGTCCGGGACGCCGTCGCCGGTGAAGTCGCCGGTGTCGTAGCCCTGGTCGGAGTAGGGCGAGAACGGGCTGACCGCGTCGTAGCCCATCTGGACCCGGGCCGGGTAGAACTCGGTCTGCCAGGGCCGGAGGTTCTTGATCTTCCAGTCCGCGTACAGCGAGTCGCTGTTGCGGGACCAGGCGGTGGAGCCGTCGGCCTTGTGGAGCTGGATGGAGGCGAGGCTGTGCACGGTGAAGTAGCCGTGCGAGCCGGCCGGCACGGTGGCGCCCAGTCCGCGTACCCCGTCCAGCGCGGACTTCTTGGTGAAGGTGACGGGGGTGTCCGTGGCATCGGTGCCGCTCGCCGCCTTCGGCGCGGCCTTCGCGGGCGCGCCCTGGAGGGAGCTGCCGTGGCCCGTGGCGGCGTCGTCCGGTGTACTGTCCTGGGCCGCCGTCCCGTCGCCGTACACGTCGACGTTGGCGTGCGCGGCCAGCTGCTTCGCCTGGGCGGCGGTGAGGCGCATCGCCGGGGAGGAGCTGTCGGAGGCCAGCGCGTGCGGGGCCGCGGTCAGTGCGAGACCGGCCGCGACGAGGGTGGAGGCGAGCCGCAGGGCCCGCCGCGGGGCGTGGGTTCTCATTACTTGCCTTCCGGCGCGATACGAACGGCGGAACCGGCGGTCAGCACCGGCTGGTTGTACGAGTACTGGAGCGCGTCGACGCCGGTCTGGTTCTCGATGCCGACCGTCGCGCCGACGCCCCGGTCGTCGACCGTCTTGTACTGGAGCGTGATGGCGCCGGTGGTCTCGTCGAAGACGGCCTCGAAGGTGGCGCGGTCGCCCGAACCGTCCGCGTAGGCGGCGTTGTTCCACACGACGGCGAACGTACGGCGGCCCACATCGCCCTTGGTGGCGGTCTGAACGCTGGACTTCTTGTCCAGGATCAGGTCGTCCCAGAGGGCGGCGACGGTGCCGTTGGGCTTGGCGACGGACGGCAGCGCGACGTTGCTGTAATCACCGAGGCGCGGCTCCATGAAGTTGACCAGGCCGTTCGTGGTGACGGAGGCGCTGGTGTACGGAACGCCGTACAGCTCCACCGGGAACGGCAGCGAGATCGTCGTGGCGTCCTCGTCACCGCTGAGCGTCACGTTCTTGGTGCCCTTGACCCAGGAGTACGTGGCCGGGGTGCAGGTGTGGCCGTAGGCGTCGGTGCGGACGGGGAGCTTGATCTTCTCCGTCGTGTCGCCGGCCACCTCGACGGACTCGGCGTACACACCGTTGCAGAGCACCGGGGCGGCGGGCGTCACGGTCAGCGTGTAGCGGCCGACGGCGACCGCCGGCAGGGTGAACGTGCCGTCGGTGCCGGTGGTGACGGGCTTCACCGGCGTACCGGAGACCTCGACGGTGGCCTTGACCAGCGGGCGGCCCTGGACGTCCTTGACCGTGCCGGAGACCTGGTGCGAGGCGACGGCGTCGAGCCCGAAGTCCTGGGTGAGGTCCTCGCTCTCGGTGACCTCGACACCGGAGACGGTGGAGGTCGCGAAGCCGTAGCCGCTCACCGTGAAGGAGTACGTGCCGGCCGACAGGGTCAGGCGGTAGTCACCGCTCGTGGTGGTCTGCGTGGTGCGCGTGGTGCCCGCGGCGTCGGTGGCCTGGACGGAGAGGCCGGACAGAGCGGTGCCGGCGGCCTTGTCGGTGACCTTGCCGGTCACGGTGCCGGCGCTGTGCGGCGCCTTCTCGACGGAGGAGTAGATGTCGAGCTTGCCCTCGCCCCAGACGTTGTTGGCGCCGGCGGTGCCGCCGCAGTGCGTGTCGTCGACGTCGCTCGCACCCTCGTTGAGCAGGGCACGGGTGGCATCGATGTCACCGATGAGCGACGGGGCCGCCGACCACAGCAGCGCCACCGCCCCGGAGACGTGCGGAGTCGCCATCGACGTACCGGAGATGGTGTTGTACGTGCTGCCCGGCCAGGTGGAGCGGACGTCGACGCCCGGGGCCGAGATGTTCGGCTTCATGGAGCCGTCGACGAGCGAGGGGCCGAAGCCGGAGAACTTCGCGATCTTCCCGGCCGAGTCGTACGCGCCGACGCCGTAGGACGGAGCCTGCGCACCGGGTGCCTCCGAGGTCGAGCAGGTGGAGCCGTCACCGGCGTTGCCGGCCGCGAACGCCTCGAAGATGCCCGCCGCGTTCCACGCCTCGATTGTGTCCTGGTAGAACGTGGTGTTTCCGCCGCCCCAGGAGTTGTTGACGATGTTCGGGGCGAGGTCCGGGCGCGGGTTCTTGCCGTTGTGGTCGGTCGGCGCGAGGATCCACTGACCGGCCGCGAGCAGCGAGGCGTCCGAGCAGGAGTCGGTCTCGCAGCCCTTCGTGGCGATCCAGGTCGCGCCGGGGGCGACGCCGACGCCGCCCTTGCCGACCATCGTGCCCATGGTGTGCGTGCCGTGCCCGTTGTTGTCGCACGGGGCGCTCGTGGGGCACTGACCGCTGGCGTCGAACCAGTTGTAGTCGTGCGTGAAGGAGCCGTCGCCGTTGTTGCCCCGGTAGTTGCCTACCAGGTCCGGGTGGTCGTACTGAACGCCGGAGTCGAGGTCGGCGATGACTATGCCCTCGCCGCGGTCCTGGTACTCGTCCCAGACCTGGTCGGCCTTGATGTCCTTGACGCCCCACTCGGGCGCGCCGTCCTCGTCGGTGGCGGCGGCCTTCGAGGCCGCCTTGACGGCCGCGTTCGTCTCGGCCTCGGAGGGCCGGTTCTCGATGTCGTCGAGCTTGTAGTGCTGTTCCTTGACGATCTGCGCGACGTCGGAGCGCTTCGAGAGCTCCTCGACGAGGTTCTCGTCACCGGTGACCCTGACGGTGTTGGCGATCCAGAAGTCCTGGTGGCCGGCCTTCTTCTTGTCGAGGAAGGAGTTGAGCGAGCGCTGGCTGGTCTGCGCCTTCGCCTTCAGCTCGGTGAACGCCGACTTCGCCTTCGCCGCGTGGGCGCGCTTGCCCTTGGCGGGCGACAGGTCGGCCTTGTCCTTGAGGACGACGAAGAACGACGCCTCGCCGCCCCCGTCCACGGCGTTGAGCAGGGCGGCGTCGACCGGGGCGGTGGCCCCGGTGGCCGCGGCCGCGGACGGTGGACCGATCAGCAGGCCCGTGACGGTGAGCGCTGCGGCCGCCCATGCGGCGGTTCTGCGCCGGGGCGATCGGGACAGGTGCATCGGGATGCTCCTCCAGGAACGGTACGGGGGAGTCCGGACGCTAGAAGGGCGCCGTTACTTGGGCATTACAAGGTCCCGGGAAGGCGATCGGGAGCGGGTGCGCCGGGTGGCTCAGGGGCCGTCCGGCGAACCTTCGCCCGAGTGGCGGCCCGCCCAGCCGGGACACCGCCCGCGCGAACACGGCACGCATCGGCCTCACGACGCCGGACCGCTTCCCGCGTCCCCCACGTACCTGACGCCCGGAACGACCGGCGGTGTCGTCATGACGGCTGCGTTGTGAAGTGCCGTTGCCCCGAATGGTCCAGTCCCGCTCGCGCCCGCCGGTCGCAGACCGTTCCCTGACAGACAGACAGACAGACAGACAGACAGAGGGCGAGCCCGGCCGGGCAGGGGACTGGGACTGGGACGGGGGCAGGGTGGAGGACGGAAGCGCACGTGGCGACGACGGCTCCGGAGAGCCGGAGCGGTCGCAGCAGGCGGAACTCGAAGGCCTGCGTACGAGGGTGGCCGCACTCGAACGCGAGCGTGCCGGGCCGCCCCGGCACCGCGGCCGGTCCTTCCTCGCCGCGGTGCTCATCACGGTGGGATGTCTCCTCGCCCCACTGTCCGTCGTCGCAGCCTGGGCCGCCGACCAAGTGGGCGACACCGGCCGTTACGTGGACACGGTCGCGCCCCTGGCCGCCGACGCCGACGTCCAGGACGCCGTGGCCGGGCGGGTCACCGACGCGCTCATGACCAGGATCGACCTCTCGGCCCTCCTCGCGGACGTGGCACCCGCGGACCGGCCCCGCCTGGAAAAGGCGCTCGGACCGCTCGGCGACTCGCTGGAGGGCGCACTCCGCAGCTTCGTGCACGACAAGGCGCGGGCGGTCGTGGCCTCGGACGCCTTCGAGACGGTCTGGACCGAGGCCAACCGCCGGGCCCACAGCGCCGTGAACAAGGCGCTGACCGGCAAGGGCGGCGGAGCCGTCGAGCTGACCAACGACGCGGTCACGCTCGATCTCGCCCCCGTGGTCGACCGGGTCGAGCAACGCCTGGTCGACGCGGGTCTGACGGCGGCCGGACGGATCCCCGAGATCCACACCGACATCACGCTCATCAGGTCCGAGGACATCGGCAAGGTCAAGACGTATGTGCGGGTCCTGCAGTTCCTCGGCAACTGGCTCCCGGTGATCGCGGTCCTCCTCATCGCCGCCGGGGTACTGCTCGCGGTACGGCGCCGCCGGGCCCTGGTCGCGGGATGCCTCGGCGCCGCTGTCGCCGCCGGACTCCTCGGCATCGGCCTGCGGGTCTTCCGGGTGGTCTACCTGGACGCCCTGCCCGCCGACGTCTCGCAGGGCGCGGCGGGCGCCGTCTACGACGCCATGACCCACTTCCTGCAGACCACCGTCCGGATGGCCGTCGCCGTCGCCGTCGGCGTCGTCATCGCCCTGGCCGCCTGGCTCACGGGTCCGGGCCGGCGCGCCGGTCTTGTACGCGGACTGTGGGTCAACGGCATCACGGCCGTCCGCTCCACCGCCGACGGTGCGGGACTGCGCACCGGGCCCGTGGGCCCCTTCGTACGTCGCCGGCGCACCTGGATCACCTGGGTGCTGGTGGCCGCCTCGCTGCTCGTGTACCTGCTGTGGTCGCACCCCACCGGCTGGGTGGTCCTCGCCATCGCGTTGTGCCTGCTGTTCCTCCTGGCCGTGGTGGAGTTCCTGGCGGCCCGGCCGGCCACGGGGGACCGCGAACCGGTGGCGCCCCCTGCCTGACCGGACGCGGTCACCCGACAGAAAGGACCTCTGCCATGGCGGGAGTCGACGCGGACGCGGTCCGGCGGATGACCGGAACCCTGTTCATCGAGCGCGGAGTCCGCAGCCCCGGCTCGACCCGGTTCTGGGGCCTGCTCGTGCTCTCCGCCGCCATCGCCGGCGCCGGTGTGGTCGGGGACTCCACCGCCACCGTGATCGGCGCGATGATCGTCGCCCCGCTGATGACACCGATCCTCGGCTGCGCCCTGGCCCTCGTCCTGGCACGCCGCCGGCAGGTGACACGCTGCCTGCTGCTGATGCTGGGCGGCGCCCTCGCCGTGGTCGCGATCGGCATGCTGCTCGGCTGGATCGTCTCCCCGCCCGACGCCTACGCCTCCAACAGCCAGGTCGCCTCACGCATCAGCCCCCGCCTCATCGACCTGCTCGCGGCCCTGGCCACCGGCACCGTCGGCGCGTTCGCCCTCGTGCGCGCCGACATCTCCGACACCCTGCCCGGCGTCGCGATCGCCATCTCGCTGGTGCCGCCGCTCGCCGTCACCGGGCTGCTGCTCACCGCGCACCGCTACCACGACGCCGGGCAGTCGGCGCTGCTGTTCGCCACCAACGTCGCCGCCATCGTCGCCACCGGCACCGTGGTCTTCCTGGTCTACGGAGTCCGGGCGGGAGCCGAGCGGGCGGACATGCGTGTGGGGGAGTTCCGAGGCAGGACGCTCGCCGCCGTGGTGTGTGTGGTCGTGCTCGTCGCGGCCCCGCTCACCGCGGGCACCGTCACCGTCGCCCGGGACCGCTCGCTGGCCGCCGACGCCCGGCCGGTCGCGGAGAAGTGGGCCGCCACCGGGAAATGGCAGATCGCGTCCGTCGAGGCCCGCAACGGCATCGTCGTGATCGGCGTGCTCGGACTCCCGCCGCAGCCCGCGCCGACCGCGCTCCGTGCCGCCCTCGATGACCACGGCATGCGCGACGCCGACCTCGAACTCCATCTGGTCGGCGGGCGGACGCACTGGTGCCCGGCGGACACGGACACCTGCACGGTGCGCGAGGGCGGGCGCAGCTGACCGTCCCCGGCGGAACCGACTCAGTCCTCGTCCTCCTCCATGCTCTCGTACCCGGAGCGCATCAACGCGCAGAAGCTGGGGTACTTCGTCGGGTTGCCGTACTTCGGTGCGAACTCGTAGGCGGCCCACTCGCCGTCCGGCCCGACGTCGCTCGGATCGAGCAACCAGAAGTCCTCTCCCCGGGCGATCTCGATGGACCGGCGGAACAACTGAACATCGTCCTCGTTGCCGGGTATCGAGTCGTAGGTATCGGTCACGCGTCCGCCGGCCTCGCTGTCCCGCATCCACAAGACGCGACCGCAGGAATGAACACCGTCCACGTAGTCTTCGATGTGCGTCCACCCGTCGCTCGTCAGGAAGAATCCCCGCAGGCTGGGTGGGAACCTCACTCCGAGCCGCTCCTCGGATGCCACCAGAGCATCCTCCCGGGCAGGGGCTTCACCCAGCCACAGCTCGAGGCGCCCCCCTCGGTCCAGAACCTCCAGCTGATCGTCATCCAGCAGATCGGCCAGCTCGTCGTCGTCGGCACGGACCTTCACGTACAGCTCGCCGTACCGCTTCAGAAAGACACGCCACTCCTCCGGTGTGGTCAGAGCACCGGCAACTTCATTCTCTTCAGGCCCAGTTGTTTCGCTCATGCCGATCATGGTGCCAGGCGGCTCTGACAATGCCGATGGCCGGCGCCCGTATCCGGTGCGAGGACCAGCTCGTGATCAGTACACCCGTGCCGGACACCGCGAGCCCGGCCTGATCCAAACGAGAGGCCCTAGCTCTGCGGGACGTCCTTGACGAACACGAGCCCGTCGATCCGGTCCAGGTGGGCCGGGTCGAGCGGTGAGTAGCCGTAGTACGGGGAAACCCGAGGGGCGGGCCGTGTCCCACCGAGTGCGGCGGCCAGCCCGGCCGCGTCGACGACGCGGCTGTCGTCCGGGAGCGCGTACAGGAGCCCTTCGAGGCTGTCCGGCGGCGGGGTGCTCACCCCGTGGTGCGGCATCGTGCCCAGGACCGTGGCCAGGAAGGCGTACTCCTCGCCCAGGCGGGTGTCCACGAGCGCGCCGGCGCTCCACCACTCAAGCGGCCGGCCGCTCATCCGCGTCGTGCTCCGGTCCCGCTGGAGGTGCCCGTTGTGGGCGTTGACGAGCGCCGGTCCCTGTTCGGCGAGGGCGAGCAGGTTGGCGGCCATCATGGAGTCCCGCAGGCTCATCAGCCAGGGCAGGCGGCTCGGTGACGTGTCGGCCATCCAGAAGTGGTAGCGGAGCAGCCCGACGGCGGTACGCCCGTACAGGCGCGCCAGGTGCAGACCCTCATGCGAGTCCGATGCGATCAGCTGCGGTGTCCGGGCATCGAGCAGCGCCACGAGATCGTCGGTGAGCAGCCGCAGCTCCCTGGCCTCCGCCGACCGCCCGAAGGAGCGGGCCGGGTCCATCATCGCGGCGGGCTCGGCCCACTGCTCGTCGGAGCCGAGCAGCCGGTCGAGCGTGCCGGCGGCGCAGGGGAGCAGGTCCGTGTCCGTATGGGCCGAGAGATAGGCGTGCAGCGAGGTGAGGGCCTGCCGGGGGCTCGCGGCGCCGGTGATCTCCAACGGCCCGTCGAAACCGGAGAAGCGGACACGCTCGGACGCGGGCCGGTCCTCGTTGTGAGCCCGCATCCAGCGCACGAGCTCGCGGTTGCCCGCGAAGGCGCCCCACTCGTGGCTGAATCCGTGCTCCATGACCTCGTCGAGAGTGCCGGTGCCCGAGGTGACGTAGGCGTCCACGAGCAGGCCCATCAGACAGTCGCTCTCGATGGCGATCGTCCGGTAGCCCTCCTGCTCGACGAGCTGACGGAAGAGCTTGTTGCGTGCGTCGAGCACCGTGCCGGCGCCGTGGGTGGGCTCGCCCAGAGCGAGCAGCCGAGGCCGGCGGGGAAGCAGCTTCATGACCGCGCAGGCCTCGACGGCGTGCGTGGTGCCCTTGATGTCAGTAGCCATGCCTTCAACGGTATCGTTGAACCAACGGTGGAGACTTTCTCGGAAACGCGGCGGAGAAATGCCAGAGAAATGGCAGGGAAATGGCAGACCGGTGAAGCAAAACCTTCAAAGTGGTGAGCGGCTCAGGCCGGTCGATCTGGCACGCGGGCACGGTCTGTCCACGCAGGCGGTGCGGAACTACGAGGAGGCCGGCATCCTTCCGGCGGCCGACCGCACACCCAGCGGGTACCGCACCTACACGCCACTGCACGCGGGCGCGCTGCGCGCGTTTCTCGCCCTGGTGCCCGGCCACGGTCACCCGAGGGCGACGCTGATCATGCGGGCGGTCAACGAGGGCGCGGCCGAGCACGCGTTCCGCCTCATCGACGAGAGCCACGCCCAGCTCCTCGACGACCGCCGGACCCTCCGGGACGTGGAGAGCGCCCTGCGCGACCTGGAGCCCGGCACGGCGTCCGAGCCCCATCCCCCGGCCGGGGCGGGTGACGCCGGCGCGTTCATCGGGCCGCTCGCCGGGAAGCTGGGCATCCGGCCGGCGACGCTGCGGAAGTGGGAGGGTGCCGGACTGGTGAACCCGGGCCGTGACCCGCTGACGGGGTACCGCGTCTACGACGAGGCCGATGTCCGGGACGCCCGGCTGACCCATCAACTGCGGCGGGGCGGATACCTCCTGGAGCAGATCGCCCCGCTGATCGCCCAGGTGCGCTCGGCTGGCGGGCTCGAACCGATGGAGGCCGCACTGGACGACTGGCGCGGCCGGCTGTCCGCCCGCGGCCGGGCGATGCTGACCGGGGCCGCGGAGCTGGACGCCTACCTCCGCCGACGCGGCTGAGCCTCCGGGGCCGGTGCACCGTCCCCGGGGCCGGGGTCAGGAGAGCACGGCCGTGTCCTCCTCCTCGCCGCGGACGGGCCGTGGCACAGGCCCGTTGCCGGGCGGCGGGGGGTAGAACCGCCGGGCCCAGCGCCGGAACGGGCCGATCGGTCCGTCGCCCGAGGCCAGCCGGGGCGGCTGCTGGTACTGCTTGTGGTGCCAGATCGGGAAGTCGGCCGCCGTGAACTCGCAACTCGACCGGAAGATGGCGCGGTCCAGGAGCCGGGCGGCGGCGCGGCTGACCGCTCGCGCGAGCGGAGGCGGCAGCCGGCCCGGTTCGGTGAAGGCGATCCGGTTCAACTGCCGGAACTGCATCCGGTTGGGGCCGATCGCCGTCGGCATCACCATCGTGCACATCCGCAGCCCGAAACGCGGCGTGTACACATCGGCGTGCAGGCAGCCGAGCCCGTATCCGTCCACCTCGACGTCGACCGTGAAGCTGCCCACCAGCGGTGCCGTCTCGTGGGCCCGCATGGACACGTGGAACGCGGCGTCCTCGTACACCACCGGCCCGCCGATCTCGGCCCTGGCCCAGCCGTGCAGGGTGGCGAAGTGCCCGAGGTCCACCGAGTTCTCGATGACCTCCTGGACGTTTCCGGCCAGCTCCCAGGCGGCCGTGCGCGCGGGCCGGTGGCCGATCTCGTGCCAGCGGGGGACCGTCCAGTCCGGAGCGCGGCCGTCGTGGTGCCGCCAGACGAAGACGGCGCCGTTGACCTCGTGCACGGGCAGTTGCGTCAGCGCGGACCGCGGCGGCGGCGTGCCGTACCCCGTGCGCACACATGTGCCGTCCGGGCCGAACGCGAAGAAGTGGAAGGGACACGTGAGCTCGTCCCCGTCGACCTTCGCCAGCCCGAGATGGGCACCGAGGTGGGGACAGTACGGATGGACGGCCCGTAGCTCCCCGCTGCCCAGCCGGTACAGCACCACGTCCTGGCCCGCCAGCGGCCGGGTCAGTACGGTACCGGGCCGCAGTTCGCGGGAGAACGCCAGCGCGGACCAGCCGCTCGGGTAGGGCAGGGCGGGCGCACCGGCGGCGTCCGCCGGGGTCGGACCCTCGCTGATGGTGCGCCCGTACTCGGGTGACACTTCCAAGACTTCCCCTTCGACGGCTTTCCCTTCAGGATCTTTCGCCGGGAGGCTGCCCAGACCTACGCGCGATTCCCTCAACAGATCGCGTGCCACCCGAACGGGGTTCGTTGCGTGATGAGTTGACGACGAGGGGGCGGAGCGGCCAGGGAACGGGTGGCGGGCCGGGGCGCCCGCCGGCGCTCACCCTGCGGGTGCCCCGGCCCTCTCATCGCTTCCCGGTCAGGTGGCGGGAAGTTCGTCCCGGACGGTCCGGGCCGCGGTGACGAGGTTCTCCAGGGAGGCCCTGGTCTCGGTCCAGCCTCGGGTCTTCAGGCCGCAGTCGGGGTTGACCCACAGCCGTTCGGCGGGGATGGCCTCAAGTCCCGTGCGGAGCAGGGCGGCGGCCTCGTCGGTGCTGGGGATGCGGGGTGAGTGGATGTCGTAGACGCCGGGCCCGGCCTCGCGGGGGTAGCCGTGTCGGGCCAGTTCCCGGGCGATCTGCATGTGGGAGCGGGCGGCCTCCAGGCTGATGACATCGGCGTCGAGGTCGTCGATCGCCTGGACGATGTCGCCGAACTCGGCGTAGCACATGTGGGTGTGGATCTGGGTGTCCGGCCGCGCCCCGCCGGTGGTGAGCCGGAACGACTCGGTCGCCCAGTCCAGGTAGGCGGCGCGGTCCGCCGTCCGCAGCGGCAGGGTCTCGCGCAGCGCGGGTTCGTCCACCTGGATAACCGAAGTGCCGCCCGCTTCGAGGTCGTTGACCTCGTCGCGCAGGGCGAGGGCGACCTGCCTGGCGGTGTCGGCGAGTGGCTGGTCGTCGCGGACGAAGGACCAGGCGAGCATGGTGACCGGGCCGGTGAGCATGCCCTTGACGGGGCGGGCGGTGAGGGACTGGGCGTACGTCGTCCAGCGCACCGTCATCGGCTCGGGGCGGGAGATGTCGCCCGCCAGGACCGGTGGGCGGACGTAGCGGGTGCCGTAGGACTGGACCCAGCCGTGCCGGGTGGCGAGGTAGCCGGTGAGCTGTTCGGCGAAGTACTGCACCATGTCGTTGCGTTCGGGCTCGCCGTGCACCAGGACGTCGATGCCGGTCTTCTCCTGGAAGGAGATGACCTCCCGGATCTCGGCCCTGATCCGCTCCTCGTAGCCGGCGGTGTCGATGCGGCCGGCGCGCAGATCGGCCCGTGCGGTGCGCAGTTCGTCCGTCTGCGGGAAGGAGCCGATGGTCGTCGTGGGCAGCAGGGGCAGCCCGAGGTGGGCGCGCTGGGCGGCGGTCCGCTCAGCGTACGGCTGGGAGCGCCGCCCGTCCGCGTCGGTGACGGCCGCGGTCCTGGCCCGTACGGCGGGGTCACGGGTGATGGGGGAGTCCCGGCGGGAGGCGAGGGCGGCGCGGTTGGCGGCGATCTCGGTGGTGACGGCCCCGGTGCCCCGGGTCAGTGCCCTGGCCAGCGTGACGACCTCGGCGGTCTTCTGCCCGGCGAAGGCGAGCCAGCGCAGGATCCGGGGGTCGATGTCCTTCTCGGGCGCCGTGTCGAGCGGGACGTGCAGCAGGGAGCAGGACGCGGCCACGTCGACACTGTCGGCCAGGCCCAGGAGGGTGGCGAGGGTGGAGAGGGACTTCTCGTAGTCGTTGATCCAGATATTGCGGCCGTTGACGACGCCGGCGACGAGCCGCTTGCCCGGCAGTCCGCCCGCGGCGGCGAGGTCGCCGAGGTTGGCGGCCGCCGCGCCGGTGAAGTCCAGGGCCAGACCCTCCACCGGGGCCTTAGCCAGAACGGGCAGGGCCTCACCGAGCCGGTCGAAGTAGGAGGCGACGAGCAGCTTGGGGCGGTCGGTGAGGCTGCCGAGCTCACGGCAGGCGCGGGCCACCGCGTTCAGCTCGGCGGGGGAGCGGTCCTGGACGAGCGCGGGTTCGTCCAGTTGCACCCACTCCGCGCCGGCGGCACGCAGATCGGCGAGTACCTCCGCGTAGACCGGAAGCAGCCGGTCGAGCAGGGTGAGCGGCTCGAAGCCGTCCGGCACCCCAGGGGCCGGCTTGGCCAGCAGGAGATAGGTGACGGGGCCGACGAGCACCGGCCGGGCGGTGAGGCCGAGCGCGATGGCCTCCCCCAACTCCGTTACCTGCTTGGCGGAATCGGCGCTGAACACGGTGTCCGGGCCGAGTTCGGGGACGAGGTAGTGGTAGTTGGTGTCGAACCACTTGGTCATTTCCAGCGGCGCCACGTCCTGGGTGCCGCGGGCCATCGCGAAGTAGCCGCCCAGCGCGTCGGCATCGACGGCCGCTCGGTGGCGCTCGGGGATCGCGCCGACCATGACGCTGGTGTCCAGGACGTGGTCGTAGTACGAGAAGTCGCCGGTGGGCACCTCGTGGACGCCGGCGTCAGCCAGCCGCGTCCAGTTGGCGCGGCGCAGGCCGGCCGCGGTCTCCCGGAGGGCGCCGGCGGCGACACGGCCCTTCCAGTAGCCCTCGACGGCCTTCTTCAGTTCCCGGTCCGGGCCCTGGCGGGGGTAGCCGTACACGGTGGCTCGTGCTGCCGCGGCTGCGGGCTTGGCTGTCACGGAAATCTCCTTCGCGAGATGACTCCTGAACATCCCGGGGACGGGACGCGGACGCGAAGGGATGACGAACCGGACGAAGCGCACCGGCGATGTGCCGTGTGTGCTGTCCGATATATACGCCGACCCGCCCACGAGGTCACCGGAACAGCCGCACGCGAGGGTTCGCGTGCGGGCAACGGGCAGGTCTTCGGACTCGCGGGCACATCCGCCGAGGCGGACACCTACTGGCCGTCGCTTCCCAGATCCAACCGGACCCAGTGCGTATGACGGCGGTCGTTCCCACTCACCGCTGCGGGGCAGTCCCGGAATTCCACCGGGTTCCCTCTTGCGACGCGCCTGTCTGGCGGACAGGGCGAACCAGCTGCACGGACCACACTAGTCCGTCGTCCGGCGCCCCGGGCCAAGCCGTTCACATTGCGGAACGTCTGTCACCGGGTGGTGCGCACAGGCGCTCCGTCCCCGGGAGCCGGTCGTCAGAAGCGGCTCATCTCGTAGGTCTTCTGTCCCGTGGACGACTGGACGACGGCGCGGGCATCGTTGCGGAGTCGACCCGGTAGGTCGCCGTGTTCGGGCTCTGCGTCACGACGAACGCGTAGCGGCCGTCCTCGTCCCGTGGTGCTGGAGATGGAGCCGGTCATCGGGCCGCCGATGTCGAGCGGGGCGCCGATGTCGCAGCAGAAGCCCGAGCAGGTGCCGTCCTGGCCGAAGACCATGGGGTCGGCGGACCCGGAGGCCTTCCAGGTGCCGGCCAGCGCGGAGGGGCCCGGTGCCTCTTCGCCGCTGCCGGAAGGCGGGATCATCGCCCGTATGCCGAAGAAGGTCGCGACGAGCGCCCGCCTGGCCTTGCCCGCCGCCCACGTGATCAGCATGCCGGCCGCGACGTCCGCGCCCATGTGCTGCCCTTCCGTGGATGGCCCGTGCCGTGCTCCGTACCGTCCTTCGTGATGCTGCAAATCAGCACCTGAGCAACGCGGTTGAGGAGGGTTCGGAAGGGTCCACCAGGAACCTGCGGGCCCGCCATTGCGGTCCGGGTTCCGCCCGCCGCTGCCCGGCGGCGCCGGAGGGCTCGCGACCGCGCGGAGAACGGCCGCTCCGCTTCCCGCTCCCGCGTCCTCGGTGAGCGTGATGCCCGCTCCTGTGGGACGAATGGAGTGCCCACCCGGAGCGGGCCGTGCGTCGCCGGGTCCGGGCGCTGGCCGAAGACGTCCGGTGCCGAGGCTGCCATGCATCGTCGCCGGTCACCCGGGTACCCGCACCGGTGGACGCCTACGGGAGGAAGTGAGCACACCGTGAACGACGGTCACCCGAAAGACCAGGGGAGCAGCGCGGCCCCGATACCCCGCGACCCGCCCGATCAGCAGGCCAGGGCCGACGAGGACCCCCTGGACGTGGTCGGCGGTGCCAAGCGGCGGACGGCCGGCGAGCGGCCCGACCTGGAGATCCCCGATACCGACGAGGCGGGCACCGGCCGACGAGGCGCTCCGCACGCCGGTCATCACCCTCATCCCGAGCACCCCGTGCCCGACGAACCGTCCGGCTGAGCCCCGGCCCGGTACGGGGGCCGTCGGCAGGGGCGGCGAACGCGGTGCGGGCGCCGGGCCCGGAGCGTGCGGCCCGGCGGGCCCGCTCTTCTCAGACCGCTCCGAGGTCCGTGCCGAGCCAGCGCTGCGGCCTCATGTGGACGGCCACCTGCTCGCCGTGCTCCTTCCAGGCGAAGTCGACGTAACCCTCGACCTTCTCTGCGGGGAGGTAGCGCGACGACATCTCGACCAGCTGTTCGCGGGTGGCCGGGACGGTCGAGACGACGGGACCCTCGACCGAGACGTAGCGCACGGTCGGTGAGACGCGGTCGACCATCAGGCAGAACCGGCCCGCCTCCGCGATCGCCTTGCCCTTGCGGGAGTTGAGCCCCGTCATGATCCAGATGTCGCCGCCCGGCCGGTACTGGTACCAGATCGGGACCGTCAGCGGTGACCGGTCCGGCTCGGTGGCGTGCACGGCCAGTGCCGCGACGTGCGGCTCCGCCAGAAACTGCTCGCGCTCTTCACGGGTCAAAGCCACGGGGACTCCTTCGTGGTGGGTGTCGTGAGCTTCCGGTGCTGAATTATGCAACGTTCGTACCGTGTCGTCCTGGCATCCGCGGCGGCACGTCAGGGCGTCAGGACAATGCGCTGGCCGGGGGAGGTCTGCGTGTTCCACGCCTCCTCCACCTGGCTCAGCGGGATGAGCAGCGGGTCCACGGCCAGGGCTCCGGAAACGATCCGCTCGGCCAGGGACGGCAGCTCGGCGACGATACCGTCGGTGGTCACCGAGCCCTGGCCGCTGCCGATGACGTTCAGGTTCGCCGCGCGCAGCAGGGACGAGGGCAGGTCGATGTGCTGCCCGGCCATGGAACCGATCTGGATCCAGGTCAGCGGCTTCGCGCGGTCGGCACGGGCCGTCAGCAGTGCGGGCATGGCCTGCTGGGTGACGTGGCCCCAGAGGTAGTCGATGACCACGTCGACGTCCGCTGCCGCCTGCCCGAGCCGCTCGGCCACGGTCTCGTCGTCGCCGGTCAGGCTCACCGTCTCGTCGGCTCCGATGGCTTCCAGCAGCCTCAGCCGTTCGGGGGCCCGGCCCGCGCCGATCACCCGGCCGGCCCCCAGGTGCCCGGCGATCTGGACGGCCAGCTGTCCGGCGTTGCCCGTGGCGCCGAGGACGAGCACGGAACTGCCGGGCCGGAAGGAGATGCGCGAGCGCAGCGCCACCCACGAGGACATGCCGGGGTTCATGGCCGCGGCCACGTCGGCCGGGTCCGTCCCGGGCGGCAGGGCGATGGCCCGGCGGCGGTCGGCCACCGCCTTCTCCGCCATGGTGCCCGGGGCCGTGTCCGTGGCGACGAAGTAGAGCAGTTCGCCCTCCTCGGTGCGGCCGACCGCGTCGAAGCCGGGAATCAGGGGCAGCGTGCCGTCGGAGGTGTAGTGGCTGCCGTTCGCCGCCGAGCGGACCCGGGGGTGCAGGCCGGCGGCCAGGACGTCGACCAGGACCTCGTGTTCCCCGTTGGCGCGGGGAGTCGGGAAGCTCTCGAACCGGGGCGGCGAGCCGAAGGACCGTACGACTGCGGCGTGCATGGGATTCTCCCGTTCCGAGGGGACTGCCGCGAACATTTGGTTTGCGACACGTACTAAATCTGAAAATAGTTTGTGCCGCGTACTACGTCAAATAGGCTGGGCCCATGACCCTCGAATCCGACCCGTCCGGCCTTGCCGACGACGGGCCCCTGAACACGGTGGACGCGCTGGTGCAGCTGTCCTTCCTGATCCACCGCATCGTCTCCGCCGCCGGCGCGGAGCACGAGCTGTCGGTCATCCAGATCCGGCTGCTCGGCATCCTGCGCGACCGGCGGGCGGGCATGGTCGAGCTCGGACGCCACCTCGGCCTGGACAAGTCCTCGATGACCGGTCTGGTCGGCCGCGCGGAGAAGCGCGGCCTGGTCGAGCGCACACCCTCCCCGTACGACGGCCGCGCCGTCCTCGTCACCCTGACCCCCGGCGGGAGGCGGCTCGCCGGACAGTGCGCGGACGAGATCGGCCGCCGGGTGGGCGCGCTCACCGACGAGCTGCCCGCCGCCCGGCGTGCCCAGCTCACCGAGCTCGCCGCCTCCCTCCTGCGGGCGCGCCGGCCGGGGCCCGGTGCCGGGGAGCAGAGCCTGTGACGAGGGCGCGAAACCACGGGAGCGTCCGCACCTGCGGAGGTACCCTCGTCGCATGGACGACCAGCGCCTCGCCAACCTCGCGCACCTGCGCCGGGCCCGGGATCTCGTCGACCGGGAGTACGCGCGGCCGCTGGACGTGACGGCCATGGCGAGCCGCGCGCTGATGTCACCGGGCCACTTCTCCCGGGCATTCCGGGAGGCCTACGGCGAGACGCCGTACAGCTACCTCATGACCCGGCGGGTCGAGCGGGCGATGGCCCTGCTGCGCACGGGCATGAGCGTGACCGACGCGTGCATGACGGTCGGCTGTACCTCCCTCGGCTCGTTCAGCTCCCGGTTCACCGAACTCGTGGGGATGACGCCGAGCGCGTACCGGGCCGGCGACCACAGCGCCGTGCTGGCGTTGCCCGCGTGCCTGGCCAGGGCGCACACCCGGCCGGTCAGGGACCAGCCGGCCAGGATCGGCGAGCCGTCGGCCTGACGCACACGGGGCGCCGGGCCCCGGGCGTGGTCTTCGTCGCGACGGCGGTGCATGTGCGGGCCATCCTCCGTACCCACCGTGTTCATCCCGAACGATCATGATGCGAGCGCCCGACCGACGCATCCCGATCCGAACCGGTGAACCCATGCAGAAACGAACCGTCGCCGTCGCTCTGACGCTCACCGCATCCGCCCTGCTGTCGACGGCGGCGCCGGCCCAGGCGAGCCCCTCTCCCGGCCGCTACTACGGCACGAAGGCCCCGTACGCACCCCAACAGAACGTGCGGGCCTACCAGCAGGCCCCCGAGGGGTTCGTCCCGGTGTTCACCGAGAGCGTCTCCCGCCACGGATCCCGCGCGGCGTCCGACAGCGAGGACGGCGACCTGATCCTCGCGCTGTGGTCGAAGGCCGCGAGCGAGGGGCAACTCACCCGCGCGGGCGAGCGCTTCGGCGGCGAGGTGCGGTCTCTGCTCGCGGCCATGGACGAGGTCGGATACGGACAGCTCAGCGGCCGGGGTGAGCGCGAGCTCGTGGATACCGCGGCCCGGCTGGAGAAGCGGCTCCCCACGCTCTTCGGGCGGATCGTCAGGAACTCCGAGCGGATCGACATCGTCAACTCCGGCAAGGACCGCGCCGTCGACAGCGGCAATCTGTTCGCGACGGCCCTGGCTGACAACGACCCCGCCCTCGAGCCGCTCATCACGCCGGCCAGGACCGACGCCGACCTGCTCTACTTCCACAAGTCGGCCGGCGGCGAGGAGTACCGGGACTACGTCGACAACGACAAGCGACTGGCCGCCACGCTCAAGCGGATCACCGATCAGCCGGCCACCCGGACCGCCGCCCGCAACGTCCTGGAGAAGATCTTCAAGCCGGCCTTCGTCAAGCGGGTCTCGGCCGGTGAGTTCTCCGGGATCGGCACCGGCACGCAAGCCGCGCAGGCGGTCTACGCCCTCTACAGCATCGCTCCGGCCATGTCCGACGAGGGCAGTTGGAACATGGAGCGCTACATCGCGCCGCGTGACGCCCGGTGGTTCGCCTACCTGGGCGATGCCGAGGACTTCTACGAGAAGGGCCCGGGATTCTCCGACAGCGACATCACCTACAGGATGGCGAACGTCCTGCTCGATGACTTCTTCGAGAAGATCGACGCCAAGCGGGCCGGGACCGCGAACGTGGGCGCCGAGCTGCGCTTCACCCACGCGGAGGAGATCATCCCGCTGGCCGCGCTCATGGGTCTGCCCGGCAGCACGGAGCCGGCATCGCCGGCGAAGCCGTACACGTACGCCGACAACGCCTGGCGAGGCGCGTCGGTGGCGCCCATGGCCGCGAACATCCAGTGGGACCTGTACCGGAAGACGGGAAAGGGGAGCGGGGGAAGCCGGGGGAGCAGGTACCTGGTGCGGATGCTCTACAACGAGAGGCAGACCGCTTTCAAGCAGGGCTGTGAGCCGGTGTCGAAGGGGAGTTACTTCTACGACGCCGACGAGCTGAAGCGCTGCTTCGGCCGCGCCGCGTCCTGACAGCCCGCCAACCGAGCGGAACCGGGGGCGGCGACCGTGACAACGGCGCCTACCGCCGCCCGGGACATCTCCGGCGGCGGCACCGCCCGTCCCGGCCGCCGCGAGCATGGCGATCGGCCCGCGCACCTGCTCCCGGGTGTCGGGGGGTGCCGGGCCGGCCGGTCATCAGGAGGCGACGGGCGGGCGCGACGGAGGCGAGTGCCGCGGCGGTGCCGGTGCCCGCGCGAACGTGTCTGCGGCACCGGGTCCGGCCGTGCCTCGCTTGCGGGCGGGAGGCGGGGGCGGCAGGGTTCGGGGGTGTGGCCACTTTGCTGATCGTCCATCACACACCATCGCCGAACTGCCAGGCGCTGTTCGAAGCCGTCGTCTCCGGCGCGACGACGGAGGGGATCGAGGGCGTCCGGGTCGTGCGGCGCGCGGCACTCGCCGCCACGGCGTCCGACGTGCTCGCCGCCGACGGCCTGCTGCTGGGGACCCCGGCCAACCTCGGCTACATGTCCGGCGCCCTCAAGCACTTCTTCGACCAGGTGTACTACCCGTGCCTGGACGCGACGCGCGGCCGGCCCTTCGGGTACTACGTGCACGGCGGCAACGACGTCACCGGTGCCGTCCGGGCCATCGAGTCGATCACCACGGGCCTGGGATGGCGGCGGGCGGCCGACGCCGTGACGGTGACGGGCGAACCGGGCAAGGCCGACACGCAGGCGTGCTGGGAGCTGGGGGCGACGCTCGCAAGCGGCCTGATGGACTGACTCCTCGAGGCGCCCGCCTGCGACGACGTCACCCGCTTGCCGGTCCGGAGGTTGCCGCTAATGTCGATATGTAGGCCAAAAGCGCATTTTCGTCTCCGCGTCTCCCGGTTCGGAGGGACGGCGCCGTACGAGAAGGAGCCTCCCCATGACCCGTACATTGCGGGGCGCGATAGCCCTGGCCGGAGCGGCGGCCCTGTCCCTGGGCGCGGTGGCGACCAGCGGCGCGGCGCAGCCGGGAGCGGGCCGAGCGGCAGCGGACGACGTGAAGATCGGTCTGCTGCTGCCGGAGAGCAAGACCACGCGGTACGAGAAGTTCGACAAGCCGTACATCGAGAACAAGATCAAGGAACTGGCACCGGGCGCGCAGATCGACTACTACAACGCCGCCGAGAGTGCCACCACCCAGCAGCAGCAGGTGAACACCGCCCTCGCCAAGGGCGACAAGGTGCTCATCCTGGACGCCGTGGACTCCAAGTCGATCCAGTCGTCCGTGCAGAAGGCGCGGGCCGCAGGCGTGAAGGTCGTCGCGTACGACCGCCTCGCCCAGGGCCCCGTCGACAGCTACGTCTCGTACGACAACCGCAAGGTCGGTGAGTTGCAGGGCAAGGCGCTGCTCGCCGCCCTCGGGAGCAAGGCCGGCAGCGGCGAGATCGTGATGCAGAACGGTTCGCCGACCGACCCGAACGCCGCCGAGTTCAAGGCGGGTGCCCACTCCGTCCTCGACGGCAAGGTGAAGATCGGCAAGGAGTACGACACCCCGAACTGGGACCCGAACAACGCCAACCAGCAGATGGCGGGCGCCATCAGCGCCCTGGGCAAGAACAACATCATCGGCGTCTACTCGGCCAACGACGGCCTGGCCGCCGGTATCGCCACCGCTCTCAAGGCGGCCGGTATGAACGTGCCGTTGACCGGCCAGGACGCCCAGCTCGACGCGATCCAGCGGATCCTGCTCGGTACCCAGACCATCACCGTGGAGAAGCCGTACAAGCCGGAGGCGGACATCGCCGCCGAGATGGCGGTCGCGCTCGCCCAGGGCAAGGACATCCCCAAGTCCCTGACGCCCACCACGGTCACCAGCGGCAGCGGTGAGAAGGTCCCGGCCAGGCTGCTGACGCCGGTCGTGGTCGACAAGGACAACATCAAGGGCACCGTCGTCAAGGACGGCCTGTACACGGTCAAGGACATCTGCACTCCCGCCTACGCCGCCGCGTGCGCGAAGGCGGGCCTCCAGTAGTCCCGAGGCCTCAGTAGTCCCGAGGCCTCAAGCAGTTCCGGGCCTCCAGCAGTCCGGAGGCCGCGACCAGTTCCGAGTCCGCGAGTCCGGACGGGCCGCGCCGCGCGGCCCGTCCGGCGGGGCGCCAGACGGCCCGTGCGTGCGGGCGGAGGAGGCGGTTCCGTTGCCGGAAGCACCTGTGCTCACACTGCGGGGGATCTCCAAACGCTTCGGTGCCGTCCAGGCGCTGTCGGGCTTCGATCTGGACGTCCGCCCAGGCGAGGTCGTCGCGCTCGTCGGTGACAACGGCGCCGGGAAGTCCACCGCGGTCAAGACGATCGCGGGGGTCAACCGACCGGACGAGGGCGTCATCGAATGGCAGGGCCGCCGGGTGACCATCGACCGGCCGCACGACGCCCAGCACCTCGGTATCGCGACCGTCTACCAGGACCTGGCCCTGTGCGACAACCTCGACGTGGTCGGCAACCTCTTCCTCGGCCGCGAACTGCGCCGTTTCGGCGTGCTCGACGAGGTCCGCATGGACCGGCGCAGCAGAGAGCTGCTCGACACCCTGTCCATCCGCATCCCCAGTGTCCGCATCCCGGTCGCCTCCCTGTCCGGCGGGCAGCGCCAGACGGTGGCGATCGCCCGTTCCCTCATCGGTGAACCGAAGGTCGTTATCCTCGACGAGCCCACCGCGGCCCTGGGTGTGGAGCAGACGGCCGAGGTCCTCGACCTGGTCGAGCGGCTCCGGGACCGGGGCCTCGGGACCATTCTGGTCAGCCACAACATGGTGGACGTGATGGCGGTCGCGGACCGGATCGCGGTCATGCGGCTGGGACGCAACAACGGTTTCTTCGACCGGCGTTCCACCACCACCGAGGAGATCATCTCCGCCATCACGGGTGCTACCGACAGCGCCGTGACCCGCCGTCAGGCCCGTAAGGCGGAGGAGGAGCGATGACCAGGAACCGCTCCCGCGGCGACGACGCACAGGAACCGGCACGGGCCGCCACCCCCGCCGTCGACACCCGGCTGCTCGTGCGCGAGGAGGGACTCCGAGGCTACCTGCGGGAGTTCTGGCGAAAGCTGCGGAGCGGCGAGCTGGGTTCCCTGCCCGTCGTCCTTGCCGTGATCATCATCTGGACCGTGTTCGGCAGCCTCAACAGCACGTTCCTCTCGGCACAGAACCTCTCCGACCTCAGCCAGCAGATCGTCGGCACCGGCATGATCGCCGTCGGGATCGTCTTCGTCCTGCTCCTCGGCGAGATCGACCTCTCCGTCGGCTCCGTCAGCGGCCTGTGCGCCGCGATCTTCGCCGTACTGAACGTCCTGAACGGCATGAACGAGTGGCTGGCGCTCCTGATCGCCGTCCTCGGCGGAGCGGCTGTGGGCCTCATCCACGGCTTCTTCTTCGCGAAGGTCGGCGTGCCCGCGTTCGTCGTCACCCTGGCCGGCAACCTCGCCTGGAACGGGCTGATGCTCCAGGTGCTCGGCTCCAGCGGAACGGTCAACATCCCGAGCGACAGCATCGTCGCGGAGCTCTACTCGACCATCTACGGCAGCCCGGTCGCCGCCTACGCTGCGGCGGCCGCGGGGGTCGGGCTGTTCCTGGCGGCATCGCTCCTGGACGCCGGTCGCCGCAGGGCGGCCAAGGTACCGTCGCGGCCGGTCACCGAGATCGTGCTGCGTGCGGCTGTCCTCGCCGCGATCGCCTTCGCCACCGCGTACATCCTCAACCGGTACGAGGGCCTGCCGCTGGCTCTGCTGATCTTCCTGATCCTGCTGGTGCTACTGGACTTCGTGCTGCGCCGCACCACGTACGGGCGGAAGATCTTCGCCGTCGGCGGCAACGTCGAGGGCGCGCGGCGGGCCGGAATCGGCGTGGCGTCCATCCGGATGTCCGTCTTCTCGATCGCCGGCACCATGGCGGGGGTCGGCGGCATCTTCCTGGCCGGGCAGATCCAGTCCGCGAGCCAGACCTCGGGCGGCGGCAACCTGCTGATGAACGTCATCGCCGCGGCCGTCATCGGGGGTACGAGTCTCTTCGGCGGGCGGGGTTCGGTCTGGTCGGCCCTGCTCGGCGCCCTGGTGATCGGGTCCATCCAGTCGGGGATGAACATCATGGGGGTCAGCAACGCCGTCCAGTTCATGATCACGGGGGCCGTGCTGCTGGCGGCCGTGGTCGTCGACTCCCTCTCGCGCAGGAGCCAGAAGGCGGCGGGACGAGCCTGAGGGGCGGCCGCTCCGCGCCGGTCACCGAGCCGTCACCGGCTGCGGATCTTGGCCGGCAGCCGCCTGAGGAAGGGGATCCGGCCGCTGTCGGCGGGCAGGCGGCGAGGCAGTCGTCCAGCTCCTCGGACTGTCGGCCGGCTACAGGGCCACGACCGTCGTCTCGGTCGCCTTGACGCTGGTCCACACCGGGACGCCGTCGGCGAGGCCGAGTTCGGCCGCGGCCTGGGGGGTGATCTCCGCGACGAGATCCGGTGCCTGCGACGACGTGATGAGGACGCGCAGCCGGCTGCCGCTGGTGGTGATCTCCCGGACGGTGCCCGCCCAGATGTTGCGCGGGCTGCCACCCGGCTCGGCGCGGTGCACGGAGACCGCTTCGGGGGCGATGACCGCGAGCGCCGCGGTCCCGGCCGGCAGCGGGTCCGCGACGACCAGGAGGCCGCCGCCGACGAGCCGGAGGCCCTCGGCGGTCGCGGTGCCCGGCCAGGCGTTGCGGCCGAGCATGCGGGCGACCCAGGGGGAGTGGGGGTGCCGGGTCACCTCGCCGGGCGGGGCGTCCTGGAGCACGCGGCCGTCCTCCAGGACGAGGACGCGGTCCGCGAGGGACACGGCCTCCACCGGGTCATGGGTGACCATCAGGCAGACGCCGCCGAAGCCGTCGAGGTGGGTGCGCAGGGTGTGCCGGACATGTGCCCGGGTGGTCTGGTCGAGCGCTGCCAGGGGCTCGTCGAGCAGCAGCAGCCGGGGCCGGGTGGCGAGCGCCCTGGCCAGGGCGATGCGCTGGGCCTGTCCGCCGGAGACCTGGGACGGCCTGCGGCCGGCCAGGTGGCCCACGCCGAGGCGGTCCAGCCATTCCTGGGCCCTGCGGCGGGCCTCGGCGCGCGCCACGCCCTGGGCGCGCAGCCCGTAGGCGGTGTTCGCGAGCGCGCTGAGGTGCGGGAACAGCGCGCCGTCCTGCGGTACCCAGGCGACGCCCCGGCGGTGCGTGGGCAGGGTGCTGACGTCCATCTCCCCGAGCCGCAGGGCTGCGTGGGCGCGCGGGGTGAGACCGAGCAGGGCGCGCAGCAGGGTCGTCTTGCCCGCGCCGTTGGGCCCGACGACGGCGATGGTGGTCCCGGCGTCGGCGTCGAGCGTGAGCTGGTTGAAGCCGGTGACCTCGGCGTGCAGCGGCCAGCTGTCCTGGACGGCCGAGGCCGCGGATTCGGCTCCGGTCCCGGCGTGTTCCGGCACGGCCGGCCGGGCGTCCGGCACCGGGACGGCGGCCGGCTCGTCGGCCTGGGCGCGCGGCCCGGCGGTCGCCGCGCTCGGGGTGCCGGTCCACCGCCCGCGCAGCCCGATGAGGACGAGCATCGCGATCGCGAGCAGGAGCAGGGAGACCGAGGTGGCGGCCTCCGGGTTGTCCTGGAGGAGCAGGTAGACCTGGAGCGGCAGGGTCTGGGTGGTCCCGGGGAGGTTTCCGGCGAAGGTGATGGTGGCGCCGAACTCACCCAGTGCCCGCGCCCAGGTGAGCGCGGCTCCGGCGGCGAGGCCGGGGGCGACCATGGGCAGGGTGACGGTGAAGAACACCCGTACCGGCGAGGCCCCGAGGGAGGACGCCGTCTCCTCGTAACGGGGTCGCAGCCCGCCGAGCGCACCTTCGAGGCTGATGACCAGGAAGGGCATCGCGACGAACGTCGCCGCCAGGACGGCGCCGGAGGTGTGGAAGGGCAGCGTGATGCCGAAGGAGTCCTCGAGCCACGGCCCGAGCAGACCGCGCCGGCCGAAGGCGAGCAGCAGGGCCACGCCGCCCACCGTGGGCGGCAGCACCATCGGCAGGAGCACGAGGGAACGGACGAAGGTCTTGCCGGGGAACTCGGTACGGGCCAGCAGCCAGGCCAGCGGCACACCGAGTACGAGCGAGAGGCCGAGCGCCCAGAACGAGACGAGCAGCGACAGCTTCAGCGCCTGGGTGGTCTCGGGGCCGGTGAGATGGCCGCCCAGGTCGCCCCAGGAGGTGCGGGCGAGGATTCCGATCAGCGGCAGCAGCAGGAAGGCGATGGCCAGCAGCGCGGGGACCGCCAGGGCGATCGGTGCGCGGGGGCCGGTGGTGCGGCTGCGAAGGCGTCTCATCGAAAGTCCCTGGAGCTGGAAGTCCCTGAAGCTGGAAATGCCGTGCGGGCGGCCGGACCGGGGTGCGGCCGCCCGCACGGGGTGGTTACCCTACGGCTGCTGGAAGCCCGCGGCGGCGAGGATCTTCTGGGCCTCCGGGGTGGAGAGCCACGCGACGAACGCGTCAGCGGCCTCGCTGCTCTTCGTGGTCTTCAGTGTCGCGGCCGGGTACGAGGCGACGGCGTTCTGGGCATCGGGGATGTCGATGGCCTCGACCTTGTCCGTGGCGGTGGCGGCGTCCGTCTTGTAGACGAGACCGGCGTCCGCCTCACCGAGCTCGACCTTGCTGAGGACGGCGCGGACGTTGGGCTCCTGGGAGACCGGCTTCACGGAGATCTTCTGGGCGTCCAGGATCTGCTTGCTGTAGCGGCCCACCGGCACCTCGGGGGCGGCGAGCACCACCTTGAGCTCGGTGTCGGAGAGGTCCTTCAGGCTGTCGATCTTCTCCGGGTTGCCCTTGCCGGTGGCGATGACCAGACGGTTCTTCGCGATGACGGTCGGCGTGCCGGTGTCGGACCTGAGGCCGTCCATCGTCTTGGTGTCGGCGGTGACCAGGGCGTCGGCGGGCGCCCCCTGCTTGACCTGGGCGGCGAGCTCCTGCGAACCGGCGAAGGAGAACTTCACCTTGGTTCCGGGGTGCTCCTTCTCGTACGCGGCGCCGGCCGTCTTGAACACGTCGGTGAGGGACGAGGCGGCCAGCACCGTCAGGTCCGCCTTCGGCACCCCGGTCGAGGAGGCGGTCGCGTCGGCGCCCGAGTCCTTCTTGTCGTTGTCGCTGCCACAGGCTGCCAGCGGGACGAGGAGAGCCGCCGTGAGGATCGTGGCTGCGGTACGGCGTCTGGTGAAGGCGAGGGACATGAGGGTCGGGACTCCTTGGGAACGCGGCCGGCTGGTGCCGCCCGAGCGGGTGGTGGTGAGCCGCGCCGGGGACGGGCGACGCCGCTTGTGGAGCTGTGGGGATCGTGGGGTCGTGGGGCTCAGGTGCGGTCGGTGCGCACGCCGGGCGACGTGTGGCGGGTGGTGGTCACCCGGGCTGCGACATCACCCACGGCGGGGGACTGCATGTGCCACACGATAGGTCTTTTCGGTTTGCATTTACAACGCGTAATGCGAAGCTCCATAGCAGATGCGGTGTCGTTAGGAGGAAACTCCGAAGCGGCAGGCGCATGGATGTGCCCAGGTGAGGGGCGGTCCCTGAAGCTGTCTTCTCTCCTTTGCCGGGCAAGGTCGCGCGGCGCCCTCGGGCCTGCGGCGGCCCGTCTGCCGACCGTGCCGGAGATGTTGGGAGTGAGGAACGCAGACCGGGAAATACCTGGCATTTCACTCTGAATTCGAGGCGCCTCTCCATGAGTCTGAGCATGCGTAACCAGATCGCCGGCACCGTCACCGCCGTCACCGCGGGCGAAGTGACGGCCACCGTCGAGGCCCGCCTGGTGGGCGGGCAGGAGATCACGGCCGCGATCACGCTCGAAGCGGTGAAGGAGCTCGGACTCACCGACGGGAGCCCGGTCCGGACGCTGATCAAGTCCACCGAGGTCTCCCTCGCCGCGGCCTGAGCCACCGGCCGGGCGGGCGGCACAGACCGGCAGGAGGCGCGGACCGGGCCGGTTCGCCGACGAGCCGGTGTGCGGACGGGGGCGGTGAGGCGGAGGCCGGTTATACGGAGACCGGCCACGCTCCGACCCACACATGCGTGATGGCGCTGATGTAGCGCGCACCGCACCGGTCGGCGGGCACCACCAGCTGGCTTCCCGCAGCGTCCAGCCCCCGGCCGTCCATCCGCGTGGCCAGGAGGACCGGGACATCGCCGAAATCCGCGTCCAGCTCCGCCCATGACAGCACGGTGTGATGCCCGTCCCCGCCCGTGACCGCCACGAGGTAGCGGGACCGGTCCTTGCGCCTGCGGGCGTCGAACACCGGATGGGCGTCGAGAACCACCTCGCGGAGCAGGGGCCCCTCGAAGCTGTGGTGCTGCGGGCCGTTGGTGGCGCAGTCGAAGACCACGTCCGCCCGGTGCTGCTCCCACCCGCTGCGCAGGTCCTCCACGGTCAGCGCGGCCGGGCACTCCACGTCCCCGCGCAGCGCGAAGGGCGTGAAGGGCGGGGCGGGTGTACGGGGTTGCGCGCTGAGTCGGCTCATGGGGATCCCCACATCGGACGGCCCGCAGGGCGGCTGTCAGAAGGTATGCCCAGCAGTCGCCCCGCGAAATCGCGCGTACGAGGCAATCTCCGCCAAAAGCCTGGCGTTTGTGAACCGATACCGGAGATCCCACGTGTTTCTGCCGCATTCCCGGATCACTGGCCGCCCTGCCGGCCTGACCGGGCGCGGGCCTGTTCGTCCAGAGCCACCCAGACCCGGTCCCTGGTGAGGGGCAGTTCGGTGAACCGGACCCCGGTGGCGTCCCGCAGGGCGTTCGCGAACGCTGGCGCGACCGGGTTGAACGGGCTCTCACTCATCGACTTCGCGCCCAGCGGGCCGATCGAGTCGACGGTCTCCATGAAGTGGACCTCCGTGCGGGGGATGTCGGAGTACTGCGGCAGCCGGTACTGGCGGAACGCGGCGGTGGTGACCTTGCCCCACTCGTCCAGCCGGACGTTCTCGAAGAGCGTGGCGCCCAGGGCCTGGGCGATTCCGCCCTCCACCTGGCCCCGGCACTGCATCGGGTTCATGACCTTGCCCGCGTCCGCCGCGTGCACGCTGCGCAGGATCCTGATCTCGCCCGTGCCCGGATCGACGGCGAGCCTGAACCACTGGGCGTTGAAGGCGACGGAACGCGGCGTCCCGCCGAAGTGACCGTCCGCCGCGAGTTCCCGGCCCGCCGACTGCGCCGCGGCGTGCAGCTCCTTCAGCAGGATCCGCGTGTTCCGGTGCTCGACCGCGTCCTCCAGGAGGCGGCACTCGTCGCGGTGCACCCCGAGGTGCTGGGCCGCGAACGTGAGGAGGGTCTCCGCCAGGGCCTGGGAGGCTCGGAGGGTGGCCTTCCCGGCCACCACGGTCCCGGTCGATCCGAAGGCCCCGGTGTCGTGCTTCACGACGTCGGTGTCCGACTGGCGCACGGCGATCCGGTCGACGGTGGTGCCCAGCTCGCCCGCCGCGATCTGCCGGTGGACGGTGGTGGTGCCGTTGCCGAACTCCGCCGTCCCCACCGCCAGATCGAGGGTCCCGTCGGCCAGCAGGCTGATCCGGGCGTCGGCGATGTGCCCGCCGGGCGGCCCGGTCGCGATCATGGACAGCGCGGAGCCCTCGCCCACGAGCCACCCCTCGGGCGCCGCGTCCGGCGGCTCGGCCCGCGCGGTCCGGACAATGCCGAGGCACTGGTCGAGACCGTAGCTGGCGATGTGCAGGTCCTCCTCCTCGCCGCCAGGACTGATCATGGGCTCACCCGGGCCGATGATGTTGCGTTCGCGGAACTCCAGGGGATCCATGGAGAGCAGCCGGGCCAGCTCGTCCATGACCGACTCCATGGCGAAGACGACCTGCCCGAGCCCGTAGCCCCGGAACGCGCCCGCGGGCACGGCGTGGGTGTAGACGGCGTAGGCGTCCGCCTTCTTGTGCGGGGCGCGGTAGACGGCCATCGACTCACCGACGCTGTGGAACATCACGGCCGGCCCGTGGTTGCCGTACGCCCCGGTGTTGGACACCACCCGCAGCTGAAGCGCGGTCAGGATCCCGTCACGACTGGCCCCGGCCTTGACCCGTACGGTGAACGGGTGCCGGGTGGTCGCCCCGAAGAACTGCTCGGCGCGGGTGTACTCGAGTTTCACCGGACGGTGCAGACGCATCGCGGCGAGAACGACGATGTCCTCGACGATCATCTCCTGCTTGCCGCCGAAACCGCCGCCCACCCGCCCCGCCAGGACCCGCACCTTCTCCAGCGGCAGGTCGAACAGGGCGCAGAGCGCCCGCCGGGTGAGGAAGGGGGTCTGCGTGCTGGAGCGCACCACGACGCGCTCAGGCCCCTCCTCCGGCTGTTCGAACCAGGCGACCGCGCCGTGCGTCTCCAGGCTCGCGTGCTGGACCCGCTGGGTACGGAACGTTTCCTCGTACACCACGTCGGCCGAGGCGAAACCCTCCTCGACCGAGCCGATCTCACCGTGCGACTCGCCCACGACGTTGTCCAGCGGCCGGGCGATCCGGGCCTCCGCGGCGTCCTTGGCGTGCACGACCGGCGCCCCCGGCAGCATCGCCGCCTCCGGGTCCAGGACTGCCGGCAGCACCTCGTACGTCACCTCGACACGCCGGCAGCCCTCCTCGGCCGCCGCCTCGCTGTCGGCGACGACCGCGGCCACCCGCTGGCCGATGTAGCGCACGGTGTCGTCCAGCACCCGGGTGTCGTCGGGGTCCTCGGTGGGGTGCTCGTGCCGGGCGGTGGAGTAGTGCCGTTCGGGGGCGTCGTGGTGGGTGAGAACAAGGCGCACCCCCGGGACGCGCAGCGCGGCCGAGGTGTCGATCGCGGTGATCCTGGCGTGCGCGTGCGGGGAGCGCAGCAGCTTCATGTGCAGGAGGCCGGGAACGTCGATGTCGAAGGTGTACCGGGCGGTCCCGGTCACCACCTGGGGGCCCGCCGGGGCGGGCAGGTTGCGGCCGACCGCAGCGCCCGCGCACGGGGCCTCGACGTGCTTCACACCGCGTACCGCGTCCTCGATGGCGCGATAGCCGGTACAGCGGCACAGGTTTCCCTTGAACGCGCGGGGCAGGTCGGTGAGCTGGTCTTCGTCGAGGGCCGCGGTGGTCATCAGGTATCCGGCGGTGCAGAACCCGCACTGGAATCCCTGCGCGTCCAGGAACTTCTGCTGCACGGGGTGCAGTTCGCCGTCCGTCGCCAGACCCTCCACGGTGGTCACCGACCGGCCGCGTGCCCGCAGGGCCGGGTAGATGCAGCTGTGCACCGGCTCCCCGTCGACGTGGACGGTACAGGCCCCGCAGTCACCGGCGTCGCAGCCCTTCTTCACCCCGAACCAGCCCCGGTCGCGCAGATAGGTGCGCAGGCACTGTCCGGGCCGAGGCTCGGTGTCGAAGGGCTGCTCGTTGACATGGATACCGAAACTCATCGCACACCTTCCGTGGTCAGCTCGCGCCGGACCTCCTCGGCCAGGCGGAAGGCCATGTGCCGCCGCCAGGCGGGCAGTCCGTGGATGTCGTCGAACCAGTCGTCGTCGCCGATGGCCGCCTCCAGGGCGCCGCGCAGCCCCTTGCGGTCCGGTGGCAGCGGGAACCAGAACCGGAAGGGGCGCACGGTCGCCGCGGTGACCGTCACGGCCAGCGAACCGTCCTGCTCGTCGAGCACCCCGATGACCAGGGCGCCCGACCTGCCCAGTCCGTAGAGCGAGGCCTGCCGGAAGGCGGTGCGGGCGGCCAGCGTCCGGGCGGGCAGCGTGACGGAGCGCAGCAGTTCGCCCTCGCCCAGGTCCTTGCGCCCCGCGCCGGTGACGAAATCGGCCACCCGTACCCGGCGCAGGGAGCCGTCCTGGGCCTGGAGGAGACACACCCCGTCGAGGGCCGAGGTGAGGGAGATCATCGGCCCGGCCGGCAGGGCGTTGCAGAGGTTGCCGCCGACGGTGGCCATGTTCCAGATCTTGAAAGAGGCGAGGAAAGCCCGGCAGCACTGCTCGAACAGCGGCGCCGCCCGGACGCGGCTGCGCTTCCCGTGGCGGGACAGCTGGGCGATGGTGCAGGTCGCTGCGAACTCCACGGAACCGTCCGGGTGGTGGGTGACCGGCTCCCAGCCCATCCTGCTCAGATCCACCAGCCGCCGCAGCTGGGGCTGGGGCTCGGAGAACAGGTAGGTGCCCCCGCCCAGCCAGGCGTCACCGGGCCGCCAGGGCTCGTGGGAACGGGCGTCCCGCATGTCCCGCACGGTGTTGAGATCCATGTCGTTCTCCACTCCGGCCGCTGCGTCGTCGGCCATCGAGAACCTCAGTGAAGCAACGCCGCCGCCTCGCGCACGACTGGTGCACCACACGGAAAAACACCAGGCCCCGCGTCATGTCCTGGAGGATCCACCAAGAGGTGTATCTCTCACTTCACCTGGCATTTACGATGTCGGGACTCGCAGTCGCCTCGTGAATGTGAGATGTCGGGGCCCGGACCCGGCAGTCGCGCAAGGAGCCACACCATGCACGTCGAACACCTTCTCCAGCTCGAATCGCTCGGCCTCACCCTGCTGTGGGGCGAGGAACCCCTGCCGGTCCGGGAGATCAGCGGGGTCACCGCCACCGACCTGGAGGACCCGGCCCGCTTCCTCCAGCGGGGGGAGATCGTGCTCAGCGGCCTGGTGTGGTGGCGCCCCACCGACGAGCCCGAGAAGGCGGAACGGTTCGTCACCGCACTCCGGACGGCCGGAGCCGTAGCCCTGCTCGCGGGCGAGGAGACACACGGCACGGTGCCCGAGATCCTGGTCGACGCCTGCCGGACCCACGGCGTCACCCTCGTCGCCGTCCCGGCGCGCACCAGCTTCCGGTCCATCACCGAGGCGGTCTACCTGCGGCAGTGGGGCGATCTCAGCCGCCGCCCGACCCACCACTACGCGACCCCGGAGAACGTACGCAACGAACTCAGTGCCCTGCTCGCGGCCGGCGCGGACCCCGACACGCTGCTCGACCGGGCCTTCGCTCACCTGGGCACCCCGCCCGCCTACCTCCTCAGCGCGACCGGACGCACCCTCGCACGCACCCCGTCGGCCCCGCCGCTGACCGCGCGGCGCGGCGCGGAACGCCTGCACGGGCCCACCGGGGTGACCCTGCGCATCGAGTCGGACGGGTCCCCCTACGACGTCTGGTACCTCTACGTCCCCGACACGGCAGGGGCGCCGCCCCGCGTGCTGCACGAGATAGCCGACGTGCTCGCCCAGCACCGGCACCGCGCCGCCCCCGGCGAGAACGCGGCACGCCGTAGGGGCGACGAGCTCGTCTCGCTCGTCGAGGCCCCGCACACCGACGGGACGTCACTGCGCGTCGCGCTCCACGGCTGCGGCCTCTCCGGCACGGGGCCCTACCGGGTGATCGCCGCCCGGCCGGCCCCCGAGGACGACGCGGGCGCGGCGGCGGACGCCCTGGCCGAGGCCCTGCGCCACGACCCCGGCCGGCCCTTCGCCGTGGGCCGGCTCACGGGAGGGGTGGCCGTGGCCGTCGTCCAGGGCGAACCGGGAGACACCGAGGGCCGGTTGCGCGAGCTGTGGCCCGTCCTGGACGGCTGCCACCCCGGCGGGGCGCTCCACGGCGGGGTGGGCGCGGTGGCCGCCGGTCCCGAGGAACTGCACGGAAGTCTCGTACAGGCCCGCTACGCCCTCACGGCGTCCCGCGCCACCGGGCCCGCGGCGGCCGGGCTGACCTCGGTGGACGACCTCACCACCCTGCGCACCCTGCTCGCGGGACTCCCCGGGGAGGTGCGCGAGGTCTTCAGCGCCCGGACCCTGGGCCCGTTGATCGACGGGGACGGCGCCTCGCAGCGCATGATGCTGCACACCCTCGAAGTCTTCCTCGCCCACAACTGCTCCTGGGCCCGCGCCGCGGAAGCCCTGCACCTGCACGTCAACACCGTCCACTACCGGGTCCGGCGCATCGAGCAGCTCACCGGCCGCGATCTGTCGCGCCTCGATCACCGGCTCGATCTGCAGGCCGCCCTGATGTGCCGCTGACCGGGAGAGCGGGGGAAGGGGTCAGTCCCGGGTGCCCGGCCGGTCGATGTGCACGTTCGTCGACTTCACCCGGGCCGTGGCCATGACCCCGACCGCCAGGCCGAGTTCGTCCACCGACTCGCGGCTGATCAGGGACACCAGCCGGTGCGGCCCCGACTGGATCTCGACCTGCGCCACCACGTCGTCGGCCGTCACCGCGACGACGATTCCGGCGAAGGAGTTCCGGACCGACGTCAGCACCTCCCCGGGTACCGGATGCAGCCCGGCGGCACGCTCCATGGCGAAACCCGCGAGGCTCACACCGTCGATCACCCGGTTTCCCGAGCCGCCCCGGTCCATGGCGAGGTGGCCGCCGTCGGCCCAGCGGCGGACGGTCTCGGGACTGACGGCCAGCAGCTCCGCGGCCTGGCCAATGCTGTACGAGGGCACTTGCGCACTCTAGGGCCTCTCGGTTGGATCATGCTGGGCTCGCGACTGATCCAGACGAAAGGCCTTACGCCTCTGCGTTCGGATCACGCGCCGGGCGGCTCCCGCCGGACGCACCGGCCCGCAGCCCGTCCATCACGAGGTCCAGCAGCCGGCCGGCGCGCGGCTGCCAGTCGCTGTGCGGGTCGATCTGCCAGAGCCCGGCGATGGCGAGCAGGAAGTCCTCGGCGGTCAGCCCCGGACGGATGGTGCCTGCCCTCTCGTTGGCGTCCAGCAGGAGCGTGACCGCCCCGGTCACCGGGCCGTGGCCCAGCCTGGCCAGGCCGCCCTGCCGGCTGACCGTCATGCGCAGCGCCTCGGCCAGACCGGCCTTGGCCATGGCGAACTGCGCGAGCCGGTCCATCCACTCGCGCAGGGCCCGGTCGGGATCGTGGGTGAGGAGCAACTGGGCCGCGGAGCCGGCCACCTGCTGCATCTCGTAGCGGTAGACCTCCAGGACGAGCGCCTCCCGGTTGGGGAAGTTGCGGTAGAACGTCCCCTGCCCGACGCCGGCCTTCTTGGCGATCACGCTCACCGGTGCGTCCGCGGCCAGTGTCAGCTCGGCCAGCGCGACTTCCAGGATGCGTTCGCGATTGCGCTGTGCGTCCGGACGCAGCGGGGCGCTCTTACCGTCCTGCACACGTCCTCCTTCCGGGCCTGCGGCCGTGGCCGCCCTTGATAACCGGACAGCTGTCCACTAGGTTTGATCACTGGCGGACAGCTGTCCGCTTAGCCTTACCTTAGCGCCAATTCAAGCCAGTTCGGCCGACCGGTGTCCCGTCCTCACCTGCGCGATCGGCCCCGTATCTCCGCCCTCTCCCCCTCCCGGACCGTCCGCCGGGACACGTCTCGTTCGACGACGCGCATCAGCAACGCGAAAGAAGGCTGATCATGGCCCCATCGACGTCCAGTGCGATCACCCTGAACATCAATGGCGAAAAGTACACGCTGCCTGTCGACCATCGCACCACCCTGCTCGACGCCCTGCGCGAGCGTCTCGATCTGACCGGCACCAAGAAGGGCTGCGACCAGGGGCAGTGCGGTGCCTGCACGGTGCTGCTCGACGGACGCAGAGCCGTGTCCTGCCTGCAACTCGCGGTCGCGGCCGAGGGGCGCGAGATCACCACCATCGAAGGCGTCGCCGACGGGGACCGGCTGCACCCGGTCCAGCAGGCCTTCCTCGACCTCGACGGCTACCAGTGCGGCTACTGCACCCCGGGCCAGATCTGCTCCGCCCTCGCGGTGATCGAGGAACACGCGGCGGGCTGGCCGAGCGCCGTCACCGACGACGTCCGGCCGGAAGCGGGAGTGCCCGCGCTCACCGCCGAGGAGATCCGCGAGCGGATGAGCGGCAACCTCTGCCGCTGCGGCGCCTACGTGTCGATCGTACGAGCGGTCGCGAGCGCCGCGGCGGCCTCCGCCGACGGGGTCAAGGAGCCGGTCGCATGAGGGAATTCGGCTACGAGCGCGTCTTCGACGTCTCCGGGGCAATCGCGGTGCTCGGCACCGACCCGCAGGCTCGCTTTCTCGGCGGCGGCACCAACCTGGTGGACCTGATGAAGGCCGGTGTGGAGCGCCCGGCGCTCCTCGTCGACGTCCAGGAACTGCCGCTGGACACGATCGAGTTCACCCCGGAGGGCGGCCTGCGCATCGGTGCGACCGTCACCAACAGCGACCTCGCCGCCCACCCCGAGGTGCGGCGGCACTACCCGGCGCTGGCGCAGGCGCTCCTGGCCGGCGCCTCCGGACAGCTGCGCAACATGGCCACCGTCGGCGGGAACCTGCTCCAGCGGACCCGCTGCGGCTACTTCACCGACCTCGCCAAGCCGTGCAACAAGCGGGTTCCGGGCAGCGGTTGCCCGGCCGTCGCGGGCGAGCACCACAACCACGCGATCCTCGGCGCGTCCGAACACTGCGTGGCCACCCACCCCTCGGACATGGCCGTCGCGCTCGCCGCGTTCGACGCCGTCGTCTCCTACGAGACGGCCGACGGGCCCGGCGAACTGCCGATCGCCCGGTTCTACCTGCCGGTGGGCGGCACCCCGCACATCGAGACCGCCCTGCCGCCGGGCGCCCTCGTCACCGGAGTCACTCTGCCGCCGGCCGCCGTCGCCGCGCACTCCCGGTACCGCAAGGTGCGCGAACGCGCCTCTTACGCCTTCGCGGTCGGCTCCGTCGCCGCCGCGCTCGACGTCCGGGACGGCGTCGTGGCCGAGGTGCGCCTCGCGTTCGGGGCGGTCGCGTCCCGGCCGTGGCGGGCCCGCGCCGCCGAGCGGGCGCTGACCGGCGGACCGGCGAGCGCCGAGGCGTTCGCCTCGGCCGCGGACGCCGAGCTGGCAGCGGCCGAGGTGCTCCCGGAGAACGGGTACAAGGTGACACTGATCCGCAACCTGGTGGTGGCCGTGCTGAGCGAACTCGCCGAGGAGGCAGCCCGATGACCACGACGACCGACAGCGCGGCGTTCACCGGGGCCGTCGGCTCGGGCCGAACCCGGGTGGAGGGCCACGACAAGGTCACCGGAGCCGCCCGCTACGCGGGTGAGATCCCCTTCGCGGACCTCGCCCACGGCTGGCTGGTGCTCTCGACGGTGGCCCGCGGCCGGATCCGCGAGGTGCGGGACGCCGAGGTACTGGCCATGCCCGGAGTCCTCACGGTCCTGCACCACGGGAACGCGCCGCGCGTCGACACCGACTACGTCGGCATGCTGGGACGGCCCAACCCGGTCGTCGGCCTCTTCCAGCACGACCGGGTGCCCTTCGTGGGCTGGCCGGTGGCGATGGTCGTGGCCGAGACGTCCGAACAGGCCCGGGAGGCGGCAGAGGCGCTGGTCGTCCGCTACGACGAGGAGGAGCCGCACGACGTGGCGTTCTTCGCCGGACACTCCGGTGCCTACGTCCCGCCGAGCGGCGTGATGGCCGAGGCCGAGACGTCCAAGGGCGATCTGGAGGCCGAGCTGGCAGCGGCCGCCTTCGTCGTGGACGAGGACTACACCACGCCCGAGGAACACCACAGCTCGATGGAGCCGCACGCGGCGACGGCCCGCTGGGACGACGGCCGGCTCGACGTCGTCGACTCCAACCAGGGCAGCTCCTGGGTGGCCGCCGAGCTCGCACTGGTCTTCTCCCTCGACCCGTCAGCCGTCCGGGTGCGCTCCGAGCACATCGGAGGGGCCTTCGGCTCGAAGGGCCTGAGTCCCCATCAGGTGGCTGCGGTGATGGGCGCGACCGTCCTCCAGCGTCCCGTACGCGTCGTGCTGACCCGGCGCCAGATGTTCTCGCTGGTGGGGTTCCGCAGCCCCACGGCGCAGCGCGTCAGGCTCGGCGCCGACGCGGACGGCCGGCTGCGCGCGTTCGACCACCGGGCACAGAGCCTGACGTCGACCGTGCACGAGTTCGTCGAGACGAGCGCCGTGCTGGGGCGGGTCCTGTACGACGCCGACGCGCACCGTACCGGGCACACGCTGGTACGGCTCGACGTGCCGTCCCCGACGTGGATGCGCGCACCGGGCGAGGCGCCGGGGTCCTTCGCCGTCGAATCGGCGCTCGACGAACTGGCCGAGAAGTGCGGCGTGGACCCGGTCGCGCTGCGCATCCGCAACGACACCGCGGTGGGGCCCGTGTCGGGGCTGCCGTTCAGCAGCCGCAACCTGGTGGCCTGTTTCGAGGAGGGCGCCCGCAGGTTCGGCTGGGCGGACCGCGACCCGCGACCCGGTGTGCGCCGCGAGGGCCGCTGGCTGCTCGGGACCGGAACAGCCGCGGCCACCTACCCCTCGGGGGTCAGCCCCTCCACCGCCGCCGTGACCGCGGAGCAGGACGGCGGCTTCACCGTGCGGATCAACGCGGCGGACATCGGGACGGGTGCCAGGACCGCGATGACGCTGGTCGCCGCGGACGCCCTGGAGGTGTCCCCGGACCGGGTCCTGGTGCGGATCGGCGACAGCGATCTGGGCTCGGCGATGATCGCCGGCGGCTCGATGGGCACCCGCTCCTGGGCCTGGGCGGTCATGCTGGCGGCCCGCGAACTGCGGGAGCGGCTGGCCCTGGGCGGGGGTATTCCGCCGGAGGGGATCACCGCGAGGTCGAACACCGCCGAGGTCATCGGCACCCTCCCGCAGCTGGAACGGCACTCCTTCGGTGCGCAGTTCGCCGAGGCGGCCGTGGACGTCACCACCGGCGAGGTGCGGGTGCGCAGGCTGCTCGGCATCTACGCCGCGGGCACCATCGTCAATCCGCTGACCGCCCGCAGCCAGTTCATCGGCGGAATGACCTGGGGGCTGTCGATGGCCCTGCACGAGGAGGCGATCAGGGACCAGGCCTCCGGCGGCCACGTCGGGGCTGACCTCGCCGGCTACCACTTCGCCTCGCACGCCGATGTGCCGGTCATCGAGGCGGACTGGGTGGACGACCAGGTGCCCGGCGACCCCATCGGGATCAAGGGCATCGGCGAGATCGGAGTCGTCGGCGTCGCCGCGGCGATCGCCAACGCGGTGTGGCACGCCACCGGCGTCCGCCACCGGGAACTGCCGATCCGGCCCGACCGCGTCCTGCGCGCGGCGCAGGAGGCCCCGCGCGTCTGACCCGGCGGACCCCGGGGGCGGCGTGACCCGACAGGGCCCACGCCGCCCCCGGCCGTACCGGCTGCCGCGCCGGGGTCAGAACTTCCGCAGGGTGACCGAGCCGCCGGGCCGCAGTTCCACCCGCCGGGTCACGCCCTGCCAGCTCACCTCGGTGGTGCGGCCGCCGACACTGCGGATCCGCGCCTCGCGCACCTTCCCGTCGCGCCAGCTCAGGTCCACCACGAAGCCGCCGCGCGCGCCCAGTCCGGTGACCGAGCCCGAACCCGCCCACGCCGCCGGCAGGGCGGGCAGCAGCTCGATGTGGCCGGGCCGCGAGTAGAGGAGCATCTCGATCATGGCCGTCGGCGTACCGAAGTTGGCGTCGATCTGGAAGATCCCCCGGTCCGGCTCGGCCTGGTAGATGTCGAACAGGTTCATCGCGGAGCCGTTGCTGCTGCTGACCGAGGGCCGCAGGTTGTTGACGACGAGCTGGTAGGCGTTGTCGGCGTTCTTCAGCCGTGCCCAGCACATCGCACGCCAGGCATTGGCCCAGCCGAAGTTCTCCATGCCGCGGGCCTCCAGCAGCGCGGTGGCCCCCGCCAGCAGCTCGTCGGAGACCGCGCCCGGCCGGATCCGGTCCCCGGGGAAGAGGCTGATCAGCGGCGACAGATGGCGGTGTGTCGTCTCGCCCAGGTTGTCCGGGGACATCCACTCCTGGAGCCAGCCGGTCTTGGGGCTGACCTCGGGCAGGTACAGCCGCTCGCGCATCCTCGCCACCGCCGCGCCGTACCGCGCGTCGCGGCCGAGCAGCGCGCACGCCTCCTCGAAGTGCAGGAAGAGGTCCCGGACCACCTCCTGGGCGTAGGTGTTGCCCTTCGCGTCCTGCGGCCCGTGCTCCGGGGACCAGTCGCTGTCCGCGATCAGGACCTCCCGCCGTTCGCCCGTCGCGGCATCGGTGACGGTCGTGGTCAGCAGCCGCGCCTCCCAGAACTCGCAGGCACCCTTCAGCATCGGGAAGATGCGCGCCACGTGCGACCGGTCCTGGGTGAACTCGTAGTGCTCCCAGAGGGAGTTGCACAGCCAGGCGTTGCCCGCCGGGTGCCACCACCAGCCGAGACCGCCGTGGATGTTCGTGGAGAACGCCACGGTCCAGCCGGCGACCTTGCCACTGGAGTTGCGGAAGCGGTTGGCCGGGTCCTGGAAGTGACTGCCGGTCACCTCGGTCCAGGACGGGAGCTGCGCGAGACAGTAGTCCGTTAGCGCGTCGAAGCAGGGGGACAGCCCCGCGCGGTCGGCCATCCAGTAGTTCATCTGGATGTTGATGTCGGTGTGGTAATCACCCATCCAGTCGGGGTCGTTGCCGTCCAGCCAGAGGCCCTGGAGGGCGACCGGCAGCCCGCCCCGTGACCCGGAGATCATGAGGTACCGGCCGAACTGGAGGTACAGGGCCTCCAGTTCCGGATCGGGATCGCCCTGTGCGGTACGGGCCCGCAGCCGCTCCCAGGTGTCCAGGGAACGCTGCTGCGGCGTCGAGGCCCCCAGATCCAGGGCCATGCGGTCGAACAGGCCCCGGTGGTCGGCCACATGGGTGTGCAGCAGATCGGTGGCGGAGACGGCGGCCGCGTTGCGGGCCTTGGTGCGTGCGAGGGCGAGCGGGTCGAGCCCCGGGTCGCGGTAGCCCTCGGCCGCGTCGGGGGCGTAGTCGGTCCCGCCGCTGATCACCACGGTGAGGTCGGCGCACCGGGTGAAGGTGATCCGGCCGCCGTCCGTGGACACCTTGCCGCTGCGGCTCTGCGCCAGGACGACCGCCCCGTAGCGCAGCCCGTTGTCGAACGAGTCCGCCAGGGACAGCTCCGCACCGCGCCCGTCCGCCGAGGTGGTCTCGCCGTGCGTGCCCTCCAGCGCGAGCGTGCCGGTGTAGTGGCCGCCGCCGCGCTGGGTGAACCGGATGACCACGACGTCGTCCGGCCTGCTGGCGAAGACGCTGCGCTCGTACGTCACACCGGAGCGGGTGTAGTGGGAGGTGATGACGCCCTGGGCCAGGTCGAGGCCCCGGCGGTAGCCGGACACCGCGGACAGCTCGTGGTCCGGGATGTCGACCGTCACGTTGCCCAGCAGCGTGAAGCTTCCGAAGTCCGCACGTCCGTAAGGGAACTGGCCGTCCGCGTCCAGCTCGTCGTTGATCCCGCCGGTCCACAGGGTGGCGTCGGTGATGTGCAGCAGCTCGCGGGCGGGGTCGTTGCCGACGAGCGCGCCGAGCCGGCCGTTGCCCACCGGGAGGGCCTGCCCGATCATCGAGTCGGCGGATGCGGGGGCCCGGTACCACAGCTCGGTGGCCCGGCCGGGTGAGCGCGGCGGGGCCGCGGCGGGCCGCTCGGGGGCCGGCGCGGCGGCGAAGGCGGGCAGCGCGCCCAGGGCGGTGGCCGAACCGACGGCGGCTGCGAGCGTGAGCAGACGGCGGCGGCTGGGGTGTTCGGGACCGGGCTGCGCGGGCAGCTGCGGGTGCGGGTGCTGGTCGTTCACGGTGACTCCATTCCGGTGCGGATGACGGGCGGGGAGAAGCGCTGGGGCGGCTCGGGGCAGCGCCGGGCGTCAGCTCCGCTTGGGTACGTCGATCCGGTCGATGTCGGGCGAGTAGCCCGAGGCGCCGCTGTCGAAGGTGACGGTGTTGCGGCCGGCCCTGAGCGTGACGGGGACGCTGATGGTCCCGGCCGCGCCCCAGCCCCCGCTGGACGGGAAGATCCTCTTCGTGGCCGGCTTCCCGTTGGCCGAGACCTCGACGGACCGCTCGTCACCGGAGGTGTAGGCCACGTTGACGTAGTACGTTCCGGCCCGCGCCGCCTCGATGTTCCCGAAGCCCAGCGAGCCGCCCTCGTAGAGGTTGCCGACCTTCTTGCCGCCGGAGCAGTCGTCGCAGTCGGCGACCTCGGCGTGGCCGGAGAGCGTGTTGGCCGGGGACTCCGCCTCGTACGCCGTGGTCCGCAGCCCGGAGCCGTGCGGGGTGACGGTGAACAGCCGCGAACCGTGTGCGGGCAGGGCCTCGGTGATGGCGTCCTTGTGCTGTCCCAGGTTCTCCTTGTTCCACAGGTCGCGCACGGAGGCCTTGCCGCTGAAGCCGAGGGCCGACCAGCGGGCCGTCACCGGGGCGGGCGACGAGCCGAGGTTGAACAGCGCCACGGTGTAGCTGCCGTCGGTGTTCCTGGCCGCCCAGACCTGCTCGTCGCCCGCCGTCGTGACGGGGTGGGCCGGGGCGCCCGGCTGCTGGTTGACCCGGAGCACTTCGCGGTTGGTCAGCAGCGAGATGCCGTACGCGTCCAGCTTCGTCAGGTCGTCACCCGAGTAGAGCGGCGACTTGGCGATGGACCACAGCGTCATGTAGCTCTGCCGCTCGGCCTTCGTCAGTCCGTCCATCTCGCCGTTGCCGACGTCGATCGCGTCCAGGTCGTTCCAGCCGCCCGGACCCGCGTGCCGGGTCCAGGCGGGGGTGTCGCGCCAGCGGGCCTTGACCGAGCTGTCCCACGTCACCAGCGTCTCGCAGTAGCACTCCACGTCGGTGTCCACCCGCCAGCCGTCGGAGTTCTCCTTCCAGCTGTCGGCGTAGTCGACATCCAGCGACCAGGAGATCTCCAGGTGGACGGGGCGTCCGGCGCGCGCGATGGCCTTCTTCCAGGCGGCGACGTCCGCCCGGTTGTCGTAGTTGTCACCGCTCTTGAAGGAACCCGGGCCGACACCGTCGAGCTTGAGGAAGTCGTATCCCCAGTCGGCGATCAACTGGGCCTGGGAGTCGATGTACTTCTGGGCGCACGGCCGCGAGAAGTCGATCTTGTAGGAGCTGTCCCAGCCGTTCGTCGTGCGCAGATCGCTGTGGACGATGTCCCCGGTGGTGCAGCCCGGTGCGTTCCAGACCGGCAGCTTGCCGTCGCCGTACCCCTCCTTCTCCAGGCCGACCGGCAGGTAGATGCCGGCCTTGAGGCCCTTGCGGTGGAGATCGTCGGCGACCGGCTTCATTCCGCGCGGGAAACGTTCCGGGTCGGCCTGCTGGCGCCCGTGGCCGTCGAACTCCGGCGTCCAGTCCTGGTCGCGCCACCAGCCCGCGTCGATGTTGATGTACTCGTAGCCGAACCGCTTCAGCTTGGCGGCCATGGCGTCGGCCTGCTTGAGGACGTTCGCCTCGGTGAGGTAGCTGTACTGGCCGGTGGGGTTGAGGCCGGGGTACGAGCTGGTCTGCATCGACCAGCTGCTCCACCCCATGAACGGCTTTCGGGCCTGGCCCTGTTGGGCGGCGGGCGCCGGCGCGGCGGCCGCCGCCGTGGCCGGGGCGGTGTCGGGAGCGGCCTGCGCCGGAGGTACGGCGACGGCGACGGCGGCCGTGACGGCGAGGACCATCGCGGCGCGCGCGGCTCGTCTCGTGGTGCGGGCGGGGGAGGGCATGCGGGTGGTCTCCTGCTCTGGTCGGAGGGGGCGGTGAGGGAGAGGGGACAGGTCGGTGTTGGGTGCGGTGGCCGCGTACCGGAGGGCTCGTGGCCGGTCCGCCGTGCGCCCTTCAGCGCCGGCGGCCCCGGGAGGCGCCGCTCCTGGACGGTCCCGGTGTGCGGGCCTGCTCGGTCATCGCTGCTCCTGGAAGGTGTCGGGTCCGATGAAGGTCTGGATGGCGGTGGCCGCTGCGCCGCGCGCCCACTCCTCGAACGGCAGCGGGCGGGTGATCACCTCGCACCGCGCGGCCGTACTGAAAACGGTGGCGGCGAACGCGTCCCGGATCTGTGAGGCGAACTGGTCGTACGCGGCCAGCCCCTCGCCGGAGATGATCACGCGCTCGGGACCGAGCAGATTGGCGACCGCCCCGATGGCCCTGCCGATCGCGGCCCCGGCGCGGGCGAAGGCCTCGCGGGCCACCGGGTCCCCGGCCCTGGCCAGTTCCAGCGCGTGCGCCGGTCCGCCGACGGGCCGCCCCGTCCGCTCCTGGATGCTGCGCGCGATGGCGGAGTCCGAGGCGATCGCCTCGACACAGCCCCGGTTGCCGCAGTGGCAGAGCGGCCCGTCCGGGTCGATGGACAGATGGCCGATCTCACCGGCCACCCCGTGCGCCCCGGCCACCACCCGGCCGTGGACCACCAGTCCGCAGCCGATCCCGGCCCCCACCGTGACCAGCGCGAATCCGGAGCGCCCGGCCCCCGCGCCGAACCACTGCTCCGCCACGGTCAGGGCCCGGACGTCGTTGTCCACGGTGACGGGCAGACCGGTCGCCGCCCGCGCCGCCCCGGCCAGGCCGACCTCGCGCCAGCCCAGGAACGGGGAGTAGCGGACCACGCCCGCGGCCCGGTCCACATCGCCGGAGACCGCCACGGCCAGTCCGCGCACTCCGACGCCGAACCGCCTTGCCTCGATGAGCAGTTCGCCGGTGAGGGCTGCGATGACCGAGATCACCGAGGCGGGCGAGCGCTCGGACAGCGGCACATGGCGGGCCACCCTGATCCGGCAGCAGAGGTCCGTGAGCACCGCGATGACCTCGTCAGCGGTCACCTTGACCCCGATGAACAGGGCGCGCCCGCCGTTGACCCGGACCGGGTTGGCCGGCCGCCCGACCGTCGCGGGCGCGGCGCCGTCGCTCTCCTCGACGAAGTATCCGGTCGCCATCAACGGGCGTACGGCCTTGGTCACGGCCGCCGACGACAGCCCGGTCCTGCGCGCGATCTCCACCCGGGAGAGCGGCCCCTGGGACAGGGCTGTGGTGAACACCAGAGAGGCAGCCGGCGTGGGTGCCGGGAACGTCTCGACGAGGTTGGTCGATGACATGGCCGGAAACGTAGGGGAGTTAATTTCCTCTGTCAAGAAAAAAAGTCAACCTCGACAAGGTGCTGCGGCGGCGCCCCTGGCCGGCTGCGCCCGGTGCGCCGCCGGGCAGTTGGCCGAGTAGTCATCGCCGCGAAATCCCCCGTACCCGGCAGGACTTCAGGGTTCCCCGAGTATCGCCATGGGCATGACATCGCTTGGTTCGGCCCGACCCTTTCGACCAGGAGGAACCAGTGAAGAACAGAC
Organism: Streptomyces sp. 840.1; assembly: GCF_003751445.1. Taxonomy (NCBI): domain Bacteria; kingdom Bacillati; phylum Actinomycetota; class Actinomycetes; order Kitasatosporales; family Streptomycetaceae; genus Streptomyces; species Streptomyces sp. 840.1. The sequence continues at coordinate 403,178 of NZ_RJUU01000003.1, read as the reverse complement.
GACGGATCCGCAACGTGCCCCTCGTGCTGGCCGCGGCGGGGGTGTTGGTCCTGGCGTCGCCGGGCAGCGCCTTCGCCGACGTGCCGGGCGCGCTGCCGGCCAACGCGGACGGGCTGGAACAGACCTTCCAGCCGGCGTACGACTACGACGGCGACGGCTGCTATCCGACCCCCGCCATCGGCCCGGACGGCACCATAGCCCCCGGGCTGAAGACCACCGGAGCCGTCAACGGCAGCTGTCACGACTCCTGGGACCTGGACAACACCAACGGCTACGCGCGCTCCAAGTGCAACAACGGCTGGTGCGCCATCATTTACGGCCTCTACTTCGAGAAGGACCAGGCCGTGGCCGGAAGCGGCCTCGGCGGGCACCGCCACGACTGGGAGCACGTCGTGGTCTGGGTGCGGGACAACGAGGCGAAGTACGTCTCCACCTCGGCGCACGGCGGGTTCAGTGTCTACAGCCGGGACCAGATCCAGTGGGACGGCACCCACCCCAAGGCCGTCTACCACAAGGACGGGATCGGGACGCACTGCTTCCGTCCCGCGACCTCGGGCGACGAGCCGCCCGAGAACCACTACCACCAGTGGCAGTTCCCCGACCTCGTCGGCTGGAACGGATATCCCGAGGGCCTGCGGGACAAGCTGGTTCAGGCCGACTTCGGCAGCGCCGTCTTCGGCCTGAAGGACGGGAACCTCGCCGGGCACCTGCAGAAGGCGATGCCCGCCGGAATCCCCTTCGACCCCAACGCCTGACGGGGCCGGGCGTGAGCGGTCCGGCGGGGCGCGGCGGCGCAGGTCAGCGCCGCCCCGTCCCGCCGGACCGGCCGGGCAGCGGTGCGAAGAGGCGGTGGGCCGCCATCGCCGCGCCACCGCGCGCCCAGGTCTCGAACGGCAGCGGCCGCACCAGGAGTTCGCACCCGGCTGCGGCGCCGAAGGCCTGGGCGCCGAACGCCCGCCGGATCTCGTCGGAGAACAGGTCGTAGGCCGCCACGCCCTCGCCGGAGATGATGATGCGCTCCGGGCCGATGAGGTTGGCCACCGAGGCGATCGCCAGCCCCAGCGCCCGCCCCGCCCGGGTGAAGACGTCGCGCGCGGCGGCGTCCCCGGACCGGGCCAGGCGCACGGCGCCGGTGAGCGAGAGGGCCGCGTCGCCCGTCTGCTCCCGCACCTGGTCGACGATGGCCTGGGTGGACGCGACGGCCTCGACGCAGCCGGTGTTGCCGCAGGTGCAGACCCGGTCCGTGCCGCCGACGGGCAGATGTCCCAGTTCGCCGGAGACCCCGAACGCGCCCGAGACCACCCGCCCGTGGACGGACATCCCGCATCCCACCCCGGCGCCGACGGTGACCAGGGCGAACGAGGAGAGCCCGACCCCGGCGCCGAACCACTGCTCGGCGACCGTGAGCGCCCGTACGTCGTTGTCGATCACCGTCGCGATGCCGGTGGCCTCCTCGACCAGGGCGGCGAGCCGGACGCCGTGCCAGTCGAGGAAGGGCGAGTAGCGCACCGTGCCGCCGGGGCCGTCCACATCGCCGGAGACCGTCACGCCGACGCTGTGCACCGCAGGGCCGGCCCCGCCCGCCCCCTTTCCGGCCCGTCCGGAGAGCGAGCCGGCCAGCCGGGCGACGGCCGCGACCACCGTGCCGACGTCCCGCGAGCGCAGCGGGATCCGCTGGGTGGCAAGGGGGGTGGCCGTGAGGTCGACGAGCATGCCGATGAGCTCGTCCGAGGTGATCTTGATGCCGATGAACCCGGCCCGCTCGGGACGCACCGCCACCAGCGTGGCCGGGCGGCCGGGCTGCCGTTCGCCGGCCGGCCCGAGCTCGGTGATCCAGCCGTCGTCGAGTAGGGGCGCCGAGACCTTGGTGACGGCCCCCGAGGAGAGGCCGGTACGGCGTCCGAGCTCCGCCCGGGTCAACGGCCCCTGGGTCAGCAGGGCCTGGAGGACGAGGGCAGCGGACGGCGGCTGCCGGGAGAGGTTCACCCCGTGGAGATTACCTTCTGCCCGAAAGCAAGGGAGGCGGGACCGGGGGCGTGAAACGCCCAGGAACAGGGAAATGACCTTGGGCCTATGCAGAATATATTGACGATGGAAGGAAACTCTCGTTACTGTCGCCGCGCTCTCGAGAGGACATGCCATGACCCGCACCACCACCCGGATCGCGCACCTGCGGGCGGCCGGGGTGAGCTTCGTCGTCGAACTCCGCGCTCCGCTGCCCCGTGTCCTGCACTGGGGCGAGGATCTCGGTGAGCTGTCCGGCGAGGGTCTCGCGGCCCTCGGGCTGACCGCCGACGCCGCCGCGCTCAACAACTCGCTCGACGAACCCAGGCAGTTCACCGTGTGGCCCACCGAGGCCGACGGCTGGCTCGGCACCCCGGCCCAGCAGGGCCACCGCGCCGGCACGGCCACCGCGCCCAGGGTCGTGATGACCGGAGCCGAGGAACGCCCCGGCGAACTGCTCATCGCCCTCCACGACACGGACGCCGCCCTCGACATCACCCTCACCTACCGGCTGGACCCCTCCGGTGTCCTGGGCGTGCGCACCAGCCTCTCGTGCCCGGCCGGACCCGCACCCGGCCCCGCCGCAGGGCCGGGCGCGGACCCCGTTGCCGACGCCGTCCCGTACGACCTCGCCGCCACCACCGCGCTGCTCCCGCTGCCGAACCGCGCCCAGGAGATCCTGGACTTCACCGGGAAGTGGTGCCGCGAACGCACCCCGCAGCGCGGCCGGCTGGCGTTCGCCGGACATGTCCGTGAGGTGCGCCGGGGCAAGCCGGGGCTGGACGCCCCGCACCTCCTGACCGTGGGGGTGCCCGGATTCGGGTTCCGCACCGGTGAGGTCTGGGCCCTGCACGTGGGCTGGAGCGGCAACCAGCGCTGGCTCGCCGAGCGACTGCCCGAGGGCGCGGGGGTGCACGGGGGAGTCCTCGGCGGCGGCGAACTGCTGGTGCCCGGCGAGATCCGGCTGGCCCCGGGCGACCGGTACACCTCGCCCGAATGCTTCTTCGCCTGGTCCGGGGAGGGCCTGGACGGGCTGGCCGGCCGCTTCCACACGATGCTCCGCGCCCGGCCGGGCCATCCGTCCACACCTCGGCCGCTGACCCTGAACACCTGGGAGGCGGTGTACTTCGACCACCGCCCCGAGCGGCTGCTCGCGCTGGCCGACGACGCCGCAGCCGTCGGGGTGGAGCGCCTGGTCCTGGACGACGGCTGGTTCCTCGGCCGCCGGGACGACACGGCGGGGCTCGGTGACTGGACGGTGGACCCGCAGGTGTGGCCCGAGGGGCTGACGCCGCTGGCGGACCGGGTGCACGCGCACGGGATGCAGTTCGGGCTCTGGGTCGAACCGGAGATGGTGAACCTCGACTCGCGGATGGCCCGCGAGCACCCCGAGTGGATTCTCGGTCCGTCCGCCGGTGTGGGCCCGAGCTCCCGGCACCAGTACGTGGTCAACGTCGCCGACGAGCACGCCTTCGCCCACCTGCTGGAGCGGCTGGACGCCCTCGTGAACGAGTACGGCATCGACTACCTCAAGTGGGACCACAACCGGGAGCTGCACGAAGCGGTGCGGCGCGGCGCGCACGGCGCCGACCGGCCCGGCGTGCACGCCCAGACGGCGGCCCTGTACCGGCTGATGGACGCGCTCAGGGCGCGCCACCCCGCGCTGGAGATCGAGTCGTGCTCCAGCGGCGGCGGCCGCGTGGACCTCGGCGTGCTCGCCCGGACGGACCGGGTCTGGGCGTCCGACTGCAACGACCCGGTGGAGCGCCAGGCCATCCAGCGCTGGACCGGGCAGCTGCTGCCGCCCGAGCTGGTCGGCGCCCACGTCGGGGGTCCGCGCAGCCATACGACGGGGCGGGTCACCGATGACTCCTTCCGGTTGATCACCGCGTTGTTCGGCCACGCGGGCATCGAGGACGACCTGACGGCGCGCACCCCGGAGCAACGCGTGGCGCTGGGCCGGTGGGCGGCGCTCTACAAGGAGCTGCGCGGGCTCCTGCACAGCGGACGGGTGGTCAGGGCGGACCTCGACGACGAGGCGACCCAGCTGCACGGCGTGGTCGCGCCGGACGCCGGTTCCGCGCTGTACTGCTGGACGCGCACGGAGACGTCCGTGCCCGGTCAGTCCGGCCGGGTCCGGCTGCCCGGCCTCACCCCGGGCCGTCCCTACCGGGTCCGGATCCGTACGGAGGCGGGGCTGCCCGCCCTCCACCAGGTCGCCAGCCCGCCGTGGTGCACGGCGGCGCTCGACGGCTGGGTCCCGGTGCCGGGCGCCGTGCTGACCGGCGCCGGGCTGCCGATGCCGACGCTCAACCCGGGGCAGGCGCTGCTGATCGAGGTCGCGGCGCAGGTGTCCGGGGGCTGACCGGTGGCGCACCGGTCCGGCGCGCGCAGGACCGGTGCACCACCGGGTGGGGTCACGGGCTCGCGGCGTCGTAGCCGTAGCGCAGCGGCCCCTCGCCCGGGGGCAGGCCGAGCCGGTACACGTACAGGGCCTCGGCCCGGACGCCGCCCGGTGCGGCCTCCACCTCGCAGGGGCGGGTGATCTGCAGGATCGTCGGCCGGTCGGTGACGCGCAGGCGCAGGCCGTGGGCGGGGCCCCCGACGAGCACCGCGTGCTCCTCGCGTGTCGTGCAATCGGTATCCATGCCCATACTTTAACGGTTGCGCAATGGAAGGAGTCTTTACCTTCGCTCCTTCCGGTCCCCGGCCGCTGCCGCCGGGTCCGCCGAGGCCCCGGACGCGATGCCGAAGGCCGGCTCGGGTACCTCCGTCGGGCTGATGAGGGTGGAGGGCCTGCCGTCCGTGCCGACCGGGACGTCTCCGTCGACGGTCACGCGGCGCAGCTTGCGCTCGTGGGTGTCCGAGTCGTCCACTCCGTAGTGCTGGGTGGCGCGGTTGTCCCAGATGGCCACGTCACCGGCCTGCCACTGCCAGCGCACGGTGTTCTCCGGGCGCTCGATGTGGGACTGGAACAGCTCGACGAGAGCCCGCGAGTCGCGGCCGGTCAGTCCGCTGATGCGCTGGACGAAGTTGCCCAGGAGCAGCACCCGTTCGCCCGTCTCGGGGTGGACGCGGACCACCGGGTGCTCGGTGAGGAACTTCGTCGAGGTGAACACCTTCTGGTACTGGGCGAGCGCCTCGGGCAGCGCGTCCGGGCGCACCGAGATGTAGTCGTAGTCGTTGGAGTGGACGGCCCGCAGGCTGTCGGCCAGGGTGCGCAGCTGCTCGGGCAGCCCGGCGTACGCGGCGGCGGTGTTGGACCACAGCGTGTTGCCGCCGTAGGGCGGGACGGTGACCGCGCGCAGGATGGAGAAGGCCGGATAGGCGGGTACGAAGGTGACGTCGGTGTGCCACTGGTTGGCCCGGCCGCCGTGGTCGGAGTCGATGCCGAGCGAGTAGCGGCCGTCGGCCGAGGGGACGGTCGGGTGGGCGACCGGGGTGCCGAGCAGCCTGCCGAACGCCTCGTGGCTGTCCTCGTCCAGGTGGTCCTGGCCCCGGAAGAAGACGACCTTGTTGGCCAGGAGCGCGGCCCGCACGGCCGTGACCGTGCCCGGGTCCAGATCGCCCCCGAGGCGTACCCCGGAGATGACGGCGCCGATGCGGCCGCCGACCTTCTGGACCGTGACGGTGGTGGGGGCGGGAGCTGTGGTTGCCGAGGACATCGCGGGATTCCTTTCGATGGGCACGCCCGTCCGGGCGGGGAGACGCCCGCTGTCGGACGCGGCGGGGCCGGGTGCGGATACGTGGGAGGCGTGGAGCCGCAGGAAGCGGGGCTCCGTGCGACGGGGGTCGCTCAGGCAGCGCTACAGCGGCCCGGACACCCGGGCCGCGGTGCGGTGCGGCCGACGCGCGGGGCGGGCCGCGTATCGGCAGTGACCGTCGCGAACATGTTCCGGAGACTCGCAGCGCCCGCCGGGTACGTCAACCACGCACCGGCTCCCCGCAGGGTGCCCGCGCGCGGCCCGCCACCCAGCCGGGCGGACGCCGTCAAACCGCGTCTGACCTGCGGTTCACGGCCCGCTCCCGACCACCCGCTCCCGACCACCCGCGACCGGGTGCGAGGGCCCGCGCGATTTCACGCCGCCGTAATGTCGCGCCCGCCCCGCGCCGCCCGCCCCGGGCTTCCATCGATTGGCGGGGGCCGACGGGCAGGGCTAATCTCGTGTGAGTGAACGTATGCGTTCACTCAACGGCTTGAGTCTGCAAGCGATCCCATGACGGAATCCCACGCGACACCCCGGCACGCTGCCGAATCCCCGAAGGGGGCACACGGCAGCGGGATCGCCCTACTCGTCATCTGCTCCTGCCAGTTGATGGTGGTCCTCGACATCACCATCGTGAACATCGCCCTTCCGCACATCCAGACCGCGCTGGGCTTCTCCACCGAGAACCTCTCCTGGGTGGTCAACGCCTACACGCTGACGTTCGGCGGACTGCTGCTGCTGGGCGGGCGGCTCGGTGACATCCTCGGCCGCCGCAGAGTCTTCATGTTCGGCGTCGTGCTCTTCGCCTTCGCCTCGCTGCTCGGCGGTCTCTCTCAGGAATCCTGGCAGTTGCTCGCGGCGCGTTCGCTCCAGGGCGTCGGCGGCGCCATCGCCTCGCCGACCGCGCTCTCACTGATCACCACCACCTTCCGCGAGGGGCCCGACCGCAACCGGGCGTTCGGTGTCTTCGCCGCCGTCTCGGCAGGCGGCAGCGCCATCGGGCTGCTGGCCGGCGGACTGCTGGTGGAGTGGCTCGACTGGCGGTGGATCTTCTTCGTCAACGTCCCCATCGGGCTGCTGATCGTGCTCGCCACACCCCGCTTCATCCGGGAGTCCGAACGACACCCGGGCCACTTCGACGTCGTGGGCGCGCTGACGGCCACGGTGGGCATGGTGCTGCTCGTCTACGGCTTCATCCGCGCGTCCGAGGAGGGCTGGAGCGACAGCCTGACCCTGGGAGCCTTCGCCGCCGCCGTCGTACTGCTCGCCCTGTTCATCGCCATCGAGGGACGGTCGAGGCAGCCCATCACGCCGCTGTGGATGTTCCGCGACCGCAACCGCGCGGGTGTGTACGGGATGATGCTGTGCCTGTCCGCCGCGATGTTCGGAATGTTCTTCTTCCTGACCCTCTTCGTGCAGAACATCCTGAGTTTCAGCCCGCTCCGGGCCGGCCTGGCCTTCCTGCCGGTCAGCGCGATCATCGCCGTGGGAGCCGGCTTCACCTCCAGACTGCTGCCCAGATGGGGGCCGAAACCCTTCATGGTGACGGGATCCCTCCTGTGCGCCGCGGGGCTCGGCTGGCTGACGCAGGCGGACGCGGACAGTACGTACCTGGGCAGTCTGCTCGGACCGGTGCTCGTGTTCGGGCTCGGCATGGGGCTGCAGTTCGTGTCGCTGACGCTGATGGCCGTGTCCGGTGTGGAGTCGCGGGAGGCGGGCGCGGCGTCCGGCATCCTCAACACCATGCAGCAGGTGGGCGGTTCGCTCGGCCTGTCCATCCTGGTCACGGTCTTCGGTACGGCCAGCCGCGACGAGGCCACCCATCAGGTCCCGCGCTTCCTGTCGCAGGCGACCCCCGCCGAGGCGGCCCAGTTCCGCAGGACCGGTCAGCTGCCCGGCCCCTGGGGCGAGCAGGTGCTGGTGACGGGCATCTCCAGGGCCTTCGTCACCGCCGTCGTGTTCGCCGTCGTGGCCGCGCTGATCGCCCTGATCATCGTCAAGGTGCGCCCCTCGGACATCGAGCGCCTGCGAGGCGGCGGAGCGGCGATGCCCGGAGCGGCGGATGCCGGTGACGCCCCGCAGGAAGCGGTCGCCCCGGGCCGTCCGGACCCCGCGCGGCAGCCGCCGCGGCCGGGCGGCCAGGATCCCCCCGATCCAGGATGACGCCTCCCGTCCCCTGACGCACGCGCGCACTTCGCCGCGCCACTACGCCTCACGCGCCGCCGAATCCGCCTCGTGCCCCGCCGAACCGTCCTCGCGGGTCCAGGAAGAGCGAGGTGACCAGCACCGAGCCTCCTCGCGGATCCGCGTCGACAGGAAGACGTTGTAGTCGATGCCGAGGGCCACCAGGAACACGAAGACGAACAGTGGGAGGTCCGTCGGCTCGCCCGCGTAGCCGAAGACGAAGCGGAAGGCCGGCGCGCCGATGCCGAGCGCCGCCGCGAACGACAGCACCACCGTCGTGATCAGCGGCAACGGGGCTGTCCGGCGGCGCGGCGGGTGCCGGGCCCCGGGCGCCCGGCGGTGTACCGGGCGCCCGGGCGGCGCAGCCGTCAGCTCTTTACGGTGAACCCCGCGCGCAGCAGTGCCTCGTCGCGCGAGGACGGGCCGACGAGCAGTTCGAACGCGCCGGGCTCGACGACGCGGTTGCCCGCGGCGTCCACCAGGCTGCACTCCGCGACCGGCAGCTCGATGGCCACCTCGCGCGACTCGCCGGGTCCGAGGGTGATCTGGCGGTAGGCCTTGAGCTCCTTCTCGGCCCACGTCACCGACGTGACGGTGTCGCTCACGTACGCCTGCACGGTCTCCCGCACCGGCCGGTCGCCGGTGTTGCTGACCAGGACCCGGGCCCGCAGGATGTCGTCCGCGCCGAGGGCCTCGGTCAGCACCGTCAGACCGCTGTACTCGACACTCGTGTAGCTCAGGCCCTCACCGAACACGAACGCCGGACTCTGCGTCAGGTCGGCGTAGCGGGAGCCGTGCTGGCCGCGCACCTGGTTGTAGTACGTCGGCTGCTGGCCCGAGTGCCGGGCGAAGGAGACGGGCAGCCGGCCGGAGGGCTCGATGAGGCCGAGCGCCAGCTCCGCCACGGCCCGGCCGCCGAGCATGCCCGGGTTGAAGGCGTGCACGATCGCCGCCGCGCTGTGCGCGGAGGGCGGCAGCACGAGCGGCTTGGAGCTGATGACGACCACCACGAGCGGCTTGCCCGTCGCGGCCAGCGCGTCGAGCAGCGCGACCTGGCCGCCGATCAGCTCCAGGGTCGCGGTCGAGCGACCCTCACCGATCAGCTCGATGCGGTCGCCGACGACCGCGACGACGTAGTCGGCGGCCTCCGCCGCGGCGACGGCCTCGCTGATCAGCGCCTCGGAGGGCTCCGAGGGGACGACGACCTCCGGCCGGGGCTGCCCGTCGGGGAAGAACGCGCCCAGCGGGTCCGGTCCCACCGTGAGGATGTCGGCCCCGCGCGCGTGGGTGACGGTCCAGCCGTCCGGCACGTGCTCCCGGAATCCGTCCAGGACGGTGCGGATCATGTCGCGCGGATGGCCGTCCGGCAGCCAGTCCGCCTGGCCGGAGGAACCCGCCCAGTCGCCGAGCTGGGTCTGGGCGTCGTCGGCGTTGGGCCCGATGACCGCGACCGTGCGGGGCCCGGCGCCGGCCGGCGCGAGCGCGCGTCCGTCCGCCCCGGCCGTGAGACCGCCGGCCAGCGGCAGCGTGCCGTCGTTGGTGAGGAGCACCAGCGTGCGGCGGGCCGCTTCGAGGTTCACGTCCGCGTGCCCGGCGCTCCCGATGACCGCGGTCTGCTGAGCGCGGTCCGGGTGGCGCGGGTTCTCGAACAGGCCCAGCTCGAACTTGAGCGTGAGGATCCGGCGGACCGCCGCGTCGATCTCCGCCTCGTCGAGCGTGCCGCCCGCGACCGCCTCCTGCGCACCCTCGAAGAAGTCCGGCGTCGTCATCACCATGTCGTTGCCCGCGCGGACCGCCGCGGCGGCCGCCTGCGCGTGATCGGCGTAGACCCGCTGCTCCCACACCATGCGGCCGACGTTGTCCCAGTCGGTCACCAGCGTTCCGGTGTAGCCCCACTCACCGCGCAGCACCTCGTTCAGCAGCCAGTTGTTGACCGTGATCGGGACGCCGTCCATCGACTGGTACCCGAGCATGAACGTCCGGCAGCCCTCCTTGGCGACCCGCTCGAACGGCGGCAGGAACCACGAACGGAGCTTGCGCCGCGAGATGTCGGCCTCGCTCGCGTCCCGGCCGCCCTGGGTCTCGGAGTAGCCGGCGAAGTGCTTGGCGCACGCCAGGATCGCCGTCGGGTCGTCGAGACCGTCCCCCTGGTACCCGCGCACCATCGCGGAGGCGAGCTCACCGATGAGGAAGGGGTCCTCGCCGAACGTCTCGCTCACCCGGCCCCAGCGCAGGTCCCGGGTGATGCACAGGACCGGCGAGAACGTCCAGTGCACGCCGGTCGCGGCGACCTCGACGGCCGTCGCCCGCGCGATCCGCTCGACGAGTTCCGGGTCCCAGCTCGCGGCCATGCCGAGCTGGGTGGGGAAGATCGTGGCGCCTTCCCAGAACGAGTGACCGTGGATGCAGTCCTCGGCGACGAGCAGCGGAATGCGCAGCCGGGTCCGCTCGGTGAGGGCGGCGGCCTCCAGGACGCGTTCGGGGGAGGCGTGCAGGATCGAGCCCGCGTGCATGTCCTCGATGAGGTGGCGGACGCCTTCCTTCGCGTTCAACTGGAGCATCTGGCCGACCTTCTCGGGCAGCGTCATCCGCCCGGCCAGATCGGCGACGCGCTCGGAGACGGACAGCGCGGGGTCGAGATAGGGCAGTGAGGAGCCCACAGGAGTTCCTTTCACAACGTCGGTGACGTTCTCGTCGGGCGGATGCCCCGGGTGGCGGAAGGACCGGCCGGCCCAACTCGGCCACCCGGTCCCACCGTACGCCGAATCCCGACCGGGTGGTAAGTATGTGGGTATGCAACTGTACTCATTGACGCCGTCACGGACGGCCGGGGAGAGTGGCACATGACCGCCGACACACGTCGTGGCTACGCCAAGGGCCGGGCCAAACGCGTGGAGATCCTTGACCAGGCCATGGCCATGTTCGGTGAGGTCGGTTACCGGGGCGCGTCGTTGCGGGTGATCGCCACCCGCTGCGGGATCTCGCATCCCGGACTGCTGCACCACTTCCCGACCAAGCAGTCGCTGCTGCTCGCGGTGCTGGAACACCGCGACGAGGTGGACGCCGAATGGCTGGCCGTCGGCAGCCCGAAGGGCGTGGGCCGGCTGCGGCGGCTCGCCGACCTCGCCACGCTGAACGCCGAACGCCGGGGCATCGTCGAGCTGTTCTCCGTACTCGCGGCCGAGGCGACCTCCGCCGACCACCCGGCGCACGCCTACTTCGTGGAGCGCTACCGCACCTCGGTGCTCTCCACGGCCGTCTCCTACCGGGAGGCACAGGAAGAGGGCGCGCTGCGTCCCGGGATCGAGCCCGACGAGGCGGCGCAGCAGCTGATCGCGATGATGGACGGACTCCAGGTGCAGTGGCTCATCAGCGGCTGCGTGACGGACATGGCGGGCGTGCTGCGCGCCCATGTGCAGGCGCAGTTGACCGTGGCGCTGTGAAACAGGGAGCCCGTGCCGCCCGGAGGCGGCACGGGCGGGATCAGGCTTCCGGCGAACCGCTGCGGCCGGCCGCGAGCAGGGCGTCGCGGCCGATGAGGGCGGTCGAGCCGGGTGCCGTGCAGGCGTGGGCCCCCGCCACCGCACCCAGCCGGGCGCATGCGCGGTCGTCCCGGCCGTCGAGCCTCCCGAACAGGAAGCCGGTGACGAACGCGTCGCCGGCCCCGTTGGTGTCCACGACCGGTGCGGACGGCACGGTGGCCGGTACGTGGTACGGGTCCGGCCCGCCGTCGCGGGTGAGCAGATAGGAGCCCTCGGCGCCCGCCGTGGCCACCACCGTGCTCGCACGGCCCTCGCGCAGGATCCGCCGCATCAGCTCGGGGGCGCGGTCGCCCGTCGTCGCCGCGCTGAAGAAGACCAGATCGGAGCGGAGGGCGAACTCCCGCTGGTGCTCGGCGAGTCCGTCCCAGTCGTGCAGATCCGTGGAGACGGGGACCCCGAGGGCCTCGATGTCGTCGTACAGGAACCGGGTGAAGTGCATGATGGACAGGTGGACATGGCGGGCCCGCCGCAGCCGGGGCAGGTAGAAGTCCCTCGGCATCCGCAGGTCCTCCGGGTCCCGGGCGTCGTAGAACGACATCCGCCGGCCCTTCGCGTCCACCAGGTTCACCGCGCGCCGGGTGCCCGCCGGGGAGATCACCGGATGGAACTCCACGTCCCCCTCGGCCAGCCGCTCGCGCACCAGGGCGCCGACCGGATCGTCACCGATGCAGTCGAGCAGGGCCACGTCCAGACCGAGCGCCCGCGCACCGAGCGCCACATTGCCCCCGGTCTGCCCGGCCCACTCCTCGATCGGGCCGACCATGACGGAATCGGCGAGCGGGACCGGCAGGGCGTCGACGCGGACGATCGTGTCCACCCCGCTGCCGCCCACCACCACAACGTCGTATCCGGGCTGTTGTCGTATCACTGTGCCGCCTCTCTCATCCCGCCGAGGTCAGTATGGCGAACCGGCCGGGGGCGCCGGGGCCGTTCTCTGCGAGCGGTCCGCCGGCCCGCTGCCTATGATCGACCGGGGGCCCTGGACCTGATCTGTGGAGGCTTTTCGATGCTGTCGGTGCTCGAACCGCGAGACATTCCTCCGCGCCTGGCCACTGGCGCGTTCATCCTGAACTCCGGCCTGGGCAAGCTCAAGGCCGACGAGGAGACCGCGCAGAACCTGCACGGCATGGCCTGCACCGCCTACCCCTTCCTCGACCGGATCGAGGCCGGGCGGTTCACCCGACTGCTCGCCTGGTCCGAGATCACGGTCGGCAGCGCGCTGCTGGTCCCCGTCGTGCCGACCCGGCTCGCCGGACTGGCGCTGACCGGGTTCTCCGGCGGGCTGCTCGGCCTGTATCTGCGGGTCCCCGGAATGCGGGAGCAGGGCAGCCTGCGCCCCAGCCAGGCCGGCGTGCCGCTGGCCAAGGACGCCTGGATGTTCGGCATCGGTCTCGGCTTCCTCGGCGCGGGAGCGCGCCGGTGCGCCACTCCGGGCCGCCGTTGCCGCCGGCACCGCAGGTGCGGCCGCTGAACCACCCGGCAGCGGAAGGTGGCACGCATCCGGTGCCACCGCCCGTGTCAGTCGCGCACCCGGGCCATCAGCAACGCCACGTCGTCGTGGTGACTGGGGTCCCGCAGCTTGCGCAGCAGCCGGTCGCAGGACTCCTCCAGCGACGGATCGGGCTCGCGGAGCAACTCCCGCAGGGCGTCGAGGCGGGTGTCTATGTCCTGGTCACGGGTCTCCACCAGGCCGTCCGTGTACAGGACGAGCCGGTCACCCGGCCCGAGGTCGAACGTGACGTCGCTGAACGGCACACCGCCCACCCCGAGCGGCGCCCCGGCAGGCAGTTCGAGCAGCCGGGGCAGGCCCCCGGCCGGGATCAGCACCGGCGGGAGATGCCCGGCGGTGCTCACCCGGCAGATGTTGCGGTCCGGGTCGTACACGCCGTAGACGCAGGTGGCGAACCACGGGTCGAGGTCTGCGGTGATCTCGTCGAGGTGCGCGAGCACCTCGGCGGGCCGCAGGCCGATCCTGGACAGGGTCTGGGTGGCCGTCCGCAGCCGCCCCATCGTGGTGGCCGCGTTGATGCCGCTGCCCATGACATCACCGACCACCAGGGCGGTTCCGCCCTCCCGCAGCGGGATGACGTCGAACCAGTCCCCGCCGACCTCGTACCGCGAGGCGGCCGGCCGGTAGCGGGACGCCACCTCAAGGCCGGCCGGGGCGTGGTGGTTGTGAGGCAGCATGCTGCGCTGGAGGGTGAGCGCGGTCTCCCGCTGCTGCCGGAACAGCCGGGCGTTGTCGATGCAGACCGCCGCGCGGGCCGCCAGCTCGCAGGCCAGCACCTCGTCCTCCTCGGTGAACGGCAGCGGATTGTCCGTCCGGATGAGGTCGATGGCGCCCAGCACCTCGCCCCGGGCGATCAGCGGCACCGCCAGGTAGGAGTGCGCACCGGCCTCGGCCAGCAGCCCCGCCGAACGGCTGTCGCGGGCGACCTGCGCCAGTGACCGCGCGTCCAGGTACGCCACCCGGACCGGCTCGGCCGTACGCACACAGCGGGTGATCAGCCGGTCCGCTCCGTAGTGGGCCGCGTGGCCCGGTGGATCCGCCGCCTCCACGACCGGCGTCGGCCGGGCCGCGACGACGGCCAGCGCCTGGATCAGGGCCGGGCCCTCGGTCCGGCTGGGGCGTCCCTTCAGCACACTGTCCAGGACGTCGACCGCCGCGACGTCGGCCAGCTCCGGAACCGTGACCTCGGCCAGCTCCCGCGCGGTCTGCTCCAGGTCCAAGGTGGTCCCGATGCGCACCGATGCGTCCGCGACCAGTGCCAGCCGGTGCCTGGCCCGCTCCGCCTCGGCCTCCGCGCGGTGGTGGTCGGTCATGTCGATCAGCGAGACGGCGAGCCCCAGCACCTGACCGCCGGAGTCCTCCAGCCGGTACAGCGACATCGACCAGGCACGGTCGGTCTCCGGATCGGCCCCGGTACGGCCCTCCACCTGATGGCCCACCTGCGGCACACCGCTCTTGAGGACCTCACGCATCGCCGCCTCCACCGCTTCGGCGTCCAGGAAGGGCAGCGCCTCCCCGGCCCGGCGGCCCAGGTGCTCGGCCGCGCTCAGACCGTTCATCCGCTCCAGCGCGGGGTTGGCCGCCAGATACCGCAGATCGCTGCCCAGGACGGCCAGGCCGATCGGGGACTGGTCGACCAGGCGGACGGACAGCGCCAGATCGCGCTCCACCTGCCGCAGCGTCGCCCCGTCCGTGGCCAGGCCCAGCGCGTAGAAGCCGCCGCGGTCGTCCTGGAGCCGCATGTTGCGGAACTCCAGCAGCCGGGACGTGCCGTCCTTGCACCGTACGGGGAAGGTCCCCGCCCAGGTCTCACCGCTGCCCATCACCTCGGAGAACAGCCTCAGCACCAGCTCGAAGTGTTCGTCGTCGACCAGGAGACGGGCGGCGAACCGGCCCAGCGCCTCCTGCGGCGTGTACCCCAGCAGCCGCTCGGCCTGCGGGCTCCACAGCGCGATGCGGCCCTCGGTGTCCAGCACCATCGCGGCCGTCCCGAGGACGTCCACCAGACCGCCCTCGGGGGAGCGGCGCACCGCCGCCGCCCGGCGGGCGGCGCCCAAGCCGGTCCGCATGTCGCCAGTGCCGTCCACGGACCATCCTTCCCAAGCCGTCGCCGTGCCCGGACGCAAGGTTCGCTGTCTCCCATGGTCGCCCCGGACCCGCCGCCACCGCAGCTCCGGCGGTTCCGCGGATCTTGCCGAGGCGGCTCTCGGCGGTGCCGCAGCGGTCACTCGCAGCGTACTGACCCGAACAGCCGAGCACGACCGTCAGGAACGGGATCTGTCGCGACGAGCGCACCGTCACACCACCGGCGGACCCTCCGCGTGGTGATTCGCCGTCTGCCGGGTACACGATGAGGCATGGACACCACGGCCTGGCTCATCATCGGTGCGGCCCTCGCGCTGCTCACCATGGTTGTCGCCGGCGTCCTCCTGGTGCGGGTGTTCCGCGCCAGGAAACTGCTGGTCGACGCCGGAATCCCGCTGCGCAACAAGGCGCTGGTCTGGGCTGCGGTGATCTACACCGTGTCGCCCGTCGACCTGCTGCCCGACCCCGTGTACCTCGACGACATCGGCTTCCTCATGCTGGCGCTGCGCTCGCTGCACGCCGCCGCGCGGGCCGCAGGGGCGGGCGGCCGGGACGGGCGGGCCACCGAGACCCGGCACCTCGTGCCGTAGGCCGCGTACCCGGCCCCGCCGGGGTGTGTCGATGGCGGGGACGGGGCAGGGGAGCAGCCATGGTAAGGACATGAACGTCGCAGACATCCTGGTGGATGGATTCACCCGCATCCGGGAGACGGTGCACTCGGCCGTCGAGGGCCTCGGACCCGACGATCTCCACGCACGCCTCGACGGGGGCGCGAACTCGATCGCGTGGCTCGTCTGGCACCTGACCCGGGTCCAGGACGACCACATCGCGGACGCGGCAGGCGTCCAGCAGATCTGGACGGCCCAGGACTGGTCCGCCCGCTTCGATCTGCCGTTCGCCGAGGCGGCCACCGGTTACGGGCAGAGCAGCAAGCAGGTCGCGGCCGTGCGCGTCGGCTCGGCGGAGCTGCTGATCGGCTACTACGACGCCGTGCACCTGCAGACCGTCAGCTTCCTCCAGAGCCTCGACGGCCATGCGCTGGACCGCGTCGTGGACGAGGCCTGGTCGCCGCCGGTCACCCTGGGCGTACGGCTGATCAGCGTGCTGTCGGACGATCTCCAGCATGCCGGGCAGGCCGCCTTCGTCCGGGGCTCGCTGGAGCGCCGGTAGCCCGCCTCAGCCGGCCGGCGGGGCGAGCGGTCCGCGGGTGCGGGCGTAGTGCCCGGGGCTGGTGCCCACGACGCGCTTGAAGTGGCGGGCCAGATGGGACTGGTCGTAGAAACCCGCGGACGTCGCCACGTCGGGCCCCGGCAGCCCCTGGAGGAGCAGCCGGCGTGCGAGGTCGACCCGGCGCCCCGTCACGTACTGGTGCGGCGCCATCCCGAACTCCCGGCTGAAGGCACGCACCAGATGCGTGTGATGGGCGTGCAGGCGCAGCGCCGCCTCCTGGAGCGTGATGCCCGCCACGAACCGTTCGTCCAGCAGGTCGCGCAGCCGGTGGGCGATCCTGCGGTCGTGCACGTACCGGACGGGTTCCAGCCGGTCGCGCAGATGCCGGTCGAGCCGTTCGGCGACCAGGGCGAGCCGGCTCGCCGCCTCCAGTTCGTCGCCCGGCGTCGAGAGCGTCGTGTGCAGCCGGGCGATCCGGTTCCGCAGCGCGGGATCGTGCAGCACGGGCCGGTCGACGGCCATGCCGATCAGCCGCTCGTCGACCTGCGCGGTGTTGAGGTACAGCACGCGTTTGCGGAAGCCCCCGGCGGTCGCGGCGCCGCCGTTGTGCGGAACGTGCGGCGGCAGCAGCGTCACCACATGGGTGAGCACCCCGTGCTCGTGGCGGTCCAGGTCGTAGCGGACCATGCCCTCGTCCACGATGAGCAGGGTCCACGCGTCGTGCGTGTGCATCGGGTAGGAGTGGTCGATGAAGTGGGCGTGGAAGACCTCTTCGATCCCCTCCACCGGCGGACACCACGCGGTGATGTCCGGACGAGCTGCCATGCCCCGATCGTACGCCCGGCCGCGGGTCCGCCGGCTCCGGGCAGGCGGGCGGCCGCCGCCGGCATGCAAAGTTCGTACAAGACGCGCCGGGGGAGTGCCGGGCAGGCTCGGTGCCATGACAGACGAAACAGCCCCCGTCCGCTTCGACACCAAGATCGCCGTCCTGCTCAGGGACGACCTGCAGACCTGGCAGCGGCTGAACGTCACCGCGTTCCTGGTCAGCGGCCTCGGCACGGCGGTGCCCGAACTCGTCGGCGAACCGTACGCCGACGCCGACGGCACCCCCTACCTGCCGATGTTCCGGCAGCCGGTCCTGGTCCTCGAAGGAGGGAAGGAGGTGCTCACGACGGCCCACACCCGTGCGGTCGGCCGTGGCGTGACCCTGTCGGTGTTCACCTCCGACCTCTTCACGACGGGCAACGACCGGGACAACCGGGCCGCCGTGCGGGCGGTGCCCCGGGCCGCGATGGACCTGGTCGGGCTGGCCGTGCACGGTCCCCGCAACGCCGTGGACAAGATCCTCAAGGGCGCGTCCATGCACTCCTGAACGGGTCCGCCGCCGGCCGCACGCGCGGCGGGCCGGCGGCGGTGCGGACGGTGGCCGTCACACGGTGCGCTCGACGAAGTAGGGCAGCAGCGCGAGGAGTTCGCCGACCGCCTCCGTCTCCAGCGCGACGCTCTCCAGACAGGCGCGGGCGCTCTCCAGGTGACGGTGGGCCTCGGCCACGGCGGCCGAGCGCCCGCCGGCCTCCTCGACCAGACCGGCGGCCCGCGCGGCCGCCCCCTCGTCGAGCGGCTCGCCGGTACGCAACAGGGCGCCCAGCTCCAGGGCTGCCCGGTCGCCCGCCGCGAGGGCGGTGAGGACGGGGTAGGTCTTCTTCTGCCGGCGCAGATCGCCGTGCACCGGCTTGCCCGTCACCTCCGGGTCGCCCCAGATGCCGAGCACGTCGTCCATGACCTGGAAGGCGACTCCCAGATGGCGTCCCGCAGAGGTCAGCGCGTCGGCGGCCGTCCGTCCGGCCCCGCCGAGCACGGCGCCCAGACCCGCTGCGCAGCCCAGCAGCGAACCCGTCTTGTACTCGGCCATCAGCCGGTACTCGTGCGGCCGCACCGCATCGGGCCCGGTCCAGGGCCGGGACTCGAAGAGCAGGTCGTCGGCCTGGCCGCGGACCAGGTCGTTCAGGGTCGAGGACAGCAGCCGGACCGCCGGCACGCAGTGCGGGCCGGGGGCGTCCGCCAGGGTCTGCACGGCCAGCGCGAAGAGCGCGTCGCCCGCCAGGACGGCGGGCCCGGTCCCGTAGGCCTTCCAGGCGGTGGCGCGCTGCCTGCGGGTCTCGTCGCCGTCCATGATGTCGTCGTGGAGCAGGGAGAAGGTGTGGATCAGCTCGGCCGCGACGGCGCCCCGGACCGCGCTCTGCGCCTTCGCGCCGACGGCCTCGGCGCCGAGCACCGCGAGGGCCTGCCGGATCCCCTTGCCCTGCCCGCCGGGGACGGCCCGGCCGCCGGGCCAGTCCCAGCCGAGCGAGAACGCGGTGATCTCGGCATGCCACGGGTGCAGCTGCCGCACGGCGAGCTCCAGGCCGGGCCGGACGAGGGCGCGGCAGCGGGCGAGTACCTCCGACGCCGTGGCCTGCTGGGTCACGGGGGGTGTCATCGGCGGCCGGCTTCCCCGGCCACCGCGTCACCGGCCGGTGATACGCCGAGTTCCGCGTAGGCCTTGTCGACCATGTCGCGCGCGTTGAGCAGTCCTATCCGGTCGAGCGTGACGCGCAGCCCGTCCAGCTCCGCAGCGGTCTGCGTGCGGTCCCGGCCCAGCCGGGCGAGCGACTTCACCAGACCGAGGCGGGCCAGCGCCTCGCCCCGGGGCTCGGTCATTGCCCGGAACTCGCCGAGCGCCTCTTCGTACACCTCGCGGGCCTCCTCGTACCGACCGGCGCGGTAGAGCACGTTGGCGCGCATCTTGTGGTTGTAGGCGAGGGCGCTGGACAAGTTCATCTCACGGCAGGTCAGTTCGGCCTCCGCCAGCAGGGCGAGCGCGCGCTCCGGGTCGTTGTCCCGTACGGAGATGATGTCCGCCATACCGCGCAGCGCCCAGGCCCGGCCGCGCCGGTCGTCCGCGTTCCCGGCCAGCTGCGCCGCCTCCTCGAACATCTCCAGGGCGGTGTCGAACGAGCCGGTGTTGCGGTGGATCTGAGCGATGCCCTCCAGGGCCCAGACGGTGTGCCGTGCCTCGCCCCGGGCGCGTGCCTCGGCGAGCAGTTGCTCGTGCAGGGCGGCGACGGTCCGGTAGTCGCCCTGGATGCGCCCGGTCTCCGCGAGACCCGCGAGCGAGTAGCCCCGGGCGACCACGTCGCCGCCCTTCTTGCCCAGGTCGGCGGCCAGGCCCAGCAGGCGGAAGGCGAGGCGCAGTGCGCCCCGCTGGCGGGCGAGCGTGCCGCCGCTCCACAGCGCCCAGGCCATCGCCCCGGTGTCCTCGGCGGACCGGGCCGCGCGGTAGCTGGCCTTCCAGGCGCGGTCGGCGTCCTGTACGTGGCCCAGCCTGCGGTGCGCCTCGGCCACCGCGAGTCCGGCGCGGGCCACCTCCTGCTGGGAGCCGGCCAGTTGGGCCGCCCTCAAGTGGCTTTCTCCCTCGGCCAGTACGTCGGTGAGGGAGGCGTTCACGGACATCTTGGTGAGGGCGCCCTGGTACTCGGGCGCCAGTGCTTTGCTGTGCATGGGAGCCTTTCGCGCGCGGACGGGCCGGCCGTCGACTATGCATGCAATGTATACATTCAGTGCATAGCCGCTCGGTGCTCTGACCTGTGCGCTCATGGGGGGTCGGAGAGCTTGTCATGTGCGGCGTACCGCCTTGTTGTGGATCAAGACGGCTGATCGGCGTCCACGGTTGCTTCCCGACCGCGCAATCCGCACGGACATTCGCTCGACGGTGCCCGCCGGGCCTGCCGGCCCGGTCTCTCAGATGGCCGCCGAGCCGCTCCCGGGCCCCGTGAGGTGCTCGCGGAACCACTCCCGGGCTAGCCCGGCCACCTCGTCCAGCGCACCCGGCTCCTCGAAGAGGTGCGTCGCGCCGGCGACGACCTCCAGCCGGCTCTCGCAGCGCAGCTCCCGGCGCGCCTGCCGGTTCAGTTCCAGTACCCGGGGGTCGCGGCCGCCCACGACGAGGAGGGTCGGAGACCGGACATCACCGAGGCGGGCGCCCGCCAGGTCGGGCCGGCCGCCGCGCGAGACGACCGCGCCGATCCCCGTGTCGCGCCCGGCTCCGAGTGCGGCCGCCGCCCGCAGTGCGGCCGCTGCCCCGGTGCTGGCCCCGAAGACACCGACGGGAAGGGACTCGCGACGCCGCAGCCAGCCGGTGGCGCCGATCAGCCGTTCCGCCAGGGTCGCGATGTCGAAGACGGCCGAGCGGTCCGCCGCCTCGGCCGGTGTGAGCAGGTCGAACAGCAGGGTGCCGAGCCCCGCCCGGTGCAGGGCCGCCGCCACCGAGCGGTTGCGCGGGCTGTGCCGGCTGCTGCCGGATCCGTGGGCGAACACCACGAGGGCGCGGGCGGACCCGGCCGAGGTGAGCTCACCCGGCAGCACCACACCGCCCGCCTCCACGGCCACGTCGACGGGCGTGGGCGCGGACGGCCGGTCCGCGGCCCGCGCCAGCAGCGCGACGACCTCCTCGTCCGGGGTCTGGCCGAAGTCCCGGTACCACTCACCCACCGCGGCGAACCGGAGCGGCGTGGACAGGCACACCAGCTCGTCCACCCGGCCCCGGACCCGCTCGGCGGCGTCCGGCGGCGCCACCGGCACGGCCAGCACCACCCGTGCCGCTCCCTGCGCACGGGCCACCTCGCACGCGGCGAGAGCGGTCGCGCCGGTCGCGATGCCGTCGTCCACGACGATCACGCAGCGCCCTTCGAAGCGGATGCGCGGCCGGTCGCCTCGGAAGGTCCGGGCCCGGCGCAGCAGTTCGGCGCCCTCGGTGTGCTCCACGGCGGCGAGGTCCTCCGGGGACGCCCCGCTGCGGCGCAGGATGTCCTCGCTGATGACCCGCACCCCGCCCTCACCGATGGCGCCGAAGCCCAGTTCCGGGTGGCGCGGGACGCCGAGCTTGCGGACCACGATCACGTCGAGCGGCGCACCGAGCGCCTGGGCGACGCGGAAGGCGACCGGGACTCCGCCGCGCGGCAGGCCCAGTACGACGGGATCGCTTGCGGCCAGCGGGCGGAGAGCCTCCGCGAGCCGTTGTCCCGCGTCGGCGCGATCGGAGAACAGCACGGGGATTCACCCCAGACCGGGAGAGGGGAGGCGGCCATCTGCGCATCTGCTTCGAGTCGACACCGTGCACCACGGGTCCGCAAGCCGGCGACGGAGCTGCCACCGCCGGGAACGAGCGGCGCAGCGGCCTGCCGCGCCTTCGGGGCATCGCGCGACGTCACAGCACGGAACGTGCCACCCGGAACCCGGTGTCGTCGATCCGGAACGTCGGGTGGCTGCGGCGGCGCACCGAGGCCCGGCAGCTCCAGTGCTCGTCGAACCAGCCGCCGCCGCGCAGCACCCGGTAGCTGCCGTACACCTCGGCGTCGTAGACGTCCCAGCACCATTCCCAGACGTTGCCCAGCGTGTCGTACAGGCCCCAGGCGTTCGGCTCCCGGCCGCCCACCTCGTGCATCCGCTCCCGGGAGTTGCCCCGGTGCCAGGCGATGTCGTCGAGTTCTCCGTAGCGGGCGCCCGTCGTGCCGGCCCGGCAGGCGTGCTCCCACTCGGCCTCGGTGGGCAGCCGGAACCCGTCGGCGGCAGTGTCCAGGGCGACGCCTTCGGCGCTCTGCGTACCGTCGGGGCCGGCGGGCAGGCGGTAGACGGGGGTCAGGCCGGCTCGCAGTGACAGGGCGTTGCAGAACCGGACCGCGTCCAGCCAGGAAACGCTCTCCACGGGGAGCCGGCCGCCCTGGGCGGAGGCCGGGCGCTCGCCGGTGACCTGTGCGTACAGGTCCTGGGTGACCACGGACGCGCCGAGCAGGAAGGGGGTCAGGTCGACCGCCCAACTGCGTTGCGTACGACGGTCCGACAGGGTGACCCGGCCCGCCGGGACGGTGATCAGCTGGATCTCGGTGACTGCGTCCATGGAACGCCGAGCGTATCAACACCGCTGAGGACGGGGCCCGGTTCACGCCCCGGCCGGGTCAGCCCGCCGACGCCTCGCGGGCGATCGCCTCGAACCGCGCGCCCATGGCCTCCGCCAGTGCCTGCGCCCCGGACAGCGGCCGGACCATCACCATCATGTCGTCGATCTCGCCCGCCTCGTTCATGTGCAGGAAGTCGCAGCCGCTGATCTCCCGGTCGCCCACCTTCGCGACGAAGGCGAGCGCGTGGTCGCGCCCGTCCTCGCTCGACATCTCCCGGACGTACCGGAAGTCCGAGAACACCTCGATGACGGCACGCAGGATCGCGGCGGTGAGGGGCTTGCCGGGGTACGGCTTGAACGCCACCGGGCTGGTGAAGACGACGTCCTCGGCCAGCAGCGCCTCGACGGCGTCGAGATCGTGTGCCTCGACGGCCTCTCGGAAGGGGTGCATGCGCCACTCCATAGTCAATTTGTTGAATAGGTGTGAAAGAGGTTAATCACATCGGTGCTAGCGTGTCCAGATGTCTCTCAAGTACGCGGTCCTGGCCGCCCTGCTGGAAGGCGAGGCCTCCGGCTACGACCTGGCCAAGATCTTCGACGTCTCGGTGGCGGACTTCTGGTCCACCACCCCGCAGCAGCTCTACCGGGAGCTGGACCGGCTGGCGGGGAGCGGCCTGATCGAGGCACGGGTCGTCGAGCAGCAGCGCAGGCCGAACAAGCGGGTGTTCACGCTCACGGAGCCGGGCCGCGCCTCGCTCGCGGCGTTCACCGCCGAACCGCCCCGCCCCATCGCCATCAGGGACGAGCTCCTGGTCATGACCCAGGCGGTGGACGCCGGCGACCACGAAGCGGTGCGTGCCTCGGTCGCGGAACGCGTGGAGTGGGCGCGTGCCAAGCTCGCCCGCTACGAACGGCTCCGGGAACGTCTGCTGGACGGCCGCGACGAGGAGACCTTCATCGAGGAAACCGACCGCATCGGCCCCTACCTGACCCTGATGCGCGGACGGTCCTTCGAGGCGGAGAACCTGCGCTGGGGCGAGCAGGTGCTGCGCATCCTGGACCGGAGAGCGGCTCAACGGCGTTGTCAGACCCCTCGGTTAGGGTCTGCGCATGACTGAATTCGTACTGGTGGCAGGTGCCTGGCTGGGAGCGTCGGCATGGGACGAGGTGGTGCCGGGGCTGCGTGCGGCGGGACACGGCGCACACCCGGTGACCCTGAGCGGCGTCGGGGAGAAGCGGGAACTGCCGGCCGGCCCGCAGAGCCATGTGACCGACATCGTCGACGAGGTGGAGCGCCTCGGCCTGCGTGATGTCGTGCTGGTCGGCCACAGCTACTCGGGCATCCCGGTCGGCCAGGCCGCCGGCCGCATCGGTGACCGGCTCGCCCGCGTGGTCTACGTGGACGCCAGTGTTCCGGCCGAGGGCCAGTCCTTCGTCTCCACCTGGTGGCAGGGGCCGGCCGCGCTGGAGGCCGAGCTCGCGGGCAACGGCGGCTCCTGGGCGCCGCCGGCCCCGGCCGAGTTCGAGGGCCAGGGGCTCACCGACGAGCAGACCGCGCGCCTCCTGGCCGGCGCGACGCCGCACCCGGGCGCCTCGCTGAGCGACCCCGCCGTACTGAGCGCCCCGCTCGACGGCCTCCCGGTCACCTACGTCAAGTGCCTGCTCGACGGTCCCGAACCCAGCGACGACGTTGCCGCGTTGCTCACCGGGGACAGCTGGGACCTGGTCACGACGGACACCGGACACTGGCCGATGTACTCCCGGCCCGCAGAGCTCGTCCGGATCCTCACCGAGGCGGCCGCCAAGTAGGTCCGAGCGGGGGCCGGCCGCGCCACGGGTCCGAGCGGGGCCGGCCGCTCGCGCCCGGCGCCGTCCACCGGCCCCGCGCCGTCCCGCTCCACGAACAGTCGATCAGGACGCGCGCTCCCGCCCTGTTCCGGGCTGCAATGGACGGGTGACCGCGCCTCCGGACGACTGCCTCGCGCGCAACGAATGGATCTGCGGCGCCTACCTGAGCAGCCGCCGGCACATCCTGTGGGAGGCCGTGCTCCAGCACCTCCAGCTGACCGTGATCGCCGTACTGATCGGCCTGGCGCTCGCCCTGCCCCTCGCCCTCGCCGCCCGCCGCTGGCGCTGGGCGGCAGGACCGGTGCTCGGGGTGACCACCGTCCTGTACACCGTGCCCTCCCTCGCGATGTTCTCGCTGCTGCTGCCGGTGTACGGGCTCTCCGCCGCGCTCGTCGTCGCGGGGCTCGTCCTGTACTCCCTGACCCTGCTCGTACGGAACATCCTGGCCGGACTCCGAGCCGTACCTGAGGAGACCCGCCAGGCGGCTCGGGGCATGGGATACGGGCCCGTACGGCTGCTCGTCGCGGTGGAACTCCCACTCGCCCTGCCCGCCGCCATGGCGGGTCTGCGCATCGCCACCGTCTCCGCGGTCTCCCTGGTCACCATCGGCGCCATCGTCGGCTACGGCGGACTCGGCAACCTCATCTACTCCGGCATGAACACCTACTTCAAGGCGCAGGTGCTCACCGCGTCCGTGCTCTGCGTCGTCATCGCCGTCGCCGCCGACCTGCTCCTCCTCCTGATGCAACGCCTGCTGACGCCCTGGACCCGGAGGCAGTCGTGAACACCCTCACCAAGGCCTGGTCCTGGCTCACCACCTCCGCGCACTGGTACGGCGACGACGGCATCTGGACCAGGCTCGGCCAGCACCTCTACCTCACCGTCGTCTGCCTGCTGATCAGCTGCCTCATCGCGCTGCCGGTGGCGCTGGTCCTCGGCCACCTCGGCAAGGGTGGCGCCCTCGCCGTCAACATCTCCAACGTCGGTCGGGCCGTCCCCACCTTCGCCGTCCTGGTGCTGCTCCTGCTCACCCCGGTCGGCCGCTTCGGAGAGGGACCGACCATCGTCGCCCTCGTCCTGTTCGCCGTACCCCCGCTCCTCACCAACGCCTACGTCGGCATGCGCGAGGTCGATCAGGACGTCGTGCGGGCGGCCCGGGGCATGGGGATGACCGGCAGACAGCTGCTGTTCCAGGTCGAGGTGCCACTCGCCCTGCCGCTCATCCTCACCGGGGTAAGGGTCGCGGCCGTGCAGCTCGTCGCCACCGCCACCATCGCCGCCCTGGCGGGCGGCGGCGGCCTGGGCCGGATCATCACCGCCGGATTCAACCTCGCCTCGACCGCCCAGGTGGTCGCCGGAGCGGTCCTGGTCGCCGTGTTCGCCCTGATCGTCGAAGGGCTCTTCGAGCTGGCGCAGCGGCTCGCGCCGGACTGGGTCCGCGACGGGAACACCGGATGAGGGCCCGTCGCGCGCTCCCCGCGATCCTGCTGTTCGCACTGGCGGCGACCGCCTGCACCACCGGACCGGCGCTGGAGAACCAGGGCGAGGTCACCGCGCCGCCCGGCGACAGCAAGCACCTCACCATCGGCTCGGCGGGCTTCACCGAGAGCGATCTGCTCGCCCAGATGTACGCTCTGCTGCTCGACCGGGCCGGATACTCCACGAAGATCATCTCCGTCACCAACCGGGAGATCTACGAACCGGCACTGGAGAGCGGCCAGATCGACGTCGTACCGGAGTACGCCGCCACCTTTGCCGACTGGCTGAACGCCAAGAAGAACGGTGCCGACGCCGCACCCGTCGGCTCCCCGGATCTGTCCGCGACCATGAAGGCCCTGCGCGCCCTGGCCGCGCCACGCGGCCTCACCGTCCTGGACCCCGGCCGGGCCGTCGACCAGAACGCCTTCGCCGTCACCTCCGCGTACGCGAGGAAGCACCACCTGAAGTCGCTCAGCGACCTCGGCGGA
The DNA here is from genome assembly GCF_003751445.1 of Streptomyces sp. 840.1. Taxonomy (NCBI): domain Bacteria; kingdom Bacillati; phylum Actinomycetota; class Actinomycetes; order Kitasatosporales; family Streptomycetaceae; genus Streptomyces; species Streptomyces sp. 840.1. The sequence goes on along the minus strand of NZ_RJUU01000003.1, from coordinate 377,226 downwards.
TCAGGGCTGCCCGTCCGGCTGGCGGCAGGTGACGAATGCGTGCAGCGCCCGTACTGCGCACCCGGCCTGAAGAAGACGTACGGCATCGACATCACCGCCGTCGACCCCAAGGGCGTCGGTACCACCCAGGCCAAGCAGGCGGTCCAGAGCGGCCGGGACCAGATGGTGCTGACCACCACCACCGACGCCACCCTGGACGAATTCGGGCTCGTGCTGCTCGCGGACGACAAGCACCTGCAGAACGCCGACTACCTCGTCCCCGTCGTCAACCGTGCCAGGGCGGGCAGCGCGGGCGTGCGCACGGCGCTGGGCAAGCTGAACACCGTACTGACCACGGCGGACCTGGCCCGGCTGAACGAACAGGTGGACAGCTGGCGGCGGCTCCCCGAGGACGTGGCCCGCGCCTATCTGCGGTCCGAGCACCTCATCCCGGCCGGCTGAGCGCACCGCGGGGCGGCGGGCGCGGCCCGATGAGTTCTGAGCACCGGTGGAGTCATCCTGTCGAACCCCACACCTGAGAAGGCGGAGCGATGAGCACCCTGCGCGAAGTACTGGAAACGCACGTACGTCACGGGTCGGTGCCGGGAGCGGTGGGACTGGTTGCCCGCGGCGAACGCATCGAGGTGGCGGCGGTCGGCTCCGCCTTCACGGACGGCGGCGTGCCGATGGCCCGGGACTCGGTCTTCCGGATCGCCTCGATCACCAAGCCGGTCACCGCGGCGGCGGCCATGATGCTGATCGACGACGGCCGGATGGCGGCGTCCGACCCGGTCGGGCCATGGCTGCCCGAACTGGCCGCGCCGATGGTCGTACGCACCCCGCAGAGTCCGGTCGACGACGTGGTCCCGGCCGCGCGGCCGATCACCGTGCTCGATCTGCTCACCTTCCGCGCCGGATACGGATTCCCGTCCGACTTCTCGCTGCCCGCGCTCGCGCCCCTGTTCAGTGAGCTGAACCAGGGCCCGCCGGAGCCGCAGGCCGTCGCCGCCCCGGACGAGTGGATGGCGGCGCTGGCCCGGGTCCCGATGCTCCACCAGCCGGGGGAGGCGTGGCTGTACAACACCTGCGCCGACATCCTGGGCGTGCTGATCGCCCGGGTTTCGGGCCAGCCGCTGCCGGAGTTCATGGCGGAGCGGCTGTTCGAGCCGCTCGGGATGACCGACACCGGATTCGCCGTCCCCCCGGACCGGCTCGACCGACTCACCGGTTACTACCGGGCGGACGCGGAGGGGGCCCTGGAACTGGTGGACGCACCCGACGGGCAGTGGAGCAGCCCGCCGGACTTCCCGTCCGGTGGCGGCGGGCTCGTCTCGACCGTCGACGACTGGTTCGCCTTCGCCCGGATGCTGCTCGACGACGGGTCCGTGGGCAGCCGCAGCCTCCTGACGCCCGAATCGGTGCGGCAGATGACGACCGACCACCTGACACCGGCTCAGCGCGCGGCCAGCGGGCTGTTCACCGAGGGACAGGGCTGGGGGTTCGGCGGCTCGGTCGACGTCGAGACGCTCGATCCCTGGAACGTGCCGGGGCGCTACGGCTGGGTCGGAGGCACCGGCACGACGGCGCACATCATCCCGGCCACCGGCACGGTCGCCGTCATGCTCAGCCAGGTCGCGATGGCCGGCCCCACCCCGCCGGTGCTGATGCGGGACTTCTGGCGGTACGCCGCGAGCGTCTGACCTCTGAGGACCGCCACGACGGGGAGAGGCTCTAGAGTCGCCCGCATGCCTGAGCTCTCCTACCTCGCCGCTGTCCGGGAGTCGTACGACACCGTCGCCGCCGACTATGTCGAACGGGTCAGGACCCCGGCGGAGCTGGACCCGCTGTCCCGGGGGATGCTGGACGTCTTCGCGGAGGTGGCACGGACGGCCGGCCTCGGACCGGTCGCAGACCTGGGGTGCGGGCCCGGCAGGGTCACGGCCCACCTCGCGGCGCGGCAGGTGGACGTGTTCGGGCTGGACCTGTCGCCCGCCATGGTCGAACTGGCCCGTGGCGCCCACCCGGAACTGCGCTTCGGTGTCGGCTCGATGACCGACCTCCCGATCGAGGACGCCGGACTCGGTGGCATCCTCGCGTACTACTCCACCCACCACACCCCGCCGGAGCTGCTGCCCGTGGTGTTCGGCGAGTTCCACCGCACTCTCGCGCCGGGCGGCTGTCTGATGCTGGCCGGCCACGTGGGGGCCGGCCAGCACCTGCGTCCCACACAGGCGTACGGCGGGCATCCGGTGTCCTACGAGTCCTACCTGCTGCCGCCCGACCGGATCGCCGGGCTCCTGAAGCAGGCCGGGTTCGCCCTCACCGCGCGCCTGGTGGAGGAACCCGGCGAAGGGGCCGAGCGGACCTACGCCACCTTCCTCGCCCTCAAGCCCGAACGGCCCTGAGAGCCGCGATCCGTGACGGCCGGCCTCGGCAGCGATGTGTCAGAGGGGCCTGGCAGGATCACGGGCATGAACGACATGGACGATCTCGTGCGAAGCGTCGCCGTCCGGGCCGCATCGGACAACGCGAGCCTGCCCGCGCCGCTCGACGATGCCCGGATCGCGGAGGCCGAGGCCGAACTGGGCTTCGCGCTGCACCCGCTGCTCGTCCGTCTGTACCGCGAGGTCGCCGACGGCGGCTTCGGCCCCGACTACCGACTGCTTCCGCTGTCCGGTCCGGACTGCGGCGTGACCGGCGAATACCTGACGCTGCGTGCGGCAGCCGCCGCGGCGGAGCACTCGGACTGGCCCGAAGGCGTCGTACCGATCCTGACCTGGGGCTGCGGCATGTACGCGGGTGTCGACTGCCGCAGTGAAGACGGCCAGGTCCTGCTCTTCGACCCGAACCCGTACGGCGGCGGATCGTGGGAGCGGTGCTGGTTCCTGGATTCCGCCGGCCTCGCGGGGTGGCTGGAGACCTGGCTCGCGGGGGCGGGCTGGTTCGAGGAGGACGCCCACGAGAGGGACGACGTCGCCGAACCCGAGCCGTGGGACGAGGCCGGAAGCCGGCTGTCCGCCGGCGTGTAGGCCGACACGAGGGGCACGCGCCCCCTCAGGCGTCCGCCACCGAATCGAACTCGACCTCGTCACGTCCCACGCCCTGCGCGTCCGCGTCCACCGACCGGCGAAGCGCCTCGTGCAGCTTCGCCGGGGTCAGGACGCCGAGGAACCGCGCTCCGTCGAGGACCGCCACCCACCCGGCGTCGTGCTGGAGCATCTCGCTGAACGCCTGCTTCAGGGGCGCGCCGACCGGCACCCACGCGTCCATCCGGCGGGCGAGTTCGCCCACCGTGCCGGACTCCCCGGCGATCCGCAACGCGTCCGCCGACACCCAGCCGTGCAGCTCGCCCGCACCGCTCAGGACGACCGCCCACCGTGAGCCCGCGGCGCCGAGCCGGGCCGCCGCCACCCGGACCGGCTCGTCCAGCCGGGCCACCGGGGGCTCCTCCAGGTCCTCGGGTTCGATCGTGGTGACCGAGAGCCGCTTGAGGCCCCGGTCGGCGCCGACGAACCGGGCCACGTACGGGGTGGCGGGGGAGCCGAGCACCGCCCCCGGACTGTCGAACTGCTCGATGCGGCCCTCCCCGTACACCGCGATCCGGTCGCCCATCCGCACCGCCTCCTCGATGTCGTGGGTGACCATCAGGACCGTCTTCCTGACCGTGGCCTGCAGGCTCAGGAACTCGTTCTGCAGCCGCTCCCGCACCACCGGGTCCACCGCGCCGAACGGTTCGTCCATCAGGAGCACCGGCGGATCGGCGGCCAGTGCCCGTGCCACGCCGACCCGCTGGCGCTGGCCGCCGGAGAGCTGCGCGGGGTAGCGGGAGCCGTACGTCGCCGGATCCAGGCCCACCAGATCCAGCAGTTCGGCCGCCCGCTCCCGGGCCCTGGACCGCTTCCAGCCGATCAGCGCCGGGACGGTGGCGGTGTTGTCGAGGACCGTGCGGTGCGGGAAGAGCCCGACCTGCTGGATGACGTAGCCGATACCCCGGCGCAGCTTCACGGGGTCGACCTTCGAGATGTCCTCGCCGTTCACCAGGATCCGTCCCGAGGTCGGCTCGATCAGCCGGTTGACCATCATCATCGTGGTGGTCTTGCCGCAGCCGGACGGGCCGACCAGGGTGACGAGCTCACCCTCGGCGACCTCGAAGGACAGTTCGTGGACGGCCTTCGTACCGTCCGGGTACACCTTGCCGACCTGCTCGAACCGGATCATGACTGCACGTTAGGAGGCGGCCGGTTCCACCGCACACGGGCCGGGACCGTCCGGGGCACACGGGTGTGCTGAACTGTCCGGGAAACATCGGATTCAGGAGCACCCTTGAACAGCTACCGGCAGCCCGGTCTCGTCCTCACCGACCGTCACTTCACCGTGCCGCTCGATCACACCGACCCGGGCGGTGAGCAGATCGAGATCTTCGGCCGGGAGGTGGTGGCCGCTTCCAGGGCCGCAGACGAGCTGCCGTGGCTGTTGTACCTGGAGGGCGGACCCGGCTTCGGCGCCCGCCGCTTCACCGGCACGGAGGCCTGGCTGGGCCGTGCCGTGCGGGAGTTCCGGGTGCTGCTCCTGGACCAGCGCGGCACCGGCCTGTCCACCCCGGCCAACCGGCAGACGCTGCCGCTGCGCGGCGGCCCCCGCGAGCAGGCCGACTACCTCACGCACTTCCGGTCCGACAGCATCGTGCGGGACTGCGAGCTGATCCGGCCGGCGCTGACCGGCGGCGCGCCCTGGACGGTGCTCGGCCAGTCCTTCGGCGGCTTCTGCGCCGTGCGCTACCTCTGCGCCGCGCCCGAGGGGCTCAGCACCGTCCTGATCACCGGCGGCCTGCCCTCGCTCGACGCCCACGCGGACGACATCTACCGGGCCGCGTACCCGAGGATCGAGCGGAAGGTCGCAGCGCACTACGCCCGCTACCCGCAGGATGTCGAGCGCGCCCGCGAGATCACCGCTCACCTCGCGGAGCACCGTCCCGAGAGCGCCGGACACCGGCTGACACCCGAGGGCTTCCAGTCGCTCGGCATCATGCTCGGCGGCGGCAGCGGCAGCCACCAGCTCCACTACCTGCTGGAGAACGCCTTCGTCCGCACCCCGCACGGCACCGAACTCTCCGACACCTTCCAGGAGGCCATGCGTACGGCCTGTTCGTTCGCCGGGCATCCGCTGTACGCGCTCCTGCACGAGGCGATCTACGGCCAGGGCGAACGCCCCACCGGCTGGGCGGCCGAGCGGGTGCGCGCCGAGTTCCCGCAGTTCGACGCGGCGGCGGCGCTCCGGGGCGAGGGCCCGGTCCTGTTCACCGGCGAGAGCATCCACCCCTGGCACTTCGACGTGGACCCGGTCCTGCGCCCGCTGCGCGAGACGGCCGAACTCCTCGCTGCCCGAGGCGGCTGGGAGCCGCTGTACGACACGGAGCGCCTGGCCGCCAACGAGGTACCGGTGGCCGCCGCCGTCTACCACGACGACATGTACGTGGACACGGCGCACGCGCTGCGCACGGCCGCCGCGATCCGGGGGCTGCGCACCTGGGTGACCGACGAGTACGAGCACGACGGCCTGCGCGCGGGCGGCCCGAAGGTACTGGACCGGCTGCTCGCCCTGGCCCGCGACGAGGCCTGAGGCGGCGACGGGGGGCCGAGGCCGCGACGGGGTCCGAGGCGGCGACGGGGTCCGAAACCGCCTCGGCGCCCGGATCCCGCTGTGCCGGCCGGCGGTCAGCCCTGGAGGGCGTCCAGCGTCGCGTTCAGGCTGGTCGCCGCCCGGGGGTCACGGTTGTGGGGGAGCCTGGACAGGGCGGCTGTGATGCCGCACCTGCCGGTCACCGCCGAGTACACGAGACCGGAGCCGATTCCGGCGGACAGCCAGCGCGCGGCCGGGTACCTGACCCCCGCCAGCAGACCGGCCACCACCAGCGAACCGGCGGCGAGCCGCATCTGCCGCTCCAGTGCCCAGCCGCCCCGGGAGCCGGCGGGGCGGTCCAGATCGCGGCCCTCGCCCTCCCAGGCGGAGGTGCCGCCGGACAGTGTGGCGGCGTCGATGTCGGCGGCCGAGAGGATGTCGCAGGCCCGGGTGGAGCGGACCCCGGAGGCGCAGACCACGAGCAGGGCGCCGCGTGCCGAGGCGGACTTGAGCGCGGGGACGGCCTCGGAGAGCCGGTCGAGCGGGATGTTGAGGGCGCCGGGAACATGCCCGGAGGCGTACTCGCCCGGGGCCCGCACATCGATGACGGTGAACTCCGTGAGGCGGGCCGCGGCCTGGGCTGGTGAGAGCGATACGGGGCTGGTCACGAGCGGTGTTTCCTTTCGTTCACCGGGCGGGGCGGGTTCTGGGTCTCTCCTGCCCCGGACCGGCCAGGGTACCCGTCGGGGTATCCGAAGCCGCGGTGAACCAAGTCCCGGGCGGGCCGCGCTCCGCCCGGCCGGGATCTCACCGAAGCATCCCGGCCGGGCGGATCCGTACGTCCCGGATCAGTCGGTGCCGAACTCCATGGCGGCGCGGTCGAGCATCTCGTCGGCGTCGCTCTCGGCCCGGTCGCGGGAGGCGATGACCTCGGCGCCGCCCTGCGGCATCGCACCGATCAGCCCGGTCGAGGCCGCCTGCGCGGCACCGATGAGGGTGGCGTGCGTGTTGCCGACGATGCCGAGATCGGCGTACTGCTCCAGCTTGGCGCGGGAGTCGGCGATGTCCAGGTTGCGCATGGTGAGCTGGCCGATCCGGTCCACCGGGCCGAACGCGGAGTTGTCGGTGCGCTCCATGGACAGCTTGTCCGGGTGGTAGCTGAACGCCGGACCGGAGGTGTTCATGATCGAGTAGTCCTCGCCGCGCCGCAGCCGCAGCGTCACCTCGCCGGTGACGGCGGCGCCGACCCAGCGCTGGAGGGACTCGCGGATCATCAGCGCCTGCGGGTCGAGCCAGCGGCCCTCGTACATGAGACGGCCCAGCCGGCGGCCCTCGTTGTGGTACTGCGCGACGGTGTCCTCATTGTGGATCGCGTTGACCAGCCGCTCGTAGGCGGCGTGCAGCAGGGCCAGGGCCGGGGCCTCGTAGATGCCTCGGCTCTTGGCCTCGATCACCCGGTTCTCGATCTGGTCGGACATGCCCATGCCGTGGCGGCCGCCGATGGCGTTGGCCTCCATCACCAGGTCGACGGCGGAGGCGAACTCCTTGCCGTTGATCGTCACCGGGCGGCCCTGGTCGAAGCCGATCGTGACGTCCTCGGTGGCGATCTCGACCGCCGGGTCCCAGAACCGCACACCCATGATCGGGTCGACGGTCTCGACGCCGGTGTCGAGGTGCTCCAGGGTCTTGGCCTCGTGGGTGGCGCCCCAGATGTTGGCGTCGGTGGAGTACGCCTTCTCGGTGCTGTCGCGGTAGGGGAGGTCGTGGGCGACCAGCCACTCCGACATCTCCTTGCGGCCGCCCAGCTCGTGGACGAAGTCCGCGTCGAGCCAGGGCTTGTAGATCCGCAGGTGGGGGTTGGCCAGCAGACCGTAGCGGTAGAACCGCTCGATGTCATTGCCCTTGAACGTCGAGCCGTCGCCCCAGATCTGTACGTTGTCCTCGAGCATCGCCCGGACCAGCAGGGTGCCGGTGACGGCGCGGCCGAGGGGCGTGGTGTTGAAGTAGGCACGCCCGCCCGAGCGGATGTGGAACGCTCCGCAGGTGAGCGCCGCCAGACCTTCCTCGACCAGCGCCGCGCGGCAGTCGACCAGGCGCGCGATCTCGGCGCCGTAGGCCGACGCGCGACCGGGCACCGACGCGATGTCGGGCTCGTCGTACTGGCCGATGTCGGCGGTGTAGGTGCACGGGACGGCACCCTTGTCGCGCATCCAGGCGACCGCGACGGAGGTGTCGAGGCCACCGGAGAAGGCGATGCCGACGCGCTCGCCGGCGGGCAGGGAGGTAAGAACCTTAGACATAGGAAGAGTATGCGCTATTACGCATGATCATGCAATGTGGGGGTTGTGGGCGTGCCGCCGGCGCGGTCCGGGGAGGGGCCGGAGAAAGCGCGCGAGGGCCCCGGGTATGTGCCGGCCGGCCGGGGCCGCCCGGTCCGGCTAGTGCGCTGACCGCGTTGGTTCGCCGGGTCGGTCGTGTGACTGAGCGGGTTCGTTGACTGCTGGGCGCTGTAGTTGGCCCGCAGCGTGGTCGGTGAGCGTGTGGCTGGAGCTGTCCCTGTGAAGCCCTGGTCGGGCGAATCGCCACCGCGAGGCGGCGGCCGGGATCTGGGGCGGGCCGGGAGTTCTCGTCCGGCGGTGGCATCGGCCCGGAAGGGCGCTGTGGGCTGGATCACGGTTGAGGTTGACCTTGGGGCAGGGTGCAGGCTCATCGCAACGGCGCGGCGCCGACCCGGGCGCAACCGATGTGAAGGAGCAGCATGTCCACCAGCCTTTCGGTCCAGGGGCAGGGTCGTCCGGATCTGCAGAAGGTGATCGAGGAGTTGGTCGAGTCCGGCTTCGTCGGGGTCCAGCTCCGGGTGAACGACGAGCAGGGCGAGTGGGTTGGCAGCGCCGGTGTGAGCAGGCTGGGTCAGAGCGCCGAGCCGTTGACGAACGGGCACTTCCGGATCGGCAGCAGCACCAAGAACTTCGTCGCCACGTCGGTGCTCCTGCTGGTGGCCGAGGGCAGGATCGGTCTGGACGCCCCGGCCGATGACTTCCTGCCCGAGTTCGGTCTCGACCGGCGGATCACTGTGCGGATGCTGCTGCAGCACACCAGCGGGATCTTCAATCACACCGGCGAGCTCTACGAGGACGGGACGATCGTGCTGGGGGTCCCCTGGCAGGGCAAGGAGTGGGTGGACAACCGGTTCAAGTCCTACCCGCCCGAAGAGCTGGTGCGGCTGTCGTTGTCCAAGCCGGCGCGGTTCGCGCCGGGTACGGGGTGGAGCTACGCGAACACCAACTACGTGCTGGCCCGGCTGGTGGTCGAGAAGGTCACCGGCCGTTCGTTCGCCGAGGAGTTGCAGCGGCTGATCCTGGGACCCCTGGGGATGACAGGCACCGTGGCGCCCGGCGCCTCGCCGGAGATCCCCGAGCCGCACAACCACGGCTACTACCGCTACGAGGACACCGGGCAGGAGCGGACGGTCGATGTCACCCGTCAGAACCCGTCCTGGGTCGGAGCAGGTGGTGACATGATCTCGACCACGCGGGACCTGCACATGTACTTCTCCGCGCTGATGGGCGGCAAGCTCCTGCCGGCCGAGCTGCTGGCCGAGATGCGCACCCCGGAAGCGACCGTCGGCTACGGCCTGGGGGTGTTCGCGCAGGAAACAGACGGTGGCACCGTCTTCCACCACAACGGCGCCACCATGGGCTCGGCGGCGATGATGTACGGCACACCCGACGGCAGCAGGACCCTGACCGCCGGGCTGACCTGGGTGGACGACGCCGGCATGTCGATCGCACCGGCCTTCCGGAGCGCCCAACAGCGTTTCGTCGATGAGGTGTTCTGCGGCAAGCTGGGCTGATGAGCAACGGAGTGACCATCGGGCAGGCGGCGGCGTTCGTCGGCGTCACGGTGAAGGCCGTGCGGCACTACCACAAGCTCGGCCTGGTGGCGGAGCCGGAACGGGACAGCTCCGGCTACCGGCGGTACGGATCCGGAGAGCTGCTGCAGCTGGTGCAGGTACGGACGCTGGCCGCCGCGGGCGTGCCGCTGGCCGAGGTCGGGCCCATGCTCGACGCCGACGCCCACGCCGACGCCGCGCGTTTCGGGTCCGCGCTCGCCGACGTCGAGCGGCAGCTCACCGAACGCATCGATGAGCTGGTCGCCCGCCGCGACACGCTGCACCGGCTCGCCGACGGCGACAGGGCCCTGCTGCCCGACCGTGCCTGTGCGGTCCTGGACCGGATGCCCGGCCTCGGCTTCGGGTCCGACTACGTGGCCGCGCAGCGCGAGGCCCTGGTGCTGGCCCGGGTGCTGGTGCCGGAGGGCTTCGACGGTTTCCTGAACCAGCTCGAACACGGCCTCGACGACCCCGAGTACGTGTACCTGGCCAAACGCGGCCGGGAGGCGGAGACCTGGGAACCGGACGACCCGAGGATCGAAGAACTCGCAGCCGCCATGGCTGACCACTACCTCGCCGGCCCCGCGCTGCAGGGAGATCACGCCGGCCTGCAGGCATGGGCCAAGGCTTCGGCCCAGTACGAGCTGATCAACAACCACCGCGAGGACCGAGCGCCGGTCGCGGCACGGCTGACTGCGCTCACCGAGGCCAAGCTCCGCGCCGCAGGCGTACCCATGCCGCACCGATGAGGTCTCGGTGCGCTGAAAGGTGACGCCGCGGCGCGCGAGCACGCACCGTAACGCCTCGCGGCCCGTCCGGATCACGAGGCCGTGCACTCTGCGCCGGTAGGCGGCGGTTCGCGGATGGACCAGCGGGTGAGGGGCCTGCCGAGCCCGGCCGGGCGGGTGGTGGCCGCCCGCACGACGTGGTCCTCGTCGTCCGGACCGAGCAGGCGGGGACGGCCTCCCGCCCATCGAGGGTCCAAGGCAGGCCAGGCCGTTCTCGTTCAACCGGTGGGTGACATCCCGCACCGTGTCCACGTCGGCCTGGACGGATGCCGGCCCGCATCCAACCGGTTCGGGCGCCGGCACCGTCACCGCCAACCCGGCGCACGCTGTCGGTCACCGCACTAGCCTGCCGATATGACCGAGCAACTGGAACCCATGCCCGAGGACTGGACGCGCGCGCTCGCCGTCGTGGCGCACCCCGACGATCTGGAGTACGGCTGCGCGGCGGCCGTAGCCGTGTGGACGGACGGCGGCCGCGAGGTCGGCTATCTGCTGGCGTCCCGGGGTGAGGCCGGCATCGACACCGTCGAACCGGCGAAGTGCGCACCGCTGCGCGAGCGGGAGCAGCGCGCGAGCGCGGAGGTCGTCGGTGTCTGCCGGGTGGAGTTCCTGGACCATCGCGACGGGGTGATCGAGTACGGCGTGGAGCTGCGCCGCGACATCGCCGCGGCCGTCCGCCGCTACCGGCCCGAGCTCGTCATCACGCTCAACCACCTCGACACCTGGGGCGGCGTCGCCTGGAACACCCCCGACCACCGCGCGGTCGGCCGCGCGGCCCTGGACGCGGTGGCCGACGCGGGCAACCGCTGGATCTTCCCGGAGCTGACCGAGCAGGGTCTCGATCCGTGGAACGGGGTGCGCTGGGTCGCCGTCGCCGGGTCGGCGACACCGACCCACGCCCTCGACGTGACGGCCGGACTCGAACGCTCCGTGCGTTCGCTGCTCGCCCACCGCACGTACATCGAGGTGCTCACGGACCAGGACCCGGAGGAGTACTGCCGCGCTTTCCTCACCGGCAACGCCGAGGCGTCGGGCGAACGTTTCGGCGGCCGGCCCGCCGTCGCCTTCGAGCTGTTCGCGCGCTGAGCGGGCCGGACCCTGGCCGCCCCTGGCGGGGCGTCGTACCCTGTGCCGCACAGCGCGTCCTGACGATGCGTCAGTTAAGGGAGGTGGCGGCGGTGCTCGACATCCTCGATCACGGCATTCCGCACGGCGAGGAGCGGATCACGCTCCGGGTCGAGGACGGCGTGGGTGTGCTGACCCTCTGCCGGCCCGACCGGCTCAACGGCTGGAGCTGGGAGTGCAGCAGACAGCTCGGCATCATGGCGGACCGGATCAGGTTCGACGGCTCGGTCCGGGCGGTGCTGCTGCGTGGCGAGGGCCGGGCCTTCTGCGCCGGGATCGACGTCACCGCGCCCGGTGGCGCCATCACCGGGCGCTCCCCGTCCGAGCGCACCCAGAACTACTACGAGGGCATCCGCTGGGTGCACGAACGCTTTGCCGCGTTCGCCGGGCTCCCGCAGCCGGTGATCGCCGCCGTCCAGGGCTACTGCCTGGGCTTCGGCTTCGAGCTGGCCCTCATGGCCGACATCCGGATCGCCGCCGACGACGCCGTGTTCGCGCTGCCGGAGGCCGGCATCGGGGTCGCGGTGGACGCGGGCGGCGACATGCGCATCGCCCGCGAGGCCGGGGCGGGCTGGGCGAAGTACCTCGCGCTCACCGGCCGGCGGATCGACGCGGCGACGGCCGAGCGGATCGGTCTGCTGCAGGGCGTCACGCCGCTCGCCGGACTGGAGGCCACCGCACGGTCGGTGGCCGAAGCGGTGGCGGCCAACGCACCCTTGGCCGTACGGCACATCAAGCGTTCGGTCGACGCCTTCGCGGACGCCGGGATGGCGGCCGCGCTCGACCGGACGGCGCTGGCGGCCGCGCTCACCCTCACCTCGCAGGACTGCGCCGAGGGCTACGCGGCCAAGGCCGCCCGCCGGACGCCACACTTCGAGGGCGGCTGACTCACCGCACGCCGGGGCCGGGCGGCGTGAACGGACCGCGCCCCAGCTGCTCGCGCACCGGCACCACCGGCGGGGCGACCAGGGAACGGCGCTGCCAGTTCGCGCCGTCCACCACGAGCGAGTGGCCGGAGATGAACCCGGCGTACGGCGAGGCCAGGAACGTGGCCGCCCAGCCCAGTTCGCGCGGCAGTCCGACCCGGAGCGCGGGCTGGCGCGCGTCGTGCTCGTGGTGTTCATCGCGTGAGCCGTGCCCGGCGCGCGAGCCCTGCCCGTCTGTTCCGTCGTGGCCGGGGTCCGCTTCTTCTGCCCGGTCCAGTTGGCCGCGGATGTCGGCGGTCATGTCCTCGTGCGGCATCAGCCCCGGCACCAGTCCGTTGATCCGGATTCCGTACGGGCCCCACTCCACGGCGAGCGTCTCGACCAGGTTCTTCACCCCGGCCTTGGCGGCGGCCGAGTGGGCGTATCCGGGGCCGCCGGTCCAGGCGTACGACGCGCCCACGCTGACGATCGAGCCCGCGGTGCCGGCCGCGAGGTGGCGGCGCCCGAACTCCCGTGTGGTGAACCAGGTGCCGGTCAGCGTGATGTCGAGCACCGCCCGCCAGGCGTTCGGCGACAGGTCCTCGGCCGGGGAGGGGAAGTTGGCGGCCGCGTTGTTGACCAGCACCTGGGGGAGCCCCAGTCGGGCCTCGGCCGCGTCGAACACGGCGGCGATCCGGCCGGGGTCGCGGATGTCGGCCGGTGCGGTCATGACCCGGCCGCCGGTCAGCGGGGCCAACTCGTCCCGGGCGGCGGCGAGCCGTTCGGCGTTCCGGCCCACCAGCACCAGATCCGCGCCGAGCCGGGCGAATTCGGCGGCGATCGCCTTGCCGAGCCCCGAGCCGCCGCCGGTCACCAGCACGACGGCACCGTCGTACGTGCCGGGTGGTAACGCGCTGGCGCCCAGCGCGGGCGGAGCGGCGAGGCCGGGCGTGTGCATGGGCTCTGTCATGGCGCATAACTACCGCTTCCGAAGGCAAAACTCCAGGTCCACGCAGTGATGTTGTCCAGACCATTGACATGTAAGCGCCAGGATGTTGAATTCGGTGCAGTTGTGTTGCGCGACTCTGATGACTTGAGTGATCAATGGAGGATCTGTGACGCCTCGCCCACCTCGTCTCACCGCCCTGGCCGCCTCGGCGGCCCTGCTCGTCGGCGGCCTGCTGGCCGCCGGTCCCTCCGCGCAGGCGGCCGGCAGCACCGGGGCCGGCGCCCCGACGAAGGCCCGGAACAGCAGCCAGGGGACCCCCGTCATCACCCCGACGCCGCAGTCGGCCGAGAGCCGGCCCGACCGGATCACCATCACCCCCACCGTCACCGTGGTGGCCGGCGAAACGGCCGACGAGTCCTCGCTCTCCGTGGTCGGGACCGCCCTGAAACAGGCCGGTGCGCAGCGCGTCGTCCGGAGCACCCGGGCCGCCACGAGCGGGCTCACCGTGCATGTCGGTGACGCCGCCGCGCTCGCCGCCCAGAAGCTCGAAGGCACCACCGGGCTGCCCGCCGACGGCTACGTCCTCGGCATCGGGGCGGGCCGCATCGTCCTCGCGGGCAAGGACACCACCGGCACCTACTACGCGGCACAGAGCCTGCGCCAGGTACTGCCGCACCGGAAGGGGGCGGGCGCCCGTGTCGGCGGACTCGCGGTGCGCGACTGGCCGGGCACCGCGCTGCGCGGCGTCATCGAGGGGTTCTACGGCACCCCCTGGTCGCAGCAGGCGCGGCTCGACCAGCTCGACTACTACGGCGAGCACAAGATGAACATCTACGTGTACTCGCCCAAGGACGACGCCTACCTCCGCGACAAGTGGGGCGACGCCTACCCGGCCGACCAGCTGGCGCAGATCGAGGAGCTCGCCGACCGGGCAGTCCAGCGGCACGTCGAGTTCACCTACGCGCTCTCTCCCGGCCTGTCGGTCTGCTACAGCTCGGAGGCGGACACCAAGGCCCTCGTCGACAAGTTCCAGACGATCTGGGACATCGGCGTACGGACCTTCGCCGTGCCGCTGGACGACATCAGCTACACCGACTGGAACTGCGACGCCGACAAGGAGAAGTGGGGGACCGGCGGCGGGGCCGCGGGAGCCGCGCAGGCGTACCTGCTGAACCGGGTCAACAAGGAGTTCATCGCCACCCACCCCGGTGCGCAGCCACTCCAGATGGTTCCCACCGAGTACTACAACATCAGCGAATCCCCGTACAAGAAGGCACTGTCCGGGCAACTCGACCCGGACGTGCTCGTCGAGTGGACGGGCGTCGGAGTCGTCGCACCGACCATGACGAACGCCCAGGCCGACGCCGCCCGCAAGGTGTTCGGGCACCCGATCCTGACCTGGGACAACTACCCGGTGAACGACTACGCGACCGACCGGCTGCTCCTCGGCCCGTTCAACGGGCGGGAGAAGGGGCTGCCCGGCAGGCTCGCCGGGATCACCGCCAACCCGATGATCCAGCCGTACGCCTCGAAGCTCTCGCTGTACACCGTCGCGGACTACTCCTGGAACGATGCCGCGTACGACCCGCGAACCTCGTGGGGCAAGGGGCTCAAGGAGTACGCGGGCGGCGACGCCCGCACCGAGCAGGCGCTGCGCGCCTTCGCCGACGTCAACTACAGCTCGGCGCTCAACACCGACAAGGCACCGGAACTGGCGGCCGAGGTCGCCCGCTACTGGAAGTCCGGCGACTCGAAGCGGCTCGCCACCGTGCTCGGAAACCTCGGCGCAGCCCCCGCCCGGCTGCGCGCGGCACTTCCGGACCGGGGTTTCATCGACGACTCCGGCCCCTGGCTGGACGCCACCGAGGCCTGGGCTACCGCGTCCCGCACGGCCCTGCGCATGGTCGAGGCGGCCCGCGCCGGGAACGGCGCACAGGCCTGGGAGCTCCGGCAGCAGCTGCCCGCCCAGGTCGAACGGGCCACGTCCTTCGTGTACACCGGCCTCGGCGGCGGCAAGGTGCCGGTCCACGTCGGTGACGGAGTGCTGGACGGGTTCGTCGACGCGGCCACCGCCGAGCACGACCGGATCCTCGGCGTGAGCGGCCGCCCCGCCGCTTCGACGAGCCTGGGCACGTACCAGGGCAACATCGCCGCCCGGATGCTCGACGGCGACGACGCCACGTACTTCTGGAGCGACGGGGCGCCCGCCGTCGACGATCAGTTCACCGTCGACCTGGGCGGGTCCAGGGACATCGGCGACATCACGCTCGCCATGGGCAAGCCCGGCAGCACCGACGACTACCTGCACGAGGGCGTGCTGGAGTACTCGGCCGACGGCACGAGCTGGCAGCCGCTGACCGCCTTTTCAGGCAAGCCCGACGTCGCGGCGACCGCGCCCGCCGGTACGAAGGCCCGCTACGTGCGGGCGCGGGCGACTGCGGCCCAGACCAGCTGGGTCGTCGTACGTGAGTTCCACGTCGCGACGACGGACGGCGCGGTCACCGGCAACCCGCCCGCGGCCACCGGATCCGCCATGGGCTCGGCGGCCGACGGGGACCCGGGCACGGTCTACCGCGCCGCGCGGGCCCCGCAGGCAGGCGAGTTCCTCGAGGTGGGGCTCGGCAGCGCGCGTGCGGTCGGCTCGGTGACGGTCCTGCGGCCGGCCGGTGCCGAGGGTGCGGCGGACATCCAGCTGCGGAGCGCGGACGGCGAATGGCGGACCGCCGGCAGGCTCGGCGGGGCGTACACGGACATCGACACGCACGGCCGGAGCGCCGACGCGGTGCGGCTGGCCTGGCGCGGGGGTGCCGGGGCGCCGCAGATCGCGGAGGTGGTGGTGGGCGAGTAGCGGGGCGGCCCGCAGTGCGCCCGGCGCCCGCGAGCGGGCGGGGCCGGGCGCACGGTCATGCCACGGCCCGGGGCCCCGTCGTCCGTCCTTCGCGGCCCGGCATGTCACCGTCCGGCGGAAGCGGTCACCCGCAGGTTGTTCCCAGAGGGGCAAGCGACCGCTTAGTATGCGCCGGAGCAGTGGTAATGCCGACAGTGTTGTGGAGGCCCCTCATGCAGGCATGGCGAGTGCACCGGAACGGCGAGCCGAGCGAGGTGATGCGGCTGGAGGAGACGGACCGGCCCACGCCCGGCGACGGGCAGGTGCTCGTCGAGGTGCTCGCGGCAAACATCAACTTCCCCGACGCGCTGCTCTGCCGAGGGCAGTACCAGGTGCGGCCCCCGCTGCCGTTCACGCCCGGCGTGGAGATCTGCGGCAGGACGCCGGACGGCCGCCGGGTGCTCGCCACCCCCGCGCTGCCGGACGGCGGGTTCGCCCAGTACGTCGTCGCGGACGAGGCGGCCCTGCTGCCGGCCCCGGAAACCCTGGACGACGCAGAGGCCGCCGCGCTGCACATCGGCTACCAGACCGGCTGGTTCGGGCTGCACCGGCGGGCACGGCTGCAGGCCGGTGAGACGCTGCTCGTCCACGCCGCAGCCGGCGGCGTCGGCAGCGCCGCGGTCCAGCTCGGAAAGGCCGCCGGCGCGACCGTCATCGGCGTCGTCGGCGGCGCGGAGAAGACCAAGGCGGCCACCGCCCTCGGCTGCGACCTGGTCATCGACCGGCGCACCGACGACATCGTCGCGGCCGTCAAGGACGCGACCGGCGGACGCGGCGCCGACGTCGTCTACGACCCGGTCGGCGGCGACGCGTACGCCAAGTCCGTGAAGTGCATCGCCTTCGAGGGCCGGGTGATCGTCGTCGGCTTCGCCAGCGGCGTGATCCCCACCCCGGGGCTCAACCACGCCCTGGTGAAGAACTACTCGGTCCTCGGACTCCACTGGGGCCTGTACAACACCAAGGACCCGCAGGCGGTCCGCGACTGTCACCGGGAGCTGACCCGGCTCGCCGCCGAGGGCGTCGTCAAGCCGCTGATCAGTGAGCGCGTCGCGATGGACGGCGCGGCGGCCGCGGTCCAGCGCGTCGCCGACGGCACCAGCACCGGCCGCATCGTCGTCCTCCCGTCAGGAGCCGCCCGATGACCGCCCCCGACGCCGCGCGACTGCGCCGCCTCACCCGGGAACTGCTGGCCACTCACCCCCCGGCCACCACCGACCGCACCGACTTCCTCAGGGCCCGCTTCGACGCCGGACTCGCCTGGGTGCACTACCCGGCCGGACTCGGCGGCCTCGACGCGCCGCGCTCCCTGCAGACCGTCGTCGACGCCGAACTCGCCGCGGCGGACGCGCCGGACAACGACCCGCGCCGTATCGGCATCGGCCTCGGCATGGCCGCCCCGACCGTCCTCGGCTACGGGACCGACGAGCAGAAGAAGCGGTTCCTGCGCCCCCTGTGGGTCGGGGACGAGGTGTGGTGCCAGCTGTTCAGCGAGCCGGGCGCCGGCTCCGACCTGGCCGCCCTCTCCACCCGCGCCGTCCGCGACGGGGAGGACTGGGTGGTCGACGGGCAGAAGGTCTGGACGTCCAGCGCCCATCTGGCGCGCTGGGCGATCCTCATCGCCCGTACCGACCCCGACGTGCCCAAGCACCGCGGCATCAGCTACTTCATCTGCGACATGACCGACCCCGGCGTAGAGGTGCGGCCGCTGCGGCAGATCACCGGCGAGGCCGAGTTCAACGAGGTCTTCCTCACCGGCGTTCGCATCCCCGACAGCCACCGGCTCGGGCCGGTCGGTGAGGGCTGGAAGGTCGCGCAGACGACGCTCATGAACGAGCGCGTCTCCATCGGTGGAGCGCGCATCCCGCGCGAGGGCGGCATGATCGGACCGGTCGCCGCGACCTGGCGCGAGCGCCCCGAACTGCGTACCCACGATCTGCACCAGAGCCTGCTCACCCTCTGGGTGGAGGCCGAGGTCGCCCGGCTCACCGGGGCGCGCCTGCGCCAGCAGCTCGTCGCCGGACAGCCGGGCCCCGAGGGCTCCGGGATGAAGCTGGCCTTCGCCCGGCTCAACCAGGAGATCAGCGCCCTGGAAGTTGAACTCCTGGGTGATGAGGGCCTGTTGTACAGCGACTGGACGATGCGCCGGCCCGAACTCGTCGACTTCACCGGCCGCGACGCCGGTTACCGCTACCTCCGCTCGAAGGGTAACTCCATCGAGGGCGGCACGAGCGAGGTACTGCTCAACATCGTCGCCGAACGCGTGCTCGGCCTGCCCGCCGAACCGCGCAACGACAAGGACGTCGCCTGGAAGGACCTGTCCCGATGACTGTACGGACCGAAGAGAGCCAGGCGCCCGATCTGCTGTACTCGGAGGCCGAGGACGACCTGCGCGCCGCCGTCCGCTCGCTCCTGGACGCCCGGTGCGACGCGCCGGCGGTGATCGCCCGCACCGAGTCCGGCACGCCGCAGGACCCGCAGCTCTGGAAGGCGCTCGCCACCGGCATCGGCGCTGCCGGACTCCTGGTGCCCGAGAAGCTCGGCGGACAGGGCGCCGGACACCGCGAGGCCGCCGTGGTCATGGAGGAACTCGGGCGCCGCGTCGCCCCCGCGCCCTACCTGACCAGTTCCGTCGTCGCCACCGAGACGCTGCTGGCGCTCGGTGCCCAGGACGGGCCGGTGGCCGCACTCCTCGCGGACCTGGCTTCGGGCCGCAAGGTCGCGGTACTCGCGGTGCCGTTCTCCGCAGCCGCGCCCGGCCCGCCCACCGTGACCGCGCAGCTCGACGGCACGCTCGGCCCGATTGCCGACGCGGCCGCCGCCGATGTGCTGCTGGTCCCGGCCGCCGACGGGCTGTACGCCGTCCCCGCGGACGCCGAGGGCGTCGCCGTCGAGCCGCTCGTCGCGCTCGACCTGACCCGCCCGCTCGCCACCGTCACCCTGGCCGGGGCCACCGGAACCCGCCTCGCGGACGCCCCGGCAGGCCGGGAAGCGGTGCGCGCGGGGCTGCTGGCCGGAGCCGGGCTCCTCGCCTCCGAACAGCTCGGGCTCGCCGAGTGGTGCCTGACCGAGACGGTCCGGTACACCCGCGAGCGCCGCCAGTTCAACCGCCCCGTCGGCTCGTTCCAGTCGCTCAAGCACCGCATGGCCCAGCTCTGGCTGCAGGTCGTCTCGGCGCGGGCGGCGGCGCGCAACGCGGCGGACGCGCTGGCCACCGGCAGCCCCGACGCGCCGCTGGCGGTGGCCGTCGCGCAGGCGTACTGCTCCGGGGTCGCCGTCCACGCGGCGGAGGAGTGCGTTCAGCTCCACGGCGGAATCGGGATGACCTGGGAGCACCCGGCGCACCTGTACCTCAAGCGCGCCAAGGCCGACTCGATCGCGTACGGCACGGCGGGCCGCCACCGAGGGACCGTCGCGGAACTGATGGAACTGCCCGCGCCGTGACGCGGCCGGGCGGCCCCGGCAGTTCCGGCTGACCGGGAGCCGCCCGGCACCCCGCGCGTGTTCGCCCAGCCCTACCCGTTTGGCGGACACGCCAGTGCGCCGGATGGCCTCTGCGCTACGCCAAACTGGCCGCCGAATGCCGCAATTCAGGCGCGGCGGAGGAGGTTGGCCATGGCCATTTCGATCTCACTGGTACTGCTTCTGCTGATCCTGGCGGTGATCTTCCTCCGCAACGGCGGACTGAAGATCTCACACGCGCTGGTCTGCGGCCTGCTGGGGTTCTTCCTCGCGGGGACGAGCATGGCGCCCACCATCCAGGAGGGCCTCACGGCCACCGCCGACGTGGTGAGCAGCATCCGGCCCTGACCCCGTCGCCGCCCCGGTGGCTCTACCCGGCGGGGCCGGGTCACCGGGCAGCGCCCGAAGCGCCTCGGCCAGCCGGTCCCGGGCCTCGGTCTGGGCGGCGATCCGCGCGTCGAGGACCGCGAGCCGCTCGCGGGCGATCCGCAGTCCGAGCGGCGAGGGCGGGGAGGCGACGACATCGCCGTCCAGGCAGGGCAGGAAGGCCCGGACGTCGTCCAGCGTGAGCCCGGCGGCCAGCAGATGGCGGATGTTGCGGACCCGGACGACCGCGCGCGCCTCGTACACCCGGTAGCCGTTGGCCGCCCGCCGGGAGGTGATCAGCCCGGCCTGCTCGTAGTGGCGCAGCGCACGCGCGGTCGTGCCGGTGGCCCCGGCCAGCTCGCCGATCAGCACCCCCACCACCTCCCCGTTCACTCTTATCACGCGACCACGGCACCGCCGTCGACCGGGAGAACCGCACCGGTGATGAACGAGGCGTCGGGCGAGGCGAGATACGTGATCGAGCGCGCCACCTCCTCGGGGGTGCCGCGCCGCCGCATCGGAGTGTGCGCCAGCTGCCACTCCCGCAGCGCCGCCAGCTGCTCCGGCGTCAGCCCCTGGTGCTTGCCGATCGGGGTACCGATCGCACCGGGCGCGACCGCCACCACGCGGATGCCGCGCGGCGCGAGTTCGACCGCCCAGGTGCGGGTGAACAGCTCCATGGCCATCTTGGTCGCGGCGTAGACGGAGCCGTTCGGCCAGCCCCGCTGCCCGATCGACGTACTGATGTTCACGATGACGCCGGCGGAGGCCTCCAGCAGGGGCAGCGCGGCCCGGGAGAGCAGGAGGGGTGCGACCAGGTTGGTGGCCAGCTGTGGCTCGATGATCTCGGTGGTCACGGCGTCGAGGGCGGCGCTGCGGACCACCGCGGCGTTGTTGACCAGTACGTCGAGCCGCCCGTACGTCTCCTGGGCGGTGCGGACGATCCGCTCGGGCTCGCCGGGGCCGGTGATGTCGGCCACCAGTGGCACGATCCGGTCGTGCCCGGCGGCGGTCTCTCCGAGGGGGCCGGGGCGCCGCCCGATGACGAGGACCGTGGCCCCCTCGGCGGCGAAGGCGTGGGCGGTGGCACGGCCGATGCCGGTCCCCGCACCGGTGATGGCGACGACGCGGTCGGCGGAAGGCCTGGAAGGTGCTGAGCTGCTGTTCATGCGGCAATCGTTCAACCCTGCCGCCAACGGCAAGGTCAAGCAGCGGCTCGTCACCGCACACGAATGATCCGGTATACAAGGGAACTTTCCTATTTCGGTCAGTTCATTGCCTTGTGCGGCTGTACGGGGGCCTCGGGCATTCGGGTATGAAACGGTCCGGTGGGGTGCGGGACACCGCGTACCGTATCCCCGTCCGGCACGGCAACGGCTGCCGGGCGCCGCACCGAGCGAGGGACCCGGAGAGCGCAGCCATGTCATTGCCCCCACTGGGACGCGAACCGGCCGCCGTGCACCACGAGCACTGCAACAGCAGCCGCTGCTGCCGCTGCCAGCAGCGGCCCTGGACGACGGCCGTCGGCTTCGAGCGGCTCTGCGGCCTGTGCGCCTCCTGCTGCCGCGAGTGCGGCCGGGCCCCCGCCCGGCACCTGGACGGACTCGACCACGGACTGTGCGGCGACTGCCGGGGCCTGTGCAGCCGCTGCCGCACCCCACTGTCGGCGGACGGGGATTGCCAGTGCCGCAAGTGGCAGCGGGCGGGCGCGGATCCCGTCGGCTACCTCCTGCACGCGCTTCCGCAGCCCCTCATGAGGGAGTTCGGCGGCCGCTACCCCGCCGAACTCGTCGAGATGATCCAGCGGGAGCTGGGCCGGCGCACCCCGGACCAGCTCCTGGACCGGGTGGAGCGCCGGTGGAACGCACGCTGGGCCCACACCCTCCAGGAGAAGGACGAGGACGGCCGGCGCCGCTGGCCGCCCCTGGAGATCGCCGGACACCTGCTGACCTCGGCACGCTGCGAGGACTCCCGGTGCGAGGACGGCAGGCTGCTCCACAACGACACCGCCTGCCCGCGCTGCGGGCAGGCGCTGCACCGGTTCGTGCCCGCCCAGGCGGACCGCAGGGCCACCTCGGACCGGGCCAGGAGCACGGCCGCCGAGATCCGCCGCGAACTCCTCGACCGGCGGACGAGCGCGCGGCGTGGACCCGGCGGTGCGCGCGGGCCCCGGGCCTGACGCCCGGCCCACGCGCATCCGGTCAGCCGCCCACGAGCCGCGACCGGATCAGGAACCGCACCCCCTCCGGGGCCTCCAGCGAGAAGCCGCTGCCGCGGCCCTCCACCACATCCACGATCAGCCGGGTGTGCGCCCACACCTCGGACTGGCTCCTCGACATCCAGAACGGAACGGTCTCCGCCATCCCGTCGACCTCCAGGGAGGCGAGCAGTACGTCGGAGCCGCCGGTGCGGAACTCCCCGTCCTGGTAGCACATCGGCGCGCTGCCGTCGCAGCAGCCGCCCGACTGGTGGAACATCAGCGGCCCGTGCAGCTCGCGCAGCCGCCGCAGCAGATCCGCGGCCGCGGGTGTGAGCTCCACCGGCGGCGCTTGCGCGGAGCTCATGGCCGCACACCCTCGCATCGGTTCACGGATCGGTCTCCTTCCGGGCACCGCGGGGATCGCGGTGCGTGCATGGCCCCCATGCAACCCGGCCGGACGTTGCAGAGAGGTTGCGCGCTTGCGGGGGAGCGGTCCCTCAGCCGGCCACCGCCCAGGCGTAGCGGTGCTCCGGGCGGCCGGTGTCCCCGTACTTCAGGGTCAGGCTGATCCGGCCCGCACCCTCCAGGTACTTGAGGTACCGCTGGGCGGTCGACCGGCTCAGACCGGCCCGCGCGGCGACCTCGTGCGCGGACAGCGGCTCACCGGCCGCGAGCAGCACCTGGCGGATGACATCGGCGGTCGGCGCCGAGTGCCCCTTCGGGAGCCCGGCCGCGACGACGGACTCCGAGGTGCGCAGCGCCCCGAAGATCTGGTCGACCTGCTCCTGACCGGCCTCGCCGCGACGGCTCTCCACACCGTCCAGGGTGCGGCGCAGCGTCGCGTAGCTCTCCAGCTTGGAGCGCAGGCCACCAAAACTGAACGGCTTGACCAGGTACTGCAGGGCGCCGTACCGCAGCGCGGTCCGCACCGTCACCACGTCGCGGGCGGCCGTCACCATGATCACGTCGGCGGGGTGGCCGAGCTGACGCAGCTGACGTACCAGCGTGAGCCCCGTGCGGTCGGGCAGATAGTGATCGAGCAGGATCAGATCGACATGTTCGCGCTCCAGGACGGACAGCGCCTGCGCGGCCGTGTGGGCGCGGGAGACGACCCGGAAACCGGGCACCTTGGTCACGTAGGCCGCGTTGATCTCCGCCACCCGGAAGTCGTCGTCCACCACCAGAACGTCAATCACTGCCACTCTCCCGCTTCGACTCGCTGCCGGACGGCGAGCGCCTCCGGCAGGACGACCGTGAAGACCGCGCCGCCACCGGCCCTGGCCGTGACCCGGGCCGCGCCGCCGTAGCGCTCCGCCAGGCGCCGCACCAGCGCCAGCCCGAGCCCGCGCTCCCGGTGGGCCGGGGACTCCTTGGTGGACCACCCCTCGGTGAAGATCTGTTCCCGCATGCCGACGGGCACTCCGGGGCCGTCGTCGCTGACCCGCAGGACGGCGGTGGTGCCCTCGGCGAGCAGCTCCACCTCGACCAGCGTGGCGACGTCCAGGGCGTTGTCGATGAGGTTGCCCAGTACGGTCACCAGGTCGCGCGGGTCCACCACGACGTCGGGCAGCCGGGTGGCGGGGGAGACCAGCAAGGACGCGCCGCGCTCGGCGGCGACGGCGGACTTGCCCACCAGCAGTGCCGAGAGCAGCGGATCGTTCACGCGCTCCGCGACCTGCTCGGCCGAGGCACGGCGGCCGTCGGACACCTCGGTGACGAAGTCCACCGCCGCCTCGTGCCTGCCCAGCTCCAGCAGGCCCAGCAGGGTGTGCAGCCGGTTGGCGTGCTCGTGGTCCTGGGCGCGGAGCGCGTCGAGCAGTCCGTGCGTGGAGTCCAGCTCGCGGCCGAGCAGTTCGAGTTCGGTGCGGTCGCGCAGCGTCACGACGGCGCCGCCGTCGCCGGTCGGCATCCGGTTCGCGATCAGCACCCGCCCCCGGGAGACGGTGAGCAGATTCGCGCCGTCGACCCGGCCCGCCAGCACCTCCGTCGTACGCCCCGGCGGCAGCACCTCGCCCAGCGTCCGGCCGACCGCGTCCGGGGTCAGCTCCAGCAGCCGCTGCGCCTCGTCGTTGAGCAGCCGGATCCGCCCGCGCGAATCGAGGGCGAGCACCGCCTCGCGGATGCTGTGCAGCATCGCCTCGCGCTCGTCCAGGAGCGCGGAGATGTCCGCGAAGGCCAGCCCGTGCGTGTTGCGCTGGACACGGCGGGAGACGACGAGGGCCGCCAGTACCCCCGCCGCGAGCGCGGCCCCCGCGTACTGCAGGAGCACCGGAATGGTGCCGAGCAGCCCCTGCCGGACGCTCGTGTACGCGATGCCCACCGAGACGGCCCCGACCACGGTGCCGGCCCGGTCGCGCAGCGGGACCTTCGCGCGGGCGGAGCGCCCCAGGGTCCCGATGTCGATCTGCATGACCTCGCGGCCGGCCAGCGCCGTACTCGGATCGGTCGAGACGCGTTCGCTGATCCGGTCGGTCTCGGTGTGCGACCAGCGCACTCCCCGGGTGTCCATCACCACGATGTACAGCGCCCCGGTGGCCCGCCGGATCCGCTCCGCCTCCGCCTGTACGGGCCCGGCCGGATCGGGCCGGGAGCTGAGCAGCTTCTCCACCAGGCCGGGTTCGGCGGCGGTGGTCTGGGCGATGGACAGCGCCCGCCGCATCGCCTGGTCGTCGAGCTCGTGGCTGAGCGGGGCGAGGAAGAGCCCGGTGACGAGCATGACCACCCCCGTCGTGATCACCACCTGGGTGAGCAGCACCTGGGCGAAGACACGGCGGGGCCAGTGAATGCGCATGTCCGTGTCCTCTGCTCTCCCGCGGTCCTCGAATCCGGTACTCCGATCCGCTCGGTGTTAACGCAAGGTAAACGGCTCTGACCTCGCTGCCTAGCCCTCGTCTCCGCTTCGTTGTACGGCAGTGAGCACAATGAGCAGAACCCCGGGTAACGGGCAGAACCCGGAGTTGTGGGCGCAAGGCTCCCGCCGGGCCCGGAGCGCCCCTAGCGTCCCGCCCCATGAACAGCGAAACGAGCCCCGCCATCGAGCTGCGGGGGGCGAGCAAAGCGTTCCGGACTCCGTCGGGGGCGCTCCACACCGCCGTACGGGATCTGGATCTGACGATCGGCAGGGGGGAGTTCGTCGCCGTCGTCGGTCCGACCGGATGCGGCAAGTCGACCACCCTGACCCTGATCAGCGGGCTGGAGGAGCCCACCGAGGGGGAGGTGTTGGTCTCCGGCGAGCCGGTGCGCGGCATCGGTGACAAGGTCGGCTTCGTCTTCCAGCAGGACGCGGTCTTCCCCTGGCGGACGGTTCTGTCCAACGTCATGGCGGGCCCCCGCTTCCGGGGCGTGCCGAAGGCGGAGGCGAAGGAACGTGCGCGGGCCTGGCTCGACCGGGTCGGTCTGTCCTCCTTCGAGGACCGCTATCCGCACCAGCTCTCCGGGGGGCAGCGCAAGCGGGTCGCACTCGCCGCGACCTTCGTCAACGACCCGGAGATCCTGCTGATGGACGAGCCGTTCTCGGCACTCGACGTGCAGACCCGGGCCCTGATGTCCGACGAGCTGCTGGAGCTGTGGGGAGGCACGGGAGCCTCCGTCGTCTTCGTCACACACGACCTGGAGGAGTCCATCGCACTCGCCGACAAGGTCGTCGTGATGACCGCCGGACCGGCCACGGTCAAGGAGGTCTTCGAGATCGGCCTGCCGCGTCCGCGCAAGGTCGAACAGGTGCGCCTGGAGCCCCGGTTCCTGGAGATCTACCGCGAGATCTGGTCCTCGCTCGGCGAAGAGGTCCGCATCACCCGCGAGAGGGGTGCGGCCGATGCTGCCTGAGACCGTCACCAAGACCGCCGCCGCGAGCGGCACCGGCCGGACCGAGGCCAGGGCGCGGGCCGCACGCAACCGCAGGATGCTGGTACTGGCCAGCCGGATCGCCGTCCTCGTCGCGGTCGTCGGACTGTGGGAGTGGCTGGCCAGGACGGCCGTCATCGATCCGTTCAACTTCTCCATGCCGTCGAAGATCTGGGAGCAGATCCGTACCTGGGTGACCGACGGCACCGCCCAGGGCTCCCTGTGGGAGCAGATCTGGTACACGCTCTACGAGGCGCTGCTCGGCTGGGTCATCGGCGTGATCGCCGGTGTGCTGTTCGGTATCGCGCTCGGCCGGGTCCGCTTCGCCGCCGATGTCCTCGGCCCGTACATCAAGGTCCTCAACGCCCTGCCGCGCATCGTGCTCGCCCCGATCTTCCTGATCTGGTTCGGCCTGGGCCCGGCGTCCAAGGTCGCCTCCGCGGTCGTCCTGGTGTTCTTCCCGGTCTTCTTCAACGCCTTCCAGGGCGCCAGGGAGGTCGACCGCAACCTGGTCGCCAACTCCCGGATCCTGGGCGCCAGCAACCGGCAGGTCACCCTTCAGGTGGTCATTCCCTCCGCCACCTCATGGATCTTCACCAGCCTCCATGTCAGCTTCGGCTTCGCCCTGATCGGCGCCATCGTCGGTGAGTACATCGGCGCCACCAAGGGACTCGGTCTGCTGGTCGCCGCCTCGCAGGGCACCTTCAACGCGGCCGGTGTGTACGCCGCCATGGCCATCCTCGCGGTCGTCGCGCTGCTCGCCGAGGGGCTGCTCACCTTCCTGGAGAAGAAGCTCTTCCGCTGGAAACCGGCCGACGCCGACACCGCGCGCTGACCCTCGCCACCCTCCCTCCCCTCAGGGGAACCCTCTTCACAAGGACGTGAACCAGATGCGTATGTCCCCCCGGATCCCGGCACTCGCCGTCGCCGGAGCCCTCGCCGCGGCGAGCCTGACCGCCTGCGGAGGCGACTCCACCTCCGCGTCCGGCGACAAGAACGACAGCGTGAAGATCATGGTGGGCGGCCTGGACAAGGTCATCTACCTGCCCGCGATGCTCACCGAGCGGCTCGGCTACTTCAAGGACGAGGGAGTCGCCGTCCAGCTGCTGACCGAGCCCGCCGGCGTCCAGGCGGAGACCGCGCTCGTCTCCGGCGACGTACAGGGAACCGTGGGCTTCTACGACCACACGCTCGATCTCCAGGTGAAGGGCAAGCACGTCGAGTCGGTGGTCCAGCTCTCCCAGGCGCCCGGCGAGGTCGAGATGGTCTCCAACAAGGCGGCCGGCGACATCGGCTCGGCCAAGGACTTCAAGGGCAAGAAGCTGGGCGTGACGGGACTCGGTTCCTCGACCGACTTCCTGACGAAGTACCTCGCCGTGAAGAACGGGGTGCAGACCAGCGAGTTCACCCCCGTAGCGGTCGGAGCCGGCCAAACGTTCATCTCCGCGCTCCAGCAGGGCTCCATCCAGGGCGGTATGACCACCGACCCGACCGTGGCCACCATCCTGGACAAGAAGCTCGGCAGCATCCTCATCGACATGCGGACCCCGGAGGGGTCCAAGAAGGCGCTCGGCGGGCTCTACCCGTCCTCCAGCCTCTACATGCAGACCGAGTGGGTCAACGCCCACAAGGCGACCGTGCAGAAGCTGGCCAACGCCTTCGTGAAGACCCTGAAGTGGATGTCGACGCACAGCGCGGACGAGATCGCCGCGAAGATGCCCGCCGACTACGCGCAGGGCGGCGGCGCCGCGCTCTACGCACAGTCCATCAAGAACACCCTGCCGATGTTCACCACCGACGGGGTGATGCCCCCGGACGGTCCGGCCACCGTCGAGCGGGTCCTGAAGGCCTTCAACCCCAACCTCAAGAACGCGGACGTCGACCTCTCCAAGACGTACACGACGGAGTTCGTGAAGAAGGCCCACTGACCGGTGGAGCGGGTCCGCCTAACCGCACCGGTTCCCGCCGCGCGCCCGTACGCCTTCGCGTGCGGGCGCTCCGCCGGGTACCGGCTCGGACGGGCCCCGTGGTCGTGGCTTACTCGGAGGCGGTTTCGCCGGTCCGCCCGTCCCGCTCCGGGCACGCGGCCGGCACGGTGGCCGCCGCACCCCGCCGGACGGCGTTCACCACGGCCTCGTGCAGGGTCCGGCTCTCCTCCTCGGAGGAGCAGGGGACGGGGCTGCCCGACATGGTGAACCAGTCGGCCGCGTCGGTGTACTGCACGGTTATCTGTGCCGTGTCATCGGCCCATGTGGTGTGCACGGTCAGATCGCCCGACAGCGGCCCGACCTCTTCGGTGAGCACGCCGCCGTGCCCCGAATACACTCCGCGTGTCGTCCAGGACGCCCAGGTCATGCATCCAGGCTCGCACCAAAACGCCCGGATCGCGACCCGCGGGAGCCAATATCGGAAGCCGATTTCCCGTGGCACACCAGGGAACCGGTCCTCTCGCCGTCGCCCGCCCCTCGCACCGGCTCGCTGCGCCGGGGACGGGCGGGTCCGGGCCGGAACACGGTTGATCGGGTGACTCCGACCCGTCACCCCACATGCCGGGGCCGCACGGCGGTTAGGCATGCCGGCATGACCTATCACCCCCGACCGAAGAACACCGGACTCCTCCGCGCCCACCGCCTCCGTGCGGCCGGCGCCGCCTGCGTCGTCCTGACCGCGGCCCTGCTCACCGGCTGCGGCCAGGACAGCGGCAGCGCGTCGACGGGGACGGAGACCTCCGAAGCCGCGCGCGCCGTCCCGGAAGGGACGACCAGCCCCACGCCCAGCCCGAGCGCCTCGCTGACCAAGGACCAGGAGAAGCGCAAGAAGCTGCTGGCCTCCACCAAGATCACCTTCGACAAGGCCCTCACCACGGCCGAGGGAGCCGTCGCGGGAAGCAAGGTGATCGAACTCGACCTGAAGGGCCCGGGGAAGTCCGACGACGACACCGACGCGTCCGCGAGTGCGAGCGCGACCGCCGGCGCGTCCGAGTCCGCGAGTGCGAGCGCCTCCCCGTCCGGTGCCAGTTCCTCACCGAGCGGTGCCGGCGCATCGCCCTCCGGAGCGAGCGCCTCCCCGTCCGCCAGCCCCGCCGCCAAGGGCCCGGAGTGGGTGGCGGCCGTCGTGGCGAAGGACGGCACCGAGCACACCGTGCGCATCGACGCCGTCTCCGGCAAGGTGCTCCAGTCCGTCGAGGACCCGGACCAGGACGCGCAGGAGAAGTCCCGCACCGCCGAGCGCATCGCCAAGGCCACGCAGACGCCGCAGCAGGCGGCCAAGGCCGCGACCGCCAAGGCCAAGGGCACCGTCACCTCCCTCGACCTGGACGACAACGACAAGAACGTCCTCGTCTGGTCCGTCGACGTCGTCGCCAAGGACTTCAAGGAGACGACGGTCGACATCGACGCGGCCAGTGGCTCCGTCACCGGCGAGCACGTCGACAACGACTGACCCGGCCACCCCACGGCCCCGCACACGAGGCGCCCCCCGGTCCGCACGGACCGGGGGGCGCCTCCCTCGTCATTCGGCCGGGACGGACTCCGGGCGCGCGCCGTTCGCCGCCGGCGACTCGAACTGCGTCCGGTACAGCTCCTCGTACCGCCCACCCGCGGCCAGCAGCTCGCTGTGCGTGCCGCGCTCGGCCACCCGGCCCTCCTCGATGACCAGGATCAGGTCGGCCGCCCGCACCGTCGAGAGCCGGTGGGCGATCACCACGGCGGTGCGTCCCTCCAGCGCCTCCGCCAGCGCCTCCTGCACGGCCGCCTCCGACGTCGAGTCGAGGTGCGCGGTCGCCTCGTCGAGGATCACGACGCGCTGCTGGGCCAGGAGCAGCCTGGCGATCGTCAGCCGCTGCCGTTCACCGCCCGAGAGCCGGTAGCCGCGCTCGCCCACGACCGTGTCGAGGCCGTCGGGCAGCGAGGCCACCAGCCCGTCGAGGCGGGAGCGGCGCAGGGCGTCCCAGATCTCCTCCTCGCTCGCTCCGGGCCTGGCCAGCGTGAGGTTGGCGCGGACCGACTCATGGAAGAGGTGCCCGTCCTGGGTGACCATGCCGAGGGTCTCGCGGATCGAGTCGGCGCTCAGATCGCGTACGTCGACGCCGTTCAGCCGCACCGCGCCGGCATCGGTGTCGTACAGCCGGGGCAGCAGCTGCGCGATCGTCGACTTGCCCGCGCCCGAGGAGCCGACCAGGGCGACCATCCGGCCGGGCTCGGCACGGAAGGAGACATCGTGCAGGACCTCCGTACCGCCCCGGGAATCGAGCGTCGCGACCTCTTCGAGAGAGGCGAGGGAGACCTTGTCGGCGGACGGGTAGCCGAAGGACACCCCGTCGAACTCCACCGACACCGGGCCGTCCGGCACCTTGCGGGCATCCGGCTTCTCGGCGATCAGCGGCTTCAGGTCCAGGATCTCGAAGACCCGCTCGAAGCTCACCAGGGCGCTCATCACCTCGACCCGGGCACCGGCAAGCGCGGTCAGCGGGGCGTAGAGCCGGGTCAGCAGCAGCGCGAGCGCCACGACCGCACCCGGCTCCAGGCTCCCGCGCAGCGCGTAGTAGCCGCCGAGCCCGTAGACCAGCGCGAGAGCCAGCGCGGACACCAGGGTGAGCGCCGTGATGAACGTCGACTGCGCCATGGCCGTACGGATCCCGATGTCCCGGACCCGGCCGGCGCGAGCGGCGAACTCGGCGGACTCGTCGGCCGGACGGCCGAACAGCTTGACCAGAGTCGCGCCGGGAGCCGAGAAACGCTCGGTCATCTGGGTGCCCATGGCGGCGTTGTGACCGGCCGCCTCACGCTGCATCCGGGCCATCCTGGAGCCCATCCGCCGCGCGGGCACGACGAACACCGGCAGCAGGACGAGCGCGAGCAGGGTGATCTGCCAGGAGATGGTGAGCATCACCGTGAGGGTCAGCAACAGGGTCACCAGGTTGGACACCACGCCGGACAGGGTGTTGCTGAACGCCCGCTGAGCCCCGATGACGTCGTTGTTGAGCCGGCTCACCAGGGCCCCGGTGCGGGTCCGGGTGAAGAAGGCGACCGGCATCCGCTGCACGTGGTCGAAGACCGCTGTGCGCAGATCCAGGATCAGACCCTCGCCCAGGGTGGCCGACAGCAGGCGGGTCAGCAGGCCGAGCCCCGCCTCGGCCACGGCGATCAGGGCGATCACCAGCGCCAGCCGGGTCACCGTGCCGTTCTCCTTGCCCTGCACGATCGCGTTGACCACCCGGCCGGCCAGTACCGGCGTGGCCACCGCCAGCAGGGCGGTGACCACGCTCAGCACGAGGAAGCGGTAGAGCTCACGGCGGCGCGGCCGGGCGAAGGCGGCGATCCGACGCACGGTGGCCCGGGAGAACGGCCGGCGGTCCTGCTGGGCGCTCATCGCACTGTGCAGCGATGACCAAGCCGTGACTTCCATACTCATGCGTGCCTCCGGGGCGAATCGATGCTCCCGTCGACCGGACACGGCCCGGGGCGCAGACAGAACGCTAAGATCTCAAGTTGACTTGAGGTCAACCGTTTTCTCCGCGCCCGGCGCAGGATCTCATGCCCCGTCCGGCCCCCGGGACGGCAAACACAGCCGAAACCGGGTATCGCCCGCAACGTCCACTCCCCGGTGCCGCCCGCGGCCCCGACGGCGGACCACGTAGAATCGGCCCCTGTTTCCGGCCGAACGATGGCATACCCAACCGATTGAGGCAGTTCGACGTGAGTTTCACAGACAGTTCCGAGGCACCGATCTACGCCGGTCTCGTGGAGGAACACGGGGACGTTCTGGCGGAGGTGCGCCGAGTGGCTGAGGAGACTCTGCGCGAGGCCGGCCAGGCCGTCGACTTCAGCGACGTACGCAGGTCTGCCGCGTACCGCTGACGGGCCGGCCCGCCCCGTTCGGGCGTCGGCCCACCGCCCTTTCCGTCCCTTCGGATTCCCGCGCCCCGGCGCCCCGCACGGCTCCGTGCACCGCGCCGTCACGCCCCCTCGCACTGCGGACCCGGCTCCACCGTCGGAGCATGGTACGAACAGTCGGCGACGGACATCGGACGAAGGGATGCCGGATGGGTGGTGAACGGCATGAACCGCCGCCGGAGGAGTTCGAGGCCGAGCTGGACCAGATCGCCGAGCTGAACCGGATGGACGCCCCGTCCCCGGCGCCGCGGGACGGCCGGGGGAGCCGGCCCGCCGCCGAGGGCGTCCCGCCCGGTGATGCGGTCAGACGCCGCGACTCGCTCCTGCTCTCGGCCGGTCACGCGATCGGCGAGTCCGACTCGCTCGACGAGGCGCTGAGACTGGTGGCCGGGCTGTACGCGCCGGACTTCCCGCTCGACGGCCAGTGCGTGTTCGGAATCGGCGACGGGCACCTCAGCGCGCTGGCCCAGCACGGATTCCGGCCCGGAGGCATGGTCGACCAGGGCTTCCGGATGCCGATGACGACCGAATACCCGGCCGCCGAGGTCGCCAGGACCGGCCGGGCGGTGTTCCTGGCCTCGACGCGGGAGTACCGCGCCGCGTTCCCGGCCACCTGGCACATGTCGGCCCGCAAGGGCCGCAACGCCTGGGCCTTCCTGCCGCTGGTGACCGCCGGGCGGGTCGTCGGAGTATGGCTCGCCGCCTTCCGCTCACCCGTCCCCTTCAGTACGAGCGAGCGCGCCCTGCTGACCGTCACCGGCCGGATGGTCGGCCAGGTCCTCGAACGCGCACGGGCCGGCAAGGCGGAACTGGCCCTCTCCCGCGGCCTGCGCCGGAGCATGCGCGCCGCAGGTCCCGCTATGACCGGCCTGAGCGTCGCCACCCGCTACGTGCCGACCGGGGGAGGGCTCATGGTCGGCGGGGACTGGTACGACAGCATCGACCTGCCCAGCGGCCGACTCGCCCTGGTCATCGGAGACGTACAGGGCCACGATGTGCACGCGGCGGGGCTGATGGCCCAGCTGCGCACGGCCGTGCACGCGTACGCCGCCGAGGGGCACGGCCCGGACGCCGTACTGGCACGGGCCTCCCGCTTCCTGACCACCCTGGACGAGGACCGGTTCGCCACCTGCCTCTACATCGAGGCCGACCCGTCCACCGGCAACCTGCACATCGCACGCGCAGGCCACCCGCACCCCGTCCTGCGGACTCCGGACGGCACCTGCCTGATCAAGCACATCAGCGGCGGACTGCCGCTCGGCCTGATGCCCGGCGAGGAGGACTACCCCGTCGACACCCTGCGCCTGCACGACGGCGAGGTCCTGATGCTGTGCACGGACGGCCTGATCGAGAACGGCGGCCACGACATGTACAGCGGCTGGGTGCGGGTGCGCGACGCGTTCTCGCCCGGCCCCGTCGAGGACCTCGAAGCGATGGCGGACCGGCTGATGTCGGCCGTCCTCAGCCCCGAACCCGGCGCCCGGGAGGGCGCCGCCCGCGACGGCGACGACATCGCGCTCCTGCTGGTGCGCCGCGACTCCGTGAAGCCGCGCGCCGAGGTCGACAAGCGCCGCCTGGTACTCACCATCGGCCAGGACCAGGGCGAGGGCCTGGCCGAGGCACGCGCCGAGCTGAAGGCGCTGCTGTACGACTGGGCGCGGCCCGACCAGGTGGACACCGCGGTCCTCCTGGCGACGGAACTGCTCGGCAACGTACTCGTGCACACCGACCAGGACGGCTCACTCACCGCCTACGTCACCGGGGAGACCGGCCGGCGCAGACTGCTCGTCGAGGTCATGGACCGGGGCGACGAACTGCCCCACCAGCGGACCCCGGTCGAACTCGCCTCGTCGGGACGGGGGCTGCTGCTCCTTGACATCCTGGCCGACCAATGGGGCGTACGGCCCGAACCCGAGGGCAAGACCGCCTGGTTCGCCCTCACCGAGGCGTCCCCGCCCGATGCCGCGGACGGCACCGCGGTCTGAGAACGGCATGGTGTCGAGCCCCACGGTGACCGTGCGGCTACCCTTTGTCACCTCACTGGTAGATCATCAGTACTTGAGGGGACACCCGAATGCACCGCATGCGCACGGTACTTGCCGCGCTGGGCATCACCGCCGGACTGATCGCGGCGCCCGCCGCGAGCGCCGCGGCGAAGCCGGAGAACCGGCCGGCCGGCAGCATCGCCCGGCACGAGCCCTGCACCGGCGAGTTCCACGACGACGCCCGGCTCGGCCCGCAGTGGCTGCCGAACAGGAACCGCGCCCCGGTGGGCCCGCTCCTGAAGGGCTACGAGCGGACCGGGGGCCTCTCGCCGCAGGCCTTCCTGAAGAAGTACTGGGAGGGGCCCGCCGACTCCGGCAGCTGGAAGTACCCGCCCAACGACGGCTTCGGCGTGGTCAACGGCCAGGTCGACAAGGAGCCCTCGAAGCTGCGCCCCGGTCAGCGCCTGGACCGGTTCGGATCCGAGTACGGCGGGTTCCTGGCCCCGGCCGGTGACTCGTACGCGGAGCGGGCACTGCCGCCGCAGAACCTCAACACCCGTGAAGCGGCCTTCCCCTGCGACTACCGGGTGTACAAGGTCGCCAAGCCCTTCTGGGTGTGGCAGGGGAGCATCGCCCCCTGGTTCGAGCAGTCCGGCGGAGGCCAGCAGATCAAGCTCGACGCGGTCTTCCTCGACCCGGGCGAGGGCCAGCGGCTGAACGTCAAGTGGCTGCTGGAACACGGCTACCTCGCTCCCGCCGCCTAGCACCGGCATGGACCGCCGGGAACTGCGGGCCGCGCTGGACGCCGCCGGAGTGGCCGACGGCTACTACCGCATCGAGGGAGTCCACGAACCGGCCCCCACCCCCACCGACTTCCTGTTCCTGCGGCGGGCCCCCGACGGGGCGTGGGAGACCGGGGCGTACGAACGCGGTACGTACGAGGTGATCGCCCGGCACCCGAGCGAATCGGCCGGCTGCGCCCACCTGCTCCGCCTGCTCGTTCCGTAGCGAGCGAGCGAGCGGGCAGGCGAGCACGGCGGACGGGCGGGCCGTCCGGACGGGGACCCGTCCGGCCGGCCCGCTGCGTCAGCGGGGGATCCAGGCCCGCCACGTCCGCTCGTTCTCGTCGGCCCACTTCTTCGCCGCGTCCTCGGGCGACAGCTTCTGATCGGCGATCATCAGGGCGACCTCGTTCTGGTCCTCGGTGCTCCAGGAGAAGTTCCTCAGGAACCGGGCGGCCTTCCCGCCGCTGCCCGAGAAGCGGGCGTTGAGGTACTTCTTCAGCGGTGTCTGCGGGTAGGCGCACTCGACCTTCTTGGCGTCGGCGTCGCAGCCGTCCTTGTACGGCGGCAGCTTCACCTCCGTCATCGGCACCTTCTCGAACAGCCACTGCGGCTTGTACCAGTAGGAGAGGAAGGGCTTCTTCTCCTTGGCGAACTGCTTGATCTGGGTGATCTGCGCGGCCTCCGACCCGGAGAACACGACCTGGTAGTCCAGGCCGAGATTCCGCACGAGTGCCTTGTCGTTGGTCACGTAGGACGGGGAGCCGTCCAGCAGCTGGCCCTTGCCACCGCTCTCCGGCGTGCGGAACTGTGCGGCGTACTTGTTGAGGTTGTGCCAGTCCGTGACGTCGGGATGCTCCTTGGCGAAGTACGTCGGTACGAACCAGCCGATGTGCCCGGTGACACCGAGCTCGCCGCCCGGACTGATCGTCTTCTTGTCCTTGACGTACCTGGCCTCCTGGTCGGGATGGCCCCAGTCCTCCAGGATGGCGTCCACCCGGCCCTGGCTGAGGGCGTCCCAGGCGGGCACCTCGTCGATCTGGACGGTGTCGACGCGGTAGCCCAGCTCGTGTTCGAGGAGGTACTGGGCGACCGCCACGTTCGCCTGGGCGCCGACCCACGACTGCACGGACAGGGTCACGGTCTTCGCGCCCTGCGCGTTGGCGAACGGCGAGGACTGCTGGGTCATGTCGGCCGCGCCGCAGCCGGCCACGGCGACCAGGGCCGTGGCGGAGAGGAGCGCGACGAGCGGGGTACGCGGGCGAGCCATCTCAGGCCCCCTTTCCGAAGCGGCGTGCGGTCGGCTGGGTGACCCGGTCGAGCATCAGCCCGAGCAGGACGATCGCCGCTCCGGCGACCAGCCCGGTCGCCAGGTCGCCCTGGGCGAGGCCGAACACCGCGGAGTAGCCGAGCGCCCCGCCACCGACGAGACCGCCGATGACCACGACGGCGAGCACCAGGACGACGCCCTGGTTGACGGCGAGCAGCAGCGCCGGCCGGGCCAGCGGAAGCTGCACCTTCAGCAGCTGCTGGACGCCGGTCGCGCCGAGCGAACGCGAGGACTCCATCGTGACCGGGTCGACGCCCTTCAGGGCCTGGGTGGTGATGCGGACGACGGCGGGCAGCGCGTAGATGACGGCGGCGGCCACCGCCGGCGCGCGGCCGACGCCGAACAGGGCGACGACGGGGATGAGGTAGACGAACTGCGGCATCGTCTGGAACACGTCGAGGACCGGGCGCAGCAGCCGCTCCACCCGTCCGCTGCGCGAGGCGGCGATCCCGACGGCGAAGCCGGTCACCAGGGTCACCGCGACGCCGGCCAGCACCTGGGAGAGCGTGTCCAGCGCCGGGTCCCAGACGCCGAGCACCCCGATGGCGGCCATCGCGAGGACCGCGGTCACCGTGGTGCGCCAGGTGCCGATCAGCATGGCGAGCACGGCGATCAGCAGCAGCACCGCCCACCAGGGCAGCCACTGCAGTCCGTCGCGCACCGGGTCCAGCACCCAGGTGGTGAAACGTCCGGCCCAGTCCGCCGTGCCGCCGACGACCGGGACACCTGAGTACAGGTGGTCGGTCATCCAGCCGACGGCCCGGTTGACGGGCTCGGCCACCGCGACCGTCCAGCCGTCCGGCCAGCCCGTCCCGGCGACGAGGCGGGCCCCGACGGCGACGGCCACGGTGCCGGCCGCGGCGACGGCCCAGCCCAGCCGGGCCGATCCGGCGCGGGGTGCGGTGTCGAGCCCGTTGCCGGCCGCGCCGGTGACCCGGTCGAGGATCACGGCGAGCAGCACGATCGGGATTCCGGCCGCCAGGGCGGCGCCGACGTCCACGGAGGCCAGGGCCTGGTAGACGCGGTCACCGAGACCGCCGGCGCCGATCACGGAGGCGATGACCGCCATCGAGAGGGCCATCATGATCGTCTGGTTGAGGCCGAGCAGCAGTTCCCTGCGGGCGAGCGGCAGCCGGGCCGTCAGCAGCCGCTGCCGTCCGGTGGCGCCGAGCGAAGCGGCCGCCTCCATGACGCCCGCGTCCGCGTCGCGCAGCCCGAGGGCGGTCAGCCGGGCCATCGGCGGCGCAGCGTAGACGACGGTCGCCAGCACGGCGGCCGGCACTCCGATGCCGAAGACGAGGACCACCGGCAGCAGATACGCGAAGGCCGGCATCACCTGCATGGTGTCGAGCACCGGCCGCAGCACGCGGAAGAACCGGTCCGACAGTCCCGCGGCCAGGCCGAGCAGCGCGCCGAGCGCCACGGACACCAGGACCGCGACCACCATCAGCGCCAGGGTCTGCATGGTCGGCACCCACATGCCGAGCAGCCCGCAGCAAAGCAGCGCCGCCACGGCGGACAGGGCGAGCCGCACACCCGCCACCCGCCACGCGATCAGCCCGACCGCCGCGGTGACCCCGGCCCAGCCGGCCGCGAGCAGCACCAGGTAGACGGCGCGCACCGAGAGGACGACGCCGTTGCTGATGTGCCCGAAGAAGTAGAGGAACAGCGGGTGCGTGTCGCGGTTGTCGATGATCCAGTCGCTGACGCTGCCGAGCGGACCGGTGAGGTCGACGGTGAGGTCTCCGGGCCAGGCGCCCCGGCCCGCCAGGACGGTGCCCAGCGCCAGCAGTACGACCGTCGCGGCCAGCACAAGTGCGGTGCGGTGCCGCGCGAGGGCGGCGGCGGCCCCGGACGAGCCGAGGCCGGTGGGGCGCGCGGGGGTGGCGGTCGCGGTCATCGCGGACACCTCCGGCTCGTGGGGGAGGGCGTCCCGTGCCCGGGGCGGCGGGCGCCGGTGCGGCCCGGTGGGGCCGTCGGACGGTTCGTCCGCATCACGCGGCCTCCCTCACGGCCGGAATCCCGGCCACGACGCCGAGCAGACACGCGTGGTCGACCACGCCCAGGCAGCGTCCCCCGTCGACCACACGTGCGGTCTCCCCGGTGCGGACGACCGCCTCGATCGCCTCCGAGACGGTGGTTTCCGGTGCCAGCGCCGGACCCGAGACACTCTCGGCGCCGTCCGCCGGACGCATCGCCGCCCGGACGGTCAGCACCTGTTCGCGCGGGACATCGCGCACGAAGTCCCGGACGTAGTCGTCGGCCGGCGACCCCACGATCTCCTCGGGGGTGCCCAGTTGCACGATCCGGCCGTCCCGCATCAGCGCGATCCGGTCACCGAGCTTCAGTGCCTCGTTCAGGTCGTGGGTGATGAAGACCATCGTGCGGCCCTCCTCGCGGTGCAGGCGCACGACCTCCTCCTGCATGTCCCGCCGGATGAGCGGGTCCAGGGCACTGAACGGCTCGTCGAACAGCAGCACTTCGGGGTCGACGGCCAGGGCCCGCGCCAGCCCGACGCGCTGCTGCTGCCCGCCGGAGAGCTCCCCGGGGCGCCGGTCCTCCAGGCCTTCGAGTCCGACCTTGGCGATGAACTCCGCAGCGCGGGAGCGCCGTTCGGCCCGGCCCATGCCCTGGATCTCCAGCCCGTAGGCGATGTTGTCGACGACCGAGCGGTGCGGCAGCAGACCGAAGTGCTGGAAGACCGTGGCGGCGCGGTGGCGGCGCAGTTCCCGCAGCCGTCCCGCGTTCATCGACAGCACGTCCTCGCCGTCCATGACGATCTCGCCGGACGTCGGTTCGACGAGCCGGGTGAGGCAGCGCACGAGGGTGGACTTGCCGGAACCGGACAGGCCCATCACGACGAACACCTCGCCCTTGCGGACATCGAAGGAGACGTCGCGCACGGCGGCGGTGCAGCCGGTCCGCTCACGCAGTCCGGCGCCGTCGAGCTCGGCGAGCTCGGGGTCGCCGGGCACCCGGTCGGCCTTCGGCCCGAAGACCTTCCAGAGGTTGTTCACGGAGAAGACGTGCGGTGGTGTGCTCATCGGACATGACCCCCATCAGTGGCGCCGAGCAGCTCGGCGCACTTCTCCCCGACCATCAGGACCCCGATCATCGGGTTGACGGCCGGCATCGTCGGGAAGACCGACGCGTCGGCTATCCGGACCGCGTCCAGACCGCGGATGCGCAGATCGGGTGCGACCACGGCGAGCGCGTCGTCGGCCGCGCCCATCCGGCACGTTCCCGCCGGGTGGTAGACGGTGTGCGCGACCCGGCGCGCGTACTCGCTCAGATCCTCGTCCGAGGTGACCTCGGGCCCCGGGCAGACCTCCCGCTTCAGCCAGCCCGCCAGCGGCTCCCGCGCGGCGATCTCGCGGGCGATCCTGATCCCGTCGACGAGCGTCCGGCCGTCGTAGTCCTCCGGATCGGTGAAGTAGCGGAAGTCCAGGGCGGGTTTGACCTCCGGGTCGGGGCTGGTCAGATAGAGCCGGCCGCGGCTCCTCGGCTTCGGGATGTTCGGCGTCATGGACACCCCGTGCTCGGGGCGCTCGTAGCCGAGCCGTTCCGGATTGTCCGTGAACGGGATCTGGTAGAAGTGGAACATCAGGTCGGGCCCCGGGCTCTGCGGGTCCCGGCGGACGAACAGCCCGGCGTCGCTGTCCATCGCGGAGTTCTCGGGTATCGGCCCGTGCGTCTCCCAGACGATGACCGACTCGGGGTGGTCGAGCAGGTTCTCACCCACGCCCGGCAGGTCGTGCACCACCGGTATGCCGAGCTTCTCCAGCTCCGCGCGATGGCCTATCCCGGAGTGCATCAGCAGCCGAGGGGTGTCCACCGCGCCCGCGCACAGCACCACTTCGCGCCGGGCGCGCACGAGCCGCTCGGCGCCGTCCGCGGTCCGCACCCGGACCCCGGTCGCCCGGTTGCCGTCGAGCTCCAGCCTGAACGCCCAGGTCTCCAGGGCGATATGGAGGTTGGGCCGGTCGAGGAAGGGGTGCAGATACGCCACCGAGGCCGAGGAGCGCTTGTTGTTCTCGGGGTGGTAGGCGAGGTCGAAGAACCCCACACCGTCCTGGAAGGCGGCCTTGTTGAACCCCTCGATGCGCGGCACCTCGAGCGTCGTCCGCGCCGTGTCGACGAAGTCACGGGCGATGGCGTTGCGGTCGGCCTCGCCGACGGGGACGATGTTGTTGCGCAGCCGGTCGAAGTACGGGGCCATCGACGGGGCGTCCCAGCCCTGCGCGCCGGCCGCCGCCCATTCGTCCCAGTCGGACGGCAGCGGCTTGAACGCGATCAGGGTGTTGTGGGACGAGCAGCCGCCGAGCACCCTGGCCCTGCTGTGCCGGATGTTGGAGTTGCCGCGGGGCTGCTCGGTCGTCGGGTAGTCGTAGTCCAGCTCACCGCCCAGGAGTCCCATCCAGCGGCGCAGGGTCAGGACGTCGTCGCGTCCCACGTCGCTGGGGCCGCCCTCGATGAGGGCGACGGTGATGCCGGGGTCCTCGGTCAGCCGGGAAGCGATCACCGAACCGGCCGTGCCGCCGCCGACGATGACGTAGTCGTAGTGGGTCAGGTTCTCCATCGCCTCTGCTCCTGTCAGCCCGCGAACCAGCGCACCGGGCGCGGGGCGAGGTTCTGGTAGATGTGCTTGGACTCGCGGTACTCGGCGAGACCCGTCGGACCCAGCTCCCGGCCGATGCCGGACTTGCCGAAGCCGCCCCACTCGGCCTGCGGCAGGTAGGGGTGGAAGTCGTTGATCCAGACGGTGCCGTGGCGCAGCCGGGCGGCGACCCGGCGGCCCCGGCCCGGATCGGCGGTCCACACGCCGCCGGCCAGCCCGTACTCCGTGTCGTTGGCGAGGGTCACGGCCTCGTCCTCGGTACGGAACGTCTCGACGGTCAGGACCGGTCCGAACACCTCCTCGCGCACCACGCGCATGGAGCGGTCGCAGTGGTCCAGCACCGTGGGCCGGTAGAAGTACCCGGGGCCCTCGGGGCGTTCGCCGCCGGCCTTCAGCACCGCGCCCTCGTGGAGCGCGGAGGCCACGAACTCCTCGGTCCTGGCGAGCTGTTGTGCGGAGACGAGCGGGCCGCACTCGACGCCCTCGTCGGTGCCCCGGCCGATCCTGATCAGTTCCGCGCGCCGGGCGAGCTCGGTGACGAACCGCTCGCGCACGGACTCCTCGACGATCAGCCGCGATCCGGCGGAGCAGACCTGACCGCTGTGGATGAACGCGGCGTTGAGCGCCTGGTCGACCGCGGTGTCGAAACCCTCCTCGGTGGCGCAGGCATCCGCGAACACCACGTTGGGGTTCTTGCCGCCGAGCTCGAGCGCGACCTTCTTGACCGAGTCGGCGGCGGCCCGCATCACCTTCGTCCCGCTGGTGAGCCCACCCGTGAAGGACACGAGATCGACCCCGGGGTGCTCCGCGAGCCGCGCGCCGACGGTGGCGCCGGGGCCCGTGACGATGTTGGCCACGCCGGCCGGCAGCCCGGCCTCGGCGAGCAGCGCGATCAGCGCGACCGTGGTCAGCGGTGTGATCTCGCTCGGCTTGATCACGAAGGTGTTGCCGGCGGCGAGGGCCGGGGCGATCTTCCAACTCGCCTGGAGGAGAGGATAGTTCCACGGGGTGATGAGCCCGCAGACACCGACGGGTTCGTGCACCACGACGCTGTGGATCTCCTCGGAGCCCGCGTCGACGACCCGCCCGCCGCTCTCGTTCATGACGAGGTCGGCGAAGTAACGGAAGGCGTCCCGGACGCAGTCGACGTCGACCCGGCCCTCTTCGAGCGTCTTCCCGGCGTCCCGGCACTCCAGAGCGCCGATCCGTTCCCGGTCGCGCTCCAGCAGACCGGCCACCCGCCTGAGCAGTGCGGCGCGCTCCGCGACCGGCGTGTGCGGCCAGGGACCCGCGTCGAATGCGGCCCTGGCCGCGGCGACGGCCGCGTCCGCGTCCGCCGCGTCGCCCTCGGAGACGACGGCGAAGGCGGTCGCGTCCACGGGATCGAGAACCTCGCGCGTGGCGCCGGATGCGGCGGCTCGCCACTCTCCCGCTACCTGGATCGTGTGTTGTGCCGACACGTCGTGTGCTGCCCTTTCGGTGGCCGTACGGATGGGACCGGGCGAACCCCGGCGGTCTGGCCCTCTTCCCCGGAAGCCCGAAGCCATGCGCGGCGGCCCTCGCTAAGTGACCCGGCTCACGGGATTCGCACGTCAGGGCGGGGGTGGCCGGTTCCGGCAGCCCCGGGAGCGCGGGACGCGGCAACCGCCGGTCCGTCCCGTCGTGGCGCCCGCCCCC
Organism: Streptomyces sp. 840.1; assembly: GCF_003751445.1. Lineage (NCBI taxonomy): Bacteria > Bacillati > Actinomycetota > Actinomycetes > Kitasatosporales > Streptomycetaceae > Streptomyces > Streptomyces sp. 840.1. The sequence continues at coordinate 334,928 of NZ_RJUU01000003.1, read as the reverse complement.
GCGACCCATGCGTGGTCCGGGGTAAATAGCTGGAAAGTAGGAGTATGTAACTATTTGGGTAGCGTAAAAATGGCTCCGCCCGGCCGGGCGCCGACCTCAGGGAGTGGGAAAGCCATGGCGGACCAGCGGTACGAAGTGCCGGACAACACCGCGGTGCGGGTCGCGCTCTGGCGGGCGATGCACGTACAGATCGACGCCGCGCCACACGTGTTCGAGGACGAGATCGGCCTGCGGCTGGTGGCGCCCGACGAGGGATGGCGCAGCCGTCCGGACATGGACCCGGACGCCACCGCCGGCTTCCGCGCCTCCACCGTCTCCCGCGCCCGCTTCGTCGAGGACCTGGTGGCCGAGGAGGTCAGCCAGGGCATCGACCAGTACGTCATCCTCGGCGCCGGTCTGGACACCTACGCGCAGCGCCGGCCCGACACCGCCTCCCGGCTCCGGGTCTTCGAGATCGACCGGCCGGACACCCAGGCCTGGAAGCGCCGGCGGCTGATCGAGCTCGGCTACGGGATTCCCGACCGGCTCCGGCTGGTGCCGGTCGACTTCGAGGCGGGCGGGGACTGGCTGCCACGGCTGGTGGACGCCGGCTTCGACGCGCACAGGCCGGCACTCGTCGTCTGTGCCGGTGTCACGGTGTACCTCACGGCGCCGGCCATCGCGGCGACCCTGCGTACGCTCGGCGGGCTCGCCCCCGGCTCGACGCTCGCCATGACGTTCATGTTGCCGGCCGAACTCGTCGACGACGTGGACCGCGACCGGCTGGAGGAGACCAAGCCGAGGGCGCTCGCGTCCGGAACGCCCTTCATCAGCTTCCACACGCCGCAGGAGATGCTCGCACTGGCCCAAGCCGCCGGGTTCGGGGGCGCCCGGCACGTGTCGGGACCTCAGCTGGCCGGACGCTACTTCGCGAACCGGACCGACGGTCTTCGCCCGTCGAGCGGCGAGGACCTGCTGATCGCGACCGTCTGAGGCCCCGCCCGCCACACTGCCGGGGCACGGGGCGGAGAAAAACACGTGCACGTGGTCCTCGGTGCTGTCAGGCTGCGCCGGTGAACCGAGAAGAGATCTCCGGAATCGCCCATGCCCACCACCCCATCAAGTCCCCGCTGGACGACGATTCGGTCCGCGGGCTGCTGGACCACGGCACCCCGCGCGGCGACGAGCGCGTGCTCGACCTCGGCTGCGGCGCCGGGGAGTGGCTCCTGCGCGCACTGTCCGCCCGCCCGGAGCTGCGGGCCGAGGGCGTCGACATCTCCGAGGGCGCGTTGGCGGACGCCCGCACGCGTGCCGTCGCGCTCGGAGTGGGGGACCGCCTGACCCTGCACCAGGTGCCCGCCGCCGATTTCGTCTCGCCGCACGGGTTCGACCTGGTGCTGAGCGTCGGGGCCGCCCATGCCTTCGGCGGACTGCTGCCCACCCTGGCCGCGGCCCGCGAACACCTGGCTCCCGGCGGGCGGGTGCTGATCGGTGACGGGTTCTGGGAGCGGGAGCCGTCGCCGGAGGCCATCGAGATGCTCGGGGACTTCGCCGACCTGGCGACGACCGTGGACCGGGTCATGGCCGCCGGCTGGACGCCCGTCCACGGGCACGTGAGCACCCGGCAGGAGCTGGACGACTACGAATGGGCCTGCTGGGGGACGATGGCCGACTGGGCGCTGGACCACCCCGGCCACCCGGACGGCGCGGAGCTGCTCGCCCTGTCCGCCACCCGCCGCACCGAATGGCTGCGCGGCTACCGCGACACCTGGGGCTTCGTCAGCCTGGTCCTGCGCCGCACCACCGACTGAGCCCCGGGCCGGGAGCACCTGGCCGCGGCCGTCCCGCCCGGCGGTCAGGTCCCCGGCGGCGGCCTGAGCGCGGCGTACGTTCCCGCCCCCGCCGCCAGCAGCAGCACGCAGCCCGTGAAGACGAGCCCGGCCTCGCGCAGCCCGAGCCAGGTGGCGATGGCGCCGACCCCGACGACCGGTACCGAGATCCCGGTGTACGCGACGACGAAGAACGCCGAGATCGTCCCGCCGCGGTGCTCGGCCGGGGCCGCGCCGCTGACCAGGGTGAGCGCCGCGCGGAAGGCGAGGCCCTGGCCGGTGCCGCCGCACAGCGCTCCCAGGACCAGCAGTGGCAGGGACTCCGCGATGAGCGAGGACGCCACGAGCACCAGCCCGGCCATGAGGATGCCGCAGCCGGCCGGGAGCGCGCGGCGGGCCCCGAAACGCTGGGTCAGGGACTGTCCGAACGTCGAGGCCAGGAACACGGAGAACACCACGGCCCCGGTGACGGCCGCGTTGTGCACCCCGAGCGTCTGCGAGGCGAAGCTCGGCGCGACCGCGGTGAACAGCCCGAGCAGCGCGAAGCCGGCGAAGGCCGCGACGGAGGCGGGCACGAACACGCTCCGCACCTCGGGCGGGACCGCCATCCCCTGGGGCGCCGGGCGCGGCCACCGCTTCGGATCGGCCACGGTCTCCGGCAGGAACCAGGTGATCCCGGATGCCACGGCCACCAGCCCCAGATGGACCCAGAACGGCAGCGTCAGCGGCCAGGGCGTGTACTGCGCGAGGAGCCCCGACAGCAGCGGTCCGCAGCCCAGGCCGCCCATGTTCGCGGCGGTGGCGGCGAACCCGGCCCGCGCCTTCTGCGCGGGAGCGGCCAGCTCGATGACCGCCGCCGTCGCGGCGCCGCTCAGCAGCCCGGCGGCGAAACCGGACAGCAGCCGCCCCGTGAAGAGCAGCGGCAGTCCGCGCTCCAGGAGGAAGCATCCGGCACTCGCGGCCGACAGCCCCATCGCGCACAGGAGTACGGGTCTGCGGCCGACCTTGTCCGAGTAGTTGCCCGCCAGCAGCAGCACGGTGATGACCGCGAGGGCGTAAACGGCGAAGACGACGGTCACCATCAGCTCGGAGAAGCCGATCTGCTGCTGGTAGAGCCCGTACAGCGGCGTGGGCAGGGTGGTGCCGGCCATACCGATGGCGAACACCACCGCCGCAGCCAGATAGCCCGGGTGTCGGTCACTTGTGTTCAGCGCGCGCTCACGAACGATCACACTCGTCACCATATGATCGCCCGCCCGGCGGGACGGCGTTCGGCGCGAGGGTGCGATACCGGGACAAGAGCGCTGTACCCCTACCGGCCGCGTCTGTCTGCGTTTCAGGAATTTTTCTCCTGATCGAGTGATCGACCAATCCGCCGGGCGGTCGGCACCGAACCAGCTGCGTGACGATCCTCCGGAGCACCTCGATACCTGCCGCGCCAGACGGCCGAGCCGTCGGCCGGGCCGGTGGTGTCCGGACCGGACGCGCATCAAGACCTTTCCCGACCGTGCGAGCGATCAGCACCAGGCCGTCCTGACCGGCCGCTGCCGCCCGCACCCGTCGCAGACGCAGCCGCCGGCTGCGACTTCTGTCCCCCCGTATTTCCATCAAGGAGAACAACATGAACGCCCTTCGCTACCGTCGTGCAGCCGTCGCCGTCGCCGCAGCCGCCGTCCTTCCGCTGGCGCTGACCGCGTGCTCGGACGACAGCTCCGACAAGGCGTCGGACAGCAAGTCCAGTGCCGCAGCGGCCGCTCCGGACGCCTCGGACCCGGCCACGGCCGACTCCGCCTCGATGGACAAGCCGTTCGGCCCGGCCTGTGCCGGTGTCCCGAAGGAAGGCGCGGGCAGCTTCGACGGCATGTCCAAGGACCCGGTCGCCACGGCCGCCTCCAACAACCCGGACCTGTCGACCCTGGTGACCGCTGTCAAGAAGGCCGGTCTGGTGGACACGCTCAACAACGCCAAGAACATCACGGTGTTCGCGCCCACCAACGAGGCCTTCGCAAAGATCCCGAAGGCCGACCTGGACAAGGTCCTGAGCGACAAGGCGACGCTCACCAAGATCCTCACCTACCACGTGGTCGGGCAGAAGCTCACCCCGAAGCAGCTGGAGAACGGCAGCTTCGACACCCTCCAGAAGTCCAAGCTCACCACCTCCGGCTCCGGTGAGTCCTACAAGGTCAACGACAGCGCCAGTGTGGTGTGCGGCAACGTGCCCACCGCCAACGCCACGGTCTACATCATCGACACGGTCCTGATGCCCAAGTAGTCACGGCCGACGCCGGACAGCAGAGCCGCCCCGCCGCGTGCCCGACCGGAATCAGCCCCCCGGTCCGGGCTCGCGGCGGGGCTTTTTCTGCGCGTCCCGGGGGTCGCGGGCGCCGTGCGCCGCGCGCTCAGCGGAGCGTGCGGCGCCGCAGCCGCACGGCCGCCCGCCGGCCCATGTCGCTCATCCGCAGCCGCCACGGCGGCTGCCGGGGCGTGGCGCGGACGATGTCGAGCACGCGCCCCTTCAGGGCCGCGGGCGGAATCGTCGTCGACGCCATCCCCAGCCGGGCGGCGGTCGCCCTGAACTCCTCGCACTCGCGAAGGCAAGGGGGACATCCGGCGCAGTGGGCCTCCACCGCTGTGCGTTCCCGCTCCTGCAGTGCGTCCAGCGCGTACGCGCCTGTCAGCATATGAACGTCGGACACCAATTTCTCCTGTGTTTACGGGACGGGTGATTCCCGGGTTCATCGATTTCATGTGCGGACCGGAAGTCCTGGGCCGGAGCGGAATAGAAAAAGGCAACGCCGAACTGCGGCACCAGTCCTTCGGTCACCCGAATTACCGATCGCCGGATACGCGTTGACGGGCAATAAGGTATCTCTGTCCGAATTCCTCTCCGAAGCTGCCGCGAGTGACATCTGTCCGGCCGTTCTTGAGTGATCCGTAGCCGAGTCGGTCACGGATTGCCGTCCGGGCGCAATTAGTGAAGATGCACCAAAAATCTGCGGCGTTGAGGTGATTCAAGGGCTTCGGTGGAGGTCCGTACGGGTGAATGATCGTACTTCTGGCGCGCGTAAATGGCGGCGGCTTGATGCGAATGGTTCGCAATAAGTGGGTGGTGGCACTTATGGCCTACATCCGGAGTGTGTTCCCCGTTCATTTCGCGCAGTTCCGGCAGGGCTCAGTGGTGCGTTCATCTGCGGTTATGTCAGAAGTGGGGTCCACCGCCAGAATTCTTGCCGGGAAATACGTGAATCCTTGGCGGAGAAATGTGGTTCGCTGTCGCCCCGACGATCGGCGGCGGGCGCAGCCCCCGCGACAGGCGCACGGAATTCTTCCCGTGCGCGGGATCGTCGGCCCGTTCCGCCCATCCCACGTATCGCCCCGCACCCGCGCCTGCGCCCCGGCCAGGCGGTGCGGCGGTGATCCGTTGCCGAGAGGACCAGTCTTGACGTCCCCCACTCCGAGGCCGCGCAGCCGGCGCGTCCTCGACCACTCCCTCCTCGTCCTCGGCGCCGGTGCGCTGGCCACGGGGCTCGGCGTTCTCACGCTCGCACCCGGAATCAGTGCGGCCTCCAGCCACCGCGAGGCCCCGCTGATCGCCGGTGACCCGCGCGCGGACAACACCGACGTGTACGCCTTCACCAGCCCCGACCGCTCCGACACGGTGACGCTCGCCGCCAACTGGATCCCGTTCGAGGAGCCCAACGGGGGCCCGAACTTCTACCAGTTCGCCGACGACGCCCGGTACAACATCAAGATCGACAACACCGGCGACGGCAACGCGGACGTCACCTACACCTGGCGCTTTCGCACCCTCACCCGGGACGCGGGCGGACAGTTCCTCTACAACACCGGTCCGGTCACCTCGCTCAACGACCCGGACCTGAACATCCGGCAGGTCTACGACCTCACGGTGACCACCTCCCGCGGCACCTCCACGGTGCTGCGCGGGGCCCCCGTGGCGCCGTCGAACGTCGGCAAGGCGTCCATGCCGAACTACGCCACCCTGCGCGCCCAGGCGGTCCGCAACGCCCCGGGCGGCGGCAAGGCGTTCGCCGGCCAGGCGGAGGACCCGTTCTTCGCCGACCTGCGCGTCTTCGACCTGCTCTACGGCGGGAACCTCGGCGAACGCGGCCAGGACACCCTCGCCGGGTACAACGTCAACTCGGTCGCACTCCAGATCCCCAAGAAGGACCTGGCACTGCGGGGCAACGCCACCCGCAACCCGGTGGTCGGGATCTGGTCGACCACCGAGCGCCGCGGCGTCCAGGTCACCGACTCCCGTACCGCGAGCGCCCACACCGGGTGGAAGCAGGTCTCCCGCCTCGGCAACCCGCTCGTCAACGAGGTCGTCGTACCCCTCAAGTACAAGGACGCCTTCAACACCCTCAACCCCAGCCAGGACCGCACCGTCCAGCCGGTCGTGGACAAGGTGCTGGACCCGATCCTGCCGAAGCTGATCCAGAAGGTGTACGGCGTGCCGGCACCGAAGGCCCCGCGCAAGGACCTCGCGGAGATCTACCTCACCGGCATCTGCAAGGCCTGCGGGCCGGTCAAGGCCGATCTGAACGCCCACCGGCTGAACAAGGACGCCTCGCTCAAGAAGATCGTCCCGGCCGAGGAGCTGCGGCTGAACATGGCCGTGCCGCCGACCGCGAAGCCCAACAGGCTCGGCGTCCTCGCCGGGGACCTGGCCGGCTTCCCGAACGGCCGCCGCCTCACCGACGACGTCATCGACATCTCCCTCCAGGCCGTCGAAGGAGCCGCCCAGACCGGCAAGCTCGTCCCCGCGCTCGCGGACGGCGACAAGGTCGATGCCAATGAGGTGCCCTTCGGTACGCGCTTCCCGTACCTCGCGCTCCCGCACACCAAGAGCGTCAACAGCGGCCCGTCCGGCCGCGCCGGGAAGCCGGCGATGACGCCGTCGAACGCGGCCGCGATCGGCACCGCGGGCGTCGCCCTGCTGGGTGTCGGAGGACTGCGCCTGCGCCGGCGCCGCGCCACGAGCTGACCTGCCACCCCTGATCCAGGGGTGATCCCGGGTCACACCGGTGTCCGGGCCGGTCGGCCGGTCCGGACACCGCCGCCTCCCCCCGCCCGTCCCACACCACCGGGAGAACCAGTGCCAGCCGCGACCGACCGAGTCCCCGCGCCCCCCGCCCGAGCCGGCAGACGACGACTGCGCAGTACCGCGGTCACCATCGCCCTGGGAGGCACGCTGTTCACGGTCGGGGCGCTGGGCCTGGCCCCCCAGCAGGCGCCCACGCCCACGGCCGCCCCCGGCCAGGACGCGCCCCGGGGCAAGGACGCCACCGAAGCCCTGCGGACGCACGTACGCGAACTGCCCGCCGACCCCGGCGGCTGGTCCTCCCTCGGCATGGCCTACGTACAACAGGCCCGGAGCACGGCGGACGCGGCCACCTACGACCGGGCCCAGGCCGCCCTGCGCAAGTCCCTCGCCCTCCAGCCGGCCGGCAACTTCGCGGCGGAGACCGGGATGGGCGCCCTCGAATCCGCCCGCCACGACTTCGCCGGAGCCCTGACCTGGGCGCAGCGCGCCACCACCGACAACCCCTACAGTGCGCCCGCCCAGGGGGTCCTGGCCGACGCGCTCACCCAGCTCGGCCGCTACGAGGACTCCTACGCGGCGGTCCAGCGCATGACCGACCTCAGGCCCGACAGCAGCGCCCTCGCGCGCGCCTCGTACAGCTGGGAACTCCGTGGCGACACGGCGCGGGCCCGCGACCTGATGAACAAGTCCCTCCAGGCGGCCGGCACCCCGGCCGACAAGGCGTTCGCCCTCACCCACCTCGCCACCCTCGCCCTGGAGACCGGGGATCCGCGCACCGCCCTGGAACTGGCCGGCGCCGGACTTGCCGTACTCCCGGGCGACGCCGCCCTCCTGGAGGCACGGGCCCGCGCCCACACCGCGCTCGGCCACTCCGGGCAGGCCGTCACCGACTTCACCGCTGCCGTCGCCGCCGCGCCCCTGCCCCAGTACCTTCTCGGGCTCGGCGACCTCCAGCGGCTCCTCGGACACCGGGAGGCGGCCGAGGAGCAGTACGACGTACTCAGGGCGCAGGAAACCCTGCGGAAGGCGAGCGGCGGGGCGCCGGACGCGGACGCGGTGCTCTTCGAGGCCGACCACGGCAACCCGGAGACCGCTGTCGAGATGGGACGCGCCGCACTGCGCCGACGGCCCTTCATCGCGGTCCACGACGCGTACGCCTGGGCCCTGCACCGGGCCGGACGCGACACCGAGGCGATCGAACAGGCCGACCTCGCACTCGCACTGGGCACCGTGAGCGCACCGTTCCACTACCACCGGGCGCTGATCAACCAGGCGCTCGGCCGGACCGGGGCCGCCCGCACCGACCTCCGTCGCGCCCTGGACACCGACCCCCACTTCCATCCGGTGGACGCCCCACGGGCACGCACCGCGCTCAGCAGAATCGAAGCCGCCCGATGAACCGCACGCCCTCGCGCCTCCTCGCCTCCCTGACCCTCACGGGAACACTCACGGTCCTCCTGGCCGGCCTCGCCACCGCGGCGCACGCACACCCGCTGGGCAACTTCACGGTCAACCACCACACCGGGCTGACCTTCCGCGAGGACGCCGTCGACGCGCTCGTCGTGGTCGACCGCGCGGAGATCGCCACCGCACAGGAACGCCCGCGCGTCGACCGGGACCACAACGGCGACGTGGACGCGGCCGAGACACGGTCCTTCGCCGCCGGGGACTGCGCGCAGCTCACCCGGCAGCTGCGGCTGGACATCGCCGGCACACCGGTGCGCTGGAGGGCCGTGAGCAGCACGTTCGAGTTCCGGCCCGGCGAAGGGGGCCTGCGGACCAGCAGGCTCAGCTGTACCCTCGCCGCCCGTGCGGACCTGGGCGGGCCCGCGGACATCGACGTGCGCACGGAGTACGACGAACGGCGCGTCGGCTGGCAGGAGATGACCGCGCGCGGCCTCGGCGTCACGCTCACCCGGTCGGCGCTGCCCGCCACCTCGCCCACCGACGAGCTCCGGCACTACCCCAAGGATCCGCTGGCCACCACCCTGGACCAGCGCTCGGCCCGGCTGCACACCGAACCCGGCGAGGGCCGGCCCGCAGCCGTGGCGCGGACGATGCTGCCGGGGGCCGGCCCGGTCACCGCGGCGCTCGACAGGGTGTCCGGAGTCTTCGACGCACTGGTGGGGCGGCGCGAACTGACCGTTCCCGCAGGACTTCTGGCCCTGCTGCTCTCCCTCGTACTCGGCGCCTCGCACGCGGCCCTCCCGGGTCACGGAAAGACGATCATGGCCGCGTACCTGGCGGGCCGCCGCGGCTCCCCGAGGGACGCGGTCACGGTCGGAGTCACCGTCACCTTCACCCATACCGCAGGGGTGCTGGCGCTCGGTCTCGCCCTGCCGCTCGCCACGTCGCTGGCGGGAGAGACCGTGCTGACCTGGCTCGGGCTCATCAGCGGGCTGATGGTCACCGGGATCGGCATGTGGCTCCTGCGTGCAGCACTGACGAAACGCCCGGCCCACGGCCACCACCACGGTCATCACCACGGCCACGGTCATCACCACGGCCACGGTCATCACCACGACCAGGGTCACGACCACGACCACAGCGACGATCAGGGTCACCATCACGACCACGCCCCGGAACCGGCGCTCCCGTCCGGCCCGCCAGGCCCGCCCGTTCCGGCACGGTTCGTACCGAGGCGGCGCGGGGCGCAGCCGGTCGCGACCGAGCGGAGCGGCGCGGTCCTCGCCCCGGCCAGGGACCTTGACCACAGCCACGTTCCCCGTCCGGCCCCGGACCTCGCCCCGCACCGGGCCGGAACGTCACGCACCGGGCTGATCGGGATGGGGATCGCCGGAGGTCTCGTCCCCAGCCCCTCCGCCCTGGTCGTCCTGCTCGGTGCGATCGCTCTCGGGCGCACCGCCTTCGGGGTGCTGCTCGTCGTCGGATACGGCCTGGGAATGGCCGCGACGCTGACCCTCGCGGGCCTGCTGCTGGTGCGGCTGCGGGACAGGTTCGAGGCGCGGGCGGACAACTACGCCCGCCTGCGCGCCCCGTTCGCGCGGTTCGCGGGGGCCGGTCCGGCCGCCTCGGCCGTGCTCGTGCTGGCTGTCGGAGCGCTCCTGACCCTGCGGGCGGCGGCCGGCCCCTGGTAGGTCAGCCGAGCGTGATCCGCCGGAAGCGGGCGAGCGGGGCGGCCATGAACACTGCTGGCGCTCTGCACCGTACGGCCCTGACCCCGTGCCGGTGGCCCGGGAGGCCCGTGGACCTCCCGGGCCGCCGGTCCCCGTCGCGCCGCGCCCGGCCGGTCCCCGTCGTGCTCGCGGCACGGCGTCACGGGGCCGGGTGGCGCGTCACGGGCGAGCCGGCTGGAGCCCCGCGTACACGCCGTCCCTGTCCAGCAGTTCGCGGTGCGAGCCCATCTCCGCGATCCGGCCGCCCTCCATCGCCACGATGCGGTCCGCGTTCCGGATCGTCGAGAGACGGTGGGCGACGACGAACACGGTCCGGCCGTTCACCAGACGGGACAGGGCCTCCTGGACGAGGGCCTCCGAGTGGTTGTCGAGTGCGGAGGTGGCCTCGTCGAGCACCAGCACCCGGGGGTCGCGGATCAGCGCCCTGGCGATCGCGAGCCGCTGCCGCTGCCCGCCCGAGAGCCGCGCGCCGCGCTGGCCGACGACCGTGTCCAGGCCGAGCGGCAGATCCCGTACGAACTCCAGCGCGTTGGCGTCCTCCAGCGCGCGCGTCAGCGTGGCCTCGTCCGTGTCGCCCATCCCGTACGTCACGTTGTCGCGGATGCTCCCCTCGAACAGGATCGACTCCTGCGGCACCACCGAGAGGAAGCGCCGGTAGCTGCGCAGGTCGAGCCCGGCCATGTCGGTGCCATCCAGCATGATGCGGCCCGAGGTGGGCCGGATGAAGCCGATGAGCAGGTTGAGGACGGTCGACTTGCCCGCGCCCGAGGCGCCGACCAGGGCGATCGTCTCGCCCGGCCGTGCGGAGAGGGTGAACCCGTCGACCGCCGGGGCCGCGTCGTCGTAGGCGAATCCCACGTCCTCGAAGTCGATGCGGCCGGTGACCCGCTCCACCTGTGCCTTGCCGGCGTTCTGCTCCAGGTCCGGGGCCTGCAGCACCTCGCCCGCCGAACGCACGGACTCCAGGCCCTTGGTGAGGACGGGGGCCAGGCCGAGCAGCGTGGTCACGGAGCCGGTCAGTACGGTGAAGAAGGAGCTGAGCATCACCACGTCGCCCGCGGTGATCGGCATCCACCCGTGATAGGCGACCAGGGCCGAACCCGTCAGGCACAGCACACCGAGCGAGTTGAGGATCACCCACGCCAGCGAGCCGAAGCGGCCGTTCACGGTGTCCAGGCGGAGCCCGGCCGCGAACACCTGGCGCAGCGAGCCGTCGACCCGGCCGAGCGCCGTCCGCTCCAGGCCGTGGGCTCGGGTGATGGGGATGAGTGTGGTCATCTCGCCCACCCGCGAGGAGAGCTGCTCGACCTCGCGGCGGAAGGACTCGTTGTGGCTGCGCAGCCGTGCGCGCAGCTTCATCACCAGGAACCCGGCGGCCGGCACCACGACGAGGAAGACGGGCAGGAACGCAGGTACGCGGAGGCCGATGACGACCAGGCCGCCGACCAGGGTCACCACGGCGCCGAGACCCATGTCCGCGCTCTGCTGCATCATCTGTTCCACGGACTCCACGTCGCGGACCACCTTGGCCTGCAGCACGCTCGAACTGACCCGGGCGTGGTAGCCGATGGACAGCTGCTGCATCCGGCGGCACAGCGCGGAGCGCAGAGTGATGCCCATCCGGCGGATGCTGCCGCCGAGGAGCCGTACGTACCACTGGTGGAGCGGATAGTTGATGACGAGGATGAACAGCAGGATGCCGGTGGACTCCCAGATTCCGGACTCCGGGCCGTGCTGGACGACCACGTCGAGGACGGTCGCGGTGATCAGTGGGAGCAGCCAGATCGGGCTGTGCTTCACGACGAAGACGAGGACCGCCAGCGCCAGCCGGCCGCGGTCCGGGTGGAACAGATGGCCGAGGGTGCGTACCGGGTTCTCACCGCGGTAGCGGTGGTCCAGGTGGTCGAAGGGGGTGAGCGGTCCGGCGGGGACGGGCGCAAGCGCTTTCGGCATGGAGTCCATCCCACCGTGCTCGCGCCGTGCGCGGCAACCCAGTTCCACGGACAGGACAGCCGGCTGCCGCGCACCCGGCCGGCCCGCCGGGCAGGGCCCCGGCCGCTGTTACGGGACGCGCAGTTCGCGCGGCGATGCCTCGGGTCCGGGGGCCGGGGCGGGGGCATCGCGGCCAGGCCGCCCCAAGGAGGCGATCGCGCCGGTGATCAGGCCAGCCAGCAGCCCCCAGAACGCGGATCCGATGCCGAGGAGCGTCACCCCGGAGGCCGTGGCGAGGAAGGTCACGACGGCCGCCTCCCGGGAGGACTTGTCGGCCAGAGCCGTGGACAGGGAGGACTCGATGGTGGCGAGCAGGCCGATTCCGGCGATCGCCAGGACCAGCGCGTGCGGCATCGCGGTCAGGAGCGAGGCGACGGTCGCGCCGAGCAGGCCCACGCAGAGGTAGAAGACGCCTGCCCAGACCGCCGCCAGATAGCGCCTGTCGCGGTCGGGGTGGGCCTCCTCGCCCGTACAGATGGCGGCCGTGATGGCGGCGAGGTTGAGGCCGAACGCGCCGAACGGTGCCAGTACGGCGTTGGCCGCCCCGGTCCAGGTCATCAGCGGGGACACCGGTACGTCGTAGCCGGCGCCCCGGATCACGGCCACCCCGGGCAGGTTCTGGGAGGCCATCGTGACCACGAACAGCGGGGCGCCGACGCTGACGAGCACCTTCCAGTCGAACTCCGGGGTGACGAAGACCGGGGTGGCCAGCGCGAAGCGGACCTTGTCCGGCTGCCAGCCGCCGGTGAACACCGTGGCCACCACGCCCGCGCCGAGCGCCAGCAGCACCGCGTACCGGGGGAGCAGGCGCCGCCCCAGCAGATAGAGCACGAACATCGGGAAGGCGACGGCGAAGCTGCCGTGCATCGTGCTGAACAGCCCCGTGCCGAACCGCAGCAGGACCCCGGCCAGCAGCGCGGCCGCCAGCGGAACCGGGATCCGGCCCATGACACGGCTGAACCAGCCCGTCACCCCGCTGAGGAGGATGAGCAGCCCGGAGAAGACGAACGCGCCGACCGCCTGGGGCATGGACACACCACTCAGGCCGGTCGTGAGGAGCGCCGCTCCAGGCGTCGACCACGCGGTGACGACGGGGGCCCGGTAGCGCAGCGACAGCCCGACGCAGGTGCAGGCCAGGCCCACACCGAGCGCGAGCATCCAGGAGGAGATCTCGCGCGAGTCGGCCCCCGCCGCCCTCGCGGCCGTGAAGACCAGGGCCGCCGAACTGGTGACCCCGACCATGACGGCGATCAGTCCTGCGGCCACGGCCGAGAGCGGCGCGGCCGAGCGAATGCGGGCGAGCACGAACATGGTGAGCCACTTCCCCCGTGCGGTGCGGACGCCTTCGATCAGCACCGGGACCGGCGCACCGCGAGCATGTTCCGTATACGGAACGTTCTGTTTATGGAACACTAGAGAGGCGGGCTGACACCCGTCAACCGGGAATGCGGGGTGGCTGGACGCCGATGGGACCGAATGAGGACGTCGGGCGCCGACTGCGGGCGCTGCGGCACCAACAGGACCTGTCCCTCTCGGAGTTGTCCCGGCGCTCACGGGTGGGAAAGGGCACGCTCTCCGAGCTGGAGAGCGGCCGGCGCAACCCCACCCTGGAGACCCTCTACGCCCTCGCCACCGCCCTCGGCCGGCCACTCAGCGCCCTCCTCGGCGACCCGGCGCAGCAGGGCGGACCGGGTTCCGCCCCCGGCTGGACCGAAGGCCTTCCCGGGGTCTCGGGCAGCGCCGTCACCGCGGTCCTGCTGGAGCGGTACGAGGACGACGCGGCGGTCACCGATGTGTTCCGCGTGACGATCCGCGCCGGCGCCACCCAGGAATCCGAGGCGCACGTCCCGGGCACGGGGGAGAGCCTGATGGTGCTGTCGGGCACCGCCGTCGTCGGCCCGCCCCACGACACCCGGACGGTCGGCCCCGGTGCGTCCGCGCGGTGGCGGGCCGACGAGCCCCACATCTACAGCGCACCGGACGCCGACGTGCACGGCGTCCTCTTCGTCCGCTATCCGACGGCCCCCGGCTCCGGGTGAAGCCGGATGCCTCGGCCCTGCCACCGCTCGCGCAGCCAGCGGTCGTGGCTGGCCACCACGACGGCGCCGGGCCCCGGTCCGAGCGCCTCCTCCAGCTCGTCGCAGAGCCGGGGGGACAGGTGGTTGGTGGGCTCGTCGAGCAGCAGGAGCTGCGGAGGCCGGGCCGTCAGCAGGGCCAGCGCGAGCCTGCGCCGCTGGCCGGCCGACAGCCGCCCCACCTGCTTGTCCAGGTCTGCCTCGTGCATCAGGCCGAGTGAGGTCAGCGGCACCGCCTCGGCCCGGTCGGCACCCAGCGCGCGCTCGTAGGTGTCACGGACGGTACGGTCCGGCCGCGCGAACCGGGTGTCCTGCGCGAGCAGCCCGACCGTCAGCCCCGGGCGCCTGGTCACCTCGCCCTCCGGGGCAAGACGCCCCGCGAGCACGGCGAGCAGCGTCGACTTCCCCGCGCCGTTGCCGCCCGTGACCAGGAGCCGTTCGGCCGCCGCCACGTCGAGCCGGCCGACGGCCAGGCGTCCCGGCACGCGCACCCCGCGCAGGGACACGAGGGTGCCCTCGGGCGACGCTCCCGCGAGCCCCGAGTGCCCCGAGTGCCGGAACCGCAACGGCTGCGGAGGTTCGCCGGTCCGCCGCCGCTCCAGCTCCGCCAGCCGGCGCGAGGCGTTGCGGACCCGGCGGGCGATCTGGCTCTGCACCCGGCCCGCCCGCAGGCCGTACCCCATCTTCTCGCTGTCGCGCGGACCCCGGTCCGGCGCGACCTGCCGCGCCGTCACATCGGCCGAGCGGCGCAGCGCCTCGGCCTCCTCCCGCTCCTCGGCGTACTGCCGTTCCCAGCGCACCCGCTCCGCCCGCTTCACTGCCAGGTAGGCGCTGTAGCCACCGCCGTAGCGCACGGGGCCCTCGACGGCCGGATCCAGGTCGATCAGGTCGGTGCAGACCGCGTCGAGGAAGGCCCGGTCGTGACTGGCGATCACGACCGGGCCCGGCATCCCGCGCAGCTGCTCCTCGACGAAGGCGGCGGCCTCGTCGTCGAGGTGGTTGGTCGGCTCGTCCAGCAGGAGGGCCGAGGGCCGCCGCACCAGCAGCGCGGCCAGTGACAGCCGGCCGCGCTGCCCGCCGGAGAGCGAGCCGAGCGTCCGCCCGTACGGCAGGGCCGCGAGTCCGAGCCCGGTGAGCAGGACGGCGGCGCGCCGGTCGGCGTCCCAGGTCTGGCGCTCCTCGGCCAGTTCGAGCCGGTGGCCGTACGCCGCCAGCAGTCCGGCGTAACCGGGGGAGTCCTGCGGGGTGCGGGCCAGCTCCTCGGTGAGCCGGTCGATGGCCGCGAGGTCCTCCCGGGCCTCGCGCAGCGCGTCGTCCAGCACGTCGGCGATTGTCGCCGCGGCGTCGAACACCATCTCCTGGTGCAGGAAGCCCACGTCGGCGGGCCTGGTGACGCTGCCGCCGTCGGGCTCGTCCGTACCGGCGAGCAGGCGCAGCAGAGTCGACTTGCCGACACCGTTCTCACCGATCAGGCCGATGCGGTGGCCGGGCGCGGCGGTGAGGGACACCCCGTCGAGTACGCGCTTGGTGCCGAGGGTGCGGACGATGTCGTGTGCGAGCAGTGCGGTTGCGGGCATGGTGGCCTCTCCCACGTGATCGGTTCGCGGCCCGCCGGGCGTCCTGCCTCGGGCGCGGGCCAGGACGGCACGTCAGCGGTTCACATCTGCGGAGCCCCGGTCTCCACCAGCTCGCCGTCCGCCA
Organism: Streptomyces sp. 840.1; assembly: GCF_003751445.1. NCBI lineage: Bacteria > Bacillati > Actinomycetota > Actinomycetes > Kitasatosporales > Streptomycetaceae > Streptomyces > Streptomyces sp. 840.1. The sequence continues at coordinate 319,150 of NZ_RJUU01000003.1, read as the reverse complement.
GCCTCAGCCACCGGTCCACGCCGATCCTGCCGAGGAAGGACTCGTCGTGACTGACGACCACGAACGCTCCCCGGTACGAGCTCAGCGCGCCCTCCAGCTGATCCGCGCTCGTCAGGTCGAGGTTGTTGGTCGGCTCGTCCAGGAGCAGCAGCTGCGGGGCCGGTTCGGCGCACAGCACGCAGGCCAGGGTCGCCCGCAGGCGCTCGCCACCGGACAGCAGCCCGACCGGCAGGTGGGCGCTGTCGCCCCGGAAGAGGAAGCGCGCGAGCAGGTTCATCCGCTCCGCCTCCGGCCGGTGCGGGGCGGACTCGGCGAAGTTCTCCGCCACCGTACGGTCGAGGTCGAGCAGGTCGAGCCGCTGCGACAGATAGGCGATCCGCCCGTCCAGCCGCCTGATCTCGCCGCCCTCCGGCCGGAGTTCGCCGTTGATCAGCCGCAACAGGGTGCTCTTCCCTGCACCGTTGGCGCCCGTGAGCGCGATGCGCTCGGGGCCGCGGATCGTCAGACCGACGCCCTCACCGGCGAACTGCTCCCTACCACCGAGGCGTACCCGTACCCGCTCGGCGAGCAGGACGGTACGTCCGGCGGGGACGACGGTGTCCGGGAGTTCGAGGGTGATGCGCTGCTCGTCGCGCACCGCCCGGCCGGCCTCGTCCAGCCGGGCCCTGGCCTCACCCACCCGGGCGGCATGGGTCTGACCGGCCCGGCCCGCGGACTCCTGGGCGCCCCGCTTCATGTTCCCGGCGAAGATGCGCGGAAGGCCGGCGCTCTTGAGATTGCGCGCGGCGTTGCTCGCCCGGCGCTCGGCGCGCTCGCGGGCCTGCTGCAACTCCCGCTTCTCCCGCTTCAGTTCCTGTTCGGCGTTGCGCACGTTCTTCTCGGCAACCTCCTGCTCGGCCCGGACGGCTTCCTCATAGGCGGCGAAGTTCCCTCCGTAGAGGCGCAGTTCGTCGCTGCCGAGTTCGGCGATACGGTCCATGCGGCCGAGGAGCGCACGGTCGTGGCTGACGAGCAGCAGGGTGCCGCCCCACGCGTCGAGCGCGTCATGGAGCGAGTGCCGGGCTGCCAGGTCCAGGTTGTTGGTCGGCTCGTCGAGCAGCAGCACATCGGGCCGCTTCAGCAACTGGGCCGCCAGACCGAGCGAGACGACCTGTCCGCCGCTGAGCGTGCCGGTGCTCCGGTCGAGGGCGATGCCGGTCAGGCCGAGCCGGTCCAGTTGCGCGCGGGTGCGCTCCTCGATGTCCCAGTCGTCACCGATGACCGCGAAGTGGTCCTCGCCGACATCGCCGGACTCGACGGCGTCCAGGGCGCGGATCACCGCGTCGACCCCCAGGACCTCGGCCACCGTCAGGTCGCCGGTCAGCGGAAGGCTCTGCGGCAGATAGCCCAGCGTGCCGCCAACCGAGACGGTGCCCGAGGCGGGCCGGAGCTCACCGGCGATCAGCTTGAGCAGAGTGCTCTTGCCTGACCCGTTGGGGGCGACGAGACCCGTACGGCCGCTCCCCATGGCGAAGGACAGGTCATGGAAGACGGGGGTGTCGTCGGGCCAGGAGAAGGACAGGCCGGAGCAGATGACGGATGCGTCGGACATGCGGGGGACCTCGCGTGTGATCCGGGACGGCACGCAGTGCGGCCCCGGGGATATGGACAGAGGGAACAACGACATGGCCACATCGGCTGCGCTCCTGGGCGCCCGCCGGTGGCCGGTCAGCTCCGGGTATCACCCGGAGATGTCGTCGTCACCCGCCATGTCTGATCTCCTCCGTACACGCTGAACAGCGTCTCCACATTAGCAGGCGGGCCGCCCCGGGCCCTGCGGGCAACGCCGGACGGGCCCACCGGACAGGCCCCAGGACCTGTCTTCGAACTGCCGTCTGCCGGGCGACGACGGCAGTTCGAAGACAGGCCCTACCCGCAGGACGAGCCGATCTCGACCGTGCGCGCCCACGCGGGCGGCGAGTCCGGCACGTAGTCGGGATCGTCCTCGCTCCACGACCCGCGCGAGTGGCGCCGGGGAAACAGGCCCACCACCGTCCTGCATGCCGGCCGCGCCGCGGGCCACGGCGTCTGCCCGTCCGTGAGGACCACCACGACGTCAGGACGGGGCCGGGCCCGCAGCGCCCTGGCGAAACCCGAACGCAGGTCCGTACCCCCACCGCCGATCAGGGCAATGCCCTCGGCGCGGCACAGCGGGTGCGCGACTCCGGCCGCCGCGTCGCACGACAGGACGCTGACGAGGTCCCGGCGGCCGCCGACGGAGCGGGAGATGGCGGCGACCTCCAGGAGCGCGCTGCCCAGTTCGGCGTCACTGACCGAACCGGAGGTGTCGATGATCACGGTGACCCGGGGCGGCCGGCGGCGGAGGCTCGGCAGCACGGCGCCGGGCACCCCGGCCGAACGGCGGGACGGCCGGCCGTAGGTGTAGTCCTGGCCGGTCCCGGGGCCCGAGGCCGCCGAGCGCACGGCCGCCCCCAGCAACTCCCGCCACGCCTGCGGCGGGTGGAACGCCTCCTCCGCCCACCGCTGCCACCCCTGCGGAGCGTCTCCCGGGCGGCCGGTGATGCCCTGGGCCACCCGGAACCGGACCGCGTCCTGTTGCTGGGCACTCAGGCCGTGAGCGCCCTCCGGCCCCAGGTCCCACTCCCTCTCCAGCCCGTCGGCCCCGCTGCCGCAGTCCAGCCAGGCGAGGTCCTGCGTACGCGGCCCCAGGCGGAACTGCCGCAGGTAGTCCTCCATCAGCTCCCCCTCGGGGAGCCCGAGGCCGCGCGGGTCGACGGCCCCCTCCGGCCGGGCCAGCCCCTCGCCGAACACGTCGTCGTTGATCTCGCAGTCCGCGGCGATGTTCATCCGCAGACGTTCACCCGGGCCGGTCAGCCCGCGCTCCCGCGCGACCCGGTCACCGCGTCCGTGATGGTCGCGCAGCAGGTGCGAGATCTCGTGCACCCACACCCCGGCCAGTTCCTCCACCGGGGTGGCCGCCACGAACGCCGGGGAGACGTAGCACCGCCAGTGCCGGTCGACGGCCATCGTCGGCACCCGCCGCGATTCGACGGTGTGCAGCGCGAACAGCGCCGTCGCCAGGTAGGGGCGGACCCGGGCGGCGTGCAGCCGGGCGGCGAAGAGCTTGTCGACGTCCAGCGGCAGCGGCGCGGCCGGTGTCCGGCGCGATTCCTGCGTCCCGGCCGTCATCGGCGGGCCTGTGCGGCGGCTGCCGTACGGGCCGCCGCCCGGTCCGCGCGGCGGGACAGTGATACGACCCCGGCCAGCTGCTCGATGGCGGCGGGCACGTCCCAGTCCTCCTGGCGCAGCGAGGCGAGTGTGGTCGCGGGGACGACCACCAGATCGGGGGCCCCGGTCTCCAGCGCCCGGACCAGAAGCTCCCACGCGGCGTCCCAGCGGGGCCTTTCGGGGCGGTTGCGGACAGCGGCCACCACGCCGTCCAGCGCTGCCTGACGCAGGTCCCCGCGCTCGGGCAGGACGGCCGAGGCCGGGTCGGCCAGCAGGAGTTCGGGGTCGGGCAGGTCCATCCGGTCCAGGCTCGCCAGCAGCTCCAGCCCCGGGCCGTCCCCCACCGTGCCCCGGACCAGCGCGGAGAGCACTTCACGGGAGGAACCGGCCGCGGTCGCGAAGGCGGTCAGTGACAGCGTCATGTCCCAGGTCCGAGGCGAGGGCCAAGGGCCGCCCCGGCGGGCCTCGTTGCTGGGCAGCCGGTGCACGAGCGCGGGGCGCGCGGACAGCAGCCCGCACACCGCGCGGCGGGCGAACTCCACCGCCTGCGGCAGTGCGTCGGGGGAGAGCCGGGGCAGCGTCGCACGGGGCCAGGTCCCGCCGAGCCCGCGCACCACGACCTCGTGGTCGTGGGCCCACTGGAGGTGGACGAACCGGTTGGCCAGGGGCGGGCTCAGCTCCCAGCCGTCGGCGGCCGAGGACCGGGGATTGGCGGCCGCCACGATCCGTACCTCGGGTGGCAGCCGAAGGGAGCCGATCCGCCGTTCGAGCACGAGGCGGAGCAGGGCGGCCTGCACGGCCGGGGCCGCGGTGGACAGTTCGTCCAGGAACAGCAGCCCCCGGCCGGCCCGTACGAGCCGCACGGCCCAGTCCGGCGGGGCCATCGGCACCCCCTGTTCCGCAGGGTCGTCGCCGACGATGGGCAGCCCGGAGAAGTCGGACGGCTCGTGCACGCTGGCGATGACGGTGGTCAGCGGCAGCTCCAGGGACGCGGCGAGCTGGGTCAGGGCGGCGGTCTTGCCGATTCCGGGCTCGCCCCAGAGGATCACCGGCAGGTCGGCGGCCACGGCCAGGGTCAGCGCCTCCAGCTGTGTGTCGGGGCGCGGTTCGGTGCCGGTGTCGCGCAGCAGGGCGAGCAGCTCACCTGCGACGTCGAGCTGAGGGACATGGGCGGTGGCCGGTTCGGCCGGTCGGGCAGGGGCGTCGTGGGTCGCGAACGGTGCGTATGAGGGCATGTTTGATCACCTGTCGGTTGTGGGTTCGTGATGTGCGGATCGTGGCGCGCGGTTCTCGGCACGGCGGTCCTGACGCGCGCACGAGGCACGCGAGACGGGCGGGGCCCTCAGGTCAGCGGAAGGTCGCCAGGCGTGGGCGGGGGGTACGGTCACCGGAACGGGGACGGGGCAGGGAACGGGGACGAGCCGGGAAGAACCGGCCGGGCGCGGACCCCGGTCCGCCGCCGGTCAGGCCGGCCCTGAACAGGCCGTGGGTGAAACGCCGTTGGGCGGCGGCCTCCAGCTCGTCCCGCAGGGCGCCGCCCCGCAGCACCGCGTCGGGGCCGAGCAGACCCTCGACGACGGCCAGGGCGCCGCTGATGTCGCCGTGCAGGAGCCGTTCCCGTACCCCGCTGAGGCAGTGCGGGCGGCGGTGTGCCTCGTCGATGGCCCGCAGACAGGGGAGCGGATTGCCGGTCAGGGCGACCAGCAACTCCTCGCGGCGGATCTCGGCCGGATCGTGGTCGAGCGGCGCCAGCACCCCGTCGACCAGCCCGATCCGGTGCCGGGCGCCCCGGCACTCCACGAGGCGCGGTCCGCCCGGTGGGTCCGGATCACGGTGGTCGCTCGACGGCGCGTGCTCCGGTGCCAGGGCCGAGGCGACCAGCGGGTGCAGCCGTCCGGCCTCGATCGCACCGGCCCGGAGCAGCTCCAGGTCGGGCGGCATCCAGGCCGCCGCGTCGGGCAGGACCGGCAGCGCGGTGGCGCCCCCCTCGGCGGGCGCCGCCGAGATCCGCAGCGCGGGCGGCCCGGGGCCGTCCCCGTCCACGGCCGGGTCCAGAAGCAGCCGGTGCCCGGCCCCGCACCGCACGGTGACGGGACCGGCGGGCAGCCCCTCGGCCCGGAGCAGGATCCCGGCCTCGTCCGCCCACCGGTCGACGGCGAAACGGTACAGCCGCAGCGCCGGCACAGGACCCGGGAGCGGCAGGTCCGGTACGGGGCGCGGGCCGGCGGCCGGCCGGCCGGCCCCGGAGCGGCTCCGCAGCTCGCCGGCCCTGCGCGCGTCCCAGAGGTGGCGGTGCAGATCGAGCCGGAACCGCCGGCTGGGGTGGGGATGCGGGTGCCGTCGTGCAGCGGCGTCGCAGAGGGAACCGGCCCACAGCGCGAGGCTGATGCGCTGACCGCCGTCCGCCCAGGCCGGCGGCGTCCGGATCACGAGCTGCACCGGGTACGGGCCGTCCCGGCCCCCGGCCTGGTACCGGGCCAGTGCCATGGTCAGACCCGGGCGCAGCAGCCCGTCGGGAGCCGTTCGAGGCAGGTGCCAGCGCAGCAGGTCGGGCGCCAGATGCCGCAGATCGGCCCGGACACGGGCCGCGAGCTCGCGGCCGTGGGCGTCCGCCACGGAATGCAGGTTCAGATCGACGTCTACGCCGGCGGCGGCGCACGCGCCTGCCCAGTCCCCGGAGGAACGGCGGCCGGTCGCGGTCTCGATCATGGAGGGCGGCACGGCGAACTCGCGCACGCGCAGCCAGTAGGAAATACGGGAATCCCGGTTCGCGGTCTCGGTGAGCATCAGCACTCACCTTGCGCGGACGGGTCCCCCAATCTGTGAACAGAGTGAGTCATCATCGCGACGACCGTATCGCTCGCGACACCGGACCGCCACGGATTTTCTCGAACTGCCGGGAAACGGGGCGTGGTCGGGGACCGGCCCGGCCCATCCCGGGTCCTGCCGAGGCCCGGCGTGCGTCAGTCGGGCAGCGAGAGGCCCATGGTCACGCGCATCGCCGAGGACAGCAGTCCGGCCCGGACCCGGGTGGTCCGGTACATCCGGTCCGACCGGAAGGAGATGCCGAGCGAACCGATCTGGTCACCGCTGTACACGGGCACGGCTATGCAGGTCGTCCCGCGCGCGTACTCCTCCCGGTCCATGACGACCGGCGCCGCCGGCGTGGAGTCGAGCTGCCGCAGCAGCTCCTCCCGCCGTGTGATGGTGCGGGGGGTGAGATCGGTCAGCGGATGCCGGGAGAAGTACTCGGCGCGCGCCTGCTCGTCGAGCTCTCGCAGCACGCTCTTGCCGAGAGCCGTGGCGTGTCCGGCGTCCTGGAAACCGACCCAGAGATCCACCCGAGGGGCTCGGGCGCTGTCGACGATCTCCAGGACCCGGATCTCGCCCTCCTCGTACAGGGTCAGGTAGACCGCGGCCGAGAGGTCGTCGCGCAACGACTTCAGAACGGGCCTTACACGGGCCGGCAGCCCACGCCCGTCGCCCGCGGCGCCCGGCGACGAGCGCTCGGGGGAGAGGGCGAACGCGCCGTCGGCCGCCTCGGTCAGATAGCCGTCCCGTGCGAGCGCCCTCAGGAGCCGTTCGACGGTGGCCACGGGCAGACCCGCCTCCCGGGCCAGCTGCCGCACGGGGACATCCGCCGAGTGCGATCCTGCCGCCTCCATCACGCGGAGGGCACGCTCGACGTACGCGATGAGCTCGGGGCCGCCCTCGTCACCCATGCTCCCAAGCATGGACCCGGTGCCGGACGGCAGCAATACGACCGGTACACGGCCCTGACCTGGGGTGCGTGCCGAGGCGAAGGGGCGCAGCGCGTTCCGGGACCCCTGCGGGGACCGGTCAGGAATGGAGAAGCGCGGTCACCGGGCCGCAGCTAGCGTGATGGCCAGACACCGAGCGCCCGGACATCGGGCGCCGACCGCGACCGCCGGCTCCGTACCTCCGGGCCGGCCCGGCGCGACCGTCCGCATGGGGCCCCGCGCCTCACGAACCACAGGAGCGACCATGACCGGCTCTGCCGCCAAGGGAATCAAGACCGTCCTGCACCCCGTGTCCGACCTGACCGCCGCCAAGGCGGTGTACACGGCTCTGCTCGGCGTGGAGCCGCAGGCGGACGCGCCCTACTACGTCGGCTACGAGGCCGGTGGCCAGCACATCGGTCTCGTGCCGGACGGGGGAGGGCAGGGCGTGGCCTCGCCCGTGACCTACTGGGAGGTACCCGACATCGAGGCGAAGCTGGCCGAGGTGACGGCGGCGGGCGCCACCGTGAAGGAGCCCGCGCACGACGTCGGCGGCGGACGCCTGGTGGCCACCTTCACGGACCCGGACGGCAATGTGCTCGGGATCCTGCAGGACACCTGAGCAAGGCCGCTGAGCCGTCCCGCGCGCCCGGCACAGCGGGCGCGGGGACCAGCGGGGACGGCCGTCGCGCATCCCGGCCGGCACCGCCCGCCGGGATGCGTTGCCACGGACACGTCGGCCAAGTAGAACCATGCCCACAGTCCTCAGCCCGGCCGACGGAAGACAGCCGGCCGACGGAAGACAGTCGCCCGACGGAAGACAGCCGGCCGACAGCAGACAGATGGAGAACCGATAAGCATGGCCACGAGTAAGGACGCGCGGTCGTCGGCGCCGCACGCCGCCGACATCCACGATGTGATCCGCGTGCACGGCGCGCGCGTGAACAACCTCAAGGACGTCAGCATCGAGATCCCGAAGCGGCGGCTCACGGTCTTCACCGGTGTCTCGGGCTCGGGGAAGACCTCGCTGGTGTTCAACACGATCGCGGCGGAGTCGCAGCGGCTGATCAACGAGACCTACAGCGCCTTCGTGCAGGGCTTCATGCCCACGCTGTCGCGGCCCGAGGTCGACGTCCTGGACGGGCTGACCACCGCGATCATCGTGGACCAGCAGAAACTGGGCGCCGATCCGCGCTCCACGGTCGGCACGGCCACCGACGCGAACGCGATGCTGCGGATCCTCTTCAGCCGCCTCGGCAAGCCGCACATCGGCCCGCCGGGCGCGTACGCCTTCAACGTCCCCTCGGTCCGGGCCAGTGGTGCCATCACGGTGGAGCGCGGCGCCAAGAAGGCGGTGAAGGCGACCTTCAACCGCACCGGCGGCATGTGCACGCGCTGCGAGGGGCGGGGCACCGTCTCCGACATCGACCTCACCCAGCTCTACGACGACTCCAAGTCCCTCGCCGAGGGCGCCTTCACCATCCCCGGGTGGAAGTCCGACAGCTTCTGGACCGTCCGGGTCTACGCCGAATCGGGACTCCTCGACCCGCACAAGCCGATCCGCAAGTTCACCAAGAAGGAGATGCAGGACTTCCTCCACCGGGAGCCGACCAAGGTCAAGGTCGAGGGCGTGAACCTCACCTACGAGGGTCTGATCCCCAAGATCCAGAAGTCCTTCCTGTCCAAGGACAAGGAGGCCCTGCAGCCCCACATCCGCGCGTTCGTGGAGCGGGCCGTCACCTTCACCACCTGCCCCGAGTGCGACGGCACCCGCCTCAGCGAGGGCGCCCGGTCCTCGAAGATCAAGCGGATCAACATCGCCGAGGCCTGCGCGATGCAGACCAGCGACCTGGCCGACTGGGTCCGGGGTCGCGACGACTCCTCGGTCGCACCCCTGCTCACCGCGCTGGGGCAGACGCTCGACTCGTTCGTGGAGATCGGACTCGGCTACCTCTCGCTCGACCGGCCGACGGGCACGCTGTCGGGCGGCGAGGCCCAGCGCGTCAAGATGATCCGCCACCTCGGCTCCTCGCTCACCGACGTCACCTATGTCTTCGACGAGCCGACCGCCGGGCTGCACCCCCACGACATCCAGCGGATGAACCGGCTGCTGCTGCGCCTGCGCGACAAGGGCAACACGGTGCTCGTCGTGGAGCACAAGCCGGAGACGATCGCGATCGCGGACCATGTCGTCGACCTGGGCCCCGGGGCCGGTACGGCGGGCGGCACCGTCTGCTTCGAGGGCTCCGTCGAGGGTCTGCGGGCCGGCGACACCGTCACGGGGCGCCACTTCGACGACCGGGCCACTCTCAAGGAAGCGCCGCGCAAGCCCAGCGGCGCGCTGGAGGTCCGGGGAGCGGACGCGAACAACCTGCGCGGCGTCGACGTCGACATCCCGCTCGGGGTCCTCGCCGTGGTCACGGGCGTCGCCGGCTCCGGCAAGAGCTCACTGATCCACGGCTCGGTCTCCGGACTGGACGGGGTGGTGTCGATCGACCAGGGCGCGATCCGGGGCTCGCGACGGAGCAACCCCGCCACGTACACCGGGCTGCTCGACCCGATCCGCAAGGCGTTCGCCAAGGCCAACGACGTGAAGCCGGCCCTGTTCAGCGCCAACTCCGAGGGTGCCTGCCCCGGTTGCAACGGCGTCGGGGTCGTCTACACCGACCTGGCGATGATGGCCGGCGTCGCCACCGTCTGCGAGGAGTGCGAGGGGAAGCGGTTCCTGGCCTCGGTGCTCGAATACCGTCTCGGCGGCCGCGACATCAGCGAGGTGCTCGCGATGTCGGTGACCGAGGCCGAGGAGTTCTTCGGCGCCGGCGAGGCGCACACACCCGCCGCCCACCGCGTTCTCGGCAGGCTAGCCGACGTCGGGCTCGGCTACCTCAGCCTGGGCCAGCCGCTCACCACCCTGTCCGGCGGTGAGCGGCAACGGCTCAAGCTGGCCACGCACATGGGCGAGAAGGGCGGCGTCTACGTCCTCGACGAGCCGACCACCGGCCTGCACCTCGCGGACGTCGAGCAACTGCTCGGCCTGCTCGACCGGCTCGTGGACTCCGGGAAGTCCGTCATCGTGATCGAGCACCACCAAGCGGTCATGGCGCACGCCGACTGGATCATCGACCTCGGCCCCGGCGCCGGTCACGACGGCGGATCGCTCGTCTTCGAGGGCACCCCCGCCGATCTGGTCGAGGACCGCTCCACGCTCACCGGCGAACACCTCGCGGCCTACGTCGGAGCCTGAGGGGGAACGCCGAGGGCGGCCGCCCCGGCCGCCCCGGCCGACGCCGCCGGTGCGTTCAGCGCTCCGGCGGCTTCGGGAAGGCGGGGTGGCCGCCGAGGCGCTCCACGTACTCCTGGAGCCGGGGACGGGCGCCAAGAGTGCCGGCCGGGCCGAGATGGACGAGCGCCACCCACAGGTCCACATCCGCAGCGGTCAGTTCCTCGCCCAGCGCGTAGGGCCGCGGGGCGAGCGACCGCTCCAGCAGGTCCAGGGCCGCCGACCGCTGCGTACGACCCGCCCGGGGCGTGACATCCCGGTCCAGCAGCTCGCGAAGGGCCTCGATGTCCGCCGCCAGCTCCGGCGGCCGCAGCGCCGACGGACGGGCCTCGTCATGGCCCGAGAGCAGGCCCGCGAGATCGCGGAGGATGTCGGGCGTGTGGTTGCTGACGATGCGTCCGCTCCACCGGTCGCACAGCGCGGGCGCCGTCAGCGGACCGTCGTAGTGGTGCAACGTGGCCTCGTACGCGCTGCGCAGCGAGGCGAGCGCCTCGGGCGCCCCGGCGGGGTGCCCCAGGAAGGTGGTGGCGACCGAGTCCTGGAGACCGAGCAGGGCGAGAGTGATCGAGATACGCATCGACCGCGGACAACTCGCCGACAGGAAGAGCTCGTAGCGGTGCGGGGCCGGGTAGAAGCCGCCGGCCAGGCCGACCCCGATGCGGCTGTGGATGCGGGAGGACGGCACGGTCACCTTGGGACGGGGGTGCGGAACGCACGGACCCGGTCCGGACGGGATCGAGCCGCACGTGATCGAGTTGGCTGTGCTGGAACTGCGCGAAGCTGTCTCGGGCATGACTCTCCCTGTGGAGATCCCTGTGGGAACGAGGAAGCCACCGCCGCCTTGTGGGCACCGGCGACCGGATGGGGAACGACTGCGCTTCGGAAACCCGGCCCGAAAACGCGACAGCGCGGACCTGCCGTGCGGAGTGTCAGGTCCTAGTACGCGCTGGAGACACGCAACAGATCGATGTGCAGGCGCCTCGTCAAGCCGTTCCTGGACAAATCCCGCCCGTCCTGACTCCGGGGCTCGCGAGACGCGAGACCACGCTTGCCCCGCCACGCCGGCGGGACCCGGTCGTCACCCGGGGCACCCCGTCGCGGTGGAAGGGTTGCCTGCCAGCGGGCCGGGGCCGATGACCCCGTGAGCAGGACTGATCCCGCACGGGGGCGCTGACAATCGTGACCGTCCAGGCCAGTTTCCGTGCGCCACGTGACGCCGTCAAGGAGGCCACGGGGGGCATCTCGCCTGTTGGTCACCGGCGTTGACACTCCCCTTGACGCATGCATAACTTGCGGTGCGCAACGGCTCCGGTGCCGGCGAGAAGCCCGGATCATCCGGCCGGTGATACCCGCGCTGCGGGATGCCGCAGGAGATGACCGGACGGTGTCCGGCAGCCGCGAGGCCCCACGGGGCGGAATGGTGACGGTGAGAGCGATGCACGCAGCTGAAGGGATGGCTGCCTGGCGGTCCCGGGGCCGCGTCCTGCTCTGCGCGGACCGCGCCGTCGACCTGCAGCGTGTCAGCAGCGCGCTGTGTACCGCCGCCCGTCGCGTCCGCTGCCGAGGCTGACCGCCTTCCGGCGCTCTGACGCTCTGATGCTCTGACGCCCACCGCTGCCGCGGTGCGTCGTCCTCCCCTCCCTGGCCCCGCACCGTGCTGTGCGCCCGCGCTCCGTCGTGTCGTTCCCGACCGGCTCGTCGGCGCCCGGGGTCCGGGCCGGCTTCCGCCGTACGGTCGATCAGGAAGGCACCACCTCCGTGTCCTCGTCACCCTCTCCCCTGCATCTCGCCGTGGCCCTGGACGGCGCGGGCTGGCACCCCGCCGCCTGGCGCGAACCCACGGCCCGGCCCGGCGAACTGTTCACCGCCGCCTACTGGAGCGACCTGGTCACCGAGGCCGAACGCGGACTGCTCGACTTCGTGACCATCGAGGACGGACTCGGCCTCCAGTCCTCGTCCCGCACCGAGCCCGACGGGCGCACCGACCAGGTCCGGGGCCGGCTGGACGCCGTCCTCATCGCGGCGCGGATCGCCCCGCTGACCCGGCACATCGGTATCGTCCCGACGGTGGTGGCCACCCACACGGAGCCCTTCCACATATCCAAGGCCATCGCCACCCTCGACTACGTGAGCACCGGACGTGCGGGCCTGCGCCTGCAGGTCACGGCCCGGAGGCACGAGGCCGCGCACTTCGGCCGCCGCACCCTCCCCCCGTTCGGCGCCGGGGACTACTCCACCCCCGCCGGGCAGGAGCTGCTGAGCAGCCTGTTCGACGAGGCCGCCGACCACATCGAGGTGGTGCGACGGCTCTGGGACAGCTGGGAGGACGACGCCGAGATCCGGGACGTCGCCACCGGACGCTTCATCGACCGTACGAAGCTGCACTACATCGACTTCGAGGGCACGCACTTCCGGGTGAAGGGCCCCTCGGTCACGCCCCGGCCGCCCCAGGGCCAGCCCGTCGTCAGCGCCCTGGCGCACGCGACCGTCCCGTACCGTCTGGTGGCCCGCTCCGCCGACATCGGATACGTCACCCCGCACGACGCCGGCGAGGCCCGAGGCGTCGTGGAGGAGATCCGCACCGAACAGGCGGCGGCGGGCCGCGCCGAGGAGACCCTGCACGTCTTCGGCGACCTGGTGGTCTTCCTGGACGACGACCCCGCCGCGGCCGCCGCCCGCCGGGAACGGCTGGAGGACCTCGCGGGCGAGCCGTACACCAGCGACGCCCCGGTCTTCACCGGAACGCCCGCCGCACTCGCCGATCTCCTCCAGGACCTGGCGACGGCCGGACTGACCGGATTCCGGCTGCGCCCCGCCGTCGCGGGGCACGACCTCCCGGCGATCACCCGGGGCCTGGTCCCCGAACTGCGGCGCCGGGGCGTCTTCCGCCGGGAGTACGAGGCCGGCACCCTGCGCGGACTGCTTGGGCTCACCCGTCCGGCGAACCGCTACGCCGCCACCGCGACCTCGACCGCCTGAGCCGGAAGGACCCCCAGATCATGAGCAAGCCGCTCAAGCAGATCCATCTCGCGGCCCACTTCCCCGGAGTCAACAACACCACCGTGTGGAGTGACCCGAAGGCCGGCAGCCATATCGAGTTCAGTTCCTTCGCACACTTTGCCCGGACCTCCGAGCGCGCGAAGTTCGACTTCCTCTTCCTCGCCGAAGGCCTGCGGCTGCGCGAACAGGGAGGCGAGATATACGACCTGGACGTGGTCGGGCGGCCCGACACCTTCACCGTCCTCGCCGCGCTCGCCGCCGTCACCGAACACCTCGGCCTGACCGGCACGATCAACTCGACCTTCAACGAGCCGTACGAGGTGGCCCGCCAGTTCGCCAGCCTCGACCACCTCTCGGGCGGGCGCGCCGCCTGGAACGTGGTCACCTCCTGGGACGCCTTCACCGGGGAGAACTTCCGCCGAGGCGGCTTCCTCCCGCAGGACGAGCGCTACTCCAGGGCCAAGGAGTTCCTGTCCACCACGAACGAACTCTTCGACTCCTGGCACGGGGACGAGATCGTCGCGGACCGGCGGACGGGCACGTTCCTGAGCGACGCGAAGGCCGGAGCCTTCGTGCACAAGGGGCAGCACTTCGACATCGAGGGCCAGTTCAATGTCCCCCGCTCCCCGCAGGGACGGCCCGTCATCTTCCAGGCGGGTGACTCCGACGAAGGCCGTGAATTCGCCGCGTCGAGCGCGGACGCGATCTTCAGCCGCTACGCCACCCTGCAGGAAGGGCGGGCCTTCTACACGGACGTCAAGAGCCGCCTCGCCAGGTACGGCCGCCGCCCCGACCAGCTCCTGATCCTCCCGGCGGCCACCTTCGTCCTCGGCGACACCGACGCCGAGGCGGAGGAACAGGCCCGCGAGGTGCGCCGCCTGCAGGTCAGCGGCGCGACCGCGATCAAGCACCTGGAGTTCGTCTGGAACCGGGACCTGTCCGGCTACGACCCGGACGGTCCCCTCCCCGACATCGACCCCGACCCCGGCGAGCACACCGTCGCCCGAGGCCGCGCCCAGGTACGGATGTACCGCGACCCACTGGCCACCGCCCGCGAGTGGAGGGAGCGCGCGGCCGCCAACAAGTGGTCCATCCGCGACCTGGTCATCGAGACCGGAAACCGCCAGGCCTTCGTCGGATCCCCGGCCACCGTCGCCACCACGATCAACGAGTTCGTCCAGACCGACGCCGCCGACGGGATCATCCTCGCCCCGCACATCACCCCGGGCGGCCTCGACGAGTTCACCGACCGGGTCATCCCGCTGCTCCAGGAACGGGGCGTGTACCGGACGGAGTACGAGGGCGCCACCCTGCGCGACCACCTCGGCCTGGACCACCCCGACGACGCGCGCGGCGAGCGTGAGGCCTCATGAGGTTCCTCGCCGTCACCCTGATCGTGCACGGTCCGCACCCCGTGACAGGTGTGCGGAAGCCGACCACCGAGCGCTTCCGCGAGGTACTCGACAACGCGCTCCTCGCCGAGGAACTGGGCTTCGACGGCTTCGGCGTGGGGGAGCGGCACGAGCGGCCGTTCATCTCCTCCTCGCCACCGGTCGTACTCAGCCATATCGCCGCGCTCACCTCCCGGATCCGGCTGTTCACGGCCGTCACCACGCTCAGCCTCCTGGACCCGGTGCGCGCCTACGAGGACTACGCCACGCTGGACCACCTCTCCGGCGGCCGCCTCGAACTGATCATCGGCAAGGGCAACGGCGCCGCTCAGCGGGAGCTGTTCCGGGTCACCCCCGAGGACCAGTGGGACCGCAACGCCGAGAGCTACCAGGTGTTCCGGCAGCTCTGGCGCCAGGACAGGGTCACCGCCGCCACCCGCTTCCGTCCGGAGCTCAAGGACGCGCAGGTGTGGCCCCGGCCCCTCCAGCAGCCGGTCCGGGTCTGGCACGGCAGCGCGACCAGCAGGGAGTCGGTCGATCTCGCCGCCCGCTACGGCGATCCGCTCTTCTCCGCCAACGTCACCAACACCATCGAGCCCTACGCCGAGCTGATCCGCTACTACCGCGAACGCTGGGAGCACCACGGCCACGATCCGGCGGACATCGCGGTGGGCGCCGGAACAGCCGGCCTCTACGCGGCCCGGACCTCGCAGGAGGCGCTCGCCGCCTACCGGCCGGTGTTCGAAGGGAACCTCGCCTTCCAGGAACAGCTGGGCCTGGAACCGGTGTTCACCACCCTGGAGGACTTCGTGGAGCGCAGCTCGGCGCTGATCGGCAGTCCGCAGCAGATCATCGAGAAGGTGCACCGCTACCACGAGCGGTTCGGGCACACCGTCCTCCACCTCGGCGCGGACGCGGGCGGACTGTCGGACCGCCAACACCGGGACTCGCTCGCGCTCTTCCAGTCGGACGTCGCGCCCGTGCTGCGCCGGGAGATCCCCGATCCGCCGTTCGCCTGGGGCCCGGTCCTGGCCGGGGCGCCGGCCACAGCCGCACCCTCAGCCGCATCCGCGCCCCAGTCGGCTCTCGCGGCCCGTCAGGTGTCCGGCTCTCCGTCGTCTCCGTCGTGCCCGTGAAGCAGCGGCGGGCCGCCTCGCACGTCGGCCATGCTCCGCAGGAAGGCGGCGCTGTCGGCGTCCGCCGGGTAGTACGACTCGATCGAGAGCTCGTCGAGCGTGATGTCGTGCGGGGTACCGAACGTGGTGATCGTCGAGAACAGCCTCAGCTCACGTCCCCGGAACCGGAAGGTCATCGCAATCGCCACCTCCGACCCAGCTGCGGGGACCGGCTCGTCCGGCTCGTCCGGCTCACGCTCCGCGAAGAACTCGTCGTACAGTGCGCCGATCACCGGATCGCCGGTGCGGGCGAGCTGACGCGACAAGCGTGCGCGGAAGAACGAGCCGACTTCGGTGAGGTTGACGATCCGGGAGGCGAGCCCTCGCGGATCGAGCCCGAGCCGCACCATGTTGACCGGAGCGGCGAGCAGCGCGGGATCGACGCCTTCGAGGAAGAGCCCGACCGGTGCGTTGGCCAGCACGATGTTCCAATGCCGGTCGACGACCAGCGCCGGGTACGGTTCGTGCGCGTGCAGCACCTGGTTCAGGGCGTCCCGGACGGCTGACATGTCCGGCTCGTCGAGCGGCCGCTCGCCGTACCGGGGCGCGAACCCGGCTGCCACCAGCAGACGGTTGCGGTGCCGCAGCGGCACCTCCAGCTGCGCCGCGAGGCGGAGCACCATCCCGGCGCTCGGCCGGGACCTGCCGGTCTCCACGAGACTGACGTAGCGGGGTGAGACATCGGCGGCCAGCGCGAGATCGAGCTGGCTCAGCCGTCGGCTGTGACGCCACTCGCGCAACAGGGCGCCTACCGTCTCCACAACGCTGAGAGTACCGGCCGCGCCGGAGACGTTCCATGAACCGGGAGTTCATCGACACCGCCCGAACGCGGCGCGAAACTCGGCGGCATGAGCACTGACAACAGCGAACTGATCCTGAAATGCCTGGAGTTCTACGGCAGGGGCGACCTCGATGCCGTATCGCCGCTGCTGTGCGACGACTACGCCGATCACGGGCTGCCGTTCCGGACCTCCACGAAAGCCGAATGGATCGAGGCGGCGGGGAAGCTGCCCCACGCGGAGCTGCGCATCGACATCCGGAGCGTGGTGGCGCAGGGCGCCTTCGTGACGCTGTTCTCCCACCGGTGGCTGCCCGGAGGCGCGCTCGACATCGCGGTGGCCGACATCTTCCGCATCCAGGACGGCCTGATCGCGGAGCGCTGGGAGGTCGTCGAACAGATCCCGGTGGACGCTCCGAATCCTCTGGAGACCCTCTGACCGCGGCGGCGGGGCCGGCCGGGTGCCGGCGTCCTCGACGGTGAGGGGGGAACCGGCCCGGGTCAGGTGTCCTGGTTCCCCCGCAGCTCCTCCACCGCGGCCCGCGCCGCTGCCCCGATCACGGCGTCGGCGCGCGGCAGCCTGCTGTCGGCCCTGGCCGCCTGGGTGAACACCACCGCGGTGTAGATGCTGCCGTCCGCGAGTTCGACGACCCCGGCCTCGTGCCGGAGCGAACCGAAGGTGCCGGTCTTCCCGTAGACGGTGACGTCGTCGTAGGGAAACCCCGAGGCGAGGCGGTGCGTCCACGGCTGCCTGCGCATCACCTCCCGCATGAACGCGCAGCCCTCCGCCGAGGCGGCCTCGTCCGTCCAGACCGCCCGCAGCAGCCGTGCCAGGTCCGCCGGGGTGCCGGACGCCTTGAAGGCCGGGTCGTACACGCCCGCCGGTACGACGGTGTCGTTGTCGGCGACATGGGCCAGGGCCGCGTCCAGCGACGGCGCTCCCGTCTCCGCGACCAGCCGGCTGAACGTGCTGACGACACCGCCGCGGACATGGGTGTCGGGCATTCCCAGCAGGCGGCAGACGGCATCCACCGCATCGGCGCCGACGGCCCGCAGGACGGCGGCGGCCGCGGTGTTGTCGGAGACGGTCATCATCAGCGTCACCAGATCGCGCAGGGACATGGTGACGGGGTCCTGGAGGATGGAGACGCCCGTCGGGCCTGGGACCCGGTCGGCGGCATCCAGGGTCACCCGGTGGCAAGGGTCCAGCCGCCCCGCGTCCGCGAGGCGGCAGAAGGCGGCCATGAGCGGCAGCTTGTAGACCGAACCCAGGGGAAGCTCTTCGCCGGGATCGATGACCACGCGGGCGGCCGGGCGGCGCAGATCCGCCACGTGCAGCCAGCCCCGGACGCCCGCGTCGTCGAACATGTCGCGGATGGCGCGCTCCACACCGCCGCCCCGGCGCGACCGGCTCACGGTGCCACCTTCCGGGCCAGGGCGTCCTCCAGCAGCTGCGCCGTCCCGGCGGTCTCCAGCGCACCGGGACGGCGCGGGTCCCAGGCGACCCGCAGACGCAGGGGCAGCGGCGGGTCCGTCGCCGTCCGGCGCTCCACCCCGGACGCCGTCAGCGCCTCGTCCGCCGTGACGAGCACCGCCTGACCCGCCGCCACGAGGGCGAGGGCGGCGCGCTCGTCGGAGACCACCACGGTCTCCACGCGACGGCCCCGGCTGGCCAGGGTGTCGACGAACAGGTCGTGCGCGGCGGGCGCCTCGGCACGCGGACGCACCGCGACGGGCAGGCGTGGCGCGGCTCTGCCACCGCCCGCGTCGACCCCGGCGGGGGACAGCACCCAGGTCGGCAGCAGGATCACCCGGCCCGCGGCGAGACCGTGCAGCACGGACGGATGCCGGATCACGGCGATGTCGACCCGTCCGGCCGCGACGTCGGCGAGCAGTGTGGCCGTCGACGCCGTCACCATGGCGATCCTGGCACGCTCACCCGCCCGGACCGGGGCCGCCGCCGCCTCGGCGGCCAGCGGCGCCGGCACCTCCGGGGCAAGCCCGATCCGCAGCCGCCGGCCGTCGGCCTGCTCCCGGGCCCCGGTCTCGCGGAGCTCCGCGAGGGCGGCCAGGGCGCGGCGGGCGTGCGGAAGCAGCAGCGCCCCCTCCTCGGTGAGGAACACCCCCCGCTCACGGTCGAACAGACGCACCCCGAGCAGTGCCTCCAGTCTCCGCAGGCCCTGCGACAACGGCGGCTGGGTCATACCCACACGCTGGGCGGCCGCACCGAAGTGTTCCTCGTCCGCCAGGGCGACGAAGATTTCCAGGTGTCGTTCGGTGAGCAATCCGTACCTCCTGGCATGCGGTGATATGGCTTGTGAATGAGGGAGATGCCGAGATGGTATTCGACATGTGGCCCGGCGTCCGACTTGACTTCGGACAGCCACGTCCCCGGAACAGAAAGCCCGTATGCCATGCACACTCGAACTTCGCTGTCCCGTCGTGCCGTACTGGCCGGACTCGCCGCCCTGCCCCTCGCCGGATGCGCGGGCGCCCCGGACGACGCCTCGCCCGCCTCCTTCAGCTCGCCGGCCCCTTCGGGCCCGGCCTCCGCCGACCCCCGTACCGAACGGGCATTCCGTGACCTGGAGCGGAAGTTCGACGCCCGGCTCGGGGTCCACGCGCTCGACACCGGCAGCGGCCGGACCGTCACCCACCGGCCGGACGAGCGTTTCGCCTTCGCCTCCACCTGCAAGGCGCTGCTCGTCGGCGCCGTACTGGACAAGAACTCGCTGCGGCAGATGGACCGGCTCGTACGCTACGGCCGAGACGACCTCGTGAGCGCCTCGCCCATCACCGAGCGGCACGTCGACACCGGCATGACGTTGCGCGAGCTGTCCGACGCCGCCATCCGTTACAGCGACAACACCGCCGCC
Organism: Streptomyces sp. 840.1; assembly: GCF_003751445.1. Taxonomy (NCBI): domain Bacteria; kingdom Bacillati; phylum Actinomycetota; class Actinomycetes; order Kitasatosporales; family Streptomycetaceae; genus Streptomyces; species Streptomyces sp. 840.1. The sequence goes on along the minus strand of NZ_RJUU01000003.1, from coordinate 299,682 downwards.
AACCTCCTCTTCCACGAACTCGGTTCCCCCTACGCCCTGCAGAAGGCCTTGCGCTCACTCGGTGACGAAGTCACCCGCTGCGACCGCTACGAGACCGCGCTCAGCGATGCCACCCCCGGCGACCCCCGCGACACCAGCACCCCCCGCGCCCTGGCCACCGACCTGCGCGCGTACGTCCTGGGCAGCACGCTTCCCGCCGACAAACGGGCCGTGCTGACCGACCTGCTCAGGCGCAACACCACCGGTGACCACACCATCCGCGCGGGAGTTCCCGACCACTGGCAGGTGGGCGACAAGACGGGCACGGGCGGCTACGGCACCCGGAACGACATCGCCGTCATCTGGCCCCCCGGCGCCGCCCCGATCACCCTGGCCGTCCTCTCGCGACGCTCCACCAAGGACGCCGAACGGGACGACGCCCTCATCGCCGGAGCCGCGAAGGTCGCCATCGGCGCGATCGGAGCGCTTGGTTAGCCGCCCGCAGGGCGGCCGGCCCCTGCTCGGCATGGGGCTAGGGCCTGTCTTCAAACTGCCGTCTGCCGTGCGACGCCATGCACGCACTCCCGCCGCACCGGCCCCGGACCCCGGTACGTCCAGTACAGGGGCCTGGGGCCCGCACGCCGAGAGCACGCACCTGACGCCGCCCGGCCGCCCTTCGGGCGACGACGGCAGTTTGAAGACAGGCCCTAGCATTGGCGCTTTCACCGACCGCTGGAGCAAGCCCCATGCCATTGCCACGCCTCGGAGTCGTCATCGTCACGATGGGCACCCGCCCCGTCGAGCTGGCCGCACTGCTCGCCTCGGTGGAGAAGCAGGACGTGCCGGCGGCGAGAGTGGTCCTGGTCGGCAACGCGGCGCCCCTCACCGACATCACGGCGGACGTGACCAGGATCCCGCTGGCGGAGAACCTGGGCTGCCCCGGTGGCCGCAACGTCGGACTCAGGGCGCTGAGCGAGTCGGGGGAGGTGGATGTCGTCGTCGAACTGGACGACGACGGCCTGCTCATCGCCGAAGACGTGTTCCGCCGGGTCCAGCGGCTGTTCGCCGACGACCCCGGGCTCGGCATCGTCGGGTTCCGGGTCGCTGACGAGCACGGGGTGACGGAGCGGCGCTGGGTGCCCCGGCTGCGCGCCGGGGACCCGATGCGGGGAGGCGCGGTGACCGCCTTCCTCGGCGGCGGACACGCCTTCTCGATGGCGATGCTCGACGGGATCGGCCGGTGGCCGGCGGAGTTCTTCTTCGGACACGAGGAGTCCGACCTGGCCTGGCGTGCGCTCGACGCGGGCTGGACGATCCGCTACGAACCCGAACTCGTGCTCCAGCACCCGAGGACGTCCCCGGCCCGGCACGCGACCCATTACCGCTTCACCGCCCGCAACCGGGTGTGGCTGGCCCGCCGGCGCCTCCCGGCCGCTCTGATCCCGGTCTACCTCGGGGTCTGGATCTCCCTGACCATGGCGCGGATGCGCTCGGCCGCCGGTCTGCGGGCCTGGTGGGGCGGGTTCGCCGAGGGACTGCGGACGCCGTGCGGGCCGCGCCGGCCGATGAAGTGGCGCACCGTGTGGCGCATGACCCGGCTCGGCCGCCCTCCGGTCCTCTGAACGGGCAGCGTCACGCGGTTCCGGCGGGGGAGTGCCGACCGCTGCGGGCGCCGTTCGGGCGCTCCCTCGGCCTTGATCGGGCAGGAGTCCGGGCGGACGCGACCCGTCCGTGCGGCTTGACCAGCCGATACGGCCTCGGCGAAACGGGCACGAACGGGCACAGGTGACGTTGTGAAGAGCCTGGTCGCAGCGGGTCCCTTGCTTGTACAAACGACCCATGAGCCCGAACGGGGCCTGAGTCGCAGCGAACGCAGGGAAGTGTGTCGTGGACACCGACGAGCGCCGACGAGAGATCCTCAAGATTGCCCGACGCGAAGGATCGGTGGACGTAACCGCACTGGCCGGGACGCTCCAGGTGGCCAAGGAAACCGTCCGGCGTGATCTGCACATCCTGGAGGAGCACGGACTGGTGCGCCGCACCCACGGCGGCGCCTATCCCGTGGAGAGCGCGGGCTTCGAGACGACGCTGGCTGCCCGCACCAGCCGTCTCGTCCCCCAGAAGTCCAGGATCGCGGCGGCCGCGGCCGACCTCCTCGGCGACGCGGAGACGGTCTTCGTCGACGAGGGCTACACGCCCATGCTCGTCGCGGAGGCACTGCCCAGGGACCGGCCCCTGACCGTGGTCACCGCCTCCCTCGCCGTCGCGACCGCTCTCGCCGACGCGGAGAAGACCACCGTGCTGCTCCTCGGCGGCAGGCTGCGGGGTTCCACGATGGCCACCGTCGACCACTGGACGACCCGGATGCTCGCCGGATTCGTCATCGACCTGGCCTACGTCGGGGCGAACGGCATCTCCCGCGAGTACGGGCTGACCACGCCCGACCCGGCCGTGAGCGAAGTGAAGGCCCAGGCCATGCGCAGCAGCCGGCGCCGGGTCTTCGCCGGCATCCACACCAAGTTCGGCGCCGTGAGCTTCTGCCGCTTCGCCGAGGTCGGTGACTTCGAGTCGATCGTCACCGATACGGGTCTGGCCTCCGCCGAGGCCCAGCGCTACTCACGTCTGGGCCCACAGGTCATCCGCGCCTGACGCACCCCCGCACGGTCGCGCACCGCCTCCGCCGGCCGGGCAGCCTGACATGTCTAGTACAACACGCAAGCAGTCCCTCGATGACGAGTGATCAGGAGAACCACATGCTCCACCTTCAGCAACGCCGAAGCAGGCTGAGTGTGCGACTGGGCACCGGAGCCGCCCTCACGGCCCTGCTCGCCGGGTGCAGCGGCGCGGGCGGCGGCAGTGCGTCCGGCGACAAAGACTCGATCAACGTACTCATGGTGAACAACCCGCAGATGGTGCAGCTGCAGAAGCTCACCGCGGCCAACTTCACCAAGGAGACCGGCATCGAGGTGCACTTCACGGTGCTGCCGGAGAACGACGTGCGCGACAAGATCACCCAGGACTTCTCCAACCAGGCGGGCCAGTACGACGTCGCCACCATCAGCAACTTCGAGGTGCCGTTCTACGCGAAGAACGGCTGGCTGCACCCGCTCGACGAGTACACGGCGAAGGACAAGGCCTTCGACCAGAAGGACATCCTGAAGCCGCTCCAGGAATCCCTCACCGCGCAGGACGGCAAGCTCTACGCCGAGCCGTTCTACGGAGAGTCCTCCTTCCTCATGTACCGCAAGGACGTCTTCGCCGAGAAGAACCTGAAGATGCCGGCCAAGCCCACCTGGCAGCAGGTCGCCGACCTGGCGGCCAAGGCGGATGGCGCCAAGAGCGGCATGAAGGGCATCTGCCTGCGCGGCCTGCCCGGCTGGGGCGAGGTCATCGCACCGCTGACCACCGTCGTCAACACCATGGGCGGCACCTGGTTCGACAAGGACTGGAACGCCAGGCTCGACTCTCCCGAGTTCAAGAAGGCCGTCCAGTTCTACGTCGACCTGGTGAAGAAGCACGGCGAAGCGGGCGCTCCCCAGTCCGGCTACGCCGAGTGCCTCAACAACATGACGCAGGGCAAGACGGCCATGTGGTACGACGCCACCGCAGGCGCCGGATCGCTGGAGGCCGCCGGCTCCCCGGTCAGGGGCAAGGTCGGATACGTCGCCGCGCCCGTCGAGAAGACCGACACCTCCGGCTGGCTCTACACCTGGGCCTGGGGCATGCAGAAGGCCTCCAAGAAGACCGACAGCGCCTGGAAGTTCATCTCCTGGGCCTCCGGCAAGGACTACGAGAACCTCGTCGGCAAGAAGGTCGGCTGGCCCGACGTCCCCGCGGGCAAGCGCGCCTCGACGTACTCCAACAAGGACTACCTGAAGGACGCCTCCGCGTTCGCGAGCGTCACCCAGCAGGCCATCGCCGGCGCGAACCCGCGTGACCCCGGAACCCAGCCCCGGCCGACCGTCGGCATCCAGTTCGTCGACATCCCGGAGTTCACCGATCTGGGCACCAAGGTCTCGCAGGAGATCAGCTCCGCGATCGCCGGCCGCCAGTCGGTGTCCGACGCCCTGAAGGCCTCGCAGGCACTCGCCGAAAAGGTCGGCAAGGAGCAGAAGTGAGTACCTCCGTATCCACCCCGGAAGTCTCGCCCGCCGGAGCACCCGCTGACGCCGCCGCACCCCGCAAGGCCCGAAAGGGCCCCGGCCGGGCCCGGGTCTGGGCCACCCGCGCCCCGCTGCTCCCCGCCCTGATCTTCCTGATCGCCGTGACCCAGCTGCCGTTCGTGGCAACGGTCGTGATCTCGTTCTTCGACTGGAACTCGCTCTCGCCCGACTCGCGCAGCTTCAACGCGTTCGCCAACTACGGCGAAGTGTTCAGCGACCCGAGCCTGCGCGACTCGGTGTTCACCACGGTCTGGCTCACGGCGGGCGTCGTGATCGTGAGCGTCGTGCTCGGGCTCCTCCTCGCCCTGCTGCTCGACCGCGCGTTCATCGGCCGGGGATTCGTGCGCACCCTGCTGATCACCCCGTTCCTCCTGGTGCCCGTCTCGGCGGCGCTGATGTGGAAGCACCTGCTGTACAACCCCGAGTACGGCCTGCTGAACGGGGGCTGGGCCTGGTTCACCGGACTGTTCGGCGTCGACACCCCCGCTCAGCCCGACTGGATCTCCGACATGCCGCTGGCCGCGGTCGCGGCCGCGCTGATCTGGCAGTGGACCCCGTTCATGATGCTCATCCTGCTCGCCGGACTGCAGAGCCGGTCCGCCGAGCAGATGGAGGCCGCACGGCTGGACGGTGCGAACGCCTGGCAGATGTTCTGCTACCTGACACTGCCGCACCTGCGCCGCTACCTGGAACTGGGCGTACTGCTCGGCTCCATCTACATCGTGCAGAACTTCGACGCCGTGTTCACCATCACCGCCGGCGGACTCGGCACCGCGAACCTCCCCTACACGATCTACCAGACCTTCTACCAAGCTCACGAATACGGACTGGCGTCCGCCGCAGGCGTGGTCGTGGTGATCGGCACCATCGTCGTCGCGACCTTCGCCCTGCGCGTGGTCTCGTCCCTCTTCAGTGAGGAGGCGAACCGCGCATGACTGCCCTGACCGCTCCGCAGGCCGCCCCGACCGTCCGCGCCGAGCACGCACGCACGGTACGCAGGGGCAGGCGACGCTCCACCGTCCTCGGGCTGGTCGCCTGGATCGTCGGCATCGCCTTCTGCGCCCCCGCACTCTGGATGCTGCTCACCTCGTTCCACTCGGAGGCCGACGCCGCGACCAACCCCCCGTCGCTCGGCGCGCCCCTCACCCTCGACGGCTACCGGGTCTTCTTCGGCGCCGGCGGAGGCGCCAGCCCCTGGCCGCCGCTGATCAACTCCGTGACCGCGTCGGTCTTCTCCACGCTCTTCGTGCTCGTACTCGCGCTCCCCGCCGCGTACGCGCTCTCCATCAGGCGGGTGGAGAAGTGGACGGACGTGATGTTCTTCTTCCTGTCCACGAAGATGCTGCCGGTCGTCGCGGGTCTGCTGCCGGTGTACCTGTTCGCCAAGAACACCGGGATGCTGGACAACATCTGGTTCCTCGTCATCCTCTACACGTCGATGAACCTGCCGATCGCGGTCTGGATGATGCAGTCGTTCCTGGCCGATGTGCCGGTGTCCATCATCGAGGCCGCACAGGTCGACGGGGCCCGGCTGCCCACCGTGCTGGCCAGGGTGGTGGCGCCGGTCGCGGCACCCGGCATCGCGGCCACCTCGCTCATCTGCTTCATCTTCAGCTGGAACGAACTGCTCTTCGCCCGGGTGCTCACCGGGGTGACGGCCCAGACCGCCCCCGTCTTCCTGACGAGCGTCGTCACCAGCCAGGGACTCTTCCTCGCCCAGCTGTGCGCCGCGTCCGTCGTCGTGTCCCTGCCGGTGCTCGCCGCCGGCTTCGCCGCCCAGGACAAACTCGTCCAGGGCCTTTCTCTTGGAGCTGTCAAATGAGGGCTGCGATCATCGAATCCGTCGGCAAGGTGTCGGTCGAGACCGTCCCCGACCCCACCCCCGGCCCCCGGGACGTCGTCGTCGCGGTCAAGGCCTGCGGACTCTGCGGCACCGATCTGCACATCCTCCAGGGCGAGTTCGCACCCGCGCTGCCGATCATTCCGGGGCACGAGTTCGCCGGTGAGATCGTGGAGACCGGCTCGGAGGTGACCGAGCTGGCCATCGGTGACAAGGTCGCCGTCGATCCGTCGCTGCACTGCCACGAGTGCCACTACTGCCGCAGCGGACGCGGGAACCTCTGCGACAACTGGAACGCGATCGGGGTCAGTAAGCCCGGCGGGGCCGCCGAGTTCGCCGTCGCCCCGGTGGCGAACTGCGTCAAGCTCCCCGACCACGTGGACGTGCGCACCGCGGCGCTGATCGAGCCGCTCTCCTGCGCGGTGCGCGGCTACGACGTGCTCAGCTCCACGCTGGGCGCCAAGGTGCTCATCTACGGTTCCGGCACCATGGGGCTGATGATGCTGGAGCTGGCCAAGCGCACCGGCGCCGCGTCCGTCGACATCCTGGACGTCAACCCGGACCGGCTGACCACCGCCGTCAAGCTCGGCGTCTCGCGTTCGGCCGCCTCGGCGGACGAGCTGGAGACGGTACGGGGCTGGGACGTCGTCGTCGACGCCACCGGTAACGCGGGCGCCATCCAGGACGGTCTCGGCCGGGTCGCCAAGGGCGGCACGTTCCTGCAGTTCGGCGTCGCGGACTACGCGACGACCGCCGTCATCGAGCCCTACCGGATCTACAACCAGGAGATCACGATCACCGGCTCGATGGCCGTGCTGCACAGCTACGAGCGGGCCGCCGCGCTGTTCGCCGGGGGAGTCATCGACCCCGCGGTCTTCATCAGCGACCGGCTGCCGCTGGAGCAGTACCCGGCAGCCCTGGAGCGGTTCAAGGCCGGCCAGGGCCGCAAGATCGTGGTCGAGCCGTGAGCGGTGGGCCCGATGCCGTCCTCGTGATGGGCGAGGCGCTCATCGACCTGGTGCCGTCCCCGGACGATCCGGGGACCCACCGGGCCCAGCCCGGCGGCGCACCCGCCAACGTCGCCGCCGGGCTGGCTCGGCTGGGCACTCCCAGCTGGTTCGCGGGAGGGCTCGGCGGTGACGGGTTCGCCCGCCTGATCGAGGAGCGGCTGGTCTCCGCGGGAACTCGGCTGGATCTGTGCGCCCGTTCGGAGCTGCCCACCGCACTCGCGGTCGCCGACCCGGGCCCGGACGGCACCGGCTACCACTTCCACCTGCAGGACACCGCCACCTTCCGGCTGCCGGAGCGCACGGCCGACGTGGGCCGCTTCGGCGCCGTGTACGCGGGCGGGCTCGCCGCGGTCGTCGCTCCCGCCGCCGAGGCCGTGGCCGCGACCGCGCGCGCCTCGGCCGGGCACGGCGTCCTGGTGGTCGACCCGAACGTGCGCGAGGACCGCACCCTGGACAGCGGCTCCGCCGTACGCCGGCTGCGGGAGCTGTGCGCACTGGCCGGGATCCTCAAGGTCAGCGACGAGGACGTGAGCGCGCTCTGGCCGGGCGCGGCCCCGGAGGACACCTGTGAGCGGCTTGCCGCGGAGAACCGGCTGGTGGTCCTCACCCGGGGCCCGGCGGGCAGTACCGCCTTCGGCCGGGAGTTCGGGCGGGTCTCGGTGCCCGCGGTGCGGGTGGAGGTGGTCAACACGATCGGGGCCGGCGACGCGTTCATGGCCGGGACGCTCAACTGGCTCGGCGATGCCAAGGCGTTCGGCGGCGGCGCGGTGCGGCTGTCGCGCGAGGGCGCCGCGGAGATGCTGACGTTCGCGTCGCGCGTGGCGGCCTCCGTCGTCGCGCGGTCGGGCACCGAGCCGTCGCGCCCCGGGGCCGGCCCCGGCCGCTGAGCCCGCACAGCACGTTCGGCGGGCGCGCGACTGCCGTCGCACACCCGCCGGTCACTCCCCGGACCTGCCGGAACGGCCCGAATGCCCGCTCCGGATCCCCGCCGTGGGGCTGAAGGCCGTCCTCGTACCGGAGGAACTCGACCGTGACGGGCAACTGCCGCTGCCCCGGGGCAAGGACCGGGCGAGCTGGGTCGGTTCCTCCGCCACACCGGGGGAGCGCGGGACCGCCGTCCTCGCGGGACACGTCGACACCACCTCCGGCCCCGCGGCGTTCTCCAACCGGGGCCCCGCCAAGCCCGGCATGGCGGTGTCCGTGGCCCGCCGTGACGGGACCACCGCGCACTTCACGATCGACGAGGTGGCCGTCTACCCGAAGGACGAGTTCCCTGACTCCGCCGTCTAGGGCCCCACCCCCGGCCCGAGCCTGCGCCTGCTGGCCTGCACCGGCTGGGACCCCGACGCGCGCGAGTACCGGGAGAACGTGGTCGTCTACGCCACCCCACGTCGAAAGCCCGCCCCCGAGTGACGTTCCGGACGGGGGCGGGCCTGGGGTGGTGGGTGTCGCTGCTCCGACGAGGACGGAGGCCGGGCGGTGGGGCGCGGTGCTGCCCACGGGCCGCGGATCAGCGCCTGCGCGACCTGCCGGCCCCCCATCCGGTGCCGACCCCGCCCACGTGCAACGCCAGGGCCGTCAGGCCGAGCAGCATCACGTTCACGGACGAGAAGACGTCGTTGGTCGCGATGTCGGCGGCATTGATCAGGAAGGCGATGAAGAAGAGGACGGCTGCGACTATTCCGAGCATCGGTGGAACTCCTGTTCTCGAGTGGTGAACCCCGTGTGCCCCCGTTCCCGGCTCCCATACGACAGATGTCGTGCTCAGACCAATCCGCTGTGCCGACGGCACCGAATAGACGACATCAGCGACCGAACGCGGTTCCGGTTCTGTGACCGGAAACGCCGGAAGGGGATGCGTCTTCGTGAATGCCCGCCGTTCAACCCGTCTCACCGCTCTGCTGGTTGTGCCCGCCGCGCTCACGCTCTGCGCGGCCGTGCCCGCCATGGCGCACGACGGCCATGTCGCAGGCAGCACGGCGAAAGCCGCCGACGGCGACACGTACCAGATCGACCTGAACCAGTTGAACAGCTCCGGCGCCGGCGGCACGGCCCTGGTGAGCGTGGAGGGCGACAGGCTCACGGTGAAGATCGAGGCCGAGGGACTGGTCCCCGGCCAGCCGCACGCGCAGCACATCCACGGCTCGACCGACGGCCATGACTTCCGCTGCCCGGACATGAGCGCCGACAAGGACGGTGACGGCATCGTCAGCACGGCCGAGGGTCTGCCGGTGTACGGGGACATCAACATCTCCCTCACGACCAAGGGCGACACGTCCAAGAACAGCGGCCTCGCCGTCGACCGGATGCCCGTCGCGGACAAGGACGGGAAGCTGAGCTACTCCCGGACGATTCCCGTCTCGCAGGCCGTGGCCGAGCACATCAAGGATCTGCACGTCGTCCAGCACGGCATCGACCCGAACAACAACGCCAAGTACGACTTCGGCAAGGGCAAGAGCGAACTCGACCCGAAGCTGCCGCAGGAGGCCACCGCCCCGGCGAGCTGCGGCATGGTCAAGGGCGCCGCGGTCGGCTCCATGCCCGTGGGCGGCGTCGAGACGGGGGGCGGGAGCACCGCGGGTGTGGAGTCGCCCGGTCTGTTCGCGGCAGGCGGTGCGGCACTCCTCGCGGCAGGCGGGCTGTTCGTCGTACGGCGCCGGACGCGCACGGCGGACGCCCGGCACGACGGCTGAGGCGCTCCGCACCGACGGAGGCGCCGTGCGATGCCCGTAACGGCCGGACGCAGGGACAGGTGAAGCGATGAATGGGACACCCGACGAAGGCGCGCACCGCACGAGGGCCCGGCGGCGCAACGTCACGCTCATCGCCCTCACCGCCGCCCTGCTCCTGACCGGTGGGCTGCTGCTGGCTCTGGGAACGAGCCGGCAGCAGCCCGCTCCGCCCCCCGCCGCAGACAGGGGCAGTCCGGCCGCCACCGGCCAGCCCCCGGTGCGGCAGGGGGCCGAGCCCGCGACGCCGTCCGGGAAACCGGACACCGCCCCGGCCTCCGAGGAGCCGTACACCGCGGCGCTGCCCGCGTCCCGGCCCGTCCGCATCACGATTCCCTCGCTCAAGGTGGCCTCCACCCTGGAGGAGCTCGGGCTCGGCAAGGACCGCGCCATGGAGACCCCTCGGGACCCGGACAAGGCGGGCTGGTACCGACCCGGGGCCACGCCCGGAGCGGTCGGCCCCGCCGTGATCGCGGGTCATGTCACCTGGAACGGCGCGCCCGGGGTGTTCTTCGGGCTCGGCAAGCTCCGTCCCGGTGACCGGATCAGCGTCCGGCGCGCGGACGGGCGGAGCGCCGACTTCACCGTCGACCGGACCGCCGTCTACCCCAAGGACCGGTTCCCCACCGTCGAGGTCTACCGCAACCTCGACCACGCCGGGCTCCGCCTGATCACCTGTGGCGGCGACTACTCCAGGAACGACAGCCGCTACGCCGACAACGTCGTCGTGTACGCCACCCTCACCGGCAGCCACGGTCCCGCCTAGGCGGGCACGGCATCGCGGCCGGGTGAGTGCGGCAGCCGGGCCCGTGCCGGTGCGGGCCCGGCTGCGGGCGGCTGCGGGCGGCGCTTCACCCGGACAGGTGATGCCGGCACCGAATCCGCTCCGGCTCCAATCCGCAGGCGCCCCGTCTCCGAATGACTGACGGAGCGGGGCTCACGGCGAGAGGTCCGCCTCAGCCGCCCGGGGCCCGGCCGGAAACCCGGCATGGCCCCGGGCGGGCGTCGCCCCACATACGCGCACCGGACCCGTCGACGGGGACGAAGCCACCGCACAGGACCGGGGTCCCGAGCCGACCCGGTCGGACCCGGACCCCGGGCCGAGGAGCCGGAACTCCTTCGGTGGCCCCGCGGTCCGGTGCGCAGGTCCCGTGCCGGCTCGACAACCTCCACTCGTGAGCCGGAGCGGGACAGGCGGTCCGCCGGTGCCTGCAGCCGGCGGACCGCACCCGCCCGTGAGGCCGGCGCCGATGAGGACGGCGGCGCCGATGTCCTCGTCCAGCACCCGCAGGACCGCGGCGGCCGAAGCGGCGTACAGCCGCACCTGCGGATCACCGGCCGGGCGCCCGATGCGGTCGTCGCTGATCACGCACATCTCCCGTTCCGTCCAGCACAGGCCACCAGCCAGGCGGTGCGGAGCGCCGGTTCGGTGTCGGCGAGCCGGATCATCCTCATCGCGAGCATCCCGTCCGCGATGTCGACGGGCGACCTCCCGTGACGGAGCCGGGTCAGTTCGGCGGCCAGATGGTCTTCGAGCGATCTCTCTCCCGGGGCCAGTCGCACAGCACGCTCAGCAGAGTGGCGACGCCCTGCGTGACGCCCGGCTCGGCGCAGTTCCTTGCTCCGGAAGTGCCGCCAGAGAGTGCGTGTGGAGAGGCCCACCGCCTCGGCCATCTGATCGCCGCTCCTCGCGGCCACTCCCTCTTCCCAAAAACAGGCGGGCCGCCTCCTGCGAGATCTCCAGGCGCAGCCGCAGCCGCAGCCGACGCCGCTCGCTCATCCCTCCCGTGCCGCCCGTCTTCGCCGGCATGGCAACGCAACACCCTCCCGCACCGCACTGGCGCGCTGTCCTCAAGAGACAGCGTGTCACTTAGTGACAGGAGCGGAAGGGTGCCGTGTCGAAGCGCTTGCGTCCGCGGTCCCGAACTGCCGCCCGGGACACGCGCGCTGTCACGGCGAAAGTCGGCCACTTTGCGATCCGCGCGGGTCGTTCGCGCCGCGTGAGTCGTGGGCGCCGTCATCGACGCGTGTGGGCCGGATCATCGGCCGTGGCACGGGGGGCGGTGGCGGATCACCGCTGGATGCGACACCCCGCTGCCCCGCCGCTGCCCCTCCGCCGGCCCGCGATCCTCGGCCGCGTGCGGTGTCGATTTTCAGACGAAACGATAAATCTCACGTTTCGGACGGCCCCGCGCTGGTCGATATTGTCCCGGAAGGCCTGGTTCATTGCTTGACGGGGCTGAGCACACCACTCACGTTCAGGACTTCGTGGCACTCCTGCGCCCGACGCCCGGTGGCCGGTGTACCCGGCTTCGCACAGGTCACGTTGACGGTCACGGTCTCGTTCTCGGTGATCTTGATAGGGGTGACCCAGTGGTAGTCCTGGTTGCGGAAGGTCTCCAGCGCGATCGTGGTGATCTTCCGCTTGCCGAACGTGATCGTGAGTACCCCCTCGTCGCCCTGGAAGTTGGCGACGACGATGTCCGTGATCCCGAAGGCGTGGTCCTCGGGCACCTTGTACGTACCCGCCGCGCTCCTCCCGCCGGACGTCTTCAGGTCGATGGTGGCCGAACTCTGCTGACCGCCGCCCGCCGAGGTGCCGTCGCCGCCCGTGCCCGGCGTCGCCCCGGGGCTCGCTCCGGGCTGCGCGCCCTTGTCCCCGCCGGACGGGTTGTCCTTGCCGCCGCCCGAACCGGTGCCCGGCGACTGGCTGTCCTGCGCCCCGCCCGGATTGGGGCGCGCCTGGACCTCCTTCGTGGCGGCCTCCTTCGCCGCGCTGCGCACGGCGGGACGCACCAGGGTGAACCAGGCCAGGAGCAGTGCGAGCAGCGCCGCGAGCACCGCGAGCAGCCACTTCGGGAAGATCGGGATCTGGACGAACTCGGCGTTCAGCGGCGGCCGTACGACGGACTCGTCACGCCGTGCCTCCTCCTGGGCGGCGGGCTCGACGGTCTCGGCGGCGTCCACGGTGAACGGCCACACCACCGGGGAGCCGAACCACACCGGCTTGCCGGTGCGGACCCGCAGCCGGACCTCCGCCGACTCGCCGGGCTCCAGCTTCGGCTTCGCCGGGCTGAAGGCGAACCGCAGCTCCTCACCCGCCTGACCGGGGGCGAAGCCCACCAGCGCCGAGGTGTTGCCGAGGTTGCGCACCGCGAGGCGGTAGCGGCCGCGCAGCCAGCCGCGCCGGCGACGCGGCGCCAGCTCGGTGTGCAGCTCGCGGAACTCCTCGACGGTCACGACGGTTTCGGGAACCCGTACCGACTCGGGGTGCTCGGCCGGCAGGACGCGCACGCCCAGCGGTGTGTCACCGGGGCGGATGTCCGGCGAACGCGGTGGGTCCAGACGGATCGTCACCGTCTCGGACGTGCCCGGATAGAGGGAGACCCGAGGGGGTTCCACGGTGGCCCAGGGCGCGCAGTCCCCGACGACCTCCAGGCTGTACGCCTCGACGATGTCGCTGTCGTTGTGGACGGTCAGGCTGGTGGTGGCGGTGCTGCCCGGTGCAACGGTCACCGCCGGGATGTCGAGGCCGGGCGCGCTGGGGCCGGAGGGGGATGCGGAAGGCGTCACACCGTCACGGTAGAAGCGCGCCGCGCCCGCCACGAGGAGCGCAAGGGCAAGACCCGGGCAGTCGCGGTGCCCGGGGAGTCAAGACCAACTCCGCCATTCCGGTGAGCTGTTGACCGGGCCGCCAGGTCCCGCAGCCGGCCGTCCGCGCCCTGACGGCCGTTGCCCGCCCCTCAGGTCACCCGCCCGTACGCCCTCGTGCCCACGACCCTCTGCTCACGAACCCTCCACACTCCCTCCGTTCACGAACCTCCTGCCCGCGAACTCTCACCTCATGACCGTCTTCTCACGCACCGTCTCCGCGCAAGCCCCCAGCTCACGAACCCTCAGCCCACGGACTCATGAAACAGGAACTGCACCCATGACCTGCCCAGAGCAGTACAGTCCGGCCGCGTCCGTCACCACACCACGTCTGTCCACCCAGGCACCGGCCGCGCACCGGACCTCCCAGACCGACCGCCCGGACCAGGTGACAGTCGCCGTGTACGCCGCCGATCCGGTCCTGCACGTCGGTGTCGTCCAGCAGTTACGCCGGCGGCCCGAGATAAGTCTGCTCGACGACGCCGATGCGGAACAGGCCCAGGCCTCGCTGGTCGTCGTCGACACCGTCGACGACGACGTGGCAGCCCTGTTGCACCGGCTGCGGCACAACACCGCCACCCGCACCGGCCTGGTGGTCGGCACCCTCGGCGCGGGCGCGCTGCAACGCGTCATAGAGTGCGGCGTCTCGGCGGTGCTGCGGCGTGCCGACGCCGACCAGGACCAGCTGCTCCACCTCGTCCTGGCGATGGCCAACGGCGAGGGCGTACTCCCCGGTGACCTGCTCGGCAAGCTGCTCACCCACGTGGGCAGCCTCCAGCGGTCGGCCCTCGACCCGCGGAGCCTGTCGCTGTCCACACTGACCACGCGCGAGGCGGACATGCTGCGCCTGGTGTCGGAAGGCCTGGACACCGTGGAGATCGCCCGCAAGACCGCGTACTCCGAACGGACCGTGAAGAACGTCCTGCACGAGATCATCACGCGGCTGCAACTGCGCAACCGGGCCCACGCGGTCGGCTACGCACTGCGCAACGGGCTCATCTGACGGCGGCCGGTACGCCGGCGCTGCCCGAAAGCGCACCGAACGTTTCCCCCGGGTACGTCTCCGCCGCCCTGCCGCACCGTACGCGGACCCGGCAGGGTGGCGGGGGACAGCCCGATACCGCACCAGACAGCGAGGTGGACCGTGATGCGCACCGCCGGCCCCGGTGGGCGGTTCCGCCCGGGAAGACTCGGGGCGTCGTTGCTGCTCCTGATCCCCCTGCTCGCGGTGACAACGGCCTCGGGGGAGGGCAGCGCCGAGCCCCGGGTGCAGGCGGCCGACGCCGCCGCCACCCGGATCGCCTACGCCGGCACCCGCCACCGCAGCCTCGGGCAGGTGGAGAGCGACACCCACAGCGCACCGCTGTTCGGCGAGGGCCCCGCACACTTCGACCTCCAGCCGTCCGCCCTCGGGGACCAGTTGGTCTTCGCGAGCCGCCGCGACGAGAAGGCGCCGCAGATCTACCTGCGGACCGCCGACGGTTCGGTGCGCAAGCTGACCAGCGGCCGTTACGCCGGGCACCCCCAGCTGACGCCCGACGGCAGGTCCGTCGTGTTCGACTCGGCCGAACCCGGTGGCGCGGACGGCCGCAAGCAGCGCGATCTGTGGACGGTGCGCACCGACGGCACCGGCCTCACCCGGCTCACCGACACACCCTGGGACGAGGAGTGCCCGACGGTCTCCCCGGACGGCCGGCGCCTGGCGTACTCCGGCGGCGACGACGCGGCGGCCGGCATGCAGATCTACGTACGGCCCCTGACGGGCGGCGCCGCGACCCGGGTCACCGACCCCGCCAACGGCGCGGCCACCGAACCGGCCTGGAACCCGCTCGACGATGCCGCGCACCGCGACCTGATCGCCTACACCTCGGCCGGGCCGCCCGGACCCCGGCTGCGGGTGACCGACGGGCGCACCGACGGGCCGCTGCTGGGGGGCGTACAGGCCGACTGGCGTACCCATGGGGCAGCGTGGCTGCCCGACGGGAACGACGTGCTGTTCCTGAGCCCCGACCGCACCTGCGACTGCGAGGGCGACTGGGACCATGTGTTCCGGGTGACGACGCATTCCGCCGGCACACCGGTGCTGAAGCTCAGCGAGGACCGCGAGGTCGAATCGCCCACCTGGACCGGCACGGTCGACGACGGCGGTGTGGTGGTCGAGCGCGTCTCGGCCGCCGGACCGCACGAGGTGACGCTCCAGGACGCCCGTTCGGACGGCTCCGACCCCCGCGACCTGGGGGTGACCATCCTCAACGAGGACCCGGCCGCCGACACCGACACCGATCCCACGCACGACCCGCTCTTCCGGCCCACCACCGGGGACCCGTGGACCGAGCGGCAGAACTACACGCCCGACGGCCGCAGGATCGTGGTGACCCGCTTCGAGGGCGAAGCCGGCAACCGTGTCGAGCGGATCTGGATGGTGGACGCAGACGGCTCCAACAAGGCGTACATGAAGCTCGACGAGCGCGGACCGAACGACTGGGACACCGACCCGACGTTCTCCCCGGACGGCAAGTACCTCGCCTTCACCCGTACGTCGCCCGGCGGCGTCGGCGACGCGGCGGGCCCCAGCAGCATCCTGATCGCGGACGTCGCGACCGGAGCCATCCGCGACCGGGTCACCGCGCCGGCCGGGCAGCCGCAGGGCGGTGACGCCCAGCCCACCTGGTCCTCCGACGGCACCACCCTGGCCTTCACCCGCAACCAGGTGATCGGCGGGGGCGGCGGCAACAAGCACATCTGGACCGTGCCGGTCAACGACCTGAACGCGCAGCGGGACCTCAGCGCCACGGCGTGCCCCGGCGACTGCGAGGTCATCGACGACAGCCCGGCGTTCTCGCCGGACGGGCTCAGCATCGCGTTCAACCGCAAGAACGGCGGCGGCCGGAGCGACCAGCGCAACGGCATCCTGCTGGCGACCCTGGCGGACGGCGGCTGCCAGGTGCTGCTGCCCGAGGCCGCCCACAACCTCCCCGACGGCTGCCGCCAAGAGCTGCCGGACACCTCGCTCACCGGCCCCTTCCAGCCGCGCGACGCCGCCTGGACGGCCGACGGCACGGGCCTGGTCATCAGCTCCCGCGAGGCCCTCCCGGCCAACAGCCCCGAGAAGCTCTACCTCCTGGACGTCGCGACCTGCGCCCTCAGCCCGCTGACCACCGGCCTGCCGGGAAGGCAGAAGGAACCCAGCGTCCAGCAGTCCGTGGACCTCGCGGTCCACGCACCCGGCAACATCCCGGCGGTGGCCGTCGGCCGCTCCAGGACGATCACCGTCGACGTGGTGAACAGCGGCCCCGCCGCGTCCCCCGGCACCCGGCTGACCATCGCCCCGCCGCCCGGCGCCCGGATCAGCAGGCTGACCTGGCCCGGAGGCACCTGCGACGCCGCCTCCCTCCAGTGCGACGTCGGAGTGGTGCGCCCCGGAGACACGGTGCCGGTGAGCGTCACCCTCGTCGGGGTCACCCCGGGCGACGCACCGTTCGACTGGTCGGTCACCGGCTCCGTAATCGATCCGCAGCCCACCGACAACACCGGCCGGACCGTGGTCCCGGTGCGCGAGGACACCCCGCCCCCGACGACGCCACCGCAACCGCCGACACCCACCCGGGCGCCTCCCACCACCGAGCCGCCCCCCACCACCGCACCGCCCACCGTGCCCCCGGCCCCGCCCGAGCCCGCAGCCGGACCCGGGGTAGGCGTCACGGCGCAGCCCAACCCCGGCTACGTCGGCGGCCGCGTCGTGGTGACGTACACCGTGCGCAACGGCCGCGAAGCACTGGCGACCGGGCTGCGCCTCAAGATCGGCCTGCCCCGGTCCGTCCCGGACAGCGGGCCCCCGGCGGGCTGCGACAGCTCCTGGGTGTGCGCGCTGCCCGACCTGGCCCCGGGCGCGAGCACGGTCGTCCGTGTCGTCCTCAGCCCCGACAAGGCGCTGACCGGCAGCGTCACCGGCCTGCTCACCACCACCGGCACCGACGCGGACAAGAGCGACAACACCGCCCGGCAGCCGCTGCGCATCCTCCAGCCGCGCATCGTCGCGGTCCCGCCGATCGGCAAGCCCGGCTTCGTCACCTCGGTGCGCGGCAAGGACTTCCCGCCGGGAGCGCCGGTGCGGTTCACCTGGAAGCCCGGCATCACCGCGGCGGCCGCGCCGACCGTCCCGAAGCCCGACGGCACCTTCATCGGTCAGCTCCTCATCCTCGCCAAGGACGAAACGGGGCCGCGCGTCATCACGGCCAGGGGCCCCGGCTTCTCGGCGGTGAAGACCGACTTCCTGGTGGTCATCGGCAACTGGCAGCCGCCCGGCGAGATGACCCGCCGGTGATCCACGAAGTCGACGAGGCGATGCGCCGGCTGCTCGGTGAGTCCGGACTGGAGGCATCGGGCGTCGAGGTGGTCTTCGACGCCCCCACCAAGGACTGGGCGGCCCGCCGCAACGCCCCCACGGTCTGCGTCTTCCTGTACGACATCCGGGAGGACGCCACCCGGCGCGGCAGCGGCGCGGGAGAGGTGTACGACGCGGAAGGACACCTGGTCGCGCGCCGCACCCCGCCGCGCTGGTTCGAGCTGACCTACCTGGTCACGGCGTGGGCGAGCCGCCCGCAGGACGAGCACCGGCTGCTCTCCCAGGTGCTCGCCTGCCTGGTGGCCACCGACACGCTGCCGGCCCGGCTGCTCACCGGCACCCTCGCCGAACTCGGCCTGACCGTGAGCCTGGACACCGCCGGGGGCAGGCTCGACGCACCGTCCGCGTCGGACGTCTGGTCGGCGCTCGGCGGAGAGCTGAAGGCCTCCCTCGGGGTACTGGTGCGGGCACCACTGGCCGGAGTGAGCACCGTCCTCGCACCCCCGGTCACCGAAGGGCTCGTCGTGCGCTCCGCCGCCCGCAGCCAGGAGGGGGAGGCCGTGCCGGGACGGCGGCTGCGCTATACGGGGACGAGCGAGGCGGGCCCGGACGGCTTCGCCGGACCGCGCGAGCGGCGCCCCGCCCCCGCGCGCCGCCGCAGGGGAGACCGCCAGCCGTGACCCGCAGCGCCGAACCCGCAGTCCTCGCCGAGCCTTCGAGCAGGCGCGGCACCGAGCCCCCCGCCCCCGCCGGAGAGGCCCACCTCTGGGCCCGGCTCCGCCTGGTCGAACAGCGGGTACGGCAGGCGGTGGAGGACCGCCGGGCCGTCGACCCCGACCCCGACGACCCCTACCGGGGCCAGTACTTCACCCCCGAGGCGATCACCCGCATCCTGGACGAACCGGGCGGCCTCGGCGTACCGGCGAAGGAGCCTTGGCAGCCGCCTCCCGGCTCCGTGCTCGAAGGCCTCGCCGTGCGGTTCGGCCTCTCGCCGCTGGACCTGGACCTGCTCCTGATCGCGGTGGCGCCCGACCTGGACGCGCGGTTCGAACGGTTCTACGGGTACCTCAACGACGACCTGACGCGCCGCCGCCCCACGGTCGGGCTCGCCCTGGAGCTGTGCGGGCTGGCCGGCGCGGCCGCCGCCCGCTTCCGGCTCGCCCCCGGAGCACCGCTCGTCGACGGCGGTCTGGTGCGGGTCACCGAGCCGGAACGGCCGCCGCTCTCCCGCGTCCTGGCGGTCCCCGACCGGGTGTCCGGGCACCTTCTGGGCAACGCACACCCCGACGTCGTGCTCGCCTCAGTGCTCGGCGAGACCGGTGAGGACCCGACCGCCGACGCGGCGGAGACCCGGCGGGCCGCGGCCGCCGCCCGCACCGGCTCCGGCCTCGTGCACCTGCGCAGCAGGGGCGGCGACGCCGAGGGCCTGGCCACCGCAGCCCTGCGCGCGGCCGGGCTGCGGCCGCTCGTCCTGGACGCGGTGGCGCTGGCCCGGCGCTCCGGCGAACTGCCGGAACTCGCCCGGGTCGCGGCCCGCGAAGCCCGGCTGACCGGCTCGGGGGTCGTACTCGGCCCGGTGGAGGCGCTGCCCGCCGAACCCGTCGAACGGGCCAGGACGCTGGGCGTGCTGTGCGCGGCGCTGCGGGGAATCCCGCTGCTCACGCACGGCACCACCGGCTGGGACCCGGCGTGGGCCGCCGACGCCCCCGTCGTCCTGACCGTGGCGGCGCCGTCTCCCGAACGGCAGGCGGCGCGCTGGCGGCACGCCCTGGACCGGGCTGCCGGTGAGGGCTCCATGACCGGCGACGCCGATGCGCTCGCCAGGGCCGTCTCCGCGCACCGTCTGGACTCCGGCCAGTTGCGCCGCGCCGCCGACGCCGCGGTGCGCACGGCCGCCCTGACCGGCGGGCCGGTCGGCCCCGACGATCTGCAGAGCGCCGTGCGGGCCCAGAACGGCGCCGGGCTCGAACGGCTCGCCCGCCGGGTGGAGCCGGGCGTCGGCTGGGACGACCTGGTGCTCCCGCCGCCCACCCACCGGCGGCTGCGCGAACTCGCCCTGCGGGCCCGCCACCGCGAACAGGTGCTGGGGCAGTGGGGGATGCGGCCCGGCGGCGGCCGGGGACGTGGCGTGATCGCCCTGTTCGCCGGCGAGTCCGGCACCGGCAAGACCATGTCCGCCGAGGTCGTCGCCGCCGACCTGGGCATGGACCTGTACGTGGTGGACCTGTCCACGGTCGTCGACAAGTACGTCGGGGAGACCGAGAAGAACCTGGAGCGGATCTTCACCGAGGCGTCCGCGGTCAACGCGGTCCTGCTCTTCGACGAGGCCGACGCGATCTTCGGAAAGCGTTCGGAGGTGAAGGACGCGCACGACCGGCACGCCAACATCGAGTCGGCGTACCTGCTCCAGCGCATGGAGTCCTTCGACGGGATCGCCGTCCTGACCACCAATCTGCGGGCCAACCTGGACGAGGCCTTCACCCGCCGCCTCGACGTGGTGGCGGACTTCCCGGTGCCCGACCCGGGCCAGCGCCTCGCCCTCTGGGACCGGTGCCTGGGCGGCCGGCTGCCCCGCGCCGACGACCTCGACCTCGCCTTCTGCGCCGACCGCTTCGAACTCGCCGGCGGCTCGATCCGGGCCTGCGCGGTGACCGCGGCGTACCTGGCGGCGGAGTCCGGCACGCCGCTCACCATGCGCCAGGTGGTGACCTCGGTCGTGCAGGAGTACCGCAAGCTCGGGCGGCTGGTCCTGGAGGGCGAGTTCGGCCCGTACATGACCGAGGCCGCCGGCGCCTGAGGCGCGCGTACCGCCTGGCCCGGACGGTACGCGCGGGGCGTCCCGGAAAGGCAGCGGCCTTGCCCCCGGCCAGGTCCGCGAGTCCCTGTCGCCGGGACGGGCCGGCAGCGAAGACTCGGCCTGGACACAGGTGACCCGTAAGGACGCGAAGGAGCGAGTATGCCGACGTACCTCACCCCGGGTGTGTACGTGGAGGAGGTGCAGTCCGGTGCCCGACCGATCGAAGGGGTCGGCACCGCCGTCGCCGCGTTCGTGGGGTTCGCCCGGAACGGGCCGTTCCACGCACCGACACTGGTCACCTCATGGGACCAGTACACCCAGCTTTTCGGCGGATTCGCCGAGGGCACCTACCTGCCCCACGCGGTCTACGGATACTTCGCCAACGGCGGGGGCGCGGCCTACGTGGTCCGGATCGGCGGACCCGCCGAGGGCGCATCGCCGGACGACGGCGCCCAGGGGGTGCAGGCCAGGGCGGCGGAGCCGGTCGAGCTCGGCGGCTTCCTGATCGCGGCCAGGCCCGGGATCACCGGGGTGTCGGTGGAGATCGCCGACGCGGACGGCGAGAACCCGCCCGAGGACCGCTTCAAGGTCCTGGTCCGCCAGGGCGACAAGGTCGTGGAGACCTACGAGGCCTCGACCCGCAAGAACGTCAAGGGATACCTGGTCACCCAGGCACGTTCCTCCAGCCTGATCGCGGTCACCGAGCAGCGCAACGCCACCCAGAGCCGGCCCGCGGGCCAGACCGTGGCAGTGCCCGACGCCCCGGCCGCGCCCGCCACGTCCGGCTCCGGCGAGGTCGAGCGCCTCGACGCGTCCGAATACGTCGGCGACGTCGCCGCCCGTACGGGGTTCGGCGGCCTGGAGGCCATCGACGAGATCACCATGGTCTCGGTCCCCGACCTGATGAGCGCCCACCAGCGCGGTGACATCGACGCGGAGGGCGTACGAACGGTGCAGCTCGCCGTGATCGCGCACTGCGAGCAGATGGGCGACCGGGTGGCCATCCTGGACAGCCCGCCCGGACTCTCCGCCCAGCAGGTGCGCGCCTGGCGCAACGACGAGGCGGGCTACGACTCCCGCTACGCCACCCTCTACTACCCGTGGGTGCGGGTCTTCGACCCGGCGGCCGGACGCAACACCACCGTCCCGCCCAGCGGTCACATCGCGGGCGTGTGGGCGCGCAGCGACGCCGAGCGGGGCGTGCACAAGGCGCCCGCCAACGAGGTGATCCGCGGCGCCGTGGATCTGGAACTCCGGCTCAGCAAGGGCGAGCAGGACCTGCTCAACCCGATCGGCGTGAACTGCGTGCGCGCCTTCTCCGGCCGGGGCGTCCGGGTGTGGGGCGCCCGCACCCTCTCCTCGGACCCGGCGTGGCGCTACCTGAACGTGCGCCGGCTGTTCAACTACCTGGAGGAGTCGATCCTCCTGGGCACCCAGTGGGTGGTCTTCGAGCCGAACGACGACCGCCTGTGGTCGAGCATCCGGCGCAACGTCACCGCGTTCCTCACCGAGGAGTGGCGCAGGGGCGCGCTGTTCGGCCGCACCGCCGAAGAGGCGTTCTACGTGCGGTGCGACCGCGACAACAACCCGCAGGAGTCCATCGACCAGGGCCGGGTCATCTGCGAGATCGGCGTCTCGCCGGTCAAGCCCGCGGAGTTCGTGGTGTTCCGGCTGGCTCAGTTCTCCGACACCACCAGCCTCATCGACGAGTGACCCGCGGGTCAGCAAAGAAAGGTGACAGACAGCCATGGCAGAGGGCGATGCTCTTTCCACCCACGTCTTCGGCGTGCAGCTCGGCGGCTACCTGGTCGAGTCGATTCAGGAGATCAGCGGGCTGACCGTCGAGGAGGAGGTCGTCGAGGTCCGTCAGGTCAGCGCGGAGGGCAAGCAGATCATCCGCAAGCAGCCCGGCGCCCGGCAGGCCGGTGAGGTCACGATCACCCGGGGACTCGACCAGAGCAGCGAGTTCACCTCGTGGATCAAGGAGACCCTGAACAAGGGCGCCGTGGACGCCGCACGGCAGAACCTCACGATCGAGATCAAGGACTCCGAGGGCAGCACGGTCCGTCGCATCCAGCTGATGCAGGGCTGGGCCTCGAAGTGGGAGGGCCCTTCGCTCAAGGCGGGCGAGTCCGCCGCGGCCACCGAGTCCGTCACGATCGTCTTCGAGGAGATCGTCGTCGAATGAGGCGTCGTACGGTGTCCGCGGGCAACCTGGAGGAGATCCTCCAGGCGACGGAGCCCGCCCCGGTGCCGGAGCAGGCGGCGGCCGCCCCCGCCGCCGCCCCGGCCCCCCGGGAGGACCACAGGCTGCGCACCGAGTTCGAGTTCGAGCTCCCGCGCGGATACGTGGACGAGGCGGGCACGGTGCACCGGCACGGCTCGATGCGCCTGGCGACCGCCCGTGACGAGCTGCGGCCCCAGATCGACCTGCGGGTCAAGGAGAACCCGGCGTACCTGAGCGTGGTCCTGCTCAGCCAGGTGATCACCCGGCTCGGCGCGATCACCGATGTGCACGCCGGGGTGGTGGAACGGATGTACGCCACCGATGTGGCGTTCCTCCAGGACTTCTACCGCCGCGTCAACAGCGAGGGCCACACCCGGGCGGCGGTGACCTGCCCGCACTGCGAGGGCGGCTTCGAGGTCGACCTCTCGGGTGGGCGCCTGGGGGAATCGTGACGTACGCCCTTCCCCGGCTCCGGGAGGAGATCGCGTACATCGCCTACCACTTCCACTGGCAACGCGAGGAGATCCTCGACCTGACGCACGGCGAGCGCCAGGAGTGGGTATCCGAGATAGCCCGAATCAACACCCGTGTGAACGAAGGCGGTTGAGCGCATGGCATGGCGCGACAGGCTGCGCCGCCGGACTGCCGGACCCGACACCGCGGCCCGCCCCCGGCCCGCGAAGCCCGCTGCGGCGGCCGGCCCCTCCGGCGACGGCCCGTACCGGGGCGCACCGGCCGGTCCGGCTGCCTCCGTGCCGGGCGACTGGGACGGCGGCTGGCGCAGCACCCCGCCGCAACAGCTGACGGTGGCCCGCGCCCCGCTCGGCGTCAGCGACGGCCTCGCCTTCCGCGACGGCCTCGCGGCCTGGCAGAACCCGTCGTTCGACGCCGGCCTCGGCCATGCCGTGCTGCCCACCGCCCCGACCGGCCTGGTGCGCGGCGTCACGCCCCCTGCCGCCCCGCAGCCCACCCGCACCGGCCGGGGCCCCCTGCTGCTCCGGGCCCTGCGCACGGAGCAGCCGAACGCGGCCGAAGGCAGCCCACCCGGGTCCGGTGCCCCGGACGCGGTGAGCGCGACCGGCGGTACGCGGGCCCCGGCCGCCCGGACACCGCAGATCTCGCGCCGGACCCGTCCGGGGGCGGCGACGAGATCAGCGAAGGCGACGGGAACCGCGACGTCAGGAACGGGCCCCGGCCCGGCGCCCGCAGCGGCGGCCCGTCCCGACGGCAGCATCCCTGCGGGGGACCGCCGTTCGGCTGAGCCGTCTCGCACCCGTGGCCTCACATCGATGGATTCCCCCGCCACACTCCTTCCGCCGCATCCACCTGGCCGGAGGGTGGCGGACCCGGCGGCCAGTCCGGTCGTGACGCCCACGGACACGGGTGCCACCCCGAGCCAGGCCGCTCCCCGCATCCCGCTGGTACGACGCGTGTCGGTGGTTCCGGGCGCGGTCGCGGATGCCGCCGCGGCCCGGCCCGCTTCCGGCGCACGCGCCTCGCGGACACCACCGGCAGTGTCCGGACCGGCTCCGGAGCGCGCGTCCCGGCCGACCGCCGGTTCCGGCAGCCGTACGTCACCGGGCCCGGCCGTCCAGCGCGCGGCACAGGGGACACCGGAGTCACCGGCCACGCGGCGAGGCGGACAGCCGCAGCCGTCCCGTGCCCCGGGGAGCGAGGTGTCCCACGAGGCCGTACGGCCCCGCCCGGTCGGGCCGCTGCCGACCGTCGCCCGGCGTCCGGCCGGGCCCGTGCGCCGGCTCCCGGCCCTGCGACCGGCCACCGTGCTGACTCCCGGGAACCGGGCCACCCCGCAGGCACCCGGGCCCGATGTCACCGCAGGCCCGCCCGCCGGGGCCGGGACGCACGCGGCGGACCCCGTACAGCGAGCCGTCGTTCGCGCACCACTCGGCGCACCGATGAGCGAACTGCCTGCCACGTCGAAGCCGTTGGCGGCGGACGCCGTGGCGGTTCCCCCGACCGGACCCACCCGGCCCACCGCACCCGCACCCACGGGCCCCACCGCACCCACGCCCGGTCCGGCGCTCCCCGTGGTCCAGCACCACTCGGAGACCACGCCCGGCAGCCCGGCCCCCGGCACACCGAGCGCCCCCGCGATGAAGGCCGATGCCACTGCCCGGACCCAGGCCCGTCGCCCCGGGGCACGAGCGCGCGGCGGCCTGGGCGCGCCGTTGTCCGAGCTGCCCCCCAGCGCGGGCCTGCCGGGCGCCACCGCGTCCGGTACGCGCCCTCCCCGTACGGCACCCGTTCCGGACGTTCAGCGTGCTCCGGCCCGACAGGACCGGGCGTCCGGGGCAACTCCGGCGCCGCCCACGACGGATCGGAACCGGTCCAACGCCGCTCAGGCGCCGCTGCTGGGTACAGGGGACGCTGCGCGGGCAGGTACACACGGCGGCGCTGCGGGAGCGGCGGGCTACGCAGGGAACACGCGCCGTCAGGAATCAGCCTCGGGCGGTTCCGGTTCCGGTTCTGGCCCCGGCTCCGCCTCTCGCCCCGACTCTGTCCCTGACCCCGCCTCCGGCCCCGGCCCCGGCCCTGTCGTCTCCCGTGCCCTCGCGGCAGAGGGCGTAAGCGCGACAAGCAACGCAGGCACCACAAGCAACCCAGGCACCACGAGTACCGCGAGTACTCCAAGTACCGCGAGCACTCCAAGCACCAGAAGTACCGACGGCACCACGAATAACGCCGCCTTCGCAGCTACCGGGCCCCTGACCACGGTCAGCCCGCGCCCCGTCACCGTGACCCGCACCGGAGCACACGCCACCCCGGTGGCCGCGCCCCGCACCCTCTCGCTGCTCGCCGCCCGCCCGCTCAGCCTGAACACCCGGGCCCCGCAAGGCGTGGCAGCCCCCGCCACCCCCCGCGTCGGCGGCCCTCCGGTGGTGGCGGCGCGCTGGCCCGGCGCACCGGCTCCGCAACGCAGCGGCCCCGGACAGCCGTCACCGGGTCCGTCCGCGACGACCCGTGCCACGCCGCACATCCAGCGGGCGGCCACCGGACGCTCCGGTGCGCGGCCGGCAGAAGAGGGGCGCGGCGTACGGAGCAGCGGCACTCCGGAGTCCGCCCGGCGCATCCCGGTCGTCCGTCCCGCGCCGTCCCTCCGGGGCCCGGCCGGGGGAGGGACACCGGCAGGCCCGGTTGCGGCAAGTGCCGCACCAGCGGGGCCCGTACCCGTACGCCCCCTGCCGGTGACCGCCCCCCAGGCGCAGGCGCTCGCCGGCCGCCCCCCGGTCGCACCGGCCCCGGCGCGGGCGTCCTCGGGCACCGTCCCCGTCGTCCGGCCCCGGGCCGCCACGCCGACGAGCCCGAGGCCTGCGACGGGCGGGCCCGGCCGGGCCGGGCCCCGGATCCAGCGCGACGTCGCCGGAGCGGGCGACGGCTTACCGCCCAACGGCTCCGTATCCCACAGCCCGGCGTCCAACAGTCCCGCACCCGGCAGCCCCGCGTCCAGCGGCCCCGTCTCCAACGGCACACCGGCCGGCCCGGAGCCGGAGCGGTCGGGCAAGGCACCGGCCGCCGTTGGCAGGGACGCGGCCGGGCACGCCGGGTTACCGCAGGGCTCCGGCGCCGAACTGGACGAGCTGGCGCGCCGCCTGCTCGACCCGCTGGCCCGGCTGCTGCGCACCGAACTGCGGCGTGGCCGGGACCGCACGGGACGCCCCTACGACGGACGCCGCTGAGACCCGAGAGCACCGAACGGATGACGGAGCAATGACAGACAGCATCTTCGCGACCAGCGTGTTCTTCCGGCTCGCGATCGCCGGGAACGACCTCGGGGCCTTCCACACCTGCTCCGGCATGGGCGCCGAGGTGGAGATGGAGAGCTATGCCGAAGGCGGCAACAACGGCTTCACCTGGCAACTGCCCGGACGCGTGACCTGGTCGAACATCACGCTCACCAGGCCGGTCACCGCCGACACGGCGAAGATCGGCCGCTGGCTCGACGAGACGCTGCGGCGGGTGGAGCCCAAGGACGGCGAGATCGTGGCGCTGAAACCTGACCTGACCAGGATCATCAGCTGGCAGGTGTTCGGGATCGTCCCGGTCCGCTGGCAAGGCCCGTCCTTCGATCCCGCCCGGTCGGAGGCCGCGGTGGAGACCCTGGAGATCGCCCATCAGGGGCTGCGTCCCTCCTGACCCGGCCCCCTTCCCCGCCAGCCCCCGTACCCGCACCGGAAAGGAACTCCAGGCATGTCGCCAGCGGTGCGCTCCAGCAGGGCCAGAGCTCAGTTGATCCTCAAGGAGCCCCCGGCCTCGGTCGGCGCGAAGCCCGGCGGGACGGTCGCGCAGCTCGACCTGCAGTTCAACCCCTCCACCCTGGAACTGCGCAAGACCGCCGAGTGGCGGCGCTCCCCGTCCCGGATGGCCGGGCAGTCGGCGCTGCCCGAGTTCGTCGGCAGCGGACCCCGCACGCTGAGCCTCGAAGTGTTCCTGGACGCCACCGCCACCCACGACAACTCCGTGGAGCAGGCGGTGGAGAAGCTGATGAAGGCGTGCGTGCCGACACCGGCCAGCCTGGGCCGCAAGAAGCCGGCCAGCCCGTGGGTCAGGTTCGAATGGGGCACGGCGCGGACGACCGCGTTCGACGGGGTTCTGTCGAGCCTGTCGGTGAGTTACACGCTGTTCGACGTGGACGGCAAGCCGCTGCGGGCCACCTGCGGGCTGTCCATCGAGGAGGCGAGCGTCGACACGGCGGGCCAGAACCCGACGTCCGGCGCCCGCACCGCCCGCAGTACGCACACGGTCGTGGCGGGCGACAGCCTCGCCATGCTGGCCTGGCGGGAGTACGGCGACCCGACGGCCTGGCGGGTCATCGCGGAGGCGAACGCGATCGACGACCCGATGGCTCTCGCGCCCGGCACCGAACTGGTGGTGCCGGCACTGCTGGACACGGACAGCCTGGAGGAACGGTGAGCACAACCGAGGCACAGGGCAGCCGGTCGTTCGCGGCGGACCCCGTCGTGGAGACGCCCGCCGAGCTCCCCAGGGTCTGGGCCGCCCAGCTGGTGAGCTGCGTGGTGGACGAGAACGTGGGCCTGCCCGACGCGGCGGTGCTCACCTTCCGCGACCCCGATCACGAGTTCCTCCAGGCGACCGGCATCACCATCGGCACCCCGCTGCGGGTCTCGGTGGTGACCGCCTCGGGGCAGGCGCGTGAGCGGCTGTTCGACGGCGAGGTGACGGCCCTGGAGCTGGACGGGGACCGCACCGGCTCGTTCACGGTGGTGCGCGGGTACTCCAAGGCGCACCGGCTCCAGCGGGGCCGCAAGGTGGTCGCGTACCGCAACATGACGGCGGCCGCGATCGTCCGCAAGGTGGCTGCCGGGGCCGGTCTGGCCTGCGGAACCGTGCAGGCCGCACCGGTCACCTACCAGCAGCTCTCGCAGGCGAACGTGTCCGACTGGGACTTCCTGCAGTACCTGGCCGGCGAGAGCGGCGCGCAGGTCCGCGTGGACGACAAGGGACTGCTCCAGTTCACCAGGCCGCAGAAGGCGTCCGGCGCGCCCGCGCCGTCGACCTCGGCCACCAAGAACCCGATGGTGCTCGAGTACGGCCGCAACCTCCTCGCGCTGCGGGCCTCGCTGTCGGCGGCGGACAGCGCTGCGTCGGTGGAGGTGCGCGGCTGGGACGTCACGACCAAGCGGCCCCTGGTGGCCCGGAACCCGTCGGTGGTCAGTGACACGGCGGTGCCCGGTCTGAGCCCGTCGGCGAACGCCCGCTTCGGCAAGGCCAAGGTGACCGTCACGGACACCCCGTACCGCACTCAGGCCGAGACGGCGGCGGTCGCGGATGCGACGGCCGCCCAGGTCAGCGCGGGCTTCGGGGAACTGGAGGCGCTGGCCGAGGGCAACCCCCGGCTGCGCGCAGGCAAACCGGTGGCTCTCGGTAACGTCGGGCAGGCGTTCTCGGGCCGGTACACGGCGACGGCCGTACAGCACGTACTGGAGCCGCACGAGGGCTACCGCACCACCGTCTGGGTCGGCGCGGGCCCGGACCGCTCGCTGACCGGCCTGGTGACCGGCGGGGCGGGCCGTGGTCCCCGGATGCCGGGTCTGGCGATCGGCGTGGTGACGGACGTACGCGAGCCGGCCGGGGCCGAGCGGGGGGCGGTACGGCTGAAGTTCCCCTGGCTGGACGACAGTTACGTGACCGACTGGGTGCGCACCGTGCAGTGGGGCGGCGTCGGAGGAGGAGGGATGGTGAGCGCGGAGGTCAACGACGAGGTCCTGGTCGGGTTCGAGCAGGGACTGCTGGACAGCCCGTACGTCATCGGGGGGCTGTACAACGGAGTGGACCAGCCCTCGCCCCACGACGTCCCGCTGATCGACCGGACCAGCGGCAAGGTCAACCGCCGTTCGGTGGTGTCGCGTTCGGGGCACCGGGTGGAACTCCTGGACGCGCGGGCACCCGGCCCGTCCGGACTGCGGCTGATGACCGCCGACGAGCGCCTCGAAGTACGCCTCGACGACCGCCGGGACCGGATCGAGCTGACCGTGTACGCGGGGCGCGGCCGCCCCCTCACCTCCGTCGTGCTCGACAAGGACGGCATCACCCTGGACGCCAAGCTGGGCAAGGTGAACGTGCGGGGCAGACAGGTGGACATCGACGGCACCGACGGAGTGCGGATCGGGGGCCGTTCCGTGCGGGTCAACGGCACTACGGACGTCACCGTCGACGGCGGACTGCTGGGCGTCCTCAAGGCCCGGCTCATCCGGATCAACTGAGACGCCGCCACCTGTACGGACCCACCGCAGCACCCGAAGCGCCGCCGGCACCCTCAGTACCCGGCCCGCCCGACCCGCCCCACTCACCTGACCGAATCCGCGACCGGCCTCCGGGCCCAGGACCTTCCGCAAGGAGTGCCGCATGCCAGCCGCAGCCCGTACCGGCGACCCCACCAGCCACGGCGGTGTGATCGCCACCGCGCCGCCCGGCGCCGCCGCCGCGGTGATGCGTGTACTGATCGGCGGCCGCCCCGCCGCCGTCGTGGGCAGCCTCCACACCTGTCCGATCCCCCCGCACGCACTGCTGGGGCCGGCCAACGTGATCCTGCCCGACCCGGCCGCGCTCGCCAACGGCACGGTACTGATCGGCGGGCTGCCGGCCGCGCGGGCCGGCGACCGTACGGCGTGCTCCGGGAACATCCTGACCGGCGCCCAGAACGTCCGCATCGGGGGCATGTGATGAGCGAGCGGTTCATCGGGCGCGGCTGGGCGTTCCCGCTGCGCGTCGGACCGACCGGCGGGATCGCCATGGTCGAACGCGAGCGGGAGATCGAGGAGGCGATCCGCCTGGTGCTCGGAACCGCGCCAGGCGAGCGCCCCATGCGCCCCGAGTTCGGCTGCGGCATCCACGACTACGTCTTCGCCCCCGGCAACGGCGCCACCGCCGGCCGCATCGCGCAGCAGACCCGCGAGGCCCTGGAGCGGTGGGAGCCGCGCATCGCGGTGGACGACGTGGTGGTCGCCTTCGACGCCGTCGAGGACGGCACCCTCTACATCGACGTGCACTACACCGTGCGCTCCACCAACGACCGGCGCAACCTGGTCTTCCCCTTCTACACGATCCCCTCCGAGGAGGAGACCGAGGAATTGGTGGCGGACTGATGGCTCTGGACTTCCCCAACCTGGACGACCGGCGGTTCCAGCAACTCGTCGACGAGGCGAAGCGGTACGTGCAGCAGCGCGCCCCGGAGTGGACCGACCACAACGTCTCCGACCCGGGCGTCACCCTCATCGAGACGTTCGCCTACCTCGTGGACCAGCTGCTCTACCGGCTGAACCGGGTCCCGGACAAGAACTACACAGCGTTCCTGGACCTGTTGGGCATCTGCCTGTTCCCGCCGGCCGCCGCCGGTGCCGACGTCGACTTCTGGCTGTCGGCCCCCCAGCCCGAGACGGTGACGCTCCCGGCAGGCACCGAGGTGACCACCGTGCGCGGCGAGACCGAGGAAGCCGTCGTCTTCACGACCACGGACGAACTCCACATCGTACCCAGCGAGTTGACCAAACTCGTCACCGCGCCCCGGACCGGTGAGCAGAGCGACCGGACCAGGACGCTCGCCGAGGGGCTCGACGTGCCCTGTTTCCAG
This sequence comes from Streptomyces sp. 840.1, assembly GCF_003751445.1. Lineage (NCBI taxonomy): Bacteria > Bacillati > Actinomycetota > Actinomycetes > Kitasatosporales > Streptomycetaceae > Streptomyces > Streptomyces sp. 840.1. The sequence goes on along the minus strand of NZ_RJUU01000003.1, from coordinate 268,831 downwards.
GCGACCCCCGAGCCTGGCGACGCGCTCCTGTTCGGTCTGCCGGCGCCGGTGCCGCGCTGCGTGGTCGCGGTGCGCATGGACAGCCGGGTGGAGGGCATCGGCGTGGACCCGCGCCAGCCCCCGCTGGTCTGGGAGGCGTGGGACGGCGGCGGCTGGCGCGAGTGCGAGACCGGCGCGGACACCACCGGCGGACTGAACCGCCCCGGCGAGGTCATCGTCCACGTACCGGCCGGGCACACCGCCTCGGTGATCGGCGGGACCAGGGCCGGGTGGCTGCGCTGCCGCGTCACCGAGCCCGAACCGGGCCAGCCGTTCTACTCGGAGTCCCCGACGGTGCGCGAGGCGGCCGTGTTCACGGTCGGCGGCACCATGTACGTCGAACACGCGGAGACGGTGACCGACGTGCCGCTCGGCACCTCGGAGGGCGTCGCCGGCCAGACCTTCCGGCTCGGCCGCCCACCGGTCCTCCTCGACGGCGAGCCCCCGGTGGTGGAGGTGTCCTCGGGCCAGGGGTGGCGCCGCTGGGAGGTGGTGGAGCACTTCGGCCGCTCCGGCCCCGCCGACCAGCACGTCCGGGTGGATGCCACCACCGGCGAGTTCACCTTCCCCCCGGTGCTGCGCGAGCCGGACGGCACGCTGCGCCAGTGCGGCGCCGTACCGCCCAAGGGTGCCCAGCTGCGAGTGGCCCGCTACCGCACGGGTGGCGGCCCTGCCGGCAACGTCGCACGAGGCGTGATCTCCGTGCTGCGCAGCTCCGTGCCGTACGTGGCGCGGGTCGACAACAGGGAGGCGGCGCGCGGCGGCGTCGCCGGTGAGACCATCGCCAACGCCAAGCTCCGGGCGCCGGACGCGCTGCGGATGCAGGAGCGCGCGGTGACCGCCGAGGACTACGAGATCATCAGCCGCCGCGCCGCGCCCTCGGTGCGCCGGGTGCGCTGCATCCCCGCCGGGGACGGTGCGGGCGCGGTGCGGGTCCTGGTCGTTCCGGACGCGGTGGCCGACGACGGCGACCGGCTCCGCTTCGAGCAGCTCATCCCGTCGGACCAGGTACTGCGGGCGATCACCGAGGCCCTGGACGAGCGACGCCTGATCGGCACCCGCCTCGTGGTGGAGCCGCCCGTCTACCAGGGCGTCACCGTCGTGGCGAGGCTCGCGGCGGCGCCCGGGGACACGGACCGGGTGCGCGAGGCGGCGCTCGACGCGCTGTTCCGGCTCCTGAACCCGCTGCACGGCGGCCCGGACGGCACGGGGTGGCCGTTCGGGCGGCCGGTGCAGTACGGCGAGGTGTTCGGCGTACTGCAACGCGCCACCGGCAACGCGCTCGTGGAGGAGATCCGGCTGTTCGCCGCCGACCCGACGACAGGGCGCCGGGGCGCGCCTGCGGACCGCATCGACGTGGCCGCGGGCGCGCTGGTCTTCTCGTACCAGCACCAGGTGGTCGTCACCGCCATCGAACCGGAGGTACGGGGATGAGCCGCGCGGCCGTACCAGGTCTGCCCAGCAGGTACCCGATCGGCGAACAGCTCCCCGCCATGTACGCCGACGACGACTTCGCGCAGCGGTTCACCGGGGGGCTCGACACCGTGCTCGCCCCGGTGTTCGCGACCCTCGACAACCTGCCCTCGTACTTCGACCCCCGGGTGGCCCCGGCCGACTTCCTGGCCTGGCTGGCGTCGTGGGTGGGCGCGGTCGACGATCCGCGGTGGCCCGTGGAGCTGCGCCGTGAGGCGGTGGCCCACGCGGTCGAGCTGCACCGTCGGCGCGGTACCGGACGCGGCCTGGTGGACGGGCTGCGGCTCGGCCTCGGCGTGAACGCCGTGATCGCCGGGGACGGCGGTGCGGTGTGGTCGCGTACCGCCGGAGCCGAACTGCCGCCGGAACCGTCCGGCGAGATCGTGGTCCGGGTGTGGCCGGGCCGCGAGGCGGCGGTGGACGTGGACCGGGTCAACGAGATCGTCCGGGCGATGTGCCCGGTGCACACCGTCTGCCGGGTGGAGGTCCTGCCCGGCCCGCCCGCCGATGAAGGGAGGTGACGCCGTGCGCGCGTGTCCCACCTGCGGGGCGTCCAACGGTTCAGCGGACGACTTCTGCGGCAACTGCGGCGCCTACCTGGGCTGGTCGGAGACCGAACCGGCCCCGAGCACGCCGCCCGCGAACACCCAGGCCCCACCGGAACCCACCCCCGAGGAGACCACCGCCCCACCGAGCAACCCCACCCCACCCCCACCGAGCCCCACTGCCTCATCCACCACCCCACCACGCACCACGGTTCCACCCGCGCCCACGCCCGGACCAGGTCCGGCCCCGGCCGCACCCGCCCCCGAGGCGCCGGCGCGGGAACCCGTGCTGCCCGTGCTCCCCGCGAAGCCGGTCGCGCCACGCCCCGTCGTACGGCCCGTGGCGGCGCCGGAAGAGGCGGCCGGGGTGCCCTGTCCGGCCTGCGCCACGCCCAACCTGCCCGGCCGGCGGTTCTGCCGGCGCTGCGCCGCTCCGCTGAACCCCGCCGCGAAGCCCGCACCGCTGCCGTGGTGGCGGACCGTGTGGCCGTTCCGCCGCCGCCGGGCGCGGGCGAGTTCCGGCCGGGTGGTCCGGGGCCTGGTGATTCTCGCGGTGCTGCTGGCCCTGTGCGCGGGAGGGCTCCTGCTGCTGCCTGCCGGGCGCGCCCTCATCGAGGACACCAAGGACAAGATGGGCAAGGCCAAGGCGGTGACCCCGGTCGGCATCGCCGCGAGCGCGGAGATACCCCGGCACCCGGCGAAGAACACCACCGACGGACTGAACAACCGCTACTGGGGCGCACCCGGGCCGCGGGCCTCGGTGACGTACACCTTCGGCAAGCCGTTCCGGCTGGTCGACGTGCTCATCACCAACGGGGCGTCCAAGTCCGCGGAGGAGTACGCCCGCCAGGGGCGCGCACTCCGGATGGACCTGGAGGTGACCACGCAGGACGGCGACAAGCACACCAAGCAGATCACCCTCAGCGACAAGCCGGGGTCGCAGCCGGTGCCCACCGGGATCAGCGACGTGAAGACGGTGCGCCTGGTCCTGTCCTCGCCGGCCGGTCTGACGAAGGGCCGTCACCTGGCCCTGGCGGAGGTGGAGTTCTTCCAGCGGGGCTGAACCGGAGCCGGAGAGCGCCGCCCCGTACGCACCGGCGGCGGGGCGGCGCTCAGCCGACGCCGAGCTGTTCCGCCAGGTCGGCCAGGCTCTCGGCGTACAGGTCGAACCGGTCCGATCCGGCGGGCGGATCACCGACGGGACGGGCGACATAGGCGGTGCGCAGCCCCAGCGCCTGCGCACCGCGCAGGTCCCACGCATGGGCGGCGACCATCAGCAGCCGCTCCGGCGGCCGGCCGGACACGGTGACGGCCAGCCGGTAGACCTCGGGGTCCGGTTTGTAGCTCCGGGCGTCCTCGGCGGACAGGGCCTGGTGCCAGCGCAGTCCGGCGTGGGCGTTGAGCCCGAACAGGGCCGTCCGGCCGGCGTTCGACAGCCCGATCAGCGGGTACCGCCTCGCGAACCGGGCGAGGCCGGCCGCGGAGTCGGGCCAGGGCGGCACCCGGGTGCCCGACAGCGCCAGCTCCGCCACGGCGTCCGGATCGTCGCAACCGGCCGCGCCGGCGACCGCCTCGGCGGCCTCCCGGTCCAGGGCGTCGCTGGGCAGATAGGGCCGGCTGCCGTCGAGGACGCGGCGCTGTTCGCGCTCGATGTGCCGCTGCCACAGGGACAGGAGCCGCTCGACCCCGGAGTCGTCCAGCGACGGGTCCAGCCGGCGGATGCCCGCGCGGATCCCGGCGGGTTCGTCGACGAGTGTCCCGAGCACGTCGAAGACGAGGGCATCGATCTCTGGCACTGACATGAGGGGTCGTCTCCTGGAGGAAGTGGATGCGTGCGAGCGGCTGTTGGCCGAACAAGGCACGATGTCCCCTGATTCCCGGCCGGGACGATGGAGGCCTCACCGCTCCGGGGCGGCCTCGGGCAGCTCGGGCTCCAGGCCTTCGGCCATCCCGCTCCGGCGACGGCCGGAGTCGGCGCGCCAGGCTTCGAAGGCCCAGGCGGTCGACGCCACCACGGCGAGGCCGAGCAGCCAGCCGCCGACCACATCGCTGAACCAGTGGACACCGAGTGCGACCCGGGTGAAGCCCACTCCCAGCACCGAGAGCACCGCCACGCTCCAGCAGACGACCCGCCAGCCGCGCGGCACCAGCGGCAGCAGCACGAGCAGCAGGACGGCGAACGAGGTGGTCGCGGTCATCGCGTGGCCCGAGGGGAAGGAGAAGCCCGGCGCCTGGGCCACCGGGTCGGCCAGGGAGGGCCTGGCCCGTTCGACGACCGTCTTGACGAGCAGCCCCGTGAGCCCGCCGGCCACGGCTGTCACGGCGGACCAGGCGGCCAGCCGCCAGGCACGTCGCCGGAGCAGCCAGATCGTCAGCAGTGCGACCGCGCAGCGCAGCGTCGCGGGGTCCCAGACCCGGTCGGACAGGAAGCGAAGGGTGCTCGTCCACGCGGGGTGGGCGAGCGCCGTGCTGTGCAGCCGCCTGGCCGCGCCCGAGTCCACGGCGTGCAACGGGCTCCAGCGGCTCTCGACGAGCACGAGGAGAAGGGCGAAGGGGACTGCGGACACCGCGGCGACGGCGGCGGCGGCGAGCAGACGTACGCCGAACCTGCGGTCTGCGGCACGGCGCGGGTGTTCACGGAGCCGCACGGTACTGGCGCGCATCACATTCACGCTCCCGGATCGGATTTGACAGGGCCGGGCTGCCTGGCGCGGGCCGCCTCCAGCTGCGCGGCGAAGGACAGCCCGAGGAACAGGGCGATGGAGGTCAGATAGGCCCACAGGAGCAGCGACATGAAGGCACTCAGCGGGCCGTAGACGGTGTCGAAGGATCCGCTGAGCGAGAGGTAGAGGCTCAGCAGCCAGGTCAGCGTCGTCCACAGCACCAGGTAGAGGGCCGCCCCGAACGCCAGCCATGTGTAGCCGGGTTGCCGGCGACGCGGGGAGCGACGGAAGATCGCGCTCGCCGAGATGAGGGCGAGCAGCAGCCCGCACGGCCAGCGCAGCAGGTCCCAGGCGTGCCTGGCCCCGTCGCCGAGACCGTAGACGCTCACGGCGGCCGCGACGAGGTCGCCGCCGACCACCATCAGGACGAAGCCGAAACCGAGGGGGATACCGGCGGTCAGGGCCATCAACAGACCCCGGGAGTACTTCTGGTGGAAGGGGCGGTCGCGTTCGTTTCCGTAGATCCGGTTGGCCCCGCGTTCTATCTGGCACATCGCCGTCGTGACGTTCACCAGCGAGAAGGCCAGGCCGAGCCAGAGAGTGAGCTGGGAGCCGTCCCCGGCATGGCGCCGGCTCCGCTCAAGCGCGTCGTCGACCACTTCGGCACTCGGCCCGGCGGCGATGCGGTGAATGGTCAGTTCCGCCAGCTGGCCCACGTTCTCCGTGTGCAGTGAGGCGGACAGCCCGACGAAGGCGATGACGAGGGGAATCACGGAGAGGACGGTCTGCAGGGCGAGCGCGCGGGAGTGGCTGAAGCCGTCGGCGTAACGGAAGCGGATGAAGGAGTCCCGGACCAGCGGCCAGCGGCCGTAGCGGCGCAGGGCCGCCAGTGCCTCGTCGGCGGAGAGCTCGTCGCCCGTCATGTCGCGGGTCTGCGGGACCCGGGTCGCGGTGCCCATTCACTCGCTCCTCGTCGGCAGAAGCGCGCTCAGGGCTCCGGGCCTGACCTCGGCGATGAGCAGCCGGCCCGGTCGCACCGGGTCGCCGTCGAACTCGCGCGGCTGCGCCGACGCGAAGCGGAGTTCGGCACGGCGGAAGGTGAAGTACTCCACCGGGGTGCCGTGGCCCGTGCTGTCGGCGGCGGGGAAGCTGCCTTCCCCGGACGGGCGGGGCGGCTTCGACCGGCCGCGCAGCAGTATGCCGCCGGCGCGCAGCCAGCCGCCGGGGCCGCGCGGGTCGAAGACGGCGAGATCCAGCAGTCCGTCGTCGGGTTCGGCGGCCGGGACGAGGGCGGCGCCGCCCTGGACCCTGCCGATGTTGGCGAGGAGGACCATCCGGGCGGTGCGGTGCAGGACCGGTCCGTTGTCGAGCCGGATCGACACGGACATCCGGGGCGCTCGCAGGCTCCTGACACCGGCCACCACGTAGGCGGGCCAGCCGATGGCGGACTTGGCGGCGTCCCCGGTGTTCTCCAGCATCGCGGCGTCCAGGCCGGCGCCGGACATGGCGGTGAAGTGGGTGGCCGGGAGGGAGTCGCCCTCGATCCTTCCGAGGTCGACCGGGCGGACGCTGCCCGACAGCGCGGCGTCCAGGGCGGCCGCCGGAGTCAGGGGGAGGCCCAGGTTCCGGGCCAGCAGGTTGCCGGTGCCGCACGGCACCACGGCCAGCGGAACGCCGGTGCCGGCCAGCGCGTCCGCCGCCGCCCTGATGGTCCCGTCCCCGCCGCAGACCACGACCAGCGACGCGCCGTCCCGGACGGCGGCAGCGGCCTGCCCGCCGCCCGGGTCGGCCGCGGTCGTGGAGACGAACTCCACGCAGTGATGGCCGTGTTGCTCCAGGACCAGCCGCAGGGTCTCGCGCTGCGTGTCGTCGGTCACCGTCGGGTTGACGACCACGACGGTGTGGCCCGCGACGTGCTCCGTGCGTTCGGCGGTGGCCCGCAGTGCGATCTCGGCGGCGTTCGACGGCGGGGGAGTGGGAGCGCCGCCGCCGCTCATGAGGGTGCGCCCGACGATCAGCAGCGACAGCGTTCCGTTCAGCAGCCCGCCGAGTACGTCGGTGGGATGGTGCATCCCCCGGTAGAGGCGTGCGACCGCGACCACCAAGGGTATGAGCAGGAGCAGCCCGCCGACGGCCTTCCGCCAGGGGGCCCGCACCCGGGAGAGCACCAGCACGGCGAGACCGGCGTAGAGCGCGGTGGCGGCGCCCGTGTGCCCCGAGGTGTAACTGGACGTCGGCGGCGAGGAGTCGAGGCGCTCCACCTCCGGCCGCTCGCGGTCCACGGACACGCTGATGACCAGGAACACCAGTGCCTGGAGCGAGACGGAGACAGCGAGGAAGACCGCCTCGCGCCACCTCGGCAGCCGGGGCAGGAGGATCAGGCCCAGACAGGTGAGCGCGGTGAGAACGACCACCGTGGCGGTGTTGCCGGCCTCCGAAGCGATGAACGACACGTCGTTGAGGGGGCCGGTGCGCAGCCGCTCGAACCCCTCGTTGACCCGGTCCTCGGCGGTCAGGGGCCAGATCCCACTGGCGGGGCCGGTGATCAGGAGTCCCAGTCCGACCATCAGCGCGGCCTGGCAGACGGTCAGCGCGCCGATCCGGGCGGCGGCCTGGCCGCTGCCGCTGGTGAGAGCCGGTGAGTGTCCGGGCCGGGAGGGTGTGGGCGGTCTCGTGGTCCGGTCGACCGGTCTCTGCGGCAGGTTCGCAGGCATGGCACTCCCAGCGCTCGGCGTAGTGGGTCGGTGGTGACGGCGTCGGTGCCGGCCGGGGGCCCGGCCCTCCGCCGTCTGCCCAGAAATCCGTCGGTCAGCCATGCGTGCGGATTCCGCGCTCCGGGCGGTCGCCGTGCGGGCCGGTGCGCCGGGGCGGCGGATCGCGAGTGCGGCGGAGTCCGGGTGTGCGGCTCTTCGCAGGGGGTACCCGGGACGACGTACCGGAGACCCGATGCCGGTGGACAGGAGGACGGCCATGGCGGTCGCGAAGACGAGTGTGCTGGTGCTGGACTGCGCGGAGCCGAACGAACTCGCCGAGTTCTACGCCGCGTTGCTCAACGCTGAGGTCCAGGTCGGGCAGGAGTTCGACATCGTCGAGATCGTGGGGAACGACGGGGTGCGTCTAGCGATCCGCCGAGACCACGGCTATGCGCCTCCCAGCTGGCCGAGGCCCGACGACTCCCAGCAGGCTCATCTGCGCATCCTGGTGGCGCGCGAGGACATGGACGAGGCGGAGCGCGAGGCGGTCGGCCTCGGTGCGCGTCCCCTGGACACGAAGGACAACGGGGGCACCCGCGACACCCGCCTCTATTCCGATCCCGCCGGGCACCCCTTCACACTGGCCACCCGGAACACCTGAGGTCCGCCCCGCGCACCCGGCGTCCGTCCGTGTGACCGCGTCCCGGTCCTCGCGCCGTGCGGGACCGGACCCCGTGATCCCACCGGGGCCCGCGACCGGCCACCGGCGCCGTGCACACACGAACCCACCCGCTCACCAAGGAGTACGCATGTCTTCCTCGATCGTCGAGACCGTCGATATCAAGGCCTCGGTGGCCATCAGCTGGGCGCTCTGGAGCGATGTGGAGCGGTGGCCCAGGTTCCTGAGCCATGTGCAGCGTGTCGATCCCCTGGACGAGCGCCGCTTCGCCTGGCAGCTCGCACTGCCGGGGGTCGACAAGGTCTTCGTCGCCGAGCTCACCGAGGTCGTGCCGGAGGACCGGATCGCCTGGAGGACGACGGAGGGCGTCCATCACGCCGGCGTCGTCACCTTCCACCGGCTGGATCACGAGTCGAGCCGGGTGGCCCTGCAGATCGAGTACGACCCCAAGGGATTTGTGGAGCACCTGGGGGCTCTCACCAACCTCGACTCGGTCCTGGCCAACTACGACCTCGGCGAGTTCCAGAAGCTGGCCGAGCGGACCGCCTCCGGAGACTTCGAGTGAACGTCCCCTGACCGGCCGGAGTGAGGATGCGCGGGGGCGGCGGCGCGGTGGGAGATCTTCCCGGTGTCTGCCCGCAGGGCATGAATATCTGCGGCATGATGTGACGTGCACAGAACAATCGCGTACTCGTGTGGTACGTCCCGACGAAGGGTGCCGCCGTCATGAACAGATCCACCTCCCGGGGTCTCGTCCGGGTGAGTCTCGCGCTGGCTGCCGCGGTGGCGTCGACCGTGCTGGTCGCGCCCGCGAGCACAGCTGTGCCGGGGACCGCCGCGGAGGCCGGGCGGACGTCCGCCGCCGCCCCGGCCGGTACCGAACGCCGTTGCGCCGTCGTGTACTTCGACTTGGGGGAGACCCTGGTGCATACGGCCGACGACGGCAGCACGAGCTACCTGCCCGACGCGTCCGCCTACCTGCGCGCGCTGCGCGAACGCCACATCGAGGTGGGCCTGATCACGAACGTGCCGTCCTCCTGGGGCGAGAGCGACGCCGAGCGCGCGGCCAGGCTCAAGAAGGAGGTCGACGCGGGCTGGACGGGCTCCGCGCCCTTCGCCTGGGACGATTTCGGCGACCGGATCCTCACCCCGCGCACCGAGGCGGAGCGCAAACCGGCGCCCGTTCTCTGGGAGCGCGCCGGTGCCGGCTCGGACGGCTGCCGCCTCGTCTACGAGGCCGAGACCGGCGAGGAGACCGATGTCGCAGCCTCGCTCGGCTACCTGGCCTACCAGGTCGGGCGCCCCCACCGGCCCGCCTTCCTGCCGGTCCGGCTGATCGAGCTCCTCGCACACCTGCCCCGCTGACCTCCGCGGCCGCTGCCGCCCCCGCTCAGGCAGGCGGGTCCATCCTGCCCGCCGCTGCGGGCGTTCGGGTGCCGGGGGCGGCCCCGCCCGGGTCGGCGGGATCAGCCGCTTCCGTGCGGCCGGGGCTTCGCCCGACCGCCCCGCTGCGCAGGACGAGTTGGAACGCCCCGAGCAGCACCGCCGTCGCCAGGGCGCTGTGCCACAGCAGTGCGTCCAGATGCCCTGCGGAGAGATAGGCGCCGGCGGCAACGGCAGCCAGCGCGCACACCGCACGGTCCACGATGCTCTCGATCGACAGCAGCGTGGCTCGCGGGGCGTGGGCGGGCACCGCGTCGTTCATCAGTTTGCGCTGGACCGGATAGGCGAAGCCGGTGGCGGCGGCGAACAGACAGAGCAGGGCGACGACGAGCCACGGGCCGCCCAGGGTGAGGCCCGCCAGGCCGGCTGCGAGCACCAGGCTGAGAACCGACACCCAGGCCACCGGTGTCAGCCGGCGGCTCAGCCACTGGGGGCGGGCCGAGGCGACCGCCTCCGCCACCGTCATGGCGGCCAGCACTCCGCCGTGCGAGGCCTCTCCGATGCCGTGATCCAGCAGGATGGGCTGGAAGAGGTTGACCTGGCAGATCCGGGAGAGGGTGAACACGGCCACGCCCTGCACCATCACCAGGGCGAGCCATGGCGAGGAAGCGACGCAGCGCAGCGCGGAGCCCGCGTCACGCAGGGACGCCCCGCCCCTGCCCCGGCGCCCCCTCCCGGCCGCGGCCGCCTTCCCCGCGCCGCCGGTGCGCGACGGGGCGGCGAGCCGGGGGAGCGCCACCGCGCAGACCAGGGAGCCCGCGGCGCTCACCGCGCTCAGGACGTACGGGGCCGTGTGGGCGAGAGCCATCAGGGGGCCGACCAGCGGCCAGCACACCACCTTGGCCGCCAGCCCCAGGGCCCGTGCCGTGCCCTCCGCCCGCAGATAGTGCTCGTCGCACTTCTCGGCGCGCAGCCCGTCGTACAGGTAGGCGCTCGCCGCTCCCGAGGTGAGCGAGCGGCCCGCCGCGATGGCGAGGAAGTGGACGAGGAAGCCGGTGTACGAGGGGCTGAACACCGGGGCCAGGTTCGCCGCCGTCATCACGACGGCCCCGGCCCGCAGGCAGTTACGGGTGCCGATCCGGTCGGCGATCAGCCCGGTTGGGATCTCGAACAGGCAGAAGGCCACGTAGTAGATGCTCTGGATGCCGAAGATCTGCCCGTCCGAGAGCCCGGCCTCCTTCTGGAAGGCGTAGAACACCGGCATCCACCACAGCAGGTTGAACAGCAGCTGGAAGCCCTGGTTGAGCCTGATGACGCGGCGGGCGGTGGCTGTCAGACCGTTGGCCGCCGCGCCCGCGCCCGTCCCGGGCTGCCACGGGAGACGGGGCCTCACAGCGCGTAGGGGCGGATCTGGACCAGGCGGAGTTCGTCCCGGTCGGTCATCAGCCACTCGATGTCCAGGGGCCTGTCCACGTCGGACGCGCAGAAGTGGGACTGCAGAAGCCGTCCGGTCAGGGACAGATCGGCGAGCCGGGCGCGGGTGGCGGCGGGCAGCCCCTCGCTCCAGGAGCCGAGGGCGACGGTGCGGCCCCCTCCCTCCACCGTGTTGTACAGGTACTGCTGGGGCAGGACCGAGCCCTCGACGACCTGCTCGGGCGAGCCGGGGGAGCAGTTGAGGTAGACATTGCGGAAGTCCTCGCGCCGCGTCGGGTTGCAGGTCACGAGCACACCGCCGAGGGAGGCGGGTACGTACTCCTGAATGATCACGCCCATGTACGTGTCGTCGAGCGAGATGCCGGCCTGGTGGCGCAGCCGCACACTGCGTGGCGACACGAGGGAGGCCCAGACCTGGCGTACCGCGTCGAGGAGTTCGCCGGGACCGCGCACGGTGGTCACCGAGTCGTAGACGCCTGCTGCGGAGAAGCCCGGCAGGTCCTCGGCGTTGGAGGAGGAGCGCACCACCAGACGGCGGCCCGCAGTGGGGGGTGCAGAGAGGGCCTGCTCGATCTGGCGGGTGACGGAGTCGGGCATGGGCGCGTGGCGGATCAGGTGCTGGAGCTGAAGGCAGAGCGGGTCCAGCATGTCGCCCGCGTCGAGTTCGAGCGCCATCTTCAGTTTGCCGATGCCCTGTTGGAGCGCGGGCGACGAGGTGAGGAAGCGGTGCTGCAGTGCGAAGGGCAGGGCGACACCGTCCGGCGCCTCGACCGTGCCGGCCACGAAGGCGCCGGCTGCCGAGCGGAGTTCGGCGGCCGAGGGCGCGTCCAGCCCGAGCCGGGCCGCGAGGTGCCCGTAGAGGTCCTCGCGCGGCGGGCGGGGACGCCCGTAGAAGGCGGTGAGGTCGGCTGTGCGGCTGTCGAGTACGTGGTGCAGTTCGCCGAGGTTGGCGGCCTTGGTGCCGTACCGGTCGCGGTCGGCGCTGCGCAGCCGGTACAGGGACATGACGGGCGCGTCCTGGAGGAACGGTGGTTCGAGGCGGATGCGCTGCTGGTGCCAGGCCGGGGCCTGCAGCACCGGCTCCCCGTCCTGCCGTTCCAGGGTGATCTCGTCCTCGCGGACCCGGTAGCGGACCCAGGCGCCGTCCAGGCCGTCCCGCTCGACGAGCTGTTCCAGGTCGCGCACGACGGCGTTGGGTATGCCCCAGCCCGCGGCGAGGACGTTGGTGTGCGAGAGCGGCGTGATCGGCGCGGTGTTGAGGAATCCGGCGGTGCGGGGCACGTCGTCCGGGACGCAGGGCATGGCGACGATGTCCGCCCAGCCGAGCCCGGCCGCCGAGGCCGCGTACTCCTCGGTGGAGCGGAAGAAGCGCAGCCGCCCGGTGGCGTCGCCCGGGTTGAGGGGAGTCCGGGTCCTGTTGCCGAAGAGTTCGTGGCTGAGGATGCGGGGCACCCGGGTCGCGCTGATCGCCGTGAGCTCCTCCTCCTGGCCGTGGTTCGCGGGCTTGAGCAGGAGCGGCAGGCTGCTGTCGAGGCGCGCCCGGACGAACACGTAGAAGGATTCGAGCAGCGCGCCGTGCATGGTGTCGGCCTCGGTCGTCTCCAGGACGAGGAAGGTGCGCTCGTTGCCCTCCGTCTCCTGCTCGGTGTGCAGGGACAGCACCCCGAGCAGGAAGCGGCGCTCGGGGTCCATGTAGACGGAGGCGTTGAACTCGTCGAGAGAGGAGTCGAGTTCGGCCAGTTCCATGCCGAGGATGCGGGTGGCCGTGTAGTTGACGTGGAACGGGTGCGCGGCCGTGTCGAGCAGGTGCCAGGTGTTCTCGGCCAGGTCGACGACGACCTTGAGGTACGGGTGACCGGCCAGGACTCCGGAGAGCGTGCGGAACAGTGGCAGCGAGAGGTTCCCGCCGACGACCGTCCGGTCCGTGGCGGGTTCCGGGGCTCCGGTGGTGAGGAGGGCGCTCATGCGGAGACTTCCTCGGCCAGCGCTGCGGGCAGGACCTGGGGCAGGGCGTCCACCAGTGTCTCGAAGTCGCGGAGCACGGTCTGCGGGTCGCCGGCGGACAGGAGGCACAGCGCCGCCATGGTGTTGGCGCCTGCGGCCGGGTCGTAGACGGGCACCGCGCTGCCGTCGGGGAGCGAACACTCCGCCACCACCGACAGTGCGCTGCCCCTGTCGAGCGGCGCGCCCGCCAGGACGGCCGGGAAGTCCCAGACCCGCCGGTCCGGCCAGGCCGCGCCGTCGCCGTCGACGGCGAGGACGACGAGGGACCCGGCGGCGCCGCGCGCCCGGTCAGGGGTACGGGCGTCGGCGGGCCAGTCCACCGGGCGGCCCAGGAGGTGGTCGACCAGCATGCCGACGAGGTCCAGACCGAAGACCTCCTCGATCTGCGGGACAGTCATCGCGCCGCCGAACCGGGCGGCTGTCTCGATCAGCCACATACGCCCCCCGGCGCCTAGCTTGATCTCGGTGTGCGTCCCGCAGTTCTTCAGACCGAGGGCGTCCACGGCCTGCCGGGCGAGGGCCACGACGCGGTCCTGGAGGTCCTGCGGCAGGGGAGCGGGCGTGATCCCCGCGCGCTCGGTGAACGGCTCGACCGTCGGCATCCGGCCGCTGAGACAGACCGGGTGGAAGACGCCGTCCGCCACGACGCCCTCGACGCTGACGTAGTCGCCCCAGCCGGGCTCCGCGAACCAGTCCGAGGCGGTGCCGCTCACTATCTCCTCGACGACGAAGTCGGCCTCGGCCTCGGCCACATGGAGTTCCGAGTAGCCCAACCGGGCTGATGCGGACATCACTTCACGCGAACGGCGCCAGGCGGCGGACACCTCGTGCGGGGAGCGGATGATCTGGTGCGCGGTGGAGCCGGCGCTCCAGGCCGCCTTGAGTAGCAGCGGGAAGGACAGGGCGCCGGTGGCCTCGCGCAGACCGGCCTCGGTGGCGACCGGGCGGAACTCGGGCTGGGAGAGACCGTGTTCCTGCCAGGTGCGCCGCATGAGCCGCTTGTCGCGAGCCAGGGCGGAGGCGCCCCCGGCTCCGGCGAGACCGAGTTCCTCGCAGGCCTCGGCGACGGCGACGACCGCGTACTCGGAGAAGGTGAGCACCGCGTCGGCGCCCACGGCCCGCGCATGCGAGGCGATCAGGGAGACCAGGTCGGTGCGATCCGCGTCGGCGGGTGTCACGACCGAGGCGCACAGGCTCGCCGCGGCGTCGGCCGCCGAGGCAGGAAGATCGCTGAGCGCCAGCAGGTGTACGTGCGACTTCGCGGCCGCCCGGGACAGGACGTAGCCGAGCGGTGGACCACCCTTGGCATGCACCAACAGCACCGTGCTCACTGAAGTTCGTCTCCATTCGTTCGTGTCGTCAGAATTGCGCGGGCCGGACAGCGTGTCCGGAACCCGGCTGGGGCTCGCCCCGGCGGCCGACCGGGCGGGAATGCCGGCCCCGCCCGTGACATGGTGTGTTCGCCCGTACACACAAGGGAATCAGGCGGCGGAGGGCCGCAACGCCCCCGGGAGCACCTTCCGCTCAGGCAAATGCCAGAGTTGCGGGCCGCCTCGCACCGCCGTCCGGCCTCGCACGCACCGATCGGTCTCCCGCAGGGGCGGGCCCACCGTTTCCAGGTCGGCCGAGAACCGGGCATGCTCGCGCTCCGCACGGGATACGCATGGCGATGGCACCCCGCTTCAGTCGGACGACCAAGAACGGAAGGCCCCTGTGGACGATTCAGGTCTGAAGGAAATGCTTGAGCATCTACGCGTGTCCTGGTGGGAGGCTGACGGACAGTGGCGCGTTCTGGCACGGGGAGGAGGCGCCTTCGCCGACTTACCCACAGCACAGCGATTTCTCGACCGGATGCGCCAGGAACTGCCGGCCCCGGGGCGCACACCCGCGAACGGCTGCCGCCAGGCCCTGTTCGACGGCCGCACCTTCGACGTGAGCTGGCACCTGGACGAGAACCGCGGCCGGGGCCGCACACGCGGACTCGCGGTGGAGGTCGGCGCCCGGACCGAGGGCCCGCGCCGGTACGCCGCGTTCGCCGACTTCGCCGATCTCGCCCCGGCCGCCGCCTTCATCCGGGACCGCGACGGGCGCTACCTCTGGGCCAACCACGCCTACGCCCACCTGTACGGCACCACTCCGGAGCAAGTCGTCGGCAAGTACATCGAGGACTTCGACGCCCAGGGCGACGCCGTTCAGTTCCGCGCGCTCGACCAGGAGATCCTGGCCCGCGGCAGGCCGGTGCGCCACACGCTCGGCTACCAGCGCTCGGACGGCACCACCGGCCAGGCGGCGGGCCACCGCTTCCCCGTGCAGGAGAACGGCCAGACCTGCATCGCGGGCATCTACGTGGACATCACCGAACACACCCGGGCGATGGCGCAGCGCCGGGAGGCGGAGGAGAACCTGCAGGCGCTGCGCGACCACAGCGGCCTGCCCTGCGCCCTCCTGTCGGCGAACGGCCGCGTCGTACAGGCGAGCGCGGCGGCCGCCGAACTGCTGGAGACCCGCAGCTCCGACCTCGTCGGCCGGCGCGCGCACACCCTGCTCGCCCCGACGCCCGACCTCGCTCAGCTGCACCGGAGATGGAACGGCCTGATAGCCCGCCGTATCAGGCGGGTGGAGACGTCCGCCGTGCTCGTCGACGTCCGGGGGCGGCAGCGCCGCGCGCAGCTGCATCTGACGACGGTCGGCCGGTCCGCCGCCCGTGCCCGTAACGTCTGGGCCGTCGTCACGCACCAGAGCCTCGTCCACGAAGCCCATGCGCCGCTCACCGCCGCGCAGATCCGGATACTCGCCCTCCTCGCGGAGGGCAGCAGCAACGGTGAGAT
Source organism: Streptomyces sp. 840.1 (assembly GCF_003751445.1). Lineage (NCBI taxonomy): Bacteria > Bacillati > Actinomycetota > Actinomycetes > Kitasatosporales > Streptomycetaceae > Streptomyces > Streptomyces sp. 840.1. Next base: position 253,090 of record NZ_RJUU01000003.1, on the reverse strand, counting down.
AGCCACCTCGATGAGGCTGTCCCGGCAGACGGTCGACTACCACCTCAGCCGGCTGCGGGAACTGCTCGGTGCCGCGACCAGACCCGCCCTCGTCGCCCGTGCCTACGTCCTCGGCATCCTGGCACCCCGCGCCTGGCCCCCGCGCTCCGCCACGGCCACCCATCCGCTCAGCCCCACCTGAGGCGCGGCCCGGCCCGGTGCCCGGGGGAGCCCGGTCAGTGGTGTGCGGTCCGGGTGTCCGTGTCGAGGCCCCAGCTGGCGAGCAGCCGCATCGACTCCTCGGACGCCGAACCGGGCGCGGGATGGAACGTGATCAGGGACATGTCCTGATCGGCGGGCAGCTTCAGCGTCTCGTAGGACAGGGTGAGGTCGCCCACCAGCGGATGGTGCAGCCGTTTGGTGCCGTACCCCTTCTCCTGGACCGTGTGCGCTGCCCACAGCTTCCTGAACTCCTCGCTCTTCACGGAGAGCTCCCCCACCAGTGCGGACAGCTGCTGATCGTCGGGCCAGCAGCCCGCGCACAGCCGCAGGGCGCTCACCAGCTCGATGGCCTTGCACTCCCAGTCCACGTACAGGTCACGGGAGTTCGGATCGAGGAAGACGATCCGCGCCATGTTCCGCTCCTCGGGCGGCAGCGCCGTCTCGTCACCGAGCAGCGCCCGTGCCATCCGGTTCGACGCGAGGATCTCCATCCGCCGGCCCAGGACATACGCGGGCACCGACTCCATGGCGTCGATCAGATGCTGGAGCTCCGCCCGCAGCCGCTGCGGGCGAGCGGCGGCCGCCCGCTTCTTCTTCGTCTTCGGGTTCGCCAGGTGGGTGAGGTGGGCGTGCTCGGTGTCCGACAGCCGCAGCGCCCGCGCGATCGCGTCCAGCACCTCGCCGGAGACGTTCCCGCTGTTCCCCTGCTCCAGACGTGTGTAGTACGCCACGGACACCCCGGCGAGCTGCGCCAGCTCCTCGCGGCGGAGCCCCGGCACCCGGCGGGCCCGCCCGAGGTTCGGCAGGCCCACGTCCTCGGGCTTGAGCCGGCCCCGGCGGATGCGGAGGAATTCGCTGAGTTCGGCGCGCTGGTCCATGTCCTCCAGTATCCGGGTACGGCGCAGTGCTCAGCATGACCCTGCCGGTAGTACGCACAGCAGGCGTAGGCACAGCAGTGACCTGGGTGTTTGCCGGGGCAGGAGGCAGACTGGAACGGCAACCCCCCACTTCTGAGGAGATCGCTTCCGGATGACTGTCACCACCGTCGCCGCATACGCCGCACCCGCTCCCAAGGCTCCGCTGGAGCGCACGACCGTGCCGCGCCGGCCGGTCGGCGAGCACGACGTCCTCATCGACATCAAGTACGCCGGGATCTGCCACTCGGACATCCACCAGGCCCGTGACGGCTGGGGCAAGGGCATCTTCCCGATGGTTCCCGGCCACGAGATCGCCGGCGTCGTCGCCGAGGTCGGTCCCGGAGTCACGAAGTTCGCGGTCGGCGACCGGGTCGGTGTCGGCTGCATGGTCGACTCGTGCCGTACGTGCGACAACTGCAAGGCCGGCCTGGAGCAGTACTGCTCCGAGGGCAACGTCGGCACGTACAACGCCGTGGGCAAGGACGGCGAGCCCACCTACGGCGGGTACTCCACGCACGTGGTCGTCGACGAGAACTACACGCTGCGCATACCCGAGGGCATCGCGCTGGACGAGGCCGCCCCGCTGCTCTGCGCCGGCATCACGACCTATTCGCCGCTCGCCCACTGGAACGCCGGCCCCGGCAAGAAGGTCGCCATCGTCGGCCTGGGCGGCCTCGGGCACATGGGTGTCAAGATCGCCCACGCGCTCGGCGCCGAGGTGACCGTGCTCAGCCAGTCGCTGCGCAAGGAGGCGGACGGACTGAAACTGGGCGCCGACCACTACTTCGCCACCAGCGACCCGGCGACGTTCGAGCAGCTCAAGGGCTCGTTCGACCTGATCATCTCCACGGTCTCGGCGCCGCTCCCGCTGGACGCGTATCTCGCGCTGCTGCGGACGGACGGCGCGATGGTCAACGTGGGCGCACCGGAGGAGCCGGTGTCGCTGAACCTGTTCTCCGTCATCGGCGGCCGGAAGACCCTGGCGGGCTCCGGGATCGGCGGGATCCGTGAGACGCAGGAGATGCTCGACTTCTGCGCGGAGCACTCCCTCGGCGCCGAGATCGAACTGATCAGCGCGGACCGGATCAACGAGGCGTACGAGCGGGTGCTCGCCAGTGACGTGCGCTACCGCTTCGTGATCGACACCGCCACCATCTGACGCCCGGCCCGCCCCCGAGCCCTGCCCGGCCCGCAGGCGCGGGACACGGGGGCGGGCGGATGCCGCCGGGCCGAGGGCCGGGCTGGCAAGCAGCCGGTCAGGGCTCGTGTACGGGCCGCGACCGGCCTGTACGCTGCGATCATGCAGCCGTCCGCCCCTTCCTCCCCGTCAGGTTCCGAATGGCCGGGCCCGGTCGCGGACCCCGCCCGGCGCGGGCTCCTCACCGAGAGCATCGCCCGTCAGCTGGAGCACGACATCAGGTCCGGAGAGATCGCCGTCGGGACCAAGCTCCCCTCGGAGCGCGAGCTCGCCGCCCACTTCGGCTCCAGCCGCAACGTCGTGCGCGAGGTGCTGCGGCGGCTCGAGGCCCAGCACCTGATCGAAGTCGCCCCGGGGCGGGGCTCCTTCGTCCGGGAGCAGTCATCCGGGCAGGCCAGGGGGTACGACGCGCTGTACCGGGCCGGCCGGCCCACCGTGCGTCAGCTCATCGAGGCCCGGATCCCGCTGGAGGTGGAGATGGTCCGGCTGGCGACCGAGCGGGCGACGGACGAGGACATCGCGGCCATGCGGTCCGCGCGGGACGCCCTGGAGGCGGCCACCGACGTCGTCGTCAAGGCCCAGGCGGACATGGACTTCCACGACGCCATCGCCGTGGCGAGCAAGAACCCCGTCCTGCGGATCATGCTGTCCTCGATCAGCGGGATGATGTTCGAGATGATGCTCCGCTCGAACTCCGACCCGTCGATCGCCGAGGCCGGCGTGCCGCACCATCCGGAGATCTTCGAAGCGGTCGAGGCGCGGGACGTCGACCTCGCCTGCGTACGGATGCGGGAGCACCTGACGCTGGGGCTGCGCACCTACGGGGCGGATCTCGACCTGCGGGTCGACACCATGGCCCGCAACCACATCGAGACGCTGCTCGACCAGGCGGAGGGCCGCCGGGGCGGCGGATCCGGCGAGTAGCCGCCCACCGGTTCACCAGGGCTTCCCCGCACCGGCAGTTCTCCCGTTCCCCCACGGACAATTCCCCTCAGGGGCTGGTCGGCACGGCTCTTCTGCTGTTACGGTCCCGTCTGAAACAACTGGTCCTACCAGTTGGACCAGACGGTCGGGGTGGTGCGGACCGGGACGCGACACGCAGTCCCCGGCACCACGAGACCCGGCACCACACCGCACAGAGACGAGGACAAGGATGTCCACGAGCAGCCAGCTCCTGAGCCGGCGCGCCTTCGGGAGGCTGGCGGCAGGAGTCGCGGGCGCCGCCGGGGCGGGGGCGCTGAGCGCCTGTTCGGCCGGTGGCGGGAAGCCCACGGCCGGTACGCCGCTGCGGATCATGGCCATCAACCACGTGTGGTCCCAGGCGATCAAGCGCCGCATCAAGGAGTTCGAGGACCGGATCGGACGGCGGGTCTCCATGACCCTGCTCACCGCCGACCAGTTGTCGAGCAGCTACAACGTCAAGCTGAACGCCTCGGGCACCGACGTCGACGTCATGATGGTCCGCGCACTCCAGGAACAGCTGGTCTTCGGCCACAACGGCTGGCTCGCCGACCTCAGCGACCGGGTCGAGGACGACGCGGAGTTCGACTGGCCGGACTTCCAGAAGGCCCCGCGCGAGGCGTCCGTGACCGCCGGAAAGGTGCTGAGCGTCCCGGTGGTGACCGAACGCCCCGCGCTCTACTACCGCAAGGACCTGGTCGAGGACCTCGGCGGGCCGCCGCGCACCCTGGACGCGCTGATGGACGCCGCCCGGGAGCTGACCCGGCGCGACAAAGGCTTCTACGGATACGTCGGCCGGGGCCAGCGCAGCGGCGCCGTCTCCCAGTGGTCGAGCTTCCTCTACTCGCACGGCGGGGACTTCGTCATCGACGGGAAGTCCGGCATCGGCAGCCCCGAGGCCCTGGCCGCGTACGAGTACTACGGCAGCCTGCTGGCCAAGGCCGGCCCGCCCGGCGCGACCAACATGAGCCTCGAACAGGCGATGCCGATCTTCGCCCAGGGCAAGGCGGCGTTCTACATCGACGCCGACGCGATCTACAGCAGCTTCCTCGACCCCAAGGTGTCCAAGGTGCGCGAGAGCGTCGGCTTCGCGCCCTTCCCGGCCGGACCGGCAGGCGCCAGACCCCACAACATCCCGTCCTGGAGCCTCGGCATCAACACCTTCTCCCTTCTGCGCGACGACGCCTGGGAGTTCATCAGGTGGGCCGCGGGGCCCGGGATGTCGGCCGCCCTGCAGTCCGACGGCATACCCGGCGCCCGCTCCTCGGTGTGGTCCGACCCGAAGACGCTGGCCTCCTTCCCGCCGGACCTCGCCGAAGCCATGCGGCTCAACGCCGAACGCGGTCGCGGCTACGACCGGCCCCGGGTCCTCCAGGTCGGCCGGGCCCGCGACATCGTCGGCCGTCCACTGGTCGCGGGCATACTCGGCGAGTCCGTACCGCCGGTCGCACGCGACGCGGACGCGGAGTTCGCCGAGTTCCTCGTACGCGACAACCGCCACAAGGAGTCCTGATGTCCACCACCGAGGTCTCCGCGGCCCGCGCCACCCCCCGCCCGCCGCAGACGACGGCGCCCCGCGCACGCCGGCCCCGCACCTTCGACCAGGCCAACCGGCGGCTGAAGTGGATGATGCTCGCCCCGGCACTGCTCTTCGTCGGCCTGATGATCGTCTTCCCGCTGGCCTTCACCCTCGACCTCAGCCTCACCGACGCCTTCGGCGCCGTGAACGCGGGCAAGAGCCACATCGGCCTGCGCAACTTCGCCGACGCACTGGAGGACACCCGCAGGTTCTGGCCGGCCGCCCGCCGCACCCTGGTCTTCACCGTCGGCGCCGTGGTCCTGGAGACGGTGCTCGGGCTCGCCCTGGCCATGCTGATGCGCAAGCCGTTCCGGGGAATGCGCTGGGTGCGCACCGTCCTGATCATCCCGCTGCTCGCCACACCGGTCGCGATCGGCATCCTGTGGCTGCTGATCCTGGATCCCACCAACGGGATCGCCAACCACCTGCTCGCCGCCGTCGGCCTGCCCCGGCAGGAGTTCCTCGGCTCCGTCAGCCAGTCGCTGCCGACGCTGATGCTCATCGACGTATGGCAGTGGACGCCGATGATGACGCTGCTGCTGCTCGCAGGGCTCACCACACTGCCCGAGGAACCCGAGGAGGCCGCGCTGGTCGACGGAGCCAATGGCTGGCAGCGGTTCCGCCACGTCATCCTCCCGATGCTCGGGCCCACGCTCGCCACCGCCCTCGTACTGCGCGCCGTCGACGCGCTGAAGACATTCGACATCCTCTACGCCACCAAGGGCGCCGGCGGCGGATCGGACTTCGAGGTGGAAACCCTCAACGTCTACGCCTACGGGCTGACCTTCGACTACCAGGAGTACGGGCTCGCTGCCGCCGTCCTGGTCCTGTTCACGCTCTTCATCATCGGCGTCGTGGTCCTGCTGCGCCGCCGTGGCGGAAGGAAGAACGCATGAGTGCCACCGTCTCCCGCGCCACCCGGCCCTCCGGCGCCCCGCACACCGCTCCGCGGGCCCGCAGGCGCCGGGGCGGGGCGTGGCTGCGCGGCACCGCCATCACGATCGTCACGCTCGTCTTCGCGCTGCCCCTCGTGTGGATGTTCGCCGCCGCCTTCAAAACCAACGTGCAGGTCACCGACCCGTCCGTCGGGCTGTGGTTCAGGCCCACCCTGGACAACTTCCGCAGCATCGTGGAAGCCGGCCAGATCGTCCGGTCGATGGGCAACTCACTGCTGGTCGGGGTGGTGTCGACGGTCCTCTCCGCCGTCATCGCCGTACCGGCGGCCTGGGCGGTGGGCCGGTTCAACATGCACCGCACCGGCTCCCTGATCCTCGTCGCGCGCATCGTCCCGGCGATCTCGCTCCTCGTCCCCTGGTACTACCTGTTCGCCCGGATGGGACTCGTCGGCTCCTACACCGTGCTGGTGCTGAGCCACATGTTCGTCTCCGTCCCGCTGATCATGTGGATCATGATCAGTTTCTTCGCCGGGCTGCCGGTCGAACTGGAGGAAGCCGCCCGCACCGACGGACTGAGCGCCTTCGGCGCCTTCTGGCGCATCTCGCTGCCGCTCGCGGCGCCGGGCACCGCGACCGCCTCGCTGCTGGCCTTCGTCTTCAGCTGGAACAACTTCATGTTCGCGCTGGTCTTCGCCGACGACCGCACCCAGACCGTGCCGGTGACGCTGTTCAACTTCATCTCCTACGCGAGCACCGACTGGGGCGGGCTGATGGCGGCCGCCACCCTCATCACCGTGCCCGTCGTACTGGCCGCCGTCCTCGGACAGAAATACCTGGTCGCCGGGCTGACCTCCGGCGCCACCAAGGGCTGAGAGCCCACCGCCCGGCCCAGGGCCGACCCGCACGCCCTCCGACATCCGGAAAGAGAACACACGCATGAAGATCGTCGACGCCAAGGTCGTCGTCACCAGCCCCGGCCGCAACTTCGTCACCCTGAAGCTGACGACCGACGAGGGGCTCACCGGCCTCGGGGACGCCACCTTGAACGGCAGGGAACTCGCCGTCGTCAGCTACCTCACCGACCACGTCGTACCCCTGCTCACAGGCCTCGACCCGCACCGGATCGAGGACACCTGGCAGTCCCTGTACCGGGGCGCGTACTGGCGGCGGGGACCGGTGACGATGGCCGCCATCGCAGCCGTCGACGTCGCGCTGTGGGACATCAAGGCCAAGGCCGCGGGGCTCCCGCTCTACCAGCTGCTCGGCGGCGCCAGCCGCGAACGCGTCCGCACCTACGGCCACGCCAACGGCCGGGACATCCCCGAACTCCTCGACTCCGTACGGGCCAGGCTCGCCGAGGGCTACCCCGCCGTCCGCATCCAGTCCGGCATACCCGGCCTCAAGGCCGTCTACGGGGTGTCCGACACCGACGGCGACGGCGCCCAGATCCTCCACCAGCAGGCGCGCCCCCTGGTGGAGGACTGGGACACCGAGGCGTACCTCCGCCACATGCCCGCCGTCTTCGACGCGGTACGCGCCGAGTTCGGCGCCGAACTGCCGCTCCTGCACGACGCCCACCACCGGCTCACCCCGGTCCAGGCCGCCCGGCTCGGCAAGGACCTGGAGCCCTACCGGCCGTTCTGGCTGGAGGACTGCACCCCCGCCGAGAACCAGGAGGCGCTGCGCCTGGTGCGCCGCAGCACCACCACGCCACTGGCCATCGGCGAGGTCTTCAACACGGTCCACGACTACCAGTCACTGATCACCGAGCAGCTGATCGACTACGTGCGGTCCGCCGTCACCCACTTCGGCGGTGTCACACCGCTGCGCAAGCTCTTCGACTTCGCCGCCCAGTACCAGATCCGGAGCGCCGTGCACGGGCCGGAGGACATCTCCCCGGTCGGCATGGCCGCCGCCGTCCACCTCGACCTGGCCGTCCACAACTTCGGCATCCAGGAGTACTCGGGCCACACCGCCCGCACCCACGAGGTGTTCCGGCACTCCTACACCTTCACGGACGGGTACCTGCACCCGGGCGAGGCCCCCGGCATCGGGGTCGAGCTGGACGAGGAGCTGGCGGCCGCCCACCCGTACGCCCAGGCGTACCTTCCGGTCAACCGGCTCCACGACGGGACCGTCCACGACTGGTGATCCGCCGGGCATCGGGGGATGTGGTCCCGCCGCGCGTCCCGGGCCTGCACAATTCGGGGTGTGATCGAAAACGACCCGTACCTGTGGCTGGAAGACATCGAGGGTGAGGCCGCGCTCGCGTGGGTGGCCGAACGGAACGCCGAGACGGCGGCCGCTCTGGCCACCGACGCCGGGTTCGCCTCCCTGAAGAAGGGGCTGCGCGAGGTGCTGGACGCCTCGGACCGCATCCCGTACACCGTCCGGCGCGGAGAGCACCTCTACAACTTCTGGCGCGACGCCGGGCACGTGCGCGGCCTCTGGCGGCGTACGACGATGGAGCAGTACCGCAAGGACGACCCCGAGTGGGAGGCCGTCCTCGACATCGACGCGCTCGCCGCCGCGGAGGACGAGAAGTGGGTGTGGGCCGGTGCACGGGTCCGGCACCCCGAGTACGACCGCGCCCTGGTGTCCCTGTCGCGCGACGGCGGTGACGCCGTCGTGATCCGCGAGTTCGACCTCGCCACCCGGACCTTCGTCGAGGACGGCTTCCGGGTGGCGGAGGCGAAGACGCGGATCGGGTGGATCGACGCCGACACCGTCTTCATCGGCACTGACTTCGGTCCCGGCTCACTGACCGACTCCGGCTACCCGCGCACGGTACGCAGATGGCGGCGCGGCACACCCGTCGAGGACGCCGTCGAGGTGTTCGAGGCCCGGACACAGGACGTCGCGGCCGGCGGCCGGCACGACAGCACCCCCGGCTTCGAACGCGACTTCGTCCACCGGGCGCTGGACTTCCACCACAGCGAGACGCACCTCCTGGCCGCCGACGGCACACTCGTCAGGATCGACGTTCCGGACGACGCCGACGCCTACGCCCACCGCGAGTATCTGATCGTGAGCCCGAAATCCGCCTGGCTCGGGCACCCGGCGGGCTCCCTGCTCGCGTTCGGCTTCGACGCCTTCCTCTCGGGCGACCGCACCGCGCAGGTGCTGTTCACCCCGGACGAACGGACGGCCCTGGCCGGCCACTCCTGGACCCGGCACCACCTGATCCTGGAGACGATGCGCGACGTCAGCACCCGTATAGAGGTGCTGACCCCGGGCCCCGGCGGCTGGACCCGCAGCCCGCTCGCGGACGTCCCGGCGCTGTCCGCCGTCAGCGTCGTCGACACCGACCCGGACGTCTCCGACGAGTACTTCCTGGACGTGTCGGGATTCCTGCAGCCGTCCACCCTCTACCACGGGGAGATCGGCGCCGGATCGGAGATCCTCAAGCAGGCCCCGGCCCGCTTCGACACGGCGGGCCTCTCCGCGCAGCAGCACTTCGCGACCTCCCAGGACGGTACGCGGGTGCCGTACTTCGTGATCGGCCCCGACCGCTCCGCCCCCGGGCCCGCCCTGCTCTACGGGTACGGGGGCTTCGAGGTCTCCCTCACCCCGTACTACGCGGCCTCCACCGGCCGTGCCTGGCTGGAGCGCGGCGGCACCTACGTGATCGCGAACATCCGGGGCGGCGGCGAGTACGGACCGCGCTGGCACCGGGCGGCGCTCGGCGCGCAGCGGCCACGGGCCTTCGAGGACTTCGCGGCGGTCGCCGAGGACCTCGTCGCCCGGGGCATCACCACCCCGGCCATGCTGGGCGCGGCGGGGGGCAGCAACGGCGGCCTGCTCATGGGCGCGATGCTCACCCGCTACCCGCAGCTGTTCGGCGCGATCGTCGCCCAGGTACCGCTCCTGGACATGCTCCGCTTCCACGAGCTGCTCGCCGGCGCGTCGTGGATCGCCGAGTACGGCGACCCGGACGACGAGGGAGACCGCCCCCACCTGCGCACGCTGTCCCCGTACCACCGGCTCGGCGCGGATCAGGACTACCCGCCGGTGCTCCTGACGACCTCGACCCGCGACGACCGGGTCCACCCCGGCCACGCCCGCAAGGCGGCGGCGCGGCTGCGGGAACTGGGCCACCGCGTCCTGCTCCACGAGAACACCGGCGGCGGCCACGCGGGCGCCGGCGACAACGAGCAGGCCGCCCACAACAACGCGCTGATGCACACCTTCCTGTGGCAGCACCTCACTCCACGGGTTCGGCCGGCCTCCGGCTGACCGAACGGGCGTCCGCGGCCACCGCCGCGGGCGCCGCCCGGCCGCTGTCCGGCTCCACGTCCGCGAGGTCCCGGTGCCGGGTCTCCTCGGCGCAGACGACCGCCAGTACGGTGATGAGCGCCGCGGCGATGACGTACAGGGCGATGGGCGTCGAGCTGTCGTAGTCCGCGAGCAGGGCGGTGGCGATGAGCGGGGCCGGGGCACCGGCCGCGACGGACGAGAACTGGGCGCCCATCGAAGCGCCCGAGTACCGCATCCGGGTCGCGAACATCTCGGAGAAGAACGCCGCCTGCGGCGCGTACATCGCCCCGTGGAAGATCAGTCCGACCGTGACGGCGAGCAGCAGGCTCCCGAAGCTCCGGGTGTCGATCAGCGCGAAGAAGGGGAACATCCACACCCCGACCCCGACCGCGCCGAACAGGTAGACCGGCCTGCGGCCGACCCGGTCGGAGAGCGCGCCCCACATCGGGATGACGGCGAAGTGGACGGCCGAGGCGATGAGTACGGCGTTGAGAGCCGTCTGCTTGCTGAGGTCCGCCGAGGTCGTCGCGTAGACGAGGATGAACGCCGTGATGACGTAGTAGCTGATGTTCTCCGCCATCCTGGCGCCCATGGCGATCAGCACATCGCGCCAATGGTGCCGCAGGACGGCCACCACAGGCATCCTCTCCGCCGCCCCGGCCGCGGCCTCGCGCTCAGCTGCCCGTACGAGCGCCGCCTTGAACAGGGGCGATTCATCGACGGAGAGACGAATCCACAGACCGATGACGACCAGCACACCCGAGAGCAGGAACGGGATGCGCCAGCCCCAGGACTCGAAGGCCGTGTCCGACAGCACGGCGGTGAGCGCGGAGAGCACCCCGGTGGCGAGCAACTGCCCGGCGGGCGCCCCGGTCTGCGGCCACGAGGCCCAGAAACCGCGCCGCCTCGCATCGCCGTGCTCCGACACCAGCAGCACGGCGCCGCCCCACTCACCGCCGAGGGCGAACCCCTGCACCAGCCGGAGCACCGTGAGCAGCACCGGGGCCGCGGCCCCGACGGTGGCATGGGTCGGCAGCAGCCCGATCGCGAAGGTCGCGCCGCCCATCATCAACAGGCTGAGCACCAGCAGCTTCTTGCGCCCGAGCCGGTCGCCGTAGTGCCCGAAGACCAGCGCGCCGATCGGCCGTGCGGCGAACCCGACGGCATACGTGAGGAAGGACAGCAGGGTTCCGACGAGCGGGTCGGAGTCGGGGAAGAACAGCTTGTTGAAGACGAGGGCGGCCGCTGAGCCGTAGAGGAAGAAGTCGTACCACTCGATGGTCGTGCCGATGAGGCTGGCGGCGACGATGCGGCGGAGATTGGAGGCGGGTGGGGGAGCGGTTGCTGCGGAGGTCATCGGTACCACTTCCGGAACGGTCGGCGGGGACGGAGACGTGTCGCCACACCGTAGGAAGGGGCAGGTCAGGGGCGTATGTGGTGGGACACCATACTTCGCGTGGGCGGTGTGCGGGCGGGCGCTACGGGGGCGTGATCGGGAGCCGGGTCCGTCGCTTCCAGCGGGCCCGGACGGGGCTGTCGGCACGCTGACATCAGCTCCGCCTGGGAAACGGCGACCCGGAGCGAAGGTGAGACGGACCCGTCGCTGGACCTGTCGTTCACGGCCGGGACGAACGTGCTCGTCGGCGAGAACGACGGCGGAGAGGCGGCGATCATCTGCTGGGGTGCGTGCTGGACGCTTGGACTTTCCCGTACGACCTGTTGGAGGTTCACCGCGACGCCGTACGAAATCCTTCCCCGCGACACCCGGCTTGATTAGTTTCCCGGCTGTACGACAGGACTCGGGAGGCTCAACTTGACCACGGACATTTCACGGCGACGGCTCTTCGCGTTCGGCGGTGGTGTGCTCGGCGCTGCGGCGGCGGGGTCGCTGCTGCCGCCTTCGCTGCAGGCCGCGATAGCCGCCGAGCCTGCGCATTCGGTCGGGCCCGGAGGCGGTGACGGGCTCGGAGCCATCAAGCACGTGGTGATCCTGATGCAGGAGAACCGTTCTTTCGACCACTACTTCGGGACGCTCCGGGGCGTACGCGGCTTCGGTGACCGCAACGCCGTCGAGCTGCCCTCCGGCAAGCCGGTCTTCGAGCAGCCCGCACCGCTGGGCGCCTCCGTTCTGCCGTTCCCGGTGCGCGGTGCCGCCGAGACGCAGAAGAAGGACCTCCAGTACATCGGTGCGCTCGACCACTCCTGGAGCGGCGGCGGCAAAGCGTGGGCCGGCGGGTGGATGAACGGCTGGGTGACCACGAAGACGGCCGCCACCATGGCGTACTACGACCGCCGTGACATCCCCCTGCACTACGAGCTGGCCGACACCTTCACGGTCTGCGACGCCTACCACTCCTCCATCCACTCCTCGACCAGCCCCAACCGCAACCACCTGTGGAGCGGGAAGACAGGCAACGAGCCGAACGGCAAGCGGGCCGTCGGGAATGACGCGTACGACGAGGGCACCCACCCCGGATACGACTGGGGCACCTATGCGGAACGACTGGAGAAGGCCGGGCGCAGCTGGCGCACGTACACCGAGTGGGAGAACTTCACCGACAACCAGATCGAGTTCTTCGCCACCTTCAAGGCCATCGCCCGCAAGGCGCTGGCGAAGACCGGCGGGCACACGTACATGGAGTCGTTCTACTCCGCCGTGCGGGACGCGGACGCAGCCGGGCGGGAACGGCTGTTCGGCCTGCTGGAGGAGGGCGTCGCCACCCTGGACAAGGCCGAACGCCGCCTCTTCGAGAGGGCGTTGCGCCGGGTGGAGACCGGAACACTGGCCGACGAGTTCGCCAAGGACGTGGCGGCCGGCACCCTGCCCGAGGTCTCCTATCTGGTGCCTTCCGCCGTCGACTCGGAGCACCCGAGCGTCTCCTCGCCGATCCACAGCGCGACGATCGTCTACAAGGTCCTGGACGCGCTGGGCAAGCACCCCGACGTGTGGCGGCACACCGCCGTCATCATCAACTACGACGAGAACGACGGCTTCTTCGACCACGTGCCGCCGCCGGTCGCCTCGCCCGAGGTGACCGAGGAGCAGTGGGAGGGCAAGCCCACCGGCCTTGGCATGCGGGTGCCGATGCTCGTCGTGTCGCCATGGACCATCGGCGGCTACGTCTGCTCCGAGGTCTTCGACCACACCTCTGTGATCCGCTTCCTGGAGCGCTGGACGGGGGTGAGGGAACCGAACATCGGCGACTGGCGGCGCACCGTCACCGGCGACCTGACCTCGGCTTTCGACTTCTCGCGAGGACGCCGGCGACCCGAGGTGGAGCAGCCGGGCGCAATCCCGCCGTTCAGCGGCCGCTGGTCGCCCAGGCCGCCACTCGTGCAGCACATGCCCGTGCAGGAGCGGGGGGCCCGTCCGGCCCGTGCACTGCCGTACCAGCCGGACGCGCAGGCGAAGGTGGTGGATGGTGCGGTGCGGCTGGCCCTCAGCAACACGGGTCGTTCGTCGGCGCACTTCGCGTTGTATCCGTACGCGGGCGAGTTCCCCGTGCCGCAGCACCGGGACGTGAAGGGCACGGCACAGTGGGTGGTGCCCGTCACCGGCGCGGCGTACCGGTTCACGGTGACAGGGCCGAACGGCTTCCGCCGCGAGTTCGCCGGGTCCACGAAGGACGGTGCTCCGGCCGAGGTTGCGTCGCGGATCGACGCCCGTGAGCGCGATCTGCATCTCACGCTGCGCAACACGGGCCGGACGACGCTCACTTTCACGGTGCGGCCGCGGGGATACGTCGACGAGGCGGATCTGAGCGACTGGACCAGGACCGTCAAGGTCAAGCCGGGGCGCAGCCGCACGATGGTGCACTCGGCTGCCGACGCGCATGGCTGGTACGACTTGGACGTCACGGTCGGCGGGGACGACGCCTTCCGGCGTCGGCTGATGGGGCACATCGAGAACGGCCGCGCGAGCGTCTCGGGCTGACCCGGTCCGGGCGGTGGGCGTCCATGGTCCGGCGACCCGCCGTTCCGGCGTTCGGCCGGCCTTGTGGGTTGCCCCAGCAGACGCTTCGTCTGCTGGGGCAACGACAGGACGGGATGGCGTCGATCAAGGGACCGGAGCCTGGGTGCTGAGGTATTCGCTGACCGCGCGACGGTTGGTTCCCGTCATTCGCGATCTTGTCTCAGCCGTCGGTCAAGGCTGCGGAGTGCGGACCGCCGAGGAGCATGCGGTCCACGACCCGTGCTGTCGCGAGACCGTCCCCGGGCTCGCAGAAGTCCCTCTTGAACTGGGCGTACTTCTCCCGGAACTGCGCTTTGACGGCATCGACGTCGCGCAGGGCCTTGACCAGTTCTTCGGAGGTCTCCACCAGCGGGCCGGGCGCCCGGGTGGTGAAGTCGAAGTACAAGCCGCGCAGCGTGTCCCGGTAGTGCTCCAGGTCGTAGGTGAAGAACAGCATCGGCTTGTCCGAGTGCGCGAAGTCGAAGAGCGCCGAGGAGTAGTCGGTGATCAGCACATCGGCGACGAGGTACAGATCGGCGATGTCCGGGTAGCGGGTGACATCCCACACGAAGCCCCGGCCGACACCCGGCACGCTGCCGTGGACCTTCGGGTGCTTGCGGAAGAGCAGCACATGATCGTGACCGAGTTCGGCCTGCGCCGCGGCCAGGTCGATCCGCAGGTCGAGTTTGTACAGCTTGCTCGCGTGCCGCTGGTCTTCCCGCCAGGTAGGAGCGTAGAGCACCACCTTCTTGCCCTCGGGCAGGCCGAGCCGCTCCCTGACCCGCGCGGCGCGCGCGTCGCGGTCGGGGGTGTAGAAGACGTCGTTGCGCGGATACCCGCTCTCGAGCAGGTCGCCTTCGATGGAGTACGCCCTGCGCATGATTTCCGTGGTGTACGCGTTCGGCGACACCACGAAGTCGAACTGCCGGTAGCTGTGCGGCAGGCCGGCGATATAGGAGGGGCTCGACTGGGGAGAGCCGAGCAGGTCCTTGCCGATCTTCTTCAGCGGTGTGCCGTGCCAGGTCTGCACGACTCGCTGCCCGGGGCGGGTGACGAACCAGTCGCCCACCGCGGTGTTGGTGACGACGTAGCGGCTGCGCGCCAGTGCCTCGTACCACTCGCGGCTGCCCGCGGCCACCACGCGCGCCTCCGGCGGCATCTCGGGCAGCCCGCCGTCCTGGGTCCAGATGTGCTCGACCTCGGCCCCCCGGCGCACCAGCTCCTCGTAGACCGACCGGGGCGAGTCCGAGAACTGCTTGCCCCCGAGGCTCAGGTAGACGACCGCATCGCGCAAGGGGAGCTTGCGCTGCTCGTGGAAGTACGCCTCGCGCAGTATGCGCTGCCGGTAGGCGCCGTGCTCGTCGGGGCCGAGCAGCCGCTCCGGCTCGATGAAGATGCGGTCGAAGTAGCGGCGGTCCACGGTGTAGGCACGCTGCGGGCCGCTGAAGCGCATGGGCAGTTCCCCGACCTGCTCCGGGCGCAAGGTCACCGGGACGTCTCCGGACTTGTCCCAGGCGTCCACGTCGCGGAAGAACACGTACCAGCGACCGGGGCACAGGGGAAGGTCGGGACCGTTCACCTGAGGGGCTTGCTCGGGCTCGATCCGGAAGGTGAACCGCCCGTCGGCCAGATGGACCGGCAGTTCCTTCTCCTCGAAGCGGACGCCGTGCCGCAGGATGACCTTCTTCCGGGCCGCCTCCTCGCTGGGATACGTACCCTCGAGCACCAGCTCTCCCGACCCCGTCTCGGTCATCGTGTCGACCACGGGTCGGACGGCTCGGGTCGCCAGCATCAGTTTGCCGGGTCCGTCGCGGTGGACGGCCAGTTCACGGCCGGGGGCAAGCCAGTGCCTGCTGGTCGTGAAGCCCTCGGCGAGGAGGGCGTCCTGGCCGAGGCCGTCGGCTCCCCGCAGGGTCACCTTGAACTGGAGGGTCTTGATTCCCGGCTGGTCGTTCGCGACCAGCCGGTCGAGTCTGAAGACCGATTGGTAGCGCCGGAACGTGTCGGCGGAACCGGACAGGGGAGTGAGGGGGCTGTCGACTTTGGTGTCGCCTTCGACGATGCGCACGGCGGTGGGGACCTCGGCGCCGGCGCGCGCCCTGGCGACCAGGAGCAGTTCGCCGTCCGTGACGGTGCAGGACTCGATCTCGACAGGGGGCTGCTGCACCGTGATGCTCACGGCATTCTTGGTGAAGCCGACCACGAGACGTGAGCCGTCCGCCAGGTGACGGACGTGGTTGTGCCCAGCGGTGCCGGCGTCGCGCTGGCGCACCCGTGCGCCGTAGACCCCGCCCGGTCCCGGTATCCCGACATAGAGGAACCACTGGCCGGGACCGCGCCCGGCGAGCTCGCGCAGCCGGCGAGCGGAGACGACGACTTCGAAACCCGTGTCGTCGTAGCAGTGGAGCGCCTGTCCGGAGGCGACGGTTGCCTGCTCGTTCCTGGTGCGGCGCAGGCGCAGCTTTATGCGGTCGCCGGTCTCCCCGTGCTCCAGCACCGCGAACCGGCCCATGATGCGACCCGACGGTCGTGACAGGTTCGCGACAAACGCGTATCCTTCCCACACCAGATCGTCGCCGCGCCAGTCGACCGAGGTGAGCTGCGCCGTCACCGGCAGGTCGCGGCTCTTGAGCGCGGCTATCCGGTCGGGCAGTGCGAGGTTCCGCAGCCCCGGCAGCGCCAGCCGGGGGCGCCGGGTTCCTGTCACGAGGAAGGCGCCCGGGTCCCTGCGCCGGCTCCGGACCACCTTGACGAGATCCTCGGCACGCCCCTCGGAAGCGAGATGCCACATGACGCGCTCGCCCGGAGGCAGGCCGGTGAGGGCTCCCTCGCCGTGGGTGTCGAGCAGGTTCCGCGCCGCGGCACGCAACTCCTCGCGCTCGGCCTGTGAGCTCTCGGGAAAGAATCGCAAGGTCCTCCGCACTCCTGCCGATGCGAGATCGGCGAGAGACTGCGCCATGAGTAACACCCTTCTTCAACCCTGACCATTCAACGGAATTGGTCGTGTGGGTGGACCGGTAGCAGAAAGGTGCCGCTGACCTGCAAGGATGCGAGTGTCTAGGTCGTATCCGTTGCGAGAGCCGGGGCACCTTTCCGGTGAGCGAGCGTACAGGGTGGCCTCGTCGGCTGCGTGTACGGGCCGACGATAAAGGGTTGTTCGGGTACGCCGGGGCATTTCTGCCGCATCGGCGCGCGAACCGGGTGGAGTTGACCAGGGTCACGGCTGGTGCGCTGCGGGTCGGCGGGCGGGCGCCGACACGGGGAGGCGGCCAGGAGGCGGGCGTCCCGGTGCGATGCGGACGGTTCGGTCCAGGCCGGTCATTTTGCCCGCACATGGTTCCGGTCCCACTCTTGACATATATATAATTGGTATATGCATCAATCGTCGTCCCCGCCAGGCCCCACCGACGAGCAGCGCATCGAGAGCGCTGCCAGGGGCCTCCTCAGAGGCATCGGACGACTCGCGCAGACGCTCTTCCGCGCCGGCGACTTCGGGCTCACCCGCAGCCAGACGGCCGTACTCGACGCACTGGAGGACGCCCCACGGAGGGTGACCGCACTCGCGGCGTACACGGGTATGGCCCAGCCGCGCGTGACCGTGGTCCTGCAGAGCCTCGAAGAGCGCGGCCTCGCATCGCGCGAACGCCGCGCAGCCGACCGCCGCGTCGTGGAGGCGTCCCTCACACCGGCCGGCAGGGAACTGCTCTGCGAGGGCCGCCGCCGGATGGCCGCGGCACTCCTGCGCGGCCTCGACGCCGGCGTCGAGGATTCCGAGCGCGCCGTGAGCGATGCCCGCGACGCACTCACCACCCTGCTGAACGCGATCGAACCGGAGACCAGTTGATCAGCCCAGACACCGCCTCGTCGGACACGACGGCGCAGCGCGCACCGTCCGCACCCCCCACCGGCGCCCCCGCACCAGCGGCAGGCGTTCCGCGCGCCGTCGCACCCCGCCGGGTGGGCGGACCCCGACGGCGCTGGGACTGGGTGCTCGCGGCAGACCCCGGCCTCGGCCAGCTGCAGGCGGGATGGCGCACGCTCGTCGCCATGGTGACCGCCCTCGCCGTCGGCTACGGGATGGCGCGGGCCCTCGACATCCCCGCCATGATCGGCATGATGGTCGGCGGGATGATGGGCCTGATGAGCGCCTTCGCCGTGGCCGAGAACACCTGGCAGCGACTTACCCGCGCCATCCTGTGGATGCCGTTCCCCTACGCCGCCGTCCTGTGGCTCGCCGCCGAACTGCACGACGACCGCGGCCTGGAGATCAGCCTGATGGTCGGCGCCCTCGCGCTGACCTTCTTCCTCGCCCGGTTCGGACAGCTCTACCTGCTCACGGGCATGATGCTGTTCAACGGCCTGATGGTCGGCATGATGGCGAACATCCCGGCGGACATGTCGGGCAAGGCGTTCGCCGTCGCCCTGGTGTCCGCCGTCGCGGTGCTCGTGACCCGGCTGCTGCTCTGCTACCCGATGCCCCGCGAGGACCTGCTGCGCACCCAGCGGGCCTTCGTCGTGGAAGCCCGCCGGGTGGCGGACGCGGCCATCGACGCACTGGACCCCGACGCCGACCAGCAGCGGGCCGTACGCCGCATGTCACGCTCCCTGCGCCGTCTCAACATCACCACCGTCACCATCGACGGCCGGCTCGCCCAGCCGGAGGTCGCAGCCGACCCCGACATGGCCGAGCTGCTGCACCGCCACCTCTTCGACGCGGAGCTGGCCCTGCGGGGGATCGGCCGGGCCGTCCAGGACCTGGCCGGACTCGATGTGCCCAGCCGCCTGCGCGAGGCGATGACGGTCGGTCTCGTCGTCGCCCGGGACACCCCGCTCGGCAGCGCCCAGGGGCTGCGCCCCGCGGCCGGGATCATCCGTCAGCAGGCCGCTCAGGTGCTCCGTGACGCCGAGGAGGCCGGCCGCCGGTCGGAGAGCGTCGAACCGGCCTACCGCGTGGCCCAGCTGCTGGACTCCCTGGCCGGCTCGCTCTCCAGGTGGCTCGCGCTGGGCTGGAGCTCCCCGCAGTCCCCGGCGAAGGTCCCCTTCCTGCCGACCGTGGCCCTGGAACGCAATCGCCCCGCCGGGTCGGGAGCCGCCGCACAGCGGGTGCTCGCGGCGGGCACGGAGACCAGCTGGCGCCGGGCCATCCCCTTCGCACGCGTACCGCTGCACGCCGGGGTCGCCGCCGCCATCGTCTGCCCGATCACCGACGCCATCGACCCGCACCGCTTCTACTGGGGTCTGGTCGGCGTGATGATCACCCTCTTCGGTACGAACACGACCCATGAGCGGCTGCGCAAGTTCGGCCACCGCATGGCGGGCACCGTGATCGGCGCTGTGATCGGCATCGCGCTCCTCCACCTGGTGGGCCACGGCCACGTCTACGTGATGCTCACCGTCATCGTGGCGGGCCTCTCGCTCGGTGCCTGGGGGATGCAGCGCGCGTACGCCTTCTGGGTCGCCGGACTCGTCGTCGCGCTGGTGCAGCTGTACGGGCTGACGACGCCCTACGGCGGCATGGACCACCTCCTCGGTGAGCGGCTGCTGGACAACGGCCTCGGCATACTCGTCGCGACCGCGTGTGCGGCGGTGATCTTCCCGCTCTCCGGCCGCAGGGTCACCCGGGAGGCGGAGCGCGGCTATGTGTCCGCCGTCGACGACCTCGTCTCGCAGCTCGCCCTTCGCTGGGAGGACCCCGAGGCGCCTGTCCGCCTGCGCGGCGCCGCACGCGCGGTGGACTCCGCGCTGCTCCAGGTCGTGAGCCTGGCCCGGCCGCTGGTCAGGATGCCGATCGGGGTACGGGGGCGTGCGGCGGAGCATCGCACCGCCCTGCTCTCCACGGCCACCGGCCACGCCCGCGCCCTCGCGGCGGCGGCCGACATCGACATCGACCTGGCGCCCCGGCAGGCCGAACGGTTCGCGCGCATCACCGCGACGCTGACCCGTTCGCTGCAGGCGCTGGACCGCTCGCTCGCCGCCGGCGAACCCGAGGACTGCTGGGAGCGGGCGAGCCCGCTGGTACGGGAACTGAAGGCGGAGCTGGACACGGCGCCCCCGGGCCCCCGGGCATCGCGCATCCGCACGGCGCTGCGGGAGCTGTCCGCGCTCGACGAGTCGCTCGCCGGGTACGCGGAGCGGTGCGGGCTCACCGTGCGCAGCACCCCGCCGGAGCACGGGACGAGCTCACCGATGGAACGCCGCACGCAGGCACTGGTGGCGCAGTGGTCCACGCACAGGTCGCCACGGGACAACGCCGTTCAGGGGGACCCGGCCGGTCACAGGGACCCCGCCGTTCACGGGGATACCGCGCGCACCGGCCCGGCCGCCGCCGAACCCCGTACGGAGCCGGCCCCGGCGGACCGTGCCGCGCCGCACGACGGGGTCACCGTCGCCGGCTCCGTCCGGTGTGCCCGGCACCCGGCCGGCTGCGCCGGATGGGTCACCGTGATCAACGCGAAGGGGAAGCGGGTCGCGGCAGGGCGGGTGCAGTCGGGCCGCTACCGCGTCGGCGGGCTGCGGCCGGGCCCTCACACGCTCGTCGTGTCGGCGGCCGCCCACGCCCCGCACGCGGAATTCCTGTCCGTGCCGCGCGCGGAGCGGACCGGCGCGGTCGGGCACGACATGCACCTGTAGCGGGTGCTGCCGCGGGTCCGGAGCACGGCACGACGCCGGGGACCGGACCCGCGGTGGACCGGAGGCGTCGTCCTCACGACAGCAGGGGCGCGTACCGGTCCCGCCAGGGGCACGCCTCCTCGAGCTGGGCACTGAGCGCGATCAGCGTGGCCTCGTCGGCGGGACGGCCCACGAGCTGGACGCCGACCGGAATCCGGCCCCCGTCGGCCCAGTACAGCGGAAGGCTGACGGCCGGCTGGCCCGTCATGTTGCAGGGGCTGGTGAACGCGCTGAACGCGCCCTGCCGGTGCAGGTTCACCAGCGGGTCGCCGGACTCGTCGAAGTGCTCGACGCTCTGCGGGAGCGTCGCGAGGGTCGGAGTCAGCACGACGTCGTACCGCTGTGTCGCCCGGATCGCCCGCCGCGCCGCAGCGTGCATCCCGGTGACGGCGGAGGCGAACCGCTCGCCCGACACCGCGCGCCCGTACTCCCGCCAGGCCCGGGTCACCGGCCGCAGCAGCGCCTCCCGTCCGGCGTCCAGCGGACGCCCGAGCGACTGCACACCCCACGCGGTCACGAAGTGCTCGGAGATCTCCGGGCCGAAGGGCGTGGGTATGTCCTCCACGGTGTGTCCGAGGCTCTCCAGCAGGCGGGAGGCGTGCTCCCAGGCGGCCAGGCACGCCGGGTCGACCGCGACGCCCTCGGCGGCCGGGGTGGCGTACCGGCCGACGCGCAGCCGCCCCGGTGACCGCCCGGCGTGGCCGAGGAACGTCTCGCCGTCCGGCAGTGGCGGCGCCCAGTACGGATCGCCGGGCTCGGGCCCGGCCGGCACATCGAGCAGGGCCGCCGCATCGCGTACCGACCGCGCCAGCGGACCCTGCACCGCGAGGCCGGTGACGTCGGCGCCGGACGGTCCCGAACTCACGCGCCCCCGCGAGGGCTTGATGCCGACCAGACCGCAGACGCTCGCCGGGACCCGCCACGGCCTCCTCGTGCACGCGCAGGTCACGGCGGCCATCCACGGCGAGTAGGCGATGCCGCTGGTCACACCGATGCCGGCCACGATCACGGCGAACGTGTAGTACCCGGTGTGCGGCTCGGTGGCGCGCAGGGTGAACCACAGGGTGCACCCGATGGACCCGAGTCCGCTCAGCAGCATGAACGGTTTGCGCAGGCGCAGCCGGTCCGAGACCAGCCCCGCCACGACGAGCGCGACGGAGAAGGGGTCGAGCGCGACTTTCCGCATCGCGGCCCACGCGGAAGGGGCCGTCCACGGCGTCCGCGTGGCCGCCGTGGAACGTCACCGTCCGTGTCGCTGTCTGCGGTCCGCCCGGCGTGGGCGCGGTTGCGCGGACATCCGCTGTCCGCGCAACCGCGCCAGGTGCGCGAGGCCTACTCGGGGAGAATCGACAGTGCCCTGAGCTGTGCGTGCCCGTGGCTCCAGCCCGACACGTCGAGGGCCACATAGCGAGCCGTGGCGCGGGTGGAGAGACTTCCGGTGGCGGCACGGACCCGCAGCGCCCCGCCCGACCGGTAGGTGACGCCGTCGGTGCTGAACTCGACCGCCGAACGGGGAATCCTGCCCGGGGTCCACTCCGCGAGGACGCGTGTGACGAGGAGCGGTGCCCCGAGGTCCACCACCATCCGTGCGCGGTCCGACCCCGGGGTCCACGAGGTCCGCGAGCTGCCGTCGACCGCGGCCGCGGGGTCCGACATGCCGGTGGGGAACGGGCCGTTGGGGAAGGTGTCGCAGCCGAGCGCGGCATCGGCGAGCGGATGGGCGACGGTGCCCGGCACCGACAGCCTGACGGTCCTGCCCCGGCGCAGCCGCACCTTCGCACGCCGGCCGTTGCTCGCGGTGACGACCAGCTCGCACGAGGGCCCGGTCAGCCGCAGCGTCGAGCCGTCGATCACCTCCGCCCGGATACCCGCCGGGACCGCCCTTCCCGCCGCCGGCCGCAGGGTGAAGCGGGCCGGGACTACCGCCGCCGTCGCGCTGTCCAGTTCGGCGGCGAAGTCCGAACCGGTGGCGGTCACGGTCTGTGTACCGGCGTAGAGCTGCACGCCGCTGCCCTGCCGGGGAATGGCGACCACGGTGGTCACGGGATCCGCCGAGAGGTTGAACAGACTCAGGTGGCCGCCGGCGGTGCTGGCACGGACGGCGGGATTCGCGGCGTGCGGTGCGTCCAGGGACGCCGCCGCCCGCACCTCGACGGGATCGCCGGACGGATGGCCCTCCACGGTCAGGGCCTCGGCCGGACCGTCCGACAGCACGACCACGTCGCCGTAGACGGCCAGCGGATTGCCGGCATCCCTGACCACCAGCCCGGCCCTCCCGTCCACGGAGAGCCAGCCGCCGCGGCTGGTGAGGTCGGCCTCGGGGAACCGGATCAGGTCGGTCCAGTTCTCGCCGTCGTCGGAGCCCTGCACCCGGTAGGCGGAGGCGGCTGCGGACTCCCAGACCAGGGTGACGTGATCGAACGCGGTGGCGGTGCCGAGGTCCACGCTCAGCCAGCTGTCCTGGCGGCTTCGTTCGCCGACCGCTACGGCCCAGCGGCTCGCCCCGTCGCCGTCCACCGTACGTTCCGCCCCGCTGCCCGGCGCCGCCGACGAAGCGGTGGCGACACGGCCGAGGGCGAGGTCGGTGCCGTCGGCGCCGTCCCGGACGGCGAAGGTGTAGAGGGAGTATCCGTACTGCGGATGGCCGAGGATCCCCTGCATCCGGACGTGCCGGAAGGAGGCCCGGGGGAGTGCCAGCGTGTCGACGCGCGGCCCCGGTCCGGCCGTGGTGTTGCCGCTGTCCGCGGAATCGACCCGCGCCGATCCCTCGGCCGCGGTGTACGTGCGGCTGCCCTCCAGGCCCGCCAGCCCCGGCATGGTCAGGTTGTGGATCCGCAGCTGCCCCTCACCGGCGGCCGTGCCACTGGTGGCGTAGACGACGGCGCCGGAGGGCAGGGTGGTGAACCCTGCGAAACCGGAGTCGAGCCTGAGCAGCGTGGCCGTCGCGTCGAGGCCGTCGCGTATCTTCCGGTACGTCGTCACCGAACGACCCTGGACCTTCGCGCCGGTGGAGGGCAGGAACATCGGGGTGTTCCCACTGAGGGCGAACAGCCAGTCGTCGTGCGCCGGTTGCCACGCGAACTTCACGAACCCCGGCTTGCTGACCGAAGCCGCCCAGGCGGCCGAGGTCTGCTGGACCACCAGGCCCGGCCCCTCGGCGAAGTCCTTCACTCCTTCGGCCCGCGCGAAGAACTCCCGGCCGGACAGCGGCGCGACGACGCCCCCGTGTGCCGCGCGCCACCTGTGCAGCAGATAGCTGATGGCGATCTCGGCCCGTGCCTCCGGTTCGTACTTCGCCTCGCCCGAGAACTTGGCGAGGCGGTTGGCCGGGGCATAGGCCTGGTAGGGCAATAGCCGCTCCGCCATGGCCGCTTCCGCCCAGGCGGCGGCACGGTCACCGGTCACCTGCGCCAGGAAGGCCAGCGGAATCACATCGCGCCCGTAGAGGTGTTCGCGGTCCGCCACCATCGGCATCAGAGGTTCGCCCGAGTCGCTCATGACCATCTGGAGCGTGCGCCACAGCGGTGCCGCGTTCGGCTGTGCGGTCAGCACCTGAGGCATGGGCTGCCCCGCGGTGATGAAGTGCGCGGCATTGCGGCCGGACGTACGCCACAACTCCGCCTGGTAGTGCGGCCCGAAGGAGTTGTGGTTCTCGACGATGAAGGAGTCGTACAGGTTCGTAGCGGTATTGGCGCTCACGGCCACACCGTCGACCAGGGCCGGATTGGCCAGGTCCGCCGCGGGCAGCCCCGCCTCGTTCCTGGTCCACCGGCCGAACGCCGCCGCCCAGTCGGCATGGCGGGGATCGGCGGTGGCCCAGGCGAGGCCAGGAGCCAGGGACTGGGCGTAGACGCCCATCTCCTCCAGCTTCGTGTCACCGACATGCCCGCCCTTGAGGCCGTTGGGCGTCCAGTCGCCGGAGGCGGGGTCGTCATCGGTGCCCAGCGAAGCGGTGTACTGGGCCTGTCCCGCGACGATCGTGTCGACGTTCTTACGTGTTGCGGAGTCCAGCTGTTCCCAGAGCAGCCTGGCCGCGAGCACGAAGTACAGCTGGAACGTCGTGTCGAAGAACAGGGTCCGCCCCCATTCCGTGCCGCCTGTCAGGCGGTTGGACGCGGCGAAGTGCTTGAGGGTGGCCAGCGTGCGGGCAAGGAGGACGTCCTTGGAGACGCCGGCGCGCTCGGAGTCGTATGTCCCATGGGTCAGCAGTACGGCGTTGCCGAGCACCACCGCGAAACCGAAGTCCTTGGCCGTGTAGTGGCCGAGGGCGGAGTCCCACTGCGTCTCCGCCCAGCGGGTGTGTGTCAGCAGAACCTGGAAGTAGGTGTCCGCGACGCTGCCGGGGTGCGTGTCGACGGGGTGGTGGCCGGTGGTGGCAGCGGGTGTTCCGGAGGCTGCCGCCACACCTGCGAAGGGCAGCGGGCTTGCGGCCAGGAGGCTGGTGACACCGGCAAGCTGGAGGAACCTGCGCCTGTCGTAGCGGGTCGGATTGCTTGGCATGGGTGGTCTCCGCGTGTGACAACGTTGTCAAAGATTGTGAGCCATCCTGTCTCCCGGCTCGATGGCAGTCAAGGGTTCTCGCGCCCCGCCCCGTTCACGGCGCCGGACGCGCCCCGCCCCGTTCACGGCGCCGGACGCGTCCGGCGCCGTGAACGGGGCGGGATCGGGCAGGACAAGGGCCGAGTGGGCCGGTCGGGCCGGCGCGGAAGGCAGGGTGGCGAGGCCGCGCAGCATGGTGTCGCGCTGCTCCAGGGCCCGCGCCGTGACGGGGAAGAGCGTGGCCGCGCCGTTGTCGGCCATGGCCTGATTCATGGCCACGAACCCGCGTAGGCCGCGCTCGTAGGCGGCGAGGGACGCCGAGTGGTCGCGGTCGGCCGCCAGGGCGTGGGAGAGCATGTAGGCCCCGACCAGTGCGAGGCTCGTGCCCTGCCCGGTGAGGAACGAGGGCGCGTACGCGGCGTCGCCGACCAGCGCGACGCGCCCGCTCGACCAGTGCGGCATACGGATCTGACCGGCCGTGTCGAAGAACAGGTCATCGGCGTCGCGCATGGCGTCGACCATGCCCGGCACTTCCCATCCCGCACCTGCGAACGCCTCGGCGACCAGGTCCCGTTGGGCGTCGGGATTCCGGATCACGTCGAGCGGCGGTTCCGGCCGGTGGAAATTCAGGAAGGCGTGCAGTTCGTCTTCGTCCCCGACGGCGTACAGGGCTGCCGCTCTCCCCGGGGAATTCCACATCATGAGCTCGCGGGAAAGCCCGAAGGTGTTCGGCACGGTGAATATGGCGAAGCAGTACCCCAGGTAGCGGTGGAACCGTTCTTCGGGGCCGAACAAGGACTCCCGGGTGTTCGAGTGCATGCCGTCGGCGCCGACCACCAGGTCGAACGTGCGCTGACGCCCACTGCGGAAAGTGATGTCGGCCGCCCGTCCCGCCTGGTCGATGGTGTCGATGGAATCGCCGAAGACGAATTCCACGTCGTCACGGACTTTCGCGTGGAGGAGGCCGGTCAGATCCCCGCGCCGCACTTCCAGATCCTGTCCATCCGCACCTCCGGCAATGGAATGCGGCTTGACCGAGGCCACTTCGCCGCCGTCGGCTGCGAGGAAAGTGCAACGGCGTGATCCGATGTGCGCCTCCCGTAATTGCGGAAGTATTCCCATCCGCCGGACAGCCTCCACGGCGGTGCCGCGGATATCGATCGGATATCCGCCGCCGCGCGGCGCCTCTGCCTTCTCCACCACGGTGACCTCGAATCCTGACCGGTGCAGCCAGTACGCCAGCGCGGGTCCGGAGATGCCGGCCCCGGAGATCAGGACGCCGCGCCTCGCGGTGCTGTTCACGTCGGTGGGCAGACCGTTGGGTGTCACGCCTGGGCTCCGTTCTTCGTCATGCGGACAACGAGCAGTGACAGTGCGGCTACGAAGCCGGCGACGGCGAAACCCGTGACGAACGCCGATTCGGCCGGCCGGCCCGTCATCGGGTCGGCTCCGGCGGCGAGTACCGCGCCGCCCGCCTGCGCCCCCACAGCGACGCCGATCACACGCGTCACCACGAGCAGCCCGGTGGCGATGCCGGTGTCGCCGCTGTCGACGGCGGTGGCGGCCCCCGCGAGCAACGCCGTGGTCCCGATGCCCGCGGCGAACGCGGTCAGCACCTTCGCGAGGACGAGCTGCCACACCGCCGTGTGCAGCGACGCCAGGGTGATCATGGTGGCAGCCGTGACGAGGGCGCCCACGACGACGACGGCACGCGAACCGAAGCGCCGCGCCGCGAGCCCGCCCACGGAATCGCTCACCGCCCCGGCGATGGCGCCGGGCATCAGGAACAGCCCGATCTCGGTGGTGCCGGCCCCGAATCCGTAGCCCTCGGACGGCTGCGAGAACAACTGCGGGAGCAGCAGGAGCACGATCCCGGAACCGGCGGCGACGACGAAGGTGAGCACGCACGAGCTCCACATGGCGGGCTTCGCCAGCATGCGCAGATCCACCATCGGTGCGGCCGCCCGGCGCTCGACGGCCACCCATCCGGTCGCGAGGGCGGCCACGACGACGGTCGTCGCGCCGACCGCGAGGGGCGGCAGGCCGGCGCTCGTCATCGTCACGAGCCCGAGCATGAACGCGAGGAGCGTGGCGCTCAGCAGCACCACCCCGGGCCAGTCGATCCCGTGCTCCGGGCGGACCGGCGGATCGTGCGGCATCAGCCGGGCCACGGCCAGGGTGGCCGCGATGATCACGGCCGTCGGCAGCGCGAACATCCACTGCCAGGACAGGCTTTCCGCGATCGGACCGGCCGCCGGCGTTCCCAGCATGCCGCCGCCGGTGAACAGAGCGACGACCAGCCCGATCGCCACCTGGGACCGGCCCGCCGGGAGGCGCTCGCGCACCAGGACGAACGACAGGGGCAGCGCGCCCACCATGACTCCCTGCAGTACCTGACCGAGCAGCAGGACCGGCAGATTCGGCGCCAGGCTCGCCAGCAGACCCCCGGCCGCCACCACGGCCATCAGCCGGACCAGTACCCGCTTTCCGCCGTAGCGGTCACCGAGCCGGCCCGCGACGGGCGTGATGACCGCGCCGGTGACGAGTAACGTATTGGCGACCAACGCCCCCTCGGCCGGGCTGACTTGCAACTCCCGTTGCAGCAGCGGGAGTGCGGGCTCCACCACGGACTGCAGGGCGCCGAGGGCGAGTGCCAGGACACCGAGCGCGCCTGTCGGCCGCCTTCCGATACGGGCCGGGGCAACCAGGATTTCGGACATGGGCATCCTCTTCGTCAGTGGTTTCGGGACATGGGCGAACCACCTGCCGGACCGCGTGCTGGTGACACTTCACTCCTGCCTCGTCGCGGAGCGTGGTCACCGTGGGCCGCGACGAGCGGCTGAGCGGGCACGCCGAAGGCGCGCCACTCGGCAAGGGCCAAGGGGGCGGGTTACGGGAGGCTGTCGGGGCCGGGAGAGGCGTGGGCCAGGCCGGTCCGGTAGGCGATGACGACGAGCTGCGCCCGGTCGCGGGCCTCCAGCTTCGTCATGGCGCGCTGCACATGGGCGCGGACGGTGAAGGGGCTGAGGAAAGTCCGCTCCGCGATCTCCTGATTGGACAGGCCGGTCGCCACCAGGGCCACCATCTCGCGTTCGCGCGGGGTGAGCGCGGCGAGCTGTTCGGGGTGGTGCGGCTCGGGTTCGTCCGGGGTCGCCAGGAACCGGGCGACCAGGGAACGGGTCGCGGCGGGGGACAGGAGCGTGTCGCCCGAGGCGATCGTACGCACGGCGTCCAGCAGGTCATCGGCACCGATGCCCTTGCCTATGAAGCCACCCGCCCCCGCGCGCAGCGCCTGGGCGACGTACTCGTCGGTCTCGTACGTGGTGAGGACCAGGATGCGGCTGGCCCGCAGTTCCGGGTCCGCGCAGATCTCCGACGTGGCGGTGAGACCGTCCACCTCGGGCATCCGGATGTCCATGACCATCACGTCCGGGCGCAGTTCCCGGGTGAGCCGCACGGCCTCCCGGCCGTCGGCGGCCTCGCCGACCACGGTGATGTCGTCGGCACTGTCGAGCAGCAGCCGGAAGGCCTCGCGCAGCAGGGCCTGATCGTCGGCGAGCAGCACTCGGAGCGTCACGGTGTGTCCCAGGCCCTTCCGTCGTCCGTCCGTCCGTCGTCCATCGCTCCGTCAGCCGTTCGCCCCTCGCCGCTGCTCGCCCCGTCGGCCGGCCGCGTCGCGCCCCTGCCGGACGCGATGGGCAGCTGGGCGCAGACGGTGAAGCCGCCCTCCGGGCGCCCGCCCGCGGAGAGGTGTCCGCCGACAGCGGTGACACGTTCACGCATCCCGATCAGACCGTATCCGGGCGGTCGCCGGTCCGGCGGATCCGGTGGGCCCGCCGCTGCGGACCGGCCGGGCCGGGCGGCCGGCGCCGTGCGGGCGTCCCCTCCGTCGTCGGCGACGGTGATGGTCACGCGTTCGCGGCTCCAGTCGAGGCGTACCCGGGCGCGGCCGGTCCCGGCGTGTTTGGTCACGTTGGTCAGGGCCTCCTGGACGATGCGGAACGCGGTGAGGCCGACACCGGGCGGCAGCGGCCGGGCCCGGCCCTCCTGGTGCACCGACACCTCCAGACCGGCGCGGCGGAAGGACTCCAGGAGGGCGGGCAGCCGGGACAGTCCGGGCGCGGGTTCGGCGGGCGCGGCCGCGTCCCCGGACTGGCGCAGCAGACCGACCGTGGCCCGTAGCTCGTCAAGGGCCTGGCCGGTGGTCCCGACGAGTTCCCCCAGGCTCTTGCGGGTCTGTTCCGGGCGGGTGTCGAAGAGGTGGGCGGCGACCGTGGCCTGCGCGTTGGCCAGGGTGATCTGGTGCGCCACCAGGTCGTGCAGCTCCCGGGCGATGCGCACCCGCTCCTCGGCCACGCGCCGGCGCGCCTCGCTGTCCCGGCTCTCCTCGGCCCGCAGCGCCCGCTCCTCCACGGCGGCCAGGTAGGCCCGCCGGTTCCGCACCGAGTGGCCGAGCACGCCGGCCACCGACACGGACACCGCCACCGAGGCCATCCTGCTCGCGTCCTGCCACGAGAGCCCGCCGGACAAGGGGGTGGCGGCGGCCAGCAGCACCAGCGAGGCGAGTGACACCGCGCCCACCGCGCGCCGTTCGGAGCGCGCGGTGAGCGAGTAGGAGTACGCGGTGATCACCGCGGGGGCCACGATCGGCGGACTGAGCAGCAGACCCAGGAGCGGGACCAGTACGCCGCTCGCGGTGGTGGCTGCCAGCGCCGCGAGCGGCGCCCGGTGCCGTACCGCCAGCGCCGCACAGGACACCGCGGCGATCACATAGGCGGCGGCAGGCGGCGCCGCGAACGTGTCGTCGACCCGCACCACGCCACCGAGCAGACAGAGCGTGAACGCGGTCGCCGCGATCGCCCCCTCCCGCCACCACGCGCCGCGCGGTCGCGGGCCATCGCCACCCGTACCCGTCATGGCCGCCTCAACCCCGGCCGACGGGAAGCCGCCGCCCCATCGGCGCGTCCCCGGATGCCGGTGCGTGCCCGTTCAGTGCCTCACCCTCGATGTCCACATTCGGCAGCACGCGGCTCAGGATACGGGGCAGCCACCAGGCCCGGTGGCCGAGCAGGGCCAGCACGGCGGGCACGATCGCCAGCCGCACCACGAAGGCGTCGAACAGAACGGCGGCGGCCAGGCCGACCCCCATGGTCTGGATGGTCGGGCTGCTCATTCCGATGAATCCGGCGAACACGCTGATCATGATGACCGCCGCGGCGGCCACCACACGCCCGCTGTGCCGGAAGCCGTTGACGATCGCCTCGCCGGGGGACGCGCCGTGGACGTGGGCCTCGCGCATCCGGCTGAGGAGGAAGACCTCGTAGTCCATGGCGAGGCCGAACACGATCCCGATGACCAGGATCGGCATCAGGGACATGACCGGACCGGTCTGCTCGATGCCGATCAGGTCCGCGCCCCAGCCCCACTGGAAGACGGCGACGAGCACACCGAGCGCGGCGCCCACCGACAGCAGGAATCCGAGCGCGGCCTTGACCGGAACCAGGACGGAGCGGAAGACGACGAGGAGCAGGAGCACCGCCAGGCCGATCACCACGGCGAGGTAGGGGACGAGGGCGTCGGACATGGCTTCGGAGATGTCGATGTTCAGCGCGGTGGCGCCCGTCACCAGGACGCGGGCGTCCGTATCGGCCCCGGCGCCGGAGACCGCGCCCCGGATCGCGTGCACCAGGTCCTTGGTCTCGTCGCTGTTGGGCGCGGTCCGGGGTACGACGGTGAGGACGGCCGTGTCCGCGTTCTCGCTGAGGACCGGATCACCGACCGACGCGACTTCGTCCACCGCCCTTACGGTCCTGATCACCCGGTCCGTGGTGGCCCGGGTGTCCTGGGACCCGGAGGTGTCCACGACCACGGTCAGCGGGCCGTTGAAGCCTGGGCCGAAGCCTTCCGACAGCAGGTCGTAGGCGCGGCGCTCGGTGGTTCGCACCGACTTCGACTCGTCCCCGGGCAGCCCGAGTTCGAGGCCCAGCACCGGCAGGGCGACGGCGCCGAGACCGAGTCCGGCGACCACCAGTACGGGGACCGGCCGGCGCAGCACGAACCGCGCCCAGCGGGTGCCGAGCCCCGGCTTCCCGGCCGCGTCGGCCACCGGGCGGCGGCCGCCTCCTGGCCGCAGCGCCCTGCGGCCGGCGCGCGGCAGCACGCGCCGGCCGAGGAAACCGAACAGCGCGGGCACCAGGGTCAGTGCGACGAGCACGGCGAGGGCCACGGCGCCCGCGCCGCCCATCCCCATCCTGGTCAGCTCGGGGATCCCGACGACCCCCAGTCCGGCCAGGGCGATGAAGACGGTCGCCCCGGCGAAGACGACGGCGGATCCGGCCGTGCCCACCGCCAGGCCCGCGGCTTCCTCCGGCTCGGCGCCACGGGCGCGTTCGTCGCGGAATCGGGAGGTGATGAAGAGCGCGTAGTCGATGCCGACCGCCAGCCCCAGCATCAGCGCCAGGATCGCGACGGTGGAGGTCAGGCCCAGCGGCACGGCCAGCGCGGAGACCAGGCCGAAGGCGATGGCCACGCCCACGAAGGCGGTCAGCAGCGACAGCCCGGCCGTGGCGAGTGACCCGAGGGCGAGGGCCAGTACCACCGCGGCCACCGCCACGCCGATGATCTCCGTCGTGCCGCCCGGCTCCTCCTCCGAGTCCAGGGCCGAGCCGCCGGTCTCCACGGTCAGCCCCGCCTCGCGTGCCTGGCCGACGGCGTCCCGCAGGGCGCCCTTCGCGGCGGCGGTCAGGTCGGCGGCGTCCGCGGTATAGGCGACCGTGGAGTACGCGATGGCGTTGTCCTCGCTGACGGCGCCGCTCTCGAAGGGGTCGGTGGCCGACGCGATCTGACCGCCGCCGTCCAGGGAGCCGAGCGCGGCCTCGACGGCTGCCCTGTTCTCCCCGGCCGTCACCCGCTGCCCGTCCGGGGCCCGGAAGACCAGACGGGCCTCGGCACCCTGGGAACTGTTCTGCGGAAAGCGCTCGTCCAGCAGGTCGAACGCCTTCTGTGACTCGGTCCCGGGCATGGAGAGGTCCTCCTCCTGCCCGGCCGGCGCCACGGCGGCCGCGACCCCGGCCAGCACCAGGGCGCTCAGCCAGAGCCCGGCCACGAGCCGGCGCCGCCGGAAGGCCCACCGTCCGATCCTGTAAAGGGTTGTTGCCACCTGTTGATCACTCCAGACACCGAGAGGCAAGGGGAATGCGCGTGATGTGCGCGCTTCCCACACTTCCCTCCGGCGCCCCGCCGGTCATCGTGCCGCGACCCTGTCCTGTTCTGGTGCAACCGGAGCGGTCGCTCGCGCGTCCTAGTACGTGCGCACCACAGGCCCGCCGGGTTCGACGGGGCTTCGCACGGAGTGACGGACGGGCTTGCCGGCGCTCGGGCCCCGTCCGGGCCATGCCCTGCGGGAGGCCCCGACGGGCACACTCGACCGCAGCACCGCATGACGGGCCCAACTTGGGGCTCGTGTGACTCGGTAAGCTATGCTCCGGCAATCGTCTCACCTGGCGCTGGCAGGCTCTGTGGCCGTCGCACATGCCTCGTAGAAGGCGTAACGGTTCACAAATTGGAAGGACGACGATGGCGCGTTGCTCAATAGCGACGATTTCCTGGGAGCGTGTGCACCTCAGTCTCGTTGTGGAGGTCTCGGACTTTACTGGGGATGCTAGTGCTCTCAGCTTCCTGATTGTTGACAACGGGCGCGAATTCCCGGTTAACTCTCGGCAAATCGACGCCGAACAGCACCGCTTGGATATCAACGTCACCAACTTTCAGGATCGGCGTCAAGTGCCCAACGGCACATGGCGGATCGTTCCGGTCCTCGGTGACGAGCGTCTGCCGGGGGCCACTTTCGACCTCAAGGCGACGGACCGGCTCGACGTCAGTTCCCGGGTCTTCCTCTACGACCGCAACCGCTCGGTGTACGTCATTTCGTTCGGTCTTTCGGACGACGACGAGAGTCCCGAGTTCCTCATGCGGACATACCAGTTGTTCCGCGGAGGCGGCGGGGGCAAGAGCAAGACGAAGAAGCCCATACGCAAGCGAATAGCACTGAAGGTGCTTCCGCGAGCCCGGCGACGCAAGCTCGCCAACCGCTTCTACTGGGCCGCCCGCCGGCTGAACCCGCCGCGTGGGAACAAGATTCTCTTCGCCTCGGAAATGCGCACCGGCCTCGGTGGCAACCTGGCGCGGGTCCACGACCGGATGATCGAGCGGGATCTCGACAAGAAGTACAAGTTCAACCACTCGTTCCGAATACCGTCGACGGCGAACAAGTGGAGCACGCTCCGCCTCATCTATCTGCTCGCCACGTCGGACACCGTGCTGATGGACGACTACTTCGGGCTTCTCGGCAACCTGACCATTTCGCCGGAAACCAAGATAATTCAGCTCTGGCACGCCGGAAGCGGTTTCAAGGCGGTCGGCTACAGCAGGTTCGGAAAGTACGGCTCGCCGAAGCTGTCCAACGCCCACCGCAAGTACACCTACGTCATCACCGGGTCCAAGCACCTGGTGCCGGTGTACGCCGAGGCGTTCGGTGTCGAGGAGACGGCAGTCGTGCCGACCGGCCTTCCGCGTATCGACACCTTCCTCAACGAGGAGCACTCCCAGAAGGTCACGGACGACTTCTTCGCGTCCTACCCGCAGTTCCGGGGCAAGAAGATCGTGCTGTTCGCGCCGACCTTCCGCGGGAAGAGCATCAGCGACGCGCACTACGACTACGACCGCATCGACTTCGAGAAGCTCCACGAGGTCTGCGGCGAGAAGTACGTCGTGCTCTTCCGGATGCACCACTTCATCTCGGAGCCCCCGCCGATCCCCGCCGAGTACTCGGACCGGCTGATCGACTTCGCGTCGTTCCCCGACACGAACGACCTGCTGCACGTGACCGACGTGCTCGTCACCGACTACTCGTCGGTCATCTACGAGTACACGCTGCTCGACAAGCCGATCCTGTTCTACGCGTACGACAAGGACACGTACTCGGTGATCCGCGGGTTCCACCGCGACTACGACAGCGTCGCCCCCGGCAAGATCTGCGTGACCTTCGACGACCTGCTCAAGGCCCTGCAGGACGAGGACTTCGACCTCTCCAAGGTCGAGGAGTTCCGGCGGGAGAACTTCGACTACGTCGACACCAACTCGGCGGACCGCGTGATCGACTGGCTGGTCGTCGGAGATCACGGAGGCCGTGAAACAGGTGGTCAGCACCAGTGGCTGGACACCGTCCCGGACAACACCGCGGTGGGCGACCAGCCGCTCAGCGACCAGTCGGAGGAATGACCTGTGAACGTTGCCCTGCTTTTCGCCGGCGGCATTGGTTCGAGGATGAACAGCCGTGCTCTCCCCAAGCAGTTCCTGGAGATCCACGGCAAGCCGATCATCATCCACACCCTTGAGCACTTCGAGGCGCACCCCGAGATAGACGGCATAGCCATCGCGATACTCCCCGAGTACCGCGAACTGATGGAGAAGCTCCTCAAGCGGTACGAGATCCAGAAGGTCAAGTGGATCATCGACGGCGGGAAGACCGGTCAGGAGTCGCGGCACAACGCGCTCAGGACGGTCGCCGAGGAGTGCCCCGACGACACCGTCGTGCTCGTGCACGACGGCGTACGGCCGCTGATCGACGCCAAGCTGATCACCGCCAACATCGAGACGGTCCGCGAGCACGGCTCGGCCATCACCTGCACCAAGTTCAACGAGACCGTGGTGTCGAGTGAGTACGAGCACATCGACGACGTGATCCCGCGCGACCACATCTACGCCGCGCAGGCCCCGCAGAGCTTCCGGCTCGGCGAGATCCTCTCCCTGTACGACCGGGCGGTCGAGGAGGGCGAGCACGACACCATCGACTCCTGCTCCCTCATGCACCGCTACGGGCGCAAGATCTACCGGGTGGTCGGCCCCCGCTCGAACATCAAGATCACGACGTCCGAGGACTTCTACCTGTGCCGGACGTTCTTCGAGATTCTCGAAAACCAGCAGATCGTGGGTACGTGATTCCATTGACCACCGTTTCCAGTCCCGTCGTGGCGCACGACCTCGACGAGATCCTCGACCGTGACCTGCCGTGGGGCGAGCTCTCCGGCCGCACCGTGCTGGTCACCGGTGCGAGCGGCATGCTGCCGTCGTACGTCGTCTACACGCTGCTCGCACTGAACGACCGGCACGGCGCGGGCATCACCGTGCACGGCCTGGTGCGCAACGAGGAGAAGGCCCGGCTGCTGCTGGCGGACGTCCTGGACCGCCCGGACTTCAACCTGGTCGTCCAGGACGTCTCGGCCCCGCTCGAACTGCCGGGCCCCGTCGACTACGTGATCCACGGGGCGAGCGCGGCACGGCCCGCCCTGCACGGCAGCCAGCCCGTCATGACGATCAAGGCGAACCTGCTGGGCACCTTCAACCTTCTCGACCTCTGTGTCGAGAAGGCCAGCCGGGGATTCGTGCTGATGTCCTCGGCGGAGGTCTACGGGGCCCAGCCCCCGGAGACCGAACTGATCGACGAGCAGAGCTACGGCGGCTTCGACATCCTCAACCCCCGGGCCTGCTACGCCGAGGGCAAGCGCGCCGCCGAGACGATCTGCGCGACCTACCAGGCGCAGTACGGCATCGACAGCCGCGCCGTCAGGTTCGGTCACGTCTACGGGCCGGGGATGGCCCTCGACGACGGACGCGTGCAGGCCGACTTCGCGGCGAACGTCGTGGCCGGCAAGGACATCGTGCTGAACAGCGACGGTTCCGGCGTACGGACCTACACCTACGTGGCCGACGCCATCGCGGGACTGTTCTACGCCCTGCTCCGTGGCGACCAGGTGGCCTACAACGTCGCGGACCCGGCCGGGCTGGTCTCGATCCGGCGGCTGGCCGAGCTGTTCACCCAGGTACGCCCGGAGCGCGGGCAGCAGCTCCGCTTCACCAACGAGTCCGACGCACGCGCCTACAGCCTGACCAAGAAGCAGGGGCTGGACAGCGCACGGCTCGCCGCACTCGGCTGGAGCGCGGTCGTCGATCTGCCGACCGGGCTCAACCGCATGGTGACGCACCTCGAGACGAGCGCCCCGGCGCTCTAGCGAATCCGTACACCGCGCGTACGCGAAACGGCCTCGGCCCCGGACTTCCGTCCGGGGCCGAGGCCGTTTCGCGCGATGTCACCGAAGCGCGGCGGGTGTGCGCGTCAGGCGGATCGGAACTTCTTGGCCATCCGCCGCACCGGAGCCGGCAGTACCCGGGTCAGCAACCGCCGCTGAGCCTTCGGCTGCTGACGGATGACCGGCTTCCCCGCGACGTCCTCCCCGGAGGTGGGGTTCCAGTACTGCGCGGACTTCTCGCCCTTGCGCGGATACAGCTCGTTGGGGCTGCGGGAAACGACCTCGGGACGCTCCCAGGCGATGTCCCGCCGCACCACCCGCGCAGGCGCTCCCACCGCGATGCAGTTGTTGGGTATGGACGAGGTGACGATGGAGCGGAAGCCGATCACCGAGCCGTTGCCGATGGTGACACCGCCCATCACGACCGCGTGCTTGGCGATCCAGACGTGCTCGCCCACCACGATCGACTGCGACGGGTTCACCCGCTTCTCGGTGTGCACGTCGAAGATCGGGTGGGTGTCGTCGCCGCGCACCTCGATGTTCTTGGCGAACATCACATCGGCACCGATCGTCACCGACACGCCCTCGACGGCGGAGAGGAAGGTGCGGCCGGCACAGCCCACGTTCTCGCCGATCCGGATCCGGGACTCGTGCCCGCAGCGCAGTTCGAAGCGGAGACCTGCGCGCTTCTTCGTGGTCTGCTCGATGTCGATCTGACCGTTGTCCCCGGTGAAGGTGACAAGCAGATCCTTGACGTCAGCCTTGGGGCTGATGACAAGTCTGTTGTTCGATCCCTTGAACCGGATATCGATCTTGGCGTCACGGATCTCGCCGTCATAGACGATCTCGTTTCCCTGATCGTCCTTGTAGCGCTCAAGCTTGTGTACTTGCAGCATCGTGATCTGAGGGGTGTCCTTGCCCGGGTCAGGGTCGGACCTGCCCCTCGTACCTCCGTTCCGGCCTGCGATTCGGCCTAAGCTATCAGGTGACTCTATTACCGGTCCTTGGCCGGACCTTGGCGTGATCGAACCGATAGCGGCCGCGAGATCGGCCGCCGGGCCGGGACTCAGGCCAGGCCGTTCCGGAGCGCCCTGACACGCCCCGCACCCGCGTCGAAAGCGGCTCCGTCGAGAGTGCCCGCCGTCAGCGCCTCGCCCAGCGCGGTCACCGCCGCATCCCCCTGAGCGGCGTCCCGGGCCGAGCACAGGACCAGGTCCATACCGGCCGCCGCGGCCAGGACGGCACGCTGCGCCGTGGAGCCGTAGGCCTTGAGGGCACCGGCCTCCAGGGCGTCGGTGACGGTCACGCCCCGGAAGCCGAGCCGGTCGCGCAGCTCGCCGATCACGGTGGGGGACAGACCGGCGGGCCGGTTCGCGTCCAGTGCCCGGTAGACGGCCCAGGACAGCATGACGAGCTCGGTCCCGGCGGAGATCGCCGCCCGGTACGGCGCCTCGTCGACGCTGCGGAGCGTCGAGGCGGAAGTGGTGAGCGTTACGGGGCCCAGGTCGGTGTTCTGGCTCGCGGAGGCGGGACCGAGGCCGGGGAAGTGCTTGGCGGTGGCCGCGACCCCGGCACCCTGCTGCGCGGTGATGAACGCCGAGCCGCAGGACGCCACCGCGTCCGGGTCCTCGCTGTAGGACCGCTCGTACTGGTCGGTGAAGTCGCCCGCCGTGCGGTACACGTCCAGGACCGGTGCCAGATTGACGTTCATGCCGACGCCCGCGAGGTTCATGCCGGCCCCGGCTCCGGTGAACTCCGCCTGCCCCTCCGGATCCGCAGAGGCACCCACGTCCTTCGCGGACAGCACCGGCTCACCGGGCAGACGGCGCACCATGCCGCCTTCCTGGTCGGTCATCAGGAGCAGCGGGGCGCCCAGGGGGGCATCGGCGTTCGCCGCGTTCATCTCCTGGATGACTCCCTCGATCTGGCTCAGGCTCCTGATGTTCTCCGTGAAGAAGATCACCCCGGCGCTGCGGCCCTCGCTGATCGCGTCCATCAGCCGGGCCGGCGGCGTGAGCCCGGGGTAGGAGTGGATGACACACTGACCGGCGCGCTGCGCCGGGGTCAGGGCGGTGAAGGGGAGGCGCGCGCTCTCCGGCAGGCGCACGGCCGCTTCCGTACGGCCTGCCAATCCCAGTCCTCCCGCCAGGGCAGCGGTTCCGGCGAACAGGGCGCCGCGCCTGCTGATCGGCCGTGGTGTCGAGCTCATGCGTCTCTCCTTCGCGAGATCTCGCCCGGCCGGGCCCGGCCGGGCCACCTGCCTGAGCCGGCCCCGGGGGGGCGGTCACCGCGCCCGCGGTCACCGCACCCCGGGGTCCGCCCTCACGGCGTGTTGTTGGCGAGGGCCAGCAGGCGGGAGCGGTCACCGCTGAACCGGTCGCGGTCGACGTTCCCGGAGATGCCGCTGACCGAGCCGGTCGACGTGTACTGCCAGACCGTCCAGAAGGGGAAGCCCGTCGGGATGCTGGGGCTGCCGGCGGAGGTCCAGTGGGCCACCCACAGCGGACTCCTGGCGGACATCCCGCTCCAGCCGCCGGTGCACGAGTTCCACCAGCTGGGGCTGGTGTAGATGACGACGTCACGGCCGGTGCGCGCCTTGTACGTGTTGTAGAAGTCGAGGATCCAGGACTGCATCGCGGCGGGCGTCTTGCCGTAGCAGGTGCCCTCGATGTCCAGTACGCCGGGGAGCGTCAGGTTGTCGCGGGACCAGGCGCCGCCGTTGTCGGCGAAGAAGTTCGCCTGCGCCGCGCCGCCGGACACGTCGGGACGCCCGTAGTGGTACGCGCCCCGGATCACCCCGGCGTTGTAGGCGCCCAGGTAGTTGGTGCTGAAGGTCGGGTCCTTGTACGTGGTGCCCTCGGTCGCCTTCATCCAGGCGAACTCGATGCCCGCGCCGCGCACCGAGGTCCAGTTGATGCTGCCCTGGTAGCTGGAGACGTCCATCCCCACGGGGTTCGCCAGGAGGTTTGCGTCCGGCTCCGAGCCGAGGCCCAGCTGCCGGGTGTCCGGCTTGAAGTCCTTGCTGTCCTGGACGTATCCCACGCCCATGTAGCCCTTGCCCAGCGGCACGGTGCTGTCGGAGGGCAGCGGCGCCGAGGCGGCGGTGCCCGACATCAGACTGAGCGTCAGCGCCGCGCTCATGCCGAGGACACCGGCCACGGTGAGTCTTGGCTGCGCGGACTTGAGGGAGAGGCGGTGGGGAAGCATGGATTCCTCCTGCTCGGTGGGGGGGAGAGGTGCAGAGGATCTACGCGCGTCCACATGACGCGAACACGACACAGTGAGCCACAGGGGGGTGCGGATGGTAAATAGTTTTCCGATTCATTAGTGGTCTAGACCTTTATCCGCTCCGGTGAGCTGCGGAAACGGACCGGTCCCGGCGGAACTTTCTCCGAGTGGTGTCGAACGCCAGTGCTTCGGCATCTGCGGGTGGATCCGGCACAACCATCCTTGTCGTTCGAGGGTCACATCAAGTGGGAGTAATCCGCTCTCGGAACCACAAGGGGGATATATGCGAAGCGTACGTAATGTCGCGACTGTCGGGGCGTTGGCCACGCTGGTACTGGGCACCACCGCTGTGCTCAGCACGACCGCGTCGGCCGCACCCAACGTCACACCGCAGGGGGTCTGCGGCAGCGCCTACAAGACTGTGAACTCGGCACCCGTCGGCTCGCAGGGCACCGTCTACCTGACCTACAACTCCGTGAACGGCAAGAACTGCGTCGCGACCATCCGTGCCAACCCCGGCACGGCCAAGAGCATGTCCACGTCCGTCTACGTCCCCGACACCGACGAGTGGGCCGGAGACTCCGGCAACTACACGTCCTACGCGGGGCCCGGCTACGTCTACGGCCGTGGCCACTGCGTGAGCTGGGGCGGCAGCATCGGCAACGTGTACGTGTCGGTGGAGAACTCCAACTGCGCGAAGTTGAAGGAGCACCGGGTCACCGAGGTCCGCTGATCCGGTCAGCGGCAGTCCGGTGAAGCGCCCTCGGCACGGGCGACCTTGCGGGCCCACATGACCAGGGGAATCTGCAGGGGCAACCGGCCGAGGGTCGCGGCCCTCGACAGGGCGGGGCGGTTCCGCGCGTCGAGGGCCATCTGCACGTTGGCGGGAAAGACGGCGACGAAGAATCCGGCGGTCGCGCGGGCCGCGACGCGCCGCGTCCGGGGGTGGACGAGCCCGGCGGCGAGCGCGAACTCGACCACCCCGCTCCCGTACGTCCACGCACGCGCCGGACCGGGCAGCGCCCTCGGCACGGTCCCGTCGAACACCTTCGGCGCCGCCAGGTGGAGAGCCCCGGCCCCGGCCATCAGCCCGGCGAGGAGGAAGGGGGAGCGGTTCGTCCGGGACATGGATCTCCTTCGATGGCAGGTTCGCTGTACGCCGCCCTGCCGTCGTCGACGGGGACGCCCATCCGGCCGGCCACAGCGGTGAGCGCGTCTCCCAGCGGGAGCGCGACACGGGTGACGGCGTGCCGGTCGCCCCTGGTGGGGTCCCGGTTGACGATCAGTACCGGCGTACCGGCCTGGTCCGCCTGGCGGACGAACCGGAGCCCGGACATCACCGTCAGCGAGGAGCCCAGGACCAGCAGCGAGGAGGCCTCGCGGACCAGTTCGCGGCAGTGCTCGACCCGCCGGGGCGGCACGGCCTCGCCGAAGAACACCACGTCCGGTTTGAGGACCCCGTCGCAGACCGTGCACGGCACCACCCGGAAGTCCCCGACCTGTTCGTCGGTGAGGTCGGCGTCGCCGTCCGGGTTGATCGCGGCGGCCACCGGCCCGAAGCCCGGGTTGGCCTCCTCCAGCCGGCGGGCGAGGTCGCGGCGAGAGCTGATCGTGCCGCAGGAGAGGCAGACGACCCGGTCCAGGCTTCCGTGGAGTTCCACCACGCCCTCGCTGCCGGCTGACTGGTGCAGGCCGTCGACGTTCTGGGTGATCAGCCCGGACAGCAGGCCCTGCCGCCCGAACGCGGCCACCGCCCGGTGTCCCGCGTTGGGCCGGGCCCGGCCGAAGGTGCGCCAGCCGAGGTGGCTGCGCGCCCAGTACCTGCGCCTGGCCTGGGCGCTCGCGGTGAAGTCCTGATACGTCATCGGGGTGTGCCGGCTCAGGCTCCCGCCCTCGCCCCGGTAGTCGGGGATGCCCGACTCCGTGGAGATCCCGGCCCCGCTGAGCACCAGCACACCGCCTGCGCCCAGCGCATCGGTGATCGGCTCCAGGGCGGTGGTGGCGGGCGGCAGGTCCCCGGTGGGGGCCCAGCTCAGAGTGGGGCGCATGCGCATGCCTCAAGAGTACGTAACGGGCCTCGGCCACCCGCCCGCGCCGTCGAGCCAAGGCGAGCCCGGGTAGAAACCGGTCACGCCTGTCGCACCACGGGCACCGAAGCGCAGCCGCGGAGCCGCGCGTCCCTACGTGCCAGGCCCGGCGACGCACCGGCTCCCACCACCCGGCCGTCCAGGACCGCGAGCCAGCCACCCTCCGGCAGGCCGGCGCCCACCCCATCGGCATCGGCCGGTTCGAGGGCCTTGAGCAACTCCGGGTCGGGGTCCGTCGGAGCGGCGGCGGCCGCAGCCACCGGGGTTCCCGCGCGCCACTCGGCGACGGTCCGCTCGGCTCCACGGGCCCGCACCCACAGCACGTGCTGGAGCACGATCAGCGGACCGAGTGCCGTGAGCAGCGGAAACGCCCCGCTCAGCGCCCCGAGGGCGAACAGCGCACTGACCGCGGCGGACACCGCCAGACCGATTCCGGCCGCGAGGAGACCGGCGGCCCGTCCGAAGGCCTTCACCGCCACCAGCGGGAAGAGCACCAGGAGCAGCAGGTCACCCAGGCCGAGTGCCACCGGCGGATCGCCCCGCGTGACGGCCAGCAACGGGGCGAACGGCAGCCCCATGACCTGGGCGGCGAACCGGTCCATGACCGAGGTGAGCCCCGTCGCCACCAGGTCGTAGCAGGCGAGCGCGCCCGCGAACCACGCGGTATGGGCCGAGCGCATACCGCTCTGCGCCCACATGTTGGCCACCCCCACGACGGCGATCGCGAGCAGCACGTCGGTGAGCACCATCACGGCGAGCGTCCGGCCGGCGAACGCGCACCCGGCCGTGGCCGCGACCGAGCCCAGCGCCACCGCCCAGGCCCGGCCCCCGCCGGACAGGGGCGCGAGGGTGAACTGGAGCGCCGAGCACAGGACCAGCCCGAACGCGACGGCCACCGCGGCGCGAGGCAGTTCCAGATAGACCAGGGGGGCGGCCACGACCACGACGGACACCACGGCGACATCGGGCAGCTCGTAGCGGCCGACCGGCGGGCGCGGCATCCGGATCCGGCCGAAGTAGGCGGCGCCCGCCGCCGTGATCGCGGCGACGCAGACGTTGAGGCCCACCAGGGCGACGGCGCTCACGCCGGGCTCACGACGCGTACCTCGGCGGGGCGGACCGCCTCGAAGGTGCGCTCGCGCAGATCGGCGCGGACCGGGCCGGTCGGTGGCATGGAGCCCGGGTCGTCATGGAGCACGACGGCGTCCAGCGCGAGACCTGCGGCGGTGGCCCGTTCCTCCAGCCGTCCCAGCAGACCGGCGGCGGGCAGCCGGCGGACCAGGACGTGCAGGCGCGGGCCGGGGGAGCCGTCCACCAGGGCGTAGCGCGCGGGCAGCGGGATGTCCGGCTCCGCCTCCAGCAGGTTCAGCACCGACCAGGTGGTGATCTCGCGGCTCAGCGGACCCGTCCAGCGGCCGAGTACCGGCGAGGTCGCGGGCAGGTGGGCCAGTTCGCACTCCGGCGCGCTCAGGGGGAGCCGCACGAGGTCGCCCGTCGCATAGCGCAGGAGCAGGGTGCAGTCCCGGTAGGGGACGTACGGGGTCTGCACGATGATGCCGACGGCGCCCGGGGGCGTCGCCGCGTGGGTCACGGGGTCGAGTATCTCCAGATGCCCGAACTCGGTGGTGTGGTGCAGATGCCCCTCGGTGCACGGCGTCCCGCCCGACGGCACGGTCTCGGTCATCATGTACGAGGTGGAGACCTTCGCGCCGAGCGCCGCCGACGCCCGCTCCCTCAGCGGATCGGAGAGCACCTCGCCGCCGACGCCGATGGACTCCAGCCCGAAGTCCGCCGGCTGCCGGCCGCCCCGTTCCGCCTCCTCGACGAGAGCCGAGAGGTAGGAGGCGGAGACGGTCAGGTGAGTGATCTGCGGTGCCTTGCCGCGCAGCCCGAGCGGGGTGGCCAGCCGGTCGAGCGCGACCGCAGGGTCCACGGTGCCGATCTGGACGAACGAAGCGCCGATCCGGGTCACCGACTCCGCCACGTTGAGCAGGGGCAGCGTCGCCCGCGAGCACCCCGCGTACGCGACGGTGTGACGGGGGCGCAGGCCCAGGCCGAGGACGACGGAGACCGTGCTCATGGCCACCGCGATCTCCACCTCGGCCCGGGAGTACCAGACGGTGGTGGGGGTGCCGCTCGTCCCTGTGGTGAGCGCCATCAGCGCGGGAGTGGAGGCGGCGGAGACGAAGGCCGCGGGCAGGCCGCGCAGGGCGGCCTTCGGTGTGACCGGCACCTGGTCCCAGGTGCCCGGGGTGAGGGCGCCGGGGTCGAGCGCCAGGCTGTCGAACGTCCGGCGGTAGTACGCCGTGTGCCGGGCCGCGGCCCGCGCTGTCGCCCGCAGGCTGCGCTCGGTCACGGTCCGCCGTACGTCGGGGTCGACGGCCCCGGCCCGGCCGGGCAGCAGCGCCGAGTCGGCGCCCGGCTCGCCGAACTCCGCGAGGGTTGCGACCAGGTCCCGGGCGA
The DNA here is from genome assembly GCF_003751445.1 of Streptomyces sp. 840.1. Taxonomy (NCBI): domain Bacteria; kingdom Bacillati; phylum Actinomycetota; class Actinomycetes; order Kitasatosporales; family Streptomycetaceae; genus Streptomyces; species Streptomyces sp. 840.1. The sequence continues at coordinate 209,057 of NZ_RJUU01000003.1, read as the reverse complement.
TGCGCTCCAGGTCCTGCGGGCGGATACGGCGGTTGCGCAGGATCGCCGCGCCGTACCGGAGCTGGCTGAGCGCGGTTGCGAACAAGGGAGCCTCCTGACGCCTGGACCGGGCTGAACTCCCGGTCCAGGCCGGGGCTGATCCGTCAGACCATGCTGGCGAACATCGCCGCCGTGAGAGTGCTGAAGGCGTACTTGATGTAGTGCTTGACCATGGTGGATCTCCCTTCTCGGGGCCGCCCCTCAGGGCAGCTGGGCTCCATGTGGCGCACTCCCGGCCGAGGGCGGCCGATCGATGAACGAGACATTAGAGGAGGTGAGTTGATGACTCAACAGATCCTTCCGACTTGGCTGTCCCACAGCGGAAATTCCCCGCCCCCACCCGGAGATCACCCCTGAACCGTCCCGTTCGAGGGCCCGTTCCCCGGCGGGTTTCCCTATCGGGCATCAGGGCGGCGGCGCGCGAGGAGGAGACCGCCCAGCCTGCTCTCGGCCGAGGTGAGTGTCCGCTGCGTCCCGACGTCGAACCCGGCGTCGTCGAGCCGGGCGGCCAGCCGGTCCGGCAGGCGGCGATGGACGTAGACGTTCATCGGGTGTCCGCCGTACCCCTCGGTCTTCAGCTTCCGCTCGTCCCCGACGTGGAAGCTGAGCAGCAGCGGCCCACCGGGCCGCAGTACGCGATGGAAGTGCGCCAGGACCGAACCGATCTCCTCGTCGGGGACGTGGATGAGCGAGTACCAGGCGACCAGGCCGGCCACTGAGGCGTCGGTGAGAGCGAGTTCCGTCATGGACCCGGGTTCGAACCGCAGGCCGGGATGGTCACGCCGGGCCACCGCGATCATCCCGGGGGAGAGGTCGATGCCGAACGCGTCCACGCCCAGTCCGTGCAGGTGGGCCGTGATCCTTCCGGGCCCGCACCCCACGTCCGCGACCGGACCCCCGCCGTTCTCGCGGACCAGACCGGCGAACAGCGCCAGCACGGCGCGTTCCTCGGGTGTGTCGTCCAGCAGGTTCCGCACCTGGTCCGCGTAGCTGTCGGCCACGGTGTCGTAGGACGCCCGGGTGTCCGCCAGCCAGTTGCCGGTGTTCAGTTCGATTTCCACGGGCGCAGGCTAACCAAGCGCGCCGGCAGGGACCGAGCGGCCCCGCATCCGCAGTGGCCTCCGGTGAGCTCCGCCCCGTCCGAGGGGCGGAACTCACCCGGCGGTTCACCGACTCAGACCGGTTCGGGCAGTGGTTCCGGCTGCCGCACCGGGGCGGTCTTCGGTTCCCACTGCTCGGTCGTCCGTACGTAGCCGTGGATCACCGAGGCCATCGCCAGGAGGAGAAGCGGGCCGAACACCCAGGGATGGTGGGCCATCTGCATCGACAGGAAGCGGTAGGAGAGCAGGAGCGCGGTGAACACGCCGACTCCGTAGGCGACGAGCTTGACGCCCGCCCGGTCCCATCCTCGGTCGAACGTGCGCAGACCCGCCTCGATCGTGAGGGTGAACACCACACCGGCGATGATGTCCGCGCCGTAGTGGTAGCCGAAGCCCAGGGTCGCGCAGAGTGTGGCCAACAGCCAGAAGGCGCCCGCGTACTGAAGTGTCCGGGGTCCCTTGCGGGAGTGGATGAAGATGCAGGTCGCCCATGCGGTGTGCAGGCTGGGCATGCAGTTGCGCGGGGTGATCTCGTCGAACGACATGTGGTGCGGGGCCATGATCTGCGGCGTCGTGTTCGGCCACAGATTGGACACCGCCCAGTGTCCGCCGTCGGCACCGTAGGCGAAGATCGGTCCGACCACCGGGAAGAGCACGTATATGCCGGGCCCGAGGAGGCCTATGACCAGGAAGGTGCGCACCAGGTGGTGGCCGGGGAAGCGGCGGTCGGCCGCCACGTTGCGCAGCTGGTACAGCGCGACGACGACGGCGGCGACCGCGAGCTGGGTGTAAACGGAGTCGAGGAAGCGGTCCCCGACCGGGCCGGTCGCCTGGACCATCCTGCCCACCAGCCACGACGGGTTGCCCAGCGCGTGATCGGCGGTCGCGACGTACTGGTCGAGCACCGCCGGGCGGGTCTTGGAGGTGATGAGCAGCCAGGTGTCACCTGTCTTGCGGCCGGTCACCAGCAGGAGGCCGAGGCCAACGCCCTTCAGCAGCAGGATTCGTTCCTGGCCCGTGCGGCGTGTGACGGCGATGATCCCGCAGCCCAGAATCACCCACAACGCGCCGTTTCCGAAGGGATGTCCATGGGTCACCCTGGTATCGGTCGCCCAGCGCACCAGCAGAATGATGACGTCGATACCTATCGCGGTGCCCACCGCGATGAACCGCTCCCGCCAGGTGAGCACCACCATCATCAACGCCATACTGGCGTAGAGCAGGAAGCCCGACTGGGGCGCGACTATCACCTCTTGCGCCTGGGTGGTCATCGGCCCCGGCAGGCCGTAACGCCTAGCGGCGATCTCCAGGGCGATGAGGAATCCGAGGGTCACCACCGCTGCCGTGCCCCACAGTATCGCCCTGGACCGACGCCACTGGGCGAACGAGGTTCTGCTATTTATTCGCGAAAACACCCGCGATACTATAGGTATCAATTGTTTGGCCGATTTGTTAGATGTTGGTTGAGTACGTCACTCTTCGTCCCGGAAAGCCCGACTTTCCGGTGAATGGCGGGCGATGGGGACGCTCGTCGCGAGTTCGAACATGCTAGCGGAGGCGTGGGGGTGCGTTCGCTGGTCACGGGTGGTGCGCGAGTCGCCGCAGGCATCGGGGCCGGGTGGAGCGCCAACTGTGCGGCCGGGGGCAGGTGTCCGGCCGCGACTTCGGTGGTGAATGCGTGCGGACCCCGGCGGGCCGGAGCGGCCACCGCAAGGAGCCGGCCCCCGCCGGGGGAGGCGGGGGCCGGAAGAGACGGTGGGAGCGAGTGGCCCGGAGGGGTCAGGCGCCGCGCTGGACCGGACCGACGACGGTGCCGGTCGTCACCTTGATCTTGCCCTCGGCGACGGACGTTCCCGGGATCTCCCCGCCCGGAGCCCGCAGCGTGAAGGACGCCTCGTCCGCGACGACGCCGCAGCCGTTGTCGGGAACCTGGATGTCGAAGTGCACCGGGTGCCCCGGCCCGAAGGTCACGGCCGTGCGCTGGTCGCCGTAGTGGCCGGCCCTGACCCTGTTCTGCGCGCCGTGGTCCGAGAACCGCACATCGGTGGGCGAACCGGCGAGGCGGCACGGGTCGTAGCCGCGTGGGGCGGTGAGGGTCACGCGGTAGTGGCGGTGCCCCGCGCTGGCGGGCGCGTTGGTGATCTTCGCGAGGTGGTTGGCCGGACGGCATGCGGAGGGTGCGGCTCCGACGGCCGTCACGGACGCGGCCTGCGCGGTTGCCCCGCCCGTGGCGCCCAACAGCGCGGTGGCGGCGATGGCGACGGCGATCTTCCGGGTGGTACGCATCATGAACCTTCTCTGCTGTACTCGGCGGCCTGCGGGGGCTGCGGGTGATTGCCCGTCAGAAGCGTGGTCACCGGGGCTCCTGACCCGCGCCCTCACGGGGTGGTCCCAGGGCTATCACGGCGGTGCCACCGGTACGTGTAACCCGCACGGGCCGCCGTCCTTCAACCACGCGCGCGGGGGAACGGGGAATTCCCGCACGGTCTCTCGGGGCCCCGCGTCGCCGCTGTTGTCGTGCCCCGCATCGTGGCTATGACCTTGCGCCGTATCGCGGCTATGGTCGTGCTCCGCGAGATCCGTCCCGTGATCTCGGTTCCCGATCTCACCACGACATTTCTGCCGGCGCTGGAGCCGACGCCGACGCGGACCGTGATTCCGTCCCGTCCGCGTCACCATGGACGGCTCCTGGCGGCGGGGGCCGGCTCCCCAGGGTGCCGCTTCCCCGGACCGCCCCACCGTGCAGCGGAAGGTTCGCCGTGACACCGCGGCACTGGTTCCGTCGTCACACCGCACGTCTCCGTCTTGCAGGACGGGGGCTTCGCCATCCGCGACCTGCCGGGACGGGCACCTCCTCCCGCCGCCCGGCCGGTGCGGGGGACTCCTCCTACAGATCGGCCCTGCGGACCCCCGGTGCGGTCGCCTTCTTCCTGGCCGCGGCCCCCGCCCGGGTCGGCGTTGCCATGGCGGGTCTCGGCATCGTCTGGCTGGTCCATGCCGAGACCGGGTCCTTCGGAGCGGCCGGCCTGGTCACCGGCTCGTTCGCCGTGGCGGAGACCCTGGTGGGCCCGCAGACGGCCCGTCTCATGGACCGGTTCGGACAGCCGCGCGTCCTCGTCCCCCTCCTGTGCGCACACGCCGCAGCGATCAGCGCCCTGGTCGCGCTGGCCCTGACGGCGGCGTCCGTGGTGCCGCTCATGGCGGCTGGTCTCGCCGCCGGGGCGACCGTCCCGCAGATCGGCGCGCTCTCCGCGGCCCGCTGGTCGGCCCTGCTGCACGGCCGAGCCGAACTCGCCCCGGCCTTCGCCCTCGAAACGATGAGCAACGATCTCGCCTTCCTCCTCGGGCCCGCCCTCGCGGTACTGACGGCGACCCGGCTGCATCCGGCCGCGGGCACAGTGCTGGCGGGGGTGCTCGTCGTCGGGGCCGGACTCGTTTTCGCGGCGCTGCGCCGTACGGCCCCGTCGCCGGCCGCGAGGACCGCCCCGGGCCGCAAGACCGTCCGGGGCCGCAAGACCGTCCGGGGCCGCGAGGCCGTCCGGGGCCCGAAGCGTCTGTGGACCCGGAGCTTCGTCACGCTGCTGACGGTCAACCTCGCTCTGGGCATCTTCTTCGGCTCGATGCAGGTCTCGGTGAGCGCCTTCGCCGACGCCCACCACGCCGCCCCGGCAGCCGGGTTGCTCTACGGCCTGATGAGCGCGGCCGGTCTGCTGGCCGGTCTGGTCCACGGGCGTCGCCACGGGCGCACCCGTCCCGAGCACCGGCTGCCCCTGATCCTGGCCTTTCTCGCCTGCGCGTCACTGCTGCCGATGCTGGCCGGTTCCCCCTGGCAGCTCGGACTCGCCCTCCTGCTGCCCGGCGCCGGAGTCGCGCCGTGCATCATCGTCGCCTCGACGCTCGTCGAGGCGACGATGGACCGGTCGGTCCTCACCCAGGCCTTCACCTGGACGAACTCCGCGTGCGCGGCGGGCATCGCCGTCTCCGCCGCGCTGGTGGGCCGGCTCGTCGACGGTCCGGGCGGCGCGCGAGCCGGCTTCGCCGTTCCGCTCCTGGCCCTGACCGCAACAGCAGCCCTGACCTGGTCCGCCCGTATCGCGCTCACTGCGGCCGGCACGCCCGGCACGGGCACTGCGGCCGGCACGGCCACCACGGCGACCGGGCAGTTGCCGGCGGGGGCGGATTCGACAGGCGCCGCTCCCTGACCCCCGCGACGCGCGGCACCCGGGCCGACCGCCGTTCGACCTGAGTGGCGCGAACAGGACACCGCGGCCTCCTGGTCGTTGACATGTCTCCTACCGAACCCTCAGGCTCGCTCGTGACAACGTTGTCCACCGAGAAGAGGCGAGCCGTGCGGGTGTTCAGCAGACGTGGCAGGGACGCGGGCAGCGGTGCCGTCGTCGCCGTGCTCGTAGCGGCGTCGCTCATGGCGGGGCCGGGCCCGGCCGCGTCCGCCGCCCCGTCCGGCGCGGCGGACGCGGCCGTGGCGGCGGGCGGGTACTGGGCCACCTCGTACGAGCCCGGGACGCCCGTGCCCGCAGGATTCCCGGCCCGCGGGCAGACCCGGAACCTGCGCGGCGAGACAACCCGCGTCACCACCACCGTGCGCGACGTGCGTTCGGGCCACCCCAACGACGCGAGCGCGCGGGAAGGCGTGACCAGCCTCGCGGATCAGGACTCCGGCACCAAGTGGTACGCCCGTGACAGCGGACGGCCCACCGGGGACGAGCCCGTCTACGCGATCTACACCCTGCGCACCCCGGCGGCCGTCACCGGCTACTCCCTCACCTCCGCGAACGACGCGCCGCCGCGCGACCCGGCCGCGTGGACCGTCCTCGGCAGCGACAGCGAATCCGCCGCCACGGATGCGGACGACACCTCGTGGCACGTCCTGGACCAGGAGAAGGAACAGCTCTTCGGCGCCCGGGGGCAGAGCAACTTCTATCCGGTCGGCGCCACGCACGCGTACCGCCACTACCAGCTCCGCATCACCGACAACTGCGCCGACCGGTGCGAGGGTTCGGCCGGTGACCGTTCGAAGCTCCAGCTGGCCGACTGGACCCTGCGCAGTTCCGCGGGGTCCGCTCCCTCGGCCCTCGGGGCCCGGGTCGAGAACGCCGACTCCGTCGGTGCGGCGGACGGTTCGGCCGCGCTGCGGTACGCGGGCCGGGTCCTCGCCCCCGGACCGGCCTCCGCCACGGTGGTCCTGCGCTCCGGCCTCGACGTCCCGCTCGTGCGCGGGTCGCGGCTGAGCTACGCGGTCCGCCCGGACGACGCCGACTCCGCCCACGTCGCGCTCGACGTCCTCTACACCGACCCCGACGGCCGCCATCCCCGTACCCACGAGGTGCGGACGGCGAACGGGACGCTCACCCCGGGGAAGTGGAACACCGTCTCGGCCGGTCTCGACGCCCTCGCCGGGAAGCACGTCAGCGAGATCCTGCTGCGCTACGACGACGCGCACGCCAAGTCCGGCTCCGTGACCGCAGGGTGGCTCGACGATCTCCGTGTCGGCAAGCCCGTCGTCGACGCCTCGGCCACCTGGAGCTACCTCGACACCCCGGGCGTCGACCCGGCGCGCGGGGACGAGGACCGCACGGCCTGGACGAGGACCGGCTTCGACGCGGGGGACGTCCCCTGGAAGACGGCCTCCGGCCCCTTCGGGGCGAAGAACGACGGCACGGATCTCGGGACCGGCTTCCCCGTCCGGACCAAGCTGAGGCTCCGCAAGGACGGCGGCGACAGTACCGAGGCGTACTTCTTCCGGACCTCGTTCTCGATGGACCGCGACTCCCTCGACGCGACCGGCGGGCTGCTCGGCACGGTCGTCTACGACGACACCGTGACCGTCTATCTCAACGGCCGGCGCATCGCCGGCCACGGCGACGGAAAGATCACGAAGAACCTCCAGTACGAGACCCCGGACGGGACCTCCGGCGAGGGCGACCCGGTCACCGCCCGCTTCGGCGTTCCGGCGTCGGCCCTGCGCGTGGGGACCAACACCCTGGCCGTCGAGGTCCACCAGTGCAACAGCACCAGCTCGGACGTCTACTTCGGGCCCGGCCACCTCGCGCAGACCACCGGCTCCCTGCCCTTCAGCGACGAGCAGCTGGGCACCTCGTACGCCTCCGACACCCAGCCCGTCGCGCCCGGCGGCGGCGACTACTTCACCTGGCTGCTGCGCTCGTTCGACGCCGCCCGGGACGAGCCGTCGATCATGGGGGCCAACGAGGTCCTGCCGAAGGGGACGACGTACGAGGAGCTGGCCGCGCTCGACGACCGGACGGTCGTCGACATCAACAACGCCCCCTCCGGGCCCGCCGACCCCCAGGTCCACAAGGCACTCGTGGACGGCGCGAACAGTCCCTACCGCACCATGGCGGACGGACTGGGCACCACCCTCGGCCGGCTCTACGGCCAGGCGCTGAAGAACGGTGAACTCCCCAAGACCCAGGCGCTGCTGTCCGGCCGCGTCGAACACACCGCGACCTCGTCGGCCGACTGGTACCAGACCGCCAAGAACAACTACCAGTACAAGCGGCCCTTCGTCCGGATGGGGTTCACCGACGACAAGGGACTCATCGAGCCGTGGGACAGCCCCGGCGGCTACGCCGGTCTCGCGGGCGACGGCTCCTTCCCGAGCGGCCACACCAGTCACGGCTACGCGCAGGGCATCGTCCTCGCCACCCTGCTGCCCGAACTGGCACCGCAGATCCTGGCGCGCGCCTCCGAGTACGGGAACAACCGCATCCTGCTGTCCTTCCACTACCCGACCGACATCATGGGCGGCCGGATCGTCGGCGAGAAGACAGCCCAGCTGCGCTGGTCCGACCCGGAGTTCCGCACACTCCTGGAAGAGGCCGGGACGGAGCTGCGTTCGGTCCTCGGGCAGAAGTGCCGTGAGGCCGGAGCGGGCGGTTCGCTCGCACGGTGCGCGGCCCGGGGGACGCCGTACCTCCCGACGGCCGAGGCGCTCAAGGTGTACAAGGAGCGGCTGACCTACGGCTTCCCGCACATCGCCGCCGAGGGCCGGCCGCCCGCCGTTCCGGACGGGGCGCAGGACCTGCTGCGCACCTCGCACCCGAAGCTCACCGGAGCCCAGCGGCGTGCCGTGCTGGCCGCCACCCAGATCCCCTCCGGCTCGGTGCTGGACGAGCAGGGCGACGGGGGGAGCTGGCAGCGGCTGGATCTCGCGGGTGCGATGACCGCGAAGGTCACCGCACACCACGACGGGACGCTCACCGTGAACGGGGTGCGGGTGAACGCCGAGGGGGTCCGGACCGGCGAGTAGCCGCCTGTCGCGCGCGGGGCGGCGGAACGCGGACGCGAGGGCTGCGGCGCTACCGCTCGTCCCGCCGACGGGCGAGATGGACGACGATGTCCGCGGCGATCTCGACCGTCCCGGGCAGCACCCGCAGGATCTGACCGAGAACCCGCGCCTGCTGCGGCTGCGGCAGCATCAGGTAGGCCGAGACGGTCGAGAGATAACCGACGTAGTCGCCCGCGCTCATCGTCAGGTTCCGTTCGATCACCGACTGCCGGACTCCGGTGAACCACTCGGACCGCTGGAGTTCGGTACCCGGCCACTGCATGGGGTGCCCGGCCGCAGTCCCGTCCGGGGAGGGGACATCGTCGCTTTCCAGGAAGGGCGCCCGTGCCGCGCGGACAGCCTCCTCCACGGCCGGGTCGACCAGTCCCATCGGCCCGGCGAAGGAGGCGAAGACGCCACCCGGCTCCAGCAGTCCGGCCACGCGGGACCACCGGCCCGCCGGGTTCGTCCAGTGCAGCGCCGCCGCCGCGTAGACCAGTCCGTGGCTCTCGCCCGGCCGGAGGTCCTCGAAGGCGGCGCATACCGTCCTGACGCCCGGCGGCACATGCTTGCGCAGTTCGGCGAGCATGGCCGCGTCGGGATCGGTCGCCGTGACCGAGACCCCGCGCCGGGCGAGCAGGCGGGTCGCCTTGCCCGTCCCGGCGCCGATCTCGAGCGCGGTGGTCACCGGCCGGCCGGCGTAACCCGTCACCACGTCGAACAGCTCGACGGGATATCCCGGCCGGAACCGCTCGTACGCCTGCGCTATTGCTCCGAAGCTCAGTGCACGGTCAGACATGCCGTGCATCCTGACACGGTGCGTGTCCTCAGTGCCTGGTCGTTTCGGGCGACCCGGCCTCCCCCTGCCGGGCGGCGGGAGCCTTGTCGAGCAGCGGCCGCTCCGCAGGGACCTCGGAGTCGGGGGCTGCCTCGGCCGCGAGGCGCTCCATGCCGCTGGTCGTCTTGAGGGGCTTCTCCCTGACGAAGAGCACCGCCAGCAGGCCGAGGAACGCGAAGGGCGTGGCGATCAGGAAGAGATCGCCGGTGGCGACTCCGTAGGCGTGCTCGACGATGTTCTTCATCGGCTCGGGCAGCGTGGTCATGTCGGGCACGGCGCTGCCGTGGCCGCCGGACGGTGCCGGGATGCCGTTCTCCGCGAGGCCCTTGCTCATCTCGCTCGCGACCCGGTTGGCGAGCACCGCGCCGAGCACGCTGGTCCCGATGGTGCCGCCGAGGCTGCGGAAGAAGGACAGTACGGAGGTGGCCGCGCCCAGTTCGTGCGCGGGTACGTCGTTCTGGGCGGCGAGTACCAGGTTCTGCATCAGCATGCCGACGCCGATGCCCATGAACGCCATGTAGACGCTGAGCAGTCCGAAGTGGGTGTCGGCGTCGATGGTCGACAGCATGCCGAGCCCGGCCGTCATGATCACGGCACCGGCGACGAGGTACCGCTTCCACTTGCCGGTCGCGGCGATGATCTGCCCGGCGACGGTCGAGGACACCAGCAGACCACCGATCAGCGGGAGGCTCATGAGGCCCGCGACGGTCGGCGACTTGCCCAGGGAGATCTGGAAGTACTGCGAGAGGAAGACGGTTCCCGCGAACATCGCGATGCCGACGAAGAAGCTGCCCAGGGTGGTCAGCGTGACCGTGCGGTTGCGGAAGATGTCCAGCGGGATGATCGGCTCGGCCGCCCGCGACTCGACGAAGACCGCGGCGGTCAGCAGGACCACGCCGGTCAGCACGAGGGCGGCGGTCTGCCAGGAGGCCCAGTCGAAGTTGTTGCCGGCGAGTGAGGTCCAGATCAGCAGCGCGCAGACACCCGCGACGATCAGGAAGGCGCCCAGCCAGTCGATCCTGACCTGCCGGCGTACGGTCGGCAGCTTCAGGGTGCGCTGGAGCAGCAGGATTCCGGCCAGTGCGAACGGCACACCGACGAAGAAGCACCAACGCCAGCCGAGCCACGAGGTGTCCACGAGGACGCCCCCGATGAGCGGACCGGCGACCGTGCCGACGGCGAAGACCGCGCCGAAGATCCCCGCGTACTTGCCGAGCCTGCGCGGCGGGATGATCGCGGCCATCACGATCTGGGCGAGCGCGGTGAGGCCACCGGCGCCGATGCCCTGGATGACCCGGCTGACGATCAGTGTGTTGACGTCCTGCGAGAAGCCCGCCACCAGGGACCCGACGACGAACAGGCCGAGCGAGAGCTGGAGCAGCAGCTTCTGGTTGAACAGGTCCGCGAGCTTGCCCCAGAGCGGCACGGTCGCCGTCATCGCGAGGAGTTCGGACGTCACGACCCAGGTGTACGCGGACTGGCTGGCGCCGAGGTCGGCGATGATGCGCGGCAGCGCGTTGGCGACGACGGTACCGGCGAGGATGGCGACGAACATGCCGGCCATCAGGCCGGACATCGCCTGGAGTATCTGCCGGTTGGACATGGAGGAAGGCGCCTCTTCGGGCGCCTCGATTGTGGTCACGGAGTCCTTCTTCGGTGCTGGGGCAGAACAGAGGTCGGCGGTGAGGAGGCGGGCGGCACGGGGGCGGCCGGGCCCGCAGGAAGCGGTGGGGCCGCAGAACCGGGGCTACCCGGGCGGCCGTGGCAGGCCTTGGGCGAGCTGGGCGAACACCTCCTGGAAGGTGGCCGCGAGCTGCACTTCTCCGGGGTGGTCGCACCAGTGCTCGATGGCGACCCGGACAGCGGTCTGGGCGATAGCGGCGAGCAGTTGGGGGAAGAGGCTGTCGCCCGCGGTGCGGGACGGCGCCCCTGTGTCCCCCGAAGTCACGTCCGTGGCGGGCGCCCCGGCGGCGAGCCAGTCGGCGATCGCGGCGGCGAGGGCCCGTTGGTCCGCCACCTGGGCCTGGAGGCCGCGTTGGATGAGGTGGGGGGAGCGCTGGAAGACCTTGGCCTGCAGCGCCCAGAACTCCTTGCGCTGTTCGAACCCGTCGAGTTCGTCGGTGAGGGCGTCGCGGATCACGTCGAGTGGCGGACGGTCGGCCGGGGCGAGGCGCACGGACTCCCGTACCCGCTCGCCCACTTCCTCGTCTATCAGCACGAAGGCGTCGTCGTGGCTGGGGAAGTAGTTGAAGAACGTCCGGGGCGAGACTCCGGCGGCCTCACTGATGGCCTCGACCGTGACGTTCTCCACGCCGTGCACGGCTGCCAGGCGGACGGCGGCTTCCGCGAGGGCGTTGCGGGTCGCACGCTTCTTGCGCTCCCGAAGCCCTGGCGAGGACGGCTTCCTGCGCTCCGGCGGCCCGGATGCGGAGGGGTTCTTGGTCGGCACATCTTGCATAGTAGGCAAAAATGCAGGGCCTGCAAAATTATTATGCGCCCTGCTGCTTGCCGCTCTCGGTCGCCGGTCGCCGGTCGCTTTGGGCCGGGGTTACTTCGGGTCGCGGTTGAAGGTGGTGGTCGACCAGCGGTAGCCGAGTGCGATGAGGGCGAGGGACCAGGCGATGGTGAGCCAGCCGTTGTTGCCGATTTCGGTGCCGAGGAGGAGTCCGCGCAGGGTTTCGATGGCGGGGGTGAAGGGCTGGTACTCGGCGATGGGGCGGAACCAGGCGGGCATGGTGTCCAGGGGGATGAAGGCGCTGGAGAGCAGGGGGAGCAGGATCATGGGCATGGCGTTGTTGCCGGCTGCTTCGGCGTTGGGGCTGATGAGGCCCATGCCGACGGCGATCCAGGTGAGTGCGGTGGCGAAGAGGACGAGGAGGCCGAGGGCGGCGAGCCATTCCAGGGGGGTGGCGTCGGTGGAGCGGAAGCCGATGGCGACGCCGACGGCGCCGACCAGGATGACGCTCATGACCGCTTGCAGGACGCTCCCGACGACGTGTCCGACCAGGACGGAGCCGCGGTGGATGGCCATGGTCCGGAAGCGGGCGATGATTCCCTCGGTCATGTCGGTGGAGACGGACACGGCGGTTCCCACGACGGTGCTGCCGACGGTCATGAGGAGGATGCCGGGGACGATGTAGGCGATGTACTGGGAGCGGTCGCCGCCCCCGCCGCCGATGCCGGCGCTCATGACGCCGCCGAAGATGTAGACGAAGAGGAGCAGGAGCATGACGGGGGTGAGCAGGAGGTTGAGGGTGAGGGAGGGGTAGCGGCGGGCGTGCAGGAGGTTGCGGCGGAGCATGGTGGTGCAGTCGCGTGCGGCGAGGGGCAGGGTGCTCATCGTGCGGTCTCCTTCGGCTGGCCGGGGATGTCCGGGGTGTTGGGGGTGTTGGGGGTGTTGGGGTGTTGGGGGTGGTGGTGAGGGCGAAGAACACGTCGTCGAGGTCGGGGGTGTGGACGGTCAGTTCGTCGGCGTGGATATCGGCGGCGTCCAGGCGGTCCAGGATGGTGCGCAGTTCCTGCTGGCTGCCGTCGCTGGGGATCTGCAGGGAGAGTGCCTCGTCGTCGTGGGTGGTGTCGGGCAGGGCGGTGGTGGCGTGGCGGTAGGCGGTGGGGTCGGTGAAGCGCAGGCGTACGTGGCCGCCGGGGATGAGGCGCTTGAGTTCCTTGGCGGTGCCCAGGGCGGCGATCGTGCCGTTGTTCAGTACCGCGATGCGGTCGGCGAGTTCGTCGGCCTCCTCGAGGTACTGGGTGGTGAGGAAGACGGTGACGCCGTCGGCCAGGAGCTCGCGGATGATCTGCCACATGTTGTGGCGGCTGCGGGGGTCCAGGCCGGTGGTGGGCTCGTCGAGGAAGATGATCCGCGGGTTCCCGACCAGGGTCATCGCGATGTCGAGACGGCGCTTCATGCCGCCTGAGTAGGTCGAGGCGGGCTTCTTCGCCGCATCCGTGAGATCGAAGCGTTGAAGGAGCTCGGCGGCGGTGCGCCGGCCCTCGGCGCGGGAGAGGTGGTGGAGGTCGGCCATCAGGAGCATGTTCTCCTCGCCGGTGATCAGGCCGTCGACCGCGGAGAACTGACCGGTGACCCCGATCGCGGCGCGTACGGCCTGCCGGTCGGTGGCCAGGTCGTGCCCGGCGACCCGGATCTCCCCCGAGCCCGGACCCGCCGAGACCAGCGTGGAGAGGATCTTCACCGCGGTGGTCTTGCCCGCACCGTTCGGGCCCAGCAACGCGAAGACCGTACCCGCCGGAACCACCAGATCGATCCCGTCCAGGACCACCTTGTCCCCGTACGACTTGCACAACCCACGCGCCTCAATGGCGGGGGGCCGGTCCTCGCCGAGACGGCGTTTGGATGTGGGCATGACAGATGAAGGCATGGAGCTCTCCCTTGGAGGAGTGAGGTGACCGGCGAGTCGAAAGGGTGGAGAAGCGGGGGAGGGGGAGTGGGTGGAAGGCCTGCGGGCCTGACGCTCAGGCCTTGGCGCGGAGCACGTCGATGTTGCCGTTGCGGGTCCGGGCGCGAACCTCGACGGTGTCCTCGGCCTTCCCCGGCGTCTCGGACGAGGTGAGCGTGTTACGCACCTGCCCGGATCCGGAACTGGCGTCGAGCCAGGCGGCCGTGCCCTCACGGATGCCGACCTCGATGGCGCCGTAGGAGGTCTCCAGATGCACGGTGCCCCGGGCGACATCAGCGACACGCAGGGTGCCATGGGCGGTGGTGGCGGCGACGGAGGCCTCGGCGCGGGCGATGTCGACGTCGCCATGGGCGGCCTTCACCCGCAGGTCGCCGGTCGCGGCGCCGACGGTCGTGGTGCCGTGCGAGTTCTTCAGGACGCCGGGCCCGTCGATGAGGCCGACGCGCAGGCTGCCGGAGCTGGTGGTGATCTCGGCCGTGCCCTCGATCCGGTCGACGGTGATCGAGCCGTGCGAAGCGGTCAGCCGGAGCGGGCCGGTCGTGTCCAGGCGGACGTCACCGGACGAGGTCTTCACGCGGACCTCGCCGAGCCGTCCCTCGCCGAGCACCTGGAGCCAGGCACCGGTGAGCTCGACGCCCGAGCCGGTGGGCAACTCGACCGTGACATCGACGGCGCCGGTGCGCCCGACGAGGTAACGCGGCTTCGGGGTCCTGATGACCAGGACCCCACTCGTGTACGTCACCTCGGCCTGGTCGGCCGCCCTCATGTCCTGGTCCTTCTGCGGGTCGCGTGGCCGAACCTCGACGACCGTGTCGAGGCGGTCGGCCGCGGCGAACTGGATGGAACCGGCGTACACATGGGCGTCGACCGAGATCGGTTCGGGCGTGTCGAAAGAAGGCATGGCTGTCCCGTCCTCTTGGCTCGTCTTGGGTGTTCGTGGCATCCCCGCCGGCGGGGCGTGGTGTCGGTGCGGCCGTCTCCGGGGCGGCTGGGGCCTGTCTTCAAACTGCCGTCGCCTCCCGGCAGACGGCAGTTTGCAGACAGGCTCAGCGCACCCAGCCCGTGAAGCTCTGGCTGACGGACCTGGTCTTCCCCTGGGTGCGCGGAGTGCCGGCTCCGGCCGTGTCGACCGCGCCCGACACGACTCGTACGAGCCACGCGTTCACCGACAGGCCCTCGCTGACCGCCGCTTCCTCGGCCCGGGTCTTGAGGTGGGCGGGCAGGCGCAGATTGACGCGGGCGGTGCCGCCCTCGTCCATGTCCGCTCTGGCCGGGGCCGGGGCCGGGGCCGGGGCCGGGGCCGGGGCCGCGGCGGGGGTGGGAGTCGGTGCATCGAGCGGCTCGGTCGGCTCGGCGCGCTGCGGCAGCACCACCACGAAGTCGGGGTCGAGGCCGCGAAGCCGTACGTCGACCGAGCCGGGGGCGAGTTCCCGGGTGATCTCGTCCATGGCAGCGGACAGCACGTTGAGCAGGGTCAGACGCGTGGCCGATTCCAGCGGCGCCGTCAGCCGCTCGGCGAGTTCGCGGGCTTCGTCACCCCCGGCTTCGGCGGCCACCGCCAGTTCCCTGTGGAGTGTTTCGACATACGGCGTGAGGTCCATGGCTCCACTATGGCGCCAATGTGGCGCCATTGGCAAGCGGGTGGACGTCACGCGTGATGCGGCGTGGGGTGCCGGCTATCGCCTCGGCACGCATCTGTGCAGTTCAGGGGCGGTATGTATGAGTGTGGTGCGACGATGGCGCCTGGTGGCGTCACATGTTCATCAGTAGCCGTGCGCTCGGCCTCGATGGAAAGCGGCGTCCCGTCCGCGAGGGTCCCGGCCGGAAGTCGGAAGCCAGCCAGCGGGGAGCTCCGTCGGCCGAGACCGACGAATGGGGCCGATGCCCGGTGGCCCGGAGCGGGCGATGTGGCACAGCAGGGGCGGCCGGCCCACTGGCGTCGACAGAGAGATCCGCCGAGCCCACCCTGCTATGGTCCGCTTCCGACTCAGCCGTTGACGGCCCGCGCGATCCGCTGGGCGGCCTGGGCGGGCGTGAGCCGCGTGGTGTCGACGACCTCGGCCTCGCTGTGGAGCCATGCGCGGGCCGCCTCGGCATAGGGCTCCAGGTACTTGAGGCGGAAGGGAGAGGGGCCGAGCAGCGTGTCGCCCTCGATGCGACCGCGAAGGGTCTCCTGATCGGCATGGAGGACGAAGTGCCGCACCGGAATGCCATGGTCGGCGAGACCGGTGCTGATCTCGCGCCAGTACGGCTCGACCAGGACGGTCATGGGCATCACCAGGGTGCCGCCGGCGTAGTCGAGCACTCGGCGGGCGGTCTCGACCACGAGCGGCCGCCACGGCGGCCAGTGCTGGAAGTTGTCCGTCTCGGGGAGTCCCGGCGTGATGTCCATGAGCGTCTCGCCGACCTTCTCGGCGTCGAACACCCGAGAATCCGGGATCAACTGCTGTACGAGTGCACTGGTCGTCGTCTTGCCCGCGCCGTGGGTTCCGTTGAGCCATACGATCATGGGATCCGATGCTAAGGGCTGTCCCGTAATCCCTGGTGGATCAGCGCTCGGCGTCAGATGCGGTGCATCGCAAGGCGGAGGAGCGTCCGCATACTGGATGTATTCGGGCGTTTCGACAACGCAGCGAGGTGCCGTAGCTGTCGTCGAGTGCCCGCCAGGGATTACGGGACAGCCCTTAGGGGCTGCACGGCCCGTGGTCGCGGCCGGTAAGGCGTCGAGGAGTCTCGGCCACGCCACACGGTGGCCGGCCCGGACGCTTCTGGCAACATGAAGCATGCGCCCGGACAGCTGGCACCTCACCGAGGACCTCGACGACTTCCTTGCGCGGGCCGGAGACTTCCTCCGCTCCCGTCCCGCTCTCCACAACACGCCGTTGACGGTGATCGAGGAACTGCGCACCCGCGAGCGACGCAACCGGGAACTGCGTCCCCGCAGGGCCGGTGGATACAGTGCCGATGGCACGGTCTTCGGTCTGCTTGAGGCAGCGGGCGAGGTGCGCGCGGCGTGTTATCGGCCGCCGTCCCAGCGGCTGACCCTCACGCCCCTGCTTCCTGAGCAGGCCGACAGCCTCGCCGCTCACCTGGCCGCCGTCGGGGGGCCGCTCACTGGTGTCCTCGCGGATTTCCACACCGTCACCGCGTTCGCCGGTGCGTGGCAGCGGCGTACAGGCGCGGAGTCAGTGCCGGGGTGGCGGGCCTGTCTCCACCGGCTCGGCACGCTGACGCCGCCCGAGCCGCCCCCGGAGGGCCGGGGGCGGCTCGTCGGCGAGCAGGACCGCGATCAACTCATCCGTCTGTGCGGGGAGTTCTCCGCCAGTGTCGGAGAAGTCCCCGCCGTGGACGCCGGAACCTGGGCGGGCTCGCGCTTCGCCGGCCGACGCTTCACGTTCTGGGAGACCCCGGACGGTGCTCCCGTCTCCATGGCGGCCGTCACCTCGATGATCGCGGGCATGGTCCGGGTGGACCCGGTCTACACCCCGGCCCATCTGCGGGGCCGGGGCTACGCGGGCGCCCTGGTGGCCGAGGTGAGCAGGGCGGCGCAGGCCGAGGGTGCGACAGACGTCGTCCTGTTCGCGGACCCGGCCAACCCCACCAGCACCGCCCTCTACCGGCGCATCGGATACGTCCCGGTCGCCGACTTCGCCGCGTGCGCCTTCTCCTTCTCCCGCGCCGCGGACCGGACAGCGACCGGTTGAGGACCGGGCTCAGCGCACTTGGTGCGTTGGGTGCGCTGGGTACCGTATTCCGGGCCCTGCTGACGGAGGCTCAGGCCGCGTAGATCTTGAGTCCGGAGATCTGGGCGGCAGGCCAGCCGGTGTTGGCGGTGAAGGTCAGCCGTACGTACCGGACGGGGGAGGCCGTCGGCAGGGTGAGGGTGGCGGTGTTGCCGTGCGCCGGGTCGAATCCGTGGCCCGCCGCGGCGAGCAGCTGACCGGAGACGCCGCTGTCGATGCCGCCCTGGACCGAGACCGTCTGGGTGCGGGCGCCCCAGGCGCTGGACGGCGGCAGGGTGAGCACGATCCGGCGGACGGTGGTCGCCGCGCCGAGATCGACCTGGATCCACTGGGGGAATGCGCCGTTCGTGGACTCCCAGTAGCTGTTCGGGTCATCGTCCACCGCGTTGCCGGAGCCGTAGCCCTGGGTGTGGCCGCTCTCCGCGGTCGGCCGGCCCAGGGCCAGGTCGGTGGTGCTGCCGGCCGTTGCGGTCGTGGCGGTGACCTGATTCGACGGGAGCGAGACGCCACCGGCCGCGTCGAGCGCGACCACGTGGAAGACGTAGTCGGTGGACGGGGCGAGGCCGGTGACGCTGAACGACGTGCCGGTCGCGGTGCCCACCTGCATGCTCGTCTGGCCGTTCACCCGCAGCACGCGGTAGCCGGTGACACCGACGTTGTCCGTCGACGCGTCCCAGGCCAGCGATACCGAGTTGCTGGTGCGGTCGGTGACCCGCAGCTGCGTCGGGGCGGTGGGCGGGGTGGTGTCGGCTCCGCCCTGGGCCTTCGGAGGGGTGGGGCGGACGGCGGTGAGGCCGATCTCGCCCTTGAGCATCCGGCCGCCGTCGCCGGTCAGTCTCAGGTAGTAGTCGGAGGAGCAGGCGGTGCCGTCCTCGTCCAGTGCCAGGAATCCCGACCCCGTCGGTACCGAGGCCTGGGTCTCGGCGGTCTTGGCGATCTGGTTGCCCTCGTTGTACTCGTCGAACATCGAGATGTAGATGCCCTGCACTCCGGCCCGGCACATGTTGTAGAACTGCCGCCACATGAAGTCGCCGTGCGCGCGCTGGCGCCCTGACACGTCGCCGGGCAGCACGCACGGCTGGTAGTCGATGCCGTGCGCGGTGCAGTCCGCCTCGTCGCCGACCGTGTAGGTGGAGTAGGCGTTGTCGGAGTCGCCCGCGTTACCGATCGCGCCGACCATCCAGGGGGAGATCATGTGGAAGGCGTGGTAGACGTCCCCGTACCCGGTGCGCGTCCCCGCGCCGCCCGTGCGCCATTCGCGCGGTACCCCGCCGATGACGTAACAGCCCTGCTCCTTGAACCAGTTGATGACGTCCAGGCAGGCCTCGGTGGAGAACGGGTGGTTCTCGTCGTTGAAGCCGAAGCCCCAGATGCAGACCACCGGCTTCCCGTTCTGGGTGGCGTACTGAGATGAGGCCGTGTGCGCCTTCATCTTGTTCGTCCAGTCGCTCTTGATCTCCGACCGCATGCCGGTCCAGCCGGTGACGTCGTACATCACGTAGAACTTCACGTCGTGCGACTCGGCTGCGGACCGCACCTTGACGGCCATCGCGTCCCGCGTCGGACCCTCGCCGCCGGTCGGGTTGAAGCGCTGCAGGGCGGCCGTGTCGATGCCGTACTGCCGCATCCACAGGAAGTGGGTATCGACGGTCTGCTGGTCGTAGGACGAGAACAGCGCCGCGGGCTGCCCGTTGCCGAGGTTGTCGTAGGCCGTGGGGTAACTGTGCGTGTACTCCCGCATGTCGGGCCAGCACTTGGTGCCGGTGTTGGACGGCGACGGCGGCCGGCCCCAGTCCTGGGTCCAGTGCCACCAGCCGTTGATCGGGGCGCCGTCCCCGGCGCAGGCGAACCACCCCTGATAGCCGACGGTGACCTTCCCCACCACATCGCCGGGCGGACTGCCCGCGGCAACCGCGGCCCCTGCCAGGGCGGTCTGCGTACCCCCTGCCGCACCCACGGCCGTGACCGCGATCACCGCTTGCATGAATGTCCGGCGCGTGACGCCCATCAGGAGACTCCTCGACTAGGTCAACTCCGGTCATCCCAGGGCTGGTTGGGCAACCGGTGGGTCAGGATTCCGTTTCGGGGATCGTAACGACGAGGTTACGCATCGGCAATAGTGTGCGCACATTGCGAAAATATTGACGGAGATGACGCAAAAAATGCTTCTTGCTTGTGGGTGGGTGTGAGTATGCGCGATCACGACGGGATGGACGCATGATTCATCGGGATGCCGAGGTGGCCGAAGCTCCGTCCGTGGCAGTCGTCGTGGACGTCATGCGTGCCTTCACGGTGGCTGCCTGGGCCTTCGCGCGAGGGGCTGAGAAGATCGTCCTCGCCGAAGCGCTGGACGAGGCGCTGGTGCTCAGGGCCCGCCATCCGGACTGGGTGACGCTCAAGGACGGCGCGACGGCCCCCGGGTTCGACATGGTCCATTCACCGGGTCTGCTGAGGTCTGCCGATCTCGGCGAACGGACCGTTGTGCAGAGGACCACGGCGGGCACGGCCGGCGCGCTCGCGGTCAGGGAGGCCTCGCTGGTGCTGTGCGCCGGCTTCGTGGTCGCGGAGGCGACGGCGCGTCTTCTGCAGGCCTGCGAGTGTCCCGGTGCCACCTTCGTGGTCACTGGCGAGGACGGACGCGCCGAGGAGGACCTGGCTTGTGCCCAGTACATCGCCCGGAGGGCAACCGGAGCCGCGACGGGGGCCGCTGAGCACCTCCGCCGCGCCGGTGAGTCACGCGCCGCCGCCGAGCTGGCGGCGGGGGCGCGTCAGGGGGCCCATCCCGATGACGTCGCGCTCTGTCTGGAGCTCGACCGGTTTCCCTTCGCCATGGTGGCGACTTGGCAGAACTCGCTCATGACCCTCCGCCCTCGCGCCGTGCCTCGGCTGGACGCCGGGCGTTCGGTCTGACGGAGGCGGCGCTGCGTGCGCGTGCTCCGGGCCGGGCCGGGGCAAGCACGTGGAACGTACGTCACAAAACGACTGAAGGCCTGGCGCATCCTCCCGAGCTCCGCACTGACCCCGCGCGCGCCACCAGCCTTCTGCGCGCTCTCCTGGTCCTCTCGAACCTCGACCTCTCACCCTGACAGATGATCAGTCATATCCGGCGCGGTACGGCTCCGTCCTGCCAGCGGTAGAGGTCGCGCAGCAGGGAAATCTCGGCGCCGTGATGGATCAGCTCCCTGTTGACGTGCAGGACCCTGTTCTCCATGGGAAACCGCTCGGGGCCCACCGTGGGCGGATTGTCCAGATCGGCGTCCGAGAGCTCGCGGACCCCCGCGTTCCATCTCCCGTACATCTCATCGAGCTGTTGCAGCGCCTCGTCAGCGGTCCCCGCGTAGGCGAATGCCTGGGACTCGAGGTCTTGGCCGCCGAAGTGCCATCCGACCCGATAGCCCAGGCAGGAGACGATGATGTGCGCCAGCCGCCAGGCAATCGTGGTCACCGGCGCAGGCACCGGGGCAGGGGACGCGAAGTCCATCGTCCATTCCCCCGGACCTTCCGACATCGGCGCGGCTGACGTGCCACGTGGGCGGATGCTCCAGCAGCCGCGCACCGGCTCCCAGAAGTACTCCTCGTCGGTAAGACCCTCCAGCCGTGGCCGCAGGTTCTTGCTCCAGTACCAGTCCAACTGGTCCGCGAGTCGCTCGCTTCTTGCCATTTCCGCACACTACATACAACGGAGACCTGGCTGCGCCCCTCGCGGACGCCGTCGCCGCCGGTGGGCCGCGAGACGCACCGCACCAGGAGATGACACTGGGGCCTGATGTGCCCTTCGGGCCGCGTCGCCGCGAGCGGCTCAGCCTTGATCGATGACATGACGGGCGATCAAGACCGCAGACTGCCGCCCGCAATCAGCATGAGCATCCCGAGCGAGCGCCACGCCAGAGCTGCCGACCTGCGCGTTCGAAGATGGCGAAGACTCATTGATCATCTACGGGGCGATGATCACCTCGTACGACTCCCTCTCGAGGATGCGGTCCGCGACGACGGCCCGGCCGAGTTCACCTCCCGCCCCGTGTTCTCGGTCAGGGGCACATGGGCCCGGATGCAGGGCGCGTATGCGCCGTGGGGGCTGTCCCGTACGACATCGACGTGCCACGCCCCTGCCGTCTTCGTGGGGATGATTTCCGTGCACTCGGAACCGTTCGTGCCGCCCTCCACGGAGCCGGCGAAGGGAAACTCGTCGCAGGGGTCGTCCGTGACGCCGGGATCCTTCTTGAACGGGTCCGGGCCCGCCGTGCACGACTGCCTGCGCTTCTTGGCCGCCGCCTGCCCACCGGAATTACGCCTCAGCGGATGGGGCAGTTCTGGGCCGGTGCGGCGGTCGCCGGTGAGGTGCCCGGGGTGAGGAGGGCCGCGGACAGGCTCTGGTGCGGCCATGGCCGCGAGCAGGTGTCTGACGCATTTCAAGGGTGATTCCCCTCGATCGGTGGTGTTCGGTTCCACCAGGGATCGAACCGGCCCGGCGCCCGCGCGCACAGGGCGGAACAGGCCCCTCCTTGGTCGGTTTTGGCCCGTTGCGGGCTCACACCGCCGTCTCCGTGGCCGCTACATTCACCCCTTGACCGAACACACACAAGCAGGGGGAAAAGCAACGATGCGCCCCACAAGAACCGTCAGCCGCACGAGCAGAACGCTCATGGCCTGTGCCGTCTCGGCTGCTGCAGCCACCGTGGGACTTGCCGTCTCACCGGCCACCGCCGCGCCCGCCGCCGCACCCGTCGCCGCCTCGCAGGCCGAGTCCGGCAGCGCCTGCACGGCGACCGACCTCGGCACACGGCACCCGTACATCAGGACCTCCGAAGTGGTCCCGACGATCACCCACTTCACAGGCTGGTACGTCACCGACGGCTCGACCGGTACGCAGACCGTCAACACCAGTGTCCAGACGACGATCTCGGTGTCCGTCGGCCTCACCGGTAACGTCGAAGGCAGCTTCGCCGTCGAGACCCTCGGCACGGTCGGTGCGAGCCTGGGCCTGAACGTTCAGGTGAACTACACCTCCACCAGCAGCGCGTCGACGTCCGTCACGTGGAACTTCGGCAATCCCGGCTATTACGGCCTCTACAAGGGCACCAAAAAGGTCACCGGTACGTACGGCAGCCTCAACTGCAACCGCGTCCAACAGGACGACGGCAGTTGGGCGCTGAAGTGGATCGAAGGGTCCGACACCGGCAGCTACACCACCTACACCGCCCTCGAAGAGGGTGCGGTGCGCTGCGAGGACAGCGTCCCCGCCAACAGCATCATGCGCAAGGCGCAGGACCTCCTCGACTGCGGCTCCGCCACCGCCACCGCGATCCACGCGGCGGGTCCCGTCTCCTCGGCGAAGGCCACCAAGGCCAGGCACGAAGCCGAGCAGGCCACCAGGACCGACGAGAGCGCGGAGGCCATCGGAAGCCCGGCCCCCGCCACCCGTACCCCGGCCCCCGCCACCCGTACCCCGGCCCCCGCCACCCGCGCCGCCCTGAACTGCCAGCCCGCCGTCTACAGGATCGACGTCCCCGGCAAGCCGCTGAACTGGAGTGCGCCGCTCCTGGCCAACGACGGCGTCCGCCTGCGCGAATCCAACTTCCTCAGTGCCCACCTGGACAACTGGCGGCTGTGCAATGTGACGGAGGACAACGGCGTCATCGAGGCGTCCCTGTGGAACTGGGGCAACGGCGGATGCGCCACCATCCCGGCGAACACCGCCCACCAGGAGCAGGTCAACCTGACGACGGCAACCTGCGTGGAGGACGACCTCCAGCGGTTCTACATCTACCGCGACGTACCCGGCAGTTCGAAGATCGGTGTGCAGAACAAGTACAGCGGCTCCATGATGGGCCACGACCGGTACGCGGACGGTGAGTTGATCCGCCAGTACTCCAGCGGCAGACAGGACGGTACGGGTACGTACGCCCTGACCGGAGTCTGACGGCCGCCGCTCCGAGGGACGCGGCCCCGCACACGAACCGCCGGCCTTCCGGTTCCGTGCGGGGCCTTCCGGCTCTGTGTTCCGGAGCTGGGTCCGCGTCTCGCCCCGTGTCGCGATGGTCTCGGTGTGGGGCGCAGCGCGGACCGGTGTGCCATGGCGGGATCTGTCGCCGAGTACGGTCCGTGGCGGACGGTCCACGGGGCGTATTCACGCAGCCCCCGATGAGCACGCGCCTGCCGCACCCTTTCCCGGCCGGGTCCGGCAGGTGCCCGTGACATCAGAACGGGTGACCGGAAGTCCCGTCGCCCTCGACATTGGCCACCATCTTGCGCAGTACCTTGAGCGCGGCCACGTACTCCTCGTCGCTGATGCCCTGGTGAACTACGGCGCGTACCTCGGTCGCCAGCGCACGGAGCCGCGCTCTGGCGGCCTCCCCGGCATCCGTGAGGTGCAGGCGCTGCCCGTCATCGATCCGGAGCCATTGGCGGCAGAGCAACTGGTCGACGGCCCTGGCGATCTCGTGCGGCCCGTCGGCAAGGTGTGTCAGCTGATCAACGACCTCCGCACGGTCCGGCGCCGTGGGGTCGCCGTTCACGCGGTTGAGTACCCAGTACTGCGGCTGCGTGGCGTCGATCCTGGCCATGGCGTCACGCAGCCGCCGGGTGAGGTCGTATGGGTCAGCCCGCACCAGTAACCGACCGGCTGAGTGGCCAGCATGTCCTCGGTCGCGGCCGGGTTCGCCGGCGCCTGGTCAGGGGTGGTTCCGATCGGCGATTCCATGATCACGACGCTACATTCCGCCCTGCGCACTGAACCCTCGGAATGCGCCATTCCCTGCAACTCGTCCTGGATGAGTACCGGAACCGCCGACCGTCGTCATTCTCGGGGCGCGGCCGCCGCGCAGGCCGCCGTGCCGCGATCCTGCGCGGCAACCTTG
Organism: Streptomyces sp. 840.1; assembly: GCF_003751445.1. Taxonomy (NCBI): domain Bacteria; kingdom Bacillati; phylum Actinomycetota; class Actinomycetes; order Kitasatosporales; family Streptomycetaceae; genus Streptomyces; species Streptomyces sp. 840.1. Next base: position 184,756 of record NZ_RJUU01000003.1, on the reverse strand, counting down.
GAGATCATCTCCTGTGGCTCGTACATCGGGGCTCGGAACTCGGCGGAGCTCGGCGCTCGGTGTGATGTGGTGCGGAGTCCGATGGTGCGGCACAGCTCCGGCGTCAAGAATCACCAGATGCATGAAGTGAAGCTGTCCGACGGGATCGTCGCTCTGTCCCCCTTGCGGCTTTCGACTGGTACATCCGGGACCTGCGCGCCGCCGCCCGGTGACACCGACCAGTTACGGGGCAGCCCTCAGGCCGCTCCACTCCTCGATCGGTCCGCGTTCCGAGAGGCCGAACGCCTCCGTGCCGCCGCAGGAATCGGGCAATGTCCGCCCAGCGCTGCATCCGCCCGTTCCGGCGTCGCAGCCCGGATCCGCCCAGCGGAATCAACCACCGGAGCGGTTGCTGAGCGCTATGTGGCTGTCTGACCGGCGTGCTGCACGTGGACACGGGCGTCCAGCGCGCCGGGCACCTCGATCTGCTTGCTGAGCCGCACCGGCTTCCACTCCGGCTGTGACCTGGTTCCCGCTTGGTCTTGCCACATCACCGGCGGTGAAGCTACCGTTTTCCTGATCATGTAAGCGCATACAGGGGCGGCGGAACCCCTCGCCGCACAGCACGGACGCGGCACGAGCACAGCACGGAAGGCAGCACAGTGACGGACACCGGGCACGGACTGCGGGTCATGACGTTCAACCTGCAGGTCGACTGGGACGGTGCCCCGCACCCCTGGTCCCGGCGACGCGGTGCGGCCGTGGAACTGCTGCGCCGTGCGGCCCCACCTGATCGGCACGCAGGAGGGGCTCCACGCTCAGGTGAAGGACCTGGAGGCCGGGCTGGGGCCCGACTACGGCTGGACCGGTCAGGGGCGCGAGGGCGGCGCCCGAGGCGAGTACATGGCCGTGTTCCACGACCGGCGAAGGCTGGAACCCCTCGCCCACGGACACTTCTGGCTCTCCGACACCCCGAAGGTAGTCGGCTCCAACACCTGGGGCGGCGGCTGCCCCCGCATGGTCACCTGGGTCCGCTTCCGCGACCGGGTCGCGGGCGGCGAACTGTGCTTCGCCAACACCCACTTCGACCACCTCGCCGAAGACGCCCGCAGGCGCTCCGCCCGCCTGCTCGCCACATGGCTGTCCGGCCGGCCCGCGAACGTCCCCCTCCTGGTCACCGGCGACTTCAACGCACCGGCGGAACGCAGCGTCGCGTACGACACCCTGCTCTCCGGGGCGGGCCTGGCCGACACCTGGGTCGCCGCCGAGGAGCGCGGTAAGGCCCGCGGCACGTTCCACGACCACGGGCCGGCCCTCCCGGACGGCGACCGGATCGACTGGATCCTCGCCTCGCGCGGCACCCGCGTCCGCTCGGCGAGCGTCAACACCTATGCCGAACACGGGCGTTGCCCCAGTGATCACTTCCCCGTCCAAGCGCTCGTGCACCTCGCGCGGGCCGTCCCGGAGGTTCCCGCCCATGACCTCGTCCCGTCCCGCCCTTGAGTGGCTGGCCGACGCCGTCCTCTACCAGATCTACCCGCAGAGCTTCGCCGACTCCGACGGCGACGGCATCGGCGACTTCGCCGGAATCGAGGCAAGGCTCGACCATCTCTCCTGGCTGGGCGTCAACACCGTCTGGTTCAACCCGTGTTTCGCCTCGCCCTTCGACGACGCGGGGTACGACGTGAGCGACTACTTCTCGGTCGCCCCGCGTTACGGCACCAACGACGACCTCGCCCGGCTGGTCGACGCGGCCGGCCGGCGCGGCATCCGGGTGCTCCTCGACCTGGTGGCCGGACACACCTCGGACCGGCACCCCTGGTTCACCGCCTCGGCGGACGATCCCGGTGACCACCGCTACATCTGGGCCGGCCCGGACCGGCGGCCGGAGGGGTTCGTCGCGTCGCCGGGCGCCCGCTCCGGCTTCTACCTGCCGAACTTCTTCGAGTCGCAGCCCGCTCTCAACTTCGGCTACGGACGCACGGACCCGGCCGAGCCCTGGCGGCAGTCCGTGGACGCCGAGGGCCCACGCGCCAACCGGGAGGCCCTGCACGAGATCATGGGCCACTGGCTGTCGCTGGGCCTGTCCGGCTTCCGCGTGGACATGGCGGCCTCGCTCGTCAAGGACGACCCGGGCCACGCCGAGACGGTCAAGCTCTGGCGTGAGCTGCGCGCCCGCCTCGACGCCGAGCACCCCCACGCGGCGCTGCTGTCGGAGTGGGGCGACCCGGCGGTCTCCGTACCGGCCGGATTCCACGCGGACTTCTTCCTGCAGTTCGGAGCCGAGAACGACGGCCTGATGCTGCGCTCCCTGTGGAACAACTTCGAGGGCACCGTCAGCGAACAGTGGGAGCCGCGCGCCCCCTACTTCGACGCCGGGGGGCTGGGCTCCCCGCAGACCTTCCTGGACGGCTGGCGCCGGGCGACGGAGATCATCGGTGATGCCGGACTCATCTCCCTGCCGACCGCCAACCACGACTTCTCCCGGCTCGCCTGCGGGCCGCGTACCGCCGAACAGCTCCCGGCCGCACTCGCGTTCCAGCTCACCTGGCCGACGTTGCCGGCGATCTACTACGGTGACGAGATCGGCATGCGGTACGTACCAGGGCTGCCCGAGCGCGAGGGCAGCCGGCTCGGCCCCCGCTACAACCGGGCCGGCTCCCGCACCCCCATGCAGTGGGACGACTCGCCCAACGCGGGCTTCTCCACCGCCCCCGCCGAGGCTCTCTACCTGCCCCTCGACCCCGACCCGGACCGCCCCACCGTCGCCGGGCAGCGCGCCGACACCGGATCCCTGCTGCACCTGGTCCGGCGCCTCATCGCGCTGCGCAAGGAGACCCCGGAGCTCGGCACGGCGGGGAGCACGGAGGTCCTGCATGCCGGCTACCCCCTGGTCCACGTGCGCGGCGGCCGCTACCTGGTGGTGATCAACCCCCGCAGCGAACCGGCTGATTCGGCCGCTCCGGCGGACACCGCGATCCCGCTGGAGGCCATGGGGGTCACGGTGCGCGGCGGCCGTATCCACGCGGACGGCTTCGGGTATGGCATCTTCCGGCTCTGACGACCTGCCAGGACACGCGAACCGGGCACACGATCGGGCATGTGATCGGGCATGTGATCGGGCATGTGATCGGGCATGTGAACCGGCCACGTGGACCAGGCGCGTGACCCAGTCGCATGAACCGGGACGTGGATCGGGCGTATGAAGGGGCCCCTCCCGCACAATGCGCGGGAGGGGCCCCTTCATACGCCCGATCCACGTCCCGTTGCCGTGCTCAGTCCACCAGGCCCTCGGTGTCCTTCTGGAGCTTCGCGGCGGCCTCGGCAGGGTCCGCCCCGGCCGAGACCTTCTCCAGGGCGCTGTCCATCTGCGCGGCGAACTCCTCCCACTTCGAGAGCGGCGGGATGTCCTTCGCGGTGGCGAGCGACTCCTTGAAGACGGCCAGCGAGGCACCGCCGTTCTTCAGCGCGGGCAGGTCCCAGGCGGCCTTGCTGGCGGGGAGCGCCTTGGAGGCCTCGTACCAGTGAGCCTGCATGTCGGGCGTGGTCAGGAACTTGGTGAGCTCCTGGGCCGCCGCCTTGTGCCCGCTGTCCTTGAAGGTCACCAGTGAGGCGCCGCCCACCCAGGAGCTGGAGCTCTTGCCGGCCGGGACCGGCGCGACCTTCCACTTGCCCTTCAGCTGGGGTTGCTGCTCCGCGAGGTTCTGGACGATCCAGGGGCCGGACACGAACATCGGCATCCGGTCGGCGGCGAAGTCTTTTACGACGTCCTGGCCGGGCACGAAGTTCTTCTTCGCCAGCCCCGCGTCGAAGTAATGCTGGAACTCGGTCAGCGCCTTCACCGACTCGGGAGAGTCCAGGGCGGGCTTACCGTCCTTGCCGAGCAGCGAACCGCCGGTGGAGAAGAGGAAGGGGGCCCAGCCCTGCCAGGCGCCGGCGCCGCCGGGCTGGAGGGACAGCCCCCAGTCGGTCCCGGCCTTGTCCTTGTACGCGGCGGCGAGGGCCCGCATGTCCTTCCAGGTGGCAGGCGCCTTGTCGATGCCCGCCTTCTCGGCGAGGTCGGTGCGGTAGTAGAGGGCCCGCGTGTCGGCGTACCAGGGGACGCCGTAGGCGGTGCCGTCCACCACATTGCCCTTCCAGGTGGCAGGGAAGAAGTCGTTCTCGTCGAAGACCTTGGTGTCCACGGGCTCAAGCGAGCCGAGTTCGATGAACTCGCCCATCATCGTGGAGCCCATCTGGGCCATGTCCGGCAGCGTCCCGGCAGCCGCGGCGGAGAGCAGCTTCTGGTGTACGACGTCCCAGCCGACGGGCGTCACCTTGACGGTGATGTTGGGGTGCTTCGCGGTGAACTCCTTGGCGACCGTCTGGATCCGGTTGCCTTCCTCGCCCATGGCCCACACGGTGAGGGTCTGCTTCGCGTCGGCCTTCGCCTGGTCGGAACCGCTGCCTCCGCAGCCGGTCAGAGCGAGCGCCGTCACCAGCGTGGCAGCGGTGACGGCGGACCGGACAGTCCTGGCGGTGCGGGTCATGCGGCTCCTCCGACACATCATGTATGCGCATTCCGTAAGCGCATACATGACTGTGCGGCACGTCCCGGAGTGACTCAAGAGGTGTGTGGATAACGCTTTGGCAAACCCGCAGACGGGTCGCCTGCCCTGGGCGAGTGACGGATTCCGGTGGATTCCCGTGGTCTGGGAACCGTCCCGATTCCCGGTCAGGCCTTGGCCGGACCCGAGGGGGAAGATCCCCCCGATCTCCGGCGGCACTTCACCGTGCCGTTCCTGAGGGCTGATCAGGTGGTGGCCGGGCTTGCCGGCGCACGGGGAGCCGGGGCGTTCGAACGCCTCCGTATGCTGGTCGGCGAGCTGGACCGCCCAAGGCGGCGGTCCTCCAGGTGTGGGACCTGGAGGACCGAGGGGCCGGCCGGGCGTCCAGTTCGCCGAAGCGGTACGCGACCTCCTGGTCGGGGCGGACGACGAGGCGCTGCTGCGGGAGCACGTAGCCGCGGAGCGGGCCGATCGTTCCGGACGGATCGGCGGGCACCGCACCGGCGAGCAGTCCGGGGGAGCGGTCCCTGACGGGTTGTCGCGGTCCGACGCGGTGGGCAATGTGTCGAGGTGCTCGGCAACGAAGGCGTGATCCGCCGAACCCCCGCCGCTGGAAGCGAGCGAAGTCACCAGCGGATACCGCAGAGCCCCGGTGCGGTGCACGGGCATACCTCGTGGGCCGACGTGTCAGCCCCGAGGGTTAAACCGTGAGCCGCACGGCCTCGAACCAGTGGTCGTTTTCGGTGGTGCCGACGAACATGTACTCGGGGCGCTTGTTCTTGCAGATCTGCGGGCCCCAGCCACCACCGCCCATCTTGGCCGTGTGGCAGACGGAGCCGTTGCCGATGTTCATGGCGAAGCCCGTCAGGAACGGGGCGCCCTTCGACGAGCTGCCGATGTAGTTGTTCTTGCCGTCCGCGACGATGGCCGTCCAGTTCGGGGCCCATTTGGCGTTGCCGCTCGTCGAACCCGAGTCGTGCAGCAAGGCGTTGGCGGAGGAGCCTTCGACGTTCCACACCGCGATGTTGAGGGCCGTGATCTTCTTGCCCTGGTCCGTCGTGCCGGTGATGGTGCCGTCGCACACGGGCTGCTGCCAGCCGTGTTCTGCCACGAAGGCCCGGTAGCAGATGTGTCGCCCGTGGGGGTCGTTCTTCGCGAGGCTGTTCATCGCGCTGGCGGCCGTCCCCGGCGGTGCTTTCGCCGTCACCGTGGCCGTGGGCCGGGTCGCGGGCGCCTTCGGCGGCGGTGGCGGGGCGATCGCCACCTTGAGGGTCGGCGTGGCGGACGGCCTCACCGTCTCCTTCTTCTTCTCCTTCTCCTTCTTCTCGCTCGGCTTCACGGAGGGCTTCGGCGACTCGCTGGTGTAGGTCTCCGGGGCCACAGGGCGTTCGCTGTCCAGAACCGTGCCGGCCGCGTTCTGCGTCTGCTCCTTCTCGGGCTTGCGGTCGTCCTGGCCCGCCACGAGGAACGGCACCGAGATCAGCACCGCACCGGCGATCGCCGCCGCGGCCAGCATCGGCTTCTTCAGCCGCCCGTTGGGCGGTACGTCGTCCGCGTGCGTACCCGCGCCGCCGCCGCCGTCTCCCGCCGCTGCCGCAGTGGCGACGGGCGGGGATCCCCCGACGGTGCGGGTGGTGGCGGGCGCTGCGGCCGGGCCAGGGTCCGGGTCAGAGGACGCGGACGATGCCGACGTCGCCCGTGCCTCTGCTGTGGTGGACGACGTCGCCTCGGAGGGTTCCTCCGTCGCCGGCTCCGGAGTGCCGCCGGCCCGTGCGGCACCGATGGCCGAAGCCGCACCGCCGACGCCCTCGCCACCCGCCTGTTCCCCGGTCCCCGTCTGGCTGCCCGCGGCCTCGGGGGCCTCGTCTCCGGAGCGCTCGCTCTCCTTGCTCCCGCTCTCCCCGCTCTCGCTCGACGGGCTGTGGGCGCCCGCGTCAGGGCCGGCCGTCGGGGAGGAGGCGTCCTTGCCGCTGCGCGACCCGCCCGGCATCAGGGCGTCGCCGGGGTCCCCGGCCGTACCTCGCATCGGAACCGCCCGGCGGACGGAGACGGGGGAACTCGCGGGCGGGCCTGCTGCCCCCGAGGCGCCTGCGGATGCGTCCGGCCGCGACGGTATATGGCTGGAAGGATCATGCTCGCGTGCCATGCGGTTCCTTACTCAAGTCTCGGTTGGGGCTCATGTCGCGACCCGGCACCCACGGCACCCGCCCATGACCGGACTTCATCCGATGCGGCCGTTCAGGTGAGCGAAGTGCCGGGCGGAGCAAACGACTTCGCAGGAGGCAAAACCCATCGACAGGCGATCGACAGGGCAGTGCACCGGGCGCGCGCCGGCGTGCGGTCGCGCGAGGCGCGCCCGAACGGCCCGGTTCCGGAACGACCGTACAGGAACTGCGTAGACCATGGTCGGCCGATCGGGCTCATGGGCGTCCAACGATATCGGTGTCGCCCCAGCTTCACGTTTGCGGCGGAAGACCGCTCCGATCCGAACCGGCACGGCACGCCCAACTCGCGGTTCGGCAGAGCCGGCTTGGAAACGATCAGTGAGCCTTTTCCAACCTCAGGTTGAGGCGTCGTGAAGGACGAGAACGGTCTTCACGATGTCGGTGATTCGGTTGGTGCTGCAGCGGAGCCTTCGCAGGAAGCGCGTACTGGCCGGCGGCCGCGCCCGTGCGGAGACGACGGGGCTGTTCCCGGTGACGTGCACCGGGAACACCCCCCTCGCCCGTTCGTTCAGGAAGCCCGGATCACCCGGTCGATCTCCGCGCCAGTACGGGCCACGACGACGGGCCACTCGTCCCTGAGGGCAGCGGGCAGAAGCTCGCGGTCCTCATCCCGCTGGATCATGGTCGGCCCGCCCGGAACCACGAGTACGGCATCCAGCCGTCGGAGTAGGACGGCCAAGAGGTCCATGATCCCATCCCCTCCGAAGCGGTTGAAGGTGATGCCGGTCGGATCGTTGAAGTACACACCCGCCTCTTCCCCATCCGCCGCCCTGACCAGCAGGAGGTCCGTCTCGGGGTCCCGCACCACCGCATAGGGGCCGAGGACTTCGTGCGCGGCACTCATGTCCAGCGTCGCTGGCTCACCGTTCTGGAACCGGCACACGAAGATGTCAAAACTCATGGAGTCCTTTCTAACCTCTGGTTGAGGCGTGGTGAAGTACGACCACGGCCTTCACGATGTCGGTGATCCGTGCGCTGCGGGGCATGGCGTGGTGGGCGCCGTCGCCTTTGAGGCGGCAGTCGCGGAGGATCTTCCAGGTCTTCATGGGGGCGAAGGCGCGCTCGGCGCTTGCGCGGGCATGCTTGTGGGATTTGTTGTGGGCCTGTTTCCAGTCGGGCAGTCCCTCGCCCTTTCGGTGGCGGTGGGGCATCACGAGCCCGGTGCCCGGACAGCCGCCATCGGCAATGGTCATGGTCGTGCCGACAGGGGCCTTCGCACCTGATTCCTCCCATGCCTCGCAGTCGTTGCGGTTGCCGGGCAGGGGACTGCCGACCACCACGACGAGCCGGGTGCCGGCCGTCGATGACCGCCTGGTGGTTCGTGGAATACGGGTAGTTCTTCGACCGCTCGCCGACGGTGTGGTCGTGGGTTGGCACCAGGTCCCGCCCACGATCAGCACGGTGTCCTTCGCGAACCGCTCGCGGCGCTGAGGGCGAGCATCGGCCCGAGGTAACCGATGATCCGGTCCGCCGCCGACACGAAAAACCCGAACAGCGGCGCCAACTGGCGCATGGTCAGGTTCGTCCGCCAGTACGCCGCGACCGGCAGCGCCCGGTCCTCCAGCGGCAGCCTCCACGGCCGGCCCCTGCGGACCGCGTCCGCGCCCTCACGCCGCGGAACCGTCACCAACTTCCCGAACGGACCGGGGCTCAGCCCGGTGAACGGGGCTGTCCAGGACGGCTCCGACGCCGTGATCACACCGGACACCACGAAAATCGCTTCATGGTGCCCGTCACGGCGTCGAAAATGCTCCTATGACTGAAAATCCAGTGACGTTCATTGAGAGGCGGCTGGATGAGGAGGCCGACTCGGCCCGGCGCCGCGACGGTGACGGATGCGGAACGTGGATGCCCACGGACACACGGTTGCCCAGGTCAGGCGCCTCTCCCTGTGCTCCTAGAAGAAGCCCAGCTTCTTCGGTGAGTACGACACCAGCAGGTTCTTCGTCTGCTGGTAGTGCTCCAGCATCATCCGGTGGTTCTCCCGGCCGATCCCCGACTGCTTGTACCCGCCGAACGCCGCGTGGGCCGGGTACGCGTGATAGCAGTTCGTCCATACCCGGCCCGCCTGGATGGCCCGGCCCGCCCGGTACGCGGTGTTCGTGTCGCGGGTCCACACGCCCGCCCCGAGCCCGTAGAGGGTGTCGTTCGCCGTGCGGATCGCGTCGTCGAAGTCCGAGAACGACGTGACGGCGACGACCGGGCCGAAGATCTCCTCCTGGAAGACCCGCATGCGGTTGTCGCCCTCGAAGATCGTCGGCTGTACGTAGTAGCCGCCCGCCAGCTCACCGTCGTACTCGATCCGCTCGCCGCCCGTAAGGACCTTGGCGCCCTCCTGCCGGCCGATGTCCAGGTAGGAAAGGATCTTCTGGAGCTGGTCGTTGGAGGCCTGGGCGCCGACCATCGTGTCCGTGTCCAGCGGATGGCCCGGCACGATCTGTTCGGTGCGGGCGATGCCCGCCTCCAGGAACTCGCTGTAGTGGCCGCGCTGGATCAGGGCGCGCGAGGGACAGGTGCAGACCTCGCCCTGGTTGAGGGCGAACATGGTGAAGCCCTCGAGCGCCTTGTCGCGGAAGTCGTCGTCGGCCGACCAGACGTCGTCGAAGAAGATGTTCGGGGACTTGCCGCCCAGTTCCAGTGTCACCGGCTTGATGTTCTCGGAGGCGTACTGCATGATCAGCCGCCCCGTCGTGGTCTCCCCGGTGAACGCGATCTTCGCGACGCGCGGGCTGGACGCCAGCGGCTTCCCGGCCTCCGCGCCGAAGCCGTTGACGACGTTCACGACACCCGGCGGAAGCAGGTCGGCCACCAGGCTCAGCCATACATGGATGGACGCCGGGGTCTGCTCGGCGGGCTTCAGGACCACCGCGTTGCCCGCCGCGAGGGCCGGGGCCAGTTTCCAGGTGGCCATCAGGATGGGGAAGTTCCACGGAATGATCTGCGCGACGACGCCGAGCGGCTCGTGGAAGTGGTACGCGACGGTGTCCTCGTCGAGCTGGCTGAGCGAACCCTCCTGGGCCCGCAGCGCGCCCGCGAAGTAGCGGAAGTGGTCGATGGCCAGCGGGATGTCGGCCGCCAGTGTCTCCCGTACCGGCTTGCCGTTCTCCCAGCTCTCCGCCACCGCGAGCTCCTCCAGATGAGCCTCCATCCGGTCGGCGATCCGGTTCAGGACCGAGGCGCGGTCACCCGCCGAGGTGGCACCCCAGGCCGGAGCTGCGGCGTGTGCCGCGTCCAGGGCGTGCTCGACGTCCTCGGCGGTGCCTCGGGCGATCTCGGTGAACGGGCGGCCGTTGACGGGGCTCGGGTTCTCGAAGTACTGGCCACGGGCGGGCGGTACGTACCCGCCGCCGATCCAGTGGTCGTAGCGCGACTCGTACGAGACGATCGCGCCCTCGGTGCCCGGCGCAGCGTAACGGGTCATCTCTGTGGCCTCCCGGATCCGGTGCCGCCCGCCGTTGGGCGGCCCTCGGCGCGAGGCTAGGGAGCGCGACGTTGCAACCCCGTTGCGTGCCGCGGCGGGCCGGTGGCTATCGCAGCTCCGCGTCCAGTGTCCGGGCCCGAGCCAGCAGCGCCGGACGCTGAGCAGCGGGCGCTGCTGCGGCCAGCGCCCGCCACGCGGGGAGGTCGTCCTCGCCCCACGGGCTGGACGCCCAGTCCGCCAGCAGCCCCGGATCTCCGCGAGCGATCAGCGCGGCCCGCAGCGAATCGTCGAGCCGGCGCCGCAGCCGCACGACCGACGGAGCCTGCGAACCGGGCAGCAGGGGACCCGCGTAGGCGCTCAGGGCCGAGGCGACCGCGCCCGAGGCCAGCCGGCGCGCGACCGTGTCGAAGTCCGCGTCGACCGGGGAGGCGAGACGGTAGGGGCGGGAGAGCAGCAGATCCGGGCCGAGCAGACGGCGCAGCCGGGACAGTTCGGCCCGCAGCGTCACCGGGGTGACCGACTCGTCCTCGTACAGCTCGACCAGGAGCTCGTCACCGCCGATGCCCTCGGGCCGCCTGGCCAGGGCGACCAGGATCTCGCTGTGCCGGCGGCTGAGGCGGAGCGACCGGCCGGCCACGGTCAGCAGCGCCTCGTTCCTGCCGAGCGCGCTCAGCCGTACGGTCCCGGCGGACGGGGGCGGGGCGAGCAGGGCCAGCTGGGACTCGGCGGCGCGGGCGACGGCCTGCACGAACGCCAGGCTGTGCGGATGGGCGAGCCCGTTCCCGCCGGTGATGTCGACCGCGCCCAGCACCCGTCCGGTGTGCGGGTCGTGCAGTGGCGCGGCCGCGCACGTCCACTGCTGCACCGGACGCAGGAAGTGCTCGGCCGCGAACACCTGGACGGGGCGGTCCACGGCGATGGCGGTCCCCGGCGCGTTGGTACCGGCGACGGACTCCGCCCAGCGGGCTCCCTCCACGAAGTTCATCCGCCCGGCACGCCGTCTGGTCACCGGATGCCCCTCGACCCACAGCAGCCTGCCGTGCGCGTCGCACACCGCCAGGAGGTGCTCCCCGTCCGTGGCGTAGGCGCTCATCAGTTCCCGGATCACCGGCATGGCGCGGGCGAGCGGATGGGCCTCCCGGTACGGCCCGACCTCGTCGGCGTCCAGATCGACCAGTGCGGCGCCGTCCGGGCAGACGCGGGCCCGCGCCGAGCGGCGCCAGGACTCACCCACCACCGGGCGTACCGGCCGCTCCAGGCGGCCAGCTGCGGTGAACACCTCGTGCGCGTGGCGCAGTTCGCCGAGCCGTTCACCGGGGTCCGCGTCGGCTGCCAGGGCCAACCAGGGGTCCGTCAACTCACCCTCCCGTCCAGGGGCGCCGTGCACCCCCATCGTCGTCGCAGCGGACGCCCGCGACAACCGTGGTGCGGAGAGCAATCGGAAGGGCCGGACCGGTGCCTGGCCCGGGACCGGACCCCGGCAGCCGGTCAGCCCGTGCCGAGCAGGTTGACGAGGCGGATGTAGCGGACCCAGTCCCAGTTCGGGCCCGGATCGGTGTGGTCGGTGCCCGGGACCTGCACATGGCCGAGAATGTGCGCGCGGTCCTTGGGGATGCCGTAGCGGTCGCACACCGAGGCGGTCAGCAGCGCCGACTTCTCGTACATGGCGTCGGTGAAGTATTCGGGCTGGTCCACATAGCCCTCGTGCTCGATGCCGATGCTCCGGGTGTTGTAGTCCCAGTTGCCCGCGTGCCAGGCGATGTTCCGCTCCCTGACGCACTGGTCGATGTAGCCGTCCGCCGACCGGACCACGTAGTGCGCGGAGACCTGCTTCGCCGGGTTCTGGAAGATCGCGACCGCGTCCGAGAACGTCTCCTGGGTGACATGGATGATCACGTACTGCACGGGATACGCCGAAGGCCTCGTCGAGACCGTGTAGTTGGACGTGGACGCGGGCACCCAGTGGGCCGAGGGATAGTCCGTGTCGCCCGCTGCCGCCGCGGTGGCCCGTGCGGAGGCGGGGAGCAGCGTGGCCGCGGCAGTGGCGGCCGCGCCCTGAAGGATCCTTCTCCGGTGCATGTGTACTCCAGCTGTGTGGGGGAGCGGTCGTAGCTGAGGTGGGAGGAGGGCCGGTCCGGGGATTCCGGGGAGGGATCCGACTGTCCGAGGTAGCGGAACAGCGTTCGTCCGAGGTGGCGGTTCACCGTGGGAGGCCGCCGTCCGCCGATTTCGCGGGCAGCTGGTCACTCCCTCTTGTCCGCTGACCGGAATGCGTTGTCCGATGTACGGCCGAGTATCTCGCGGGCCCCCACCGTACGGGGGTCGAGCGGGCGGCGGAAGACGGCAGGGGGCCGGAATCGCCCTCGGCCGGGGGAGAGCACGCGCAGTCCTTTTCGCGCGGCGGCCGGGAGCGAAACACGCGCCCCCGGCCGTCAGTGAGGCTCCGTCAGGCACCCGGCGCCGGTGAGGCTCCGTCAGGTCCCCGTCCGACCGGCGTCGGTCCGGTCTGCGCCCGTCCGTCCCGCATCCGTCCGGCCGGCTTCCGGCTGGTCCGCGTCCGTCTGGCTCGCGTCGGCCAGAGCTGCCGCCGGATCGTCGTCGCAGGGGCCGGCCTGCGCCCAACGCCCGCTCTCCTTGCGGTACGGATACCAGCGCCCCTCCCGTCCGTAGCGCAGCTGGAGCGTGCCGTCCGCCGATGTCCAGCGGTTGTGCTCGGCCCGCAGCCGGGGAGCCTCGTCCTCCTCCCATGCGGTGGCCAGCTGGGCCCGGGCGTGGGCCAGTGATGCCGCGTCCGGTGTCCACTGCTCGTCCAGGACCAGGAGCGCCGCGGCGCCGCCGTACCGCCAGGCGTCTGCCGCGACCCGCAGACCGGCCGGTCCACGTCCCGACCCGGCTGCCAGCCGGGTCGCGATCCACGGCTCGGGGCGTGCGTCGGCGGCCAGCCGTACCGCGTCCTGTTCCGGCGTCAGCGCGGCGGGCACGGGCTGGAGTTCATGGCCGGGCGCCAGCGCGTCCGCGAGCATCCGGTGAGCGCGTGCGGCGCTGTCCGTCGCCAGCATCTCCAGCGCCGTCGGGTCCACGCCGGGTTCCGGATCGGTCTCCGTGTCCAGCGAGGGCGAGACACCGGCCTGGGCGGGAAGCGGCGGGGGAGGGGGCAGCGGTGGGAGGGTGCCGGCCGCCGCGTGGGCCTCGGCCGCCGGGACCCCGCGTACACCCCGGCCGGTGGGTTCCGCCGCCGGTGCGTTGGCGGGCCCGGACGGTTCGTGCCCCGTGGCGCGGGCGGTGATGCGCACCTGGAGCTCGTCGAGCAGCCGGCGCTCGCCGCGTCCGCGCATCAGCAGCAGCACGAACGGGTCCTGGTCGAGCAGCCGTGCTACCTGGTAGCAGAGTGCGGCGGTGTGCGGGCAGTGGTCCCAGGCCTCGCAGGTGCATTCCGGATCGAGGTCGCCGATGGCCGGGAGCAGTTCCACGCCCGCCGCTGCCGCGTCCTCGACCAGGTGCGGCGGCATCTCGCGGTCGAGCAGGGCCGCGATGTGCCCGGCCCGGTCGACCGCCACGTCCAGGAACCGGTCCCACTCCTCCTCGCTCAACTCCTGGAGCAGCACATCGCTGCGGTACGCGCTCGCGTCCCGGTCCTGCACCACGGCGGTGATCCGGCCGGGCCGCACGGACACCACACCGACCCCGCCGTCACGGGCGAGCCGCCGCCCCTTCTTGAGCTGCTGGCCGTCCAGTGCGGTGTCCTCCAGCGCCTTGAGCCAGGCCAGGCCCCACCAGGACTCCGCGAAACCGCGGCCGTGCGCGGGCGGCAGCGCGGCGAAGGTGCGTTCCTGCGCGGACGCGGAGGGAGCCCCTTCGTCCCGCTCGTCGGTGTCGGTGTCGGCGTCGTCCCCGTCATAGGTGTCGTACGTGTCGGCGTATTCATCGGCGGCGTACCCGTCCGACTCGTATCTGTCCGGCTCGTATGCGCCGGGCTCGTATCCCTTGCTCATCGTGCGCCCCCTCGCAGCTCGACCAGGTCGGCCAGTTCCGCATCGCCGAGTTCGGTCAGGGCGCTCTCGCCGGAACCGAGGACCGCGTCCGCGAGCCCCTGCTTACGGGCCAGCATCCCGGCGATCCGGTCCTCGATGGTGCCCTCGGCGATCAGCCGGTGGACCTGCACCGGCTGGGTCTGGCCGATGCGGTACGCGCGGTCGGTCGCCTGGGCCTCGACCGCCGGGTTCCACCAGCGGTCGAAGTGCACCACATGGCCCGCCCGGGTGAGGTTGAGGCCGGTCCCGGCCGCCTTGAGCGACAGCAGGAAGACGGGGGCCTCGCCCGCCTGGAAACGGTTCACCATCGCCTCGCGGGCGGCGACCGGAGTGCCGCCGTGCAGGAACTGGGTGCGGACCCCGCGCGCCGCCAGGTGCAGTTCGAGGAGCCGGGCCATCTGCACGTACTGGGTGAACACCAGGACGGCCGCGCCCTCCGCGAGAATGGTGTCCAGGAGCTCGTCGAGCAGCTCCAGCTTTCCCGAACGGCCGGCGATCTGCGGCTCGTCCTCCTTGAGGTACTGCGCCGGATGGTTGCAGATCTGTTTGAGCGCGGTCAGCAGCTTCACCACCAGGCCCCGCCGCGCCATGCCATCGGCGGCGGAGATCGCCGCCAGGGTCTCGCGCACCACTGCCTCGTACAGGCCCGCCTGCTCGGCCGTCAGGGAGACCGCGCGGTCCGTCTCGGTCTTCGGCGGCAGCTCAGGAGCGATGCCCGGGTCGGACTTTCGCCGGCGCAGCAGGAACGGACGCACCAGCGCGCCGAGGCGCTCGGCCGCCGCCGGGTCGCTGCCCTCCTCGGCCGCTCGCGCGTAGCGGGTACGGAACGTGCCGAGCCGGCCGAGCAGGCCGGGGGTCGTCCAGTCGAGGATCGCCCACAGCTCGGAGAGGTTGTTCTCCACCGGGGTGCCGGTGAGGGCCACCCGGGCCTGCGCGCCGATCGTGCGCAGCTGTCTGGCCGTCGCCGAGTAGGGGTTCTTCACGTGCTGCGCCTCGTCGGCGACGACCATGCCCCACCGGGTGGCTGCGAGCTTCGGAGTGTCCAGCCGCATCGTCCCGTACGTGGTGAGGACGAACTCGCCGTCCGCCAGGTCCTCCAGGCTCCGTGAGCCGCCGTGGAAGCGGCGGACCGGGGTGCCGGGCGCGAACTTCTCGATCTCCCGCTGCCAGTTGCCCATCAGCGAGGTCGGGCAGACCACCAGGGTGGGGCCTGCGGCCGATTCGATGGTCTGCCGGTGCAGATGCAGTGCGATCAGGGTGATGGTCTTGCCGAGCCCCATGTCGTCCGCGAGGCAGCCGCCGAGGCCGAGCGAGGTCATCGTGTGCAGCCAGTTCAGGCCACGGAGCTGGTAGTCGCGCAAGGTCGCGGTGAGGGCGGCGGGCTGGCCGAGCGCCGGCTGCCCCTCCTGCGCCTGCCGGGACTCCGGATCGGCGAGCCGTTGGCGCAGCGCCTCCAGCCAGCCGGTCGCCCGGACCTCGACCCGTCGTCCGTCGAGCTCCGTTGAGCCGGTCAGTACCACCCCGAGCGCGTCGATCGGGGTGACCTTGCGGTCCTGGGTCTCCCGGGCGCGACGCGCTTCGTCGGGATCGATCAGCACCCACTGGTCGCGCAGCCGCACCAGCGGCCGGCCCGCCTCGGCCAGCCGGTCGAGCTCGGCGCGGCTGAGCTCCAGGCCGCCGAGCGCGAACCGCCAGTCGAACGCGAGCAGGGCGTCCGCCGACAGGAGCGGTGCAGGGTCGGAACCGGTACGGGCGGCTGGCTGGAAACCGTCTGATCCGGCCCCGCCGTACTCGTCGTCGGAGGGACCGATCACCGCACGCGCCGTGAGCTTGCGGGCCAGCTCCCTTGGCCAGTGCACCTGCACGCCCGTCGCGGCGAGCGCGCGTGAGGCGGGGCCGAGCAGTTCCGCGATCTCCTCGTCCGCCGGTTCCACGGCGTCCGGCACGGCCGCCGACAGCAGCGGGGTCAGGGGCGGCCAGGCGCGGGCGGCCCGGCGCAGCATCAGCAGGGCGTCCATCCGGGCCCTCGGCCCGAGGGCCGCGGCGGCCGGTCCGCTGCCGGTCCAGATCAGGGCGGCATCGGTGACCAGTGTGGGGTCGCTGACGCTGTGGATCTGCGGGACCACCCGGAAGGAGGGGCCGGACAGCTGCCCCTCGGGCCCGTCGCCGGCCCGGTCGAGCCCGGACACCTCCACGCGCAGCGAGAGCCGGACGCCCGCGTCGTGCCCGGCCGCGACGTCGGCGGCCCAGGCCCGCTGGTCCGCCAGCCGCTGCGGAGCGTCCGCGGTGAATGCCGGACCACCGTTGGCGAGGGCCGCGGCGGGTGTGCGCGGCAGGCCGTCGGCCACCGCGTCGAGGAACGCCCGCACCAGCCACTCCGGTTCGGGCAGCAACAGCGGTTCCGCCGTCGCATCGAGCGGTACCGCATGGGCACTTGGCGGCATGGAGGCGGCCAGGCCGCGGATGCGGTCCTGGTCATCGGCCGTGAGTGGTCCGGCCCGCCACGCGTCCTGGTCCGTGGTGCTCAGCCCCGGCAACAGCAGCCCGCGCGCGGTGAACTGAAGGGCCAGCAGCCCGGCAGCACCCCAGAAGGAGGCCGACGCCGAGGCGCCGGCCGAGGCCCGTGCGCGGGTCAGCACCGGCAGCGCGTCCCGCACGGGGAGCAGCCGCGCCGCCACTTCGTACAACTCGGCGCCGGGGCCGGTCACGGTCAGCCCCTCGACGGTCCCCGGGGCATCGGGCGGGCTGCTACCGTCTGGGCACCAGAAGGCGACGCGTCCGGTCCGGGAGGGATCCGCGGGCAGGAACACCACGGAACAGCCGATGAGTGCGGAGATCTCGGAGAGCGTTGCTGCGGGGAGGCTGTGCACAGCGATGTCAGATTCCTCAAATTTGACTAGTGGGCCGAGGTCGCCGAGGGTACTCCATCGCATCCGGCGGCGGGGCTAGTCGTCACATGTTTTAGATCACACGCCTGTGTCCGGTATGTCGGCCAGGTGTAGTCAGCCCCCCATCGCAATGAGGGGGTTGGCACCAGGAAACCTCGGGTGGTGGCTCCATGGCTGCCTTATATCTGCGACCCGTACGTTTCATCAGGTCAGCGCACCCCTTAAGACCGGAGACATCATGCCTCAGGCCGCAACCACCGTCGCGGAACGAACCCGTGACGGTGCCGGAAGTGCCGGAAGTGTCGGAAGTGCAGGAAGCGACTTCGCGCCACTGCTGCGGGCCGTCAAGGGGCAAGGACTCCTCGAACGCCGCACCGGTTGGTACGCGGCCGGCATCGCCGCCAACCTGCTCGCCCTGGGAGCCGTGCTCACGGGCATGTTCCTTCTCGGCAACACGTGGTGGACGCTGCTGCTCGCACTGCCCCTCGCCGTCTTCTGGTCCCGCACCGCGTTCGTCGGGCACGACGCCGGACACGCCCAGATATCCGGTGACCGCCGGGCGAGCCGGGCCATCGGCCTGGTGCACGCCAACCTGCTGCTCGGCATGAACGAAGCCTGGTGGAACGACAAGCACGTACGCCATCACGCCAACCCCAACCACGTGGACAAGGACCCGGACGTCGGTGTCGGCGCCCTCGTCTGGACCCAGAAGCAGGCCGCACAGCGCGAGGGCTTCGCCCGCTGGCTCACCCGTAACCAGGCCCGCCTGTTCTTCCCGATGCTGCTCCTGGAGGGCATCGCGCTGAAGATCTCCGGCTTCCAGTACCTGCGACAGCAGCCCGCCCGTGAGCGTGTCCTCTCCGCCCTGCTGCTCGTCGCCCACCTCGGTCTCTACGCCGCGCTGCTGCTCACGGTCATGTCTCCCGGCAAGGCGGTCGTCTTCGCCCTCGTGCACCACGCGCTCTTCGGGCTGCACCTGGGCATGGCCTTCGCCCCGAACCACAAGGGCATGGAGATGCCGGACCCGGACGGGGACCGTTGGGGACACCTGCAGCGTCAGGTCCTCACCTCACGCAACGTGCGGGGCGCCGTCCTCACCGACTGGTTCCTCGGCGGGCTCAACTACCAGATCGAGCACCACCTCTTCCCGAGCATGCCGCGCCCGCATCTGCGGCTGGCGCAGCCCCTGGTCAGGGCGCACTGCGAGGCTCTCGGCATGCCGTACGCGGAGACCGGACTCATCGAGTCCTACCGGCAGGCACTCGACCACATGCACGAGGTCGGCGCACCGCTCAGGTAACCGTTCCCGACGGGTTCGGGGCAGGCTGGAACCGATGGGCACGCACAGGCGTTCTCACAGCAGGAGCGGCTACTGGCCGCGAAGGAGGCGTGGACGATGTCGAACAGAGCGAAGATCGCCATCGGGGGAGTCGTCGTCGCAGTCGTCCTGATGCCGTTCATCGGGTTCTGGCTGTCACTGCTGGTGCTCATCGGAATCCCCGCGATCGCCTACCTGGCACTGGACCCCGGTCAGCGGCGCAGGCTCCGCAGGATCAGCCGCAAGGAGATCGGCCGCTGAGCGGTGCCGGGCCCTGACCACACGGGCCCGGCACCCGGCAGCGCCCGGTCGGCGGTGCCGATGTCCGAGGCGGCTCAGGAGGGCCGCACGGCCAGCGCGTCCAGGGCCTTGAGCAGGCCGGGAAGGTCCTTCCCGCGCTGGACCGGCATTATCTCGCCCGGTATCTCGTCCAGCAGGAGAAACGCCATGTCGTCGGTCCTGGCCACCATGGACCAGCCGGGGCCGTCGGCCCGGATCGTCCTGGCGTCCCCCGGGGCGAAGGAGGACCGGATCCGGCCGGGCGGCGGCGGGGCCCCCACATAGGCTTGCGCTTCGGCGAGAGCCCGCCGGACACCGGGATGGGCGCCGGACTGGGCGCTGCGCTCGGCGGCATCCTCGCCCGCACGGCCCGCGTCCGTACCGCCGGCACCGGCCGTGTCCGCATCGCCCGTATCCGCATCGCCCGGGACGCTGCTGTCCGCCGCGGCGCCGGATGCGGGGTCGGAGCTGGTGCCGAGCTCGGAGCCGAGGTCGGAACCGGAATCCGCATCCGGCTCCGCGTCCGCGTCGGGACCGTCCGTACGGGACGAGTGGTCGCCCTGATAGGTAGCCTCCTCGCTGCCGTCGCCTGCCGGTCCGGGCTCGGCGGAGTCGTCGATCTGCTCGCGCCAGGCCGCCCACTGCGAGGCGATCGCGTCCGCACCGAGGCGGCGCTGCGCCGGGCCCCACACATTGGTGTCGGGTGGAGCGAGCGGAGGCGGATGCCCGCCGTCCGCGTCGGGATCGGGGGCCGGGTCGTGCGGAGCGGCCACGCCCGGCGCGGCGACCGCCACGGCGAGCGGCCAGCCGGGGAGAGCGCAGACCACCGAGCTTTCGTCGGGCGACAGGTCGTACTCCATGCCGCAGTCCCAGGACGCTATCGCCACGGCCACCAGAGAGACGTCGTCGACGACGACGGTCCACCTGGCCCCGTCGCCGTCCTGACCCATGACCAGTCCGTACCCCGTGGCGTACGGGCCGAGCCCGAGCGCCGCGCAGGCCTCCGGGTAGTCGTCGCCCAGCACACTCGGAAACTGTGCTGGGGTCAGCAGGACCGCAGTCAGTACGTACAGTGCGTCGTCGTCGGCGACTGCGTTGTCCGTCCCGGTCACTGCACCCTCCTCATCCGTCATGGTTGTCCGTCGGCGCACCTTAACCAGTGGGTAACCCACTCGTCGAGGCCCTGACAAGGCAGAACGTGACGCCTGGCTTCGGTGTGCCGTGGACGGGACGCCTACTCGTCGGCCAGGCCGAGCAGGGTGCGAGCCACCGTTTCGGGTGATTCATCGCGCTCGCGGGCGAGCGCGATGACCGCCCGGCAGGCGAGTTCCCCGACGCCGAAGGAGAGCGCTTCCGGCGACACCCAGCCGCTCGCCTCGTCCATCCGCTCCTGGTCTTCCTCCACCGATGCCGCGACGAACGTTGCGGCCGCATCGAACAGATTGTGCTGCCGACGCTCCGGCGCCTTGGCGGGGGCGTCGGGCCGGCCGCCCTTGCGGCCGGGATTCACGGCTCTGCGGAGTATGCCGAGCATGTCGGTCATGGAGACCGCCTTTCCTGGACATGTATCTGGCGGACACGGAACACGTGCACGTGAGGAGACGTGCCGCGCGGGTAAGGCGTTGCTGTCTCGTGCGCGTACTCACGGTCCTGCCCGCAGACGTAGGGTCGGACACTCGGCCCGGACTACGAGAGGGACGTGCGGTGAAGCGCTACGACCGGCTGAGGGACATTCAACGCCTGGATCCGGAGAAGGACTTCCTGGAGATCTACCGGATCACGGCCACCTACGAATTCCCCTGGGACATCACCCGCGCCCTTGAACTCGCTCTGTACCGAACGTATGCCGTCCCCAGCATCGGCCGACTGCTGGCCGATAC
This sequence comes from Streptomyces sp. 840.1, assembly GCF_003751445.1. Classification (NCBI taxonomy): domain Bacteria; kingdom Bacillati; phylum Actinomycetota; class Actinomycetes; order Kitasatosporales; family Streptomycetaceae; genus Streptomyces; species Streptomyces sp. 840.1. Next base: position 164,188 of record NZ_RJUU01000003.1, on the reverse strand, counting down.
GGCGGAACTGACGAGCCGTTCACAGAAGCGGTACGACGACACCGCGCTCCTCCTGGACGCCGTGGTCGAGCACGGCTTCGACAGCGGTCCGGGGCGTACGGCCATCCGTCGGATCAACCAGATGCACCGCAGCTACGACATCAGCAACGACGACATGCGCTATGTGCTGTGCACCTTCGTCGTCACCCCGAAGCGGTGGCTCGACAGCTATGGCTGGCGCCGGTTGTCCAGGCACGAGAGGTCGGCGTGCGCCGCCTACTACCGGACCCTGGGCGCGCACATGGGCATCAGGGAGCTGCCGCACACGTACGAGGACTTCGAGCGCACCCTCGACGCCTACGAGAAGGAGCACTTCGGCTGGGACGAGGGGGCGCGCGAGGTGTCGGACGCCACGCTGGCGCTGATGGCGTCCTGGTACCCGCGCCCCCTGGCCCGGGTGGCGCGCGGCGCGAGCCTCGCGCTCCTCGACGACTCGCTGCTGCGGGCCTTCCGCTACCAGCGTCCGGGACCGGTGACGCGTGGACTCACCCGGGGCGCCCTGCGATTGAGGGCCCGAGCGGTACGGCTGCTGCCGCCTCGCACCGCCCCGCACCACGCCCGCCAGAATCCCGAGATCAAGGGCTATCCGGATGGCTACGAGGTGTCCGCACTCGGCACGTACCCCACGCCGGGCCTGGGCGGCTGCCCGGTCCGGCACCTGCGTAGTCCGGACGCCCCAGCCGGGTGAGCCGCCCTGCCTCGCCGACCGGAGCGCGGCAAGGGGATCACCCCATCTGTTCGGCCAGTACCAGAAAGCGGTCCGTCTCGTCGGTGTACGTGTCCAGCCGCCAGCCGGAACGGGTCAGCAGCGGGGCGAGATTGGGCTCTGCCCTCAGATCGTCGTCGGTGAGCGTTCGACGGTGCCGTGCGGCCAGTGCCGCCCTGCCGATGGGATGGAACAGTGCCAGCAGCCCGCCCGGCCGCACCACCCGCGCGAGTTCGGCAAGGTTTTGTTCCGGTTGCGGCAGATGTGCGATCAGCCCGGCCGCGAACACGGCGTCGAGCGCATGCGTCCGCAACGGCAGCCGGGCGGCGTCGGCCTGGCACAGCAGCCCGTCACTGTCGCGGCCCGCGCGAGCAGCGGCCTCCAGCATGGCCGCGGTGAGATCAGCACCCAGCACGGTGCCTTCGGGACCGACCGCGGACCGCAGTGCGGGCAGCGCCCGTCCCGTACCGCAGCCCGCGTCGAGTACGGCATCGCCCGTACGCAGGTCCATGGCGGAGACCGCCGCGGCGTAGGCCGGCCCGTCGTCGGGAAAGCGGGTGTCCCAGTCCGCGGCGCGAGCGGTGAAGAAGTCCTGGACGTGCGTGCGGTCATCAGCCATACGGACATGATCGTGGAAGAACCACTCCAGCGAAACGACACGAACCGGGTGCACGCACCGGACTCCGCTCTCTGATCCGACCTGATCCAAACGAAAGGCCGCGAGCGTGCGTGCCAGACGCCGCCGGGCAGACGGGACCTTCAAAACACGCCCTAGGTCAGGGCTGCCGCCCGTCCTTGCGCAACTGGGCGAGTTCGTCGTTCATGGCGTCCAGGAAGCGGGCCACGACCGTCAGCTCGGCCTCGTCGAACTGACGCCTGGCCGTGTCCGTGCTGTCGGCCAGCGGCATGAAGAAGTCGCGGGCCACCGCCTTCGCCGCGGCCGCGTAGTGCAGATGCACCACCCGGCGGTCGCTGTTGTCGCGGACCCGCTGGATGTGTCCCGCGCGCTCCAGCCGGTCCAGACACGCCGTCACCGCTCCCGAGGTGAGGTCGAGCTGTTCGCGCAGCCTCCCCGGAGTCATAGCCGCCCCCGTCCCGGTGCGCTCGGCGTCGAGGATCGCGATGAGCGCCTGCACATCCGTGGGATGCAGCCCCTGGGACTGGGCGAACTCGTGAGCGATGCGATTGAACTCGCTGTTCATCCGGCGCAACAGCACTGCGAACGTCTGGAGCCCGGTGGGCCCGTCGTCCATGCCTCGGTCCGGGACTCTGCCTGCGGTGCGCATACCACCAGAGTAATATCTCTCAATGGTTGAGATAATTAATGATCGAGATAAAATGACCGTACGCCGAACTCTGGGGAAGTCATGAAGCCCGCACCGCGGCACCGCATCGTCCGCTGGCTGGTACCTCTGGCCCTGCTCGTCGTCTGGCTCGGCATCGGCGCGACGCTGGGCCCGTTCGCCGGGAAGCTGGGCGAGGTGTCCACGAACGATCAGGCCGCGTTCCTGCCGCGCAGCGCGGAGTCGACGAAGGTGTCCGAGGCGCAGAAGGAGTTCCAGCGGTCCGGGACCGTACCCGCGATCGTCGTCTGGACGAGCAGCAGGGGCCCGCTCCCGGCCGATGCGCGGGCCGCGTCCACCCGGGCTCTGGCCTCGCTGGCCGGCGTGCCGGGAGTCGTCGGAAAGCCGTCGCCCGCACTGCCCGCCGAGGACGGCCAGGCGCTCTCCGGCGTCGTGCAACTCGGCTCCGACCTCGGTGACGCACTGCCCGGCACGCTCGACCGAGTGCGTGAAGCGGCTGATTCGGTGCCGGGCACCGAGGCCGGGATCGCCGGACCCGCAGCAAGCCAGGCCGATCTGAAGGACGCCTTCGCCGGGATCGACGGGCTGCTGCTGGGCGTCGCGCTCGCCGCCGTCCTGGTGATCCTGCTTCTCGTCTACCGAAGCCTGCTGCTGCCGTTCCTGATCATCATCAGTTCGGTCCTCGCCCTCGGGCTCGCCTGCGCGATCGTCTACGCCCTCGCGGACCACGGTGTCGTGCGGGTGGACGGCCAGGTCCAGGGGATCCTGTCGATTCTGGTGATCGGCGCGGCCACCGACTACGCCCTGCTGCTTACCGCACGCTTCCGTGAGGAGCTCACCCGGCACGGCGACCGCACGGCAGCGGCCGTCGCCGCGCTGCGCCGCTCCTTCGGGGCCATCACCGCGAGCGCCGCAACCGTGGCTCTCGGCCTGCTGGCCCTGCTGTTGAGTGATCTGACGAACAACCGGGCGCTCGGCCCGGTGGGGGCGATCGGCATCGTCTGCGCGGTGCTGAGCACGCTGACCTTCCTGCCGGCCGTGCTGGTCCTGTGCGGCCGGGCCGCCTACTGGCCGGCGAAACCGCGCCCGGCAGACGAGGCGGCAGGGGGGCACGGCATCTGGCGACGGGTCGCGGCCCGGGTCGACCGCACCCCGCGCAAAGTCTGGATCTCCACCTGCCTGGTCCTCGTCGCCTGTGCGGCGTTCGCGCCCACGCTGAAGGCGCAGGGTGTGCCGCTGGACGAGATTTTCGTGAACGACGCCCCGTCCGTGTCCGCGCAAGCCACCTTGGGCAAGCACTTCCCGGGCGGATCGGGCAACCCGGCCGTGGTCGTCGCGAACAGCGTCCGCGCCGCCGAGGTGACCGCGGCGGCACGGGGGACGCGAGGCGTCGCCCGCGCCGCACCCGTGACCGCCTCCGGACGACCGGACACGGGACCGCCCGTCGTGGTCGACGGACGTGTCCGTGTCGACGTGACGCTGAAGGACGCCGCGGACAGTGATGCGGCCAAGGCGACGATCCAGCGTCTGCGCACGGCCGTGCACGCTGTCCCGGGCGCCGAGGCGCTCGTCGGGGGCTACACCGCGCAGCAGTACGACACCCAGCGGACGGCCGAGCGCGACCGCGGCATCATCGTGCCCGTGGTGCTGGTGATCATTCTGGTGATCCTGATGGGGCTGTTGCGATCCGTGCTGATCCCGGTCCTGCTCGTGGCCACGGTCGGTCTCAACTTCCTTGCGACCCTGGGCGTTTCGGCGCTGGTCTTCAAGCACGCCTTCGGGTTCAGCGGCACGGATGCCTCTGTACCGCTGTACGGGTTCGTCTTCCTGGTAGCCCTCGGGGTGGACTACAACATCTTCCTGATGTCACGTGTCCGGGAGGAGGCGCTGGTGCACGGGGCCCGGCAGGGTGTGCTCCGGGGGCTGGTCAGCACCGGCGGAGTGATCACATCGGCGGGAGTGGTGCTGGCCGCCACCTTCGCCGCGCTGATCGTCATTCCGCTGGCCTTCCTGGCGCAGATCGCGTTCATCGTGGCCTTCGGAGTGCTCCTGGACACCCTGGTGGTGCGTTCGCTTCTCGCGCCCGCACTGGTCGTTGACATCGGCCCGAAGGCCTGGTGGCCCAGTGCTGTCAGCCGCCCCGCTGCGAAGGCGCGGGGAGCCGCCGGCGTCCGGTGAGACAGTACGGGTCCCGGTCCGCACTCCGTGGGAGCTAGTGCGGACCGGGACCCGTACGCGTGCGGTCACCGCGCCGAAGAGGTCAGACGTTGACGCCGTAGTCGGACGCGATTCCGGCCAGGCCGGAGGCGTACCCCTGGCCGACCGCGCGGAACTTCCACTCCGCCCCGTGCCGGTACAGCTCGCCGAACACCATCGCTGTCTCCGTCGACGCGTCCTCGCTCAGGTCGTAGCGGGCGAGCTCCGCCCCGCCTGCCTGGTTCACCACCCGGATGAACGCGTTGCGCACCTGGCCGAAACTCTGCCCCCGGCTCTGCGCGTCGTGGATGGAGACGGGGAAGACGATCTTCGCGACATCCGCCGGGACGCCCGCCAGGTCCACGTTGATGGACTCGTCGTCGCCCTCGCCCTCACCCGTCAGGTTGTCACCGGTGTGCTGGACCGAACCGTCCGGGCTGTTGAGGTTGTTGTAGAAGACGAAGTGGAGGTCGGAGAGGACCTTGCCCGCGTCCGAGCACAGCAGCGCGCTGGCGTCTAGGTCGTGATCGGCGCCGGTCGTCGTCCGTACGTCCCAGCCCAGGCCGACCGTCACCGCGGTCAGGCCGGGCGCCTCCTTCGACAAGGAGACGTTGCCGCCCTTGGCCAGGGTCACACCCATGAACTTCCTCCAATGATCCAGTGATCCGTTGATCGTTGATCACTACTTCTACGGCCGTCACCGAGTTGAACGACGGCCCGTCCCCTGCGGTTCCCCGATTGCGCAAGCAGTGAAGTGAGATGGCGGCCCGGAGCCTGTGGCCGCGACGCTCACTGAGGCGATTCCTCCTTCATGGCCTTCGCCTCACTCTTCAGGATCCGCATGGATTTGCCCAGGGCGCGGGCGGTGTCCGGCAGCTTCTTCGCGCCGAACAGCATCACTACGACGATCGCGACGATCAGCAGGTGCCAGGGTTCGAGGCCGTTGCGCAGCATGCGCTTCACGCCCTTTCTTCGGGTGTCTTCCGGTCAATGTTTCCAGCAGGTATTTGTGGAGACGGGATCGGGTCGACCATGGGCAGGTCCGGTGATCCATCCGGATGCAAACACTTGCTACATTGCGCAACTGTACAACCATGTGTGCGCGGTGCGAGTCCGACTCCATGGAAGCCGGACGAACTGGGGTGGGCACATGGCAGGCAGTCACAAAGGGGCGAAGGCGGGCGGGCGTGGGAGCCGTCTGCGACGGACGGGCCTGTTCGGGCTCTCGCTCCTCGTGCTGCTGGTCGCCGGAGTCGGCTGGGGATACCTCAAGCTGAACGGGAGCATCGACACGTTCAGCGCCGACGGCGTCTCCGGCGACCGTCCGCCGGACACGTCCGAGGGACAGAACGTCCTGGTCATCGGATCGGACTCCCGATCGGGTGCCAACAGCGGGCTCGGTGGCGGGACGGGTGACGTCGGGCGCTCCGACACCGCGTTCCTGCTCCATGTGTACGCCGACCACAAGCACGCCGTCGCCGTGTCCATCCCGCGCGACACCCTGGTCGACATCCCGGCCTGCAAGAAGCCCGACGGCAGCTGGACAGCCCCGCAGCGCAACACCATGTTCAACAGCGCGTTCTCGGTGGGGGAGACGGCCGAGGGCAACCCCGCCTGCACTCAGAACACGGTGGAGCACCTCACCGGTCTGCGCGTCGACCACACCATTGTGGTCGACTTCGCCGGCTTCTCCTCGCTGACCTCCGCCGTCGGAGGGGTACCCGTCTGTCTGCCGCAGGACATCTACCAGCGCGACCTGAACCCCAAGCGAGCCACCCGGGGCTCCCTGGTGTTCGCCAAGGGTCCTCAGTCGGTCTCCGGACAGCGGGCTCTCGACTACGTACGGATCAGGCACGGCATCGGTGACGGATCCGACATAGGGCGCATCAAGCGGCAGCAGGCCTTCGTCGGCTCCCTCGTGAAGAAGGTCAAGTCCCGCGGGCTGAACCCGACCACCCTGCTGCCCCTCGCCAACGCGGCGACCGACGCGATGACCGTGGACCCGGGGCTCGGTTCGGCCGACCGGCTGCTGTCCTTCGCCATGTCGATGAAGAACGTCGACCTGCACAACACGAAGTTCATCACCGTCCCCTGGCGCTACCAGGGAGCCCGGGTCGCGATCGTGGAACCGGACGCCGACGCGCTGTGGGCCTCGCTCAAGGCCGACCGCACACTCGACGGGCAGAACGCCGCCGGCAAGAAAGGGACCGGCGGCTCGGCGGCGCCCGGCGGGGCGTCGGCCTCTCCCACAACTCCGGTCTCCGGTGTGGGCGTCGACGTGGCCGTCTACAACGGCACCACGGTGACCGGGCTCGCGGCCAAGGCGGCGGAGCTGTTGCGCTCGCACGGTTTCACCGTCACGGGCACGGCCACCGCGAACTCCCAGGACCAGACCCGGACCCTGATCAGCTACGGCCCCGGCCTCAAGGACGAGGCAGAGAACACGGCCCGGCTATTCGCGGGAGCGCACACAGCGGAGTCTGCGGACGCCGGGATCCAGGTGATCGTCGGCAGCGACTACGCCCAGAACCCCTCAGCGACGCCGGTGGCACCGAAGCCCGACGCCGTACCGTCCGCCGTCGCAGGCCAAGCCCGCTCGGCCGACGACGACCTGTGCAGCGACCTCTCATACGGCTGATGCCGCCGGTGACGGCTCAGGCCGGCGCCCCGGCCGTCCGCCGCGGACTCGGCGCGTGCGCGGCGCACGCGCCGACGGCGCACGCCACCACGCCCACAACTCGGGGTCGTCGACCAGGAACGCGGCGAACTCGTCCGACAGTGCCATCCGGTCGGTGAAACCACTGGCCGAGGCGGCGCGCCAGAGTGCATGGTCGTCACCGGTGTCGGTGCCCATGCCGGACAGCATCAGTGCGCACATGCGGACTAGTGCCGAAACGTCGTCGGGCACGGCGCGGCGAACCCGCACCTGACGGCCGTGAGCGGCAGCGGTTGCCGAAACGCGTTCCAGGCCGGATTCCGCATCGCGTCCAGCACTGCTTTCCGCGTCGTCGTCCACACCGGCTTCGCCACGGGCTCCGGCGCCGCCGGTGTCTGCCGGGGTCATGAGAGCCCGCGCTTGCGCTCGTAGCGGTTGCGCGCTGCGGCGAGGCCGTACGCGTAGAGCGCGAGGACGCTGGCGAGCAGGAGGTAGTAGAGCGGCGGCAGGGCGCTCATGCCCAGTGGCCGGCCGAGCGGGGTGAGCGGCAGCAGGACGCCGACGACCGCCAGGCTTGCCGCGGCGGCCCGCAGCGGCCCGCCCGTGCGGCCTTCCGCAGCCCGGCGGCCGGTGCGCAGCAGCAGCATCACCAGAGCCTGGGTGAGGAGGTTCTCGGTGAACCAGCCGGAGTGGAACGCGGCCTGGTCGTCCGTCCGTGAGTCGTGCAGGGCGAGGGCCAGAACGGCGAAGGTCGCCAGGTCGGCGGCGGCGTTCAGCAGTCCGAACCGGGTGATGAACCGGAGGAAGTCCCGGGGGCGCAGCACCGTCGGCCGCCGCAGCACCGAGGACGCCGGGCGGTCGAAGGCGAACGCGAGCTGCGCGGCGTCGAAACACAGGTTCTGGACCAGGACCTGCGCGGGCAGCATCGGCAGGAAGGGCAGCAGCAGACCCGCCGCCAGCATCGCGATCACGTTTCCGAGGTTCGAGGAGAGCGTGATGCGCAGATACGTCGCGATGTTGCCGCTGCTGCGCCGGCCCGCCGTGATCGCGTGATCGATGGCACCGAGATCCTTCTCGGCGAGGACCACATCAGCGGTCTCCCGCGCCACGTCGACCGCGTTGCGCGGGCAGATGCCCACATCGGCGGCGTGCAGGGCGGGCAGATCGTTGACGCCGTCACCGAGGAATCCCGTGGTGTGCCCGGAGGTGCGCAGCGCCGCCACGATCCGGGCCTTGTGCCCGGGGGTGCAGCGGGCGAAGACGGTCGCCCGGTCGGCCGTGCGGGCGAGCTCGTCCCCGGACAGGGCGTCGATCTCCTCCGCCGAGACGACCTGCCCCGGGTCCAGTCCCAGGTCCCGGCAGGCGCGGGCGGCGGTGCCCGGGTGGTCCCCGGTGAGCACCTTCACGGCGACACCGCGGCGGGCCAGTACGTCCAGCGCGTCGGCAGCGCTGGGCGTGAGCGCGTCCCGCAGGGCGACGAAGCCAAGAAAGGCGAGGCCGTGTTCGTCCGCCGGTGTGTAGGCCCCCAGCCGTGCGGGCCGCTCGGTACGGGCGACGGCGAGCAGCCGCAGTCCTTCGGCGGCCTCGCGCGCCGCCACGCCGGCCAGCCGCTCCCGCTCCGCCGGGTCGAGATCGCACCGCTCCAGGACGGCCTCCACGGCCCCCTTGGTCACCAGCACATGCGTCCCGAGCCCGCCGGGGAGCCGGACGACGGCCGTGGAAAGACGCCGCACCGGATCGAAGGGCAGGGCGGCCACCGCGTCGTACGACCCGACGGCGGTGCGGGGGCCGCCGTCCTGCGTACCGGACAGCGAGCCCTCCTGCTGTTCCGAGGCGTCCAGCACCGCCTCGTCGAGTGCGTCGGGCGCCGGCAGGTCGGCGAGCTGCAACGTCCACAGCGCGTTGACCGCCGCCCAGTGCAGGGCGTCGGGATCGGGACGTCCCGTCGGGTCCAGCGAACAGTCGACGACCGGGCGGTCCTGGGTGAGGGTGCCCGTCTTGTCCAGGCAGAGCACATCGATCGCGCCCAGGTCGTGCAGTGCGGGCAGTCGCTTGACGATCACCCCACTGTTCCGGGCGAGCTGCGAGGCCCCCCGTGCCAGTGCCGTGGTGACGATGACGGGCAGCATCTCGGGCGTCAGCCCCACCGCCACCGCCACGGCGAACGGCAGCGTCTCCAGCCCTCGGCCGCGCAGGGCGGCATTGGCCATCAGCACCAGCGGTGGAGTGAGCAGCATGAAGCGGATCAGGGTCCAGGAGATCCCCTGCACGGACCGGTCGAACGCGCTGGCGCCTCGCAGATGCGCCGAGCGGTCGTACGCGGCGGCGAACCGGGTGTCCCCACCGGTCGCGACCACCACCGCCGTTCCGCTCCCGGACGCGACGCTGCTGCCCTGGAAACACAGCTGACGCTGGGCGAAGACACCTCCCGCTCCCTCGGGCACGCTGTGCAGCGCGGGAGCGGCCTCCTGCCGCCGCCGGTCGTCCGCGGGATGCTTCCCAACGGGCGCGGACTCCCCGGTGAGCGCGGACTGGTGCACGGTGAGGCCGCTCGCGCGCAGCAGCTGCACGTCGGCCGGTACGAGGTCTCCGGGCCCCAGCCTGATCACGTCGCCGGGGACGAGCTCACCGACCGGCACGTCGCGGGCCTGCGGCGCCGCCTCGGGCCCGCTGCGGCGCAGCACCGTCGCCGTGGTCGCGACCAGTTCGCGCAGCGCGGCCGTCGCCCGGTCGGCGCGGTGCTCCTCGGCCGACCGCAGCAGACAGCTGACCACCACCAGCACGAGCGTCACGGACGCCGTGCCCCAGGCGTTCACCGCTGCCGAGACGAGCCCGAGGCACAACAGCACGGACGTGAAGGGGTCACGCAAGGTACGCACGAAGCGCAGTGGCCAGGGGACCGGGCGCCATGCGGGGAGGATGTTCTCGCCGAACCGGGCGAGCCGCTCCTCCGCCTCCGCCTCGGCCAGCCCGCGCGGTCCGCTGTCCAGCGAACGCAGGACCTGGAGCGACGTCGGTACCGCGCCCTGTCGTGGAACCGCAGTGGGGCCGGCGGCGGCGCCGGGCATCGGCACGACGACAGCCGGCCGCTCGCCCGTCCCCGCCTCGGCAGCGTTCTCAGGCACCGAGCTCATGGAGCCGTACCGTTTGCGGGGCCGGGTACCCGGCACGCTCCGCGAGCTGGCCGACCATGAGCCGTACGACGGTCACCACATCGGGATCATCGACCAGGTACACCTGCCGACGGCCCTCGCGCCGGGAGCGTACGAGACCGGCCAGCTTCAGTTTCGTCAGGTGCTGGCTCACGGACGGCAGGGTGCCGCCCACCCGCTCCGCGAGCCCCGTCACATCGCTCTCGCCCTGGGCCAGTGCCCACACGATGTGCAGGCGGGCGGGCGTTGCCAGCAGACCGAAGGCGGCAGCCGCCTGGGCCAGCACCTCTGCGGGCGGATCCTGGAAACCGCCGCCGGCACCTGTCGACACTCTTGACACTCCCGTCCGCGTGGGCCGACTCCTCGCACCCGAGGGCACCAGTGTAGGCGCCGGACGCGAAGGGCCCGGGGGAGTGCTCCTCGGCGCAGCGTGAGCTCCGCAGACTTGGCCCGATTTCGACCCGTCCGATCCGCAGAGAGGAGCTTGCCCGGACGTGACCCGTGCGCAAGGCTTACACGTAAGTGGGGCACGGGGAACGTATGAACGGGGAGGAACGGAATGGCACTGGACAGGGGACTCGACTGGCTCCTTGACGATCTCACCAGCCGGGTGGAACAGATACGGCACGCACTGGTGCTGTCGAACGACGGCCTGGTGACCGGAGCCAGTACGGGCCTGGCACGTGAGGACGCGGAACATCTGGCGGCTGTCTCGTCCGGCCTGCACAGCCTTGCCCGTGGTTCGGGGCGGCACTTCCGCGCCGGGCGGGCCAGGCAGACCATGGTGGAGTTCGATGAGGCACTGCTCTTCGTGACGGCCGCCGGGGACGGCAGCTGTCTGTGCGTGCTGAGCGAGGCCGAGGCCGACGTGGGGCAGGTGGCGTACGAGATGACGCTGCTGGTCAACAAGGTCGGAGAACACCTCGGCGTGGCGGCGCGGCAGGACGGAATCGACCGGATCTGACAGGCCGACCGGTGAGCGCAGCCCGCCCGGCCCCGAGGGTCTTCCGAGGTTATCCACAGGCCGGGCGGCCGTCGTTCTCCCCGGGCTACCGTGGTCACAGAGAGTATTCGAGTCTCACGGGGGAGAATCGTCATGCCGGTGACGGATGCGGTAGGCACGAACGGTGCCCACATGATGGCCGCGAGCCGCGCTGCTGCGGAACTAGTCCTGAAGCGCGGAGAGTTCGAGCTGGCGGTGCACCTGGGCATCGTCCGGGTGCAGGCGCAGCGCGGTGGGGGGCGGCCCAGGGTCCGCCAGGAGGAGATCGACCGGCTCAGGTCGGAGGACGGCTTCCCCGGGACGCTGCGGGAGCGGGTGCGCACGGTGGGGACGGCGGAGGGCGCGCGGCTGCTCGGAATCAGTCCCGTCCGCTTCACCCGGCTGGCCCGCGCCGGCTGCGTCACACCGGTCGCGTTCTACCTCAACCGCTACCGGGCTGTGGTGTGGCTCTATCTCGCTCAGGAAGTGGGCGCGCTGGCCGCCCGCTCGCCCGAACTGCTGGTGGGCAGGAGCCCGGCCTGGATGCGTGACCGGCTGGATGCCGGCACGGACTGCCGTCCGCGCAACTGGCGCTCGCGACGGATCGAACGGCTGCTGACCCTCACCGAGGATCCCTGGTCACGTGCGGCGGTCGCGGCCCTGGCGCTCGATCCGGCCCAGCTGGCCGAAGTGGTGGACGACCCGTACGAGCGGGCCTACTTGGCCAGGGTCCTGCCCGAACCGGTCTTCGGGCAGCGGGGGGCATCGGTCACCCGGGAAGCGAGGGGGCGCCTGATGCTCGCGGACGAGCCGGACGAGATCCTCTGGCGCCGGGTCAACCTCATCATGGAGCTTGATGGTGCCCGCGAGCTCCGTCAGGCGCCGCGCCCCGGCGACGAACGGGGAACGCAGGCGGCGGCGTTCGACCGGTTCCCTGTGGCGGCCGGGCTGTTCGAGCGCGCTGAGCCGCTCGGGCCGGCTGAACCGGCCGGGCTGCCTGGACTCCCCGGGCTGCCTGGACTGTCCGGACCGCTAGAGGCGGCGAACCCGAGCGAAGCCGCTGAGACCCCAGCGCCCGCCGACCCGTCCGACTCGCTTGAACTGGCCGAACCGGCAGCGCGGTTCGAGCCGGGCGAACCAGGTGGCCCGGCCGGCGTCCCGGTCAGGCCCGCAGAACCGGGCGGCGACGGATTCGGGCCTGCCGAACCGGCCTCGCGGGGAAAGACCGTTGGCCTGCTGGCCCGGATCCGGCTGCGCCGCACGCGTGGAGGGCGCAGCCGCCAGGTGCGTGCTGCCCGCCCCGTTGACCGCCCTGCCGCGCACCGTCCGTACGGCGGGCGCAGGCGCCGTCCTCTCGCCCGTCCGACGGGAGGCCTGCAGGTAGATCCGCAGGGAGATTCGCTGCGGGAGGGTGCTTCGGCCAGGCATTACTGGCTCGCCAACGGGGACCGGAGCTGGCAGTCTTCGCCCAATGTTGATCAGGGAAGCAACCAACGTGGACTGGCCCGCCATTTGGCCGTTCTTTCACGAAATCGTCTCCGCCGGTGAGACCTTCACCTACCCCCTCGACCTGGGGGAGGAGGAAGCCAGTGAGTGGTGGCTCCTCAAGTCGCCCGCCCGCACGGTCGTCGCGGTGGCCGACGACGGAACCGTTCTGGGTACGGCGAAGATGAACAGGAACCACATGGGTAACGGCTCGCACATCGCGAGCGCCAGCTACATGGTCGACCCCCGGCACGCCGGACGCGGTGTGGGGCGGGCCCTGTGCGAGTACACGATCGACTGGGCCCGCACGGCGGGATACCGCGCCATGCAGTTCAACGCGGTGGTGGAGTCGAACGCCGCCGCGGTCGGGCTCTACCGCTCGCTCGGCTTCGAAGTCCTGGGCACGCTGCCCGAGGGGTTCGACCACCCGAAGCACGGATACGTCGGCGTGCACATCATGCACCGGCCGCTCTGACGGCACCCGGGCGACACCGTCCGGTGTCGGGCGCTCACTTCACGCCACCGCAGACCGGGCGGCGAGCGGTCCGCGGTGTCCGTCATGTCCCAAGCAGCGACGATGTGCTGTCAGTTGTGACGTCGGATGGTGTGTGGGGCGGGTGCACATACGGGAGGCAGGGGCAGTACTGTGCGCCCCACCGCCATTCGGGCGATGAAACATTTGCGGAGGAACAATCCATGACCATACCCAGGAGATCGCTGCGCGCTGCGGGAACCCTCGCCGCCGCTGCGGTTGTCGGTCTGACCGGCGTGGTTCTCACCGCCGGCCCGGCCGCAGCTCACACCCCCACCTGGGACGTGACCTGTACCGAGGTGAACCTTCACCTGAGCGCGTACAACGACAAGGTCACCAACCAGGTGACCGTGACCGTTGACGGCAAGGAGCTGCTGGCGACCGAGAACTTCGGCAGCAAGCTCGACAAGACGATCGACCTGCCTGAGCACGACAAGGCTCTGACGGTGCACCTGTCCGTCAAGGCCGGTGACGGCGACCGGTACTCGAAGGAAGACGAGAAGCAGGCGCCGGTGTGCGAGGGTCAGACCTCGACGCCCACGCCTTCCGAGTCGAAGCCGTCCGAGCCGTCCGAGCCGTCCACGCCGTCTCAGACGCCCACGACCTCGGCGCCGAGCCCGGCCGACACGCCCAGCGAGACCGCTTCGTCGTCTGCGCCCGCCGCAGCCACGCCGAGCCCCAGCTCGCCGGACCTGGCCGAGACCGGTTCGTCGTCCGCCACCCCCATCATCGGTGGTGCGGCTGTCGCCGTGCTGCTGGCCGGTGGCGGCATCATGTGGTCCGTGCGCAAGCGTCGCACCGCTCAGCACTGACGTAGTCCGGCGGTCCGGGCGCCTGGCGCCCGGGAGTCCGGTCGAGGGGCGTGCCGCACGCGTTCGGCGTGGCGGCACGCCCCTCAACGCTGTCCGTCCGCGCCGGTGCCTGTGTCGGTGACCGTGCCTGAGGCTGTGTCGGTACTGGTGTCTGCACCTGTACCTGTCCGTGCACCTGTACCCGTACCTGTACCTGTACCTGTACCTGTACCTGTACCTGTACCTGTACCTGTACCTGCACTTGTACCTGCACCTGTGCCTCTGCGGACCGGTGGGGACGTGGGTGGGGCAGCGGGACCGATCTCGCACCAGACCGCCTTCCCCTCGCCGCGGGGCTCGATGCCCCACCGCGTGGCGACGGCGTCCAGCAGGAGCAGCCCCCGCCCGGAAGTGGCTGTCTCACCCGGTGTCCGGCGCCTGGGCCATGCGCTGGAGCGGTCCTGCACCGACAGCCGTACCCGCCGCACCGGTTCCGGCAGCACCTCCAGGGTCAGCACCGCTCCGCCCTCCGTGTGGAGCAGCACGTTCACCAGCAGTTCCCCGGTCACCATCTCGGCGTCGTCGGCGAGTTCGGGCATGCCCCAGTCGGTCAGGGCCTGGCGCACGATCGTCCGTGCGTCGGACAGTCCCTCCGGGTCCGCCTGATGGATGTACTGATGCAGCCTGGGCGCCCGGGGCGAACCCGGGTCCGGGCTGCGGCGCAACACCAGCAGCGCGACGTCGTCGCCCGAGCCCCAGCGTTCCCACAGCCGGTCCGACAGGTGATCGGCAAGCGCCTCCGCCCCGGCCGGGCCCGCGCTCACCTCGGTGACGAGCGTGCGCACGCCTGCGTCGATGTCGGCGCCGGGCTCCTCGACCAGCCCGTCCGTGTAAAGGACCAGCGTCTCGCCCGGAACCAGGTCGAGCCGGGTCTCGGGGTACTCCTCGTCCTCGAAGTCGGTCGAGATGCCCAGCGGCAGGCCGCCGCGCACCTGCGGGCTGCCCACCCGGCCGTCCGTGTGCCGGATGAGCGGACCGAAATGGCCGGCGCGCACCACGCGCACCGTTCCGGTGCCGAGATCGACCTGGGCGTACGTGCAGGTGGCGAACCGGTCCGTGTCCAGTTCGGCGAGGAACCGCGAAGCGCGGGCCAGTACCGTCGACGGCGGATGCCCCTCCCCGGCGTACGCACGCAACGCGATCCGCAGCTGTCCCATGATCGCGGCCGCATGTGTGTCATGGCCCTGCACGTCGCCCACCACGATGCCGAAGCGGTCCTTGGGCAGTGGGATGACGTCGTACCAGTCGCCGCCGACCTGGCGGCCGCTCCACGCCGCGTGGTAGCGGACCGCGATCTCACCGCCCTCGATGTCATGGATCCGCCGGGGCAGCATCGTGGACTGGAGACCGGTGGCGAACTCCCGCTCCTCGTCGAAGAGCGTGGCCCGCTGGAGGGACTGGGCGACGATGGCGGCAAGCCCGAGACACAGATTGCGCTCGTCGGCGTTGAAGGCTGTGCGCTCACGGTAGAAGAGCGCCAGCCCGCCGAGTGAACGCGCTTGCGCCACGAGCGGCAGGTAGGCCGCGGCCTGGAACTTCAGCTGCCCCACATACGGCTCCAGCACCGGATAGCGCCGGGTGAGCGCACCCAGCGAGCTCACGAAGCGTGGCCGCCCGCTGAGGACGGTGTCGGCCAGCGGGAAGCTCGGGTCGAGCCGGCCCTGCCCCAGCTCGTCGATGACCTCCAGGGAGTCGCCGCTCAACGCGATGACGTTCATCGTGGCGTTGTCCAGGAGTCCGAGCGCGAGCCCGTCGGCGCCCAGCCGGGCCAGGCCGCCCGGTCCCGTCAGAGCGGCGGTCACATCGTCCACGGTCACCGCCCGTGACAACGCGCTCGTCGTACGTTCAACAATGTCGGTCTGGCGCTGGCGGCGTTTTTCCAGTTCCAGCACGAAGGCCGAATGGGTGACTTCCGCCGTCGCGTCCCGCACCACGCCGATCACCCGGTGTGCCCGCCCGTCCTCGCCGCGCAGGATGCGCGCCTGGATATGGGTCCACTGATCGCCGCTCTCGTCCGTGGGGACCCGGAAATGGAGGCTGTACGAGGTGCGCCCGCCCTTGACGGCCTCGTCGATCGCCGTGTCGAGACGGATCCGCTCCTCGGGCTCCAGCCGCTCCACCAGGGACTCCGGCCGTGAGTCGTACGTGGCCGGGTCCAGGCCGAACACCAGCAGCCCCGCCTCGTCGATGTCCAGCGTCCGGGCATCGAGATCCCACTCGAAGCTGCCCGTCCGGTTCATGGCAAGCCGCTCCGCCGTCCCGGTGTCGCCGCTGCGGGCCTTCTCGGCCGAGGGGCGGGGCCGGACGGGGATGATCGGTGGCCGGTCGTGATCGGTCATTCCTGCTCCGAAGATCGTCCGGCGGGGCTGCCGTACTGACTGACCCGATTATCTGGCCGGTCGGGACTGACTGACCCAATTGTCTGGCCGGTCGGGTACGGCTGCCACAGCGGAATCCCGCTCCGAAGGGCTCCGGCGCAGTTCCGCACGGCCGCTGCCACCCCTCGTGCCAGGCCTCCGGGGCCGCCGCGCACAATGGCACCGTAAGGCCGCCCGTGACCGGCGGAGCGGCACGTACTGGGGCTGACCGGAGCGCACGCATGAACCACGAGGATCCCGTCCTGCTGCACACCGAGGGACGCATCCGCCACATCACGCTCAACCGCCCCCGAGCCCTGAACGCGCTGAACCACACCATGGTGCTGCGCATGGCGGAAGCGCTGGACGCGGCGGAACAGGACGACTCGGTCGCCGCCGTGCTGCTCACCGGGGCGGGGGAGCGGGGGCTGTGCGCCGGCGGCGACATCCGCGCCATCCGCGACGACGCCCTGGCCGGCGGCGGGAGCGCGCTGGACTTCTGGCGTGACGAGTACCGGCTCAACGCCCGTATCGCCCGGTTCCCCAAGCCGTACGTCGCGATCATGGACGGCATCGTCATGGGCGGCGGCGTCGGTGTCTCGGCCCATGGCTCGATCCGGATCGTCACCGAGCGTTCGCGCATCGCGATGCCCGAGACCGGAATCGGATTTGTCCCGGATGTGGGCGGTACCTACCTCCTGGGCAGGGCGCCGGGCGAACTCGGCACCCACCTGGCGCTCACCGGGGCAGCCGTCGGCGCGGCGGACGCGCTGCTGTGCGGCCTCGCCGGCCACTTCGTGCCCTCGCGCGAGCTACCCGCCCTGATCTCGGCCCTGGAACTCTGCGCCACACCCGAGGAAGTCGTCGAGACGGTGCGGAGCCGCGCCGGCACGGCCACCGGAGGCGAGCTGGCCGCACAGCGCGACTGGATCGACTCCTGCTACGGCGCCGCCACCGTCGAGGCGATCGTCGAGCGCCTCGGCGACTGCGGTGAGCCCGCCGCCAAGGAGACCGCCGCCACGATCCTGGCGAAGTCGCCCACCGCGCTCAAGGTGACCCTCGAAGCCGTTCGCAGGACCCGTCGCCTCGACGGCCTGGAAGCGGTGCTGAACCAGGAGTACCGCGTCTCGTCCACCGCCTTCACCCGGCCCGACCTGGTCGAGGGCGTACGCGCCCAGATCGTGGACAAGGACCGCAACCCGCGGTGGAGCCCCGCCGGGCTCACCGAGGTCACCGACGCCGACGTGGAGCGGTTCTTCGCCTCCCTCGGCGACGGTGAACTCGGCCTGGGCGCCCCGGCAGCTTCCTGACGGGCCCCGTCAGAGAGGGTTGGGCCCGGTCACCGTACGGAACGGCAGACCCAGCAGGTCCGCGGCGGCCCGGAAGTCCTTGGCGCGGTGACCCGTGCACAGCGCCCAGTGGTGACCGATGCCCGTGGCGGACCAGGCATCGGTCCACTCACCGGGATCGAAGCCGAAGTCGACCCGGGAGGTCGTATTGCCGATCTCCAGCAGGGGACCGGGCACGACCTCCCCCTCGGACGCGATCAGCACGAACGAACCGTCGGCCTCCTGACCGATGCCGAACGTGGTGACCGGCCCGTGGGTGACGTCGAACTCGACGCTGACCCCCCAGCCGCGCTTGCCGTGGTACACGCCCAGACCGCGCAGCAGCGGGTCCCTCGCGCTGATCGCCAGATGGGCGGGGCCGTCGTGCCCCATCTCCACGACCCGGTCCCGGAAGTTGAGGGCCTGCAGTTCGGTGAACGAACCGCCCGCCCCCATGGTGTCGGCGATCAGCATCGCCAGGCTGGTGCGCAGCTCGTACTCACCGGCCATCGGTACCCCGCGGGCGGTCAGGAGCGAGGCGCCGAGGATCATGCCGGCCCCCAGCCGCTCATGGATCTCGCCCTCCAGCCCCCGGTGGTAGTAGGCGAGGCTGTCGAGCGCGAAGTCGGCCACCAGCCGGTCGAGGCCGACCGAGACCCGGGCCGCCCAGGCGAGATCACCCTCGTCGACCGAATCGTCCAGGGTGAAGACCTTGCGGGCCAGCGCGACCCGTTCCGCGGTCTCCTCGTCCGTGACGGCCGAGACCCTGACCCGCAGGTCGTCGAACTCCAGAACCTCCACATGGCCGCCCAGCTGCGAGGAGACCAGCGTCATGTCGGTGGAGACGTCGAGCATGCCCGGGTACAGATGCCCCATCAGCCCGTGCCGCCCGTGGCGCAGCGCACCGCGCACCCCGGCGGCCGAGATCCAGCGCCGGATCCGGCCCCAGGCGTTCTCGTCACGCAGATGGCCGGAGACCGAGCGGAACGGGATGCCGCTGCGCCGGAACACGTTGGCGACCTCAGGTAGCGGGCACTGACCGCAGTACGCCAGCCACTGGCCCGTGCCCGTCTTCGCGTGGTCCATCGCCTCGGTCGGCTGGAGGTCGA
Source organism: Streptomyces sp. 840.1 (assembly GCF_003751445.1). Lineage (NCBI taxonomy): Bacteria > Bacillati > Actinomycetota > Actinomycetes > Kitasatosporales > Streptomycetaceae > Streptomyces > Streptomyces sp. 840.1. The sequence goes on along the minus strand of NZ_RJUU01000003.1, from coordinate 145,491 downwards.
TGACCAGCACCGGTGTCCGGGTGCGCTGGGCGACCGGCAGCACCATCGAGGCGGTGAGGTACGTCGTCAGGAAGGTCACCACCAGATCGCAGTCGGCCCGGCGCAACTGCTCGGCCGCCCCGGCCGACTCCTGCGGATCGGAGACGAAGCCCGCGTCGACCACCTCGCAGCCCATCTCCTCCATCCGCTCGGTCACGAACCGGGCCGACTCCCGCAGTTGATCGAGCAGCCCGGGGAACTGCGGCCAGTACGCGCCGAGCCCGCCGGAGACCAGGCCCACCCGGGTCCGGCGGCGCAACGTCCGCGCAAGGGCACCGCCGGGCTCGGCGGCATGGTCGTCAGACATCAGGTGCTTCCCTTCCTCGCAGGTGACTTCCCGGTGAGCCGGGCCTCCGCGCGGTCCCAGTCCCGCCGGTCCCCCCGTGGTTCGTAGTGCCGCAGCTCCTGGGTACGGGCGACCAGCCGGCGCACCCCGGCGAGGTCGCCCACCAGACCGTGGGCGCGGGCCTGCAGCAGGATGTTCCCGAGGGCGGTGGCCTCGGCGGGACCCGCGGTCACCGGCAGTCCGCTCGCGTCCGCCGTCCATTGGCAGAGCAGCTCGTTGCGCGAGCCGCCGCCGACCAGGTGGATGCGCGCCGGCGCGCGGCCCGCCAGCTCCGCGGCCCGTCGCAACGTCCTGCGGTGGGCCAGCGCCAGGCTCTCCAGCACGCACCGCACGTAGCCCCCGCGGCCCGCAGGGGGCTGCTGCCCCGTCCGCAGCAGACGGGCGTCGATCCGGGACGGCATGTCACCCGGCGTGAGGAACGCCTCGTCATCTGGATCGATCACCGCGGCGAATGGCTCCGCCTCGGCCGCCTCGCCCAGCAGCCCGGCCAGACCGAGGGGCGGGCCCTCGCGGTCCCACACCCTGCGGCACTCCTCCAGCAGCCACATGCCCATGATGTTGCGGAGGTAGCGGACGGTGCCGTCGACCCCGCGTTCGTTGGTGAAGTTCGCCGCCCGCGACTCCTCCGACAACACCGGGGAGTCCAGTTCCAGACCGGCCAGCGACCAGGTGCCGCACGACACGTACGCGAAGTCCGGCTCCGTCGCCGGTACCGCCACGACCGCGGAGGCCGTGTCGTGCGAGGCGACGGTGGTCACCGGGGTCCCGGCCGGCAGGCCGGTGGCCCCGGCGACGTGGGCCAGCAGGGTCCCCGCCGGATCACCCGGCTCACGCAACGGCGGAAAGAGCGAACGCGCCAGCCCCAGCCGTCCGATCAGCGCATCCGACCAGTCACCGGCGCGCGCGTCGAACAGACCGGTCGTCGACGCGTTCGTGATCTCCGCACCCACCGATCCCGTCAGCCAGTGCACCAGCAGATCGGGCATCAGCAGCAGCGTCCGTGCCGCCTCCCACTGGGCCGTGGCCCGGTGCGCCAGCAACTGGAACACCGTGTTGAACGGCAGGTGCTGCAACCCGCTGACGGCATACAGCTCCGCCGGGCCGCAGCCGTCCGGCAGCCGCCGTGCCATCCCGTTGTTGCGCGAGTCCCGGTAGTGGAACGGCACCCCGAGCAGCGCCCCGTCGGCGTCCAGCAGTCCGTAGTCCACCGCCCAGGTGTCGATGCCGATCGAGACGACCGGGCCGCCGCGCCCGGCCGCCCGCAAACCGTCCAGCACCCCCTGGTACAGGGCCAGTACGTCCCAGTGCAGCCCGTCGGGAAGCCGCACCGGTGTGTTGGCGAACCGATGCGCCTCGGTCAGTTCCAGGGTGCCGGGACCGACCCGGCCCGTCATCACCCGGCCACTGGTGGCGCCGAGGTCCACGGCGGCGAAGACGGCCTCGCCGGCCGCGCGGTCGTATGGGTTCACAGCCATGAGAATCGTGTCCGCGTCGTCGCAGTCGCCGCGGTCATCGCAGGAAGGCGGCTGCCACACCGGCGTCGACAGGGATGTGCAGACCGGTGGTGTGCGTGAGGTCGCCACCGGTCAGCGCGAACACGGCATTGGCGACGTGCTCGGGCAGTACCTCGCGCTTGAGCAGGGTCCGCTGGGCGTAGAACTCCCCGAGCTTCTCCTCCTCGATGCCGTACGTCGCCGCGCGCTGGGCGCCCCAGCCGGCGGCGAAGATCCCCGAACCGCGCACCACCCCGTCCGGGTTGACGCCGTTCACCCGGATCCCGTGCTCGCCGAGCTCCGCCGCCAGCAACCGCACCTGGTGCGCCTGGTCGGCCTTGGCCGCGGAGTACGCGATGTTGTTCGGTCCCGCGAACACGGCGTTCTTGGAGGCGATGTAGACGATGTCGCCGCCGATGCCCTGAGCCCGCATCACCCGGGCGGCCTCCCGCGACACGAGGAACGAACCGCGCGCCATGATGTCGTGCTGCAGGTCCCAGTCGCGCGCCGTCGTCTCCAGCAGCGGCTTGGAGATGGAGATCCCCGCGTTGTTGACGACGAGGTCCACACCGCCGAAGGCGAGCACGGCGGCCTCGAACGCCGCGGCGATCTGCTCCTCACTGGTGACGTCGACCGTCACCGCGACCGCCCGGTCGGCCCCGCCGAGGTCCTCGGCGACCGCGGCGGCGTTCTCCGCGTTCAGATCCGCGACGACCACGCACGCGCCCTCGGCTGCCAGCCGGTGCGCGATGGCCTTCCCGATCCCCGAGCCCGCACCGGTCACCAGCGCCACCCGGGTGGCCAGCGGCTTCGGTTCGGGCATCCGGCGCAGCTTGGCCTCCTCCAGCTCCCAGTACTCGATCCGGAACTTCTCGGACTCCTCGATCGGCGCGTACGAGGAGACGGCCTCGGCGCCGCGCATCACATTGACGGCGTTGAGGTAGAACTCCCCGGCCACCCGGGCGGTCTGCTTGTCCTTCCCGAAGGAGAACATGCCCACCCCGGGCACCAGCACGATCGCCGGATCCGCGCCGCGCATGGCCGGCGAGCCGGGAGCGGCATGCCGCTCGTAGTAGGCGCGGTACGTCGCGCGGTACTCCCCGTGCAGCTCCCGCAGCCTCGACTCCGCCTCGGCCAGTGAGGCGTCCGCCGGAAGGTCCAGGACCAGCGGGCTGACCTTCGTACGCAGGAAGTGGTCCGGGCACGAGGTGCCGAGCGCGGCGAGGCGCGGGTGCTCCGCGCGGGAGAGAAAGTCCAGCACCGGGGCGGCGTCGCTGAAGTGCCCCACCTGGGGCCGGTCCGTGGACGCCAGACCCCGGATCAACGGGGCCAGCGCGGCGGCTCGTTCGCGGCGCTCGGGCTCGGTCAGGGGCAGCCGGTCCGACAGGACGGGCCCGAACGGCTCGGCCCTGCCGTGTTCCCGCAGGAACGTCTCGGCGGTCCGGATCATCCACAGGGCGTTGCGTTCGCACTCCTCGGAGGTGTCGCCCCAGGCGGTGATTCCGTGACCGCCCAGAACCACCCCGACCGCCTGCGGGCTGGCCTCCTTGACGGCCGCGATGTCGAGGCCGAGCTGAAATCCCGGCCGGCGCCAGCCCACCCAGGCCACCTTGTCACCGAAACACTCGGCGGTCAGCTCCTCGCCATCGGCCGCGCACGCCAGGGCGATCCCCGAATCCGGATGCAGGTGATCGACGTGGGCCGCCTCGACCAGGGCGTGCATGGCGGTGTCGATGGAGGGCGCGGCGCCGCCCTTGCCGTGCAGGCAGTAGTCGAAGGCCGCCACCATCTCGTCCTCGCGCTCGACGCCCGGATACACCTCCTTGAGCGCGCGGACCCGGTCGAGCCGGAGGACGGCGAGCCCTGCCTCCGTCAGCGTGCCGAGGTCACCCCCGGACCCCTTGACCCAGAGCAGCTCGGTCCCGCCCCCGGTGACCGGATCGGCGCCGGACGCCTTCACCGAGGTGTTGCCACCGGCGTAGTTGGTGTTGCGGGGATCGGAGCCGAGCCGGTGCGCGCGCTCCAGGAGCGCTGCGACCTCGGCATGCGTCGCGGACGTCATAGGGGTTCCTTCGGGGGTGAGAAGAGCGTTGGCGGCAGGTGACGTATGGGTGCCGTGGGGCGCACGGAGGCTGTGGGGCGTACGGGAGCGTTCAGGCGCCCCAGCCGGCCTGCGTGCCGCCCACCCGGGCGGCCGCGATGTGTTCCTGGTTGCCGGAGGCGAGGTAGGCCGCGAACGGGTCACGGGCCAGCCCCTGCTCCTCGCGCACCTCAGCGAGCAGCGGCCGCACATCGGTGTTGTATGCATCCATCAGGACGGCGTTCGACGCGAGCACATCGCCCGAGCGCTGTGCGGCACCGAGTGCGTCCCTGTCCACCAGCAGCGCCTTCGCGGTCGCCTCCTGGACGTTGGCGACCGAGCGGATCACCGCCGGGATCTTCGCCTCGATGTTGTGGCACTGGTCGAGCATGAAGTTGACGTTGGTCTCGGACCTGAGGCCGCCGTTCTTGACCACCTCGTGCATGATCCGGAACAGCTGGAAGGGATCGGCCGCGCCCACCATGAGGTCGTCGTCCGCGTAGAAACGGGAGTTGAAGTCGAACGCGCCGAGCCTGCCCTCCCGCAGCAGGATCGCCACGATGAACTCGATGTTCGTTCCCGGGGCGTGGTGGCCGGTGTCCACGACCACCTGGGCCTTCGCCCCCAGCTTCAGGCAGTGTGCGTAGGCCGTGCCCCAGTCGGGCACGTCCGTGGTGTAGAACGCGGGCTCGAAGAGCTTGTACTCCAGCAGCATCCGCTGGTCGTCGCCCAGTCGCTCGTACACCTCCGCCAGCGCTTCCGACAGCCTGTCCTGGCGGGCGGCGATGTCGTCCTGCCCGGGGTAGTTGGTGCCGTCGGAGAACCACAGCTTGAGATCGGGCGAGCCGGTCTCGTCCATGACGTCGACGCACTCCAGGAGGTGATCGGTGGCCTTGCGCCGCACCGCCGCGTCGGGGTGGGTGACCGAGCCCAGCTTGTAGTCGTCGTCCTGGAAGACGTTCGAGTTGATCGCGCCGATCCGCAGCCCGAGCCCCTCGGCGTGCCGGGTCAGTGCCGCGTAGTCCGCCACCTTGTCCCAGGGGATGTGCAACGACACCTTCGGCGCGACCCCGGTGAACGCGTGTACCTGCGCCGCGTCCTCCATCTTCTCGAACGGGTCGCGCGGCACCCCCGGCTGCGCGAACACCTTGAAACGTGTCCCGGAGTTGCCGTAACCCCACGAAGGAGTCTCGATCACCTGAGACTTCAGGGCTGCCTTGACGGCCGACACATCAGACATGAGCACCTCGTAAGCAGAGTCATCCGGCGACCGAGGCCGTCAGGGACGATGTGAATCGTTTCAGCTGGAACGTACGCTAGGTTTGGCGACAACGACTAGTCAAGCTGCTAGCCAGTCTTCTTCGGAGTTTGAATCAATTCACCACGGATCGGGGCGACCCGGCCGAAGACGGACCCGGCCCGGCTCCGGCACGGGAAGCCGGAGCCGCAAGCCGGACAAACGGAGTCAGAGGACGGTGCGGTCGTCGCTGCGGGCGTCCTGGACCAGGTACCCGTTGTAGAGGCCTGCGCGCGCTCTGCGCCGCCAGGGCCTGGCCAGGGCGCCCGCCGGGTCCTGCGGGCCCAGTTCGGCAACGGCGAGTGCAGGTGCCCCGTCTCCCGGGCAGCGGGCGACCCACTCGCCGTCCGGGCTGACGATCCCCGCCGGGGCGCCACCGTCGAGCCGCGCGGGGGCGGCGAAAGCGCCCCAATACCGGTTGGTCGCCGCGTGCGCCCGCATCTCCGTGGCGAAGGCCTTCCCGCCTCCCGTACCCTCTCCTGTCGTCGAGAACAGCACGCAGTCGACGTCGAGCCTCTCGTACTCGCCGAAGAGTTCCGGGAAATGCGCCTCCATACCGAGCGCGCAGCCGAACCGGACGCCGCCGACCTCGAAGGTGACCGATGCCGAACCCGGTGCGTACATGTAGGAGATCTTCGTGTGCGACAGCATCCGTTCGTCGTAGCGGGTTGCCACCTCACCGCGGTCGGAGATCACATACAGGCTGTTGTGCGGCCGGTTGGGTGCGGTGAGCCGGTGCACGGAACCGAGCACGGTCCACAGTCCGAGCTCCCTCGCGAGGCGCGCGGTCAGGGCCAGTTCGTCCCGCAGCACATCCCAGCGGAACCGGCTCCGGTCCGACGGTCCCACCTCGTCGGGGCCGAGGGCGGACAGCAGTCGCTTGTGCGGGAAGCAGACCGCGCCCTCGGGGAAGTGCACGACCCTCGCACCGGCTGCCCGTGCCCGGTGCATCAGACTTCGCACCTCGGTCCCGCCGGCTCTCAGTTCGGCCTCGTTGCCGGGGTCCTCCGGACCGTGGTCTGAGCCACGGCCAGACGCAGGTGGTGCTCTTCCGGCATGACGGCTCCCCGGGGAGCCGAACGGAATTGCCGGAGGGCAGTCGAATAGGACTGGCCGGTCTTGGCGGCGCGGGCGCGCACCCGGCGCTCGAGATTCCTGTGGGCTGTCATATGGCCTTCCACGCCACGGGCGCGAGCTCCCCCCCCCAGCGACCACACCCGAGACGATCGGACCACGACAGCGACCTGAGACAGGAAGTCCCTTTGCCTCCATGGAAGACCGAGCTGGGGACGGCCGGAGGAGGTGAGGCGTAGGCCACGCCGGGAGCATGCTCACCGTCCTGGGCGGATCGTGTCGAGCCCCGGGCGGGTGAGCCGCGGAGGTGACCCGGGCGCCTCGGGCCCGGATCACCTCCGTGATCGGCCGGCGAGGCTCAGTGCCCGCTGCCCGACATGCTCGGCTGGAGCGACCGGACGAGATCGAAGAACCGCGACTCGTTGCCCGAGAGCCCGGCCCGCCGCAGCGCGCCGTCGGCCTCCTCGATCGGTGCGGCGAGCAGGGGCATGTAGAGCGGGGCGTCATCCGGGTCGGAGAGGGCCGCCCGGGTGGCTTCCAGTAAACGGACGTACGCCTGCGCCGCGGCGAGTTCGTCAGTGCGCATCTCAGCATCTCCCGGTCAGAGGTGTCGGACCCACAAGCATCCCTCATGGGTCTGACAACGCGCCGGGTCCCGGGCCTGGCATGGTCCTACGGGCTGTCAGGAGTACGCGCGACGGCCGGTGGTTCGACCTCCAGGAATCTTCGGCGGCGCGGCCCGCGGTACAGCAGCGCGACCCACCCAGAGGCCCGCAGCGCCGCCGCGCACCGGTTCAGTTCGGCTTCCTCCTCGTGCGCCGCCCCGCTGCCCGGCGGGCCCGCCCACTCGACCCGTACGGTGCCCGGCGCCGTCCCGGGCTCCACCCGGTAGCCGGTCGTCGTACGCCGCCCCAAAGCCTCGACCGCCGACGCGGGCAGCCCCGACGCCTCGAGGGCGAGGGCGACGGCGCGTACCGGCCTGTGCAGTTCCCACGGGGCCGGGACGGACTCCGGATCCGGGTGCCCGGTGTTGGTCAGCCGGCGTATCTGCGCCAACCCGGCGAACGCGGTCCGCACCGCGGCGGCACGCTTCTCCGCCGGGCCCAGGGGTGACGGGCCGTCACCGGTGGCCGGTTCGAAACCGGCCTCCTCATCGGCGTCCATCCGCCACCCCTTTCGCCCGTACGTACTTGCTGCCAGTGTGCGCCGCACCACTGACAACGGCGTCCAGGCCGCGAGGGCCACTGGTCAGGCGCCGCCTCCGAGTACCTTGCCCGGGTTGAGGATGCCGTGCGGATCGAGGGCCGCCTTCACCGCGTGGTGCATGCCGAGCACCGCCGGCCCGAGCTCCTTGTCCATGCCGCGCATCTTGAGCAGCCCCACCCCGTGCTCACCCGTGACCGTGCCGCCGAGCGCGATCGCGTCGTCCAGGATGTCCTCGAAGGCGGACTGCGCGCGGGCGCGTGCCGCCTCGTCTCCCGGCGGCGTGATGATCAGGGGGTGCAGGTTGCCGTCCCCGGCGTGGGCGATGTTGGCGATCAGGACATCGTGCCGGGAAGCCGTCCGCTCGATCCGGGCCAGCATCTCCGGAACCGCGGTGCGCGGTACGCAGACGTCCTCGGTCAGGACCGGGCCGAGCCGCTCCAGCGCCGGATAGGCCAGCCGCCGGGCCTGGAACAGGGCATCCGCCTCGTGCTGGTCGGTGGAGACCGCGGCCCAGCCGGCGCCGGCCCGCTCGAAGCAGTCCCGGATCAGTTCGGCCTCGGCGTCACCCTCCGCTCCCGGGGTGTCCACCCGGCCGAGCAGCACCACGTCCGCGTCCGCGGACAGCCCCATCTTCTTCCAGGCGTCCACGGCGGCGAGGCAGTGGCGGTCGACCAGTTCGAGCGCGGACGGGATGACGCCGGACGCGGTCACGGCGCTCACCGCCTCACCGGCGGCCACCACCGACGAGAAGTAGCCCGCGACCGTCCGCTCCTGGAGCCGTGCCGGGCGCAGCCGTACCGTGATCTCAGTGATCACCCCGAGTGTGCCCTCGGAGCCCACCATCAGCCCGGCCAGGTCGTACCCCGCCACCCCCTTCGCGGTTCGGCGTCCCAGGGAGACGACCTCACCGAGCCCGTTGACCACCTCGAGGCCCAGTACGTAGTCACGCGTCACGCCGTACTTGACGCAGCACATGCCACCGGCGTTGGTCGCGACGTTCCCGCCGATGGTGGACCACGGGGAGCTCGCCGGGTCCGGCGGATACCAGAGCCCGTGCTCCGCGCAGGCGGCCCGGAGGTCGTCGTTGACCACACCCGGCTGGACCACCGCCAGCCGCTCGGCCGTGTCGATCTCGACGATCCGGTTCATGTCCTCGAACGACAGGATGATCGCCCCGTCGACGGCGTTCGCGCCGCCCGACAGGCCGGTGCCCGCGCCGCGCGGCACCAGCGGGATGCGGTGGGTGAGACAGTGGCGCACCACGTCCCGCACCTCGGCGGTGCTCGCCGGGCGCACCACGGCCAGCGGCATCCCGTACGGAGCCCACTCGGCCTCGTCGTGCTGGTACCGGGCCAGGCCTGCCGGATCGGTGAGTACCCGCGCGGCCGGAATGCTGTCCACCGGTGCGTTCGCCACGATGATGACCACCTCCAATAAAGATGTATTACGCACCATTGTTGCGCGCGGAGCTGTCCGCCCCCGGAGGAGGCCCCCGTTCCACGGATCGGAGACCGCGCGGACAGGGCCCGCCGTGAGGCTCGGTAGGCTCGGCCGTTCATGAACCACGCACACCGGAGGACGCAGGCACCGTGCCCGACATCGACCGAGCTCCCGGCACCGACCACCCGGAAAGCGACGGCCGGGCCGGCCTGCGCGCCGACTGCGGGAACTGCTTCGGGCTGTGCTGTGTCGCACTGACCCTCACCCGGTCCGCGGACTTCGCCATCAACAAGGACGCCGGCAAACCCTGCCGCAACCTCCAGGACGACTTCCGCTGCGGCATCCACACCAGGCTGCGCTCCGAAGGCTTTCCGGGCTGCACCGTGTACGACTGCTTCGGCGCCGGACAGAAGGTGTCGGGGGAGACCTTCGGCGGACGGGACTGGCGCAGTGCCCCGGAGAGCGCCCAGCGAATGTTCGAGGTCTTCCCGGTCGTGCGACAGCTGCACGAACTGCTCTGGTACCTGACGGAGGCCGCCGGACTGGCACCGGCCCGCTCCCTCCACACCGAGATCGGCCGCACCCTCGACGAGACCGAGCGCCTCACCCGCCTCGACGCCGACGCCCTCGCGGAACTGGACGTCGCGGCGCACCGCGACGGGGTCGCCGCTCTGCTCTCGCGCACCAGCGAACTCGTACGCGCCACCGCTCCCCGCAGGAAGAAGCGCAATCACCGCGGCGCCGACCTCGTCGGGGCGCGCCTCAGGGGGGCGGACCTGCGCGGCGGGGATCTGCGCGGCGCCCTTCTCATCGCGGCGGACCTCACCGGCGCCGATCTCAGGCTCGCCGACCTCATCGGCGCGGACTTCCGGGACGCGGAACTGTCCGGCGCCGACCTGACCGGAGCCCTCTTCCTGACGCAGTCACAGGTGAACGCCGCCCGGGGAAACGGTGCCACCCGGCTCCCCGATTCGCTCAGCCGCCCCTCGCACTGGGAGCGCTGACGCAGCGGGAGGTCACGCGCCGGGTGCGTCCCCGTCCGGCGCGGCCTCCAGCGCGGCCCTCAGCCGCTGGAGCGTGGTGCGGATGTTGCCGCGCTGGAAGTGCGCGAAGGTGTGCCCGCGAGTGGCCGCCCGGTCGAAGGCGTTGGCCAGGAAGTCCGGCCACCGGCGCCGGTCGTCGGTCCAGGTCTCGGTGACCAGGGTGCCGTCGTCCACGGCCTCGAACCGGTACTCCCAGGTGGCGATCGCGCCGGGGAGCCGAGGCCGCCGGACGCCGATCGCGTGGACCCGGAAGGCGAACCGCTCGCCCGGATCGGCAGCGGTCACCGTGCACCGAGTCGTCCAGTTCATCCGGCCGCGCTTGTTGCGGCCCTCGAAGACCATGCCGACGTACGTGTCCCGGCGCTCTCCGAGCACCCTCGCGCCCCGGTTCTCCGGACTCCAGCGCCCCATCGCGGTCGGGTCGCTGACCTGCGCGTACACGGCCGAAGGTGCGGCGGAGACCACCGTGCTGTCCGACACTGACATGGTGCGGGGCATGAGCACTCCGATCCGCGGCCGGCTCCGGCAGGCACCGGGCGTCGGGCCGACCGCACGGCCGACGGGCTCCCGGGCACCACACCCTACTCACCGGTCACATAGGACGCGGCGGCGGGCGGCATCCCACGGACAACGCGACCCTGCCTCCGCATCCGGGCGCGAGATCGAGAACGCTTCCGCTGCGCTGTTCGTTGCACAGGGTGGCGTATCCGGAACACCACCGACAACCGGACCGAGGAGCCCGCACATGCCCAGCCGCACAGACCCCAGCCGTACCGAGCCCGGCAGCACCGAAGCGAGCCGCACCCGCCTGGTCGAACGGCTCATGGAGCAGTTCCCGCACGTGCCGCGGGAGGCCGTGATCAAGGAGGACCTGCTGCGCGGCGGCCTGGCCTTCGACGAGTCCGCCCTCAGCGACAACGAGGACGGCGACGTCAAGCCGAAGTCGTACTTCATCTTCTCCTTCGACCACGGCACCCTGCCCGAGCTGGGGGCCGCCGCCCTGCGCCGGCCGCCGGAGGAGATCGTCCTCACCGGCGGACCGTACGAGCTGCGGCGCACCGTGGTCTCCGTGCGGGTCAATCCCGCATCGCCCTACCGGGTCGCGGCCGATGCCGACGGAGTGCTCGGGCTCTACCTCGACGGCAGGCGGATCTCCGACGTCGGGCTTCCCCCCATGCCGGACTACTACCGGCACACCTTGGAGAACGGCAAGTCCGTGATGGAGGTCGCGCCCACCATCCAGTGGGGCTACCTCGTCTACCTGACGGTCTTCCGGGTCTGCCAGTACTTCGGCGCCAAGGAGGAGTGCCAGTACTGCGACATCAACCACAACTGGCGCCAGCACAAGGCCGCGGGCCGTCCGTACACCGGAGTGAAGCCGGTCGAGGAGGTCCTTGAGGCACTCGCCATCATCGACCGCTACGACACCGCGAAGACGTCCACGGCCTACACACTCACCGGCGGTGCCATCACCTCCCACATCGGGGGCCGGGACGAGGCCGACTTCTACGGGCAGTACGCGAAGGCCATCGAGGAGCGGTTCCCCGGCCGCTGGATCGGCAAGGTCGTCGCCCAGGCCCTGCCCAAGGCCGACGTACAGCGCTTCCACGACTACGGCGTGCAGATCTACCACCCCAACTACGAGGTGTGGGACCCCAGGCTGTTCGAGCTGTACTGCCCCGGCAAGGAGCGCTACGTCGGCCGCGACGAATGGCACCGCCGCATCCTGGACTCCGCCGAGGTCTTCGGCGCCCGCAACGTCATTCCCAACTTCGTCGCAGGCGTGGAGATGGCCGAGCCGTTCGGGTTCACCACGGTGAAGGAGGCCATCGAATCCACCACCGAGGGCCTGCGCTTCTTCATGTCGCACGGCATCACACCCCGCTTCACCACCTGGTGTCCCGAGCCCACGACGCCCCTGGGGAAGACCAACCCGGACGGTGCGCCGCTGGAGTACCACATCCGGCTGCTGGACGCCTACCGCTCGACGATGGAGGAGTACGGACTCACCTCGCCCCCCGGCTACGGTCTGCCGGGCGCCGGACGCGCGGTGTTCTCCGTCAGCTCCTTCATGGACAGCCTGCCGGCCCGCCCCGAGGACGAGCAGCCCTGACCGGCGGTCAGCCGGCCGGCGTATCCGCGCAGGCGGCGAGCTCCCGCACGACCTGGGCGAACCCCCGCACCAGTGCCGTGTCCCGGCCGTCCGCCCAGGCGAGCACCACCCGCAGCGGTTCCACGTCGGTCAGCGGGACCCAGGCGAGGTCCGGCCGTGCGTAGTACCGGGCCATGCTCAGGGGAGCGAAGCAGACCGAGGAACCCTCCGCGACCTGCTCCAGCATCTCCTCGACGTTGTCGTTGGTCGGCCCCCACTTCGGACTCGAGCCGTCCGGACGGGGGTTGACCGCCCACCAGTCCACCCACTCCCGAGGCGCGCGCTGGGTCCACATCAGTGGCTCGTCGCCCACTTCGAGCACCGAGATGCCCGAACGGCCGGCCAGCGCGTGCCCGCAGGGCAGCCCCACGACACGCGGCTCCGTGTGCACCAGCTCGCTGCGCAGCCCGCTCAGGTCGTTGGGCAGCCAGACGAAGGCGACATCGGCCTGGCCGTCGCGCAGCGCGTCGGCCTCCTGCCCCCAGTCGTAGCGCTTGGGCGCCACCCGCACTCCCGGGTGGCGCCGGGCGAACTCCGCGCGGGCACGGGTGGTGAGTTCGCCGGCGCCGCTCGCCTCGAAACCCACCCGCAGCACACCGGTCTCGCCGCGCGAGTGCCGTTCGGCCGCCGCCGTCACCCGCTCGGCCTGGCGAACGGTCAGCAGCGCCTCGGCGATCACGTCCTGGCCCGCCGCGGTCGCCGCAACGCCTCCGGCGTGCCGGTCGAACAGCCGCACCCCGAGCTCCGACTCCAGAGTCTTGAGGGCGTACGAGAGGGCGGGCTGGCTGACGAACAGCCTGCGGGCGGCCCGCCCCAGGTTCTCCTCCTCGGCGATCACGGTGAGGTAGTGCAGTTGACGCAGCTCCATCCAGGCATCATAAGTCGTCTTTATCGCTACGACGGGTCTCTGTCTTGGACCGGTGGGAGGGAGCGATGACATAACTGAGTCACCGCAACAAACCCGAGAACAAATGGAGTTGACCATGAACGCCGAGCACCGTACGAGCGCCGGACACGTCACCACCGGCGACGGGACGACGCCGAACCGGGTCTGGCTGATCACCGGCGCCTCGTCCGGATTCGGCCGCGCCATAGCCTCGGCCGCACTCGCCGCCGGGGACACGGTCGTCGCCACGGCCCGCAGGCCCGAGGCGCTCGAGGACCTCGTCGCCGCACACCCCGACCGCGCCGTCGCGGTCCAGCTGGACGTCACCGACACGGCGCGCATCGCGGACGTCGTCGCGGACACCGTGCTCTGGCACGGGCGCATCGACGTGGTGGTCAACAACGCCGGGATGGGGCTGATCGGTGCCGTCGAGGAGACCGGCGACCGCGAGCTGCGTGACCTGATGGACCTGCACTTCTTCGGGCCGGCCGCGCTGGTGCGAGCCGTGCTGCCGCACATGCGCCGCAACGGCTCGGGCGCCGTGGTCCAGATGAGCAGCATGGGCGGCCGCTTCACCTTCCCCGGTGTCGGCGCCTATTCGGCGACGAAGTTCGCCCTGGAGGGCCTGTCGGAGGCGCTTGCCGCCGAGGTGGCACCGCACGGGATCAAGGTGCTGATCGTCGAGCCCGGATCGTTCCGGACCGGCTTCGCCGGGGGCGGCGCCCTGCGTCAGTCCGCCGCACTCCCCGCGTACGAGGAGACCGTGGGCCCGGTCCGTGCCGGTCTCCCCGGCTCCGACGGCAAGCAGGAGGGGGACCCGGCCAAGGCGGCCCAGGCGATCCTCACCGCGCTGGACGCGCAGGACACCCCGCTCCGGCTGCCGCTCGGGAACGACGCCACGGACGCGGTGCTCGCCGCCCTCGACGCCTCCCGCGCGGAGACGGTGCGCTGGGAGAAGCTCAGCCGCAGCACCGCCTTCGAGGACTGAGGGGCCGGGCCCCGGGACAGGCCCGTGGGCCCGGCGTCAGCCGGCTCCCGTCGCGCCCGGTGTCAGGCGCGCCACTCGGCGGTCCGCTCGGGGGACGCCGAGTCCAGGGCCTTCTCGATGGCAGCCGCGTCACCCCGGTTGCCGTACACCGGAGTCCCCGGCTGCTGGCGCCACGAGGTGTCGAGCCCTCCGGCGTCGACGGTGTCGAACCCCAGCTCGTCGATCAGTTCACGGACCGTCGCCTTGGCGGCCGCGTCGTCACCGGCCACCGGCAGGGCCTGCCGGCCGGCGGTGCCGGCGGGCCGGCCCTCGGTGAGGATGTCCTGCGCGTACGTCCCGTTGAACGCCTTGATGACGGGGTGGGCGATCTGGGCCTCCGTCCAGCGGCTCTCCGGCAGCCCCTCCTCGACGGCGGCGATGCGGCCGTCCCGCTGCGGGTAGTAGTTGCCGGTGTCGATGACCGCGACGCCCTCCGCAGCGCCGTCCAGGAATCCGGCGGGCAGCGCCGGAACGGCCTTGAGCGGAACGGTGACGACCACGACCCGGGCGCCCCGGGCGGCCTCGGCCGCGGTGACCGCGGTGGCGCCGGTCTCCTCGGCCAGTGCCGCGAGCGTCTCGGGACCGCGTGAGTTGGCGACGGACACCTCATGGCCCAGTGCGGCGAGACGCCTGGTGAGGTTGCCGCCGATGTTCCCTGCTCCGATGATGCCGATCTTCATGGGTCCGACCTCCGATGGTGCCTGCGCTGCCTGAAAAGGGGCCTGCGTGAAGTGAAACGTCCCCTGCGGCTTCACCAACCCGGTCCTGCCCGGAGCTATTCCGGGTGACGGCGAAACGATTCCTCTACCCCTTGCGCGGATGGGACCCGTAAGTCCAGGGCACTTAACGGATGAGAAAGCGGAATCACCCGGACCACTTGAAGGCGGTGCCCATGCTCCACGGTGTCGACGTCAGTTCGCATCAGTCGTCCCTCGACCCGGACGGTCTGGACTTTGTCTTCATCAAGGCCACCGAGGGACGCTCGTACGTCAACCCGCATCTGGCCGAGCAGACCAAGCGCGCAAGGGACGCGGACTGCGTCGTCGGCTTCTACCACTTCCTGTGGCCCGGGAACATCGCGGCACAGGCGGCGTACTTCCTGAGCAAGGCGCCGGAGAAGGCCGGGGAACTGCTGGCCGTCGACTGGGAGGAGAACGGCGAGGGCACCCGCGCCAGCAATGCCGAGAAGGACCGGTTCATCCGCGAGGTGAAACGGCTGCGGCCGCACCACCGGGTCCTGCTGTACTGCAACCGCTACTTCTGGCTGAACCACGACACCACGTCGTACGCCGGGGACGGCCTGTGGATCGCCGACTACGTCACTGCGGGCAAACCGCGGATCAAGGCCTCCTGGCGCATCCACCAGTACACCGACCATCCCCTCGACAAGGATGTCGCGGACTTCTCCTCGCGGGCCGCGATGCACACCTGGGCCAAGGGGTAGCAGCCGGGCAGTGCCATGAGGGGCGAGATCCGGCCATCCGAAATACTCTATTCCGAGGCTTGTGTGCCGGCCCGGCGTGCCCCGTGCGGGCGGGCCGGACACACCCGCATCGAAGCGGAGGAGTACTCATGAGGGCCGCCGTCGTCCGCAGCTTCACCGAGCCTCTCGTCGTCGAGGACAGGCAGGTGCCCGACCCGGCCGGGCACCAGGTCCTGGTGCGTATGGAGGCGTCGGGGCTCTGCCACACCGACATCCACGCGGCCCGGGGAGACTGGCCGGTCAGACCGAGTCCGCCGTTCGTTCCCGGGCATGAGGGGATCGGCATCGTGGAGGCGGCAGGCGACCAGGTCACCCATCTCGCGGTGGGGGACCGGGTGGCCATTCCCTGGCTCGGCGAGGCGTGCGGGCACTGCGATCACTGCGTGAGCGGGTGGGAGACGCTCTGTCTGGCGCAGGAGAACAGCGGCTACTCGGTCGACGGCAGCCACGCCGAGTACGCCCTCGCCCACGGCGACTACGTGGTGCCCGTGCCCGACGGCATCGACCCGCTGGACGCGGCGCCCCTGACCTGCGCCGGCGTCACCACGTACAAGGCGGTGAAGCTCTCCGGTGCCCGCCCCGGCACCCGCGCCCTCGTCTCCGGCATCGGCGGGCTGGGGCACCTCGCTCTGCAGTACGCGCGGATCTTCGGCGCCGAGACCATCGCCGTCGACGTCACGGACGAAAAGCTGGCCCTGGCCCGGGAGCTGGGCGCCGATCACGTCATCGACGCCCGCGTCCAGGACGTCGTGGAGGAGACCCGCCGGCTCGGCGGCGCCGACGCGGCGATCTCGCTCGCCGTGAGCAACGAGTCTTTCGGCGCGGCCTACGGTGCGCTGCGCCGGGGCGGCACCCTGGTTCTCGTGGCCCTTCCCGCAGAGGGCAGGCTCGAACTCCCTGTCTTCGACACGGTGCTGAACGGGACGAAGGTCATCGGCTCGATCGTCGGAACCCGCCAGGACCTGGCCGAGGTCTTCCAACTGCACCGGCTCGGCCGCACCCGGGTGGTCCGCGAGAGCCGGGATCTGGCCGACATCAACTCCGCGATCGGCGAAGTCCTGGAGGGCAGGGTGTTGGGACGCCTCGTCTTCGATCTCGGCGCCGCGCGGGCCTGATCGGCGCACCGACACGAGGGGGGCGGCCGCGTCCGGAGCGGCGGCGGAGTGCGGCGGCCAGGTCGCTGACGCATTCCGGCCGCCCGGTGCGGCAGACTTCTGCGGTGACCACAGCCGCGGCTCAGCCGCCTCGTGACCGTGCGCTCGGGCGCGGTATCTCCACACTCATCCCGCAGGCCGCTACCGCCACACCGGCCGAACAGGCAGCGGCGGTCCTGACGGCGATGCAGAGCGTCCCGGTACGCGTCGGAGTGCTCCAGGCGGCGGTGGTGCTCCTGGAGGAGCGGGTCCGCGCGACAAACGACGACGCCGAACGCGCGGCGGCCGCGACCACCGTGGCGATGCTCCGCGCCGCGATCAGCCAGGCCCGCTGACCCGGCCGGCCCCGTGGGCAGACCGGCTACGCGGCGGACCGGCTCATTCCGGCCAGGGCGAGTCGAGGATCGTACGGACGAAGTCGCCGCGTTCGAAACCCGGTACGCAGTGCTCCAGCACATCCGCCTTGACGTTGCCGAACGTCGTCTCCGGCTTCTGCCGGATGCCCTCGGTGAACGCGCCGAGGATGCGTCGCTTGAAGTCCGGCCGAGGGTGCAGGGCGATTATCGCGGACCGGCCCTCCTCGGAGACGTCCCGGTAGCCGATGCCCAGCACGTCGTACTCGACCCCGGCGGTCACGAGCGCCACCTCGGGCTCCATGTGCTCGGGTATGCCCGGCGTGGTGTGCAGCGCGATGGCGGTCCAGACCCTGCGCACGCTGTCCTCGGGGACGTGGTGCCCCTGGAGGAACCGCCGCGCCTCGTCCGCGCTGTCCACCTCGAACCTTCGCCCGCTCGTACGGAAGCGCTCGCCGAGCCCCAGGTCGTGGAACATCGCGCCGACGTAGAGGAGCTCGGGGTCGTAGCCGAGATCGCGGTTGCGGCCCTGGAGGGCGCCGAACCAGTAGACGCGGCGCGAGTGATGGAAGACGAGATCGCTCGTGGTGTCCCGGACCAGTTCGGTGGCCTCGCGCGCGAGCGCCGTGTCCGGCGCCCGTATGCCGGCGACGGAAGAGGGGGCGTGGCTCACCGCGATCACCTGAGCTTTCCGGGGCGTGGGCCGGGCGGACGGGCACGAA
Source organism: Streptomyces sp. 840.1 (assembly GCF_003751445.1). Taxonomy (NCBI): domain Bacteria; kingdom Bacillati; phylum Actinomycetota; class Actinomycetes; order Kitasatosporales; family Streptomycetaceae; genus Streptomyces; species Streptomyces sp. 840.1. Next base: position 127,696 of record NZ_RJUU01000003.1, on the reverse strand, counting down.
GGCTCCGTCGCCCGGCGAACGGCGTGACGAACCGCCCGCACCTCCACCATCCGCGCCCGACCCAGGAGCCACAACCCGGGGCGGGGCCGGGCGGGCCGCAGGTCAGCGCAGCAGGTCCAGTGCCGCGGAGCACGCATCCGGATACCGTCCCCAGTAGAGCCAGGCGTCCGCCCGGACCAGCACAGCGGCGAGCGCGTCCTCCAGGCTCGTTCGCTCCCGTCCGGCGAGCTCCCGTACGACGACCACCGCCGCCGCGAGTCCGGCGTGTCCGCCTGCGGCGAGGTGCCCCAGCGCGGTCGGGGGATCGCACGCGGGGTCGGCCACTGTCTTCTCGCGCGTCGCCTCCACCAGCGGTTCCAGCCAGCGTGCCCAGCGGCTGTAGGAGTCCTCGCCGGGCGGCTCCGCAGCCGCCAGCAGCGGTTCCAGGGCCCGGCCCAGCCGCTCGGTGAGGCCCGCCGGCCCGGCGTCCGCCCAGGGGTACTCGGCCGTGAAGTGGTGCCAGCCCGTGTACGGGGCCAGGGTGTCGGTCCACCACCGTCCGGCCGGGCGCAGCCCGTCGGCCCCGCCGAGAGTGAAGGCCGCCCGCACCGTCTCGTAGTCCGGGGCCGTGTGCTCGGACAGCAGCACCGCGTCGTAGAGGTCCTTGCCCTGCGGGTAGGCGTCGCTGATCAGCCAGAGCAGTTTCCAGGCCAGCGACAGCGCGTGGGATGCGGCCATGACCCGGCTGCCGGGGCCGTCCCCGAGCGGCCGCAGATCGGTGAGTACGGCCGGTTCCGGCAGCTGCTCGTTGAACACCACGTCCAGTTGGACGGTGCCGCCGGGGACGCCAGGAGCCGTCCAGGGCAGCAGCATGCGCAGGCCGGGCACCCGGTCGTAGGTCCAGATGTCCTCCATCACCGCGCCGGAGGCGTCGATCCGTACTCCGCCCTGGGATGCGGCCTCGGCGTCCTGGGCGACGGTCTCGAACAGCGCTGCCGTGCGAGGGGAGTCCATGGCCCAGTCGTGCGGTACGAACACGAAGTCCAGATCGCCCGGATCGCGCGCCGCCTCCCCGAACCAGGTGGACATCAGCACGCTTCCGCGCAGTACCAGATGCTCCGCCCACGGGCCGTTCGCGACCGCCGCGAGGACGAGGTCCAGAGCGGTGCGCCGTGCCCGGTACCAGGCCTTCCCGCTCTCGGCGTCGTCGAAGCGGGGGTCGCCTGCCCGGTAGGCGTAGGGGAACTGCTTCAGCGCGGGATCGAAGACGACCGGCTGGTGGAGCCCGGACGGTGCGGGCAGCAGTGTGCGCGGCAGGCCCCGGGTGCCCGGCGCCTGCTCGTCGAGGGGGGCGTGCGGCACATGGGGAGACCGGTGCGACAGGCGGTCCCAGCCGGCGTCGTCGGAGGCAGACGTCAAGGTGAGGGCTCCTGAGCGGAGAGCGGGCGGAGTGCCCGTGCCGGTGTCGGGCGGTGGTACCGGACGGCCGTGGGTACGGGGGCCGAGCATACGTTTCGCTCGCGCGGCGGGCGCGAACGGGTCCTCCGTACCTGCTGGTTGGCCCTCCCGGACCGGGCGGCCGAAAGTCGTCCCCGAGTCCGGGCGGTGACGACTGGGCCTGCGCGAACCATTGACACCCGTCCCGGCCCCTCATTACCGTCACGCCAGCATTTCGAACGAACGACGAAATATCGAACACCCAGCGATGCGGTCGTCCGGCCGGTCCGTACGGATGCCGGAGACGGCTGCCTGCTGAGCCGGGTGCTCTCCGACCGCCCAGTATCCGAACCATGTCCGATATACCGAACAGCGATGAGGGGCATCCTCGGCCCGCCCAGCCGTCTGCCTCGCACCCGGAGGATCGATATGCGCACCTCACCCACCGCGTCCGTCCCGCGCGCCGCACGGACCGCCACGGTCCTCACCGCCCTCGCACTCTCCGTCACGCTCGCCGCCTGCGGACAGAGCGGCGAGGGCGGAAGCAAGGAGAAGAAGGCGGGCGGCAAGGGCTCCACCATCGGGATCGCCATGCCGACCAAGTCGTCCGAACGCTGGATAGCCGACGGCAAGAACATGGCCGCCGAGTTCAAGAAGCTCGGCTACAAGACGAATCTGCAGTACGGCGAGGACGACGTCGACCAGCAGGTCTCGCAGATCGAGAACATGATCACCAAGGGGGTGGACGTCCTCGTCGTCGCCGCCATCGACGGCCGCGCACTCAGCGACGTACTGCACCAGGCGGGGGAGCAGGGCATCAAGGTCATCTCCTACGACCGGCTCATCCTGGGCACCCCGGACGTCGACTACTACGCCTCCTTCGACAACGAGAAGGTCGGGGAACTCCAGGCCGGCTACATCCTCGACAAGCTCGGCCTGAAGTCCGGCAGCGAGAAGGGCCCGTTCAACATCGAACTGTTCGCCGGATCCCCGGACGACAACAACACGCGCTACTTCTTCCAGGGCGCCTGGAAGAGCCTCAAGCCCTACATCGACAAGAAGCAGCTGGTCGTCCGCAGCAAGCAGACGAAGCTGGACCAGATCACCACGCTGCGCTGGGACGGCGGCACGGCTCAGAAGCGCATGGACGACCTGCTGACCAGCGCCTATTCCTCCGCCCAGGTCGATGCCGTGCTGTCCCCCTACGACGGCATCTCGATCGGCGTCATCTCCTCCCTGAAGTCGGACGGGTACGGCACCGGCTCCAAGCCCTACCCCGTCGTCACCGGCCAGGACGCCGAGGTCGCCTCCGTGAAGTCGATCATCGCGGGGCAGCAGACGCAGACCGTCTACAAGGGCACCCGCGCACTGGCCAAGCAGGCGGTGCAGATGGCCGACGCCGTACTCAACGACAAGAAGCCCGAGGTCAACGACACCAAGACGTACGACAACGAGAAGAAGGTCGTGCCGGCCTTCCTGCTCGACCCGGTGAGCGTCGACAAGAGCAACTACCGCGCTCAGCTGGTCGATTCCGGCTACATCAAGGCGAGCGACCTCCGATGACGGATCCGGCGGCAGACTCGGTGGAGGACCCGGCGGCGGGTTCGACGGCGGGCCCGGTGAAGCCCCCGGCCGCCGGGCCCGCACCGGTTCTGGAGATGCGGTCCATCGTCAAGACGTTCCCCGGTGTCAAGGCACTCTCCGACGTCTCCCTGACCGTGGACGAGGGCGAGGTGCACGCCATCTGCGGGGAGAACGGCGCCGGGAAGTCGACCCTGATGAAGGTCCTCAGTGGCGTGCATCCGCACGGCAGTTACGAGGGCGAGATCCGGTTCCGGGGCGAGGACTGCGCGTTCAGGGACATCCGGGCCAGCGAGGCCCGAGGCATCGTGATCATCCACCAGGAACTCGCCCTGGTGCCGTATCTCTCCATCGCCGAGAACATCTTCCTCGGCAACGAACACGCCCCACACGGATTCATCAGCTGGAACGAGACGCTCCGCCACGCGGCGGCCCTCCTGGACCGGGTCGGGCTGCGCGAGAACCCGCAGACCAGGGTCGCGGACATCGGCGTCGGCAAACAACAGCTCGTCGAGATCGCCAAGGCCCTGTCCAAGAAGGTCGAGCTGCTGATCCTGGACGAGCCGACCGCCGCGCTGAACGACGAGGACAGCGCCCAGCTCATCAGCCTCATCAAGGAGCTGAAGGGCCAGGGCATCTCGTCGATCATCATCTCGCACAAGCTCGGCGAGATCGCCTCGGTCGCCGACTCCGTCACCGTCCTGCGTGACGGCCGGACCGTCGAAACCCTCGACGTCCACGCCGAATCGACGACCGAGGCCCGCATCATCCGGGGCATGGTCGGCCGGAACCTGGACAGCCGCTTCCCCGAACGCACCGCGTACGAAGGGGAACCGGGGGCCCACCCAGCCCTGGAGATCCGCGACTGGACCGTCCACCATCCGATCGACCAGCACCGCAAGGTCGTCGACCGGGTCTCGCTGCGGGCCCGGCGCGGTGAGATCGTCGGGCTCGCCGGACTGATGGGCGCCGGCCGCACCGAACTGGCCATGAGTGTCTTCGGCCGCAGCTACGGCACCGACATCAGCGGCACGGTCCTCAAGGACGGCCGGGAGATCCGGACCCGCACCGTCTCCGAAGCGGTCCGCCACAAGATCGCCTACGTCACCGAGGACCGCAAGCAGTACGGCCTCAACCTCATCGACACCATCGGCCGCAACATCAGCCTCGCCGCCCTGGACCAGGTGTCGCGGCGCGGGATCGTCGACGAGCACGAGGAGACCCGGGTCGCCGAGTCGTACCGCGCCTCCATGAACATCAAGGCGCCCACCGTCTTCGAGCAGGCGGGCCGGCTCTCCGGCGGCAACCAGCAGAAGGTCGTCCTCAGCAAATGGATCTTCGCAGGTCCGGACGTCCTCATCCTCGACGAACCCACCCGCGGGATCGACGTCGGCGCGAAGTACGAGATCTACACCGTCATCGACCGGCTCGCCGCCCAGGGCAAGGCCGTCGTGCTCATCTCCTCCGAACTGCCCGAACTCCTCGGCATGTGCGACCGCATCTACACCATGTCGGCCGGCCGGCTCACCGGCGAAGTCCCGCGCGCGCAGGCCACCCAGGAGGTCCTCATGCGCCATATGACCAGCGACAAGAGGTAGCAGGAAATGGCCCAGACCCCCACCGTCACCCCGCAGCGCACCGGCAGGGCGGCCACCGCCCCACCCGCGACGACCGGCACGGTCCTCCTGGACGCGGCCCGCCGAAACATGCGCCAGTACGGGATGCTCATCGCCCTCGGGCTGATCGTCGTGCTCTTCGGGATATGGACCGACGGCGTCCTGCTCAAGCCGAACAACGTCACCAACCTCGTCCTCCAGAACAGCTACATCCTGGTCCTCGCCATCGGCATGATGATCGTCATCATCGCCGGGCACATCGACCTCTCGGTCGGCTCGCTCGCCGCCTTCGTCTCCGCCGCCTGCGCCGTGATGATGGTCGAGCACGACGTGCCCTGGGTGCTCGCCCTCGTACTCGGCCTGCTCCTCGGGGCGGTCGCGGGCGCCTGGCAGGGCTTCTGGATCGCGTACGTCGGCATCCCCTCGTTCATCGTGACGCTGGCCGGGATGCTGCTGTTCCGCGGCGGCACGCAGATCCTGCTCGGCAGCCGCTCGCTCGGCCCGATCCCCGACGGCTTCCAGAAGATCTCCACCGGATACCTCCCGGAGGTCGGACCCCACACCAACTACCACAACCTCACCCTGCTCCTGGGACTCATGCTGCTGGGCTTCGCCCTGCTCCAGGAGATCCGCGACCGGCGCCGGCAGATGCGGTACGACCTCGACGTCCTGCCCCGGAACCTCTTCCTCGCCAAGTGCGCCGCCATGGCCGCGGCCGTACTCGCGTTTACCATGACCCTGGCCAGCTACCGAGGCGTGCCGGTCGTGCTCCTCCTGCTCGCCGTGCTGCTGATCGGGTTCGGGTACGTGATGCGCAACGCGGTGATCGGCCGTCATGTGTACGCACTGGGCGGCAACCGCGCCGCCGCGAAGCTGTCCGGCGTCAAGGACCAGCGCGTCACGTTCCTCGTGTTCGTGAACATGGGCGTGCTCGCCGCGCTGGCCGGAGCCGTCTACGCGGCACGGCTCGGCGCCGGCGTGCCCCAGGCCGGAACCAACTTCGAACTGGAGGCCATCGCCGCCGCGTTCATCGGAGGGGCCTCCATGAGCGGCGGCGTCGGCACGGTCTTCGGCGCCGTCATCGGCGGCCTCGTGCTCGGCGTGCTGAACAACGGCATGTCGCTCGTGGGCATCGGCACCGACTACCAGCAGGTCATCAAGGGCTTCGTACTGCTGGCCGCCGTCGGTTTCGACGTCTACAACAAACGCAAGGTCGGCTCATGACGGAGCCCTCGGGCCGAGTGCGCGACGGCGGTCGTCTCCGTCCCGCGGCGGCGGTCAATTCGATCGCGCCGCGACCGGCGGCACTGTCATCCTGATCCCCGCGCCCGAGAGCGGGCGGGGAGTGAAGGGCGGCAGAGCAGTCTTGATGAGTGTCTTCGAAACCACCTGTGGCCGGGTACGGGGAAACGACCCGGACCGGGGCGTCGTCGCGGTCCTCGGCATTCCGTACGCCGAGCCGCCGTTCGGGGCCGACCGGTTCCGGGCACCCCGCCCGCGCAAACCGTGGGAGGGCATCCGCGACTGCGTGGCCTTCGGACCCGTGCCGCCGCAGTCCGCACAGCTGCCGGGCGCACCGGGCTGGTCGCCCGGTGACGAAGACGTCCTCAGCCTCAACGTCTGGACCCCGGCCGCCGACGGCGCCGCCCCCGGCGGGGCGCGGCCGGTGCTCGTCTGGATCCACGGAGGCGCCTACACCTTCGGATCCGGCGCCCAGCCGGACTTCGACGGCGCCGCGCTCGCCCGCGCCGGTCTGGTCGTGGTCACCCTCAACTACCGCCTCGGATTCGAGGGCTTCGGCCACGTCCCGGCCGACGGCGCGGACCCGTGCCCGCCCAACCGAGGACTGCTCGACCAGATCGCCGCCCTGACCTGGGTGCGCGAGAACATCGCGGCCTTCGGCGGGGACCCGGGAAACGTCACGGCGGCCGGACAGTCCTCCGGAGCTACAGCGGTGGCCTGCCTCATGGTCATGGACAGCGCCCGGGGCCTGTTCCGGCGCGCGATAGCGCACAGCGCGGTCGGCCCCTGCTACTCACCCGAACTCGCCGGACACCTTATGGAGAAGGTGGCCGCCGAGGCGGGGGTGCCCGCGACAGCCGCCGCACTGGCGGCCGCCTCGCCCGAGGCGCTGGTCAAGGCGTCCGACGCCGTCGTGGACGGATACCGGCAGGACCCGTACTCCGGCCGGCACCACTGGGACCCGGTCATCTACGGTCCGGTCGCCGACGGCGTACAGCTCCCCGCCGACCCGGTCTCCCTCATCGCCGCCGGTACGGCCCCCGGCATCGACCTGCTCGTCTGCCACGCCACCCAGGAGTACTGGCTGCTGGACGCCGTCGGCAGCTGTGCGAAGGTCACCACGGAGGAACAGCTGAACCGCTTCGCCGCGGACTACGGGCTCCCGGACTCCGTGACGCGTGGCTACCGCGGACTCATGCCCGGAGTCCCCGTCGGTGACGTCCATCTCGCCCTGTACGGGGACCTGATGTTCGGCGAGTACAGCAGCCGGCTCGCCGACGCCCACGCACGAGCGGGCGGGCGCACGTTCCTGTCACGCTTCGCGCGGCAGCGGGGCGGATCGCAGCCGGTGGCGTACGCCTGGCACTGCGCGGACATCCCGTTCGCCTTCGGGAACCTCGGCGAGGAGAGCATCCGGTTCCTGATCGGAGGCGCGCCCACGGCCGCCGACCACCACCTCTCGAACCGGATGGCCGCCGCCTGGGCCGGATTCGCCGCCGCCGGCGAACCGGGCTGGGAGCCGCTCACTGCCACCGGCGGTCCGCTCCGGACCTGGGAGACAACGGACACCACCAGGGCGCCGGCCCCCGGCCACTGGTCGGACAGCGGGACGGTCCGGGCTTTGTGGCGGAGCTTCGGCTACCGGCCCCTGCTGCCCTGACGCGATGTGCCCGGCTCCGGCGGCACACAGTGCGTCGGGGCCGGGGCCCGCTCTCACGGGGGTGGCAGCCGCAAAGCTCCCCGGCCCTCACGCACCTTGCCGATCTCCCGTAGCACGCCCACCGGCTCGCCGCGCACGTCGGTGCTCGCCACCGCGGCCCGGTCGCCCAGGCACCGCTTCTCGCCGTCCGGCCGCTCGCAGTACAGGACGTACCCGGTGAGCCGGTCGACCGTTCCCGGCTCCAGCCGCCACACCCCGTGGAACTCGCTCACCACCACATCCGGGTGCGACGCGCGCAGCCGCGCCCGCACCGCCATCGGCGCCGGCTTCCGGCCGGCCGGGCGGTGCCGGGCGACCGAGGGGGAGGCCATGTTCACCGAGGCGTCCCGGGCGTGCGCGGTCCCACCGCTGCGAGCGTCGGCCTCCGTCCAGCACCGGACACAGGTGCCGATGTCGCGGAGCACCCGTGTCACCGTGGCGTTGGACGGCGAGGCGACGATCCACGGCGCTCCGGACGAGGGCTCCACGCCGATCACCTCGTGGCCGCAGTCGTCGAACGCTCGCCGTAGGGGGAGTTGGGGCCTGCGGGATGAGTACGCCTATTCACCGGGCGGGCCCGGCCGACTCGCGCATTGGCATGGACCTGTAAACGACTCTGGGCTACAGTCCGGAACGGCACAATCTGAGAGCGCTCTCAGACGAGACGCCTCCCGGACGCCTGCTGTTCCTCCCCCACTTCACCGGAACAACAGAAGGGCCAATGCCTTGAGACGCACCACAGCTCTGAGAACCGCACTGTCCGCCGTACTCCTCGCCGGAGCCTGGGCGGGCGCCGGTTTCCCCTCCGCCTCCGCCTCCGACACCCCGGTCGCCGCCGCCCGCACCGGTTCCGACGCAGCCCCGGCGTCCGACGGGCTGCTGACCGCCATGCAGAAGGACTTCGGCCTGACGGAAAGCCAGGCGAAGGCAAGGCTCTCCGCGGAGAAGACGGCGACCGCCATCCAGGGAAAGGCGAAGCGCGCCGCCGGAGACGCCTACGGCGGCTCCTGGTTCGACCCGTCGACGGGTGACCTCACGGTGGCCGTCACCAGCGAGAAGCAGAAGGCGGCCGTACGGGCGACCGGCGCCGCCGTGCGCACCGTCACCCACACCGCGCGCAGCCTCGACGCGGTCAAGGCGCGGATCGACAAGTTCGACGCCCCCGCCGGCGTCAGCAGCTGGCACGTCGACCCCAGGGCAAACAAGGTCGTCGTCAACGTCGTCGCCTCCGCGCGTGATGACAACGATGTCCGCACGTTCGTCGAGCGGGCCCGCGAGGCCGGACCGGTCGTGGTCGAACAGACCGCCCAGGCCCCGCAGACCTTCGCCGCCGGGACGGTGGGCGGCGACCCGTACTACACGGGCAACGTACGGTGCTCGATCGGATTCTCCGTATCCGGCGGGTTCGTCACCGCCGGACACTGCGGACAGGCGGGTGCTGCCGTCAGCGGATGGGACGGATCGGCCATCGGCAACTTCCAGGGGTCGTCGTTCCCCGGCGACGACTACGCCTGGGTGAGCGTGGGCAACGGCTGGTGGACCGTTCCCGTGGTCATCGGCTGGGGCACCGTCTCGGACCAGCTCGTACGCGGCTCCGCCGTGGCTCCCATCGGTGCCTCGATATGCCGCTCCGGGTCCACCTCGCACTGGCACTGCGGCAACGTACTGGCCACCAACGAGACGGTGAACTACAGCCAGGGCGCGGTCTACCAGATGACCAAGACCAGCGTGTGCGCCGAGCCTGGCGACTCGGGCGGCTCCTTCATCAGCGGCGACCAGGCCCAGGGAGTCACCTCGGGCGGCTGGGGCAACTGCAGCTCGGGCGGCGAGACCTGGCACCAGCCGATCAACGAGATCCTGAACAGGTACGGGCTGACGCTCCACACGGCCTGACCCACCACCAGCACCAGCCGCACCACAGCGCCAAAAGCACCACAGCGGCACGGCACCCCAGGCACCACGGCACCTGACACACCGGGCAACCGGATGCACCAGGCAGTCCGCCGCACCACGCACCACGCACCCTGAGTGCCGCAGCGCCCGAGCAGCGCTCCGGGTCCCGAGGGTCTGTGGCGCGGAGCACCCCGCTCCTCGCCACAGACCTTTCGCGCGTGCCGCAGACCCTCCGGCGGGGCCGGCGGGCCGCGAACGTTCCCGCACGGACCGGTCCGCCCCCACTCGCACCCACCGGGACACCCCTGCTCCCGGCTGCCACGACGACGGGGATCCGGCACCGCTCCCGGGACGTACACTCCACTCATGGGTCACATGGATGCGGTGAGGGAGTGCCTGCGACAGGCACCTCACCTGCTGTGCCCCGCCGCCACCCAGGCGCGTTGCAGCGCCCTGCACGGGCACGGCTGACCAGGACCCACCGCAGCCGGCCGGGCCGCGACATCATCCGGACCCGGCCCCGCTCACCCGCTCCGCCACCGGAGTTCTCCAACCGCATTCGCTGCACACACAGCAGCACCCCACACCATGCGCGGCCCCCGCCCGCCGCCGTCGGCAACCCCACGGCGGCGGCCGGCGGGGGCCCGGCCGCATCTTCGAGAGGACCCCGCATGAATCTGAGGGAGTTGCTGTCCGGGCACGATCACGAGGTCCTTCTCGGTGATCCGGAGACCCCGATCACCGCCGGAGCATGCTTCGACGCCCATCGCGTGACACCGGGTTCGCTCTACATCGCCGTGCCCGGCCACCTCGAAGGGGGGCCCGGAGCCGTCGGCCCGGCACTCGCGCGGGGAGCCGTCGCCGTGCTGGTGGACAGCGCGGCACCGGACATCCTGGCGGCGGTGCGGGCATCGGCCGGCGGCGCCTGCGTGGTGAGGGTGACGGACACCCGTACGGCGGCCGCGGTCGTCACCTCCCGCTACTACGGAGAGCCCGGCCGGACCATGGACATGGTGGCCGTCACCGGCACCAACGGGAAGACCTCGGTCTCGTACATGGTCGAATCCGTGCTCAGGATCGCCGAGGGCGCCCGGGTCGGTGTGATCGGCACAGCCGGCAGCCGGATCGGTGACGAACTCATCCCGATGCCCCGCTCCGCGCTGAGCACACCGGAGTCACCTGACTTCCAGTACCTGCTGGGGCACATGCGCGACCACGAGGTCGGCACGGTCGTCCTGGAGGCCACCTCGATGGGCCTGCTGCACCACCGGGTGGACCGGGCCTTCCTCGACGTCGGCATCTTCACCAACCTCACCCAGGACCACCTGGACGACCACGGCACCATGGAGAACTACCGCGACGCCAAGCTCCGCCTCTTCCAGGGGCTGTGCAGAAGCGCCGTCGTCAACGCGGACGACCCGGTGGGCGCGGCCATCGCCCCGACGATGCCGGGCAGGGTCACCACGTACGGCATCGACAACGAGGCCGACTACCGGGCCACGGACCTGAGCATGAACGCCTTCGGTACCCGCTTCACCCTCCACCACGAGGGCGGCAAGTACCCAGCGGCGATCCCGGTCCCCGGACGCTTCTCCGTGTCCAACGCGCTGGCCTCCGTGGCCGCCTGCCACCTCCTGGGCCACGACCTCGCCGGACTGGTGGCCGCACTCGACCGGATGCCTCCGGTCCCCGGCCGGCTGGAGCGCTTCGAGACGCCGCGCGGCACCGCGGTGATCGTGGACTACGCCCACTCACCGGACTCCCTGGACAAGGTCCTCGCCACCGTCCGCGACTTCGCGCGGGGAGGCCGGGTCGTGACCGTCTTCGGCTGCGGCGGAGACCGCGACGTCACCAAGCGGGCCCGCATGGGCGAGATCGCCGGGACCCGCTCCGACCTCTGCGTCCTGACCTCGGACAACCCCAGGAACGAGGACCCCGAAGCGATCATGGACCAGATCGCACCGGGCCTGGAGGCCACCGGAACCAGGTTCGAACGCCGCGCGGACCGGCGCGCCGCGATCGCCTTCGCCCTGGAGAACGCCGGACCCGACGACATCGTGCTGGTGGCGGGCAAGGGCAGCGAGCCGTTCCAGATCGTCGGCGAACAACTGATCCCGTTCAGCGACATGGCGACCGTGCGCGAACTCGCCGCTCTCCAGGACTGACAACGAGCGCCCTGCCCCCGGCGGGCGGGGCACCCAGGCCTACAGAGGCCGCTGGACCAGCCCGAGATCGATGAACGGCACGCTGTCGCCCGGGAGCAGGTACCTCTCGGTCTCGACGAATCCGAGGCCGAGCGCGAACCGCAGTCCCTCGGGGTTGGTCTCCAGCACGCAGGTCTCGATCACGTCGGCGCCGAGCCTTCGGGCTTCGGCCAGCCCGTGCGCGTACAGCTGTCCGCCGAACCCCCGGCCGCGGTGGGCGGGCAGCACCCGCGCGATCACGGTGGCCGCCGACGAGGCCGCCGCGGCGGGCGGCCGTACGGTGGAGCAGCCCACCACGACGTCACTCAGATACGCGACGGCAAGCCGGTTGCGGCGGGACCGCTCCTCGATCTCCGGGAGCGAGAGGGCTGCGGTGGGAACGATCGTGTTGTGTACGTGCTGCCACGCCACGAGCATGGCCTCGACCTCGGCCCACTCGATACGGAGGCCGGTTGTCGCGGTCGTCGCACTCATCGCAGCAGGAAACCGCGCGGACGGTGACGCGTCAACCCGATTTGGCCGGACGCCCGCTGACTGCCCGGCACCGGACCACCGTCCGGGCCGGGATCAGGCGCCGAACCCGTGTGCGGTGAAGCCTGCCCGGCCCGCGAGCAGGGTCAGCTCCTCCACCCTCGCGGCTCGCTCTCCTCGGAGTCCTCCTTCCAGTCCAGCTCCGCAAGGCAGCCAGTGCTCGGCGAGCGCGTCGACGAGCGCTATCGGCGACAGCCTCATGAGCCGGAGCGAGCAGGGCCGCGACAGCGGCCAGGGAGGTGCGGGCTTCGTCGGCGGGGGACATGGCGAGCGCTCCTTCGGCAGCCGTGCGGCCGCGTCCGACAGAGTGAGGAGGCGCCGGGTCCGGCGCTACGTGAAAACCCTGCCACAGGGGTAGGACAACGGGCCCCGCACACCGGTCACACCGCCTGCCCGGGGCGGCCGTTCCGTCCCGGGCGGGCAGGCGGGGCTCAGACTCCCGCGGCGCGCGCCGCCTCGTACACCTCGGTCGCCACGTCGATGAACTCCGTGGCGTCACGACACGTGCCCTGGAGGTCCAGCATCATCTCCGGAACCCCGGTCTCGGCATGTGCCACCAGGTCCTCGACGATCTGCGCCACGCTTCCGTGGAACGGCTGGCGGCCGTCGCCCTCCACCGGCTTGGCGCTGTACCGCGCGTTGGCACGGACACAGACCCCGAGCGGCCGCTCACGCCCCCGCTCGGCGGCGACGTCCCGGACCCGCTGCCACTGCTCGGCCAGCCGCGACGCCCCCGACGCGACGGGCATCCAGCCGTCGGCCCGGTCGACCAGCCGCCGAACGGCCCGGGGGCCGTTCGCCGCGAGGAGGACCGGGATGGGGCGAGCGGGTTTGGGCCCCACCTCGGACGGGGCGATCGTGGTGAGAGCCCCCTCGTACGAGACGGGGTCGGGCCCCCAGACAGCCGCGCACACGTCGAGCAGCTCGTCCAGCACCGCGCCGCGCTGCTCGAAGGGAGCGACGGACGCGGCAGCGTACTCGTCCAGGGACCAGCCCGTGCCAAGACCCGCGACCACCCGCCCACCGCTGGCCGCGTCGAGTGAGGCGAGGGAACGGGCCAGCTGGAAGGGGACGTGGAGCGGCGCGACGAGAACGCTGGTGCCGAGCCGGGCGCGGTCGGTGGCCGCGGCGGCCAGCGTCAGGGTGATCAACGGGTCCGCGATGCTCCGGTACTGGTCCGGCCAGGCCAGCCCAGGGACCCCGTACAGCCCCTGGGTGGCCGGTTCGGGAAACAGGATCCGCTCGAAGACCCACAGGCTCTCGTACCCGGCCGCTTCCGCGGCCCGTGCCACGTCGGGGACGTCGCGGCCGATGTCGTACTGCCTCATCTGCGGAAGGCCAAGACCGAGCGGGATCGGCATACGGGTGACTCCCTCTAAGAGATGTATGAGGCAACTACCTTACGGCGGACGCATAGTGACGGCACGTCCGCAGCGCGTCCTGTGCGGAGAACAGACCTCCTGCACGAAGAGCAGACGTCCCGTACGGAGAACCGGCGTCCTATGCCGAGAAGCGGTGGCTCCCCGAACCGACCCGGTACACCGCGCACCCGTCCTCCTCGCGCAGGAGCACCGCACGGGTGCCGTGAACGGACTTCGGGGCATCGGCGGGGACCCACACCTCGGCAGTCGTGTTGGGAGGCACGGTGCACCTGAGATCGATGCCGCCCGAACGCAGACTCCAGTCCGTGGAGACGGGACCGTAGACCGAGGCGAACGTGGCGCGGGCCGATGTGACGGAGCCGCCCGGCCGGGGACGAATGACGATCTCGCGGTAGCCGGGGCGGCCCGCCGCGATGCCGGCGATGTTCGCGTACATCCATTCACCGACCGATCCGTACGCGTAGTGGTTGAAGGAGTTCATGTCCGGTGTCTGGAAGCCGCCGTCGGGCTGGATGGAGTCCCAGCGCTCCCACATGGTGGTGGAGCCCTTGTCGATCTGGTAGCCCCAGCTGGGGAATGACCGCTGCTGGAGCAGACGGTAGGCGACATCGGTGTGCCCGGTGTCGGTCAGGACCGGCAGCAGCCTGGGCGTCCCCAGGAAGCCCGTCGACAGATGCCAGTCCTTGGCCCGGATCAGCGCGACGAGCCGGTCGGCCGCCGCCGTGCGCAGCGTGTCCGGCAGCAGGTCCATCGACAGGGAGAGGACGTAGGCCGTCTGCGTGTCTCCCTTTACTCTCCCCTCGTCCGTGACGTACGCGGCCCGGTACGCGGCGCGTATGCGGGAGAAGAGGTCGAGGAACGGCGCCGGGTCCTCGCCCAGTTCCTTGGCCGTACGGGCCGCGAGGTCGGCGCTGTGCGCGAAGTACGCGGTCGCGATGACGTCCTTCGGCGTCTCGTCGGAGACGTTCAGCCAGTCGCCGTATCCACTGGCAGGCCGCAGCAGGCCGTCGCTGTTCTTCTCCAGGTACGTCAGCCAGGACCGGATGGACGGCCAGGCGTCCTTGAGGACCTGCCGGTCCCCGTACGCCTGGTACAGCGACCAGGGGACCGTGACGCCCGCGTCGCCCCAGCCGGCCGCGCCGTTGCCGACGTTGCCGACGATGGGCGCCACGTCCGTGAAGGCGCCGTCGGCGGTCTGGGCGTCGCGCAGGTCCACCAGCCACTTGGTGAGGAAGCGGGCCGACTCCATCGTGTACGCCGCCGTCGGCGCGAAGACGTTGATGTCACCCGTCCACCCGAGACGCTCGTCGCGTGCGGGCGTGTCCGTCGGGATGGAGAGGAAGTTGCCGCGCTGGCCCCAGGTGATGTTGCTGTGCAGCTTGTTGAGCATGGGGACGTCGGTCTCGAACTCGAAGGTGAACGGGGCGGACGTGTGCATGACGCGGCCGGTCAGCGCACCGGCCGGGGGAGCGCCGGGCAGGCCGGTCACCTCGACGTAGCGGAACCCGTGGAAGGTGAAGCGCGGTTCGTACGTCTCGGCGCCGCCGCCCTTGAGGATGTAGGTGTCGGTCGCCGCGGCGCTCCGTAGATTCGCGGTGTAGACGGTGCCGTCGGGGTTCAGGACCTCGGCATGCCTCAGCCGAACCGTCGTGCCCGCCTTGCCCGCCAGGCGCAGCCGCACCGAACCGACCATGTTCTGGCCCAGATCGAAGACGAAGACGCCCGGGGAGGGCTCGGTCACCTTCCTGGCGGGCAGCTCCTTCGCCACCCGGACCGGACCGTCCACCTGCGCGACGACCAGCCGGGGTGCACTCCCGGCCGCGCGGGCGACCCCGGACCAGCTCCGGTCGTCGAAGCCGGGCGAGGTCCAGCCGGCGGTCTCCTTGCGCGCGTCGTACGTCTCTCCGCCCAGCAGGTCGGCGGAGAGGATCGGCCCCGAGGCGGCCCGCCAGTCCGTGTCCGACGTGATGCGCCGGCTCGTCCCGTCCGTGAACTCGATCTCCAACTGGGCCAGCAGCGAAGGGCGCTCACCGTACTGATGGGGCCCGAACATGCCGACACTGCCCGCGTACCACCCCGGCGCCACATAGGCGCCGATGGCGTTCGCGCCGGACCGCAGGAGCGCGGTGACGTCGTACGTCTGGTACTGGACGCGCTCGCGGTAGTCCGTCCAGCCGGGAGCGAGCTGATCGCGTCCCACGCGGTGCCCGTTGAGATGGGCCTCGTACAGACCGAGAGCCGTGGCGTACAGGCGAGCCCGTGCGATCTTCTTGCGCGGCAGCTCGAACGCGCGGCGCAGCTGGTTGGCCGCGAACACGGCCGGCACGACCTTGCCCCAAGGCCCGCCACCCCACGCGGCCGCCTCCTTGGCCGCCGGCCAGCCGCTGTCGTCGAAGCCGGTCCCGCGCCAGCCGTCGGCGGGTTCTTCGTCCGCCGCCTTCCAGGAGGCGTCGGTGACGACGCTCTGTTCGCCCGATGCCGTGCGCAGGCTGAGGGCGGCGATCAGACCGGCGGCCCCCTCGCTCGCGTTGGCCGCCGACACCGCGAGGACGTTCGGCCCCGAACGAAGCTGCGCGAGCACATCGACCACCGCAGGGCGGCGCCAGCCGTCGTGGTCGGTCGCCAGGTCCGTACGCGCGACCTCGGTGCCGTTCACGGAGACCGTGTACACGTTGTCCGCGCTGATGGCGAGGGTCGCCGCGGTCATCCCGTCCGCGACATCGAAGGTGTGCCGGAACCAACGGGTGCCCTCCGGCACGCTGTTGGCCGGATCCCCCTCGGGGAACCAGATCCAGGAGCTGTGCTCCAGCGACGGTGCGTCGGTGAGGGCCGGGGGAGCGGACACCCATGCGGCGGACCATTCGGCGGGATCCATCAGACCGGTCTCCCACCACGAAGGCGCGCTCCAGCCGGACTCACCACCGGCCGTGTCCCACACCCGAACGGACCAGTGGTAGCGCGTACGGGGCTTGAGCCGGGGCCCCGCGTACGGGACGAGGACGGACTCGCCGGACATCACCTTCCCGCTGTCCCAGACATCCGGGCGCGACAGACCGGACTCGCTGGACGCGACCCGGACCTGATAGGCGCTCTGCTGGACGTCCGGCGCCTGCGAGGCGATCGGCCAGCTCAGCCGGGGGTGTTGCGCGTCGAGGCCCAGCGGATGCGACACGTACTCGACGGTCGGCGTGGTCACGCGTGGCGCACCGCGCCGTACCGGCGTCCGGTCGGGCACCGGCGCCGGTGCCGCCACGGCCGGTGCGACTCCGGCTGCCACGGCGCCCACCGTGGCAGCAGCGCTCGTCAGGATGTTCCGCCTGCTGATCAATGCGGCCCCTCACACAGAAGTGATGAATCGATTCATTGAATGGTCGTAGCTGAAGGTAGGGGTGTGGGGGGTGCGGGTCAATGAGTGTGCAGCGAGTTTCTTGCCGGAGCTGCGCCGGGACGCGTGTGCCTCTTGTGCGTTGCCGTGTAGATGGGTGAGATGATTGAACGGTTTCAATGGCTGGAAGTGATGTGTGCGGGAGATTGCGCCGCGAACCCTGCGGGAATTCCTGTCCGTTCACCGGAACAGGGTGATCCATATCCGGTGTGCAAGAGACCGGCCCCGGGGCGCGGCCGGCGGCCCTGGCGGGTCAGGTCTCAGTCGCCAAGGACCCTCTGCACCGGCACGGAGGCGTGGCCGCGCGAACCGACGGTCATCGACGGTGCGCCGCCCTGTGTGCGGGAGACGGGTCGAGCAGGACGCTCCTTCGGCATCTGTCGGTCAGGCTGCCGCCGTCGATCAGCGGCCGGGCTGCCCGGGTGTACGACGCAGCAGCTCCGACAGCTTCCGCCGAGGAGGCCGGGCGGTGAGGTCGCCGCCGCGGGACTGTCCGGCCACGACCACGCGCAGGGCGGTGGGGACCCCGGTCTCCGGCGCCGGGCGAATCCTGATGTCGCCGCTGCTGCGTTCCAGGCCGTCGGCGTCGACCACGATTCCGGGCCTGGTGACCAGGATCAGATTCCCCCCGATTCGCAGGTCCACCTCGATGTGCAGGGTGCTGTGGGTGATCAGCGCGTCGGTGAAGTCGAGCTTCGCGTCGCAGAACATCAGGCGGATCTCCATGCGGCGCGGAACCAGCCACCGTCCGGTGCGTGAGACATCACCGAAACGCTGGTCGATCCGGACCAGATCCTTGGCCTGTGAGGGCATTCCCTCGGAGGGCAGGTCGGCGGTCAGCCGGGCCAGCTCGCCCGCGGTGCGGGCGGACAGTGCCGCGTCCAGGCGCTCGTCCAACTCGCCGGCGGTGAGCCGGCCGTCGCCTGCGGCCACCTGGAGGATCTCCACGACCTGGTCCCGGTCCCGGTCCGATGCCCGCATGTCGGGCCTTGCGCTGGGCTCGGAGGAGTCGCCGGTCGCACTGAGTTCACCCGTCATACCGACATTCTGGTGCACCGTCCCCGGGCGTCGCAACGTTGACGATCACCCTCCTCGCAACTGGAGAACAGCCGTACGGTGCGGGCCGGTTGGGATAGCTCCGCCGTGCGGGGCGGTATGACTGTCGTGCCCCGCCCGTTGCCGTACGTGCGGCTGTCGCTCAGTTGCGGAACCCGGCTCCCGCAGTGCGAAGTTGGATGCCAATGGACGCCATCCCACCCCGGGGGCACGGCCGTTGAGGCCTCTTCGGTTCGGCGCAGGTACTCCTGCGACCCGGCTTCGGCTGGGCAAAGGTAGGAGCTGCCGGCGCAATGCGTGCATCCAGGTGCGTCAAGGAATGTTCGAAGTTGTGAGGTGTCGAACGCCTTCGGTGCGGACCGGGCGCAGTCACGTACTAGCTGTTCTGTCCCGTGAGGTTGGGGACGCGGCTGGCGGGTGGTTGGCCCTTGAGCGCGGTGTGTCCGCGGTGGTGATTGTAGGTGTGGAGCCAGGCGGGGTAGGCGGCGCGTCGTTCGGCCTCGCTGCGGTAGGGCTTGGCGTAGGCCCATTCGTCCAGGAGGGTGCGGTTGAAGCGCTCGACCTTCCCGTTGGTCTGGGGCCGGTAGGGGCGGGTGCGTTTGTGTGAAATGCCTTCCTCCGCAAGGGAGGTGCGCCAGAGGTGGGATTTGTAGCAGGCGCCGTTGTCGGTGAGGACACGTTCGACGGTGATCCCGGCCCGGGTGAAGAACGCGTGGGCCCGCGTCCAGAAGCCGACGGCGGTTTCCTTCTTCTCGTCGGGGTGGATCTCGCTGTAGGCGAGGCGGGAGTGGTCGTCGACGGCGTTGTGGAGGTAGCTGTTGCCGGCGCCGGAGCGGGTCTTGCGGCCGGATGGGCGTCCGAGGGTCTTGTGGCCGCCGCCGTCGGGGATGTTGCCGAGCTTCTTGATATCGACGTGTACCAGCTCGCCGGGCCGGTCACGCTCGTAGCGTCGGATCACCCGGCCGGTGGCCCGGTCCAGGTGGGTGAGCCGGGCGAGGCGGTAGCGGGTCAGGACGCGGTGGACGGTGGCGGGGTTCAGGCCGAGGAGGTAGGCGATGCGGGCCGGCCCCCAGCGGCGCAGGACGCGGACCTTGATGATCCGGCATTCGGTGCGGGTCGGGGTCCGGGACGGGCTGTGGTGGGGCCGGGACGAGCGGTCGGCCATCCCGGCCTCGCCCTGCTCGCGGTAGCGGACAGCCCATCGCTGGGCGGTGGTCGGGGAGACCTGGAAGCGTTCGGCGGCCCGACGCAGAGGCCAGCCGTCGTCCACGACGCAGCGGGCCAGACGCAGACGTCCGGTCTCGGTCAGGGGTGCATTACGGTGGGGCACGAGGGCCTTTCTGGTCGGTGTAGACGTCGCAATCCACACCGAACCCGGAAGGCCCTCACTCGTTCAAGATCACCCCACCGTGAAACCTGTCACCAACCTCCGTGGACAGAACAACTAGCTGCTCTTTTGTGCGTGAGGTGTGACTGATCCGCCCATCTCCGATCGGCGGTCCGGCCGACTGGCGCACCGTCTTCGACGACCGAGGTGATGGGTGATTGTGTGTGTGTTCGTCGTGCTGAGATCCGATGTATGGACCTGCCGGCGGAGTGGTGGTGGGGGTGTCCGCTCGCGTGCGGCAACTGCGGTCGGTGCGCGGACCGTTGACAAAAGTGTGACCTGCTAGAAACCTGTCACCTCAACGCCGCAAAAAATTGACCAGATCACTCAAAATACTAGGCAATGAGTGTGAGTTTTCCGGCAGGTGGCTCGCTCTCCTTCCTGCCGGCGTACCTGATCGCCCCCATCGGTGCACCGGCAGCCCCCACCCCGGCCCTGAGCGACCGCATGACGCACACGCGTCACGCGGTCGGTGACGCGTCGTCGTGCCCTCCCGGTCCCGCAGCCCCCACGGAACAGAGGACAGCATGAGAGGGAAGCAGTTCAGATGGCGGTTCCTCATCGGCGCGGTCACAGCCGCGTTGATGACGGTCGGGATCCTGCCGGTCACCGCGTCAGCGGCCGTTCAGGGCCCCGACCTCGCTCTCGGTAAGCAGGCGACGGCCAGCGCTTCGAACGGCGCCTACGCGGCGTCGAACGTCACCGACGGCAGTCAGCAGACGTACTGGGAGAGCCCGGGTACGTTCCCGCAGTGGGTACGGGTCGACCTCGGGGCCCGGTTCGACGTCGACCAGGTGGTGCTGAAGCTGCCGAACACCTGGGAGGCGCGGACGCAGACGCTCTCCGTCCAGGGCAGCGCGGACGGGAGCGCCTTCAGTACCCTCTCCGCGTCGGCGGCACGGGTGTTCACGCCGTCGGCCGGCAACACCGTGACCATCGGCCTCACCGCGAAGCAGACGCGGTACATCCGGGTACAGGTGACGGCCAACACCGGCTGGAACGCCGCACAGCTCTCCCAGGTGGAGGTCTACGGACAGGACGGCGGCGGCGACCCCGGCCCGGGGACGGGGGTCGGATCCAACCTGGCGCTGAACAAGCCGATCGAAGCCTCCTCGTACACGCAGAACTTCGTCGCGGCCAACGCCAATGACGACAAGACCGGCACGTACTGGGAGTCGAACGGATACCCCTCGACGCTCACGGTGAAGCTCGGCGCCGACGCCGACCTCGAAGCCGTCGTCGTCAAGCTCTCCCCGGACCAGGCCTGGGCGGCCCGGACCCAAGGGCTGCAGGTGCTCGGCCGCTCCCAGTCCGCCACCGGCTTCACCTCGCTGAAGGACAGGGCCGACTACTCGTTCAGCCCCACCGGCAACGAGAACACGGTGACCATCCCGGTGACCGGGCGGTACGCGGACGTCCAGCTCAAGTTCTTCTCCAACACCGGTGCTCCCGGTGCCCAGGTCGCCGAGGTCCAGGTCGTCGGCACCGCCGCACCCAACCCGGACCTGACCGTCTCCGCACTGACATGGTCGCCGGCCTCGCCGTCCGAGGCGGACGACGTCACCGTGACCGCCACCGTCCGCAACACGGGTACGGCCCCGGCCGCCGCGACGACGGTCGATGTCAGTCTCGAAGGAGCGGTGGCCGGCAGCGCCCCGGTGGGCGCCCTCGCCGCCGGCGCCTCGGACACCGTTTCGGTCAAGGTCGGCAAGCGGCCGATGGGCAGCTACAGCGTCTCGGCGGTGGTCGACCCGACCGACACGGTCATCGAGCAGGACAACACCAACAACAGCCGCACCGCGGCGTCGAAGCTCGTCGTCTCGCAGAGCCCCGGCCCCGACCTGGAGGTCCTCGGCATCACCTCCAGCCCGTCGAACCCCGCGGTGGGCTCCGCAGTCACCTTCACCGTGTCCGTGCACAAC
This sequence comes from Streptomyces sp. 840.1, assembly GCF_003751445.1. Classification (NCBI taxonomy): domain Bacteria; kingdom Bacillati; phylum Actinomycetota; class Actinomycetes; order Kitasatosporales; family Streptomycetaceae; genus Streptomyces; species Streptomyces sp. 840.1. Next base: position 106,382 of record NZ_RJUU01000003.1, on the reverse strand, counting down.
CGGGGGACCTCGGCTGTGAGCGCGTCGACGGTCACCCGTCTCCTCGTGGAGAGCACCACGCTGAACGGCACGACCGGCGCGATCCCCGCCGGAGGAACGGTCACGGTCCCGATCAGCGGGAGCTGGACCGCGAAGAGCGGTGGCGCGAACCTGACCGCCACCGCCGACGCGACGGGCACTGTCGCCGAGACGAACGAGAACAACAACGTCTACTCGCGCTCCATCGTCGTCGGCCGGGGGGCCGCGGTCCCGTACACCGAGTACGAGGCGGAGAAGGGCGACTACCAGGGCACGCTGCTGACCTCGGACAAGGAGCGCACCTTCGGCCACACCAACTTCGCCACCGAGTCCTCGGGCCGCCAGTCGGTGCGGCTCAACTCCACCGGCCAGTACGTCGAGATCACCTCGACCGTCCCGTCCAACTCGATCGTCGTCCGCAACTCCGTCCCCGACTCCGCCGCAGGGGGCGGGGCAGAGGCCACGCTCAGCCTGTACGTCAACGGCACCTTCGCCCGCAAGCTGACCCTCTCCTCCAAGCACAGCTGGCTCTACGGCGACACGGACAGTCCCGAGGGCCTGACCAACCGGCCGGGCGGTGACGCCCGCAGGCTGTTCGACGAGTCCAACGCACTGCTGGGCCAGAACTACCCCGCCGGTACGAAATTCCGGCTCCAGCGCGACGCGGGCGACTCGGCGTCCTTCTACATCATCGACCTCGTCGACCTGGAGCAGGTTGCTCCGGCGGCCGCCCAGCCGGCCGGATGCACCTCGATCACCAACTACGGAGCCGTCCCGAACGACGGGATCGACGACACGGACGCCATTCAGCGGGCGGTGACGGCGAACCAGAACGGTGACATCAGCTGCGTGTGGATTCCGACCGGGCAGTGGCGGCAGGAGCAGAAGATCCTCACCGACGATCCACTGAACCGGGGCCAGTACAACCAGGTCGGCATCCGTGACGTCACGATCCGGGGTGCCGGTATGTGGCACTCGCAGCTGTACACGCTGACCCCGCCGCAGAACGCGGGTGGCATCAACCACCCGCACGAGGGCAACTTCGGCTTCGACATCGACGACAACACCAAGATCTCCGACATCGCGATCTTCGGCTCCGGCACCATCCGGGGCGGTGACGGCAACGCCGAGGGCGGCGTCGGTCTCAACGGCCGCTTCGGCAAGGACACCAAGATCACCAACGTGTGGCTGGAGCACGCGAACGTCGGCGTGTGGGTCGGCCGCGACTACGACAACATCCCGGACCTCTGGGGACCGGGCGACGGCGTCGAGTTCAGCGGGATGCGCATCCGCAACACCTACGCGGACGGCATCAACTTCGCCAACGGCACCCGCAACTCATCGGTCTTCAACTCCTCCTTCAGGAACACCGGAGACGACTCGCTGGCCGTCTGGTCGAGCAAGTACGTGAAGAACCCGTCGGTGGACATCGGTCACGACAACCACTTCCGCAACAACACGATCCAGATGCCGTGGCGGGCCAACGGCATCGCGGTCTACGGCGGTTACGGCAACACGATCGAGAACAACATCGTCTCCGACACCATGAACTACCCGGGCATCATGCTGGCGACGGACCACGATCCGCTGCCGTTCTCCGGGGAGACGCTGATCGCCAACAACGAGCTGTTCCGTACCGGCGGCGCGTTCTGGGGCGAGGCCCAGGAGTTCGGTGCCATCACGCTGTTCGCGTCCGGACAGGACATCCCGGGGGTCACGATCCGGGACACCGACATCCATGACTCGACCTACGACGGGATCCAGTTCAAATCGGGCGGCGGTTCCGTGCCCGGAGCGAAGATCTCGAACGTCCATATCGACAATTCCGTCAACGGCTCGGGAATCCTGGCCATGGGAGGCGCCAGGGGCAGCGCGACCCTGAGCAATGTGACCATCAGCGGCTCGGCCGAGGGCGACGTCGTGGTCGAACCCGGTTCACAGTTCGTCATCAACGGCAGCGCCGGCAAGGCGTCCGTCACGAAGTAACTCCGGTCCTCGCACCGGACACCACCGGCCTCCGGCCGGCACGCCATGGGGACGTGCCGGCCGGAGGTACGTCCGCCCGTCGCGGCGGCCGCGATCACGCTCCGGCGCTGCCTCGGGTCTCAGGTGCGGAGGGCCTCGCGGAGGTGTCCGGCGAATCCGGCGGGATGCGTGCTCAGCCCGGTGTGCCCACCGGGGAAGTGCCGCAGTCCCGTGCCCAGTCGCTCGGCCAGGAGGGCGGCCGGGCGGTAGGGCAGCTCACCGCGTGAGTCCTGCCCGCACGCGAGCACGAGCCGGTCCGACAGCGCCTCCAGCCGGCTGACGTCCGGCGTGTAGGACATGAAGGCCGGGACGATACGTTCGACGAAGTAGGGCAGGTCGGCCATCGTCCGCTCGGCCCGCGCCGCCACTTGCGGCGGCAGCCGGACTTCGGCCGCCGGGCCGGTGGTGTCACCGTCCTTCCGCAGCCCCGCGGCGAATGCCGCCATCGCCGGACCGAGCCCCTCCACGCGGAACGTCTCGGTGACACGTGCGACGAGCGCGCGATGCGCGGGGGCGTCCGGAAGGACCTCCACCATCGGCGGCTCGTGTGCCACGACGCGTTCGACGCCTTCGGCGTGGGCGGTCAGCAGGTGCACGGCGACGATCGCGCCCGAACTGGAGCCGAAGACGCGAGCGGGCTCACCTGGCGAGAGCAGCCGCAGCAACCGGAAGGCGTCATCGGCGTGCTGGGCCACCCGCTGTTCGGCCCCGGGGTCGTCGAGCCCGCTGCGGGACATGCCCCGCGGGTCGAAGGTCGCGACGGTGTACTCGGTGGCCAGCTCGCCGGCGATCGGGTCGAAAGACGCCGCGCCGCCGGTACCGCCGGGAATCAGCAGCAGAAGCGGACCGCTGCCGCGTACCTCGTAGTGCAGGCTCGCGCCGTCCACGCGAAGGCTGCCGGTGGCCGGTTCCGTCATGCGGGCTCCCCTTCCCGGGCCGGGGGCCAGTGTTCCAGCAGGGTGTGCAGGGCATCGAGCGCCCGCACCCAGGAGTCCTGGGGGGAACGCGCGTGCCCGAACCCGCCCGCGGCCTCCAGGGCGACGAACCCGTGGAAGGTGCTGCGCAGCAACCGCACCGCGTCGGTCAGGTCGGGCTCCGCGAGTCCGTAGCCGCGCAGCATGCCGTAGGTCAGCTCGACCGCGCGCCGCGGTCCGGGCGCCTTCGCGGCCAGTTCGGGATCGATCTCCATGGGGGTCTGCGTCGCTGTGTACCGGCCCGGATGTTCGTGGGCGTACTCGCGCCAGGCATCCGCGAACGCGACCAGCGCGTCCCGTCCCGCCCGCCCGGCGGTCGCCTCCGCGATACGCATCGTCTTCTCGTCCGCCGCGAGCAGCGCGATCCGCCCACGCAGATCGTCAAGACCGCGGACGTGCGTGTAGAGGCTCGCGTCCTTCACCCCGAGCCGCCTCGCCACCTGAGACATGGTCACCCGATCGAGCCCGGCCTCGTCCGCCAGCTCGGCACCCGCGATCGTCACCCGCTCGACTGTCAGTCCGGCCCGAACCATGTGCCCTCCCCAAGATCCTAAGGGCCCTAGGTATAACCTAGAACCCCTAGGTTCGGCAACCCGGGTTCCCCGTCGGAGGGGCTCATGGCGAGTCCGCCGGTGAGCGGGAAAGAAACGAAAAGAATACTAAGTAACCCACATCGGGGACAGCGGGGCTTCTTCCTATTTCCCCCGGACCGAACGTCCGGTTCAATGATCTCGAAGATAAGTCGAGGCGCTCGGGGGAAAACTCATCAAGTCACCGGTCGAGGATTGAAGCCGCTGAGAGCGGAAAAGAATGTATCGGGCTGCAGCGGGACGCCTCGTACGAGGCCATCGCATCGAATCAGCCCGAATCCTCGGCTACCCACATTCACCCTCCGGGGTCCGTGGGTGCTTGCCATCCATTTTCCGTACGCCCTTGGGGACTTCGGCTCGCGCGTGAAGTCGATGCCCCCCGGTTCCCCTTGTGCCGTCGCGGGCGGCGCAGTCGGTCAGCATGTCCACGGGAGGTGTTTCGGGTGTACGAATACGAAGGGCGCGCCGACGGCTGTATTCGCCCCGCGCGACGATTATCGAACGGGTTCCGTCAACAGCGAATTCTCCGTTCCCTCGCTTATCCCCTGCTCCTCGCGGCCACCCTCGGAGTGGCTTCCGGTTCGCTGATACTGCACTGGGAACCCGGCCGGGTAAGCCCGCTCTTCCTGGTGGGCACTCTCATCTACCTGGCGATCCTCGAAAGGCTGATCCCGCACCGGCGGGACTGGCATCCCAGCGGGGCGGAATGGCGTTGGTACGGCGTCTATTTTCTCCTCACCATGGCCGGCAGCGCACTGGCGCAGCTCGGGGTGACGACCGCGGTCGGGAGGCTCGCACCGGCCGATCCGGCACTCCCGCTGTGTGCCGAGATCCCGGCCGCCCTGCTGAGCGGTTCGCTGGCCAGCTACCTGGTACACCGGCTGGGGCACGCCAACCCGCTGCTGTGGCGGCTGCACGGTGTGCACCACGTGCCGCAGAAGGTCAACGTCGCGAACAACGGCGTCAACCACGTGCTGGACATCGCCCTCGCCCAGGGCGCGGTCCAGCTCACCCTGGCACTGGCCGGGTTCTCCCAGGAGTCCGTGCTCGCCACGGGCCTGTTCGTGGCCGCACAGGGCTATTTCGTCCACGCCAACATCGACGTGCGCATCGGCAGGCTCAACCACTTCCTGGCCAGCCCCGAGCAGCATCGTCTGCACCACAGCACGGATCTTTCCGAAGCGGGCCATTACGGCTCCGACCTGTCGTGCTGGGACCACCTCTTCGGAAGTTTCACCTGGCGGTCCGGCCGTGAGCCGGCCGAGGTCGGACTCTGCGACCCCACCTCCTTTCCCGGAACCGGCGAGATTCTCGGGAGCCTTCTCCATCCGTGGCGCCGTGCGAAGACGCCCGGAGGCGAGACCGTCTGACCCCGGGGCCCTGGCCCGCACCACAGACTTCGGCGCTGCCTCCCGGCAGCGTGACCACCTGATGAGGAGTGTGCGAACTTGGCTGACGCGATCACTGACGCTTCAACGGGCAAAGTGGCGATCATTGGAATCGGCTGCCGCTTCCCCGGCGAGGCATCGGACCACCGGACCTTCTGGCAGAACCTGCTGGACGGCAGGGACTGCGTCATCCCGACACCCGCGGACCGCTACGACGTCACCACACTCAGGAGCGGATACCGGGACAAGCCCGGCCGCCTCGTGGGCGGCAGGGGCGGATACATCGAGGGCTTCGACGAGTTCGAGCCGTCCTTCTTCGGCATCAGCCCGCGCGAGGCCGACCACATGGACCCCCAGCAGCGCAAGCTCCTGGAAGTGGCTTGGGAAGCCCTGGAGGACGGCGGTCAGCGGCCCGCAGACCTGGCGGGCAGTGACACGGCCGTCTATGTGGGCGCGTTCACACTCGACTACAAGATCCTGCAGTTCGCCGATCTGGGCTTCGGGACACTCGCCGCCCACACCGCCACCGGCACGATGATGACGATGGTGTCGAACCGGATCTCGCACTCCTTCGACTTCCGGGGCCCCAGCCTCTCGGTCGACACCGCGTGCAGCTCCTCCCTGGTCGCCGTACACCTGGCGTGCCAGAGTTTGAACAGAAGAGAGAGCGGACTCGCGCTCGCGGGCGGAGTGCTGCTGCACATGGCACCGCAGTACACCATCGCGGAGACGAAGGGCGGATTCCTGTCGCCGGGCGGTCACTCCCGCACCTTCGACGCCTCGGCCGACGGGTACGTCCGCGCCGAGGGCGTCGGCCTCGTCGCGCTCAAGCGGCTGGAGGACGCGCTGCGGGACGGGGACCCGATCCACGCCGTGATCGCCGGCAGCGGGGTCAACCAGGACGGCCGGACCAACGGCATAACGGTTCCCAACGGCGAGGCCCAGGTCTCACTCGTGCGTCAGGTCTGCGCCGAAGCCGGTATCACCCCCGGCGATCTGCAGTACATGGAGGCGCACGGCACCTCGACGCCCGTGGGCGACCCGATCGAGGCCAACGCCCTGTCCCGGGCACTCGCCATCGGGCGCACCCCGGGAGCCGCCTGCTACGTCGGCTCGGTGAAGGCCAACATCGGGCACACGGAGTCCGCTGCCGGGATCGCCGGACTGATCAAGACCGCCCTCGCCCTCGAGCACCGCCGCATCCCGCCCCACATCAACCTCGAAAGGATCAACCCCGCCATCGACCGCGGTTCCTCCCCGTACGACATCCCGACCAGGGTGACGGACTGGCCCGAGCACGAGGGACCCGCACGGGCCGGAGTGAACGCCTTCGGCTTCGGCGGGACCAACGCGCACGCGGTCCTGGAGGAGGCACCCGCGCACACGGCGCGCGCCGGGGACGCCCGGCGCCCCGGGACGTCACCGTCTGCCGCCCGGCCGCAGGAGCGCAGCTGGAGCATTCTGCCCCTGACCACACGTCACCCGGACGCCCTCCCGCAGCTGGCGCGCGGGATCAGCCGCGAGCTCGCCGGAGGCCACGGCGCCGCCGTCGCACTCGACGACCTCGGCCACACACTCGCCCACCGGCGCCAGCACCTCGAATCGCGGCTCTCCGTCGTCTACTCCTCCAAGGAGTCCCTGGACGAGGCGCTGGAGACATACCTGCGGGGCGAACCGCATCCACGGGTAGTACAGGGGCGACAACTCGACGCCCCTGACCGGCGCCTGGTCTGGGTGTTCACCGGCATGGGCCCGCAGTGGTGGGCCATGGGCCGAGGACTGCTGGCGAGCGAGCCGGTGTTCCGGGACGCGGTCACCGCGTGCGACCGGGAGATCCGCAAGATCGCCGGGTGGTCCCTGATGGACGAGATGGCCGCCGACGAGAGCCGGTCGCGGATGGCGGAGACCTGGCTCGCACAGCCCGCCAACTTCGCCGTACAGATCGGCCTCGCGGCCCTGTGGCGCTCGTACGGCATTCAGCCGGACGCCGTGGTCGGGCACAGCACCGGCGAGATCGCGGCCTTCTACGAGGCGGGCGTCTACTCCCTGGAGGACGCGGTCAGGATCGCCGTCCACCGCAGCCGGCTCCAGCACACCCTTTCCGGGACGGGCACCATGCTCGCCGTCGGACTGCCCGAGGCCGAGGCCGACCGCCGGGTGCGTCCCTACGGGGACCGGATCTCCGTGGCCGCCGTCAACAGCCCCGGCTCGGTCACCCTGGCCGGGGACGGGACGGCGCTGGCAGCGCTGGCCGACGAGCTGCGCACCGAACAGGTCTTCACCAAGTTCCTCGCGGTGGAGGTCCCTTACCACAGCGCCGCGATGGACCGGATCAAGGAGGAGCTCCTCACCGCGCTCGCCGGCATCGAGCCCCGCCCCGCCACGGTCCCGGTTCACCTCACCGGCCAGGAGGGTGTCGCGGAGCACGTCGAGCTCGATGCCGCCTACTGGTGGAAGAACGTCCGCGACCGGGTGCGCTTCCACGCCGCAGTGGACCGGCTGGCCGACGACGGCCACCGGCTGTTCCTCGAGATCGGCCCCCACCCGGTCCTCGGGCACGCCATCCGCGAATGCCTGGAGGCCAAGGGCCGCACCGGCGTCTCGGTGCCGTCGGTGCGCCGCGCGGAGGACGAACCCGAGCGCTTCGCCCTGTCCCTGGCGACGCTGCACAACCTCGGGCTCGACATCGCGTGGGACGAACTCCAGCCCGCAGGGCGGACGGTCCCGCTGCCCCGCTACCCCTGGCGCCGCGACCGCCACTGGACCGAGCCCGAATCCGTCGCACAGGTCCGCCTCGGCCTGCTCGACCACCCCCTGCTGGGCCGCCGCACGGACCACACCGACCCGACCTGGCAGGCCCGGCTGGACACCGAGAGGCTGCCGTACCTCGCCGATCACCGCATTCAGGAGTCCGTGGTCTTCCCCGCGGCCGGCTACCTGGAGATGGCCGCCCAGGCCGTACGGGAACTGACCGGGGGCACGGACGTCGGACTGTCCGACATCGACCTGCGCAAGGCGCTCTTCCTGGCCGAGGACGACGCCCGCACGGTCCACCTCTCCGTCTCGCTGGAGGACGGCGCCTTCATCGTCGCTTCGGCAGCGGCGGGGCCCGACGCGGACCGGGTGGTGCACGCGAGCGGAGTGGTCCGCACCGCGCAGCGCCGCTCGGCCGGGCCGCCGCTGCAGGCCGGCCCGATCAGGGAACGGTGCCCGCGCCGGCTGGACAACCAGGAGTGCTACACGGCGCTGGCCGCGCTGGGCTACCAGTACGGGCCCGCCTTCCAGGCCATCGAGGAGGTCTGGATCGGCACCGACGAGGTACTGGCGCGGATCGCTCCGCCCGCGGCGATCGGAGGCGGAGCGGCGGACCACCATATCCACCCGGTTCTGCTGGACGCCTGCTTCCAGGCCCTGCTGACGCCGCAGCTCCTGGCCGGGACGACACCGCCGCCGGGCACCGGCATCCGGTTACCCCTGTCGCTCGACGAGATGAGCGTGTCACCCGTCGGTGACCAGCCCCTGTGGGTGCACGGCACGGTGCGCCGCCAGGACGGGGACGCACTGGTCGGTGACCTCGCGCTGTACGCCGAGGACGGGACGGCGCTGGGCCGCATGCGGGGATTCCGCGCGGCCGACGTGGAGAAGGCCTCGGGGGCCGTCTCCCGGAGCACCGTCGACTCCTGGCTGGCGGAACCCGTCTGGACCGACCGCCCCTGGGCGGCGGCCTCCGGGCCGGTGGCCCAGGGGCCCGGCCAGGACGAGCCGCAGGACTGGCTGGTCCTGGCCGACAACGGGGGAGTGGGGGACGCCTTCGCGGAACTGGTGACCGCGCGGGGTGATCGCTGCCGCACGGTACGGCTGGACGACTTCGACGACCGGCCCGCCGGCGCCGGCGAATCACCCGGTGCACCGGACTGCGCCGCGAGGCTGGAACAGCTCTTCGCCGGACTGGACCGCGACGGCACGGCCTTCCGAGGCACGGTCGTGCATCTGTGGAACCTGGATCTGCCCGCCGTCGCCGACTCCGAGCGCCAGGATCTGGCACGGGCCGCGGACACAGGGGCCTACTCCCTGGTCGCGCTCGCCCGGATCCTGCTGGCCCGGCAGACCGGCGGACGGCTGCACGTGGTCACCCGCGGCGCCCAGCCCGTGACACCCGGGGAGGCGCCCGAACCGCTCGGCGCGCCCGCCTGGGGCGTCACGCGGGTGCTCCGGCACCAGGAGCTGGCCGGCCACCGGGGCAAGCTGGTCGACCTCGACCCCGAACGGGAAGCCGGCGCACCCGGCGTCCGGGCTGAGGCCGAAGCACTGCTGCGTGAGTTCCTCAGCGACGACGAGGAGGAGATCGGGCTGCGCGGCGACCGCCGGGCGACCAGCCGCATCAGGCCCGCCGACGGGCTGACGAGGCCACTGCCGCTGCGCCTGCGGGCGGACGGAAGCTATCTCGTCACCGGAGCCTTCGGGGCGCTGGGACGGCTGCTGTGCCGGACCCTGGTCAAGCGCGGCGCCCGACGCCTCATCCTCATGAGCCGGACGCCCGTACCCGAGCGCGACACATGGCGGGAGACCGATCCGGCGACGGCGCAGGGCAAGGCCGTGGCCCTCCTGCGGGAACTGGAGGCCGCCGGCGCGCAGACGGTCCTGGCACCGGTCGACGTGACCGACGAACAGGCCCTGACCGGCTGGCTCGACGAGCACCGGCGGGCCGGGGCGCCGCCCGTGCGCGGCGTGTTCCACCTGGCAGGACAGGTGCGGGACAGGCTCGTCGCCGACATGGACCGCGCCACGTTCGACGCGGTCCTCGACCCCAAGGCCGTCGGCGCGTACCTGCTGGACAAGCACCTGCGGGACGAGCCGCTCGAACACTTCGTGCTCTTCGCCTCGATCGCCTCGCTGCTGACGACCGCGGGCCAGACCAACTACGCGGCGGGCAACGCCTTCCTGGACGCGCTGGCCCATCGGCGCCGGGCGCAAGGCCTGCCCGCACTGAGCCTCGACTGGGGCCCCTGGGCCACGGGCATGATCGAGGAACTGGGCCTGGTCGACCACTACCTCCACAGCCGGGGCATGAGTTCGCTGTCCCCGGAAGCCGGGATGAGCGTCCTGGAACGCGTCATCGGACAGGACCGCGCGCAGCTGCTCGTCGCCACGGTCGTCGACTGGCAGACCTTCCTGGCCTGGTACGACTCACCGCCCCCGCTGGTCACCGAACTGGCCGAGGCCGCCCGGGAACACGCCGTGGAGGAGGGCGGCGGATTCCTCGACGCCTTCCGCGATGCCGGGGAGGCGGAGCGCCGCCGCCTGGTCGTCGACCGCTTCACGACGCTGACCGCCACGGTCCTGCGCACCGCCGCGCACGAGATCGACCCCGCCGCCGGGCTCACGGGACTGGGACTCGACTCGCTCCTCGCGATGGAGCTCCGCGCCAGGACGCAGGCCGATCTCGGCATCGCCCTGCCGGTCGTCGCCCTGCTGAGCGGCACCTCCGTCGGGGAACTGGCCGCGCGGCTCTACGACGGCCTGGCCGAACGGGTCGCGGCCGGCGGCGCCGGGGAGAGCGGGGGGGCCGACGTCGAGGTGTTCACCGACGAGCTGAACCACCCCCTGACCCAGAACCAGAAAGCCCTCTGGTTCCTCAAGCAGCTCAACCCCGACGGCTACGCCTACAACATCGGCGGCGCCGTCGAGGTGCGCGCCGAGCTCGAACCGGAGCTGATGTTCGAGGCAGTGCGCAGGCTCGTCGCCCGCCATCCGGCGCTGCGCGCCAACTTCCATCTGGAGGACGGGCTGCCGGTGCAGCGCACGACCTCCGGCACCGAGCCCGACCTGGGCCTGTTCGACGTCCAGGGCCAGGGCTGGGAGGACATCCGGCGCACCATCATCCGCGAGTACCGCAAGCCGTACGACCTCGAACACGACCGGCTGGTGCGGTTCCGGCTGTTCAAGCGCGGGCCGAGCCGCTGGGTCATCATGAAGGCCGTCCACCACATCGTCTCGGACGCGATCTCGACGTTCACCTTCATCGAGGAACTGCTCGCCGTGTACGAGGCGCTGAAGCAGGGCCGCGAACCCTCCCTGCCGCCGGTGGGCGCCCGGTACCTGGACTTCCTCAACCAGCAGAACCGGTTCCTGGCAGGGCCCGAGGCCGGCGGAATGCTCGAGTACTGGCGCTCCCACCTGCCCGCCGAGGTCCCGCTCCTGGACCTGCCGGTGGACCGGCCCCGCCCTGCCGTGCAGACGCACAACGGCGCCTCCGAGTTCTTCGTGCTCGACGCCGATCTGAGTGCCCGGGTGCACGTGCTGGCCCAGGAGCACGGCGTGACGCCGTTCATGGTGCTGCTCAGCGCCTACTACATCCTGCTGCACCGCTACTCCGGCCAGGACCACGTCGTCGTCGGCAGCCCGGTGACCGGCCGCACCCACCAGGAGTTCGCCTCGGTCTACGGCTACTTCGTGAACCCGCTGCCGCTGCACGCGGACCTGTCGGCGGGGCCCACGGTCACGGAGCTGCTGGAGCAGGTCCGCAGGACGGTCCTCAACGGCCTGGACAACCAGGAGTACCCGTTCGTCCTGCTGGTCGACGAGCTGGGCCTCCAGCACGACCCCAGCCGCTCGGCCGTGTTCCAGGCGATGTTCATCCTGCTCACCCACAAGGTGGCCACCGAGCAGTACGGCTACCGGCTGGAGTACATCGAACTCCCCGAAGAGGAAGGACAGTTCGACATCACCCTGTCGGTCTACGAGGACGAGGCGGAGGGCCGCTTCCACTGCGTCCTCAAATACAACACCGACCTCTTCCTGCCCCGGACCGTCCGCCGCATGGCCGCGCACTACGTCCAGCTGCTCGACAGCATGACGCGAGCACCCGCGGAACTGCCCACCCCGAGGCTGGAGATGCTCGGCTCCCAGGAGCGCGAGCAGCTGGTCACCGAGTGGAGCGGCGCCTCCCGGCTGCCGGCCGTCGCCGGACGGGACCCGGGCCCGGACCGGGCCGTCCACCAGCTGATCGGAGATATCGCCGCCGCACACCCCGAGGCCGTCGCCGTCTCCGTGCCCGCCCTGCGCGGCGCCACGGAACACCTCACGTACGGCGAGCTCCACCGCAGGGCCGACGCCAGGGCCCGGCGGCTGCGCGAGCTGGGAGTGACGGAGGGCTCCGTCGTGGCACTGTGCCTCGACAAGTCACCGGAACTGGTCATCACCCTCCTCGCCGTACTCAGGGCGGGCGGCGCCTATCTGCCCGTCCACCCCGACCAGCCCGCCGACCGCGTCGCCCACGTACTGGGCATCGCGCAGGCCACCCTCATCGTCGTCGACGACTCGCGCACCGCGTGGGCCCAGCGGCTGCCCGCCACCGTGCTGACGCCGGCGGAGCTGCGCCCGGCGGACACCGGGGGACCCGCCCCGCAGGGGGCCACCGACCTCGACTCACCCGCCTACGTCATCAACACCTCCGGATCCACCGGCCGGCCCAAGGCGGTACGGGTCAGCCACCGCAGCCTCGCCTCGGCGTACGCGGCATGGGCCCAGGAGTACCGGCTGACGGACGGGGCGCGCGTCCATCTCCAGATGGCCGAGCCCTCGTTCGACGTGTTCACCGGCGACCTGGTCCGCGCCCTGTGCTCGGGCGGCCGGCTGGTACTGGCCGACCGGGACCTGATCTTCGACACATCCCGGCTGTACCGCACGATGCGGACGGAACGGGTCGACTGCGCCGAGTTCGTCCCTGCCGTCGTGCGGGGCCTGATGGACCACTGCGAGCGAACCGGCGAACGGCTCGACTTCATGAACCTCCTGGTGGTCGGCTCCGATGCCTGGAAGGTGGCGGAGTACGAGCGGCTGCGCGGTCTGTGCGGTCCCGGGACCAGGGTGATCAACTCCTACGGCGTCACCGAGGCCACCATCGACAGCGCTTTCTTCGAGGGGCCCGCCGACGGGCTCGAGCCCGGTCTCATGGTGCCGATCGGCCGCCCCCTGGCGAACAGCACACTCCATGTCCTGGACGACCACGGCGAACCCGTCCCGCCCGGCGTGCCGGGCGAACTGTGGATCGGCGGCGAGGGCGTCGCGACCGGGTACGCCGGGGACCCGGAGCAGACGGCGCGACGCTTCGTGACGCGGAACCTGAGCCGCGAGCCGGGCGCCGCACCGGTACGGCTCTACCGGACGGGCGACCTGGCGCGCTGGGACACACACGGCCGGATGCACCTGCTCGGACGCAGCGACCACCAGGTCAAGCTGCGCGGCCACCGGATCGAGGTCGCGGAGATCGAGGCGCATCTGGCGGGCTGGCCCGGCCTCGCCCGCGTGGTGGTGGCCGTCCGCCCCGATGCCGCGGGGGACGCGACCCTCTGCGCGTACTGCGTCCCGGAGCCGGGGGCAAGGCTCGACCGGCGGGCCGTGCGCCGCCATCTCGCCGGCTCGGTCCCGGCGTTCATGGTGCCCTCCCATGTCGTCGAGCTTGAGCGGCTGCCGCTCACCGCGCACGGAAAGGTCGATGTCGCAGCGCTGCCGGTGCCGGCCGGTGCGGACCGGCAGGAGTCCTACGAAGCACCGGTGACCCTCTACGAGATCAGCATGGCCCGGCACTGGGAGGCGCTGCTCGGGATGGAACGGGCGGGGCTCGGGGACGACTTCTTCGAATCCGGCGGCAGCTCGATCAAGCTGATCGAGCTCCTGCACCACCTGCGCACGGAGTTCGGCATCGGCGTCCCCGTCAGCCGCCTCTACCAGGCCACGACCCTGCACGGCATGGCCGCGGCCGTGGCGGACCTCGTCAACAACACGACCTCCGAGGAGCTGCCGTACCTGACCTTCAACCCAGGGCCCGGACAGCCCGTCTTCTGCTTCCCCCCGGCGGGTGGCCACGCGCTCGTCTACCGAGGGTTCGCGGCGCAGCTCGACCCCTACCGGATCGTCGCGTTCAACTATGTGCCCGGTGACGACAAGGTCGCCCGCTACGCGGACCTGGTGGAGTCCGTCGGCCCCGACGGCCCCTGCCGGCTGCTCGGCTACTCGCTGGGCGGCAACCTGGCCTTCGAGGTGGCCAAGGAGCTCGAAGCACGCGGCCGCGAGGTCTCCCACGTGGTGGTGCTGGACTCCCGCCGCATCCTGGAGACGTACGAGCCGGGTGAGGACGGCGTGCGGATCTTCGAGGCGGAGCTGGGCCGGCATCTGTACCAGCACACCGGCTCCGAGATCGTCGCCAAGACCGTCCTGGAGCACGCGGCCGAGTACGTCGGCTTCTGCGGCAGGACCCCCAACACCGGGACGGTCGCGGCCTCGGTCGGCGTCGTGACCGACGAGGAGAAGGCGGGCCTGTACGCCGTCGGCGCCCCCGGCACCTGGCACGGCAGTTCCACCGGAGCCACGCATGTCCTGCGGGGCTCCGGGACCCACGCCGACATGCTCGACCCCAAGCACCTCCCGCGCAACGCCGCCCTGGTACGCGCCCTTCTCACGGGGGACGCCGACCATGCCGGATGAGGACGACTGGGAGAGCCCGCACCGCACGCCCGGCAGCGCCCCGCGCGTCATCGTCATCGGCGCGGGTGTGGCAGGGCTGTCCACCGGCTGCTACGCGCAGATGAGCGGGATGCGGACCCGCATCTTCGAGAAACACGTGCTGCCCGGCGGATGCTGCACGGCCTGGTCCCGCGACGGCTACCTCTTCGACTACTGCATCGAATGGCTGATCGGCACCGCCGCGGGCAACGACGCCAACCAGGTCTGGCGCGAGCTCGGCGCGCTCGACGGCAAGACGGTCAGGAACTTCGACCTGTTCAACAAGGTCGTCGACGACGACGGCAGGTCCGTGACCTTCTGGAACGATCCGGCCCGCCTGGAGGCGCACCTGCTGCACGTCTCACCCCCCGACGCACGGCTGATCCGCTCCTTCTGCCGCGACCTGCGGAGGTTCACGGAGATCGAGCTCTACCCGTTCCTGACCGCGCCCGCCCTGCGGACCGTACGGGAGAGGGCGGCGACGCTGCGCACCGTACTGCCGGCGTTCCGCCTCTTCTGGCGCACCGCCGCCACCCCGATGCACCGGTTCGCGGACCGGTTCGAGGACCCGCTGCTGCGCAGAGCCTTCCGGAACATCTTCTTCCAGGACCCGGAGGGCTTCCCGCTGCTGCCGTACCTGTTCAACATGGCCAGCGCCTACCACGGCAACGCGGGCTTCCCACAGGGCGGTTCGCTCGGCCTCGCCCGGTCGGTCGAGGAGCGCTACACCGGACTCGGCGGGACGGTGACCTACCGCGCCCGTACCGAGAGGGTGCTGGTGGACCACGACCGGGCCGTCGGAATCGAGCTCCGCAACGGCAGGAGGTACTACGCCGACCACGTCGTGTCGGCCTGCGACGGGCACACCACGGTCTACGACCTGCTGGGGGGCCGGTACACCGGAGCCAGGATCGACAAGCTCTACACCGAACTCCTGGATCGTCCCGGAACACTGTTCCCCGCCGTGGTCTCCGCGTTCGTCGGCGTCCACGGAGACCTCCCCGCCGGGGACGCCCACAGCACCACGTACCTGCTCCCGCCCGAGGAGGCCGCCGAACTGCCCGGCGCGCTCCAGAGCAGCCTGGTCGTCCAGCTGCGCTCGCGCTACTCGGACGGCTTCGCTCCGCCCGGGAAGTCGGTGGTCCACTGCACCTACTTCAGTGACTACGCCTACTGGAAGGCGCTGCGCCAGAGCGACCGCAAGGCCTATTGGGCGCAGAAGCGCAAGGTGGCCGACTTCGTACGGCGGTTCCTGGGGCGGCTCTGGCCGGGCACGGCCGAGCGGATCGACCTGGTGGACGTGGCCTCACCGGCGACGACCCGGCGCTACACCGGGAACCACAACGGCTCGATCCTGGCCTGGAAGGCGTTCTCCGACGCCGACGACGTCTCCGCCGGCCTGGTCGGCAAGGACCGGATGCGGCTGCCCGGACTCAGCGGGTTCTCCATGGCCGGCCAGTGGGTCGGCATGGGCGGCCTGATCCGTGCCGCCTCCACCGGCCGCTTCGCCACCCAGTACCTGTGCGAGGAGCTGGGCCTCCCGTTCAGGGCCTGGGAGAGCGGCGGCACCGACCCCTGGCACCCGGACAGGCTGGGCAAGCTCCCCCAGCTCGACCGGTGGTCGGCCAGGGAGGGAACGGGCTCGTGAACACGGACAGGACAGTGACGAACAGGCCTTCGGCGCGGGCGCCGCACGACAGACAGACCATGATCATCATTGGTGCGGGGCTCGGCGGCCTCTCCACCGGCTGCTACGCGCAGATGAACGGCTACCGCTCCCAGGTGCTGGAGATGCACGAGATCCCGGGAGGCTGCTGCACCGCCTGGGAACGCGGCGACTTCACGCTCGACGCCTGCGTCAGCTGGATGCTCGGCAGCGGCCCCGGCAACGAGATGCACCAGATCTGGCTGGAGCTGGGCGCACTGCAGGGCAAGGAGGTACGCCATTTCGACGTGTTCAACATCGTGCGGGGCCAGGACGGCAGAGCGGTCTACTTCTACTCCGACCCGGACCGGCTGCAGGACCACCTCACCGAGCTCTCACCCGCCGACGCGAAACAGATCAGGGAGTTCTGCCGGCAGCTGCGCTCCTTCCGCAAGGCGCTCGCCGTCTACCCGTTCCTCAAACCGGTGGGACTGATGGGGCGGGTGGAGCGATGGCGCATGCTGGCGTCGTTCGTCCCGTACTTCAACGCCGTCCGCAAGTCGATCTCGGTGCTGATGTCGGAGTACTCGGCCGGGTTCAAGGACCCGCTCCTGAGAGAGGCGTTCAACTTCGTCCTGTACGAGAAGCACCCGGCCTTCCCCGTACTGCCGACCCACTTCCAGCTCGCCTCGCACGCCAACCTCTCGGCGGGCGTTCCCGAGGGCGGATCGCTCGGCCTGGCCGAGTCGATCGAGCAGCGCTACCGGAGGCTCGGCGGCCGGGTCACGTACAACACCAAGGTCGAGGAGGTGATCGTCGAGGACGACCGGGCGGTCGGTGTCCGCCTCAGCGACGGCCGGGAGCTGCGCGCGGACATCATCGTGTCCGCCTGTGACGGGCCCACCACCATGATGAAACTACTGGGAGGCCGCTATCTGAACGACGCCTACCGGCGCCTCTACACCGAAACGCTCAACGAACCGGGCATGGTGTTCCCCGGCTACTTCACCCTCTTCCTGGGCCTCAAACGGCCCTTCCCCGAGGGTGATCCATGCACCACATACCTGCTGGACGAGACACAGGCGGCCGAACTGACCGGCATCCGCCACCGCAGTATCAACGTCCAGTTCCGCAGCCGCCACTACCCCGAGCTCTCGCCGGCCGGCACGAGCGTCGTCTACGCCACCTACTTCTGTGACATCGCCCCCTGGCGCGCCCTGGACGAAGGGCCGGAGCAGATCACCCGGAGCCGGGGCGGCCAGGAGCTCCACACGCTCCCCGTGCGCCACGGCCGCGGCTACTACGCGGCCAAACGGCGGGCACGCACGGCGCTCGTGAAGTTCCTGGAGGAGCGCTACCCCGGCATCGGGGACGCCATCGCCGTACGCGACGTGTCCAGCCCGCTCACCCAGGTCAGATACACGGGCAACCACGACGGGACCGTCCTTGGATGGCAGCCCTTCGTGGAGAGCGGCGAAACCCTGGAGGAACTCGTCAAGAAGCACGGCCCCGGGCTCCCGGGCCTGGAGAACTTCTACCTGTCCGGCGTGTGGGCGACGACGGGCGGACTGATCCGCGCGGCGGCGGCGGGCCGGCACGTCATGCAGTTCGTCTGCCGTGACGACGGACGTGCGTTCACCGCGTCCCTCGACGAACACGGGCCGCCGCCGACCCATCTCGTCATTCCGGTCGGAGGCCGCCCCGAGCGCCCCGCCCCGACCGTCCTCGTCCCCACCGGTGCGGAACAGGAGCAGAAGTGAAGATCAAGGAGTGGGTCGTCCGCGAACACGTCGAGGGCACCCCCGACGTCGACCGGATCTACGAGAAGACCGTCCGCGACATCGACGTGGACCTCGCACCCGACGAGATGCTGCTCAAGACCCTGTACGTCTCGGTCGACCCCTACCTCCAGGGCATCGCGCTGGACACCCCGCTGGGCCGGCACATGGGCGCCGACTCGATCATGGAAGTGCTGGACGCGGGCCCGAGGGCCGCGCACCGGCCGGGAGATCTCGTGCAGGGCTTCGGCGGCTGGCGGTCCCACCTGGTCAGCACCGGAGTGGAATCCCTGTGGCAGACGGGCACCTTCCCGATGGTGTTCCCCGCCTTCCGCCGTCTCGACCCGAGCTGGTACGACGACGCGCTGCCCCTGGCGACGGCACTGAGCGCGATGGGCGGACCGGGCATGACCGCCTGGGGCACGCTCGCCACCTTCCTCGACGCCGGACCGGGGGACACCCTGGTGATCAGCGGCGCGTCGGGCGCGGTGGGGACCCTGGTCGGCCAACTGGCCCGGCTCGCAGGAGCACGTGTGGTCGGCACGACGTCGAGCCCGCACAAGGCGCGGTACCTGTCGGCGCTGGGGTTCGACGAGGTCGTGGTCTACCGGCAGGGGGACAGCGCCGACTGCGTGCGCGACGCGCTCGCCCGCGCGGCTCCCGACGGCGTGGACCGCTACTTCGACAACCTCGGCGGAGCCGTCACCGACGTGGTCTTCTCCATGCTCAACGTCGGCAGCCAGGTGGCGGTGTGCTGGCAGTGGGCGACCCAGGTCGGCCAGGACGCGGTCGGCCCCCGGCTCCTTCCGTACATCATGTTCCCTCGGACCACCGTGCGCGGGATCTTCTCCCTGGAGTGGTTCACCGACGAGAACTGGCAGGCGCTCCACGCCGAGCTGGGCGGCAGGATCCGGCGGGGTGAGGTGGTCTGTGACCACACCCTCCACCAGGGCTTCGACCGCATCCCCGCGGCCTACGGGAGCCTGTACCACGACCGGGGAGCCAACCACGGCAAGGTGCTGGTCGAGTTGTGACGCCGAAGCGTGCCCCTCCGCGCCTTTCCGGCCCGGCCCTCCGCCGGACCTCCGTACCCGTACCGCCAGGAGATAATTTGTCCACCGCAGTCGGCACAGGCAACAGTGCCGGTCCCCAACCGCTGTTGGCCCCGCTCCATCGCATGGAGTTCGCCACCCCGGGCCCGCCCCGGCTCACCGAGCTCACGGACGGCTCACCGGCCTGGCTCGTCAGCCGGTACCCCGACGTCCGGCAGGTGCTCAGCGACAGCCGGTTCGGCCGCGCCGAGCTGTACGCGCCGGACGGGCCGTCCGTCACCCAGACGCCTGGGCTGGTCAACGACCCGGACCTGATGTTCAACCAGGACGGCCCCGAGCACCTGCGGCTGCGCCGCACCCTGCGTCGTGCGTTCACGCCGAGAGCCGTCGCCCGGTGGCAGCCCTGGATCGCGGCGATCGTGGAGGAGCTGCTGGACGGACTGGACCGGGGCGAAGGCCCGGTGGACATCGTCGCGGAGTTCACGCTGCCGTTGCCGGTGGCGGTGATCAGCCGGCTGATGGGACTCGACGAGTCCGCGCGCGAGCGGATGCGCCACTGGAGCGATCACGCCTTCACGGACGGCTCCCGCTGCGGCGACGAGGTGGGCGCCGCCATGGCCGAGTTCTCCGAGTTCGGCGCACAGCTCCTCGGGGCACGGCGGCGCGAGCCCGGGGACGATCTGGTGAGCGGCCTGGTCCGGGCCGCCGACGAGGAAGGGGGCATCCCCGAGGCGCAACTGGTCAGCCTCGTCTGCGGGCTGGTGGTCGGCGGACACGACAGCACGATGACCATGCTCGGCAACTCGCTCCTCTACCTGCTCACCGAGAGGGCGGATGCCTGGCCGCTCCTCGCGGTCGCGGGGGAGGAGTCCGGCGCGCTGGCCGATCGGCTGCTCCACCTGATCCCCCTGGGCGACGACCGCGGAAGCACCCGCCGGGCGACCGAGGGCGTCGACGTCGGGGGCGTGCTGATCCCGGCCGGAGCGGTGGTCCTGGCGGACTGCGGCATGGCCAACCGCGACCCCGCCGTCTTCCCGCCGAGCACGGCGGACGACCTGTTCGCGCCCCTGGAGGCCCCCACCCTGTCCTTCGGCGCCGGACCGCACTACTGTCTGGGCGCCTGGCTGGCCCGGACGGAACTCCAGCTGGCCCTGCACCGCCTGGCGGCCAGGTTCCCCGGGCTCCGGCTCGCGCAGCCGCCGGACTCCGTCAACTGGCGGGTGGGGACCACCTCACGCAGCCCGGAGCGTCTTCTGGTGACCTGGCCGCGGACGGAGCCGGCCCAGCTGCCGCCCACCCCAGGCGCGTGAGCCGCTCAGGAGGCGCGAACGAGGCCGGTGACCGGGAACGAAAGGGCGTCCCGGGCGGGACGGGAGAGATGGGCGGCGGTGTGGAAATGGCCGTCCGTCTCCTTCCCCCGGGGGTCGTCGCCGGTCGCGGTCACCGCCTCGACGGCGAAGTCCTGCTCCTTTGGGCCGGTGAAGCGCCGCTGCACGAAGGTGTGGGGGACAGCCTTCTCCGTGACCAGCCCGAAGGAATCCAGACACTCCGCGATGGGCCGGTAGGAGCCGGTACGCAGCACCAGCGAGGCCACCCAGACCGGGGCCTCGGCCGCCTCCAGAAGTGGCCGGAAGGTGCGCGACGACAGGAAGCTGGCGCCGCCCGTGACCGTGATCAGACGTACGCGCCGGGCCGCCCGCAACAGGGCGTCGGAGGGCGGCGCGAGTTCCAGGTTCTCCCCGAAGGCCTCGTCCAGGAGACCCACCTCGCGTGCGTAGGCGACGGCGTTGGACGCCGCGTCGAGCCCGAACACGGGGACCGCGTCCGGGCGCCGCCTGGAACGGTAGAACTCACGGTCCCAGGAGGCCAGTTCCCCGGTCGTCATCGCCGCGGCCCTGGGCGATGTGTAGTGGTCGTACAGCTCATCCAGCGTCAGATCATGGTTCAGCAGAGCCGCGTTGATGCCGTACGAGCAGCAGATGTCCAGGACCGCCCCGGCCCCTGCCCCGCACACGCCGGTCGCGATCAGCCGGCGGTGGATCTGCTGGGCATGGTGCGGGGTCCGGTAGCCCAGCGGCCGGAAGGCGCCGAAGAAGGCCCGGGGATCGGGCCGGTCGTAGATCTCGTCGAAGGGCGTCATCGCCTCCTGAGCCCCGGCCGCCGCCACCTCGTCGACCGCCCCTGCTCCCGCCCGCTTCTCGTGACCGCTGTCCGCTCCGTCCGATGCCCTGACCGTCACACGCGCTCCTCTGCCTGCCCGCCCCACCCGTATGCGTCCCGGCCAGCATCGGTCCGAACCGCGAGAAACGGAACAGGCACCGGACATCCACGGACGGGAACGAGCCAACCATCGGACGGTCAGGATCTCCGCGGCCCGCCAACACGCCTGGTTCGAGCATGTGACGGGCTCAACCGCCTGCCGATCCATACTTGCGCCCACATCAACTACCGCCCGATGAGGATGTGTTCGTCCCGGTGACATCACACGCAGCCCAGATCCGGCCACTGCCCGAGCTGCTCAAGGAACATGCGCGCGGCATCGGCCCCAAGGTCGCGTTCCAGGACTCCCGGTCCCGGGTGACCTACGAGGAGCTGAAGTCGCGGACGGGCCGGCTGGCCGGCCATCTGGCCGGGCTGGGGCTGCTGCACGGCGAGCGGGCGGCGATCCTCCTCGGTAATCGTGTCGAGGCCGTGGAGAGCGTTCTCGCCGTCACCAGAGCGGGCGCGGTGGGTGTGCCGATGGACGCGCGCAGCACCCCGGCCGAGCTCGCCCACATGCTGGACGACAGCGGAGCGAAGGTCGTCATCACCGACCGGCCCCATCTGGGCCCGCTGCGCCAACTCCTGCCGGAACGCCCGCACCTGAGCGTGGTACTCGTCCATGCGGGCGGTGGCGGTGGTGATGCCGCAGCCGGGACGACGGGCATGCTCTGCTACGAGGACCTGGCCGCCACCGAACCCCCCGCCCCCGCTCCGGACGACCTCGGGCCCGACGAGGTGGCATGGCTGCTCTACACCTCCGGCTCGACCGGTGCGCCCAAGGGCGTGCTGTCCACGCAGCGCAACCGCCTGTCCAGCGTGGCGTCCGGCCTCGTCGACGTCCTCGGCCTGTCCCGGGACGACCGGCTGCTCTGGCCGCTGCCCCTCCACCACGCCATGGGCCAGATCCTCTGCGTCATCGGCGTGACGGCGACGGGCGCCTCCGCCGTGATCCTGCCGAGGTTCTCCGTGACCGGCGTACTGGGTGAACTGCGCCGGACGGAGGACCCGTTCACACTGCTGGCCGGTGTGCCGACGACGTACGGCAAGCTCATGGACGCCGTGGGCGGCGAAGGGTTGCGGGCCCCCGCGCTCCGGGGCTGCGTCAGTGGAGGCGTAGCGGCGGCGCCCTCCTTCGGGCGCGCCTTCGAGGAGGCCTGCGGGGTCCCGTTCATCGAGCACTACGGGAGCACCGAGGCGGGGCCCGTCACCATGCCGGTCCCGGGCGCCGCCCGTCCGGCCGGCTCGTGCGGCCGGGTCCTGCCGGGCACCCGGGCACGCCTCGGCGACGGAACCGACGCAACCGTCGGAAACCACGGAACCAACCGGACGAACGGAACCGACGGCGGCGCGAGCAGCGGCGCAGCCCCGGGTGAGGGCGAGTTGTGGGTCTCCGGGCCCGGCGTCATGGCCGGGTACCACGGCCGGCCCGACGACACCGCAGACGTCCTGCGCGAGGGCTGGTACCGCACCGGCGACCTCGCCCGCATCGATGACGACGGCCAAGTCACCATCACGGGCCGGGTCAGCGAACTGATCATCCGCGCCGGCGAGAACGTCCACCCCTCGGAGATGGAGGCGTTACTCCTGTCGCTGCCTGAGGTCGAGGACGCCGCGGTGGCAGGCCGCCCCGACGACGTACTCGGTGAGGTGCCGGTCGCCTACCTCGTGCCGCAGACACCGGGCACCCTCGACGGACGAGCGGTCCTGGCCGCCTGCCGCGAGCACCTGTCACCGTTCAAGGTCCCCGCCGCTTTCCACGAGGTCGCCGCGATCCCGCGCACCGCCTCGGGGAAGCCCAGGAGGTACGCCCTCGCCGGTCTGCCGTCGAGGCCACTGGAGGCCGGCACCGCCTCGCCCGCAGGGACGGGACCGCTGGATCTGGCGGCTCTGGTACGGAGTGAGGTCGCCGCCGTACTGGGCTGCGCCGTCGAAGAGGTGGAGCCGGGCACCGCGTTCCGCGACCTGGGCCTCGACTCGCTGACGTCGACCGCGCTGGCCGGCCGCCTCTCGGCGGCGACCGGCCTCTCGCTGTCCGAGGCCGCCGCCTTCGACTTCCCCACCACGGCGGAGATGACCGCCCACCTCCGGGCACGGCTCACCACCGGCGAACCGGCCGGCTCCGCGACCACCCGCGCGCACGGGACCGGCACCGACGACGACCCCGTGGTGATCGTCGGGATGGCGTGCCGCTTCCCGGGCGGCGTGGAGTCCCCGCAGGACCTGTGGCGGCTCGTCGACGACGGGGTCGACGCCATCACACCGTTCCCCACCGACCGGGGGTGGGACATCGAGGGGTTGTTCGACCCCGACCCCGGGCGGGCCGGCCGGACGTACGTGCGCGAGGGCGGGTTCCTGTCCGGCGTGGACCGCTTTGACCCGGCGTTCTTCGGCATCTCCCCCCGCGAGGCGCTGGCGATGGACCCCCAGCACCGGCTGCTGCTCGAAGTCGCCTGGGAGGCCTTCGAGCATGCCGGAATCGACCCCGGCACCGTGCGCGGGACGTCCACGGGTGTGTACGCCGGGCTCATGTACAGCGACTACGCCGACCGGTTCGCCCGCGCACCCGAGCAGGTGGAGGGCCACCTCGGAATCGGGAACGCGGGCAGCGTCGCCTCCGGCCGCATCTCCTACACCCTCGGCCTGGAAGGGCCGGCGATCACCGTGGACACGGCGTGCTCGTCGTCGTTGGTGGCCCTGCACCTGGCAGGCCAGGCGCTGCGCAGGGGCGAGTGCTCACTCGCCCTGGCGGGCGGCGTCACCATCATGTCCGGCCCCAACTCCTTCGTGGAGTTCAGCAGACAGCGCGCGCTGGCCGCGGACGGCCGATGCAAGGCGTTCGCCGCGTCGGCGGACGGCACCGGATGGGCCGAGGGTGCCGGAATGCTGCTGCTGACCCGGCTGTCCGAGGCGCGACGTGCCGGATACCGGGTACTGGCCGTGGTGCGCGGCTCCGCGGTGAACCAGGACGGTGCGAGCAACGGCCTGACCGCACCGCACGGACCGGCCCAGCAACGGGTGATCCGCCAGGCCCTGGCCGACGCGCGGCTTCAGCCCGCCGAGATCGACGCGGTGGAGGCGCACGGCACCGGCACCCGGCTGGGCGACGTCATCGAGGCGGAGGCCTTCCTCGCCGCCTACGGGCAGGCCGGGGCGCGGGAGAACCCGCTGTGGCTGGGCTCGGTCAAGTCGAACCTCGGCCACACCCAGGCCGCGGCGGGCATGGCCGCGGTGATGAAGATGGTCAAGGCGATGGAGCACGGCGTGCTGCCCCGCACACTGCACGCCGACGAGCCGACACCCCGGGTGGACTGGGCGTCGGGAGCGGTGTCGCTGCTCACCGGGCCGGTGCCGTGGCCCCGGACCGGCCGGCCCAGGCGGGCCGGCGTGTCCTCCTTCGGGATCAGCGGGACCAACGCCCACGTGGTGCTCGAACAGCCGCCCGAAGCGGACCGCCGCCCTCCGGACAACAGCACCCCGGCCGTGCGGGGCAGCGCCCCCGTGCCGGTCCCGCTGTCGTCGAGGAGCGCCGACGGACTCCGGGCGCAGGCCCGGCGGCTGCACGACGACGTGAGCGCCCGCCCCGGCACGAGCCTGCTGGACCTCGGCTTCTCCCAGGCCACGACCCGCGCCGCCTTCGAGCACCGCGCGGTGGCGGTGGCCGCCGACCGGAACGGGCTGCTCGCCGCCCTCGACGCGGTCGCCGAAGGCCGGCAGCGGCCGGACGTGAGCAGTAGTGGCCCCCGCGCGGCGGGCCCGGTCGTCTTCCTCTTCACCGGCCAGGGCAGCCAGCGCGCCGGCATGGGCCGGGAACTGTACGAGACCCATCCCGCCTACGCCCGCTTCTTCGACGAGACCTGCGCGCTGCTGGATCCACTGCTTCCCGGGCCGCTGCGGGAGGTGGTGTTCGCGGGCCCCGGGACACCGGAGGCAGAAGGGCTCCTGCACACGACGCGGTACGCGCAGCCCGCGCTGTTCGCCCTGGAAGTGGCCCTGTTCCGGCTGCTGGAGTCCTGGGGCGTACGTCCCGGCCTCGTGGCGGGGCACTCCGTCGGAGAGCTGGCGGCCGCACACGCCGCCGGGGTGCTCTCCCTCTCCGACGCCTGCACGCTGGTGGCGGCACGGGGCCGTCTGATGGACGAACTCCCCACGGGCGGGGCGATGGCCGCCGTCCAGGCCGGCGAGAACGAGATCGCCGCCTTCCTCGCCGGCCGGGAGCGGGAGATGTCCGTCGCGGCCCTGAACGGCCGCTCGGTGGTCCTCTCCGGCGACGAGTCCGCCGTAGTGGAGGCGATGACCCACTGGCGCGGACAGGGCCGTGACACCACGCGGCTACGGGTGAGCCACGCCTTCCACTCCGCCCGCATGGAACCCATGCTGGACGACTTCGCCGCGGTGGCCCGTGGGATCACCTACTCCCCGCCGGTGGTCCCCCTGGTGACGGCCGTGACCGACCGGCCCGCCACGGACGCGGAACTGTGCTCGCCCGGCCACTGGGTCGGCCACGTACGCCGTCCGGTCCGGTTCGCGGACTCGGTCCGGTTCCTGCGGGAGCGCGGCGCCACCCACTACGTGGAGCTCGGCCCGGACGGCGTGCTCTCGGGCATGGTGCGCGACTGCCTCACCGACAACACCCGCGCCCCCGCGCGGCCGGGGGACGCCGCCGTGCCCGAGCCGCTGGTCGTCCCGACGCTGCGCGGGCGCCGGCCGGAGCCCGAAGCGCTGCTCACCACCGTCGCCGCACTGCACGCCCACGGGGTGGGCATCGACTGGCACGCCGTCTTCGCCGGAAGCGGCGCACGCCGTACGGAACTCCCCAGGTACGCCTTCCAGCGCGGGCGGTACTGGCTGGAGGCCGACCGGCCGGAAGCCACGGTGGAGCCGGGTACCGGGACCCACCCGTTCCTGCGGTCCGCCACCTCGACGGCGGACGACGGCGGCCTGCTGCTGAGCGGCCCGCTCTCCCTGGGCGACCACCCCTGGCTGGCCGGCCACATGGTGCTGGGCGCCGTGCTGCTGCCCGCGACGGCGTTCGTCGACATGGCGGTCCACGCGGGCGACCGGGTGGGAACCCCGGTACTGGAGGAACTCACCCTGACGGCGGCCCTGTCGCTGCCCCGGGACGCGACGGTCGAGCTGCAGGTGAAGGTGGCGCGTCCGGACGAACGCGGCCGGCGGGCCGTGGTCTTCCACGCCCGGCCGCACACTTCCGGGTACGACGCACCCTGGCGCCACCACGCCTCCGGGACCCTCGCGCCCCAGGAACTGCCGGAGCCCGACCCCGCACCCGGCCCGTGGCCACCCGCGGGCGCCGTCCCGCTGTCGCTCGACGCCGGTCCCGGCGAAGGCTTCTACGACCGGCTCGCCCACGGCGGGCTCCACTACGGCCCCGCCTTCCAGGGCCTGCGGGCCGCCTGGCGGCTGGGTGACGACCTCCTCGCCGAGGTCGCGCTCCCGCCCGGGGAACACGGCGACGCCGGCCGGTTCACACTGCATCCGGCCCTGCTGGACTCGGCGCTGCACACCATGACGCTCGGACAAGCCGCGCCGCAGGACGGCGAGGTGTCGCTGCCGTTCGCCTGGAGCGGTGTGCGGCTCCACGCGTCCGGGGCGCGCCGGCTGCGGGTGCGGGTCTCCCCGAAGGCGGAGAACGGGGCACGGATCGAGCTGACCGACGCATCCGGAGCCCCGGTGGCCACGGTGCGGTCGCTGGTCCTGCGCCCCGTTCCCCGCGAGCAGCTGAACGCGGTCCGGGCGCACGACGACTGCTTGTTCCGCCTGGACTGGACGCGCCTGCCCGGCTCCACCGCCTTGTCCACGGCGCCGGGTACGTGGGGCGTCCTGGGCGAGCCCGGCCCCCGACTGCGCGACACGCTCCGCAGGTCGGGCGTCCGGCCGAAGGCGTACGCGGACCCCGCGTCGGCGGGCGCCGACGCACCGGCCGTCGTCGTCGCCCGCCCGCCGCTCACCGCGGCGGACGGCGCGGACCGCGCGTCGGCGGCACACCGTACCGCCGCATGGGCGCTGGCGCTGGTGCGGGACTGGCTCGCCGACGAACGCCTGGCCGACTCCCGCCTGGTCATCCTGACTTCGGGCGCCGTCGTCACCGGAGCGGAGCCGGACGACCGCATCGCGAAGGGCGACACCGCCCTCGTCTGCGCGCCGGTATGGGGCCTGCTCCGCTCGGCACAGACGGAGAACCCCGGCCGTTTCGCACTGGTCGACACCGACGACAGCCCGGCGTCCGAACCAGCCCTGGTGCGGGCCCTGGCGAGTCCGGAACCACAGACGGCCGTGCGGGACGCAATCGCGTACGTACCGAGGCTGGTACGAGCCTCCCGCACGGCGACCGACGTGGCGCCGCCGCGCCGGCTGGATCCCGAGGGAACCGTCCTGATCACCGGGGGAGCGGGCTCCCTCGGCGTCTCCTTCGCCCGCCACCTCGTGACCGGGCACGGCGTACGCCACCTGCTGCTCGTCGGCCGGCGCGGCGCCGACGCGCCCGGCACCGCCGAACTGAGCGCGGAACTGACCGATCTGGGCGCCGAGGTGACGGTGGCCGCGTGCGACGTCGCCGACCGCACCGCGCTCGCCGCACTCCTCGCGCAGGTGCCGGACAAGCACCCGCTGACCGGCGTGGTGCACACCGCGGGCGTGCTCGACGACGGCGTGATCGCGGCGCTCACACCGCAGCGCCTGGACCGCGTACTGAGGCCGAAGGTGGACGCGGCGCTCGCGCTGCACGAGCTGACCCGGGACAGCGACCTGGCGGTCTTCGCCCTGTTCTCGTCGGTGGCGGGGGTGTTCGGATCCGGTGGACAGGGCAACTACGCGGCGGCCAACTCGTTCCTGGACGCTCTGGCGCGGCACCGCAGGAGCACCGGTCTGCCCGCTACCTCCCTCGTCTGGGGGCCCTGGCAGCAGAGCGGCGGTATGACCGCCGAACTGCGAAGCGCCGACCTGCGCCGGATGGCCCGGTCCGGCCTCGTCCCGCTGCGGACCGAGGAGGGCCTCGCGCTCTTCGACACGGCAGTCGGAAGCCGGGACGCGGTCCTGGTCGCCGCCCGCCTGAACCCGGAGGCGAGCGCGCCGCCCGGGGCGCCGCTCTCCCGCATGCCGGGCCAGGGGCCCGTCCGCCGGGCGCTCCCGGAACCCGAGGGCGCTGCGTCGCTGCCGCATCGGCTGGCCGCCGCGCCCGCCGGCGAACACGGCGCACTGCTCCTGTCGGCAGTACGCGAGGAAGCCGCCGCGGCGCTCGGCTACACCGAAGGAGGATCCGCGGTCGACGCGGACCGGCCACTGGCGGAGCTGGGCCTCGACTCACTGGCCGCGGTCGAACTGCGCAACCGCCTCGCCACGGTGACCGGTCTCGCCCTGCCGGTCACGCTCCTGTTCGACCGCCCCACACCGCGTGCGGTCGCGGCCCACCTGGCGGAACAGTTCTCCAGGAACGCTCCGAACACCCTCGCCACCAGGCCCGTGACACCGGCCGGAGCGACGGACGCAGCCCCGGAAGGGGGCGCGGCGACCGGCGGTTCTGCCGCCGACTCGCTGTCCGCCCTCTTCCGTACGGCGTGCGCGCGGGGCAAGGCATGGGACGGCATGGCACTCCTGACGATCGCCTCCCGCTTCCGCGAGGTCTTCGACAGCGCGGAAGCCCTCGGCACCCCGCCCGCAGCCATCACCGTCGCCACCGGACCCGCCCTTCCCCGGCTGCTCTGCTTCCCGGCACTCAGCGCGCTCTCGGGCCCGCACGAGTACGCCCGCTTCGGGATGACCCTCCAGGGCCTGCGGCCTGCCGAGGTGTTGCCGAATCCGGGATTCCTGCCGGACGAGGCCCTGCCCGCCACACTGGACGCCTTCGTGTCGGCGCAGGCAGCCGCCGTCCTCGCCTGCTCGAACGGCGAGCCGTTCGCGCTGCTGGGGCGTTCGGCCGGGGGCTGGGCGGCGCACGCCGTAGCCGAGCACCTGGAGGCCATGGGGGCGGGCCCGTCCGCCGTCGTCCTGATCGACACCTTCCCCGGCGACAGCGTCGGCGGGGGCGGCGACGGGCCCGCGCTCTCCGCGATGACCGTCGGAATGCTCGACAGAGCGGCCCGGTTCGCCCCGGCGGAATCCGTCCGGCTCACGGCGATGGCCGGCTACCTGGAACGGTTCTCCGGCTGGGAGCCCGCTGAGCTGTCGGCTCCCACGCTCTTCGTCCGCGCCCGGGACCCGCTGCCCGGGATCGAGGCGGCGGACACCTGGAGCCTGCCGCACTCGGAAGTCACCGTGCCGGGCGACCACTTCACCATGCTGGAGGAGCATGCCGGTACGACCGCTCTCGCCGTCCACGAGTGGCTGTCCACCCGTCGCGGCAACCCGCCCGGCCCGGACCCGGCCGGGCCCCCGGTGCCGGAGCGCGACTCGTAGGAGTACCCGCCCGGTCAGCCCGGCCGGAGCGCGAGGGCCCGGACGGCGGCGTAGAGGGCGGCTACGTCCGCCGGCCTGAGCAGGGAACGCCCGGTGAGGCGGCTGACACGGTCGAGCCGGTTGCGCACGGTGTTGCGGTGGCAGTAGAGGACCTCCGCGATCTCGGACGTGGACCCGCTGCCGGACTCCAGCCAGGCGGTGAGCGTCTCCATGAGGTCCTTGCGGTCGGGTGCGGCCAGGACCGGATCCAGCAGGGTGACGGCCATCCGCAACGCCAGCTCGTGCCCCGCCGCGACCAGGGCCGCGGCGGGGTCGTGATCGAGGGTGACCGCCCCGCGCACGCCGGCGGGCAGCGAGGACAGCGCCAGCGTGGCCAGGCGCAGGGCGTCGGCGCTCTCCCGCAGCCGGGTGTAGACGGGGCTCAGCCCGGCCCGTCCGGCGGCCGCGCCGGCGACGGCTTCGAGTACCGACGCCGCTCCGTTCGCCCGCGTACGCGCGGGATGGACGGCGTGGGCCGGGTCGGGCACGGCGACGATCCCGGCGAGGCCGTCGGGCCGGGGCCGCCACGCCGAGCGCAGCCCACTGCGCAGCAGGGCCTGTTCCATCGTGGTGACGTCGCTGTGCTCGGCGACGACACAGAGGTACGGCCCCTGCTCGGGCAGGCCGAGCGAGGCGGCGGTCCCGCCGAGCATCGCCCAGTCGGCGTTCTTGCCGGTGAGGAGCGCGTCGAGGAGGAGCAGCCGCTGCAGCTCATCGGCGCGGGCCAGGCCGACGAGGGTCTCCCGGTAGACATCGTTGACCGTCTGCGAGGCGGCGTCCAGCAGCGACCAGGTCGCCATGGAGGCCTGCGCGATGTCGTCCATCGTCGCGGCGGGCTGCTCCTTGGCACGTTCGATCAGGGCGTTCGCCAGCAGCCGGAAGCCGATGCGGAAGGCGTGCAGGACCGCGTCGAGCGGAATGCCCTGCGTGGCACGGCGGCGCACGCACTGCCGGGTGCTGTCCATGCACACCGGACGGCGGCGTGCCATGAAGGTCAGCTGCTCGCGCAGATTGCGCTCGTTGAAGTCCCGTACTTCGGCGGCGAGTTCAGTGCCCAGCCGTGCGTACGGAGCGATCTCGGCGGTGATCGTACGGAACAGGTCGTCGGCGAGGGCGCCGACCCGGTCCAGCAGGTCCGCGGCGCACACCGACAACAGTGGAGGGACGGTGACGCCGCCGTCGGCATGCTGCTCTGGCATGCCGGTCAGCATACGGTTCGCCTTCCCGCCCGCGGTTGTGCCGTCGCACAAGGCAGCCGCCGTATCCGGGGTCGTCCGCCCAACACCGGACCGCCCGGTTGTGCCCCAGCATTTCCTCACGAGCCGCTGAGGAGAACCGATGCTGAACCTGTCGTCCCTGCTGGAACACAGCGCCCAGGAACACCCCGAGCGGACCGCCGTGGTCCTCGGCGACACCCGTCTGACCTACGCCGAGCTGCTGGCACGGTCCCAGGACGTCGCCGCGCGGCTGCGGCACCACGGCATCGGCAGGGGCGACAAGGTGGCGCTGTCCTGTCCGAACGTGCCGGACTTCCCGGCCGCGTACTTCGGCATCCTGCGTACCGGGGCGGTCGTGGTGCCCCTGAACGTGCTGCTGCGCCCGCAGGAGGTCGCCTACCACCTCACCGACTCCCGCGCCAAGGCCTTCCTCTGCTTCGAGGGCACCCCCGAGCTGCCCCTGGCCCGGGTGGGCCGGGAGGGCTTCGACCAAGTGGCCGGCTGCGAGCACTTCCTGCTGCTGGAGGGCGCGGCCGGCGCACGGCCCGGTGCCGCGCCATCCGCCGAAGCGGTGGCCACGGCCGCCGAGGACACGGCCGTGATCCTCTACACCAGCGGCACGACGGGCCGGCCCAAGGGAGCCGAACTCACCCACCGCAGCCTGGCGATGAACGCGATGGTCGCCGACCGGCTGTTCGCGACCGCTCAGGACGAGGTGATGCTGGCCTCGCTGCCGCTGTTCCACGCCTTCGGCCAGAGCGCGGTGATGAACATGGGCCTGCTCAGGGGCGCCACGCTCGTCCTGCAGCCCCGCTTCGACGCAGGCGAGGCCCTGGCGCTGATGCGCCGTGAAGGCGTGACGTTCTTCGCCGGCGTCCCGACGATGTACTGGGCCCTGCTCGGCGCACTCGGGGACCAGGCACCGCCGGACCGGCTGCGCACCGCCGTCTCAGGGGGCGCCGCCCTGCCCGTCGAGGTGCTCCAGCGGTTCGGGAAGGCGTTCGGCGTGGACGTGCAGGAGGGGTACGGCCTCTCGGAGACCTCTCCGGTGGCCTGCTTCAACCCGCCCGGACTGCCACCGAGGCCCGGGTCCATCGGCCGGCCCGTGTGGGGCGTGCGGATGAGGCTCATCGACGACTCCTGGCGGAGCGTTCCGGGCGACGGCCCCGGCGAACTCGCCATCCGGGGGCACAACGTCATGAAGGGCTACTACCTGCGGCCCGACGACACGGACTCGGTGATCCGGGACGGCTGGTTCCGTACCGGCGACATCGCCCGGCGTGACGCGGACGGCTACTACTACATCGTCGACCGGGTCAAGGACCTGATCATCCGCGGCGGCTTCAACGTCTACCCGCGCGAGATCGAAGAGGTGCTGATCACCCACCCGGCCGTGAGTATGGCCGCCGTGGTCGGAGTGCCCCACCCCACGCACGGCGAGGACGTCAGGGCCTTCGTCATCCCCGTGCCCGGCACGGACCTCACCGAGGCGCAGCTGATCGCCTGGTGCCGCGAGCGCATGGCGGCCTACAAATACCCCCGCAGCGTGGAGTTTCGCGCGAGCCTGCCCCTGACCTCCACCGGCAAGATCCTCAAGCGGGAACTCGCCGTCGAGGCCAACGGCGAAACCTTTTCCGCCTGACACGTCCCGGGGCGTGCCGGAGCCGGGACCGGGCCGGCATCCGCCGCCGCAGGCAGCGCAGTCCAACACCGAAGTGATCCGGATGAACCATCCGGTCCGCCCCCACCCAGGAGTCGCCATGTCATGGAAAAGGAACCTGCTCGCCCCGCTGGCCGTACTCACCCTCGCCCTGTCGGTGCCGGCCGGATCGGGCGCCGCTTCGGCATCCGCCCCGGCCCGTGCCGCCACGGCCGCCGACGCCGTCTCCGCAGTGGACTACGCTGCCCCCGGCCCGTACGCCACCGCGGTGGAGGTCGGAGCGGTCACCACGCTGTACTACCCGCGTGACATCGCGAACAGCGGCCGCCGCTTCCCGGTGATCGTGTGGGGCAACGGCACGGGCGCCGTTCCGCTCGTCTACCGGGACCTGCTCCTGCACTGGGCGAGCCAGGGGTTCATCGTCGCCGCCGCCAACACCACGCAGTCCAACCTCGGCATCTCCATGCGGGCGGGCATCGACATGCTGACCCGACGGAACTCCGACCCGGACAGCGGCTTCCTCAACCACGTCGACCTGGAGCACATCGGCGCCTCGGGGCACTCGCAGGGCGGTGCGGCAGCCATCGTCGTGGGCGCGGATCCCCGCATCGACGCCATCCTGCCGATCCAGCCCGGACCGCTCGCCGACATCCACGCGGTGCACGTCCCGGCGCTCCTGCTGGCCGGCGAGAAGGACAGCATCGTCCTCCCCTTCCTCGTCAAGGCCTTCTACAACGCCGCGGACCACATCCCGGCCCTCTACGCCGAGGTGCGCGGGGCCGACCACTTCACCGTCGTGGGTGACCCCGGCCCGTTCGCCGCACCGACCACGGCGTGGTTCCGGGCCCAGCTCATGGGCGACCAGGCGGCCCGCGCCCAGTTCTTCGGCCCCGGCTGCGGCATCTGCACCGACAGCGCCACCTGGTCCGACGTCCGCCGCAACGACCTGGCGCTGGACGTCCCGGTCACGACCCCGTAAGCCGCCCGGCCCGGTTAACGGGGCACCGCGCCGCCCGCGGTGCCCCGGCCCCGGCCGGACCCGCCTCCCGAATGGACCCACATGGACATCATCGCGACCACACGCCAGGGCAGGGTCCGCGGCCGCGTCCGGGAATCAGTCGCCGCCTTCCTCGGCATTCCCTACGCCGCCGCGCCGTTCGGCCCCCACTGGTTTCGCGCCCCCGCGCCCGCCGAGCCCTGGGAAGGGGTGCGCGACGCGCTGGAGTACGGGCCGACCGCGCCGCAACGCCCCTACCGGCCACCCCTCGACGAGCTGATCCCGGAAGTGACCGTCCCGGGCGACGCATGCCTCAACCTCAACATCTGGACGCCGGAATCCACCGGCGGGGCACTGCCGGTGATGGTGTGGATCCACGGGGGTTCGCTGCGCAACGGCTCGTCCGCCATGCCGCTGTACGACGGGCGGGCCTTCGCCCGGGACGGCGTGGTCCTGGTCTCCGTCAACTACCGGCTCGGCGTCGAGGGGTTCGGCGTCTTCCCCGACGCTCCCGACAACCGGGGCCTGCTGGACCAGATCGCGGCGCTGGCCTGGGTGCGGGACAACATCGCGGCGTTCGGCGGCGACCCCGGCCGCGTCACGCTGTGCGGCGAGTCCGCCGGGGCCGTCAGCATCTCCGCCCTGCTGGCCGCCCCGCGCGCCGCCGGTCTCTTCCACCGGGCGATCCTGCAGAGCGGCGCGCCGCACACAGTGGCCCGGGGCCGGGGCGCCAGGACCGTACGCGCGATGGCCAAGGCACTGCGGGTACCCGCCACGGCAGAGGCGTTCGCGGCGGTGGACCGCGAGCGGTTGCTGGACGCGCAGGCCGAAGTCGTCGGCGGGGCCGATCCGATCAGCGGCGGACCGGGCTTCGCCGTCGTGGCCGACGACGACATGATCCCGGCCGGCCCGCCGTCGCCCACGGTCGATCTGCTGCTGGGCTGCAACCGTGAGGAGTACCGCCTGTGGTTCGTGCCGAACGGGACGGTGGACCGGATCAACCGGCTCACGCTGCGGCTCGCCCTGCTGAGGTTCCGGATCCCGGCAGGAGCGGCACGGCTGTACCGGGCGTCCCGGCCCGGCGCGCGGCCGGGCGAGATCCTCGGCGAGATGGCCACGGACCTGCTACTGCGGGGCCCGCTCAACCGCCTCGCCGACTCCCGGCCGGCCCGCACGTTCCTGTACGAGTTCGCCTGGCGCTCGCCCGTGCGGGACCTGGGCGCGTGCCATGCCCTGGAGATCGGGTTCGTCTTCGACAACCTGCGCCACGGTGAGTCGCTCAGCGGGCCGGGCGCCCCTCAGCCGCTGGCCGACACCATGCACCGGGCCTGGACCGCCTTCGCGGCCACGGGCGATCCGGGCTGGCCGGGCTGGGACGCACGCCGCCCGGTCATGGTCTTCGACCATCCCTGCACGGGCCTGACACTCGCCCCGCGCCAGGAGGAGCTGAGCATCTGGCTCAAGCACGCTCGCTCGGCCCGGACCGGACCGGGCGGGGGGCGGGACTGACCGGGCAGTCCGGACGCACCAGAATCCATGGCTCCGCCGCTCAGTGCGCCCCGCCGTATGCCTTGAACGCGCTCACGTGCGCACGCGGCGCGCCGTGTGTCGCGTCGACCACCAGGCGCAGGGCGCGGGTGTGCACCGGCCCGGCGAGCCGGTGCACGCGGTGGCGGCGCCGGTTGTCCGTCTCCGAGACCAGCGTGTGCCAGGTTCCGTCCGGTCCCGGCATCTGTATGCGATAGGCACGGACGAGTTCCGGCATCACCTCGAACGGGGTGCGGTGGCGGTGCAGGTTGTTGAGGTACTCGTCGACGTCGTCGTCGAAGACCACACGCAACTCGCTGAGTTCCTGCTCCTGCTCCCAGTCCAGCCGCAGCCAGGTGCCGTCCTCGCCCGAGACCGAGCCGCCCGAGCCCGTGCCGTCCCGTCCCGGGCCGGGCAGTGCGTCGGACGACCACATGCGCGGGCCGCCGTAGGGGCGTTGGAAGCCGCCGACCGCCTGCTCGGGGCGGAAGGCGTGGGTGTCGGGGGAGAGCCGGAAGCAGAACGTGTGCCGGCGCAGGCCGCGCGCCTGCCACTCCAGTACCGCCTGGCCCTCCTCCTCCGGGATGTCGTGGTCGACCGCCGCGTCCCCCTCGGCCCGGCGGCGCAGCGCGAGCACTCCGTCCGTGCGGCGCGGGACGAGGACGAGAGCGGCCCCGGGGTGGGCGCGCACGATGACGACGACGTTGTGCGCGGCCGGCGGACGGTGGCCGAAACGCGCGGTGACCCAGTGCGGGCCACCGGGCGGCACCGTCACCCCGGTCGTCATGAGGTGACCCAGCGGAACGCCGTTCTCCGGTCGTCCGGTGTCCCACAGCTCGACGGTGAGTTCCGCCGGTGCTCCGCCCCCGTGGACGAGCAGACCGACGGACTCCACCGCGGGATCGGCGGGCAGGAGCAGCGCGAGGTCGCTTCCGAGCGGATACCGCTCACCGGGTTCGGCGGCGGTCGGCTCCGCCGCGATCCCGGACAGGTGGGAGGAGGCCGTCGCCACGGCGCCGAGCGCCAGATTCCCGGGGTCGTCGTCGGCGACCCCGATGACGGAAGCGTCCTGCCGCAGCAGCGTCCGCCGCACGGACTCGGGCTGTTTCAGGGCCAGTTCGCGCGGGGTCAGCCCTTCGGAGACGCACAGTGCCGCAGCCGTTCCCGCGGCCTCGCCGAGCGTGGCGCAGGTCGCCATCACCCGGGTCGCGCCGAACGCTATGTGGGTCGCGGAGATGTTCCTCCCGGCGAACAGCAGGTTCGACACGTTCACCGAGTACAGACAGCGCAGCGGTGGAAGACGCCGTCCGCGTACCGCTGGCGCGCGCCGGGCCCGTCCGCGTACATGCCCTCCACCGGATGCAGATCGACCGACCAGCCGCCGAACGCGACCCGGTCCTCGAACGGCCGCTGCTCCAGGATGTCCTGCTGCGTCAGGACGTGGTCGCCGACGAAGCGCCGGTACTCGCGCTTGCCGGGGAGACTGCCGACCCACTCCAGGGTGAGGTTCTCGGCGTCGGGGAACTCGCCGGAGTTCTTGATGTGGTCCCAGATCCCGAGCACGACGGCCTGGAGCTCGTCGCGGATGCGCTCGTTGTCGTGGACGGTGTCGAGCTCGCCGCCCCACTCGATCCACCAGTAGTCGCAGCCGTTGTCGCCCGTGCGCAGCACCCGGTTGCGCAGGATCGGCGTGCCGGCGAGGTCGCGGGCGTACGCGGGTGCCACGAACTTGACCGGGCGGCCGGCGTCCTTGGTGTGGAAGAGGATCGTGGAACCGAGCAGAGCCCCGTCGGCCTCCTCCGGCGCCCAGGGCTCACCGTGTTCGGCACGCGCCTCACGGCCGATGCGGTAGCGGGCCCCGGCCAGGTGGCCCAGGAGCCCGTCGCCGGTGCAGTCGAGGAACTGCTCCGCGCGGAAGGTGATCCGACGCTCCGAGCCCATCATCCAGCCCGTGCAGCCGCGCACGCTCCGGGCGTCGGCCGGACCCACCGCCTCGACCTCGCGGACATCGGTATGGAGATACAGGTCGAGCAGGGGCTCGGCGAGCACCGCGTCCAGGACGACCTGGTCCCAGTAGTACGGGTTGCCCTCGGGGTTGCGGTACTGGTTCTCGGTGTACAGCTCGCCCATGATGCCGCTCTCGCGGGCCCAGCGGTTCACCCCGTGCGCGGTCGCCCCGCACACCCAGACACGCACCTCGCTGCTGGAGTTGCCGCCGAGGACCGGGCGGTTGTGGATCAGGGCCACGCGCCGGCCGAGCCGGGCGGCGGCGATCGCCGCGCACACGCCCGCCAGCCCGCCACCGACGACGACGATGTCGTGCCGGGTCTCTTCTTCGCGCACGGTCGGGGCTCCTCTGTGTGACGCGACGGGATACGGGCGGAGCGCGGCGGTCCACCGCGGTCCCGCTGCTACGGGACCAGCTCCGGCGGTACGAAGCCCTCATCGGCCAGACTCCACCACAGCTCACCGGGTACGGGGAAGCGCGTGGCGGCCACGTTCGCTGTGACCTCGGCGGCGGACCGGCAGCCCAGGACGACCGAGGTGACCGCCGGGTGCAGGGCGGGGAACTGCACGGCGGCCGCCGTCAGCGGAACGCCGTGGGCGGCGCACAGCTCGTGGCAGCGGCGCGCCCGCGCGAGGGCCTGTTCGGGCACCGGCCGGTAGTTGAACATGGCGCCGGGGGAGGGGTCGGCGAGCAGCCCCGTGTTGAACACGCCGCCCACGACCACCGCGGTGCCGGTCCTGGCGCACAGCGGCAGCAGCGTGCCCAGCGCCTCGTGGTCGAGGAGGGTGAACCGGCCCGCGATCAGCACCACGTCGACGTCGAACTCCGCGACGTGGGCGGCCATCGGGGCGCTGTGGTTCATGCCGAAGCCGATGGCCCGCACCAGCCCCTCCTCGCGCAGCCGCCGCACCGCCGGGTACGCGGTACGACGCACCTCGTCGGGGAAGTCGTCCGGGTCGTGCAGATAGAGGATGTCGATGTGGGAGCGGCCGAGCCGGGTCAGGCTCGACTCCACGGAGGCGCGGATGCCGCGCTCCGACCAGTCGGGGACGACCTCGCCCGGGGAGCCGTCGGGCCGGGGCCGCAGCAGCCATCCGGTCTTGGTCGAGATCACCGGCTCGCGTACCCCGGCGGGTCCGAGGAGCCGGCCGAGCCGTGCCTCCGCGAGGCCGTGGCCGTAGCGGGGCGCGGTGTCGAAGTAGCTGATCCCGGCGTCGCCCGCCGCGCGCAGCGTCCGCGCGGCCTCGTCCTCGCTCACCTCCGTGAACAGACCGCCGAGCGGTGCGGTGCCGATGCCGAGCCGGGGCAGTTCGAAGGACAGCCGGGTCGCACTCCGGTCGCCCGTGAAGAACGTTCCGCTCACGCTGTCTGTGTCGCTCACACCGTCTCCCAGGGGGACGCGCAGGCCGCACGGGCGCCGCGCACGGACATCGTCAGGGTCAGCCGGACGCGAGTCGCGGCCGGGAGTTCGACGCGGCAGTACGGCCCGTCGACCGGCACCGGGGCCGCCTCGTCCACGCGCGCCGTCTCGATCAGGTGCTCGGCGAAGGCGCCCGCCTGCATGAGCACCGACCGCGCCGACGTGCCCGTGTTCACCAGCTCGACCACCGTGTTCCCGGGCCGGATGTCCGTCACCAGGGCGGCCGTGTCCGACGGCAGGCCCGGACGGCGCTCGACGGCGTCGTGGTAGCGCAGGTGCAGATGGGTGAGGCCGCCGTTGTAGAGGATCTGCGGCGAGCCGGTCGTCAGCTGGAGCAGCGCCTCCGTGACCACGGGGTTGAGGTGCTGCCAGTGGTGGATGCCCAGGGCGTCCGGACCGACGGCCGGATCCAGCGGATCGCTCTCGATCGCCGCGACCCGCTCGGCGCTGGACGCCAGGGCGGAGCTCAGCATCCGCTCGGGGAAGCCCGGATTGCGGCCGTGCAGGAACTCGTACCAGGGCTCCTCGTGTCCCGCCTCGTCCTTGATGCGCTGCGTGTGCACGGCCGACCAGTCCCAGCCGGAGCCCGCCCGCAGCAGCTCCAGCCGCTCCCGGTCGGACTCCTCGCGGCTGAAGTGCCAGAGAGCCATGGGGAGCTGGGTGGGCATGACGGTGTGGTCGAACCAGCCGGAGTCGTTGTGCCGCTGCGGCACCATCAGGGTCCGCTCGGCGGTCATGGCCCGCAGATGCGGGTTCCAGCGCTCACCCAGCGTCCCCCGCTCCTCCGGACGGCGCTGCTCGGCCTGGCGCAGCACCGCGTCCAGCGGGTTGCGGGCCAGGTCCAGATAGCCGCGCTCGCCGGTCAGGAACGTCGCGTTGGTGGCGCCGACGAGGGCGCCGGAGGCCACCGAGGACAGGCCGTGCGGCCAGGACCAGCCGTAGTGGCCGCCGTACCAGCGCCCCTCCAGGTGCCCGCCGACGGTCCCGTCGAGCCCCACGTTGTCGGGAAGCACGTCCCGCCCGGCCAGCCGCTCCTGCCAGGCGCCGGTGTACGCGGCGACCCAGTCGGCGTAGCGGCTGTCCCCGGTCAGCAGGGACGCGTGGGTGGCCAGCCCGGTGGCGGCCAGGTTCACGAGGGTGTCGCCGCGCCCCATCCGCTCCCACATCGTCCGGCCGTAGGCGCGCGCCCGCTCCGGGTCGGCGGCCAGGTCGTCGAAGTGCGTGACACCCTCGATGCCGTCCAGCGGCAGGCCGTACGGGCGAAGCGCCAGGCTCCACGGGAAGAACGCGTCCTCGTCCGCGAAGCCCCAGCGCGGGCCCGCGGCGCCGTTGTGCGGGGCGCGCACGATGCGGTGGGCGGGGTCGTAGTTCGGTCCGTCCGGGAGGTACAGGTCGGCGAACCGCGCGGCCAGTTCGCGCAATTCGGGGTCGGCCGGGTCGGCCAGGCACAGACCGTAGAAGAGCAGCAGGCCCTCGCCCTGGTGGAACCAGTCGTAGCCGCGCTCGTACCCGTCGACCAGCATGTTCATCTCGGTGAGCTGCGCGGTCACCCCGCGCCAGTGCCGGCGTGCCGCGGGCAGCAGGTCGGCGCTGCCGCCGAGGAGGTACAGCGTCGGCCAGTTGAAGAACGGCTCGTAGAAGTCGTCCACACCGTCCCGGCCGTCGAGCCCGACCCCGAGCCGGTCCCGGAAGACGAGCCGCCCGTCGCCCTCGGTGTAGCGGTCGGAGAACAGCCGCCACGCCTTGTCCAGGGCGGTGAACAACTCCCGTTCGAGCAGCGCCCACCGGGGAACCTCGGTCACCGGCCGGACCGCGTGCAGTACCGGTCCGTGTGCCGGCGGCGCCCCGTTCGACCTGTCGACCCCGCGCATCCACGACTCCCGCCCTCGAAACGACATCAGGACCATCGGGCTCAGATAATCGCCCATCGATAGCCGATGGCTAGACTCACCGGCACACGGCCGAGGTGTCAAGACGCCGGACGCGGCCGATGCGAGGAGGAGGACGATCGTGATCGACTGCCATGTCCATGTGTGGGACCCGGCCGAGGGGTTCCCGTGGATCCGTCCCGGGACGCCACTGCACCGGCCCTGCACCGAAGCCGATCTGGAGGCGTCCGGGGCCGAACTCGGCCTGGCCGGCGCGATTCTCGTGGAGGCCTCCCGAGGCGACGCGGCGGAGACGTACGCCCTGCGGGAACTGCGCCTCGGGCGGCCCGACCTGGTCGCCGGCTACGTGGGCAACCTCCATGTCCACGGCGGCGCCGGGCCCGGCGCGTTCCGGGCACTGCTGGACGAGTTCGGCGACACCCGGCCCAACGCGATGCGCATCGGCGGCCAGGACTGGGCGAGCACTCCCGAGCCGGCCCGGAACCTGGTCCCGGTGCTGGCCGATGCCGGAATGGCCCTCGAACTGAACCTGTACCGCGGCGCGTTGCGAACCGCTGCGGAGGTGGCCGAACAGCACCCGGAACTCGCGGTGGTCGTCGACCACCTGGGCAACCCGCCGCATCTTTCCGCCGGTGACCCGGGGGAGTGGTACGCGGATCTCGAACGGGCTGCCGGGGTCGGCAACGTCGTTGTGAAGATCTCCGGCCTGCTCACCCAGCAGCACGGTGTGCCCGAACGTCAACTGGCCCACCTGGTACGGCATGTGGTGGACACGCTCGGTCCGCAACGCTGTCTGCTGGGATCCGACTGGCCCATCTGCCTGACGCGCGGCAGCCGCGCCGACTCGCTCGCCGCCGCCCGCACGGGCCTCGGCCATCTCACCCCCGCCCAGACCCGCCACCTCTCGCAGACCACCGCGGAGCGCGTGTACCGGCTGCGCGGTTGACAGCCTTTACGGCACCCTGATTCGATTCTCTCGATGATCGATAGGCGATGAAAGTGGCCCGCAGCCGGCCCGACCGACGCGGAGATTTCGACATGGCTCACTTCGACCTGCCCCTCGACGACCTGGAGAAATACCGACCCGAGCTGCCCGAACCCGCGGACTTCGACGCGTTCTGGCAGGAGACACTCGACCAGCAGGACCCGTACGACCTGGCCGTCACCTGGACCCCCGTGCACAACGGTCTGGCCACCATCGGCACGTTCGACGTCACCTTCGCCGGATACGGCGGGCATCCCGTAC
Organism: Streptomyces sp. 840.1; assembly: GCF_003751445.1. Lineage (NCBI taxonomy): Bacteria > Bacillati > Actinomycetota > Actinomycetes > Kitasatosporales > Streptomycetaceae > Streptomyces > Streptomyces sp. 840.1. The sequence goes on along the minus strand of NZ_RJUU01000003.1, from coordinate 64,734 downwards.
GCGGCTGGCTGCAGTTGCCGGTGACCCGTAGCGGACCGCTGCCCGCAGTCGTGGAGTACCTCGGCTACAACAGCGGCCGTGGCGCCCCGCACGAGAAGCGGCTGTGGGCGGACGCCGGGTACGCGCACTTCGTCATGGACACCCGGGGCCAGGGCGCCGAGACCCCCGACGCGGACCCCGCCTCCGGCGACATCGCCGCACCGGGCTTCCTCACCCGCGGTGTGCTCGACCCGCGCCGTTACTTCTACCGCCGCCTCTACACCGACGCCGTACGCGCCGTCGCGGCCGTCCGCAGCCACCCGGAGGTCGACCCCGGCCGCGTCGTGGTCACCGGCACCAGCCAGGGAGGCGGCATCGCGCTCGCGGCCGCGGGGCTGGTCCCCGGCCTGGTCGCAGCCATGCCCGACGTGCCGTTCCTGTGCCACTTCGGGCGCGCCACGACACTCACCGACAGGCCGCCGTACGACGAGGTCGCCCGGTTCGTGAAGTCGCACCGGGAACACGCGGCGACCGTCAGTCGCACTCTGGCCTATTTCGATGCGGTGAGCCTCGCACGCCGGCCGGACGCCCCTACCCTGTTCTCGGTGGGGCTCATGGACCACATCTGCCCGCCCTCCACCGTGTACGCCGCGTTCAACCACTACGGCGCGCTGCGGAATGTGGATCAGGCCGACAAGGAGATACGGGCGTACCCGTTCAATGATCATGAGGGCGGCGGTCACGCCCACGAAGTCGTCAAACTGGAATGGCTGGGGAAGCAGTGGGGAAAGGCGCGCGCATTCCATCGATAGGCGATGAGCGCGTATAGTGTCCCAACTGGCCTCCCCCAACGCAGGAATGGGAATTCATGGCAGCGAACGCGTCGGCGGGATTCGACTCCACACTGGCCACCAACAAGGACCGGTTCCGAAAGGCCCTGATCTCCGACCAGGTGTACGAGCTGCTCCGGCAGGCAGTCGTCGACGGTGACCTCGCCCCGGGCGACCGCGTGGTCGAGTCCGAGATCGCGCGGCGGCTCGGGGTCAGCCAGGCCCCCGTCCGGGAGGCCGTGAAGCAGCTGGCCCGGGAGGGACTGCTGATGCACGTGCCGCGCCGGGGGCATTTCGTGGTCGAAATCTCGGAACAGGACGCGGAATACGCGCGCCAGGTGCGCGAGCCGCTCGAACGGCTCGCGGCGCAACTGGCCGCGCAGCACATCACGAAGGATCAGCTGACGGAACTCGACGCGCTGGTCGAGCGGATGCGCAAAGCCGTGACCGTCAAAGACGTGGGTGTCTTCAGGGACGCCGACATCGAGTTCCACACACTGGTCAGCCAGGCCGCCGGAAATCCGTTCCTGGAGCGGATGTGGGAGGTCATCGAGCCCAGCCTGCGCACCTTGCGGGCCATTTCCGACCCGCTGTTCGCCGGCGACTGGTCCGCGATGGCCGACGAGCACGGCCGCCTGGTCGGTCTGCTGCGTGACGGGGACGGCGAGGGTGCGGCCGTCGCGTTCGCCGACCACGCGGCGGGCCGGGGTCCGGTTCCGGACGCTCGCGCCACGAAGAAGCCGCGCGGGAAGGCTGCCGCCCGCGACTGACGCTGTGGGCACCGGGAAGGCCCGGTCGTCGCTGCGACACGCTGGTGGTGTGGCGCTGCTTGCGGGTCTTGCTTCACTTCCCGTCGGTGTCGGCGGGAAGTGAACCGTGTCCGCGTTCCCGGTCCCGGGGTGGTGTGCGGTAGCGGCCCATACTGCCCATGACCAGAACGGCTCCGGCCGGGGCTGCGAGCCCGTAGGCCGGGGGAAAGCTGTCCTTCACCAGATTGAACAGGATGAGCACGCCGACGAGGCCGGCGATGAGCAGGGGGCGTCGGATGATGTGCCGTGCGGCGATCTTCAAGCGCCGGCCTGCGCGGGCTCGGGTGAGGTGTTCCCATTCCGGCGTTGCCATGCCATCACCTTAGGCCCGGTGGCCGTGTCCGGTGCCCGGATCGGCCCCGTTCGGGCCGGATGTTCAGAGGTGTGGACGCAGGCGGCCGGCGGGGGCTTCGCCGCCGGGCGTTCGCGTGGGCGGCCGATGGACTCGGGCGCGACGGCGACGAGGTGCTCAGGGCATTCCGGGGTTCGCGTTCGTCCGTCTGGAAGACAGCTACGTCCTGGGCATCACGACCCACCCAGGTGTCCTGACCTTCCAGCTCGATCTGCTCCTGCTGCCTGGTCACCCGGAACACGGGGCGCCTTCGCCCGGGATCACCTAGCGGCGACGGGATCACCGGTACGCGGCGGGACCTGCCAGAACGGGCTACTGCTGGCGGACGGGGCGATCATGCGCGCAGAGGGTCTCGCGGTGTCCCGACAACGCCGGCCGGGAGGGGCGGCGGCCCAGCTCGGCCTGCGATCGTGCGGACCGACGCCTGCTCCCGCAGCCTGTCGGCGATGCGGATCGAGTCCGCCTGGTTCAGGTACCGGAACGTGCCGGAAGGCGGCACCCCCGCCGGGGTGCCGCCTTCCGGCTGTTGTCTGCACTGAGACCGTTGCGCCACTGGCGCCCGGTCCCCGCGTCGGTGCCGGTCGTCCGGCACGCGCGCTCGCCGCTGAGGCGACGTGTGAGCCGGAAGCATGGCTCCCACTCGAGCCCTCCTCGATCGGGCGAACGTCAGCGCCGCGCGCCCGCCGTCCACTTCGGGGCGCCGTACTGGTAGGCGCCCAGGCTCGGCGCCGGGTCGGTGGAGCCGTCGTTGATGCCGGGCAGCGCGATCGCCGCGTTCCTGGCCGGGGAGCCCGCGGCCAGGCGGTAGTCATGGGCACTCGCGTCGACGAAGAGGGGGTCGGTCTCCGCCGGGAGGTTGTTCGACATGACGAGGCCGCCGTCGGTGGCGCCGTCCATGCCGGCGATCTTCCCGATGTTGTTGTAGATCTTCGTCCCGGTCGACTGGCCGGGCCCCTTCACGTAGAACAGCGTCATGCCGCCCGTGTTGTTGTAGACGCCGTTGTCGTGCGAGCCGGTGCCCAGGCCGTTGAGCATCACCGTGCCCTCCCGGTTGCCCCAGCCCACGTTGTTCGCGATCACGAGGTCGCTCTGGCCGTTGTCCGCGTAGACGCCGGAGATGCCGAACGTGGAGGAGGTCGTCTTCGGCGCCGGGTCGTGCAGCACGTTGTGGTCGATGGAGGTGCCCATCATGTCCGCGCTGCAGCAGGTGTAGACCGCGGCGACGTCCAGGCTCAGGCGGGCGTAGGCCGAGATGTCGTTGTACGCGATGACGTCCTTGCCCGGGGTGAGACCCGCCACGCTGTTCCACTGGAGGTTGATCCCGCTGCGTCCGACCCGGGAGATCGTGTTGTGGGTCACCGTCTGGCTGTTGCCCTGGACGGCGATGCCGGCCGCGTAGGTGCCCATGTAGTCGACGTCGTGGATGACGTTGTCGGTCGCCGTGTTGTTCTGTCCGCGCAGCGCGATGCCGTTGCCCGCGCTCAGCGACAGATCGCTGTTGACGACCTTGTTGCCGGTGCCGTCGACGATGATGCCGCTGTCACCGACGCCGCGCGTCACCGTGGAGCCGCAGTCGGTCGCACCCCGGGTGATGTCGGTGTAGTGCGACAGGTAGGTGCCCTTGATTCCGTCGAGCGTGACGCCGGTGGTGGTGGCGCCCGTCTTGACCGTCGTGGCGAACAGGCCGAGGCCGGTCACCGTGGTGTGGCTGGTGTTCGTCAGGTCGAAGCCCAGGGTGCGGCGCTTGGCCTCCACGGTGTGGGTGTCGGGGTCGTCGGTGCTGTACACGTACAGGCGATGGGCGGTGGGGTCGTAGAACCACGTTCCGGGGTGGGCCAGTTCGCCGATCTTCCCGGCGAGCGCGTACCGCGTCTCCTGCGGCACCACCTTGTGCACGCACGGCGGCGCCGCGTCGAGGGTCACCGAGCCGGCCGTCGAGCCGGTCACCTTGGCGGTGGCGGAGACGTACCAGTAGCCGGTGAGGGCCCGCGCGCCGGTCCAGTAGCCCGCCGGGCGGGTCTGGGCCGGGTCCGCGATCGTGGCGTCGGCGCTGCCGGCGCCCGCGTACTGGAGCACGGGGTCCATGGGGTCCAGGCCCGGGTAGGGCCACTGGGCCTCGATGTCCATCGCCTTGTCGGTGAACACCTGCACCGTGCTCACGTCGCTGCCGAGGTCCGCGTCCGTGGCGTAGACGTGTCCGGCCGCGACGGCGTCGGCGAAGTCCGAGTCCGGCGCGTACGGATCGCTCTGCCCGATCGCGGTGACGTCCGCAGCGGTGACGGCGTCCCAGCCGGTCAGCCGCGACGCGCCGCTCACCGTCACCTGCGCGCCGGGCGCGGCCCGGTAGGTGATGGGCGCCTGCGCCGTGCCGGAGCGGGCGGGCACGACCGTCTCCTCGTACGTCCCCGAGGTGATCAGGCACGTGTCGCCCGGCTGCATCAGATCGGCGCAGCGCTGGATGTGGCGGAACGGGGAGGCCGAGGTGCCGGCCGCTGTGTCCTGACCGTTCGTCGCCACGTAGTACGTCTGCCCGTCCTGGGCCGCGGCCGGATGGGCGCCGGCCATGACCATGCACAGGGCCGCGAACACGGCGGCGGCCTGCCACGGTCGGGTACGGGGGCGCGAGCCGCGTGTCTTCCCCGGCGTGGGCGGGAGCGGTGGTTCCGGTGCTGCTGGGGGAATCTGCATTCCAGGGTCCTCTTCTCGGTCCTTCAGGGGGAGGGGGATGTGCCCGGCCGGGTCAGCCCTTCACGGCGCCCACGGTGAGGCCGCTGATGATGTGGCGCTGCATGTAGATGAAGAAGATGACCACCGGGGCGATGGCGAGCAGCAGGTTGGGGAAGACCTTCGTCAGGTCCGTCGAGTACTGGCTGATGCCCGCGTAGATCGCCGTGGTCACGGTGTAGTGCCCGGACGACGGGCTGAGCAGGATCTGCGGGCTCACGAAGTCGTTCCAGATCCCGATGGAGTTGAGGATCAGTACGGTGACGACCGCGGGCCGCATGAGCGGGAAGATGATGGTCCAGAACGTCCGGTACCTGCCCGCGCCGTCGATCGTCGCCGCGTGGTCGATGTCCACCGGGATGGTGCGGATGAAGCCGACGAACAGGAAGATGCTCACGGGCAGCGTCGAGGCGACGTCGTGCGCCACGAGACCGGTCACCGTGTTCGCCAGGCCGATCTCCCGCAGTACGTAGATCACGGGGATGATCACGGCGGCGCCCGGAATGAACGTCCCCGCCAGGAAGTACAGCATCACCAGTTGCGTGCGCCGCTTCAGGCTGCGGGCGATCGCGTACGCCGCAGGGCCCGCGAGCACGATGCACAGCACGTCCACCATCACGACGAGGAAGAGCGTGAAGCCGTAGCCCCCGATGACGTTGAACTGCGGGCTGGTCACCGCGGCGGACAGGTGCTTGAGCGTCAGCCCGCTGAGCGGGATGCCGAACGGGTTGTCCAGGATGTCCTGCTGCGACTTGAACGCGTTCACGAGGAGCAGGTACACCGGCACCATCATGACGACGAGCAGCCCGCCGAGCATGATCCAGCGCAGGGGCGAACGGCCCTCACCCTGGTCTGTGCGGCCCGGCAACCCGTCGGGGGCCGCCGGTGGCCTCGTCCTGGTCTCGCGGGGCTTTGCCTCCATTACGACCACCAGTGGCTCCTAACCTGTCGCAGCTTGGTCTTGGCGGTTGCGCAGCGCCGTCACGACGAGGGCGAGCACGGCGGACACGATCATGAGAAAGACCGCCTGGGACGTCGCGTAGCCGACTTTCGTGCCCTCGAAGGACCGGGCGAGAATGAGGTACGTGAACGTCTGCGTGGAGCCGGCCGGACCGCCGCCGGTGAGGCTGACGATGATGTCGTAGGCACGGATGAGGCCCACCAGGTTCAGGATGGTCGCCACGGTCACCACCGGAGCGATCATGGGGACGACGATCCGCAGGTTCGTCTGCCGCTTCGTCGCACCGTCGATGGCCGCCGCCTCCAGGAGCTCGGCGGGCACCGTCTGCAGGGCCGCGACGAACAGCACCACGTTGAATCCGAACCCGGCCCACACGATGACGGCGATCAGGGAGATCAGCGCCATCTTCTCGTCGAACAGGAAGCCGACCGGCTCGATGTCGAACTTGGCGAGGGTGTTGTTGATGGCCCCGTTGGTGCCGAGGATGGCCGCCCACAGATAGCCCAGAACCAGCGCGCTGATCACGTGCGGGAAGTAACCCACGGCCCGGAAGAAGGAGTTGGACCGCGAACGGCCCTTGAGGATCAGGGCGTAGACCAGACCGAGACCGACCATGAACACGGTGCCGGACACGGCGATGACCGCCGTCACGTACCAGGCCTGCGAGGAGCTGGGATCGTCGAACAGATGCCGGTAGTTGTCCAGCCCGATGAACGAGACCGAGGAGAAGCCGTCCCAGTCGGTGAGGCTGAGATAGACCGCGACACCGACCGGGACGACCGTCAGCACCGTGTACAGCAGGACGGCCGGCCCCATCAGGCCGAGCGAGACCGCCGCCGCGCGCACGCGTGCGCTGCGCCGGCCCGCCTGCGAGGGGGGAGCGGGCGGGGGCGGGGCGGCCTCGGTGAGCGGCCCCGGCCGCTTCAGCGCTGCGAGTTCCACCACTTGTCCAATCCGCCGGCGACATCCTCGGGGGAGGTGCCCGTGTACAGGGACTGGACCTGCTTGTTCAGCTCGTCACTGAACCCGGCGATGGGCTGGTTCGCGCCGGACTTCACGATCACCGACGGGGCCTTGTCGAGGACCTTCTGTACGGAGGTGCCGAGGCTCGACATCGTGTAGCTGAATCCGGCGCGCAGGTTGCCGTCGGCGGCCAGCTGGCTCTTGATCGCCTCCGGGTCGGTCACGGCCCACTTGACCAGGTCCGTCGCCGCGGCCTTGTGGCGCGACTTGTCGATCACGACGTACGGGTTGGAGATGTTGCCGAACTGGCCGGACGGGTATGCGCCGTCGGTCGGCATGCTGAAGACGCCGATCTCGTCGCTCTTCTTGGCGGCGTCCGCGGCCGGTACGAAGTACGAACCCATGATGTACATGGCGGACTTCCCCTTGAGGAAGGCCGTCTGTCCGTCTGCGTAGGTGAGACCGAGTGCGCTCTTCTTCAGGTATCCGGCGTCGATCCACTTCTTGTACTGCGCGAAGTAGTCGACGTAGCCGCTGTCCGCGAAGGAGTTCCTGCCCGCGATGCGCTGGGCCGTCCACTTCGGCTCGGCGGTGAGCACGCCGGCGTCGGCCATCATGGAGAACTGGCTGCCGGTCACCCACTGCCCGGCCGTCTGCAGCGGGTCGTAGCCGGCCTTCTTCAACTTGCCCATCACGGCGGTGAACTGGTCCAGGGTGCGGATCCCGCTCGCATCGATCCCGGCCTTGGTGAAGGCCTGCTTGTTGTAGAAGACGAGCGACTGGATCTGCTCGCCGACACCCACCACGTAACGCTTGCCGCCGAGTGCGTACTCGTCGGCAAGCGGCGTCCTGGCCGTCCACGGCTGGTCCGACAGATCGGCGAAGAGGGACTCGGTCTCGGCGGTGGGGGTGATCTGCTGGGCGACGTCCGGAGGGTCGCCGGCCGCCAGGTCCTGGGTCAGCTTCGCGTTCGCCGAGATCGTGCCGGTCAGCTCGAGATCGACCTTCACCTCGGGATGGGTGCGCTCGTAGCGGGCGAAGAGGTCGTTCCAGTACTTCTCCGTCAGGTTCGGCGTGATGTTCACGATGACGCGGAGGGTGGTGGTGCCACCCGCGCCCTCGTCGGAGGTACCGCCGCCGCAGGCGACGGCCGAAGCCATCACCAGGGGAGCGGCGGCGAAGGCGCAGACACGGCGCCAGACTGCTTTCATCGGACACGCTCCGTTGCGTAGTCGTGAATAATCGATAGCTACTGCTGATCGGTGAGTGCGGGTCGAAAGTGGTGCACGGTGGAGTGGGGGTGCCGTGTCACGCCGGGCAGGAAGGCCGGCGGGCGTCGGCGGGCGCCCGGCGGCCACGTATCCCGCTGGTACGGGATCCGGGCGCCGTCGCCATTCGCTAATCGTCTATCGATTGCTGATGCTATGGCTGGCATCCCACAATGTTCAAGAGTGTTGCCGCAACCTGTTGTTCAGCCGGCCGCCTCCCAGCGCACAGCGACCCCTCCCGCGCTGCCCGGATCCCGGACGGTCAGGGTGAGGCGTGTCAGAAACCCTCCCCAACTCGCGCTGAGCAGCGGGTCGTCGAGTTCCACGCGCTCGGCCGAGGCGTCGCAGAGAGCCGGATCCCACCGCATGACGACCCCCGAACCCTCAGCCGTCACCCGCGCCACGCCGTCCCCCAACTCGACGTGACCGGACAGCAGGTGCCGGAGCCGCACATACGGGAGCCGCCCCCGCCAGTTGTCCTGGACGTCGATGTACGCAGCAGCCGCCCCGGTCGGACGCACCAGGTCCACCGACCGCTTCCAGCTGGTCAGCGGACCGGCCGGATAGGCGCCCCTCAACTCCGCGCTCAGGCCGCTCCGCTCGCCGTCGAGGCACACGGTCACCTCGCCGGCGGTGAACTCCCGCCCGGGGGACTGCGTGTCACCCGGTTCGGGGACGTTGTGCCACGCGCTCTGGAAGGGCCAGGCGGCATAGCGGTCGGGACCGAAGGTCTGCGTCGTGTACCGCGGGCGGCCCGCGTCGACGACCAGAGGCCTGCCGTCGACCGCCACCCAGTACGAACCGACGTCGAGGTGATTGTGGTGCTCGCCGTTGTGGCCCGCCTTCACGGCAACCGTCAGACCCCGCGTGGAGACAGCCTCCTGACGTGCCACCAGTATCTCCAGGCGTGGCAGCCACACCTGCCCGGCCAGCCACGGGGCGCCGTCATCGGGTGCGGCCCGCGCGGTGACCGCGCTGCACCACCGCGCGTCGGCGAGCGCCGTCAGCGCACGGCCCAGACCCGCCCTGGCCGGCGCGGGATCGCCCTCCTGCCTGGCCCCCGCCACCGCGTGCGCCGAGGTCTCCGGAAGGCCGAGACGCGCACCCCACCGGTACGGCACGTGCCAGGGCCGGTCACCGGACAGCCGAGGCGGCGCGTCGCCCACGTTCACGTACCAGCTCCCGCCCAGATGCATCCGCTGCGGGTAGCGCAACAACTCGCCCAGGAGCGGCAGCTCACGGGCGTCGAGGGCGGGGCCGCCGACCCCGGCGAGGAGATCGAGAACCTCCAGGACCCGGCAGGCCCCCGCCCACCAGTACGCGATGCCCTCGTCCACGCCCCCGTCGTCCGGCAGAGCGGCTATGTAGTGGTCGAGACCCCCGACCACGAGACGCACCAGCCGGGCCCGCCGCACGTCGTCATCGCACAGCAGCAACGCGCACGCCAGTACCGCACTGTGAATCCACGGATTCCAGTTGTTGGCGCCTCCGTCGGCGCCGATCCACCGCCAGTCCCGCACCTGCTCGAAGGGGACGAGGACCCGCCGGTCCACTTCCCGCCGCAGCCGCCGGCGAAGTCCGGGCGCCCGACGCTCCAGATGCGGCCCCAGCACATGGTCCGCCCACGCGAACAGCGCCGCCACCTCGGCCGCCCCCAGATCCAGGTACGGCTCGTCCGCATCGGGCACCACCTCGCCGCGCGCCGCCGTGAACCGGTCGTGCGGGGCCCAGCACCAGGTGCTCGCCTCCGCGAACCGCACGAGTCCGTCCACCGCGGCGTCCAGATGCGGGCACACCTCGCCGGCAGCGGTCGCGTCGGCCACCTCGCCGCTCAGCACGGCCGCCAGGACCAGCCGGGATACCCGCTCCTGCAGCTCCCAGGCCCGGTCCTCGTACGCGCCCCGGTCCCCGTCACGTGCCGCCCGCGCCCAGTCCCCCGCGGTCAGCCGAGGCTCGGGGCGTGCCAGCTCGGCCCGCGCTTCGGCGGTCAGCCGCTCGCGCACGGGGAGCGGCACCGCGTCCCAGACCTCCCGGCACGTCACGTCCGGTACGCCGACCCGGCCCGCCGGATCTGCCAGCAGCCGTGCCAGCTCGGGGCCCAGCGCCGACCGGAACGACGCCCCCAGGATTCCCGTCGTCACGTGCCTACGCCTCCCCGGTTCCGGAGGCGTCCGGATCCTCCGCCAGCTCCAGCTCGATCACCGGAAGCAGGACGTCGGGCCGGGCCGTCGGCAGGGTCAGGGTCAGGGTGCCCGCCGGCTCGCCCGGCGGCGTCATATTGGTGTGCTCGTGCCCGGCGCCGTCCACCTCGTGGAAGCCGATCTCCGAGCCGTCGTGCAGAAACTGCGCGTACCGGACCCGGCCCGCCAGTCCCGGCAGATGCACGTGTCTGAGGGGCCAGGCGAGCAGATGCAAATACAGATGACGGCCGCGCCGGGTGTACAGGGCGTTCGCCGGGGCGGTCAGACCGCTCGGCCCCGCGCCGTGCACGGAGCGCGAGTGCGGTGCCGTCCAGGAACCGATCGCCGCCAGGGTCTCCCGGGCGCGCGGGTCGAGGGCGCCCCGGCCGGTCGGTCCGACGTTCAGCAGGAGGTTCCCGCCGCAGGCCACCGACTGCACCAGCATCCGCACCAGCAGGGCGGGATCCTTGTAGTCGTGGTTGTCACGGTCGTACCCCCACGAACCGTTCAGCGTGTGGCAGGCCTCCCACCGCACCGGCGCGCCGTTCCGCTCCAGCGGCCGCTCGGGCTGGTACTGCTCCGGGGTCACGTAGTCGCCGGGTATCCCGAGCCGGTCATTGACCAGGATGCCGGGCTGCAGCGCGCGGACCGTGGCCATCAGCTCCCGCGCGCCCCAGTCCTCGGCCGTCTTCGAGGGGTACGTGAAGTCGAAGAAGAGCAGATCGATCTGTCCGTATCCGGTCAGCAACTCCCGTACCTGGCCATGCAGATAAGCGCGATAGGCATCCATGTCCCGCGGCTCGTCCTCGGCATCGGTGCCGCGCAGCGGATGGTGCTCGTCCACGGTGAAGCCGGGGTGATGCCAGTCCAGCAGCGAGTAGTACAGCCCCACGCGGATCCCCTCCTCCCGCATCGCCGTCACGAACTCCCGCACCAGGTCGCGTCCGTTCACCCGCACCGAGGTGTAGTCGGTCAACTCCGAGCCGAAGAGGCAGAATCCGTCATGGTGCTTGGCCGTGAGCACCGCGTACCGCATGCCCGCGTCCTTGGCGGCACGTGCGAGCGCCCGCGCGTCGAAGAGATCCGGATCGAAGCGGTCCAGGTAGCGGTCGTACTGCTTCTGGTCCATCAACTCCCGGCTGAGCACCCATTCATGACGTGCCGCCAGGCTGTACAGACCGAAGTGGACAAAGAGCCCGAAGCGATCGGCTTCGAACCAGCCAGGTGACGTGGTGGTCACGAAAAAACTCCTGACACATTGACAGCGCTAATCGATTAACTGTTATCTACCATCGATAGGCGATGATGTCACTGGCGCTGTGTACGGAGGCAAGAGAATGAACTCGACCCGGGATCACGGAGCACCGTCGGCAGAGGAGATCCGGACGTACGCGTCGATGCGGGCACCGATCCACACCTCGCAGTACGTGCGGCCCACTGAACGCATGGTGGAGGCCCTCGGCGAGGTCAGCGCGGCCACCGCCTGCGCGAAGCTCCACCAGATGGGCATCACAAGGACCTTCATCGACGGCCCGGTGCCCCTGCACCGTGAGCCCGACGTACAGATCACCGGAGGTGCCGTCACCCTCCAGTTCCTGCCGCGGCGCGAGGACGTCTTCAACGGCGCGGAGCAGGAGGACGCCGAGCGCGAGACGGCGCTGTGGAAGGTGCTCGAATCGATCCGCCCCGGCGACGTGCTCGTGGTGTCGGCCCAGGGCAGCCACTACACCGGCTGCCTGGGCGACATGCTGGTGCGCTACTTCAAGCTGAAGGGCGGTGCGGGGATCGTCGTGGACGGACGGATCCGCGACGCCGCCCGGGTACGCGCGCTGGGCGTCCCCATCTGGTGCACGGGTGTCACCCCGCACTACGCCTCGCAGACCGAGCTCTTCCCGTCCGCGTTCAACGTCCCGGTGGGGGTCGGCGGCGTCCTGGTGGCCCCCGGCGACCTGATCGTGGCCGACGAGGACGGGGCTGTCGTGGTGCCGCAGCACAGCGCCGTGCCCCTGGCCGAGGACTCGCTGCGGCATCAGGACCGGGAGGAGTTCGCGCGGCGCCGCCTCGACGAGGGGGCCCGGCTGTCCGACTACTACCCGCTCACCGAGGAGACGCTGCCCGAGTTCCTGGCCGCCCACCCCGCTACGTGAGCCGGCCGGGGACCGCCGCCACCGTACCTATCTCACCAAGGATGGTCTCTCCCGTTGCCGACGAGAGGGCCGGCCCGACGGCTCCGTAGCGTCATGCTTGTGCCGTTTCGTGGCGGGAACGTCGCGGCGTGCGAGAGAGAGCAGTGCTACGAGGCACCTCGGCCCGGCCCGGCGTGATCGCGATCCTCGTGGACTGCGGTCCGAGCGAACGGGGCTGCACGAGGCGGTGCGCTCAGTGGCGGCGGCCCGGACAGGCCGGATCGTCGGTGATCCGCACCTTCTGGGGCGCGTGCCGGGGGAAGGCCCAGACCCGGCCGGAGGTGCTGCGCGCGGTCAGCGCGGTGCGGTCCAGGCTGACTTCGTGGAACGGGTTGGACCGAGCGGAGACGGCGAGCCATTGAAGGGTGCTCTCGTCGTCGTCCCTGGTCAGTGCGACCCAGCCGATGGACCCGTGGCTGGCGGACTCTCCGGCCCAGGCGCGGCTTCCGTCGTGGGTCTGCGTGGCGAGGACGGAGCCGACCTCCACCCAGCTGTCGGTACTCCACTGCGTGGCACGCAAGACCTCGGCCCAGTGCCAGCTCTCGGCCTGCGGGTCATCGGGCCGGTCGGGCCGCTGCATGCACAGCAGATCCATCACGGTGAGGGAGCCGTCGGCAAACACGATCAAGTCCCCGTCGGGTGCCTCCCGGTCGCGCCATCGCCGACGCACCAGCCGCGCCATGGCCGTCGTGGCCGAATCGTTCATGCGCGGCATTGTGGCACGGGGGATCGGGCGACCGGACTCGGACACCTTCACGCTCGGCGGCGGCACCTGTCCGGCACTTCGGGCAGTCCGGCACGTCGAGCAGCACGTCACTTCGCGAAGCCCGTACCCACGCTCGGGCCCAGGAGCAAGGTCGTGGCCGACGCCGGGGCATATGTGACCGCCAGGGAATCGCCGTACCCCCGTGCCCCCGCCCGGTCGACAGAAAATGCAACAAGCATCCACGCGCTCGACCGAGCTGGTGAATCCAGGACGCGGGTGCGCCGTTGCCGTCAGGATGAAGACATGAGCGAAGAAGGTGCGAAGCCGGCCGAGCGGCCAGTGGTGGTGAGGGTTCCGGTGGAACCGGTGGAGGCCGCGATGGAGGCCGATGCTCTGGACGCGGCGCTGCGCAGCACCTTGGCCGTACGAGGGCCGCTGTTCGGGGTGGCCGCGCAGAGCGAGGGGGAGGGGCGCCGATGGCGCGTGGTCGTCGCGGTCACCCACGGCTGCCCGCAGCAGGCCCGGGACGCGCTGAACTCGCAGCTCTGGTTCCGGGCGAAGGACGACGCCAAGGACAAGGCGGAACGGCGGGCGCTGCTCGCGGCGGTCGCCCGGCTGGAGCGCGAACGCGTCGACGACCTCACCGTGCTCGACACCCGCTACCGCGTGGTGAGAGCTGAGGAGTACGCGGGCATGGACGCCCACGGCGACATCGAAACGCCGAGGCCGACCGACCCCGAGCCCCTCACCCCCGACTGGAGCGTCGGCGCCCGGCGCCCGAGGGTTGACGAGGCCCTGGTCCTGGACCCGGACGCACCGCTTTCCCCCGTCCAGGCGGCCGAGAGGCTGTCCCTGCGCTCCCTCGTCTACACCGGAAGCAGGTTCCCCGACTCGGTGCTGCACGACTCCGCTCGGGCCGTGGAGACCCACCCCGATGTCCTGCTCATGCCGGCGGCCTTCCAGATCGTGGAACGGACCGACAGCGGGCGCTGGACGCCGGGCAGCGCCCTGCACACCACCGCCCAGGCCGCCCGCACCACACTGCACTACTCCCTTATCTGGTTCGAACCACGCCTGCGCGGCCTCATCTCGCACGATGCCGCGCGAGACGTCGACGCTCACACCGCCGCCCCCGAGGGACCCGCCGACGTGGCTGAGGCGCTGGCGGAATTCGCCGAGGCCGCAGACCGGCTCCGCGCGGGCCGGCTCAACCAGATCGAAGCCCACGGCACCGTCTCCCGGATCGTCCGCACCCGCCGCCTGCTGCGCTGGGGCCCCGACGGGCCCGAAGGCCCACGGCCTTCCGACACCAACACCCAGGCCCCCGAAACCCTCCACCCACACCTCGACGAGAACGGCACCGTCCACTTCGACGGACCCACGAAAGAGGAAGCTTCGTGACCGCGTGACGAAGCGGGTCAGCGCGACAGCTGACGGACAGGAGGCCGGCGGCCCCGTTGGTCGCGTGCCGTCAGTGATCGGGGCGCATGCGGACGCTGCCAGGGCGCTGATCGCGCCGGCGGCGGGCATGGGAGAACGCCCGGAGCCGTTTGCCGCCCCGCTGCGGGGCCGGCGTACACGGCCGCCCGGACGATATTCCGGATCCGCCACTGCGCAGGGACGACTGACCTGGAACCGACGCAGATCCTCGCCCGTCCCGGGCTCGCCGTCACAGCACGGGACCCCGTCCACACCGAACTGGTGACCCACGCGCGCGGGGACCCGACTCCTGGCCTCGGCCACCCCGCGCTCCGGGCGGCAGGCCATCCAGGGAGGCAACCCACCACCGACCACTGACAGGGAACTCTGCTGCCCATCATCAGCACCGCGCAGTGTCCCTCCAATGCCCTGACCAGCCACGTCAAGACGGCGCAGACTCAAGTCAGCGATCCATAAAGGGGGTTATCCCCCCGCCGTTTCGGATGATCGCCCCATCGCATCGGCCGGCACCGCTCCGGCATCGTAAGCGTGCGACATGAGGGCGACGGGTGAAGGGCCCTCCGCAGCAACGGACTTGCTACGACGACGGAGGATGGACACGTGATCAAGTACAAGCGCGCACTGGGTGGGGCACTCACGCTGGCCGTGGCAGTTACTGTGACGGGAGGAAGCCTGCCGGGTAGCGCTGCCACCGCGGCGACCACGGCCAACACGACGACCGCACAGTCCACCCACACTGCCGACAATGCTCAGCTGCGTGCGATCATGCACCGGTTGACCACCGAAGACGGCGCGCCCGGAGCACTCGTCGCGACGCGGGACAGACGCGGCAGCTCGGTACTGACCAGCGGTGTCGCGGACGTGGACAGCCAGGCGTCGGTGCGCGGCGACAGCAGATTCCGGATCGGCAGCATGACCAAGCCCTTCGTGGCCACGGTCGTGCTCCAGCTGGTGGGAGAGCGCCGTGTCGATCTCGACGCTCCGGTGGAGCGCTACCTCCCCGGCGTCGTCCGCGGCCACGGGAACGACGGCCGGACGATCACGGTCCGCATGCTCCTCCAGCACACCAGCGGCCTGCCGGACTACCTCGACTACCTCAACCCGCAGGACATCCTCGAGAATCCGCTGGCCCACCACGACACCCGCGACCTGGTGAAGCTGGCGCTCGCCCACCCGCCGACCGCCGAGGAGCCCGGTGAGAAGCCCGGCTTCGTGTGGAACTACTCCAACACCAACTACCTGCTGGCGGGCATGCTCATCGAGGTGGTGACCGGACACCCGTACGGCGAGGAGATCCGTCGGCGCGTCATCGAGCCGCTCGGCCTGCACGACACTTCCGTGCCCGGCGATGACACGTCGATCCCCGGACCGCACCCGCGCGGGTACGCCCGTCCGGGCGAGGACGCGCCGCTCATGGACATCACCGCGTTCAACCCCTCCATCGCGAGCGCGTCCGGCGAGATGATCTCCAGCGGCACCGACCTCAACCGCTTCCTGGACGCCCTCGTCCGAGGCAAGCTGCTGCACCCGGCCCAGCTCAAGGAAATGATGAAGACCCGCTCGACCGGCGGTGACGACGGCCGGGCGTACGGCCTGGGCCTGGAGAGCCGGACGCTGCCCTGCGGCGGCGGCCTCTACTGGGGCCACGGCGGCGACATCTTCGGCTACCAGACAGCCGGCGGCGCCACAGCCGACGGCAGGCAGGCAACGGTCATGACGAACGTCGACCCGGGTGGAACGGACGCGCAGGACGACGACATGGAAGCCGCCGTCCAGACGGGGCTGTGTGAGGGGCGGAGCGCACACTCCAAGTAGCGGTTCGCGCTCAGTCGGCTCGGCGGTGACGACTGCCAGGCAGGGGAGGGGCATCCGACACGAAGGCCGCCGTCGGCGGAGTCACGACCTCGCCGGCGGCGGCCGTCCGGGCACCGAACCGGTGATGGCGTACGCGTCCCGTAGCAACCACGCCTCCAGCGCAGGCGCGGCACCCGCTGCACGATCTCCGACCGAGCCGCCCAGGGCACAACCGCACGATGCGAGGCTCCCGAAGCGGCTGGCCTCCCGCATTAGCCTCGGTCGACTACCGCCGGCGCCAGTCAGTCGCGGGCGACACCAACCGGCTCACGGGGCACCGGTCCTTATGTACGTCGCGGGAAGTTCACCGAGCGGCCGCGCCGGCAGGGCAGGCTCGGTCAGCGTTGCGCCAGGGCGCGGCGTAGAGCCATGCATGAGGCGTGCGATCTGCTCATCGGTGAGACCCTCGCCGTCGAAGTGAGCTGCGGGCACGAGTGGCCAGAACCCTTCATTCCCGGCGATCGATGCCTTCACGCCTGCCCCGCCGTCCGGCCGGGCGGAGACAAACGACTCGCCGTCAGTCGGAACACTGGAGCCGACGAAAACCACGCGATCCAGCCGTTCACCGAGCTGCTCCGCGGCCTGACCGACCGGGATGCCCGAGTAGCTGTGACCGACCAGGACGACGTCCCGCAAATCCCGGCGTTCGACCTCGGCAACGATGCCCTGGACGTGGGTCTGCTGCCTCGCCGGCACGCCCCGCTTGTCAGCGAGACCGGACAGCGTCAGCGGCCAAGCGCTGTGGCCGGCCGCGTGTAGATGCGCACCACCTCGTCCCACGCCCACGCCCCGAGCCGGCACCTGCAACCAGCACGAAATTCACCATGCCCGCACCGTACCCATCAGGTCGTATCGATGGCCCCACCCCATCGAGAGCCGGGGCCGGGATCAAGAACGCGCTGACCCACCTCGGATGACCAATTGGGGCGGAAGCGTGCAACGAAGTCTGCGAAGTCGCCCCGAAGATACCGAGAATCAGACGGCTTCAGCCGGATTTGGTGGCTGCTTCCCGCCCACCAGATCTCGAAATCCGCAACTGTTCCCTCCGCCGGCCAGCCATCGCTTTGTTCCGGAAGTAACAGGACGTCGACGAAGCCCCCGACGCTCAGGCCGATGTCCACGAAAATCCCGATCGCACCGGGCCGGGGAACCTTCACGACGGTGCCTTCAAAAACCTGCCCAAAGCGCAGCCCGCTTCGAATCCGAGTCCACTCGGCATCTGTCACCACGAACGCATCTTCGCACCGCGTGGCGGTCGTGGTGGGCAGCCTCACGAGAACGCAGACGATCGCTCTGAGTGACGGCGACGAGCTTGCGCTCGCCGTCCACCCAGGTGCTGCCCAGGAATCTGCTGCCTGATACCGCGGCCGGGCTACCACCTAGCCACCGTCTTCGACCTGCTCGCGGTTGAAGCTCAGGCCCGCTGAAATCCGTCCTGGTAGAATTTTCTGGCGTTCACCAGGCCGTATGCCCTCACTGTGCCGTGGAGGCGACAAGCGATGTCGGCGGTACAGATGTGCTGAGCTTCCCGCGCGGGGAAGGAAGCGGCGGACTCCGGAGGCTGCCATCGGCCCGGCCGAAGCCGGGCGTGCGAGAGACTGGTGCGCGGGGCTGACGGAACCGGGTAACGTCTTGGGCATGTTCTTCCAGACGCCGATTTACGAGTGAGCGCGTGACGGGCTGCTGCTGGCGTCCAGCGACGCCGCCGGGCCCGTCCCCAAGATGAATCCGTAGATCACTTCACATCATTCCGGGAGAACCCGTGACCGTGAGCAAGAACATCAACAACCCCGTGGGCATGGGCGGCGGCCAGCGTAAGAGGCTGTCCCGCGCCGAGCGGCAGAACAATGGTCCGCACCGCAACCTCGACCGCCAGGGTGCCGCCGACCGTAAGGCGGAGCTGGTGCGCAAGATGCGCGAGAAGGCAGGCGCAGCTGACGACGAAGCCGGGCAGGCGGGCGACGACACCGCACAGCGCTGACCACAGCCGCGCTGCAGCACCACAGGGCAGGGTCCGGAACGCGGCGCGCGTTGCGGACCCTGCTGTCGTACCGGGCGCGGGCGGTTCCGCTCAGCGCTCGTCCGACCACCGGCACCTCGCGATTCACCGGCGAAGCCACAGAAGCTCACCAGCAGGAGCGCAACAAGCACCTGCTCGGGCGACAAGGTTGGCCCTCGTTCACCGCGAGCAGCAGCGCTCGTCCCGTGCTTCAGCTCCGACGCTCCCGTGTCCACCAGACACACAGGGCACTGAGCCCCATGGCAAGGGTGAGGTAGACACCGGTCTCGGCCCATTGCAGGGGCCTCGCCGCCCACCCGTAGCCGCGGGCCACGTTCAGAGAGTGACTCAAATGACCAGCCAGCAGGCAACGACGACGCTGTGGCGCCCCACCGGTCCCAAGGAACTGGATCTGGTTCGGGAACTGAACTGGCGTGCTTGGCCGCCTCGGCTGCCCGAACAGCCGATCTTCTACCCCGTCCTCAACGAGGACTACGCGGTCAGAATCGCTCGGGACTGGAACGTCAAGCACGATGGCGCAGGTTTCGTGACTCGTTTTCAGGTCGAGTCGGAGTTCTTGAGCCGGTACCCCATCCAACAGGCCGGCGGGCGGACGATCCTCGAGCTCTGGGTTCCGGCCGAAGAACTGGATGACTTCAACGCCCACATCGTCGGCGCGATCCAGGTGGTCCACGAGTTTCAACCAGGCCTTCCACTGGGAACCGGTCATTGATCACTGGCCGACGAGGTCGCCAATTCCTGCCCTGGCCGAGGGCGTAGGACCCTTCAGGATCCACAGGGGCGAGACGATCGGAATGGCTGCCGAACGCGAACTCGTCTCAGGAGGCCGCGATGAGGCCACGCGTAGCTCTGCGTAGCGCTCTGAAGCGTTGCCGTATGGCTACCGAGTGCTCACAAGAACTCGTTGGCCAATCACGGCAAGCGTTGCTAGTCTTCCGGAGGCCGTGCGAGAGAAAGAGGAGGTGGTACCCGTGAACGTATCGACATGGGTGCTCTCCTCCGGGGTCACGGTCGGGCGATAGGTCGTCCGGGAGCGCCGCTCTGAGCACTCCCGAAAGGCACGACCGTGCATTTCACTTCTGAACATCATCTCGACGACGGCGTCCTCGAGCGCGAATTCACCCTTGGCGAGATCCCCGGCATCCTCTGGACACCCGGATCGAAATCCGCATCCGCACCCGCGCCGCTGATTCTGCTGGGCCACCCCCCGCTCGGACTTCACAAGATGCACTCCCGACTGGCAGGTCGAGCCCGGGACGCTGCGGCGGATGGTTTCGCCGCAGCCACCATCGAGCTTCCGGGGAGCGGTGACCGGCCCCGTTGGCCCGCCGTCGAGCAGGCTCGCGCAGACCTCCGCAGAGCGATGGCTGCCGACGAGCCGGTTGGCGAGGAAATCATCGAGGCCCTCATCCTCCCGCTGGTCGAAAAGGCGGTCCCGGAATGGCAGGCCGCCCTCGACGCGCTCCTCGCTCTGCCCGAAATCGGCGGGCCGGTCGGCTACTCAGGGGGAGTGATCTCCATTGGGACCCGACTGGCTGCGGTCGAGCCACGCATCTCGGCAGCCGTCCTGTTCGCCGGGAGTTTCGTTCCTCGCGTCATATTCGAGGATGCCCGCCGGGTCACCATTCCCCTGCATGTCCTGCTGCAGTGGGACGACGAGGGGAACGACCGGCAGGTAGCTCTGGACCTGTTCGACGCCTTCGGTTCCAAGGAGAAGACGCTGCACGCCAACATGGGCGGGCACACCGGCGTCCCGCAGTTCGCGGGGGACTCCGCAGCGCGGTTCTTTTCTCGCCACCTGAGCTAGGGCCTGTCGTCGAACTGCCGTCTGCCGCGCGGCGCCATGCACGCACTCTCGCCGCACCGGCCCCGGGCCCCGGTACGTCCAGTACAGGGGTCTGGGGCCGGCACGCCGAGAGCACGCACCTGACGGCCCCCGGCCGCCCTTCGGGCGACGACGGCAGTTCGAAAACAGGCCATAGCGCCGTGACCACGTAGGTCTGCCGGGTTGCCTGTTGGGACGGGCAGCCCGGTGCGCTCTCGCCGCGGCTAGGGGACGTTGACCAGCCTGGCCGCGACTGAGAGCGATCTGCTCCTGTGACCGAGGTGTGCTGTCCGAGCGCCAGGTGGTAAGTGGAGGGGCCAGCCGATTCGGCGCGACGGGTGGCCCACAACAAGGTACGGGGGACGAGACCTGGGATGGCATCATCACCGACCTGGATTCCGGCTCCGCTTAAGTCGGTTCCATTGGAATCGGCGCATAATAGCCCCCCAGCAGCCCCACATGAGCCGCGTGAGTTCTCAGGGATATGGGGGCACACAGAACCTGTGGGCCACGTGGAAATTTGAAGCCGCGTCAGACGGAGCGATCTCCGAATCGGATCACGAGTGCGTAGCTGGGACCAAAGAGCAACTGGACGCCTTGCAGCACATCCCTGTGACGTCTGCCGGTCAGAGGCAGGGGCCCTGAGGGCTGTCCCGCAATGATCTTGGCTCCGAGTCGGAACAGCCTGGGAAGAGCTGGTGAGGCGCTCAGCCGGTGCTTCGCGAGATGTTCAGGGACCGGGCGAAGTCGGCGAGCGTGCGGAAGTCGTCCTTCCGTAGGCCGATCCGCGGGTTGACGTGATGGAGGAGTCCGGGCGCTTGGTGGTGGGCGGTCACGTAGGTGTGATCCAGCTCGCTCTGCTCGTCGTCCACCCAAGCGAAGGGACGGCCGCCTGCGTAGTCCACCAGCGGTCCGGTCTTCCAGTGAACTCCGTCAGGGCGTTCCTGGAGTAGAACGTTGCCAAAGTCCACGAAGGGAAGTTCCGGAAGGCCGAGGACCGGTGCGATCCACCGGTTGGCGGTGTCCATCCATGTGGTCGCCCAGCACAGTTCGAAGCCGAGCTGGAGCAGGATTCGTCCGTGCTCTGGGTTGAGCCAGACCCGTAGGGGGCGCCGTCGGGACGAGAGGCCCCTGTCGTCCTCATGGGCGTCGTTCCGGGGGACTCTGAGTGTGGTGTAGCCGTCGGGACGCCTCTCCGGCTGGGCTGCAAAGGGGTTGAGTGGCCCGTCCACGTCGAGGAACAGCAGCGGTCGGTTCACGGTTCCCCCGGTCTAGCGCCCTGTGGACTGCCCCGATCAGCGTAGCTGTGGGATCGTCTCGGCACGAGGCGGGCCTGAGTGATGATCATGATGTGGCGAGTGTGATCACGGCATCGGAGCCGTCCTGGATAACCCCGTTCGCAGGGCTGAGCCCGCGCTGCTTCGGCAAACTGCTGACCACGCTGCGGCGTGGTGGAGCTGATGTGGTCCACCGTGGCCGGCCGTGGCGCCTGCCGCTCGAGGATCGGGTGTTGCTGGTCACTGCGTACTGGCGCACCAATCTGACGTTGCGGCAGCTCGCCCCGCTGTTCGGTGTCTCGGAGTCAACGGCCGGCCGAGTCATCAACCACCGCGGCCCCCTGCTCGCGCTTCGGCCCCGCAAGCGGTTTGCAAAGGACACCGTGCTCATCGTGGACGGGACTGGAAGCAGGCCCACAACAAGTCCCACAACCAGGTCCGCGCCCGGGTCGAGCACGCCTTCGCCCCTTCGCCCGCATGAAGACCTGGAAGATCCTCCGCGACTGCCGCCTCAAAGGCGACGGGCGTCCACCACGCCATGCTCGGCATTGCCCGGGTGCACAACCTCCACCTCGCGCCGGATAGGCGAGCGGTCGGACTGGTCACTGACCACGGCCGCACCGGTCAGAGATCATTTACGGGACAAGTCTTAGGGTGGCTTCGAAGCGAACGGCTCCGGTATGGCGCAAGGGTTTTTGCTGTTGGCTCCGAAACCCGCGACGATCGCCGAGATGATGAGCGCGAGCATGCTCAGGAACAGGCCGCCGGCCATCACCACGGCCAAACCGCTGCACTGGTCCAATTGGCGCCGACACCATCAGTCAGCACCTCGGCGCAGTCATTACCGGCGACGATCTCTCAAGGAACCCACCAGATGGACAGGAAGCCGCACTGGGGTAAGGCCGTTTCCGGGACATCCGGTTCCACGCTCACCTGCGAGGCATGTTTGCGGCCGGCTCAGCGGATCGTTGGAGCCGGCGTCGCGACCACTTCGCGCAGCTCGGCGGCGGCCTGAGCCATGAGCTGAGCGAGGGTGGTGTCCGGCTCGGCCAGCCAGCGGGGCATGGCGCGCCGGTGGATCGCCAGTACCACATCGATGATGAAGCGTGCTTTTCCAGGCGTGACGCCGCGGCGCTCGAGCGCCGGCGCCAGCGCGTCGGCGATGTCGGCGAGCTTGATCAGATCACGCTCGGCCAGTGCCGGGTTGGCGGCGATCACTCTTCCCCGGCGCAGCAGGTACTCGCGCGGGCGGAAGATCTCCTCTGCGGTTCCCAGCGCGGTCAGCAGCGCCTCGATGGGAGTGAGGCCCGGGTCGGCCGCCTCGACCTGCGCGACGAGGTGGGCCTCGAGTTCGTCACCGGCGAAGAGGACTTCCCGCTTGTCGGGGAAGTAGCGGTAGAAGGACCGCTCCTTCAGACCGGCGGCGCCTGCGATCTGCGCGACCGAGGTGCGCTCGAACCCATGCGTCTCGAACAGCTCGAGCGCCGCGCGTTCGAGCCGGCCCTGTGCGTCAGATTCCCATCGCGGCATACCCACCAGTGTACGACAACAGGGGCTGTCATCAGCTGGTACGGTCAATGACAACAGATGCTGTCATCAGTCGGGAGATCGTCATGAAGGCTCTACAGTTCGACCGGTTCGGTTCCCCGGACGTGATCGTGCTCCGCGACGTCCAACAGCCGGAGCCGGGCCCCGGCCAGATCCGGATCGCTGTGCGGGCGTGCGGCCTGACACCAGCCGACTGGCACGTCGTCGACGGTCTCCTCGCCGACCATCTGCCGCCGTTGCCGCGCGGGCTCGGCCTAGAGGTCGCGGGCACCGTCGACGCGCTCGGCGAGGGCGTCACCGGCGTCCAGACAGGCGACCGCGTGTTCGGTCCGGCCACCTTGGACGGCCCGACGGCCGGCGCCGCCGAGTACGCGCTGATGCCGGCCTGGGCACGCATTCCCGAAGGCATAACCGCCGAGCAGGCCGCCGCGCTGCCGATGGCGGCCGAGACGGCGTGGCGCGCGCTCGACGACCTCGGCGTTCAGCCAGGTGAGCTGCTGCTCGTCCACGGCGCGGGCACCACCGTGGGTGAGACGGCGGTGCGCTTCGCGCTGCACCGGGGTATACGGGTGATCGCCACAGCCGGGCCGACTCGGGCCACCGCCCTGGAAGAGATCGGCGCCCAGGTGACCGCCTACGGCGAGGGCATGGCCGAACGCGTCAGCGCCCTGACCCCAGGCTCCGTGGACCGCGCTCTGGACACCACGCCGGCCGGGGGCCGGATCGACCGCGCCGACCAGCCCAGCCCGGCCGGCGGCTCGCTACCGACCCTGATCGGGCTGACCGGGGATCCCGACCGTGTCCTCACTGTCTCGGACTTCGCTGCCGCAGCCGAGCTGGGCGTCCGGATCACCACCGAGATCCGCTACGACCGGATGAACGAGTTCGCCAGGCTCGCAGGCGAAGGCATCCTGGCCGTACCGGTCGCCCGCACCTACACCCTCGACCAGATCCGGGACGCGGCCAAGCTCAGCCAGTCCCGCCGCCCCGGCGGCAAGCTCATGCTCGTCCTGTGATCACCTTGCCGGCCCGGTCAGGCGAAAGGAGCCCACACACCCCGATGATCACGCGGTGACCGCACCCGTTACCGACCAGGGTCCCTACAAGATCACGAAAGCACACTGGAGTACTGGGCCGTGTTCTGAAAATGGCGGCACGATGGGGTCGACCGCGTTCCGATCGAAAGAAGCGTCGTGGTTGACCCCGTGCTGAAGCACTCCTTGCGCCATCTCCGCTCTGTGAAGTCGCATCCGCCGCCCACAGCGAACTCCGTCGAGTTTGCCGGCTGGAGGGAGGAAGTCGCCGGCGCCTTGGAAGCGTTGGCCTGCGTGCTGGTCTTCGAGGCTGATCGCGCCAGGGCCAGAGCGGAGGCGGCCGCTGCGCGGGAGCAATCCGCAGAGATTCGACGCCGGTGCGGGTTCGGGGCTACTGGGCGCTGATGTTCCGGACGGCCATCCAGACGGTGAGGTCGCCGTTCTCGCTGTCGGCGCCGTAGTACCGAGCACCAATCTGCTTGGTTCCCTCGCTCTGGTCGCGGCCAGCATGGCGTACGGGAGCGACAGCTCCGCCGGTCACAGCCATTCGCTGCTGACGGCGATCAGGGCGGTGGCCTCGAAGCGGACCGCTAGTTTGCCGAACCTGGTGGCCACCGCCCGCCGACCCGGGTTCGTGGGCAACGTGGTGGGCACGAGGGTTCCTCCTTGAAGGACGGGCGGTCGGTTCAGGTGCGGGAGAACGGCGCCCAGTTGGTCAGCTCGAAGCCGGAACCCCGGCGGCGCATTTCAAAGGCACCGTGTCCGGGCAAGTGCGCCGGGAGCACGAGGGTGTTGTTGTCCGCGGCGTGCGCGAACATGCGTGCACGGCTGGCGCGAGCGCCGTCCTCGTCCTCCTCGAAGCAGCTGTTGATGTGCGGCTCGTGCACCTGGATCGCGCCATGCAGGAGGTCGCCGGCGAAGATCGCGCGATCGCCCCTGGACTCCAGGTGGATGATCGAGGTGCCGGGGGTGTGGCCCGGGGCCAGTTCGAGGCGGAGGTGGGAGTCGATGGTGTACGACTCGTCCCAGGTCTCCACCAGACCGGCGTCGACGACCGGGGTGATGCTGTCCTCGTAGACGTTCTGGTTGCCCCGTCCGAAAACCGTGTTTTGGAGGTTCTCGGGCCTCCAGTACTCGAAGTCACGCTGCGGCATGAGGTACGTCGCGTTGGGGAACGTGGGAACCCAGTCGCGGCCTTCGAGCCGGGTGTTCCAGCCGACGTGGTCGTCGTGCAGGTGGGTGTTGACGACGATGTCGACGTCTTCGGGCCGCACGCCGACAGCGGCGAGGTTCGCCAGGTAGCCGGTGTTCAGATAGGACCAGATCGGTTGCAGCGGGCGGTACTTGTCGTTGCCCGCGCCGGTGTCGACAAGGATGATCCTGCCCTCACTGCGCAGCACCCAGGACTGGGTGGCGGCACGAGTGAGATCGGTATCCGGCTCCCAGTGGTGGGGCGCCAGCATCGCGGTGTGCCGGTGCCACTCCTCGGGCCTGCTGCTGGGAAAGAAGACATCCGTCGTCATCGGGGTGGTGTCGGAGAACTCCATGACGCGGTGGATCCGCACATCACCGAGTTCGATGGTGTTCACCGTCGGACTCCCGGTCTCGGAGGACGGGGAAGCAAGAGGGGACATTGTTCTCCTTAGAAGGTTCGGACGTTTCCCAGCCTGCGAGCAAGCGGCGCCTCGGCGGTATCGGACACGTGACTGCAGTTCCCCGTGGAGCGGGCCCGGGGCCGTCCGCGGCGCGGACGGGCAGCCGGCACACCGTGCGGATGGGGGCCGGAACCGTGGGCGCGGAGCGGCGACGGCCCGGCTTCGGCGCCCGGCGTCCACTTGCGCCGGGCGCGTGGTGAGCGAGGCGGCGGGGAACAGGAGGCCACATGGGTTTCATGCCCACGGCGGGCCGCAGGGTCCGGGGCGCCGACCGCAGGCGTCGTCCGTCATGTGACGGCACCTGGGGTGCTGTCCGGGATGTGCCGAGGACGCCCTGGTAGCGTCGATGCGCAGGATGCGGTGATCGGAGACGTTGAGCCGTGGAAGCGTCCGCCACGTCTGGAGAACCGGTGGACGAGTACACAGTGACAACCGCCCGCCGCAGCAGCGGTACCCCCGTGGTCAGGGAAGCCGAGCTGGACAGGCTGGTCGCAGCGGTGACCGCACCACGTGCGGCGGAGCCCGGGACGAGGCCGGTGGACGCTCTGCTGACCGTGGCGGGAGGGGCCGGAGAGGGCAAGACCACCCTGGTGGAAGCGGTCGTGGCGTCCTTCACCGCAGACGGCGGCCGGGTACTCAGGGCCGACAGCAGCCAGTCCGAGACCCACCTGGCGTTCTCGGGACTGCACCAGCTGCTACGTCCGGTCCGCGGGCGGATCGACGCACTGCCCCCCGGGCAGCGCGGGGCGCTGCACGTTGTCTTCGGAATGGCGGAGCGAAGCGAGGCGCCGGGCCCGATGCTCATCAGGACTGCGGTCCTCACCGTGCTGTCGGACCTCGCCGCCGAGCGCCCGCTGCTGGTGGTCGTGGACGATGCCCAGTGGGCAGACCGCGCCTCACTGGACGCTCTCTCCTTCGCCGCCCGGCGTCTGGCCGACGAACCGGTGACTCTGCTGGTCGCCACCAGAGATCCCACGCTGAGCGGGCTCGCCCATCAGGAACCGATCCTCACCCTGGAGCCCCTCGACCGCGGCGCGGCGGAACGCCTGCTGGACTTCCAGCCGTGGGTGCCCGCCGGGCCCACTCGGGTGTCCATCCTCGACCAGGCAGAGGGCAACCCCCTCGCCTTGGTGGAACTGGCTCGGGCCGCCGGCGAACACGACTGCACATCCCGCACGGCCCACAGCCCGCTTCCGGTCACCGAACGGCTGGGGCGGGTCTACGCCGACCGTCTTGCCGCACTGCCCGCCGAGACGCGCCGCGCGGTGGTGCGCCTGGCCACCGTCGACAACGAGGACCCGCCGCACACCGTACTGTCCTGGCTGCCCGACATCGGCGATCCGGTGTGGGGGCCCGCGGAGGAGGCCGGAATCGTCCGGCGAAGCGGGGGACGACTGCGCTGCGCACACCCGCTCACTCGCCTCGCGATCTACCACGCGGCCCCTGCCGAGGAGCGGCGCGCGGCGCATCTGGGGCTGGCCGAGCTGTTCGGCGACCAGGATCCCGACCGGCACGCCTGGCACCTTGCCGCCGCTACCTCCGGGCTGAGCGCGGCGGTCTCGGCCCGACTCGAGGACAGCGCGAACCGAGCACGTCACCGCAGTGGCTACGCGGCTGCCGCCCACATGCTGGAACGGGCCGCGGATCTGCACCCAGACCGGGGCGAGAGCACCCGGCTGCTGGCCGCCGCGACCAGTGCGGCGGTCCTGACCGGCCGGCTCGACTCCGTCGAACGGCTGGCCGCACGCACCCGCGCCGGCACCGACGACCCGACTGCCGTGGCCCTCGCCGCCCTCCAGGTCGGCCGGCTCATGACGCTGACCAGCTCGCACAACGCTGCTTTCGGACAACTGATGCGCCCCGCCGCCGTCTTGGCCGACACCGACCCCGCGGCGGTGTTGGAGGCCCTGGCCGCCGCCGCTGTGGTGCGCTTCTACTCCGGTGACGCGGCCCAGTTGCACGAGATCGAACGCCTGCTGCCCCTGGCCTCGGCGCTCCCCGGCCACCGGCTCGGAGAGCGGGAGACGCTCCTGGCCGGCTGGACCGCGGTCGTCGCGCATCCGGAAGCCGCCGAGGTGTGCTTCACCCTGCAGCTGCCCGCCCTGGTCGCGGTCGCGCGAGAGGAACCGCAGACACTGATCCTGCTCGCCGTCGCGGCCTGGCTGT
Source organism: Streptomyces sp. 840.1 (assembly GCF_003751445.1). NCBI lineage: Bacteria > Bacillati > Actinomycetota > Actinomycetes > Kitasatosporales > Streptomycetaceae > Streptomyces > Streptomyces sp. 840.1. The sequence continues at coordinate 36,957 of NZ_RJUU01000003.1, read as the reverse complement.
TGGACGAGACGGAATTGGCCGCGCGTACCTACGACTCGGCCTTCGCCTCATGGACCTCGCAGGGGCCGCTGCCGGACGGCCTTGGCGGGGTAGCTGCCCTCGCCTACCTGGAACAGGGCCGGTGGGCCCGTGCGCAGACGGCCTGCGCCGAACTCGCAGCTGTCGCTTCGTCGGTCGGCCTCGATCATGCCGTGGCCTGTGCCGCCGCGACGGAGGCGTTGCTGTGCGCGCTGCGCGGTGACGTGGCCGGGGCCCGCGCCCAGGCGCAGCGCGCCCTCTCGCTCGTCGACCCGCAGGAGAGCCGTTCTGTCCTCGCTCTCGCCCACCGTGCCCTGGGCACCGCCGCCACCGTGGAAGGCGATCACGAGGCCGCCCACCAGCACTACCGTGTGCTCTTCGACGACCGGGGCAACTCCACGCACTACCACCTCTCCTACCCGGCGTTGCCCGAGCTGGCGGCTGCCGCGGCCCGGGTCGGCCGTCGCGAGGAGGCCACCCGGATCGTGGACGGAGTCGAGCGGTCCCTGGCGTACGCGGGCGTGCTGGCGCCGCGCAGGGCCGCGCTGGTCCATCTGAGCCGGGCGGCACTCGTCCCCGCCGAGCAGGCCGAGCACCACTTCACGGCGGCTCTGGAGGCTCCCGCGCTCGCCCGTCGGCCTTTCGAGCGTGCCCAGGCGCTGCTGGCGTACGGGGAGTGGCTGCGCCGCCGCCGCCGTATCTCCGATGCCCGTCCGCCGCTGGTTGCCGCGGAGGCCGTGTTCCGGCGGCTGGCCGCGCAGCCCTGGGTGGCGCGGGCCCAGTCCGAACTCAGGGCCGCTGGTGCCCGGAGCGGCATTGCCGAACCGGACGCCTTCGCCGGCCTCACCCCGCAGCAGCAGCAGATCGTGCGGCTGGCGGCGCTCGGACTGACCAACCGTGAGGTGGCCGAGAAGCTGTATCTGTCCCCGCGTACCGTCAGCTCGCACCTCTACCGGTCCTTTCCCAAGCTGGGCGTCACCGTGCGCTCCCAGTTGAGGGATGTGGTCGATGCCATGACCGCTGACAGAGACGCGGGTCGAGACACCGATGCGCGGGGTGGGGCTTGATCGCCGCGCACGCCGAACGTCGGTTCCCGATCCGGGGCGCTGATAGGGGTGGGGCCCTCCTGCCCGGAGCCGAAGCGCAGGGGTCACGGACGACTGGCCGGGACGTCGCTCTGCCGTGACGCTCGTTTGACGCTCCAGCCACCTACACGCAGGAAGGAGAGCTGAGAAATATGCTCTGACCTGGGTTCTTCCGTGACGTGCTCAGTCCGGCATCTTTCCGATGACGCACCATGTGGAGTGCGTGGCGATCCTGGAGCCGGAGAGGAAAAACGACTGACCTGCGGGTTCGGGTGGTGTGCCTTATGTGCGCTGAGGGTCGTGCCCGGCCGCGCTCGACCCGTATCGCCGGCGACTTCACCCGCTACGACGCACACGCCGTGCGCGAGCACCGGCGCGGCATCGAGCTGGTCCGCTGCAGGCTCTTCGGCACCGGACCTGCTCACTGCGGGGCGCCCGCCCCGCGACCGAGAAGATTCCGTGCCGTGAACCCGAGCAGCCTGCGCGCGGCCGAGGTGTCGACCGGCGCCGCGCGGCCCGGCAGCGGGCGCCGCAGCACGGTGGTGGGATGGTAGCGGCGCAGCAGTTCCTCCGTCGGGTAGGGCACGATGATCTCGGGGGCGCAGAGGTGTACCGCGTGCGCCGCACGGCCGGGTACGTCCAAGGCCAGCAGTGCGGCTCTCGCCGCGTCATGGACCTCCAGGTACGTCCACAGGTCCCTTGCCCCCGCGGCCGGATCGGCCGTGAGCCGGGCGGCGTGCGCGAGCAGGCGTTCCTCGAATCCGCCCACGTACGGATAGCGCAGGCACACCACGCTCATCCCGTGCCGCCGCGCCATCATCCGCGCTGTCAGTTCGTCGACCTGTTTGGAGAGGCCGTAGGGGTCGGACACCTGGGAGGTCATCGCCTCATCGACCGGTGCGTACGGTGGATGCGGATCCTCGACGTCCGTCCAGGGCAGGCCCGTGACACCCCAGGAGCTCGCCACCGCGGCATGCCGGATCCCGGCCCGGCCGGCCTCCTCCAGGACCGTGAAGGTGGAGAGGGTGTTGCCCGCGAAGACCTCAAGCGCGGTGTTGCGCTCGGGAGTCGGGATCGCCGCCAGGTGGATGACCGCGTCGGCGCCCTCCAGAGCCGCCTGCACGGTCCTCGCGTCGGCGGCGTCACCGGTCACGACCCGGCGCGCCACGAGATCGCCGGGATCATCGAGGACCAGGGCGTTCGCCTCGATCCCGCGCTCGGCGAGCAGCGCGAGGACCGCTCGCCCGATCCGCCCGGCGGCCCCGGTGACCATCACTCTGCCAACCATCCAGTCACTCTCCCGCGTCGGTGCTTCTACTTGTAGGCGCGCACGGCGACGACGTGCGCCGACGCCGCCCCGTTGGTGGCTTCGACGACGACCCGGATCGCCGATGTGGTGACCGGCTCCGTCGGCCTGTGCGTCTCGCGGCGCCGGCGATTTTCCGCCGCACGGGCGATGACGCGCCAGGTGCCATCGGTGTCCAGTGCCTCGACACGGTAGTCGCGAAGGAGGGTGGGGAGGGTGTCGAAGGGCGTGCGGTGGTGGTGCAGGTTGATCAGGTCCTCGTTGACGTCGTCGTCGGCGATGACCTCGATCCGGCCCAGGGCGACCGGTTCGGGCCAGGCCAGCTCGAGCCAGGGGGACGGAGAGTCCGCCAGGGGGGCGGAGACCCACATGTGCGGTCCCGCGTACGGGCGGGCATAGCCGTCGGTGGCCTTGGCGGGGGAGTAGGCCGCGGTTTCGCCCGTACGGAAGCAGAAGGTACGGCGCAGCAGACCCGCGTCCGTCCACTCGCGCAGCGGCTGCGGCGATTCGTCCGACGGGCGCAGCGGGACGCGCGTGAAGCACAGGACGCCGGGGGTCGGGCGGTCGGAGCGGTGCAGAGCGAGGGCGTCGTTGGCGCGGACGACAAGGAAGGCGTTGCGCGGGGTTTCGGGAGACCAGTCCAGGCCCGTCTTGAGCCACTGCCCGGCACCGGCGGCGACGGGCAGGGTGGTGGAGGTGACCAGGCGGCGCGGGACGTAGTTCTGGCCGAGTTCGGGGTCGTACAGATCGATCACGATCTCGGTGTCGCGGTCGGCGTCGACGAGCAGTTCCACTCCGGAGAGGTCCGGGTCCGCGGGGAGGACGAGTCCGGCGTCCGCCGCGAGCGGCCACCGCTCGTCGGAGTCCTCGACCGCCAGGCTGCTCAAAGTGGCTGAGGCCCTGGCCGTCGCCCGCAGGGCCAGGTCCTCCTGGTCCGTCGAGGCGAGGCCGATGAGCGAGGCGTCCTGGCGCAGCAGCGTCCGGTGCAGCTCGGGCACGGGGAGTTCGCGCGGGGTGACATCTCCGGTGACGCAGAGCGCCGCCGCCGTGCCGGCCGCCTGGCCGATCGTGGCGCAGGTCGCCATGACGCGGGTCGAGCCGAAGGCGACATGGCTGGCGGAGATATTGCGCCCGGCGAAGAGCAGGTTCTCGGTGTTCACCGAGTAGAGGCTGCGGTAAGGAATGTGGTAGATGCCGTCCGCGTAGAGCTGCCTGGCGCCTGCCTCGGTGGCGTACATGCCCTGCGGCGGATGCAGGTCGATCGACCAGCCGCCGAAAGCGACCCGGTCGGCGAACTCGGTCTGGCCGAGGATGTCGCCCTGGTGCAGGACGTAGTCGCCGAGGAAGCGCCGGTACTCCCGTTTGCCGGGGATCGAGCCCACCCATTCCAGGGTCATGTTCGCCGCGTCGAACTCGCCGGAGTTCTTGATGTGGTCCCAGATGCCGTGGATCACCGACCACAGCTCGTCGCGGATGCGTTCGTTGTCGTGGACGGTGTCGAGCTCGCCGCCGAACTCGATCCACCAGTACGCGCAGCCGTTGTCGCCCGCCTTGATGATGCGGCGCTGCGGGATGGCGGTCTGCGTGATGTCCTTGGCGAAGTTCGGCGGCACGAACTTGACGGGGTGACCGGCATCCTTCGTATAGAAGAGGAGAGTCGAGCCCAGGGTGATGTCGTCGGCGGTCTCCGGAGCCCATGCCTCGTCGTACTCGGCGCGCGATTCCCGGCCGATGCGGTGGTGGGCGCCCGCCAGGTGGCCGATCAGGCCGTCTCCCGTGCAGTCGAGGAAGAGGGAGCTCTCGAAACGTATCCGTCGTTCCGAGCCCATCATCCAGCCGGTGACCGAGGTGATCCGCCGGGCCTCGTCCGGGCCTTCGGCGTCGACCTCGCGCACGTCGGTGTTGAGGTAGAGGGTGATGCCGGGCTCGGCGCGCACGGCGTCCAGGACCACGGCATCCCAGTAGTAGGGGTTCCCGTCCGGGTTGCGGAACTGGTTCTCCACAAGCAACTCGCCCATGATGCCGCCCTCACGGGCATGGTGATTCCTGCCGTGGCCGGTCGCGCCGCACACCCAGACCCGGACCTCGCTGCTCGCGTTGCCGCCGAGCACCGGCCTGTTGTTGATCAGCGCGACGCTCCGGCCGAGCCGGGCCGCGGCGATCGCTGCGCAGACCCCGGCCAGGCCGCCCCCGACGACGGTGATGTCGTGCCGTGCGGTTTCATTCCTCATGTCGTAAGTCACTTACTTCCAGTCGGGATTGGCGGACAGGCCGTAGTAGACGCGCGGGGCGCCGTCGAGGGTGAGGCTGATCTTGCCGCCGGAGGCTTTGAGAGAGCGTTCCTGGCCGATGCAGTTCAGCTCCCGCACCGTGCCGTCGACCGTCCCCGAGTGGGCCACGACCGCGGTCCTGGTCGTCCAGGTGTCGACCCAGGGCTCCGGCGATGCATACCAAGGATCATCGCCGTGATCGGAGTTGAGGATGTAGCCGTCCTTGCGGCTCCAGATGATCGACACCGGTCCGCCGGGGGTGGTGAAGAGGAGTCCCTTGATGTCCTTGTCCGTGAAGGCGAGATGCCGGACGAACTCGGCCTGGTCCAGGACCCGGGCGGCGGTCGCGAAGGCGAGGAGCGAGGGCTTGGCGCTGGTGTCGCGGTTCATCAGTCCGTAGTGGAACTCGGGGTTGGCCGGGTCGGCTTCCTGAGGGTGGTAGAGCGTCGAGTCGTGCAGCTGGTACCAGTTGACGGCGCGCACCTTCTCGGCCTTGGCGAGAGCGAGCGTGAGCAGCGTGTTCTCGGCGGCGTGCCGGTAGGTGTCGCTCCACCACGCGTTGGGCCGGGTCGGTGCGTACGCCTCGGTGAGCCAGAGCTCCTTGTTACCGCCGTACTCCTCCAGGACCTGGTTCGCCTTGCGCAGCGCGCCGAGGAAGTTCCAGTACGAGCCGGACGGCCCTTGCGTCCACTCCTCGGGCGGCGGCGCGAAGTCGGGCGTGAAGTTGCCGCGACCGGGGTGGAAGGCGAAGGCGTCGATGAGATCCCAGCCGCCCGCGTCGTGGAAGTTCTCGGTCCATACGTAGTCCATGCCGCCCAGGCCGGCGTTCATGACCTTCATCTGCGAGCCCGCCGCGTCGAGGCGTGTGGTGACCTGTCGCAGACCGTCCCGGACGTAGGCGTCGGCGCCGCGCCCCGACATCCAGGGCTGGTTGACCTCGTTGCTCACCTCGAAGTACGCGGCCTCGGCGTCCAGGGCCTTGGCGACATTCGTGTCGGCCCAGGCCGCGATCTGCTCCTGACTGCCGCCCACGGGGATGCCGCTCAGCTCCACGTTGTGTCCGATGCCGTGCGCGTCCAGAGTCGCGGTGTCGATGCCCGGGGCGCCCGCGTAGGCGATGCGGATCCACTTGATGCCGAGCGTCCTGACCAGATCGAGTACGGCGTCCTTGCCGGGCTTGAGCAGCCAGGGGTAGTTGGCGAGACCGAACATCGACTCCTTGCCCGCCTTGTACGCGAACTCCGGGAGCACGCTCAGATTCGTGCGGGCCAGCGCCCTGTCACTGCCGCTGACCGCCTCCACCTCGGTGAACACGATGTTCTGCGAGGGTGAGGTCAGGGGAAAGGAGGCGTTCCAGACGGCGCCCGCCGCGAGGCTCCTGGAGAGCGTTCCACCGGCGATCTCCTTGCCGCCGAAGTCCCGCGCCCACCAGGTGAGCCGCACCGTCCTGGCCGCGGCGGAGCCGTTGACGACCTGCGACTTGAGCGTCATCGTCTGCCCGGCCGCCTTGTAGAGGTTGAACGGCTGGTCGGTCCACACCTCCACACCGAGGGGCCTCTTGGCAGCGAGTGCTCCCGCCCCGCGCGGCCGCAGATCGCCGAGGACCAGATCAGCCTCGGTGACCGCGGTGGTCGCGCCGGTCGAGGTACCGGGGGAGTGGACCCATGTGGCGTTCGTGTTCGCGGGGTTGGTGGACGAGAGGCAGAAGAAGCCCTTCGAGCCCGGCCACGTCTCCACGTACGCGCCGCCCGCGTTCACCTCGTACGGAATGCCACCTCGGGTGTCCCGCTCCCAGACGGTCAGCGCCTCGTACGACTCCGCCGCGCTCGCCCCGTACACCGTGCGGGAGAACATGAAGCCGGCCGGTGTGAGCGTGCCGGGGCCGCCGACCTCCCACTTCAGGTGTGCCTTGCGCGGAGTGACGTCGAAGGTGCCGCGCACGGTGACTCCGGACGTGCCGCTCGCCATCGTGTACGTGACCTGAATCGCGGGCCGCCCGTCGGGGAGCGTGATCCGGGCGGGCGTACCGCCGAAGGTGCGCTGCTGGCCCAGCGCCGTGTCCTTGATCATGAAGTGGCTGAGCAGGATGCGGTCGGCGCCCGCACCGTCCTGCACGAGGACGCTGCCGTCGCTACGGCCGACCAGGGTGATGCCGTCGGCCTCGATGGTGACGGGGTCCGCGGCGTACGCGGGAACGGTCGGCAGCAGTGCGGCGCCGGTGGCGACGGCCGTGCCCTGGATGAATCTGCGGCGGGCGACTGACATGGAGGTGCCCTTCTCTTGGTCGGGGTGTTCGGGATGCTCCGAGGTTCCGAAGCCGAAGGTGCGGTGCGGAAGTCGGTGGCTCGGCCGTTGACTCCGGCGGACCCAGGGGGTGTGTTGAAAGTCCCGTCTGCCCGGCGGTCCGCCCTCCGGGCGGACGACGCTACTTCCAGAACACGCCCTAGCTGTACTGACCCGTGAGGTTGGGGACGCGGCTGGCGGGTGGCTGGCCCTTGAGTGCGGTGTGTCCGCGGTGGTGATTGTAGGTGTGGAGCCATCGCGGGTAGGCGTCGCGTCGCTCGGTCTCGGTCCGGTAGGTCTGGGCGTAGGCCCATTCGTCCAGAAGGGTGCGGTTGAACCGCTCTACCTTCCCGTTGGTCTGGGGCCGGTAGGGACGGGTCCGCTTGTGTGAAATCCCCTGTCCGGCAAGGGAGTTGCGCCAGAGGTATGACTTGTAGCAGGAACCGTTGTCGGTCAGGACCCGCTGGACGGTGATGCCGGCAGCGGCGAAGTAGGCGTGGGCCCGTTGCCAGAATCCGACGGCGGTTTCCTTCTTCTCGTCGGTGAGGATCTCGCTGTAGGCCAGGCGGGAATGGTCGTCGACAGCGTTGTGCAGGAAGCTCATGCCGGCCTTCGCCCGGTTTTTGCGGCCCGCTTGCCGGCCGAGGACCTTGTGGCCTCCGCCGTCGGGGATGTTGCCGAGCTTTTTGATGTCGACGTGGACGAGGTCGCCGGGGGCGGCGTGCTCGTAGCGGCGGATCACCCGGCCGGTGGCCCGGTCGAGGTGAGCCAGGCGGGCGAGTTTGTAGCGGGTCAGGACACGGTGGACGGTCGCCGGGTTCAGCCCGAGGAGATACGCGATGCGGGCCGGGCCCCAGCGCCGCAGGACGCGGACCCTGATGATCCGCCGCTCGGTCCGCGTCGGTGTCCGGCCTGGGCTGTGGTGGGGCCGGGAGGAGCGGTCGGCCATCCCGGCCTCGCCCTGCTCGCGGTAGCGGACTGCCCACCGCTGAGCGGTGGTCGTCGAGACCTGGAAGCGCTCGGCGGCCCGGCGCAGCGGCCAGCCGTCGTCCACGACGCAGCGGGCCAGACGCAGACGTCCGGTCTCGGTCAGGGGTGCATTACGGTGGGACATGAGGGCCTTCTGGTCGTTCGTGTAGATGTCGCAATCCACACCGAACCCGGAAGGCCCTCACTCGTTCAAGATCCCCAAGCCGTGGAATCCGTCACCAACCTCCGTGGACAGAACACCTAGCCCTTGACTCCGGTGAAGCCGAGTCCGGCGACGATGTACTTCTGGCAGACGACGAAGACGAGCACCGGCGGGGCGACGGCGAGCACCATCGCGGCGATCAGCTGGTCCTGCGGGGCCTGTGTGGCGAGCTGGGCGAGAGCGACGCTGATCGGCTGCTTCTCCGGGTCGGTGATGGCCACCAGCGGCCAGATGAAGTCCTTCCAGGAGTGCATCACCGCGAGCAGGCTGATCACGGCGAGCACCGGCTTGCTCATGGGCAGCACGATCTTGGTGAGCAGCTGCCAGGTACTCGCCCCGTCGACCCGTGCCGCGTCGAACAGCTCCTTCGGCAGGGAGTCGAAGAACTGCTTGGCGAGCAGCACCGTGAAGGCGTTCGTGCCGGCCGGCAGCCAGATCGCCCAGTAGGTGTCACCCAGGTTGAGGTGGAGGAACGGCACGTCGATCACCGTCATGAAGAGGCTGACCATGTTCACCGTGTACGGCACGAACATCGTGGCGAGGATCGCCCCGTAGACGGCCCTGCCGAACCTCGGCCTGAGCACCGAAAGGGCGAAGCCCGCCGTGGCCGAGACGAAGAGCTGCACGAACCACGATCCGCCGACCACCAGGAGGGTGTTCATCAGATAGCGGCCGACACTCAGATCGGTGTACGCCGTCGAGAAGTTGCCCAGGGCCGGCCGGTCCGGCCAGAGGGCCAGGGGAGCGGTCGTGAGCTCGGTGGGCGGTGAGACCGCGCCCTTGACCATCCAGTACAGCGGTCCGATGCCGATGAGCAGCAGCAGGATCAGGGAGAACACCTGGATGGAGCGCACCGCGGCGCGTACGCCGGGGCGTTGGCGGTCGTTGGTGGATACGAAAGTGGTGAGCGTGGTCATGACGTGCTCCAGCTGCGCGTGGCACGCAGGTAGACCGCGGAGAGCAGGGCGAGGGCGAGGACCATCAGGAAGGAGAGCGCGGCGGCCTGGCCGTACTCGCCGTCCTGGAAGGCGTACCGGAAGATCAACAGCAGGACCGTGAGGGTGGAGTTCTCGGGTCCGCCGCCGGTGAAGACGTACGGCTCGGTGAAGACCTGCACCGTGTTGATCAGCTGAACGAGCAGCAGCAGTCCGATGACAGACCGGAGCTGGGGCAGCATCACATGCCAGATCCGCCGCCAGATGCCGGCGCCGTCCACCTCGGCGGCCTCATAGAGTTCGCCGGGGATGCCGACCATCGCCGCGAGGTAGATCAGGACGGCGCCGCCCATGCCCGCCCAGGTGGCCTCCAGGACCAGCGAGAGCATGGCGCTGTCGGACGACTCCAGCCACGCGTACGGGCCGAGCCCCACCTTGCCGAGGACGTTGTTGAAGAGCCCGCTCCCGGGATCGTAGAACCACTTCCAGAGCAGGATCGCCACGACGGGCGGGATGACCACCGGCAGATACACCAGGAAGCGGTAGACGCCCGCGCCGCGCCGCACCGTCGACATGATCGCGGCCAGGATCAGCGGCGCCGGGAAGCCGATCAGCAGGCCGAGGACCACGAAGAACAGGGTGTTCCCGACGGCGGTGCCGAGCAGCGGATCGTCGAAGAGCGTACGGAAGTTGTCCAGGCCGACCCAGACCGCGGGCTCGACGAGGTTGGTCCGCTGGAAGCTGAGCAGCAGACTGCGCACGATCGGCCACCAGGCGAAGAGCCCGAAGACCAGCAGCGTGGGGACGAGGAACAGCCAGGCCGTGAACTGTTTGCGGGCGCCGCTGCCACGCCGCGACTTCGGCATGGGTCGCGGAACGGGCTGCTTGGACACAGCGGCCGGGCGCCGGGACGGAGTGAGCAGGGCCATGGGCCGGCTACTTCTGGTCTGCGGCGAGCTTGGCATTGACGTCCTTCTCGGCCGAGGCCAGCAGGGAGTCGATGTCGGCGTCGCGCTTGGTGAGCACAGCCTGGACCACCGGGTCGAGCGCGGTGTACAGCTTCTGCGCCTGGTACGGCGGCTCCGGCCTCAGCTTCAGGGTCGAGAGGCCGTCGATGTACGGCTTGAAGTTCCGCAGCTTCACATTGATGTACGGCTTGATCGCGGCGTCGATCTCGGTCTGCCGCTTCTTGTCGAAGACCGGCAGTGTCGGCACGCCCACCGCGGACTTCGGGTCGGCGGAGAGCGCCTTGGCCTGCTCGGCGGCGATCTCGGTGCTGTACTGCGGCTTGGCGTAGGCGAAGGTCAGCCACTCGACGGCCGCTGCCGCGTGCTTCTTGTCGGCGGACTTCGGGACCATGTAGATGTCGCCGCCGGTGAGTGTCGCGTCGCCGCCGGACTGCGGCATCGGTGCCGCTCCGAAGGCGTCGGTGTTCTCCATGCCGAACTGCATCTTCGCCAGTCGGTACGTCCCCGGGCTGCCCATGAACATGCCGACCTGCCCGGCCGCGAACTGCTTGATCACGTCGTTCTGGTTGTTGAGGAGGGTTCTGCCGAGCGAATCGTCCTTCCAGCGCATGTCCTTGAGCAGCCGGAGGCCCTTCTTCGTCGGCTCCCCGGTGAGCGTGGCGGTGTACGTGCCACCCTGCTCCTTCTCCAGCTCGCCACCGAAGGCGTACGACAGCATCGTCAGCTGCCAGCCGCCCTGGTTGTCCTTGGACTCGTGGACGAAGCCCGCCTTGCCTGTGCTGTCGCTGATCCTCTTGGCGGCGGTGCGGACCTCCGCCCAGCTGGTCGGCGGTCTGTCGGGGTCGAGGCCTGCCTTCTCGAAGAGCTCGCGGTTGTAGACCAGGCCCTGGGCGTAAGGATTCTGCGGTACGCCGTACACGTCGTCGGCGCTGTCGGTGAGCGGCTGGAGGACCTGGGGGCTGAACTCCTTGAAGTGCTTCCACTCCTTGAGCTGCGCGGTGATCGGCTGCACCTGCTTCTGCTGGATGAGCCGTTGCGGCTCGGTCAGCGGCACCTTGATGACGTCCTCGACATTGCCGCCGGACAGCTTCGCGGAGAACGTCAGCGGGTCGAAGACCGTGGTTGAACCCTTGACCTTGATGCCCGGATGGGCTTTCTCGAAGTCGGCCACCTGCTTCTTGAACAGGGCGACTCCCGGCTTGTCGGTGGCCGGCGGCATGCCCTGCACCCGCAGCACGAGATCGCCGTCCCCGCCGGCGCTGCTCGGGGTGAGGGAGGAACAGCCCGCGAGGGTCGCGGTCAGCGCCATGCAGCCAAGTATGGCCGCATAGCGGGAGTTTCTGGGCATAACGGCTCCAAGAAGGGCAGGAGTGGGCTCGGTGCGGTGGAGTGCGGGGTTTTGTTCGTTGTGGCGGTGTGCTGCGCCGTGGGTCAGTGGGCGGGCGCGGGGCCCGTCGAGGCGCGGGGGATGAGGCGGGAGCCGATCTCCACGAAGGGGGATGCGACCTCAAGCCCTTGTCCGGTTCGGCCTGTTGCTCCCGCGATCGTCTCGATCAGGAGGTCCCCCGCGCGCGTGGCGATCTCTTCGGGGTCGATCCTGATCGTGGTGAGGCTGGGGGTGGACACGGAGGCGAGCAGCGTGTCGTCGATGCCGATGACGCTGACGTCGCGTGGCACGCTCACGCCGAGGTTGGCCATCTGGTGCAGCACGCCGAGAGCGACCAGGTCGTTGTGGGCGATCACGGCCGTCGCGTCGTGGGCGGCGACGAGGGTGGCGGCGTGCACGCCCGTCTCGAACCGCGGCTCGTACGGTCCGAGCTCGGACAGGGAGAGGTCGAGCGCCTCGAAGGACTCCTGGATGGACTTGCCGCGGCTCAGCTCGGCGCGGGACGCGTTGATGAAGACGCAGCGTCGATGGCCGTACGCCTTCAACTGCTCGGCGGCCTGCGCGATGCCGGCGGACAGCGAGATCCGGACCTCGGGGATGCCCGGCACATGACGGTTCACCACCACCAGTGGCATCCGGCCGGCGAGTTCATGTAGCCGGTCCTCGGTGAGGGTGGAGGCCCACAGGATCAGGCCGTCGACCCGCTTCGAGACGGCCGCGATGGCGGCCAGCTCGTCCGCCTCGCGCTCGTCGCTGTCGGCGACCAGGACCGTGTAGCCCAGCTGCCGGGCGCGGGCCTGCATCGCTTTGATGATCGGCGGGAAGAACGGGTTGGCGATGTCCGGGACGATCAGGCCGAGCGTTCCGGTGCCCCCGCCGCGCAGTGAACGGGCCGCCGGGTTGGGGGAGTAGCCGAGCTTGGTCGCGGCGTCGAGGATGCGCTGCCGCGTCGTCGGCTGCACCTGGTCGGGTGCGGTGAACGCGCGGGACACCGTCGACACCGAGACTCCCGCGGCGCTCGCCACCTCCCGGATCGTGACTGCCACGAACGGCCTCCTCGTCGTCATGAGCCGGGGGACCCCGGTCGTCTCGCATCTGAATCCTGCGAATGACGTTGATGTTTGCGAACGTTCCCATGCGTGTCAAGACGTGTGTCAGGAGTATTTCATCGAGGAAAACCTTCTGGACGCACGGGTCTTGCGCTTCGGCTCGACTGCTGTTGATGATGTGCTCTCAAGAACGGCACTGAAATTGCGGGAACGTTTTCATAGAGGAGCGGAATGAAGATCACCGGCCTGGAAGTGCTGACTCTCCCCGACCACGGCGACAGCATGATGCTGGTCGTGGTCGACACCGACGAGGGCATCCACGGCCTGGGCGAGGTCGGCATAAGGTCGCGCCAACGGGCGGTAGCGGGCGGGCTGGAGCACCTCGCGGAGCTGATCGTCGGCGAGGACCCGCGACGGATCGAACACCTCTGGCAGGTGATGTTCCGGCGCGGGTTCTTCCCCGCGGACCGCATACTCGGCGCCGCCATCGCAGCGGTGGACGTGGCCCTTTGGGACATCCGCGGCAAGGCGCTCGGCGTACCGGTGCATGAGCTCCTCGGCGGCCGGGTGCGTGATCACGTGCCCGCCTATGTGCATGTCGGCGATGGCTACCACGACCGCGCGTGGTTCCTGGACCGCTGCCGCGACCTGGTCGCCGAGGGCTGGCGCCATCTGCGGTTCGCCTCGCCGCACGACGCCGATGGCACGCTCGACGCCCGCCGTTGTCTGCGCGACTCGGTCGACCTCTTCCATCAGGTGCGGGATGCGGTCGGCGACGAGGTGGAGCTGATCCTCGACGTCCATACGCGCCTGGATCCGCCGGAGGCGGTGACCCTGTGCCGGGAGATCGAGGCGGCCCGCCCGTACTTCGTCGAGGACCCACTGCGCTGCGAGAACCCGGACAGCTACCGCATGCTGCGGGCCCGCACCGGCGTTCCGCTGGCCGTAGGTGAGCAGTACGGTTCCAAATGGGAGTTCAGGACGCTCATCGAGGGCGACCTCATCGATTACGCGCGCGTGGATGTCGGGGTGGCCGCGGGCCTGACCGAGGCGAAGAAGATCGCGGCGATGGCGGAGACCCACCACATCAAGCTCGCCACCCACAACCCGCTCGGCCCGGTCACCGCCGCCTCCTCGCTCCAACTCAACCTGGCCTGCCCGAATGTGGCGGTCCAGGAGCACCAGACCGACCCCGATCCGGCCATCGCCGCCCTCTTCACCGCCCGGCCGACGATCCTGCCGGGGCGGGTGGAGCCGAGCGAACTGCCCGGCATCGGCGTCGACATCGACCGGGAGGCGGCGCGCCGGTACCAGGCCGCGGCGGCCGAGCGCCCGCACTTGCGCACGGCGGACGGGGCGTTCACCAACTGGTAGCCGCACAGGGCCGGCCCGCCGCGCGGGCCGGCCCCTGCGGGATCAAGGCCACGTACAACCCTTGCCCCATCCGGTACAGCACAGGACGCCGGATAGCAGCGGGCCCCTTCCGGCCACTGGCCGGGAAGCCGCACACCATGACAACGGGACATACGCATCGCCGTCCCGGCGGGCCCCCGGCCCGCGTCCGCACACCGAGTACGAATTCCGACTCCAGGAAGTGGGGCGAGTCCCGTCGTGTCGTTCACAGGAGCCGCGAGGCCGGTCGAACTGGGCCTTGTCGGCATAGCGTTCATGGCCGTGCTGATAGGCGCGTCGGCGACGCCGGCCGACAGCCAGGAACGCGAGAAGCTGCAGCTGACGGCCGTGTCGTCGCGGCCCGGCACGGTGTCGGGAGACGACGCCCTGATACGTGTCGCGGTGCCCGCGTCCATCGCGGCCGACAAGGTCCGGGTCGAGGTCGGGGGCCGGGATGTGACCTCGAGCTTCCGGCCCTCCGGCGACAACGCGCTGATGGGCGTGGTGAAGGAGCTGTCCCAGGGCGACAACACGCTCACGGCCAGGGCTCAGGGCGCGGACGCCGGGCAACTGACCGTGAAGAACCACCCCATCACGGGGCCGGTGTTCGCCGGGCCGCACGAACAGCCGTTCGTCTGTGACACCGCCGAGTTCAAGACGGTCACCGGCACCACCCTCGGGCAGCCGGTCGACCAGGACTGCTCGGTCAGGACCCGCGTCGACTACATGTATCGCACCACGGCCGGCACGTTCGTTCCGTTGCCCGACCAGAACGTCCGTCCCGCCGACCTGGCTACCGCCACGACCAGCGAGGGCAAGGAGGTGCCGTACATCGTCCGCGTCGAGACCGGCACCATCAACCGAGGCATCTACGAGACGGCCGTGCTGCACGACCCGAAGTCCGGCACCCCCGACCCGCTGGAGCGTGGGCAGGGCTGGAACGGGCGCCTCGTGTACGGCTTCGGCGGGGGCTGCAACGGCGGCTGGTACGTCCAGGGCCGCAACACCGTCGGCATCATGAACGACACGTATCTGAGCAAGGGCTACGGCGTCGCATCGTCCACGCTGAACGTCTTCGGCAACAACTGCAACGACCTGCTGGCCGCCGAGACCATGAGCATGGTCAAGGAACGCTTCGTGGAGACGTACGGCGACCCGGCCTTCACCATCGGGAACGGCTGCTCAGGCGGCTCGTACCAGACCCACCAGATCGCCGACAACTACCCGGGTCTGCTGGACGGCCTTCTCTCCGGCTGCAGCTTCCCCGACGTCGGCTTCGGGACGATTCAGACCCTCAGCGACGCCCAGCTCCTGAACCACTACTTCAGGGAAGTCGCGCCGGACGCGTTCACCAAGGAGCAGCAGAGGGCGGTCTCCGGGTTCGGCAAGTGGGAGAGCATCGGCAGCCTGGCCAGGGCCGGCGGCCGTATCGACCCTACGGTGTTCTGCCCGCCCCAGCTGCCCGCGGAACAGCGCTACGACCCCGCAACCAACCCGGGCGGTGCCCGCTGTGACGTCTACAGCCACGCCATGAACGTCTACGGCGAGGTACCGGGGACCGGGAAGACGCGCAGGCCGCTCGACAACACGGGTATCCAGTACGGACTTGAGGCCCTGAACAAGGGGACCATCGACATCGACCAGTTCATCGACCTGAACCGGCGTATCGGCGGCCTCGACGACGACGCCAAGCCCGCCGCGCAGCGTACCGTCGCCGATCTCAAGGCGGTACGGACGGCCTACCGGACGGGTCGCATGCTGAACGGCGGTGGCGGCCTCGCCGACGTCCCGATCATCGACTACCGCGACTACACGGACGACGCGGCGGCCGGCGACATGCACATGCGCTTCCAGTCCTTCTCCACCCGGGCGCGCCTGGACAAGGCCAACGGCACCCACGCCAACCAGGTCATGCTCACCCGCTCCAACGGGCACGGATTCACTCTCGCCGGGATGCTGTCCGACATGGACCATTGGCTCACCGGCATCGAGGCGGACTCCGGCAACGACGCCCCCATCGAGAAGATCGTCCGCCACCGGCCGCAGGGTCTCACGGATGCCTGCTGGACCCGTGGCGTCGGTGCGAAGAAGATCGCGGAGCCCCAGATCGAGGGCATCGACAACACCGAATGCAACACCCTTTACCCGGTGTGGACTTCGCCGCGGATGGTTGCCGGAGCCGATGTGGCCAACGACATCGTCAAGTGCCGCAAGCGCCCCGTGGTCCGCTCCGACTACCTGGTGCCGGTGACCGACAGCCAGTTCACGGAGCTGAAGGCGATCTTCCGGGACGGTGTCTGCGACTGGTCCCAGCCCGGGGCGGGTCAGCAGGGCCTCGCCGGTACGTGGCTCTCCTTCGACCCGAAGTGACAGGACCGCGGCAGGTGAGCCGGAACGGGGACAGGTGCGTCCTCCCGCTTCGCGAAGCTGTCGGGCGACGACGCTTCTCCCCGCACCCCGCCTCGGCAACGACACGGTCCACCAACTCAGGCGGACACGACCGAGTCAAGATCCCCAACCCCAGGCGCTCCAGACGCGAGACAGACACGAATGGCCCAACGCGCTGCCTGCCCCAAAAGCAACGGCATTGTCGTGGTCAACAAGGGGGGAAGTCATGCCGGGCCCGAAGGCCGGGAGCCCCATTGCGGAGCCAACGAAGACGGTAATGGGAGGACAGTAGAGGGGCGCGTCTCCGGGTGGGACGCGCCCCTGACGTCACAGTCTCGAAGGACGTCGATTGTGCATCAGCTGGTGAACATGAAGTACTTCCAGCTCCCGTGCGTCGTCGAGTTGACGGTGTCTCCGGATGCGGAGTTGACGTACGAGGAGCGCACGCGGGCGCGGACGCCGGACTTGCCGGAGTGGCCCAGGCTGACGGCCGACTTTCCGTTGGTGCCGAGCTTGAAGTACTCGGTGGCCCCGTCGTACCACTTGCCCTGGTAGTACACCTGGATCTCGAGCCGCTGCTTGCGGCCCTTGTAGTAGCTCATCGTCGTCGTGGAGATGACGTTGGTGTTCTTGTGGAAGTAGCGGTACGTCGTGGAGCCGATCTTGCCGGTCTTGTAGTACTTGGACAGCGCCGTCGAGACCTTCACCCGGGCGTACGCGGTGGACTTGACCGATTTCGGGGCGTAGCGGGCGTCGCCCTTGAATACGACGCTGACCGCGGTGTCCCGGGTCATGGCCAGGGTGACCGACAGGTTGCCCTTGGAGTTGACCTTGCCGGTCTTGACCCGCTTCTTCGGCTTGTCCGCCCCGAACGGGTCGGCCCAGATCTCGACCGTGCGGTTCTTGTACGTCGTGCCGAGGTGCGCCGTGAACGCGACTTTCCTGGCGTAGCTGTACACCTTGCCGTTGTTGTTCAGCGTCAGTGTGGGCGTGGCGCGGGAGACGTTGACGGTGTCCGAGGCGGTGGCCGAGGTGTGCGTGGCGTCACCGGCGTACCTCACCGTGTACGTGACCTTGCTGCCGGCCGGCGGGGTGTCCGTGAAGGAGAACTTGCCACCCGTGCCGAGCCGCTTGGTGCCGAGCGACTTCCCGTTCGGCGACTCCATGTCGGTGCGGGTGACGGCCAGCGGGGTCCCGGCGGGCAGCGCGAGGGCGGCGGTGAGCGAGCCCTTGACGGTGAGCGACTTCGCGCGGGGGGCGGTGGCGGGGGCATCGACCTTGAGCGCGCCGACGTACTTGCGGGGCTCGTCGATGGCGTGGAACTGGGTGAACTCGGAGGACCCGGTCAGCACGAACAGCTTCCGGCCATCGGCCGACCAATTCATCGAGTGTCCGAACCAGGGCATCCATTTAGGCGACAGGTTGCGGACGCTGGCGGGCTTGCCGCTGCCGCCGGCGAACACGTACGTGTCCCCGAGGTCGTCGGTGTCGAGGACGGTCGCGGCGACCGTGCCGTCCGGAGCGACGCTGACCGTCTCCGGCTCGTCGGGGACGGGGTAGCTGCGCACCTGTTTCAGGTCCGAGAGCCGGTACTCGGTGAGCGCCCGATTCCCGGGCCCCGCCACGACGACGTTCTGGCCGTCCGGCGTGAGAGCCGCGTCCTTGTAGAAACCCCCCTTCTCGGCAGAGACGCGGATGACCGGGGCACCGGAGGAGATGTCATAGACGACGATCGGGGCGGAGCTGATGTGCGAGTCGAGGGCAAGCAGCGTGCCCGGGTTGGCGGGGCTCGCGTAGAGCTCGGGAGGGCTTGCGAAGTCGTGTCCGGCCGCCAGGTCCAGCGTCACCGTGGGAGTCTCGGCCGCCAGGTCGACGGAGCCGAGCCCGGAGTCCCACTGGTCCCCGTATCCGAACCACAGCTTGCCGTCGGCAAAGGCGAGCCGGGAGGGGATGGTCTTGTCGCCGGTCGGGTACTCGGCGGTCTGCGTGAGGGTCACGGTGTCAATGGCGACGATCTTGTCGGCGCCGTAGACCGCCGCGTACAGCGTGCCCGAGTCCGGGCTCAGTTCGAGGTCACGGACCTCGGGCAGGCCGGTGAGCGTGGCGACGGCCTTGCCGCTGTAGTCAGTGACGACGATCTTGCTCTGGTACCGGTCGCTGAAGTACAGCCGCTGGTGGACGCCGTCGACGACCGTGTCGTCGGCGTCCGAGACCGCGATGGGTCTAGTGGTGTCGGCGGACGCCGGTGCGGCGGTGAGTACCGCCGAGCTGAAGAGGGCCGCCAGTGCGGTGGCGGCCGGGAGAGTGCGTATACGCACGATGGTTCGAACCCCCCGGAACGAGTATGGGGCCACTGCATGCAGCTATCAGGTGGCAGTCGATGTGTGCGACATGTGCTGCACGTGTGACGGATGAGCGAAGAATAGGTCATGCCACCGACAACATAAGCAGGGGCCCGCCCCAAGAGTCCGTGATCCACTGGGCCGCACTCACCGGGAGCGCAGCGCCCTGGGGCGGGCGGTCGCACAGCCCCCGCGCCAGGGAGATCCGACATCCTGCGGCAGACGACCAGTCTGCTGCCGGGGAGGTGCACCCCGCGGGGCCGGTGCGAGAAGACCGCGGCCATCTACCTGGCCGGACTCCACATCGCGGGCATCTCGCCGGCCGCCTCCCAGCCGGCCAGCGGCCCGGCCGACGACGGAAGTGCCCCCGTGCCGCGGGGACCGACGGCCGAGGAGGCGAACCATCGGTGCTCAGTGAGCGTTTCGTTCTCCGATGTCTGTTTCATTTGGTCTAGGTGTCGCGCCAGTTGAGGGTGGTCTCGTGGGTGAGGCGGCGGGTCATGAGGTTGATGGCGGCCAGCTGGATCATGGCTGCTGATCGGTGGGGGTGGGTTTCGTAGTCGCGGGCGAGGCGGCGGTGGTGCATGAGCCAGCCGAGGGTGCGTTCGATGACCCATCGGCGTGGCTGGACGTGGAAGCCTCTGGTGGTGGGGTCGCGTTGGACGATCTCGAGGTCGATGCCGAGGTGGGCGGCGTGTTCGACGGCTTTGGTCTTGTAGCCGTTGTCGGCCCAGGCTTTGCTGATCGTTGGGTGGAGTGCGGCGACCTTGGTCATGAGCTGGGTGCCGGCCGCGGAGTCGTGGACGCTCGCGGCGGTGACGGCGACGGCCAGGAGGAGGCCGAGGGTGTCGGTGACGATGTGCCGTTTGCGTCCGATGATCTTCTTGGCCGGGTCGATACCTTGGCTGGTCAGGGGGACGGTGGCGGAAGTCTTGATGCTCTGGCTGTCGATCAGGCAGGCGCTGGGCTGGCTCGCGCGGCCTTCGGCCTTGCGGACCTTGCCGCGGAGGATGTTGGTGAGCTGGTCGAAGATGCCGTCGGCTTCCCAGCGGGCGAAGTAGCCGTAGACGGTCTGGTGGGGTGGGAAGTCGTGGGGGAGGTAGCGCCAGGGAATGCCGGTGCGGTCGACGTAGAGGATGGCGTTCATCAGGGTGCGTAGGTCGTGGGTGGGCTTGCGGATGCCGGCGCGGGCCTGGCGCCAGGCTTCCAGCGTGGGGCGGATGAGTTCCCAGCGGGCGTCGGACAGGTCGCTGGGGTAGGACTGTGAGGGCTGCATGATGCCTGGGTACGCGGCGGCAGCCGACCTGGGCAGGGCGTGCGGCGAGGCATCCGGGGCACCAGGGCGCGAGTGCGCAGACCCGCATGAACCAGGTTGCTTCTGAATGAGACGGGATCTCTCATCAGAAACCCGGTGCATTACTGGTCCACGGATTGCCGTATAAGCCACTTCCCCGGCGAATCACCGCTCAGGGGACTTCGCTTGACCGCTCAGAATCGCAGCCAAACACCTGATATGCGAACCAAACGCTCACTCAGAGGTCATCTCATTTGGGTGACTCGGCATTCTGTGAGGCATGGTGGGGATCGTTGAACGGCTGGTGCCGGACGAGTTGTGGGGGCTGGTGCAGCGGGTCGTGCCGGAGGCGCCGTCGCGGCCGCAGGGCGGTGGTCGGCGTCGGCACGGTGACCGGGAAGTACTGGCCGCGATCGTCGTCGTGGCCACGTCAGATTGCACCTGGGAGCAGCTGCCGTCGGCGCCGTTCGGTCCGTCCGGAGCGACGGCCCACCGGCGGTTCTCGGAGTGGTCGAAGGGCGGAGTGTGGGCCAAGCTCCACCGCCTGGTCCTCCACGAACTCGGTGTCCGCGGCGAGCCGGACTGGTCGCGGTGCGCGATCGACTCGGTGAACATGCGAGCCCTGAAAAGGGGACCTGACAGGTCCGAATCCTGTCGACCGGGGCAAGTACGGCTCGAAGATCCACCTGATCACGGAACGGTCAACGACATCGGCATCGACGAAGAGGAGATCACCATCGCGCGGGCCCCGCGCCGGGGTGATCGCTGGGTTCTGATGTTCGGTGACGGCAGTGGTGCTGAGCGCCAGGTGATGGCATCTGCGCACGACCGGCTGGCCGAGTGTGTCGAAACGATCGTCGAATGGGTAACGGACCCTCTGCACACGGCGGGATCCAAGCTACTTGCCGCCCTCTCGGAACAGGGCATGGCGACGCACGACGGCCATGTCAGCATCAGCTACGAGATTTCGCTCCGGCCTACTAGCGCTCCCCTGGAGGTCTAGAACTCCGTCTTCCTGCCTATTGGTTCGGGCCGCAGCCTGTTCATCGAAGGGGGCCCGGGGGCCCGGGGTGGCTGGACGGTGTTCCTGTACGACGAGCTCGGCGCGCCTGGATGCGATCCGTTCGTCACCGTCGGAACCGGTGACCCGGCCGACGGCCCCGCGACGGATGCCTCGCTCATTGCCCAGTGGCTCGCTGCATACCAGCGCTGATCCTTCTCGGCAAGCCGGCCGGGCGGGCGCTCGGAGGGAGGGGTGAGGCGGGAGTCCCGCTCCCCCTCCGAACCCCGGTTAGCCAGTGGTCGTGAGGTGTCGCCTCACGGCCACCGAGCCGACGGGACGCCGGCCGGAGACGCAACGCGGCCGACGGGGCGCAATAGCGTGGGAATCCCGTCGGCCGCAACGGTCCGGCCACCGAAGGGCCCTCAACGACGAAGCCCTACAACCGAACACGTCAGCGTAGTAGACGCGTCCCGCACACCACCGAGGAGCAGCACTCGTGCAGACCATCGACGGGCGGCTGTACGCCACCCGCGCCGAACTGTCCGAACGCGCCGGCTACAAGGGCGAGGCCACCCTGCGCAACCTGTGGGCGGACCGCGAGAGCAACGGCCACCCGCCCGCCCGGCGGATCGACCGCGCCCTCTACTGGGACCTGGAGGCCTGGGAGCGCTGGCACACCGAGTACCGGCGGAAGCGGAACGGCGTCGATTACAGCGGCAACGCCGACGAGGAGCTCCTTCCGGCGGCCCAGGCCAAGGTCCTCGGGATCAGCGTCAGCGCGGTCAGCCACTATCGCGACAACCCGCCGCCCGGGTGGCCCGCGCCCGCGCGCGAGGAGAAACTGGAGAGCGGCCGCATGCGCGAGTACCGCACCCGGCGCCAGTTGTGGGAGTACGCCGACTCCGGTCCCCGGGCCGGAGTGGCCGGCCGGACGCCGGCGACGGGCCCGGACCCCAAGGTCGCCCTGGCGGCCGAGGCCCTGGCCGCCGAGCCCGGCCGGAAGGCGGGGGAGACCGCGGCCGCCCTCGCCGAGCAGCATGGCGGGGGGCTGAGCACCTGGAAGCGTGCCGTCACCGAGGCCCGCAGGCAGGGCTGACCGCCGACGGCAAAGCACCCGGTCGGCGCTGCGTCCAGGCTCTACAGCTTGGCCATCTTCGGTACTTCCTGTCGCAATCGGTTGTCCCAAGGTACCGAGGCCGGCCACCACCGTACTGGCGGATCAGAGATCAATGGTGGTGGGGCGGGGGCGGGACGGCGTCACACGGTGAAGACGCGTTCGACTTCGTCGCGCTGCGTGTGCAGGTCCCAGTAGAGGGGGGCGACCTCCTCGGCCGAGGCCGCCGGTACTCCGGGTGGGCCGTCCGTGCCGATCCACACGCCGATGGCGACGTGCGCTGCCTGGACGCCGGTGTCGGCCAGTTCCTTGTGCAGGCCGAGTACCCAGTTGCGCAGCGCGGCCTGGGCGGCGTTGAGGTTGCCGAGCATCGGAGTGGGGTCGGCCGAGCCGGCGCCGTTGGTGTAGAGCAGGGTGCCGGCGCCGGCCTCGCGCATTAGGGGCAGCACGGCCCGTGTGGCGGCAATGGCCCCGTAGAGCAGGATGTCCATCGCCCACTGCACATCGGACGGGTTGGTCTCGGACGGAGCGGTGAGCGGCGTGGATTCGAGGCTCCCGCCTGGGGAGTACTCCAGGACGTCGATGCCGCCGAAGCGGGTGGCGGCGTCCTTGAGCGCCTGGGTGAGTGCCTCATGGTCGAGTACGTCCGCGGGGAACGCGGCGGCGGTGATGCCTTCGGCGTCGAGCCGGTCGGCCAGGTCGTTGAGCTTGTCGCGGTTGCGGGCGATGAGAGCGACGTCGAAGCCGTGGGAGCCGAAGGTACGGGCGATGGCCAGGCCCATACCGGGGCCGGCTCCGACGATGGCGATGCTGGGCACAGTGAATTCCTTTGCTGGGAAGCCGTTGGAAAAGGGGTGGAGCAGGCGACGGTGAGCGCGGTCTTGCCGAGGGTGCTGACGCCAAACGCGGTGAAGGCCTCGCCAGCCCGCACCAGGTCGTAGGCAGAGATCACCAACACCTTGAGGACCACTGCGGACGAAGTCGGTCTCCGGACCCGGCTCGGCAGTGGCGCTCGCGCGCGGGAGCACTTCTACGACCGCATGACAGGTAGTGGGGTGGGCCGGGAGCTGGGGCACATGCCGTTGCCGGTGCCCTCACCGTCCGTAGTCGTCGACGAAATGGTTGTCGTGGGCTTCGTGAAGCCGGTTCAGGTCACGCTCGTTCACAGTGGCGAGCTGTGCGAAGTACTCCTCCCGCGGTACACCTGGCGAGAGTGCCATCAGGAGGGTGGCAGGTTCGGCGCCCTCCTTCCGGAGGGCGTGGACGTCGCCCGCCGCGGCATGCGCGGTGTCGCCGGGCAGCAGTGTTCGCCAGGCCTGCCCGTCGAAGTAGTCGACTTCACCTTCTTCAACGATGAAGGTCTCGCTGAAGGTCGTGTGAAAGTGCGGGGCAGGTCCCCGACTGGAGGGCGACATGTGCCACCGGTAGATGCTCACGATCCCGCTGGTCTCCGCCGGACCCGCGAGGACTTCGATGGTCGATCCGCTGGCGCCCAGCCGGATCTTTCGCGTCTGTTGGGCTCGCTCGGGCTCCTTGGAACACCGGGCAATCGACTCTGTGTCGGTCATGACCCGAGTCTCGGTGCTTCGCCGTTCTACTCGCGCTCACTTCGGCGGTGGCCTAACAATGGTGGAGTGATCCGCTACCGATTGGGCGTTGGTGCTGCGAGCGTGCGGTGGGCGATGTCGCCGATACACGAAGTGGTCAGTCTCGCCCAGCTCTTGACCGAACCGCAGCGTCACCCGATGTTCCACCCGTGGCTTCGGCGTCGCCGCCACCGTCTCTCGCTCCCGGACCTGAGGGCGCTCACGGTCTTCATGGCCGATGGCGCGTACCGACCCGACTTCCTTGACCCATCGCCGATGTCCAGTGAGCCAACGTTCGAGGAAGGCGTGGATGCCCTCCTCGCCGCGCCGGCGGACCTGACGTACGCCGAACTGGTCGACGCTACGAGGGGACGCGAGGCAGAAACAAGCCGCCGATTGCTCGATGACCCCGACCGGGCCAGGTCCGAGGCCGCCGATGCGCTGCGCCGCCTCTGGAAGGCAGTTATCGAACCGGAATGGCCGTCCATGCGGGAGGCGCTGCGTGCCGAGATGCTGGATCGGGCCATCCAGGTCAACCGCGAGGGATTGCGCGCAGTCCTTCCGCGCCTGCACCCTTCCGCTGCGTGCGAGGGTGACGTCATCACCGTCGAAAAGACAGTCGACATCGACGTCGACTGCCCTGAGGGACTCATTTTCGTTCCGTCGCTGTTCATCACCGACCGGATGCAGTGCACCACCTCGGACCACTGGACACCGGCGATCTATTACCCGGCATCCGGGCGGTACCTATGGGCGGCACCTCCCACTCCGAGGTCGCTTGACCGTCTTCTGGGGACGACCCGATCGAGGATCCTGGCCGCGCTCGCCACTCCGCTGCAGACGACCGTTGTGGCCAGGCTGGTGAGCGTCACTCCCCCGACGGCCAGCGAACACCTGGGAATTCTGCGGGACGCCGGGTTGATCGACAGCAGCCGGGCCGGTCGCACGGCCACGCACGAGCTCACTAAGGCTGGACGTGCCCTCCTTGACGCAGCCTCGCCGCGATCGTGACAGGTCCGGGAGCTGCTGATGGGCAGTCAAGCGCGGCGCCCACCGCAACCCAGCCCTCCGGGCGGCCCGCGTGACGCCGTCGCCGACTGCAAGCCGCTGCCCTCCTGCCGGGCCGAACCCGGCTCACCGTGCCGCTCGCGCTCCGGCGCGGTCGCTGGCACCTGCCATACCGGCCGCTTCACCAAGGTGCCCCGGCTCGCCAAGCTCCTGCGCGTGCCCACCCCCGGCCGACCGCGGGCCCGGCCAGCCCCGGCGGCCCGGCACCCCCGCCCCGCTCGCCCTCGCCCCCGACGCTCCGACCGCCGACATCCGCATCGGGTACGCCCGGTGCTCGACGCTCACCCAGGAACTCCAGTCGCAGCTCGACGCGCTCGCCAAGCACGGCACCCCGCGCGAAAAGGTGTTCTCCGAGAAGGTCAGCACCCGGGTCCGCGTCCACCCGCAGTTCGAGGCCCCGCTTGCACTCGCCCGCTGCCCGGGATGTACGACCCCAGCGGACCGGGCCGCCTCGTATTCGCGTTCTTCGCGGCGATGGCGGACACCGAGCGGGAGAACATCCGCGAGTTGACCCTCGAAGGACTCGACGCGGCCGCCCGCAAGGGCAAGCGCGGCGGCCGGCCACCTGTCATCACCGAGGACATGCTGCACACCGTGCTGCGGCGCCGGGCGAGCGGCGAGTCGGTCGAGCAGATCCAGCCCGACCTAATCATCCTCCGACTCCGCCGGCGGCCGCGCCCGTGCGCACCGACCAGTTTTTGTTGCGACGCCTGTTCGCCCCGTGCTCCGCCCGCGAGCAACGGCCCCGCGTGCGACGTCCGTACGGTCATCCGGCGCCCCCAGCGCATCCTCACCCCGAAGGAGTGCGAGCGGGTGCAGGACATGCCGCTACTCAATCTGCGGGGCGCACTGATTATGGGCATCACCGAGCGGGGCAACTGGCTCCAGCCGAGGGAAGTGATTCGGCAAGGCGCGTCCCGCAGTTCGCCCGCTCGCCCGCCACTGGCGGTGCGATGAGCGAGGTACGTCTGGAACAGGCGTCGAACTCCGCGCCGCGGATAGTCGGCGGGTGGGAGTGGCGCGCGGGAAACGCGGCAGAGTGCGACGGAGCTGACGCCACCGAATGGTCCAGGAAACAGGCAGCCGACCGCGACTGAAACGAGCGGTGTCCCGACACCGCATCTTGGCGTGGAACCCATCCGTGATGGGCCACGTCTTCTCTGCTGAAGATCATGGTCATAGGAGAGGACACAAGGTGAGTGACCGCGAGCGAGGCCAGGACACCGAACCTCCGCCCACCGGAGACGCACCCTGGTGGGCCGGGCTGAGGCTGACCGGAGGAGTGGTCCTCGCCTTGAGCGGGATAGGGCTGCTGCTGTGGCTGATCCTGCGCGGAGGCGCGGCTGACAACGATTGGTCCGGCTACTACGGGGCCGGCAAGGTCCTGGCCACCGGATGCGTCATTGTCGGCACGACGCTCCTGGCCCGCCGCCGCGGCTAAGGCGGTGTCGGAAAGGCGGACGAGTGCGCCATCAAACTCCTGCGCGCTCTGCTCGTCCTGACGGACCTCGAAATTAACCGCTGACGGATGATCTTGGCTATGGGCTCCCGCTAATGACCAGCACGAGCACCTCGAGGATCGGTCACACCAGCCCGTTTGACCTGGAGCGCCAAGTTGGCGAGGACTCACTCTCTCCTTGGATGCCAGGCATCGTGCTGGGGTGCCGGGCATCGCCGCCAGCACCGCGCACCGGATGCGCGCCCGGTGGGTGCCGCAAGCAGAAGGCCGGCGCCGCCGTCGTCAGCCCAGCGGCTGACACCCAGGAGTGCCAGGAGCCGCTCCACGGCGAGGCAGGGCCGGACGACTTCTGGCCCGACCCCCAGTGCCCCGTCTGCACAGAATGCGGTGCCGCGTTTACCGACGAACGATGGAAGGCGACCGCGCGCGTGGCTGGAGCCGTTCCCCAGCGAAGTGCCCGTCGTTGTGCGGGGACTGAGACCAGCGGTTCGAGTCCGACTTGGAGCAGACCTGGGGTGTGAGTCACCGGCAGGAGGAGCGCGACCAGGAGCAGGACCGGGCCGTGCCCAAGCAGAAGGCCACCGGTTGGTTCTCCCGTCTGCGCGGCTGAAGCGGGCAAGCCGTCGGAGGCTGGGGGCAGACCCAAGGCCACCTTGGGCAAGCCTGCACGGTCGGCGAGCGGATGAGTCGCTACTGACGACAGCGGGGCCGGACAGGATCGCTCTGCCCGACCCCGCGCTCATTCATGGCCGCATCACCGGCTGAGGCGGATGCGTGGCCGCCACGTGAACTCGAGGTCGTTCCAGGAAGACGGTATCCAGTTCCTCCTCCCACCGGCCGCGCAGGAGGAACGGAACGGCCTCCATCCGCTCCAGGACGACCAGGGTCTCAGCCTGACCGACCAGCGCGTACCGGCCGTGCGAGGTGGGCCTGCCGCCCGGCCCGTACGCGCGCAGCAACTCCTCCAGGCGGGCGCGGTGCTCCTCCACGAACGTTTCCGGGCGCTCGATGTGCCCCGCGCGTTCCTTGTTGGCCACCGCGCTCAGTGCGACGTCCAGGAAGTCCGACCCGTCCGGCCAGTGGCGCGTCCCCGGCGCGGTCACGGCCTACAGGAAGCGTTCCGCCGCCGCCAGGACGTCCTTCGCCTCCAGTCGTCCTACACCGTGGCGGTCACCACCACGCCCTCCGGGGCACCGGGCCTCCACGGATGGAACCACCTGCTCACCGACCCGCCCGGCGACCTGGATCCCGACTTACATGGCCGGCTGCACGAACTCGCCGAACTTGAGGCAGCCTGGCCCGCCCTTGTCCACGGTGACCGGATCGTCCGTGGCGACCTGCGCGCGGACAACATGGTCCGCGATCACGACCGCGGCGTGACCTTCGTGGACTGGGCCGACGCCGTTCGGCAGGCGCCTTGGGCTGGGGCGCCCGCGGTGGTCAGGCTGCTCGGTCGTACGTGGGGCCGCTCTCGGGGGATGGGGTGCCGGTGTCGTCGGACTGTGCGATCTGGTGGAGGCGTTGCTTCTGTGCGGTGCGCAGGAGGGCCCAGGCGATGAGTAGTGCGCCGGTCAGTGTCCACGTGGCTATCCGGGCGGCGGCCCAGCGGCTGGTCGATGGTTGGAGCAGGAGCTCGGTGGCGGTGAGGGCCATGGCGGTTGCGTGTGTCCAGCAGAGCAGGGTGCCGGTCAAGCGGGTGGCGCGGTTGATTCTGCGGAAGCTGGGTTTCGCCCGCGGCCCGTCCTGTTCCATGATCCCCCGTTACGTCGTGCGCGTCTTTGCCTGACCTTGACTGTTCATGCCGGCGAGCGCGAGGACCGACGTCTTGCGAGGTTGGTTTCAAGCCCCGATCTGTTGATGGCGAAACAGTTGTCACCAGGAAAGAGAAAGACCTCTTGAAGGTCAATTCGGGAGGAATCGTTTGCGAAAGTCGGCTTGTTCTTGCTCATTTGTGTGTTTCTAGTCGTGAATCTGTTCGCATCACGTGAAGGAGTCGTGGCAGCGTGTGGGCTTCCGGCGGTCGCCTCTGCGGTCACCGTGTCTACGTGTCCCGTGGGGGGATTGCATGGTTTCGCGTGCTTCCGGCACGCCGTTTCGGCGTGCCCGTACGTCCAGCAGAAGTTCACTGACCGCCGCGCTGGTCGTGGTTGCGCTCGGTGCTTCCGCGCTGCCCGCCCTGGCCGCCCCGGCGCCTGATCCGACGCCTGTTTCTGCGTGGGGGCCGGGTGGACCGAAGGCGCAGATGCCTGAGGTGAAGGTCGGCTCCAACACCCCGGTTCCGGCTGAGGCCGAGGCGCCCGTGTCGGCGGAGGTCGCGGCCTGGCGTGCTGCCCAGAAGGAACGGGCCGAGACCGGTACCGGCGGGGGTGACGCGGCTCGTTCGTCGGCTGTGGTGCAGACGTACGTCCCCGAGGGGCAGGGGGCGGTGCCGTGGCATCAGATCTCCGACTTCCGGATCACCGACTCGCTGGTGGCCCGCGTCAACTACTCCAACGGCAACCTGATGCTCGCCGCCACCGACTTCGATGTCGCCGGCGTGGGCCAGAAGCTACGCCTGGCGCGGACGTACAACTCGCTGGACACGCCGTGGGGCAAGGTGTCCCAGCGGTGGTGGCAGGAGTACGAGCGCTACGCGCAGATCTTCACCTCCGAGGTCGTCATCTACGACGCGAGCGGTGCGGCCCTCCGCTTCACGAAGGAGACGGACGGCGCCTTCACCACTCCGAAGGGTTACTCGAAGGACCTGAAGCAGAACACCGACGGCACGTACACGCTGACGGACCGCAAGTCGGGATCCAAGGACATCTACGACGCCAACGGCACGCTGACGAAGGTCACCGACAAGAACCACGGCACGATCACGGTCACGCAGCACGACGAGGGCGGTGAGCAGAAGGGCTTCAAGGTCACCGAGACCCGCTCGGGCCGCTGGGTGGATCTGCTGAAGACGAACGCCTCACAGTGGCAGGCCAAAGACCACACCGGCCGCACCGCCGTCTACGACCTCAACCCGTCCGGCGACGTGGCCAAGACAACGGACACGGAGGGCAAAGCCACCCAGTTCGGCTACGACTCCTCACGCCGTCTGACGAAGATCACCACCCCCGAGGGGCGGGTCACGGTCTTCACCTACGACGACCAGAACCGTGTCACCTCCATGCTCCGCGCCACAGCCCTCAACGGATCCGGCCACACCGGCCCGACCTGGACCTACACCTACTCGGCGTCCTCGCCCTCGGCGGCCGGCACGACCACGGTCACCGACCCCGAGCAGCACACCACCAAGTACGAGCATGACGGCGACGGCCAGGTGAAGAAGGTCACCGACGCGCTGAACCACTCCCGGTCCAAGACGTTCGACGCGAACCACAACGTCGATACCTCGTCGGATGCCATGGGCGTGGGCGGTACGGGCGCGAACGTCACCACCTACGGCTGGGACAGCCGCAACAACCCCACCTCCTCGAAGCTGCCCACCGGTGCGACCGCCACGGCCAGCTATCAGACGGTCGCGGGCACGGATCTGCCGGGCACGATGACGACGGCGGACGACGAGAAGACGAACTACACCTACGACACGGTGGGCAACACCAAGTCCGTAGCCGTCGAAGGCACCGGTGGGGGCAACCAGAGTTTCGACTACAACTCCGCCAGCCCCACCTGCCAGGGCTTCGAGGGGCAGGTCTGCAAGGTGACCATGGAGATGACGTCGGCGAAGTCGGTATCCACCGCCTTCACCTACGACACCCAGGGCAACCTGAAGACGGTCAAGGCGCCGGCCCCACTGGGCAACACGACCTACACATACGACGACCTCGGCCGCACCGAGAGCGTCAAGGACGCCCGCGGTGTCACCGTCCTCTACACCTACGACAACCGTGACCGGGTCATCAAGGTCGACTCCTCGAACTACCTAGCCGTCACGTACTCCTATGACGGTGATGGGAACCTGAAACAGCGCTCGGACGGCGCGGGGGTGATCGAATACGACTTCGACCCGCTGTCCCGCGAAACGGTCCGCACTCTGCAGGACGGGTCGCAGACCATCCTGACCTACACCCCGGCCGGCAACGTCGACACCTACCAGGACCCGGCCGGCCTGACCGACTACACGTGGAACAAGGCCAACAAGCTGGAATCCCTCAAGGACCCCCAGAACAAGGTCACCACGTATGCGTACAACAACAACGACGTCCGCACGAAGACGAGCTACCCCGGCAGCACGGTCCACGAAGTCACCCCGGACAAGTCGGGCCGCCCCGAGCACATCAAGGCCACCAGCCCCAAGGGCACACTGGTCGACCTTTCCTATACCTACGCCAAGGACGACGGCAAGGACGGCGGCAAGATCCGCACCAGCAACGACACGGTCACCGGGTACAAGACCTCGTACAAGTACGACAGTGCCGGACGCTTTTCCTACGCCAAGGAGGAGAAGGCCGGTGTGGTGAGGAGCTCGTGGCAGTACTGCTACGACCTGGCCGGCAACCTCACCTCCCAGGGCGTCGCTCCGGGCTGCCCCGGCGGTACCACGTACGCGGTCAACGACGCGCAGCAGATCACGGCGAAGAACGGCTCGGCGACGAACTGGTCCTACGACAAGATCGGCAACGAGACCGCCGGCGCCTCCACACCCGAAGGCACCCGCACCGGCGAGAAGTGGACGGACTACTCCCAGTTGACGTCCATCACCACGGGCGGCAAGACCTACGCCGGACAGTACGGCTCCACCGACCAGTCCGAGCGGATCAAGCTCGGTGAGACGTTCTTCCACAACGGCCCGATCGGCCTTGCCGCCACGTCAACTGCCGGGGTCGACACAGGATTCAACCGGGAGCCCGGGGGCACTCTGAACTCCATGACCCGCGGGGGGAAGAACTACTACTACCTGACCGACGCGCTCGGCAGCGTGGTCGCCGTGGCCGACGAGGCCGGCACGAAGGTCAACAGCTACGGCTATAGCCCCCGCGGTGTTCCGCGCAGCATCACCAGCGAGACGGTTCCCCAGCCCTACCGTTTCGCCGGCGGCTACCAGGACCCCACCGGCCTTTACCACTTCGCGGCCCGCTACTACGACCCCAACATCGGCCGCTTCACCAACCCCGACCCCTCCGGCCAGGAACAGAACCCCTACCTCTACGCCGAAGGCGACCCCGTCAACCGCATCGACCCCACCGGACTCTTCAGTCTCAGTGGTGTCGCGGACGCACTAGGACCTGTCGGCGACGTCGCCACTGGAGCCGTCCACTTGGCCCAAGGAGACACCGAGGCTCTGTGGGGCGATGTTGCAGGTGTGGTCGCCGGTGGCATCGCAGGAGGATTGTGCGGAGCGGCAGTAGCTGCCAGCGCTGGTCCCACTCTGGGTGGATCCCTTGGAGCTACAGCCGGTTGCTACGCAATCGCCTGGAGCGCAGGGCAGATAGCGTCTAACGCGGGCAGCGGATAAACGACATTGGGCGGGAGAGGAATTACGTCCTCTCCCGCCCAGGATGCAGAAAGGGATTCAGCATGTCAGAGCCACACGTCGGATGGACGATGGAACAGCGGGCCGCCGTTAAGCGGTATGTACAGTTCGCTGCCGTCTTTGCAGTCCTAGGTATAGCCTTCTCGCTTTTTCTGATTATTTCCGGTAATGGTGGAGGGTGGGCGCTTCTTGGGATTATCGGTTTCATTTCTGTGGTGGGCTACTTTTTCATTCAGAGAGGGAAGAATGGGCGAGCCTGAAAATAGAGCTCGCTGACTCCACGCAGCTGCGCTGGATCACGCCGAAGCTGAGCACGGTGTGCGCCGCGTCCGCTCGCCGCGCCTGAATCGGCGAAGGCGACTTTCCGAAGGGCCACCAAGCGCAGCTGGTGGCCCTTCGGCCGTTTTTGGGCGCTGTCACGTTGGCTGGCGGGGTGGGATGATCTTTGGGTTGATCATGTTGGAGGGGGGTGTCCGTGGGCGGTGTGTCACCGTCGTACAAGGGGCACCGGTACCCGGTCGAGGTCATCTTCCAGTGCGTGTGGCTCTACCACCGTTTCCCCCTCAGCTTCCGCGAGTTCGAGGAGCTCATGCTCGAACGCGGTGTCGTCGTCTCCCACGAGACCGTCCGCCGCTGGTGTGGGAAGTTCGGCCAGGCCGACGCCGCCGCGCTGCGTCGTCGGCAGCCCAGGTCTGGTGACAAGTGGTATTTGAACGAGGTCTTCATCAAAATCAACGGGGAGCAGAAATACTGTGGCGGGCCGTCGACCAGGACGGCAACGTGCTGGACATCCTCACCGACGCGCTCGGCCGCGTGGTCGCCATGGCCGACGAGGCTGGCACAAAGGTCAACAGCTACGGCTTCAGCCCCCGCGGCGTCCCACGCTCCACCACCAGCGAGACGGTGACCCAGCCCTACCGGCTCGCCGACGGCTACCAGGACCCCACCGGCCTTTACCGCTTCGCGGCCCGCTACTACGACCCCAACATCGGCCGCTTCACCAACCCCGACCCCTCCGGCCAGGAACAGAACCCCTACCTCTACGCCGAAGGCGACCCCGTCAACCGCATCGACCCCACCGGACTTTTCGGATGGCCCGAGGTTGGAGCATTGGTTCTTGGGGCAGCGATAGGAGTGGTTGCGCCATGGGCGCCGCTGCCGAAGGCTTCAACGGCAATGGCGCTGGGGACATGGGAATGGCTTGCGTCGGTGGAGGCGTGGCCGGTGGCCTCCTTGGAGGTTCTTCATATCTGCTCCCTGAGTAGATAGACCGCGAGTCCGGCGACAGCGTGACCAGTCCTGTCGCCGGACTTCCCCCATCGTCAGCACCCGCTAATCCAGGGGGAATTAACGAGAACCGAACTTATTATCTTGATGGCTGCATTTTTCTCCGTCGGCGCCGTATGTGCGACCATGCCGCGCCTTCTGATTGAGCTGGCGCGATCGAGGAGTGGGTACATTCCCGACGCGAAACTCGTATTTACCCTGCGCTTTCTGGTGATCTGCATTATGAGCTCGTAACACGATCTTGCTGAATCGTCCTGGTAGGCCGTTACCGGTGTGATGATTCGGCCGTTCGTGAGGGTGTGGGTACCCGACCGTGGATCGTGGACGATGAGTTGTGGGCTCTGGTCGAGCCGTTGCTGCCGGCGTGGCCGGAGCGGTCTCCGGGGCCCAGGCCAGTGTCGGAGCGGCTCTGCCTCCAAGGCATCCTGTTTGTCCTCTACAACGGCGTAGCATGGCAACTCCTGCCCCTGGAGCTGGGGTTCGGCTCGGGGCAGACGTGCTGGCGCCGGCTGGACCGGTGGCAGAAGGCAGGAGTCTTCGGCGCGTTACATCGGGTCCTGCTCGCGGAGCTGAACGCGGCCGGCGAACTCGACTGGTCACGTGCATGTGTGGACGGTTCCCACATCCGCGCGAAAAAGGGGCGCCGACACCGGCCCGTCACCGGTCGACCGGCGGAAAACGGGCAGCAAACACCACCTGATCTGCGACGGACGCGGCACCCCGCTCAAGGTCATCACGACCGCGGCCAACGTCAACGACGTCATCCAGACCCTCGCCCTGGTCGACGGCATCCCATCCGTCGCAGGCCGCCCCGGACGACCCCGCCGAAGGCCCGAAGCTCTGCTCGGCGACAAAGGCTACGACTCCAACCCCAACCGCGACGAGCTCCGCCGCCGACGAATCCTGCCCGTCATCTCCCGCAAGGGAGCACCCAACATCAAGGGCATCGGCAAGCTGCGATACGTCGTCGAGCAGACCTTCGCCCTGCTCCACCACTTCAAACGACTCGCTGTCCGCTGGGAACGCCGCACCGAACTCCACGACGCCTTGGTCTCCCTCGCCTGCAGCCTCATCTGCTACCGACGCCTCAAGAAGACCCGACCATGATCGTGTTACGAGTCCTAAGCGCGTCCGCCTCGTTGGCGTACCGAACATCGGAGACGACGACGGGCAGGGACCACCGGTCAGCGGTCGCCACCTTGTCCAGCGCCATGCGTAGCCAGAAATCCGCATCGTCCGCGCGGACGGTCTCGCCGAGGTTCTGCAACGTCCGCCGAACCACGGGATAGCTGTTCTTCGCGCGGTCCCACCCGTACCGCTTCACCACGTCGGACAGACGGTTCGGAAGCGCCCCGTGGGACGTGCCCTCGGCCCCAACGATGGGGTCGAGCCGCAGCGCGCTTTCCTTGAGCGGGTCTGCGAATGCCACCCGCACGAACTGATACCGGCTGACAAGCCGAGCGGCTGCCGAGTCCTTCCCAGACCCCGCTCGGCCCATCAGGGCGACGTGCCGAAAGCTCACGCGGACAGCTCGTCGGCTTCGGCCCGGTCGTCGCCCTGGCGCTCGTCCTCGCCGGTTCCCGTGGTCTCGGCGGTCTTACGGTCCTCGGCTCGCTGGACAACCTCACCGGTAGCGAGCACCGCGGCGACCAGGCCGAGGACGAGCGCGCTCGGCAGATCGGGCACGTAATGCGCCACCAAGGCGAGGACGGCAACGGCTACGGCGTAGATGCGGGCCGGATGCTGTTTGATTAGGCGCATAGGTTCCTTCATTTATAGGTGAGAATTTCAGGCATGAATGGCTGGATATCCCTCTATCCTCGCGCCGTTGACGCGCCCTAGCCTGACCGGCAGGACTAAACCAAATGGAAAAGGGGAGCGAGTAGCCAGATGGGGATCATTCAAAGAATCAAGCGGGGCCCCTCAAGTCGTGTTGGCCGTCGCGTCGCAACAACTGTCGCCATGACAGGCGTAATTTCAGGGTCGATTCTCGCTATGCCCGGAGTTGCTAGCGCTGCCGCCGTCGGATACAACGGGGTGTGCGGTAGCGGCTACATTGTGAAAGCGTCGGCTGACCTTCACGATCAGGGTGTCGCAGTCGGCACGGTCTATCTGACCTACTCCAGCAGTACGGGTAATAACTGCGTCGTCACCATCAAGAGATATGTCGGAGTGGGGCCGAATGTGTCGACTTTCATAGAGAGAGACGACAACTCGAACTCCTATACAAGCGAGTTCGGCCCATTTAGTAAATACGCAGGACCCGTCTACCTCTACGCAAAAGGAACTTGCGTAAGTTGGGGAGGAGAGATCGGGGATGCGATAGCCACCCGGGAACACACCAACTGCGGTTAGTGGAGAATGCGCGAGAGCTACTGGGCTGTTTCCAACCTGACGGGTGGTTGGACGGGCGACCCCGGCAGCGGATGAAGAAAGCTCCTGGTAGACGGGTTCACGACCAAGATCACCAGTCCGCCAGGAGCTTTCGCGTGCTTGCCTACCCGTCCGGTATCGATCTGTCCAGCCGCGCCCTGCGGCACCTCTCGGGTCTCCTCGCAGGTCACCGCCGTCGGATCGGTTCCTGGTGGCGTCGCCTCACCTGCGGTCGGCAGGCTCTCCTCGTCTTGGCCCATCTGCGCTGCGGTGACACCTACGCCCGCCTTCTGCGGAAGCTCCGCTGCAGCACCACCCGGATCACCGCCGTCGTCCGTGCCATCGTCGCCCTCGAACTCGCCACCTGATCAAGATGGAAAAGGCTCACTGTCTGCCACCGGGACGCGCGTTAACCGGTGTTGATCGGGCTGGCCGCGCTGATCGGCGCGGCCGTCCTCGCGGTCTACGTCCTGCTGATTGTTCAGAGTTTGAGGGCCCCGTCCTTTGGGATGAGGCCCTCCCGCATGTCGACGCCAGGCACTCGAATTCCAACCAAGTCAACTCGCCCTGAGGTACGCGAAATCCATGTATTCTGAGCTCGTGTCCACTATCGGATAGAGCGCCGCGAACCGTGAAATCAGGCGCCCGATTGGATTTGTGAACCTGTGGCTGAAAACGCATAAAGCATGCACGTCGGGACTGACGGTAATTCAAATGCCGGGCACGAACTACACGCCTCGGGAAACTGGCAATCCGAATTCTCGGAAGGCCGCAACCATTCTCAGGTCAAGGCGAAAACCATCTACTGGGGCGAATAGCAGAAGTACGGTGTCCAGGGGATGAGCGGTGCGCAGGCGCTCGCCAGCGAGCTGCACCGCATCGCACGCGAAGGCGGCATCGCCTCACCCGTCACCACCAACCGCGGGCTCTCCGCCCGCCTGAACTACCTCAACAGCCGGCCCGGCCGCGAAGCCCTCGCCGACCACGGCATCAGTGCGCGGCTGCTGCGTTCCTGGGAGCGTGGGGTGCGTCCCAGCCGCTCGAAGCTGGAGGCGGTCGACAGGGCCTATCAGGAGCGTCGTCGGGACAACCTGGTGCGTTCGGGTGCGTTGAAGCGGTTGCTCGACAACGCCGGCCGGGGCCGGCGGATCGAGATCTATCCGGTGGACCAGTCGGCCGTGGACGAGCAGCGTCGCCGGCCGGAAATCTCCGAACGTTCCGTGCAGGCCCGCTATGTCTGGGACGACATGGTTGAGGCCTGGGGTGCGGGTGATCTGGACACCCTGGACGAGATCTGGGACGACATCATTACCGACCTGGACTCCGACTACGCCGCGTATGCCTACGTCGGATCCATCGGGATCGGCGCCTGACAGTCACTCCTCCCAGCAGTCCCAGGTGAGCGGTGTCCGCTTTCGGGGTTACGGGGGCCTGCGGAACCTGTAGCGGGCGGGGCGCCGGGATGTGACGCCGTGCCCGGCAGAGCGATTTCCCGGGGCTTTCGTGGCGGCGTTCATTTTGTAGGTGCAGATGTCTTTCTCGGGGAGGGCTTTTTTGTGTTTTGTCTTTGTGGACCTGACGAGTTGCCAGGTGCGGTCTCGGTTCTTCCTGGGAACTAAATTGGAGTAGACCAATTAACGCTCAGTCAGGGGCACCCGGGACGTACCAGGAGTTGAGGTCGGTACCCGATGGAC